>JAGBEX010000019.1 GCA_017936765.1 Clostridia bacterium
CCGGCAGTTCGGGGATCGTCCACTCGTTCTTGGTCATTTCGTCAACGACCTTCACGTTCGTGAACGGCACATTGCCCTTGTTCGTCACCGTGATGGTGTAGTTGATCACTTCGTCCAGACCAACGGTCTCGCCTTCGGCCACATTGGACGTCTTGATCACTTCCAGCGTCGTGTCGATCTCATCGGTGGGATCCTTCTCGTCGTCCTCGTCCTCAGGAGTGTAATCAGGCTTGTCGGGATCGGGATCCGGGATCGGATCACCCTTCGCCGTCACCACGTTCAGCACTTCACCCTTCAGGATGTCGTCGGAAGTTACCGTGTAGGTCGTCGTGAAGGTCTTCGTATCGCCCACCGGCAGCTCGGGGATCGTCCACTCGTTCTTGGTCATTTCGTCAACGACCTTCACGTTCGTGAACGGCACATTGCCCTTGTTCGTCACCGTGATGGTGTACTCGATCACTTCGTCCAGACCAACGGTCTCGCTTTCGGCCACGTTGGACGTCTTGATCACTTCGATGTCAGGCAGGAAGGCCTTGTTGTGGATGTCGTAGTCATTCACCGTAGCGGTGTAGCCGTCCACTGCATCCTCAACGACGGTGTACTTGATCTCTTCGCCGCCGGCATACTTGTCAAGGTCGGTGAAGGTGTACTTCCAGCCATCAGCCTTGGTCACGGTCTTGGTCGCCACAACTTCGTTGCCGTTCATCACCTTCACGGTAATGGAGGCAGGACGGAAGCCCTTGACGTTGTCCAGGTCGTCCCAGGTCTTCTGACCAGAGATGCTGACCTTTTCAACCTCGTAGCTGTTGGTAATGTTGTTGCCTTTATACTCCGTCTTGTAGCCAGTCACAGCCACCTCGGTGACATTGTAGGTGATCTCCTCACCCTTGGCATACACGGGCAGGTTGTCGAAGGTGTACTTCCACTCGTCCTCGGCGGTCACGGTCTTGCTGTCGATCCGCTCGAACTCGTTCTCGCCCTTCACGACCAGCAGGTTCACGGTGATGCTCTCAGGACGCTTGCCATCCTGGTTCGCAGCGTCGTCCCAGAACTTCTCGCCGGAGATGCTGGTGGTTGCGGGAGTATGGCTGTTGGTAATGTTGTAACCGTCCACCTTGGAGGTGTAGATGTCCTTCAGTTTCTCGGACAGATCTTCCTCAACGGTGTACGCAATGGTCTTGCCAGCCTTGTTGACCGGCAGGTTCTCGAAGGTGTACTGCCACTTGCCTTCGGCGGTCACGGTGGCACTCTTCACCTTTTCGCCGTTCGCCAGCAGGTTCACGGTGATCTCGGTGGGACGCTTGCCATCCTGGTTGTTTGCGTCATCCCAGGTCTTGGTCACCTTGATCTCGGTGGTGTCAGGCGTGTGCTTGTTGGTGATGGTGGTGCCTTCCACCTTGGAGGTGTAGATGTCCTTCAGGTTCTCAGGCAGCACTTCTTCAACGGTGTACTCGATCTTCTTGCCAGCCACGTGAGTGGGCAGGTCTTCGAAGCTGTACTTCCAATTGCCCTCGGCGGACACGGTGGCAGACTGAGCAACCTTTCGGTAGTTGATCGCCTCCACGGTAGCCACCAGGTTCACGGTGATGCTGTCGGGACGCAGGCCATCCTGGTCATCAGCGTCGTCCCAAACCTTCACGCCGGAGATGCTGGTCTTGCCAGGCGTGTGCTTGTTGGTGATGGTGATGAAGCCAGTCTCCTCATCGGCCTTGATCTCGGTGGAGTATTCCGCCACCGGATCTTCGGTCACGGTGTAGGTGATCAGCTTGCCGCCAGTATAGGCGTCCAGATCGGTGAAACTGAACTTCCAGTCGCCGTTCACGTCGGCAGCCACATTGGCGCTGTCAACCTTCGTGCCGTTAGCCAGCAGGTTCACGGTGATGCTGACAGGACGCTTGCCATCCTGGTTCTCAGCGTCGCTCCAGATCTTCTTGCCGCTCACAGAGGTCTTGATGATCTCGTGGGTGTTGGTGATGGCGAAACCATTGATGCTGGTTTCGTAGCCTTCCACCTTATCTTCGGTGATGGTGTAGGTGATCTCCTTACCCGCCTCCTTCACAGGCAGGTTGGTGAAGGTATGCTCCCACTTGCCATTCTGATCGGCAATGATCGCCTCGTCCACCTGCTTACCATTGGCCAGCAGCTGCACCTTGATGTTGGCAGGCCGCTTGCCATCCTGGTTCTCGTTGTCGAACCAGGTCTTGGTCACCTTGATCTCGGTGGTGGCAGGCGTGTGGGTGTTGACCAGCGCCACGGTGGCTTCGGGCTTGGTCTCGTTCCAGACCAGTTCCTCGCCGGTGGTCTCGTAGCCTTCCACAGCGATCTCGTCGATGCTGTAAGCGATCTCCTTACCCTTCTCGTACTTGTCGAGGTCGGTGAAGCTCCACTTCCAGCCATTCTCAGCGGTAGCGGTGGTGTTCTTGAAGGTCTTGTCATTCTTCAGCAGGTTGATGGTGATGCTGTCGGGACGCAGGCCGTCCTGATCGTCGGCATCCTGCCATTCCTTGGTGCCGTTGATAGCAACCTTCTCGATCTCGTGGGTGTTGATGATGTTGTAGCCGTCCACGTTGGTGGTGTAGCCTTCCACCTCATCCTCGGTGATGGTGTAATCGATCTTCTGGCCGACCTTGCCCGCCTTGTTCACAGGCAGGTTGTCGAAGCTCCACTTCCAGCCGTTGTCGGCGGTCACGGTGGCAGAATCGATTTCCACATCATCAGCCAGCAGACGCACGGTGATGCTCTCGGGACGCTTGCCGTCCTGGTCGTCGTTGTCCTCCCAGGTCTTGGCGCCCTCCACCTTGGTGGTGTCGATGTCGTGGGTGTTGGTCACGATATAGCCGGTAGCAGCGTCGCCAGTCACAGCCACTTTGTAGCCAGCAGGCACGGTCGCTTCTTCCACGGTATACTCGATCTCAGCACCCTTGCTGAACTTGTCAAGGTTCTCGAAGGTGTAGGTCCAGTTGTTGTCGGCGTTCAGTTCAACAGACTTGTCGGTAGCCTTGCCATCAGCCAGCAGGTTGATGGTCACGCTCGCGGTACGCTTGTTGTCCTGGTTGTCGGTGTCGTCCCAGACCTTGGTCACCTTCACTTCGGTCTTTTCGACCTGGTGGGTGTTCTTGATGTCGTAGCCGTTCACGGTGGAGGTGTAGACATCCACCAGATCCTTGCCCAGCACTTCCTCAACGCTGTAGGCAATTTCCTTACCATTAGCATGGGTAGGCAGGTTGGTGAAGCTGTACTCCCACTCGGTCTCGGCGTTCACAGTCTTGGTTTCCTTCACCTCACCGTTAGCCAGCAGGTTCACGGTGATGGAAGCAGGCCGCTTGCCGTCCTGGTTGTCCGCGTCGTCCCAGGTCTTGGTGCCGGAGACGCTGGTCACGCCAGGAGTATGGGTGTTGGTGATGGTGTAGCCAGTCTTCGCGTCGCCGGTGATCTTCGTCTCGTAGCCAGACACAGTCAGCTCCTCGACGGTGTAAGCGATCTCCTCGCCACCCGCGTACTTGGCCAGATTTTCGAACTTCCAGTTCCAGCCGTCCTCGGCGGTCACTTCCTTACTGGCCACGGCCTTGCCGGCAGCAGCCAGCGTGATGGTGATCTTGCTGGGACGCAGACCATCCTGGTTATTCTCGTCCTCCCAAACCTTGGTCACGCTGACCTCAGTCTTCTCGGGCGTGTGGGTGTTTGTCACGGTGAAGCCAGTAGCAACATCGCCAGTGATGGAAGCCGTGTAGCCGTCCACCTTATCCTCGGAAACGGTGTAGACGATCTGCTTAATGGTGCCGTTGTCGTTGCGGTTCACAGGCAGATTGTCGAAGCTGAACTTCCATTCGGAGGCTTCGTTCACAACAGCGGAATCAACCACATTGTCATCGGCCAGCAGGTGGATGGTCACACTCTTAGCACGGATGCCGTCCTGGTCGTTCTCGTCTTTCCACACCTTGGTGCCTTCCACCTTGGTGGTGGCGATGTCGTGGGTGTTGGTGATGGTGTAGCCCTCGGTCGCGTTGCCGGTGATGACAGGCAGCTTATAGCCATCCACCTGATCCTCGGCCACGGTGTAGGCCACGACCTTGCCCTCTTCGCCTTCCTTATAGATAGGAAGCTGTTCGAAGGTTGCGCTCCAGTTGGGGGCAGTCAGCTCGGCGGTGCGATACTCGTCGCCGTCGGCCAGCAGCTTCACGATGATGGAAGCAGGCCGCAGGCCGTCGCGGTTGCTGTCGTCTTCCCACACCTTGGTCACGCTCACGCTTGTCTTGCCGGGCGTGTAGGTGTTCTTCACGTTGTAGTCCTGCACCTGGGTGGTGTAGTTGCCCACAGCGTTCTCGGTGATGGTGTATTTGATTTCCACGCCAACCTTGTTAGCAGCATACTTAGGCAGGTTCTCCCACTTCCAAGCCCAGTTTTCCTTTTCGATCACGGTCTTGGAGTCGATGACCTCGCCGTCAGCCAGCAGGTTGATGGTGATGCTCTCCGGACGGAGGCCCGCCACGTTGTCGAAGTCATTCCAGTCCTTCTTGCCAGCCACGGTGACCGTCTCGATGGTGTGCGTGTTGGTCACGTCGTAGCTGCCCTCGGCGATCTCGGTGGTGTAGCCAGCCACCGGCTCCTCGGTGATGGTGTAGACGATCTCCTTGCCGCCCTCGCCGTTCTCGTTGAACTTGTACTTGGGCAGGTTCTCCCACTTCCAAGCCCAGCCGTCGTTAGCGGTCACGGTCTTGGATTCCTTCACGGTGTCGTCAGCCCACAGGTTGATGGTGATCTCGGCCGGGCGCTTGCCATCCTGGTTCTCGTTATCTTCCCAGGTCTTGGTGCCTTCCACGGTCACCACTTCGGGCTTGTGGGTGTTCTTGATGTTGTAGCCAGTCACCACGGAAGTGTAGGCCTTGGCGGCATCATCGTCCATGTCTTCCTTCACGGTGTAGACGATCGCCTTGCCGCCCTTGTTGTTCTCAATCTTGAACTTGGGCAGGTTGGTGAAGCTGTACTTCCACTCGTTCTCGGCAGTGACAGTCTTGGTTTCCTTCACCTCGCCGTCAGCCAGCAGCTGCACGATGATGCTGTCGGGACGCAGGCCATCCTGGTCGTTCGCGTCATCCCAGGTCTTGGTGCCTTCCACCTTGACCGTGGCAGGAGTATGGCTGTTGGTGATGGCAAAGCCATCGATGACGGTGGTGTAGTTGGTCACCGTATCCTCGCTGATGGTGTACACGATCTCGGTACCACCATTGCGATACTTGGGCAGGCCGGTGAAGCTGTGCTGCCAGTTGCCATCCGCATCAGCAGACTCAGCAGTAATGGTCGCCACCTTGCCCTTCAGTTCGTTGCCGTCAGCATACAGACGCACGGTGATGCTATCGGGACGCAGGCCATCCTGGTCGTTGGCATCATCCCAGGTCTTAGTCACATTCACCACAGTCTCTTCGGGCTGGTGGGTGTTGGTGATGGCAAGGCCGTCGATCTCGGTAGTGTACTCATCCACCGGAGTCTCGGTGACGGTATACTCGATCTCCGTGCCGTCCGCATACTTGGGCAGCTCGGTGAAGGTGTACTCCCAGACGCCATCAGCGCCGAAGGTAGCTTCCTTAACCTGAGTGCCATTGGCCAGCAGCTGCACCTTGATGTTGGTGGGGCGCTTGCCGTCCTGGTTCTCGTTGTCGACCCAGGACTTGGTCACCTTGATCTCGGTGGTGGCAGGCTCGTGGGTATTGACCAGCGCCACGGTGGCTTCGGTCTTGGTCTCGTTCCAGACCAGTTCCTGGCCGGTGATGGTGTAGCCTTCCACAGCGATCTCTTCGATGGTGTAAGTGATCTCCTCACCCTCCTCGTACTTGTCGAGGTTGGTGAAGCTGAACTCCCACTTGCCATTGACCTCGGACACTTCCTTGGTCGCCAGAACATCGTTGCCAACCTTCAGGTTGATGGTGATGCTGCCGGGACGCTTGCCGTCCTGGTTATCCGCATCGTCCCACACCTTGGTGCCTTTGATGCTGACCTTCTCGATGTCGTGCTTGTTGGTGATGTTGAAGTCATTGATGGTCGTGGTGTAGCCTTCCACCTCGATCTCTTCGATGGAGTACTCGATCTCAGCGCCGCCCTTGCCAGTGGTCTCGTCGATCTTATACTTGGGCAGGTTGGTGAAGCTGTACGCCCAGTTGCCCTCGGTGTCGGGGGTAACGGTAGCCACCTTGTCCGCCAGAGCAACGCCGTCAGCCTTCAGCTGCACGGTGATGCTGTCGGGACGCTTGCCATCCTGGTCATCGTTGTCGATCCAGGTCTTGGTGCCAGAGACGGAAGTAGTCTCGGGAGTATGGGTGTTGGTCACGGTGAAGCCAGCAGTAGCGTTGCCGCTGATGACGCTCTTGTAGCCCTCTACCTCAACTTCCTCGATGGTGTACACGATCGGGGTACCCTGATCGTTCTTGTTCAGATCAGCGAAGGTGGCAGTCCAGCTGTTGCCAGCATTCAGCACAACGGACTCGCCCGTCGCCTTGCCATCAGCCAGCAGGTTGATGGTCACGCTGCCGGGACGGATGCCGTCCTGGTCGCCATTGTCCTCCCACTTCTTGGTCACGGTCACAGAGGTCTTCTCGGTAACGTGAGTGTTGGTCACGTTGTAGCTGCCCTCGGCGATCTCGGTGGTGTAGTTCGCCACCTTTTCCTCGGTGATGGTGTAGACGATGGGGGTCTTCTTGTTGTCCACGTTCTTGTTCGCGGGCAGATCAGTCCACTCCCAAGTCCAGCCATTTTCGTCGGTCACGGTCTTAGAAGCAATCTTGGTGCCATCAGCCAGCAGGTTGATGACGATCTCCTCAGGCCGCACCTTGTCGCGGTTGTTGTCGTCATTCCAGGTCTTGCTGCCGGAAACCGTGGTGGTTTCAGGCGCGTAAGTGTTGGTGATGGTAACCTTATTGCCGTCCGTCTCCTGGGTAGAGCTATAGCCCGTAGGCACGTTCACCTCAGCAACGGTATAGGTAATAAGCTCGCCATCAGCACGCTCAGCCAGGTCAGTAAAGTTGTAGCTCCAATTGTTTCCGTCGTTCAGTACAGCGGTTTCCGTCGGTTCCCCGTTGGCCAGCAACTGCACAGTAATGCTGGCAGGACGGGTCACGTCACGGTTGTTGCCATCTTCCCAAACCTTGGATACTTTCAGGCTGGTCTTGCCGGGCGTGTAGGAGTTGACGATGTTCATGCCGGTGACAACAGAAGTGTAACCCTCCGGCACGCCAGTTTCCTGCACAGTGTACACGATCGGCTGCTTCACAGCACCGGCTTTGTACTTCAGCACATCGGTGAACGTGTAGTTCCAGTTACCCTCGGCATCGGGCGTAACCTCGGCCACCTTGCCCTCAACCGGCACACCGTCAGCCAGCAGCTGCACAGTAATCTTGCCCGGGCGCTTGCCATCCTGGTTGTTGCTGTCGTTCCAGGTCTTGGTGCCGCCCACGCTGATCTTCTCAGGCCTGTGGGTGTTGGTGATGTTGTAACCGCTATAGGTGGGCTCGTAGCCTTCCACCGCATCTTCAGCGATGGTGTACTCGATCTCCTCACCCGCTGCGTACTTGGGCAGATCCTCGAAGCTGTAGCCCCAGTTGGACGCAGCATCCACGGTCACAGAATCCTTCTCGGTGCCATCAGCATACAACCGCACGGTGATGCTGTCGGGACGGATGCCATCCTGGTTGCCGGCATCGCTCCAGGTCTTGGTGCCGAAGATGTCGATGGTCTCGGGAGTATGGGTGTTGGTAATGACAATCACACCATTCTCAACAACAGGACCAGTCTTGGTGTAGTTTTCAGGCACACTAACTTCATCCACAGTCCATTCAATGGGCGTGGTGGTACCCGCGTACTTGGGCAGGTCTTCGAAAGTGTAACTCCAGGTGTTCTGGTCACCAGTCTCCGGAGCATTCAGCGTAGCAGTCTGATATTCTTCGCCGTTCTTCTTCAGCTGCATCTCAATGCTGGTGGGACGCATACCATCCTGGTTGTCATTGTCAGCCCACACCTTGGTGACGGGCACAGAGGTGACCTCGGGAGTGTGGGTGTTGGTGATGGTGATGAAGCCAGTCTGCTCGTCCTTGGACTGGGCAGAGGTGTAGCCAGTAGGCACATTGGCTTCCTTCACGGTGTAGGTGATCGCCACAGCACCAGCAGCCGTCCGCTTGTTCACGGGCAGCTCGGCGAAGCTCCAGGCCCAGCCACCCTCGGCAGTCGCCGTGGTAGTCCGTGCGGGTTCCTTGCCGCCATCGTACAGTTCGATGGTCACGCTGGCAGGACGGATGCCATCCTGGTTCTCCGCGTCTTCCCACGCCTTGATGCCGGAGATGGTGGTGGTATAAGGCACATGGGTATTCTTGATGGTGTAGGTGCCATTCTCGTTCTTGATGATGTCAGAAGTGTAGGCCTCGGCGATATCCTCGTTCAGGACTTCTTCCACAGTATAAACGAGTTCGTCACCATTGGCGTACTTGGGCAGCGTAGCGCTCCAAGCCCACTCGCCTTCCTTGGTCGCCTGGACGCTCTTCTTGACCTCGTCACCCAGCTTGATGTTGATGGTCACAACACCGGGACGCAGGCCGTCCTGATCGTCAGCGTCCTCCCAAGCCTTCACGCCGGAGATAGTGATCTTTTCGGGAGTATGGCTGTTTGTAACGGTGAAGTTGCCCTCCGTGGTTTCTTCCAGGTTGCCAGAATAACTCTCAGGAACAACAGTAGCAGAATAGCCCTCGGGAACAGTATCTTCCTGCACGGTGTAAACGATAGTCTCGCCGTTCTCCTTGACGAAGAGGTCACTCCACGTCACAGTCAGAGCCTCGCCAGTAGCGTCGGCAGGAATGGTCTGGCTGCTGACCGCCGCGGTCTCGCCGTCCACGGTCTTATAGAGGGTCAGCGTCACAGCAGTACGCTTGCCATCCTGGTTGTTGCTGTCGTCCCACTCCTTGGCGGCGGTCACAACAGTCGTAGCAGGAGTATGCGTATTGGTAATGAGGAAGCCACCCTCGATGGAGCCAGTCACCTTGGCCGTGTAGCCAGAAGGCACAGTAGTCTCCGCAACGGTGTACGCAATGGGCTTGCCAGTGCTGTTCTTGGGCAGTTTCTCCCACTTGTTGCTCCAGCTGTTGCTGGCATCCAGCGTAACAGGCTCGCCCTCGGCCTTCTCGCCAGCCATCAGCTGCACAGTCACGTTGGCGGGACGGATGCCATCACGGTTGTTGTCGTCATCCCAGCTCTTGGTGACCTGCACATTCACAGTTTCGGGGATCAGTTTGTTGGTGATGGTGAAAGAGTAACCATCCGCAGAAGCAACGACAGAAGGCTCTTCATAGCCATTCACCCGAGCTTCTTCCACAGAATAGGTGATCTTCTTGCCGCCTTCGTTCACAGGCATGTCTTCCCATGTAACGGAAGTCTTGCCCAGTTCGATGGTCTTCTCGTCCACCTTGGTCTTGGTGATGTTTTCCGTTTCCTTATACAGAGACACGGTCACATCGACACGCTTGCCATCCTGGTTGTCGTTGTCATCCCACACCTTGGTGGCGGTCACGTCAACGGTTTCCACCTCATGGGTGTTGGTGATGGTGATCACGCCATTTTCAACCACAGGATCTGCCTTGGTGTAGCCAGTAGGCACTTCAGCTTCATCTACCGTCCAAACGATGGCATCAATGCTGTGATCGAACTTGGGCAGATTCTTGAAGGTATGGCTCCAGGTATTCTTGTCGCCAGTCTCCGGAGCGGTCAGCGTAGCAGTCTGGTAGACATCGCCATTCTTCTTCAACTGCACATCAATGCTGCCCGGACGGATGCCGTCCTGGTTGCCGTTGTCCTCCCACACCTTTTTCACGGTGACTTCCGTGGTTTCGGGGGTGTAGGAGTTGGTCAGGGTGGTCTCGCCATTGGCAGTAACGTTGCCAGTCAGCTCATAGCCTTCGGGCAGAGCTTCTTCGTCTTCCGCCCAGGTGTAGACGATTTCCTTGCCAGCAGCCTTCAGAGGCAGACCAGTCAGCGTAGCTTCCCACTTGCCCTCCACAGGCAGGGTCACAGACTTGCCGGTCGCTTCCCCATCCGCCAGCAGAGTGATGGTCAGGCGCGTCGGACGAATGGCATCCTGGTTATTCGCGTCATCCCACACCTTCTTCACGGTAGCTTCCGTGGTGTAGGGAGTATGCTTGTTGGTCACGGTCAGGCCGTCAGCGGAGTAAGTAGGCTCATCATAACCGCTGGGAGTTGTTACTTCCTTAACAGTCCATACGATCTCCTTGTCCTTTACGCCGTTATACTTGGGCAGACCGGTGATCTCTTTAGTCCACTCGTCACCTTCGTCGGTGAGTGCAAACTTCTCACCATAACGCACGCCATCCGCATACAGCTGCAGCTCAACAGAATCGGGACGGATGCCATCCTGATCGCCGTTGTCGGCCCAGATCTTCTTCACGGTCACTTCCGTGGTGGCAGGGGTATGGCTGTTCTTAATGGTGAAGCCTTCTGCAACACTACCGGAAACAGACTTGGTGTAGTCAGTCGGCTCCGCAAGCTCATCCACGGTGTAGTCGATGGTCTTGCCAGCAGCCTTCAAGGGCAGTTTGCTCCAGGTGTAGCTCCAGTCGTTGCCCGCGTTCAGTTCAACAACCGCGCCCTCGGCAGTGCCATCGGCATACAGCTGCACCTGAACAAACGTGGGACGAATACCATCCTGGTTATCCGCGTCATCCCAAGACTTGGTTACGGTCACGCTGGTCTCACCAGGCGTGTAGCTATTGGTAATAGTCGTCTTAGTGCCATCGATTCCATCGGGCGCCGTCTTGGTATATTCCTCCGGCACAATTTCAGACCAAGTGTACTTGATCTCCTTGCCGTCAGCGTACTTGGGCAGTTCGGAAATGGTGTCAGTCCATTTGTTGGACTCACTCAGAGTTACAGTCTTACCCGTATCCTCATTATCAGCCAGCAGCTTAACGATCAGACTTTCCGGACGCTTACCATCCCGGTTCTCGCCGTCGTTCCACACCTTCAGCACGGTGGCTTCCGTCTTTTCAGGCTCGTGCGTGTTGGTGATGGTGAAATCCCAACCGTCATTTGTTTCTCTGTAATTGCTGGTAATTGTGGGATCCTGATACTCTGCAACCTCATCCTCGGTCACAGAGTAAGTAATGTGCTTGCCATTCTTATACTCAGGCAGGTTAGTCCACTCGACCTTCCAGCCGTTGCCAGCATTCAGCACCTCGCTCTCGACTTCGGTGCCGTTCTCCAACAGATGAACCGTCACGCTGTCAGGACGGAAGCCAGCAGCATCGTTGGCATCGTCCCATGCCTTGGTCACACCGATCGCGATGGTCGCAGGCGTATGGGTGTTGGTCAGGGTGGTCACGGTGCCAGCCTTGCTGGTGTTGGTCAGCTCGTATCCGCTCACGGGGCCTTCCGACCAGGTGTATTCAATTTCCTGGCCATTGGCATACTTAGGCAGTTTATCAACGGTGGCAGTCCAGCCGTTGGCCTCGTTCAGCGTCACTTCCGTGCCGTTGGACAGGGTAACCTTCAACTCATCAGGACGCAGGCCATCCTGATCATTGGTGTCATTCCACACCTTCAGCACGGTAGCTTCCGTGGTTTTGGGAGTGTAGGAGTTGGTCACGGTAAAGCCAGTCTTGGCGTCGCCGGTGATGTTGGTGGTGTAACCAGCCACCGCCTCCTCGGTCACGGTGTAGGTAATCTCCACACCACCCTCGAACTTAGGCAGATTCGTCCAGGTCACCTTCAGATCATCGCCAGTCTTATCCTTGGCAATGGTCTTGTCCTGATCCGCGACAAGCACAGCCGCCTCGTTCTCGCCCACCTGCTTGTACAGGTGCAGGGTCACATCGGAGCGCTTGCCGTCCTGGTTGTTGTTGTCGGTCCAAACCTTGGTGGCAGTCACAGAAACAACTTCAGGGCTATGCTTGTTGGTGATTGTCAGGGTATTCTGATCCAGACTCTTGCTGTATCCAGTAACGTCAGCTTCGTCCACCGTGTATTCAATCTCCACTTTGTTCGCATACACAGGAACTTTCTCGAAAGTGTGAGTGAAGCTATTAGCTTCAGTCACATTAACCACAGCCTCCGCAACAACAGAAGCGCCGTTCTTCAGCTGCAGAGTAATCTGTTCAGGACGCACGCCATCACGGTTGCTGTCGTCATCCCAAATCTTGGTCACGGTCACGTCCTTGGTTTCGGGCGTGTAGCTGTTGGTAATCGTATAGGAAACAGTCTTGCCGTCCGCGCTTGTTACAGCATCAGAGGTGTCAGAGCGATAGCCCTGAGGCAGTTTGGAAGTTTCTTCCAGCACCGTATAGGTAATAGCTTCGCCATCGGCCTTCTTGTCCAGGCTAGACCAGGTGTATTTCCAGCCATTGGTAGCGTTCAGCGTCACAGGATCGCCGCTATTGTTGCCATTGGCCTTCAGCTGCACAGTAATGCTGGTCGGACGCTTACCATCCTGGTCGTTGGCGTCTTCCCACTTCTTCTCCACGCTGACGTTGATCTTCTCAACCTCGTGCGTATTGGTCAGGGTGGTGGTGTAGCCGTCTTCGCTGGTGGACTTGCTCAGCGTATAGCCGTCCACCGTCTCTTCCGTCCAGGTATACTCAACCAGCTGGTTGTTCACATACTTGGGCAGATCTTTAATGGTAGCAGTCCAGTTGTTGGTTTCGCTCAGCGTCACTTCCGTGCCGTTGGACAGGGTGACCTTCAGGCTCGTGGGACGCTTGCCGTCCTGGTTGTCCTCGTCCTCCCACACCTTCTTCACAGTCACATCAACAAGGATGGGATTCAGCGTGTTGGTGATGGTGAAGCCGGAGGTGGCGTTACCGGTAATCTCAGAGCTATATCCTGCGACCTGAGTCAGCTCTTTCACCGTATAGACAACAGCTTTGCCGTTCAGTTTAGCATCCAGGTCGCCCCAAGTAAACTTCCATTCGTTGCTTGCACTAAGTGCGACAGTATGCTTTTCATCCTCAGACGGTACGCCGTTGATCACAAGCTGCACCTGAACAGACTCAGGGCGAATGCCCTCAGCGTTGTTCATGTCGTCCCACACCTTTTCGACGGAGACGTTCACGCTTGTAGAATTGTAGGTGTTGGTCAACGTGGTGATGTTATTCTTATCGTCAATAACAACACTCGTCAAGGTGTACTCAAAGGGTTCACGAATCTCGGACCACTTGTACTCAATATCGGTTCCTACGCCAATGGAATCATCGTTTTCCGCTTCCCATTTTCCGCTCTGTTTCTCACCAACCCACTTGAAGTAGGTCGGATGATCTGCGGTACTCTTGCGCAGTCCCTTTACAGTAAGTTGCCAACCATCTTTGGCCGACAGAACATAGGTGCCAGCGTTGCTCAGTCTAACATCCAGCACATTAGGACGCATACCAGCCCTGTTCTCATTATCGTTCCAAACCTTCATCACGGTCGTTTCCGTGGTCTCGGTTTCGGTCGTGATATAATACTTGATATGCCGATCAGGCATTGTAAAGCTTACATTTTTACCATTAGAGAAATCACTCGGCTGATTTAAGACCGTACGCACACCAGAACCATCGTACAAATTGCCATATACAGCACTTGTACTCGTTTCCTTGCCAGTCAGCGGATCAAAACACTTAACCGTCCAAACAGATTCCTTGATATTCAGATTATCATGCTTCGGGAACGGTTTAACATAAACGGTATCAGGGCCATCGTTGCCCGACTTATACCACTCTGTCGTGCCGATCTGAACACCATCCAGATAATACTCCACAGAAAGGATAATCGGCTTGTCGTTCCAATACAGCAGATTATCACGCAGCGTACCATACGCAGCATTAATACCGCCAATATACGTCACAGGAACGTTTTCATACACATAGTCACTTATACCATTGATTGTCGGAACCGATTTGTGTTCAGCGTCAATGCCGCCGTGCTCCTCTGGGGTCTTGCTATACTTCCACAACTCGAAAGGACTATCCTTGTAATAGTCAAGGGCGTTGGTCGTACCAGCAGAATAGGAATGATGAGGCGTTGCCGGCCAATTAATGGTGAGATACTCGCCGTAGAAGAGGAAATAAGTTCCCAGAGCACCGTCCAAAGTTTCCCAGTTGCCAGTATCCACCATCTGGGTGTTGTAATTATTCAGGTAGAATTTATCCAACGTCAGCTCGAAGGGACCATGACCCGCGGAAACATTCTTCCCCGTCAAATTATAGCAATAGTAAATCGTTGATCCGGGAGTAGGCTGATAGTTAAAAGTAAACTCTGTTTCTTCGCCTGTAATTCCATCTGCAACAATTTTCTTAGAGGGATTAGAATCATAAACCGTCTGTCCATTTATCGATGTAGGTGCGTTAAACGTAGTCGGAGAAATATTGTTGGAGAGATCAGTACTATATTTCGTTACAACAGTATCTGCCGGTTCAAACGCACCGTTCACAACCTTCAGCAACACATTTCCAAAGGGGAAGCTTCCAGTTGCACCATTGTCATACGATTTAGTGCCAGTATATGGCAAATTAGCACGACCAGCCAGCGTATAGTATGCATCATAATAGAAGTCGACCGTCAGCTTGCCGTTGCCAGCCTCGTCCACATCCACATCCGCAGTATTGAACACAATCTTATCAGAAGTGCAGTTCGCAGACGCATTCTGAACAAGGCCACTTTCAACCTTGGCCACTTCGCCATTCAGACGCATCACGTTGTCGTCAAAGTCCTTCGCCGTAATGGTGTAGGCAGCAGAGGGTACCTTGATCACCACCGTCTCAGTTTCGTACTGAACATATTTTCCGTTGGTCGTATCCTTGTACAGATAGTTGACCGTCACCTCAATATTCAGCTTGGACTCGCCCCAAACTGCATAGTAGGTAACATTGTCAGCAAGCTCAACCTCAGTACCGGCATTCACGCCCTCGGCAGCACTTTCCGTCGTGGCCCAGCCATAGAATACATAGTTCGGATCCATACTTTCGGGCAGAGTAAGACCATCGCCGGAGGGCAGCACAATCTTGCCGCCAGCCATAACGGCTTCGGAAGCCCCAACCTCTTCGGTACCATTCATGAAGGTCGCCTTCACGGTATCGCCCCACAGAGCGTAGAGGGTTACCGCATCTTTAGCTTCCTTGGATACTTCGTAAGCGCTGTTATAATAGGTAGGAACACCCTCGCCTACGAGCGTATTCAGATCATCATGCACCTCGTCTGTCCAGCCGATGAGGATATGCTCATCACGCGTCACATTGGTGGGCAACTGCTCAATGATCTCGCCGGCGCGGGTCTCAATGGGTGCAACTTCACCAATACCATTGTTCAGGTTAAAATTAACCACCACAACAGGCGCCAACTGCTGCCAAACGGCATACAGCGTTACTGCATTGCCTTCGACCGCGGGAACGGTGAAGGTATTGTTATGGAGTTCAATAGCAGAAGTGTCCGCAAAGGGATCCTGATCGCTCACATCAGCTTCAGACCAGCCCAGGAGCTTGTAGCCTTCGCGAGTCAGATCGGTGGGCAGGTCGATCACATCGCCCACGCGAGGTTCGCTTGCCTCGTAAGGTGTCTCATCGCCATTGTTATTAAAGGTAACGGCCACCTTGGCGGGCTTGGCCTTCCAGATAGCAGTCAGCTTTGTGTCACCATTCAGTTCAATGGGATCACCAGCAGCCTTCACATCAGTACCGTCGTCAACCTGCCAACCAGCGAACTCCTGCTCGTCATCGGGAGCAGTAAAGGTGCATTCGGGCAGGGTGTAGGTGGTACCCCATGTTGTTTCAGTTGTACTTTGGTCCGAATTATTATTTGCAACTAAAGTAATAACATTTTTGGTAGAATAAATCTTGAAATATGCATCCGGATTTAGCTGCAATCTCTGCCCTTCAGGCTTTTCACCAATTGCTTTTATAGTAATATAATATGTCGTTCCATTGTTAGCGGAAATTGTTTTGTCAACAGATATGCTAATACAGCCACCGGCATTGTCCCAATTCATAACATCATTTGGATGGCTGCCAGTATATCGGAGGTGTAACTCATCGCCCTTTGCCATCTCATATGTAGTTTTTTGGCTGGCCAGCGCATATTTTTCGTTAAACTCAGCAATTTCCGGATCCTCAACATTGATCGTAATGCTGTATCCAAGGTAATTACCTGACGCATCCTGCGCACCATTATATATATTTGCATTAGTTGTTCCATGAGCTTCACCAGAAATCGTATAGGACAAGAGAGAGGTGCCAGCCGAATTCTTAATTTCAGTGGTCGAACCCTGTGAAATCTTTGCAATGCTTTCATTGTGACCAGAAAAACTGGTTCCAAGTCCAGCAAAAAGGTAAATTGTCGTAGATTTACCCTTTTCCAGGTTAATTGTTGCATTGGATGCACAGACTTCATAAAGATCCGGTGTCACGGCCGTATCAGTCAACTGCTCATCAGCCAGCGCGCTAACAGGCATGGAGCTAACAAACATCATGATCGACATGATCAGCGCCAATACCCGCTTCATCTTATTCATCATACCATTATCCTCCTGTCCAAGCTATCGTAATGATGTTGGAATGTATCAGTCAGGTGTGTTGATGCTTGCGCGCCACAACAGACCAGCATGTTCCTGCATGAGAATCACCTTGAGCTGATGCTCGGTAGCCCCGGGAACATTCTCCCAAGTCGCACCACCATCAGCCGAACTCTGCCATTGGATGGAGTAGTCAATTTCTTCGGCACCATCCACAGTCAGCGTCAATACCATTTCAGTACCAATCAGTACGGCTTTCTGCCCAGCGAGGTTAGAGGTAACCGTCAGTACGATTTCCGGCTCCGCGGTGGTTTCTGCAGCAGGCTCTGCCACCGTTTCCTCCACCACTTCTTCGGTGGGTTCCACCACGGGTTCTTCAGTCACCACAGGCTCCTCCACTACTTCCTCAGTAGCTTCCACCTCGGGTTCTTCGGAAACCACAGGCTCCTCGGTCACCGCAGGCTCTTCAGTAACCGCAGGTTCCTCGGTCACCACAGGCTCCTCGGTCACCGCAGGCTCCTCAGTAACCACAGGCTCCTCGGTCACTGCCGGCACCTCCTCGGTGGGTTCGTCAGCGGGTTCCTCCGTCGGCTCGGTCTCCGGCTCAACGGTAGGAGTCTCTTCTGGCTGCTCCATCACAGAGTTGAACTTGAACGAGGACGATACGATCGTGTCGGCCAGCGCCGTGCTGGTCAATGCCAGGATCATCACCATCGCCAGGATGATTGCTTGACGGATGCTCTTCTTCATGTTCATTACTCCTTACCGTTGATTTTTGTCGGTTTATATCAGCGATTGCTCGTGTAAATTCTTACCATCTATAGTGGCACCAAAACCGAAACTCTTCGTTTCGGTTTCAAGTGCGGATATTCTACTTTATTCGCTCAGCGTGAGTACGGCGCGATATTCCTTGTGGGCGTTTTCCTGGGTGAGGATGAAGGTGTAGGTCTGGCCGAACTCGACATCCTTCCAGCTGTCGCCTTCCTTCACCTGCCACACGATGCTGTAGTTGCCTTCCACATCGTATACGCGGGCGACCAGCGTGACCTCGTCACCGTAGTACAGCTGACCCTGGTTGCGAAGTTCCACGACCACCCGGCCGGTGACCTCCGGAACCTCTTCAGAAACCAGACTCTCGGTCGGTTCTTCGGTGGCCTGGTCGGTTTCAGCGGGGGCTTCCACTTCGGGAGCGGGTTCAGCCGTGGGTTCCGCGGTGGGTTCCACAGTAGGCTCAACCGTAGGCTCTTCAACGGGTTCAGCGGTGGGTTCGATGGTCGGCTCCACGGTGGGTTCCGCGGTCGGTTCTTCGGTAGCTTCCACAGCCGGCTCTTCGGTGGCTTCAGCAGCGGGTTCCTCGGTAGTCTCGGCGGCGGGTTCCTCGGTGGCTTCCACAGCCGGCTCTTCGGTGGCTTCGATCACCGGTTCCTCGGCAGCCTCAGCAACCGGCTCAGCGGCAGGCTCTTCGGTGGCTTCCACAACCGGCTCGGCGGTGGGTTCCACGGTGGGTTCCGCAGTAGGCTCAGCCGTGGGTTCTGCGGTCGGCTCAGCGGTAGGCGCCACAGTGGGTTCCGCAGTAGGCTCAGCCGTAGGTGCCACGGTCGGCTCGGCAGTGGGTTCCACGGTTACTTCCTCAATCGGAGGCGCTACCGTTTCCTCTACCAAAGTAACCGGAGCCGCCGCCAGGTCAGTTGGCGTTCCAGCGGAGAGGTCATCGGCGAAAGCCGCAGTAGTGCTGGTTGCCGTCAACATCATCATCACGGCCAGCGCTGCCAGGCGTTTCATCGTCTTCTTCATAGGGTGGAACCTCCTTTATGCTACCACAGTTTCGTCAAGCCATATGGATATGGCTACTACTTTTCCACTTTTCTCCTATATTATATCAGTCATTAGTTACATCCGCAGTTACATATTCGGAAATTTACTGTTTTTTCAAGTTCGATTTGTTACCAAATTCTTAATTGTCCGGTTTGGACATTTCTTTCTTAATTTCAGACATTTCCTCCAAATTGCTGTCCAGAGGACCAACGCGATAGTCGATCATGATGTTGGAGTTGGGGTATTGTCTGTAGAAAATCTTCTTGATGCGCTCCATCACCATGTGGCCGGTGGCGTAATTCACGGTAGGAAGCATCATGGCGAACATGGAGGGCGCGAACCGGGTGATGATATCGCCCTTGCGCAGGTTCTGCGCCAGGATCTGCAAAAGCCCGTTCATGATGCTGTTCTGCCGGATGCTGTCCATCACCTGGCCGTCGTAGGGGCGAACCATCATAATGGCCAGGAACATGGAGGTTCCCATGCGGCCCACGTTGCGCATCTGCAGGTTGTAGATCTCCTTGAACACCGCGTATTCGCACACATAAGCGTCGCGCTTGCCATCGTCCTCCTGAAGTTCCGTGCGGATGGCCTCCAGGTTCAACTCCAGCGTCTTGCCGGAGGTGACGATCTGCTTGTAGAACTCCTGTAATTCCTTGCTGGGCTGCACGCCCAGGTAGCGGTAGTCCAGCTCCACCACATGCTTGTATTGCTGCAGGGCTTCGCTGGTACGGTTCACGCGGATCAGCGCCTTCATCAGCTCGATGTGCAGCCGATCGTCGAAATTGTCGACCTCCAGCACCCGGCGGCACACACAGATGACCTCGTTGTAGTCCTCTTTGCCCTTCAGCAGCTCGATGTAAGCGTACATGGCCTTCAGGAACTGCTCGTGCAGGGTGGCGGCTTCCACCACGGCCCACTCGTTGCGCTCGCTGTTTTGCAGCAGGTCACCGGCGTACAGCGCCAGCAGCTCCGCAAACAGCGCTTCCTGCGCCGCCAGGGTCAGGTTTTCCTCATTCAAGCCCGCCAGCACCCGGTCGATCTCGTAGAGATCCACCGTCATGCCCGGCAAAAGCTCCCAATGGTAAGCACCGCGATCCGCCACCAGGCAGGAACCCAGTTCCGGGGAGATCTGGTTCAGCAGGGTGCGCAGGCGGCTGACCAGGGTTTTCAGGGCGTTTTCGGGGTTGCTGCTCTTGTCCTCCTGCCACAGGGTGGTGAGGATGCGGTTGTTCGGCACCGACTTGCCCCGGTGGGACAGCAGCAGCTGGATCAGGCTGGCACCCTTGCGGGACTTGTTCACCAGCAGGTCGATCCTGCGCTCGTTGATGTAAATGGCAAACGTGTCCATCATTTGAATGCGAATGATGTCGGCCATGCAATTCTTCCTCCTGCGGGTATCTTATGTTAAAAGCGTTTGTTCAAGCCCAGACCCAGGGGGCCATTGGTGGGCGCCACGCGGCTGCCGCGCTCCATGGTTTCGGGGTGAACGGCGTAGAGCGTGGCCGTTTCCTGGGTGATTTGCCCTTCCTTCACCAGGCGCATCAGCTGAGTATCCATGGACATCATGCCAGGGCCGCCGCTGAAAATGGCGTTGTCGATCTGATGGGTCTTGCCCTCGCGGATCAGGTTCTGGATGGCGGGATTCACCGTCATCACCTCAAACACAGGGGTCAGGCCGCCATCGCGGGTCAGGATCAGCCGCTGGGAGATCACGCCCTTGAGTACCATGGACAGCTGGGCGCGGATCTGGTTCTGCTGCTCGGCCGGGAAGGCGTCCACAATACGGTCGATGGTCTTGGCTGCGCCTAGCGTGTGCAGCGAGGACAGCAGCAGGTGGCCGGTTTCCGCCGCGGTGATGGCGGTGGAAATGGTCTCCTGGTCGCGCATTTCACCCAGCATGATCACATCCGGTGCCTGGCGCAGCGAGGCACGCAGCGCACGGGCAAAGGTGGAGGCGTCGTTGGGAACTTCGCGCTGGCTCACCAGGGACATACGGTGGGGGTGCAGGAATTCAATGGGATCCTCAATGGTAATAATGTGGCCACCGCGGGTGGAATTGATGCGATCCACCAGACAGGCCAGGGTGGTACTTTTGCCGTTGCCGGCAGGGCCGGTGACCAGCACCATGCCGCTGCGCAATTCAGCCAGGCTCAGCACCACATCAGGGATGTTCACTTCCTTGGGATCCGGCAGACCGAAGGCCACCACACGGCAGGTGGCAGCCAGGGTGCCGCGCTGGCGGTAGGTATTGCAGCGGAAGCGGCTCACGTCCCGCACAGAGAAGGAAAAGTCGTCGTCACCCTCGGCATCCAGCACCGAGGTATCGCGGCTGGCCAGGGCATAGGCGGTGCGGATCAGCTCCTCCGCGTCCGCAGGCATCAGGCGTCCCTGGGTCAGTTCCACCATGCGGCCATGGGATTTCACCATCACCGGGGAGCCGGGAATAATAAAGATATCCGAGCCGTCCCGCGCCAGGGCGTCCTTCAATAAAGCGATCAGTTCCATATAATTTCTTCGTCCTCCGTTTCCACCGTCAGGGCGTGCTGCGCCCACTTCAGCCGGGGAGATTCACCCAGGGGCGCGATCTCCACCACGCAGCGCAGCATTCTGTCCCCCTCGGATTCAGTCCAGGAGACCAGATTGTCTTCCAGTTCCATACCCTCCGGCAGGGTCTCGCCCACCAGCGCCAGATAAGCTTCGTCCTCCGTCGACTGGGCGGCGCAGTCCATCAGCACCGCGTCCAGCGCAGCCAGGGAGCGCTCGCTTGCATCGTTCAGGGCGTACACCCGCTGGATCATCTCCGCGCTGCGAACGCTCAGGGACAGGTCGTTGCCGGCGCTGATGTAGGTCAGCATACACAACACGCACATGCTCAGCACCACGATGATCAGGATCAGCGATGCCGCACCGGGGCCAAGGGCGATCTTCCGCTGCTTCATGGCTGCACCTCCCCCGATACATAGCGCGTGGCCGGTAAAGTGAACAGCGCCTCGCCATGGTACATGGCGGTCAGCTCCACCTGGCGCAGCGCACCGGCGTTATCCTGCGTATATAAATAGGAAGCGATCAGTTCATATTCGCCGCCGTTCAGGCACCAATCTTCGCCCTCTTTGGCAAAGCCCAGCGCCTCCAGCGCCTGCTCCACGTCGTCTGCGGCATAGAGCTGCTCGGCCACGTTCTGCGCCTGCATCAGCGCGGCGTTGCTGGCTCCGGCACGGCTGCTGTTCAGCTTGGCTGCGCCGAAGATCTCCATCAGCGTGGTGGAGGCCAGCATGAAAAACAGCAGCACGATCAGCAGCTCCACCAGGAGCGCATTCACCCTTCCGTTTTCTTTCATCCTTATTCCTCCACGCCAAGGCCGCTGCGCAGCTGCATCTGCACGGTGCTTTGGCCGCCATCCACGCCGGTGAGTCGCACCGTTAGGAAGCCGTTTTCGATCTCCGGCTCAAAGCCTGCGGCCTGGCAGATGCTCTCGCCGCTGTCCAGTTCAAAGTCGTATTCGCTGGACATAAAGCTTTCCAGCAGGTAGCCATCATGGCAGTACAGGCGCTTTACATAGCTTTCGCCGTCGTAATCGGTCTCGATGGCCAGCGCCTTCACGCCATTATGTTCTTCCACGTCAATGCTGCTCACGCCGTCCTCGGCCCACAGGGCGCTGCGTACCACGGTAGACAGGATGCGCGCCTGGTTGTTGGCGTTGGAGCGCTCCACTGTGCCGCGGTAGACCTGGGCGCCCAGGGTGACCAGCAGGGTACTCATGGCGGCAAACACCGCCAGCAGCAGCAAAACAAACACGTTTTGGATCATGCGGGGCGGCCGCTTGTCACGAATGCTCATGGTGTGCTGCGCCCCCTTTCCACCACGCGGATATCAGGCATCACGTTGGAGGCAAAGGCGTCATAGTAGACCATATAGCGCTCTTCGTTGTAACCCAGGCCGTAATGCTCCCGCAGGTATTCGATCTCATCAGGGTAAGCGCCCTCCACAGCATAGCAGGTCAGCGCCGCGTTCTTCACGGCATCGCGCACCAGCTTCAGTTCGGCGCCGTCGCTGGCCGTGGTCACTTTTTCCACCGCCAGGCAAAAGGCCACCACAATGGCCACAAACACGGCCAATGCAGCAATATCCCTGCGTTTCATCCCAGCGCCACCTCCTTTTCTGAATTGTGCGTTCACCTTAGGGCAGATTGGACAGAATGCCCGCCATGGGCAGCATCACCGACAAGAGGATCGCGCCGATGACCACGGACAACAGCGCCACCAGCGTAGGCTCGATGATGGCCACCAGCCGGGAGAAGCCGTCCTCCACCTGCTCTTCATAGATCGCAGCGATCTTCGCCATCACCTGGGGTTCGTGGCCGGAGGCCGCACCCACGCGGATCATGCGGTTGTGGAAATCCTCAAACAGTTTGGACTGGCCCAGCGCCTCGGTGAAGGTCGCCCCCTCGGCCATGGCGGTGCGCACACCCTCCACCCGGCGGGCAGCTTCCTCGTCCGTGAGGGCGTAGGGAGCCATTTCCAGCGCGCTTTCCATGGGGTAGCCGCTGGAAAGCATCAGCGACAGCATACTGGCCACACGGGCGGAAGAAAGCTGCTTGTTGATCTTCTTCAGCGGCGGGAACAGCTGCTGGATCAGGTGCATCACCTTGTCCTTATAGCGGGTCTTCATCAGCACCAGGCACACCAGCGCAGCAATGCCCACCACGCCGATCAGCGCCAGCACCACCCAGCCAACGGTGGCGCCGATGTTCATCAGCACGCTGCCGCCCTCGGTAGCGCCCACGCCCAGGCTGTCCAGCACGCGGTTGAACACGGGCAGCACGCGCCACAAAAGCACCAGGATAATCACCACCAGCATGGCGCCCAGCACCAGGGGATAGGTAATGGCGCTGGATGCGGCGCTGCGGATGCGGCCTTCCCGCTCGTAATACTGGCTCAGCGCCAGCATGATGTCCTCCAGGCGGCCGGTCTCTTCGCCGATGCCCACCATCTGCACCATATACTGGGGCCATCGGTCGTCCTGGCGCAGCGCCTCATAGAGGGAGCCGGTGGCCTGCATCCCCTGCAGGATGCTCGCATACAGCTGATCCTCCACCTCGCCCTCTTCCGCCGCCAGCATCTCAATGCCGTCGTAGAGGGTCATGCCGGAATCCAGCATCAGGGCGATCTGCTCGCAAAAGCTGCTCAGCTCTTCGGGAGCCAGCTTGCGCCGTTTGGCCTTGAGTTCCTTTGCCATCATCATAACCTCCTGGCTTAGTAAAAGCGTTCGATGGTGTATTCCTGGTCCTTGGTCACCGCGTTCAACTCGGCCGTGGGATCGAACAAGATCTCCTTGCCGTCCACAATGGCCACGATCCACGCGTGATACATACCGTTTTCCAGATTGCCGATCATCAGCCTGGCGGGGATGCCCTGCACGCGCAGCATACACGCGCCCACCGCCGCCAGATCCTGGCAGATGCCCATGCGCTTCTCAAAGCAATCGTCGATGTCGGGCATCATGCCGGGCTTTACGGTGACCATTTTCACATAGTCGTACACGAAGCCGGTCTTCATAAAGTTGAAAATCGTGTCGAAGATCTCCTGCTGGCTGGTCATGCCGGCGCACAGCTCGGCGGACTTCAGCACCGCGGGGGAATCCGGCGAATAATTCACATACTGGTTGGGGAAAAGGAAGGCGGTGTTGGGGTCGGCCATGTTGGCCTTGATGCCCACCTTGCCCTCCTGAGCATACTTTTTGCCGGACACGTTTTTATACAGCGTACAGTTGTAATTGCCATTGCCCAGCTGCAGGGGGACCACCTCGTATTCGCCCTTGCCGTTCAGGTCGTAGTCCAGGGTCTGGTCGCCGAACTTGACGCGGAACTTGAGCCGCTTGTCGGTCTTGGGACCCTTGACCATGATGTACCCCTCATCGGCGTGGCTGGCATCGATGGTCAGGCCGCCGTTTTGCTTTTTTGCTTTGCCGTCAGCGGAAGGCCAATGGGCATTGGGCAGGGAGGCATAGCACAGCACGGCCTGCAACACAAAAAGGGCAGCAAAAACACACGCCAGGCAAATGCGCGCGCGATTGCTCCCCTTCCTCATGGCGATAACCTCCCAAATGGCATACTTATCCAGTTACATTATAATATGCTTTCTCCCCGATTGCAACCACTATCCGACAAAAAAACACCCCCAACACACCCCGCTGTGACGCCCGCAAAGCCTTGCAGCACAAGATAAAGGGGGCAAAGCCGCAGCCTTGCCCCTTGGGTTACACAAAATGTGGTTTTTACTCTTATAAAGTACTTTATTCAACCTGTGAACGTTGTTTATTCGCCATACTCCACAACTCTTTGCCATTGCTGATCGTAAATAATTTGAAGTTCCTCAGGCAAATTGTCGATCACAAAACTGTCTACTGTGTATCCATCAATTTCTGTAGGCAATTCTATCTTTCCGGTTTCTTGCTCGCCCACATATTCCCATATCATTGCTTGCTTGTGCTTCTCATCGCCCACTTCTATCAAATATCTTATGTAGCGCCAGTCGCCACTGGTAATCGCAAAATCGTAGGAATGGGTGGGGAAAATCACCTTCTGTCCACCGATCTCAGCGGGCAAATCTGCATCACAAACCACGTTGTGCGGCTCCGGCAAAGTATTTCCCGTAGCATAATCGGTAACAAGAACGCGCGTCCACACCAACTCATCTTTCTGCATCTCCGCTGGGCGGTTAATCATTGCGCTTTGGCCTGCGCATTCCCAATCGGTATAGGTAATCTGCCTCATAACCCTGTTGCTAGGGGCATTGCTAACAATTGGCAAAGAGGTGCCATCACCCCATGCAATAACAGTATCAACAGAGGGAGGTACGATCTCAATGGCAATAGGATTCGGCACGTAACCATCCAAGGTCGGAGGTATGATCATTGTGTCTCCCCATTCCTGCATCGGATAGTCCACGATTTCAGCCGTTTTTCTGCCGTCAGGATGGACAAACGCACGGTATTTCCAGCCATCCGCAGTAACAAACGTACCCTCTTCGATTGCACTCTGTGCTGTTACGTCAAAGAAAACAGCATTTCCCGCAATTGTTTCAGGCACAGCGTTTGCGTCAATAAACCGCCGCTTGCTGTCCATGTTGCCCTCCGCATCCCAGGATTCAAGAGTAATACTATCCAGCGTGATGCTGCTTTCTGTGTCCTGGGTGTAGTTGTAGGCCAGTCGCTCATGGTTCGTGGGCTTTTCGCCAAAGTTCCAGATCATTTTCCCAGTATTCACATTCACCCACAGCTTTTCAATTTGCAGCGGCACCAGTTCATATTCAAAGTCCACCACCGTGTAGCCCTCAATGGCCGTGGGGATAAACAGCTCCGTCTGCCCCTCCGCCAGCTCATAGCCCACAATGGTGGCCGTCTGCTGGGCATCATTCCTGGTGTACAACAGCTCGCCATAGGTGTACACGGTGCCGTCGCTTTCGCCTGCGCTGTTGTCGGCGTTCAACACTTCTTCCTCCGGGGGCAGGCCAAACCAGTCCGCCATTTCCGCGTCCATCTCGGCGCGGCAAAGCCGCTGGTAGTCAAACAGCTCCACGCCCTCGTTCAGCGTC
Organism: Clostridia bacterium; assembly: GCA_017936765.1. Classification (GTDB taxonomy): domain Bacteria; phylum Bacillota; class Clostridia; order Christensenellales; family Aristaeellaceae; genus UBA11524. The sequence continues at coordinate 25,933 of JAGBEX010000019.1, forward strand.
GGATGCAGGAGCAGCTTGTGTCCCCGCAGCTCCGTGGGCAGCGTTGCCGGGTCGATGCCCACCCGCACCGACCAGATGTTTTCCTGGTGGTCATAGGGCATTTCCACCTGGCATTCCACCAGGGCATAGTCGTCCTCGCCCATCTCCGGGAAGGCCAGGCGCAGCGCCGGGTCGGCCTGCACCATGGCATAGTCCGCATAAACCATTTTGCAATAGGCATTGCCTCTAGGCAGAGATTCCTGCATGGTCAGCTGGCCATACGCGCCATAGGGAATGTAGAACGTGCGGATGTCCTCGCCCAGGTTGTCCAGATACAGCCACACAAACTGGTTCTCCACAAAGTCCGTGGGAACCACCACTTCCCTGGCGCCCTCCGGCAGTTCGACATCCACAATGGCGGGATCGCCGAATTGGTCGCGATACCAGCACTCGCCCATCAGCTCCGCAAACGCACCCGTCCCCAGGGCGGTGGTGTTCACCCGGTGGCCGTCCAATTCCTTGGGGAAGTCCTCTGCTTTCAGATAGGGAATACCCGGCTCAATGCGGTGATCCGTCTCATAGTAGGATCCTTCCTCCACCAGCTCGCCGTTTTCCGTGCGGAACCGGCGCATGGTCATCAACGCAATATCACCGGGCTGGAGGTCCTTCACGTCAGAATACTGCTTGGCATCCTCGGCAGAGATATAGAAGACCTCCGTCAGGGTGCGCCCCTCCGCCGGGTTGATGATGCCGCCGCCCCAGGACGTGTAGACGACCTCCACCTGCTCCGGGATGGTCTCGCCCTCCACATACACCGCCAGGTTATTCCAGTAAACAGGGATGAACACGTAGTTCTGCCCCTCGGCCAGGCGAATGTCCACGATCTCCGCACGGCCGCCCGGACGGCTGGCGAAGGTCATGCCCGGCTCGGTGCTGACATTGGTGAGTATATTGTGATGCACCCTGTGTCCGCCCAGCTCCTGGGGGAAGTCCAGGTTGGCAACCTCCGCTGCAGGCAGGGCGCTTTGCACCGGCATATTGTCCTCACCCCGGCGGATGCTGGCTGCCTCGGCCAGGGCAATGTCCCCTTCGGCCATGTTGGGCAGCTTGGCCTTGTAGTCCGCATTGGCCTGCACCAGCGCGTAGTCCACATAAATGATCTCCGTCAATTCCCTGCCCACAGGCGGCAGAATGCCCGCATTGGACTGGTAGGCGTAGACCGTCTTCACGGATTCCGGCAGGCCTTGCAGATCTGCCGCTGTCACAGGATATCCACCCAATTCCATCGGGATGAACACATAGTCCTGTCCCTCCGGCAGATGGTAGCCCATGATCAGCACGGACTTGGTTTCCATCCAGGCCAGATCCTGAACAAAATAGTCGAATTCGCCTTCGGTTTGGAGTCCCTCCGCCGCTGCGCCAAAGGCACACAGCAGCAGAACCAAAAGCAGTACAAGGTATTTTCGCATAGGGGCAGTTCCTTTCGTTGTTATAAAGCAGATCACCCGATCTGCAGAATTTCCACTTCCGGACAGTATCGCTGTTCCGTATAGGTCACCCGACCATCCATTGCACCCAAGCTTATTCTTCCATGTTCAAATACGGTGCAAAGTATTCATGCAGGCCTTCCCGGTTATGCACCAGGAACAGGTTGCCCTTCATCTGGGTCAGGTCGCTGGCCACCTCATCGGGGGATTTGCCGTAGAGATGCACATCGCAATAGTCCAGGATGTACACCATGTCGCTGGGCAGAATGGCGTGACCATTCAGGTGGATGAGCATATTGTTCTGCTCGCCGCAGCCCAGCAGATCCCATGCCTCCTGGGAAGCCACATAGGCCAGGCACTGCCCCTCGGTGTTGTTCCAGCCCTCAGACTCAATGCCGGTCACAATGATCATATGCCTGTCCGGGTGCGCCACCAAAGCGGCCAGCATATGCTGCTCCACCGGCAGGCATTTGGGGGACTTGATCTTCTGGAAATTGCTGCAGAACCAATACCCCTCACCGCCGGTGAGGTTGCCAAAGGGTTCGTTGCGGGATTCATTCACCCAGGCCGCCGAGCCGCCCAGGCTGGTGAGATCATAGGTCTTGCCATGGTTGCTGGTGCGATAGGTGGCGATGCCGCCTGCCCCGGAGCAGCTGGGGATCACCACACGGATGCGCTGGTCAAAGGCACCTGCCACCGCCACCCCCTTGCCAAAGCGGGACACGCCACCCACCAGGGAATTGGCGGGGTTGATGTTCAGCTCCGCGCCTGCGCCCTGCTCCAGGGCATCAATGACCTTGCTCACGCCCCAGGCCCAGGCCATCAGCGTGCCGGTCTGGTTTTCATCGGTCTTGCCGTACTTGACGTAGGGATACAGGGTGTAGAAGGCACCGAAATAGGTGGCATTGTCCTTGGCCACCTGGGCGGTATCGTAATTGATGCCCGCATAGCCACGGCTGGCAGCATAGCGGCAGTTGGCGGAGACCTCCGTGACCCACTCCTTGGTGAACCAGCTCTGATAATGCCAGGGCTGGTATTCCAGGAAAAAGGGGTAGCCGCCCGCAGGCGCCTCCGTCTCCGGCAGGGTCACCAGCACGGAAAAGGTAGCCACCTTGCCATTGGCCTCCACGGTGATCTTCAGCAGCGTGCTGCCGGTCACCGGCTCGGTTTCCAGGGCGTAGGTCAGGGTCTCCCCGGCCTTGTCCGGCATATGACCGTACATATAGTGGGAATACAGCGCCAGCAGCTCTTCCCGGCGCTTGGCCCAATCCTCCGGGGTCTCAACAAGCTCACCGTTCTGGAAGCGCATCAGCTCTGGAAAGCCTTCGGTCTCCTGTAATTCGGAAGGTGCTATCATGGTCATTTCCTCCTCCGCTCCGGCAAATGTGATGGGGATCAGCAGCATCAGCAGCAAAATAAAGCATTTTCGCACAGAAGTGGCCCCTTTCCTGTTTTTCCCTTTGCGATATTATACATCATCTTTTTTGCTCCGTCTATGGCTTCCCGGCGAAGTTTGTGCTATACTTGTCCCCATTGACACCGAAAGGACGATGCCTCCCCATGCAGCACTCTGCACACTTCCCCTGGCGGGATTTCCTCAAGCGTCTGGCCGTGATCGCCATTCCCGTGGCGCTGCAAAACCTGCTGACCACCACCGGCAGCATGGTGGATACCATGATGATCGCACCCCTGGGCGAGACCTCTGTGGGCGCGGTGGGCCTGTGCGCCCAGTTCACCTCGCTGATGTTCAGCGGCTATTGGGGCTTTGTGGGCGGCGGTATGCTGTTCTTTTCCCAGTATTACGGCGCCAAGGACGACGACGGCATCGACCGTTCCTATGGCATCACCCTCTCCTTCATGATGCTGGTGGCGCTGCTCTTTGCCTGCCTGGCGCTCCTCTGCCCGGAGTGGGTCATGCAGGTGTACACCGATAAAACCAGCATTCAGGCCATTGGCGTGAAGTATCTGCGGGTGGTGGGCTTTGCCTATCCCTTGCAGATCCTCTCTATGGCCATGAGTTCGCTCCTGCGCTCCACCGAGCGGGTGCGCATCCCCTTCTATGCCGCCATCGCCTCCGTGTTCACCAACCTGGTGCTGAACTGGGTGCTGATCCACGGCAACCTGGGCTTCCCCGCCCTGGGCGTGCAGGGTGCAGCGCTGGCCACGGTGTGCGCCGCCTTTGTGAATGCGTCGGTGATCGTCCTGCTGGCGCGGGTGCAGAAGTTCCCCTACCTGTTCCACTTCCGCCAGCACTTCCGCTGGACAAAGGCTGCCCTGAAGCTCTACCTGCTGCGCTGCTTCCCCATCATCTGCAACGAGGTTTTCCTGGGCGTGGCCAACATGGTCATCAACATGGTGCTTGGCCGCCAGAGCGAGCAGGCCATTGCCGCCACGGCGGTGTTCCGCACGCTGGAGGGCCTGGTGATCGGCTTCTTCGCCGGATTCTCCAATGCATCCTCGGTGCTGGTGGGTACCTGCGTGGGCGCAGGCGAGCTGGACACGGCCTATCAGCGTGCCAAGCGGCTGGTCTTCCTGTGTGCGGGCTGCATCTTCACGGTGTGCGTCACGCTGATCGCGGTGCATCAGCCCCTGCTGACCATCATGAGCCTCTCCGGCGAGTCCTTCCGCATCGGCTTCGGTATGCTGCTGATCTACTGCGTGGCCGCGGTGATCCGCATGTGCAACTGGGTGCAAAACGACACCTACCGCTCCGCTGGCGATGCCACCACCGGCACCGTGCTGGAGATCCTGTTCATGTACCTGCTGGTGTTGCCCTGCGTGTGCATCACCGGCCTGTGGCTCAAGGCGCCCTTCCTGGTGATCTTCGCCTGCTGCTACATCGACGAACCCATCCGTTTCATCCTGATGCAGCGGCACATGTACTCCGGCCGCTGGGTGCGCCCCGTGACCCCGGAGGGACAGGCCGCGCTGCCTGCGTTTATGGCGCAGAGGCGCAAGAGCAAAAAGACTGTCCAGGCATAAATGCAAATAATACAAAAAGAAAAGCCGCAACTTGCGTTGCGGTTTTTCTTCTTTCGTGTGAAATCACTTGCTGTTTTCCTTTGCTGTGTTTATTGAAGCAATCAAAATTCTGCGAATTGTGCCACATTGATTATATATATTTTTTGCGATCTCCCTATCGACTAACTCAGCCTTCACAAATAACTCAAGCCAATATTCTGTTTCGTAGCACTCTTTTAGCGATATTTGAAGCTTAGCAATAAAATCAGCTTTCCCGTGAGCATAATTTGCTTCGTGGATATTGGCGCCAATGCTTGTCGCAGAACGTTCTAATTGATTAACAAGAGAGTAATGTCCTTTTATATTTTCACAAAGTTTTAAGACCTTCACAGAAAAGTCCATCGATAAATCCGCAAGTTTATTTTCTTTCAAACAACTCACCTCTGTAAACATGATAACATATTGGATGAAATATTGCTACGCAATATAAAAATAATCCTTGCGGATTATGATATTTTCTGCTAACGCAGAAAGTGAAATAAAATTCGCCTTTTAACATTTGCGAAGCAAATATTTCATACGCGCAGCGTATTTCATAGCAACGCTATTTCACTCGCCGCAAGGCGAATTTCATTGAAAAAGGCATCGACAAAGTCGATGCCTTTTTCTGGCGGAGGCGGTGGGATTCGAACCCACGGAGAGTTGCCCCTCAACTGATTTCGAGTCATTAACCTTTCACCGCACCTCACGGAAGTTAGTGGAAGTTGGAAGAAGATCAACGGATTTCCAGACCTCTTGGATTTACCGTTGTTCTGGCCTCCAAAGTGGTTCAAACCATTGAAATTACAGGCAATTCGAACCGTGCGAAAATCGGTCCAAAAACCTGTGATTTGGAGAGCAAATGGAGAGCAAAATGCGATTTGGAGAGCAAATTGGAGAGCAAACTGGAGAGCAAAATGAGTTCATGTAGCATGGTCATCCACCTGCTGTTACCGATTACTTCAAGATGGGTGATAGCATGCAATACAGTGAACACGACTTCCAGAAGATCCTTGAAGCCTACCCTGAAACCATAACGAAAGAACAACTGTACAAGATCTGTGGCGTCTCAAAGAAAACTGCCCAGCATTACCTGATGAACGGTGTGATCCCATGCGTTGATACTGGCAAGAAGACACGGCGGTATACCATACGCACTGTGGATGTGATCGAATTTCTGAAAAAGCGTCAAAGCGACCCTCACGCATACTTGGCTCCCCTCGGCTGGTACAAACCTAATGGCATCAGAGAAAACAAACCGCGCAACCACACTCCTGTCATGTGTGCAAGGCTGGTTAAGGCTCTGCGCTGTCTGATTGAACAGTACCCCGACGTCATGACTGTTCCTGATGTGGCAAATCTGACGGGTTATCATCGTGAAACCATCGTCAGGTGGTGCAGCAAGAACAAGATTGAGCATTTTCTGATCAGACGGGCATACCTGATTCCCAAGGAAATCCTGCTCCAATACCTTACTGCCGACCGCTGCTTCGCCATCAACGAAACAGCCAAGCAGCACATTCTCATTACGTTCAAGCAGATGGATACTTCTTTGCAAGATAACTGAACATTTCCATTCCAGTCCCCCGTTATGCGTACTGCATAGCGGGGGCTGCTTTTGCTGCTCAAAATCCGTAACAGAAAGGAATGATTCCCATGGCAATCCGAGGCGGTTTTGACGCAATGAGGCTCCTGATGGAGGAACCGGAGAACGATCAGTATGACAGCGGCGCAGACGGCATTCTTCCTGAGTGCCGGTCATGTCGGCTGCATCGACCGTTTGACCCCGTTCAGACCTGCGTGTATCGCTACTGCCCCTACTCCGTCGATGAGGTATCGACCCTGCGCACCCAGCCGTTGCGGGTGGTGATTGTTGCCCCCGGCGTTTTGAGGGAGGTGAATCAGAGTGAATGCGTCTGTCATCGCAATAGCCAATCAGAAGGGCGGCGTTGGTAAAACCACCACCGCAGCCAATCTGGGAATTGGTCTTGCCCAGGAAGGCAAGAAAGTGCTGCTGGTTGACTGCGATCCGCAGGCCAGCCTGACGATCAGCCTTGGCTACGCTCAGCCTGACCAGCTTCCCACCACGCTCTCCACTTATATGGTGAAGGCTCTCAACGACGAGGCAATGCCCCCTGGTGAAGGGATTCTGCATCACCCCGAGGGCATCGACCTGCTTCCTGCCAGCATTGACCTTGCCAGCATGGAGCTGCGGCTGATCAGTGCAATGAGCCGCGAAACTGTTCTCCGCAAGGTGCTCAAACCCCTGAAAAAGCAGTATGACCACATTCTGCTGGACTGTATGCCCTCGCTGGCTCTCCTGACGATAAATTCCCTGACTGCGGCTGATCGGGTCCTGATACCTGTCCAGCCGCATTATTTATCGGCGCGAGGACTGGAAGAACTGGCGAAGTCCATTGATCAGGTTCGGCGTGACATCAACCCGAAGCTGAAAATTGACGGCATCCTGCTGACGATGATGGACAATCGCACCGTATACGCCCGCGAGATTGCTTCCCTGATGCGTGAGAGCTACGGCAGGAAGCTCAAGGTGTTTGACACCGAGATTCCCCATTCTGTCCGTGCGGCAGAGATCAGCGCAGAAGGCAAAAGCATCTTCACACATGACCCCAAAGGCAAGGTTGCGACCGCTTACCGCGCCCTGACGCAGGAGGTGATGCAGATTGAAAAGCAGCGCGCGACACGTCAAGCTGGCCTCAGTCGATGAGCTGTTCACATCTGACACGGAACGGGAAAAGGTGGAGCAAATCCCCCTGACCGATCTTCATCCCTTCGTAAATCACCCCTTCCGGGTGGTCAACGACGATAAGATGCAGGACACAGCCGAAAGCATCAGGGAATACGGTGTGCTTGTCCCGGCCATTGCCCGCCCACGGGAGGACGGCGGCTACGAACTGGTATCCGGGCATCGTCGCCATTTCGCCTGTCAGCTGCTGGGGCTTGAAACCATGCCGGTGATCGTCCGTGATCTGGACGATGACGCCGCTACCATCATCATGGTGGACAGCAACATTCAGCGTGAAACCCTGCTCCCCAGCGAGCGGGCATACGCCCTGAAAATGAAGCTGGACGCCATAAAACGGCAAGGTTCCCGTTCCGATTTAACTTCTGTGCAAAATGCACAGAAGTTGTCCGCCGAGAAAGTTGCCGATGAAGCTGGCATGAGCCGCGACCAGGTACGCCGTTTCATCCGTCTGACAGAGCTGATCCCAGAGCTGATGACGAAGGTGGATAACAAGGAAATCGGCGTCACACCAGCGGTTGAGCTTTCCTACCTGACGCAGGAAGAACAGGTTCTGCTTCTGGATGCGATGGAGAGCGAACAGGCCGTGCCATCCCACTCTCAGGCGTTGCGGCTGAAGAAATTCAGCCAGGAAGGCGCTCTTTCCATAGACGTCATGCGGGCGATCATGAGCGAGGAAAAGAAAGTCGATACCGACAAGGTTGTGATTCCCATCAAGGAAGCAGCCAGATTCTGTCCGAAAGGCTATGATTCCCAGCAGATCACCGACTACATCATGCGAGTGTTGGAGCGGGTGTGGCGTCAGAAACAGCGTCAAGCGCAGCAAACCCGGTAAATTCAAGGAAAGGAAGGTATTTTTATGGGTTCTCGTAAACGGCGGGATTCATTCACCGTCATCAGCAACATCCCCCTCCGCGATCCCGACCTGTCGCTGAAAGCGAAAGGTTTGTTCTGTGTCATCCGTTCTCTGCCCGACGATTGGGAGTATTCCCTGCGTGGGCTTTCCCACATCTGCGTAGAGGGCATTGACGCCATCCGCGAAGGTGTCAAGGAGCTGGAACGGGCTGGCTATCTTCATCGGGAGCGCAGCCGCAAATCCAATGGCAAGTACACCACGATGAAGTATGTAATCCACGAAAAACCGCTGGAACCCCATATGGCGGAAACTGCCACGGTGGAATCTTCCGAACCGGAAAAATCACCCTCGGAAGATTCAACTGAGGATGACCATCCACAGGGTACGGCAACGGCGGCTGACTCAATGTTGACTCCTTCTGCGTTGACCGGTGCAAGAGAAATAAATAAACATAGATCAAACACCGATCAAAAAAAGAAAAAAGAAAAAAAAACGTATCCATCAAGTACGGAGGTATCAAATCCATATCAATCAATCAGAGGGCAGGAGAAGGGGTGGTCAGGAGTACCTGTCGCACAGCTCTGTGAGATCGTGAAGCAGCACATCAGCTACGATCACCATCCGTCATACCGTTACGGCCTGTAACCTGGATGGTAAGCATGTCGAGGTTGTTGGCGATACCACCAAGACAAAATCGAGTTTGAGAACGCTTCCTCTGGTTCCTGACTTCCGTGAGCTTCTTCTGCGGAAGAAGGCCGAACAGCAGCGTTACCGCAAGCTCTGTGGCCGCTCCTATTGCACACAGTATCTTGACTATATCTGTGTCAACGAAATGGGACAGCGTTTGAAGCCGAATACGCTTTCCGCTGGCTTCAAGCGAATGCTGAAGAAGGCTGGCCTGCGTGATATTCGCCTGCATGATCTTCGTCACAGCTGTGCTTCACTTCTGCTGGCGAATGGTGTGCCGATGAAGCAGATCCAGGAATGGCTTGGACACAGCGACTTCTCTACCACTGCAAACATCTACGCCCACTTGGATTACCAGTCCAAGGTTTCCTCTGCCGAAGCAATGCTCGCTGGCTTGGGAATGGGGAGCTAATCATCTTGCCTATAACACACCTTTTCACAACGAAAAAGCCTTGCAGCCGTTGTGCTGCAAGGCGTGTGGCGGAGACGGTGGGATTCGAACCCACGGGCCCGGTAAAGGGCTTGCTCGATTTCGAGTCGAGATCGTTATGACCGCTTCGATACGTCTCCATCAAAATTCTCCAGAAAACGCCTCCTACAGTTGGAGAGCAAACTGGAGAGCAAAAAGGGAATGCATGAATCCCGGGTTGCTGAAAAGGTTAGTAAAATCAAGGGTTACGGGGCAAGAGCCTTCCATTTGATCAAGGTGGTTTCGAGTCAGTCCCGTTATGACCACTTCGATACACCTCCACGGGCAACGGTGGTATCATAACACAAATTCACGGGTTTGGCAAGCCAGCAGGCATCGAAAAAACGCTTTCCCATCCGGTTCTCTTATGCTATAATGTATTTTGAAGTATTATCGCTACGGAGGACGCCATGAGCTTTACGCATCTGCATCTGCACACGGAATACAGCCTGCTGGACGGCGCGTGCCGCATTCCCCGGCTGGTTCAGCGCGTGAAGGCGCTGGGCATGGACAGCTGCGCCATTACCGACCATGGCGTGATGTATGGCGTCATCGACTTCTATTCCGCCATGAAGGATGCAGGGCTGAAGCCCATCATCGGCTGCGAGGCCTATGTGAGCCGCGACCGGCGGGACAAAAGCACCATCAACCGCGAATACAGCCACCTGATCCTCCTGTGCGAAAACAACACCGGCTATCAAAACCTGATGTACCTCATCTCCGAGGGCTTCCTCACCGGCTATTACTATCGTCCCCGCATCGACTATGACCTGATCCGGCAGCACCACGAGGGCCTGATCTGCCTTTCCGCCTGCCTGTCCGGCGACCTGCCCAAGCTGCTCCTGGGCGACCAGTGGGACTCCGCCCGCGCCTATGTGCGGGAAATGCAGGAGATCTTCGGGGAGAAGAATTTCTATATCGAGATCATGGATCACGGCATCCGGGAGGAAAAGCTCGTCCTGCCCAAATTGATCCAGCTGGCCCGTGAGATGGACGTTCCCCTGGTGGCCACCAACGACTGCCACTACCTGGAGGAAAAGGACGCCGATGCCCAGGAAGTGCTGATGTGCATCCAGACCGGCAAAACCCTGGACGACGATGCCCGTATGCGCATGGAGACCACCCAGCTCTATGTGAAGAGCGAGGAGGAAATGCGCGCCCTGTTCCGCGCCTGCCCCGATGCCATCGACCGTACCCAGGAGATCGCCGACCGCTGCAATGTGGAGTTCGAGTTCGGCGTCACCCGCCTGCCCCAATACCCGGTGCCGGAGGGCGAAACGGCGCTGTCCATGCTCACCCGCCTGTGCCACGAGGGCATGGCGCGGCTCTATCCCGATGCCAAGGAGGGCGACGAACCCTATACCCGCCTGCAATACGAGCTGAACGTGATCGCTGGCATGGGCTATGTGGACTACTTCCTCATCGTATGGGATTTCATCCACTACGCCAAGCAGAACGGCATCATGGTGGGTCCCGGCCGTGGCAGCGGCGCTGGCTCCATCGTGGCCTATTCCCTGGGCATCACCATGCTGGATCCCCTGAAATACCAGCTCCTGTTCGAGCGATTCCTCAACCCGGAGCGCGTCACCATGCCGGATATCGACGTGGACTTCTGCTACGAGCGCCGCCAGGAGGTCATTGACTATGTGGCGCGCAAGTATGGCGCGGATCATGTGAGCCAGATCATCACCTTCGGCACCATGGCCGCCAAGGGCGTGGTGCGCGATGTTGGCCGCGTGCTGGGCATGAGCTATCAGGACACGGATGCGGTGGCCAAGGCCATTCCCTTCGACCTGGGCATGACCCTGGAAAAGGCGCTGAAGCTCTCCCCCATGCTGAAAAGCATGTACGAGGAGCAGGATCAGGTCAAGCGGCTCATCGATACCGCCATGACCCTGGAGGGTATGCCCCGCCACGCCTCCACCCACGCCGCCGGTGTGCTGATCACCGGCAAGCCCGTGATGGAATACGTTCCCCTGCAGCGCAACGATGAAGTGGTCACCACCCAGTACCCCATGGGTACCATCGAGCGTCTGGGCCTTTTGAAGATGGACTTCCTGGGCCTGCGCACCCTGACTGTGATCCGCGACACGCTGGATATGCTCCGTGTCCAGGGCATCGACATGAAGCCGGAGGACATCCCCCTGGACGACCCGACCGTATATGAGATGATCTCCGCCGGTGATACCAACGGCATATTCCAGCTGGAAGGCTCTGGCATGACCAGCTTCCTCACCAGCATGAAGCCCGCCTGCTTCGAGGACATCATCGCCGCCATTTCCCTGTATCGTCCCGGCCCCATGGATTCCATCCCCCGCTACATCGAGGGCAAGCAGAACCCCGCCTCCGTGCATTACGAGACCGAAAAGCTCCGTCCCATCCTGGACGTGACCTACGGCTGCATGGTGTATCAGGAGCAGGTGATGCAAATCGTCCGCGACCTGGCTGGTTATTCCTATGGCCGAAGTGACCTGGTGCGCCGCGCCATGGCCAAGAAGAAGCACAAGGTCATGGAGCAGGAGCGGGAATATTTCGTTTACGGCAAGACTGCCGAAGATGGCAGCATCGAGATCGAAGGCTGCATCCGCAACGGCGTGCCGGAGGACGTGGCCAACCAGATCTACGACGAGATGATCTCCTTCGCCTCCTACGCCTTCAACAAATCCCACGCCGCGGCCTATGCGGTGGTCGCTGCCCAGACCGCCTGGCTGAAGCGTTATCACCCCGCCCCCTTCATGGCAGCCATGCTGAACAGCGTGTACGGCAACCCGGGCAAGATCGCCGGATACATCCAGCACTGCCGCGCCAAGGGCATCGACATCCTTCCCCCGGACGTGAACCACTCCGGCTGGAAGTTCACCGTGCAGAAGACCGCCGATGGCCAGCAGCGCATCCGCTTTGGCCTGGGCGCGGTGAAGACCGTGGGCCAGGGCGCTGTGCAGGCCATCATGGCCGAGCGGGACGCCAAGGGCGCGTATAAGGACATCTTCGACTTCTGCCGCCGCATTGATCCCAGCGTATGCAACAAGCGCGCCGTGGAAAACCTGATCCGCGCAGGAGCCTTCGACTCCACCGGCGCCCTGCGTCCCCAGATGCTGGCGGTGTTCGAGTCCGCCATGGACGCCAACATCAGCCAGCGCAAGCAGAATGTGGACGGCCAGCTGAGCCTGTTCGACATGGCCTTTGGCGGCGAGGAACCTATCTTTGAGGAACACCGCGCCATGCCCAACCTGCCGGACTTCCCCCTGCGCACCCGCCTGGCCATGGAGAAAGAGGTCTCCGGCGTGTACATCACCGGCCATCCCCTGGACGATTACCGGGACATCCTGGCCGAGCTGCCCTTCTCCACCGCCGATCTGGAGGGTCTGGAAGAGCGGGAGGACGGCGGTATGCTGCTGGACGGCCGGGCCGTGGACATGGGCGGCATTCTCACCGAAGTGAAGGGCAAGGCCACCAAGAAGGGCGCTTACATGGGCTTTGTGACCCTGGAAGACCTCACCGGGCAGATCGAGTGCCTGGTGTTCCCCAAGGTGTACGAGCGCTATCAGGGCATGATGGCCGCCGACGACCTGGTGGTGCTGTGCGGCAAGCTGTCCATCCGGGAGGAAGAATCCCCCAAGCTGCTGGTGGATCGTGTGGTTCCCCTGGAAGAGTGGAAGAGCCAGCCTGCCGAGCGTCCCGCCCCCAAGGCAGCCCCCCAGCCCCACCGCCAGCCCGCGCCCCAGCTCACCGACGCCCAGGCTGCCCAGCAGGCCAAGCGCAAGCTGTTCATCAAGCTGGAGCGCCCCATGATGGATCGGGTCACCACCCTTTTGTCCCTCCACCCCGGCAGCGTGCCGGTGTATCTGCACATCCCGGAGGAAAAGATCACCCTGCTGGCGCCCCGCCTGAACTGGTGCGACGCCACCGAGGACTGCCTCAAGCGGCTGCGAACTTTCCTGGGAGAGGAAAATGTGAAGCTGACGGAAGCCAAATAAAGGAGCATCCATGAATCAACTGATCGCCAAAATCAAGTCCCTTCTCGCCACCCACCCCCAGCTGGCGGAGATCTTCCGCTTCGCCTTCACCGGCGGCGTGTGCTTTGTGGTGGAATTTCTGTGTCTCACCCTGCTGGTGGAACTGCTGCACGTGCCGGTGCTTCTCGCCACGGCCATCGCCTTTCTGATCTCCGTGGCGGTGAACTATGTGCTGTGCGTCAAGTGGGTGTTCACCGGCGCCAAGGACGGCGGCGCGGGCGTGAAGGCCACGTTCCTTATCACCAGCGGCATGGGCTTTGTGCTGAACGAGGTCTTTATGTGGCTGATGAACATCGTGCTGGGCATCCACTACATGATCGCCAAGGTCATCTCCACCCTGCTGGTGATGATCTGGAACTATTTCACCAAGCGAATGGTGCTGAAAAGAGGCTAACGCATGAAACGACCTGTGATCTTCTTTGACTGGGACGGCACCATTGCCGACAGTATGCCCCTGTGCATCGGGGAGATCAGCCTGGCACTCCAGCGCATGGGGCTGCCCGCCCTGCCCGACAGCAAGCTGATGGAGTGCAACGGCCCCACCTACGAGGAATCCGTTGCGGTGCTGGGCCTGCCCCCGGAGCGGGGCGAGGAATTCCTCCGCCTGCGCAAGGAGGCCGAGATGGAGCTGGTACCCACGGTGCAGCGCTTCTTCCCCGGCATCCGTGAGATGCTGGAGGAGCTGCGAACCTTTGCCGACCTGGCCATTGTGAGCAACGGCCTGCAGGAATACCTGGAGCTTTCTACCCGCGTGATGCAGGTGGAGGACGTGTTCACCCGGGTGCAGGCCCACATCCCCGGCAAAAACAAGGCCGAGGCGTTGGGGCTGCTCATTGCTGATCTCCAGCCGGAGAAATGCGTCATGGTGGGCGACCGCCTGGGGGACATCACCGCCGGCAAGGCCAACGGCATCCCCACCGTGGCCGCCTGCTACGGCTTCGGCAACGAGGCGGAATACGCCCAGGCCGACTACCGGGCTGATTCCGCAGAGGAAATGACCGTGCTGCTGAAAAGATTGTTGGCATAAGAAAAAGCGAGGCTTTTGCCTCGCTTTTTCTTATGCATTACTGTGCAAACTGTCCCGGCTGCACATAGGTGTAGATCTCCATCTGCGCGCCGTCAGAAAGGAACACCAGATTCCCCTTGGTGGTGTCCAGCACCTGGGTGTCGCCCATCTTCCGCTGGCGAAGCAGCTTTTCCACGTTGCCGCCAAACCCGCCGGGAACAATGATGGTCTTGGGGTTGATCCGCTCCAGCGCCCAGCCGTCCACGCAGAAGGGTTCCAGGCCGTGGTGAGGGAACTGCATCACATCCACATCCCGCAGCAATTCCTCGTGCTGCTCCATCACATCCACGCTGCGCACATAGTCGCCGGTGAACAGGAAACGGTGGCTGCCGTAGGTCAGCAGTATGTTCAGCGAATCCTTGTTGATATTGCCGCCGCCCTTGGTGTCGGTGGGGCCAACGCAAGTGAGATGCACATCCCCCAATTGCAGCTGGTCATAATTCACCATCTGGCGGTAATAGCCCGCGGCAAAGGGCAAATAATCGTTGTTGTAAAAGCCCTTGGAGGGGCCGTAGACCACGGTGTTCTCGTCGCCGAAGCCCGCCAGCACCCGATTCATGTTGCGAATGTGATCACGATGATAGTGGGTGATGATGCAGGCGTCCAGCTTGCCAATATCCGCCGCCGCCAGGTATTCATCCACCAGGGGCGCGGTGATCTCCTGGTCGATGCCGCAGTCAATCATAAAGGAGGTCTCGCCGTACTTGATCAAATAGCAGTTGGCGCAGCCCACATTCAGCTGATGCACCTCCAGCAGGGGCTTTTCCTCGGCTATGGAGGTTCCGAACAAAAGAGTCAGGGCCACCAGCAGCGCAAGGGCTGCTCTCATCATCTTTCGCACAGCTGACCTCACTTCACGGGGCGAATGAGGATCAGGGGCGTCAGCTCGTCGCCCTGGCCGCAGGGGTTGTCCTTCAGGGCGTCCTGGATCTCATCGTCCGTCAGGGGGAAGCTGTCGCACTTGCCCAGCTGGTTCTGGTCGATGTCGTTGGCATCCATGATCACCACGGGCATACCGGTGTTCTTGGCCATCTCGTTGGACAGCTCGACGGGGTTCTCCGGGTTGATCAGCGCCAGGGTCTTATAGCGCTCGAAGCTGGAACGGAAATAGAAGCCGTCGATGCCCGCCACGCCGTGGCCGCAGATCTTGTAGAACAGGCCCTTGATGCCGAAGGGGCGGGTCACAGCGGACACAAAGGCCGCCAGCAGCACCCGGGGCAGACCCACCATGTCGATGACCAGCTGGAGCTTGTAGGGTTCGTGCATACCAACGCCGGTGGAGTTGATGCCCGCAAAGCGCGCCATCAGCTTGGCAAAGAAGCCCAGCTTCATGTCCTCCATCTTCTTCACATTGCCGGTACACATGGCCATGACCTTGGCGGTGATGGCCACGCAATCACCCTCCTGATACAGGGGACGGACATACTTCTCCACCAGGGCAGAGGCGTCCTCGCCCACCTCCACAAAGTGGGTCTGAATGGCAAAGCGGTCATACTGCTTGCCGTCCTTGCCGGTCCGTCGGCCACGATCAAAATATACAATGCCGTCTTTTTCCCGGCGCTGCTCTTCCAGATTGCGGGTATCGCCCATCTCAAGTGCCTCCTTATTTGCGTCATACCATACCTGAATATTGTACAACGCTTTGCATTCCCTGTCAATTTTCTATCTTCATCAATCGCCGGGATTTTTATTCCTTGCGCCCGCCGCGTCGCTCCTGTATAATGTTTTCATTCCACACGCAAGGATGTGATCTACCCATGGCCAAGGCCGTGAAAACCAATGTGCTGCGTCACCTGGACGCCCGCAAGATCCCCTATGAGACCCGCGAATACGCCGTGGAGGACGATAACTTCGACGGCAAGCTGGTGGCCGGCAAGACCGGACTGGATGCCAGCATGATCTACAAGACCCTGGTGCTTACCGGCGACAAGCAGAGCCACCTGGTGTGCGTGATCCCCGTGGAAAAGGAGCTGGACCTGAAGGCCGTGGCCCGCGCCAGCGGCAACAAGAGCGTGGCCATGCTGCCCCAGAAGGATCTGTTGCCCCTCACCGGCTACCTGCGGGGCGGCTGCAGCCCCATCGGCATGAAGAAGCTCTTCCCCACCTATCTGGACAGCGCTGCGGAAACGCTGGAGCGCATCAGCGTCAGCGCCGGGGTGCGGGGCTGCCAGGTGATACTGGCCACCAATGCGCTGATCAGCGAGACCCGCGCCAGGCTGGCAGAGCTTTGCCGGGAATAAGCCGGGAAGGAAGCATTGTTTTTCTGCGTTAGATGTAGTATAATGTATGGTGGTTTATTATTGGTGGCGCGAAAGGAGCGATCTATGAGAGAACGACTTTCTCCCCAGGAAAACCGCAGGGCGTGGCGCTATGCCGCGCTGATCGTCGTGTGCCTGGTGGCCTGCGTGGCGCTGGCCTGGCACTTCACGGCGCATCCAACGCAGACTGTTTTCCTCCCGCCCACCAAGGAAGCCGTGCTTGATGCCGCCCAGGGTCTGGACAGCATCACCATCGACGCCGTGTTCGACCCGGAGAGCAAGCAGCTCACCGCCACCCAGGTGATGGCGCTGCGCAATCCCTCCGGCCAGGCGCTGGATCATGTGACCCTGCGCAGCTACTCCGGCGCATATCTCAGCGAGGCTACCTCCCCCGTGGCCAACGACGAGCTTTTCGCCGCCAGCTACGGCCAGCAGTTCTCCACCGGCGGGCTGATCCTGGACAGCGCCATGGTCAATGGCGAAAGGGTTCAGCACACCTGGGAGGACGACGCCAAGACTGTCCTCACCCTGCCTGCCAAATGGGCAGCGGATGGGGAGATCACCGTCACGCTGACCTACCATGTGAACATCCCGGACTGCGGAAGCCGCTTCGGCGTGCAGGAGGGCATCTTCGCCCTGGGGAATGTGTTCCCCACCCTGGCCGTGTGGCAGGATGGCGCATGGCGCACGGAAGGCTATGTGTCCATCGGCGATCCCTTCCTCACGGAATGCGCCAACTGGACGGTTCGCCTCACCCTGCCCCAGGGTTACACCGTGGCCTCCACCGGCTATGCCGAGCCTGTCCGTGTAGCGGATGCGAATGTCTACACCCTGCAGGCCCAGGCCGTGCGGGACTTTGCCCTGGTGATCAGCGACCAGTTCGCCACCTCTGCCGCTATGGCGGATGATGTGCTGGTGGTCGCCCATGCCCGGGACAAAGCCGTCGCCCAGCGCATGGTGAAGTTCGCCCGTCAGGCCCTCGCCTGCTATGAAACCCACTACGGCTACTATGTCTACCCCACCCTGACCCTTGCGGAGGTCTCCTTCCCCTATGGCGGCATGGAGTATCCCCGCATGGTGATGATCGGCGCGGAGGTGATCGCCGCCCAGAGGGATGCCCTGGAGATCACCGTCGCCCATGAGGTGGCGCACCAATGGTGGTACGCCATGGTGGGCAGCGACAGCTACCACCTGGCCTGGCAGGACGAATCCCTGTGCGAGTATGCGCTGATGGACTACATCGGCCGCTACTACGGCGCTTCCACCCGGGCAAACACCGCCTTTGACCGCATTGAAACGGCCATGCGCATCACCATTCCCCGGGGCGTGACGCCGGGCAGCCCCATCGATTATTTCCAGGATCTGACCGAGTATTCCCAGGTGGTGTACCGCCGGGGCGCAGCGCTGTGGATGGCGCTGGAGAACCTGATGGGCAAGGATCAGCTGGACGCCGCCCTGCAGCAATACGTGCAGGACTTCCGCTTCGGCCTTGCCACCCGCCCGCAGCTGACGCAGCTGCTCTCCCAGGCGGCGGGACAGGATCTCACCGCCCTGATGGAGGACTATCTGGATACCTATATCAGCAATTGACACGAAAGGAACTGTACCCATGAAGCTTGAACCCACCAACGCCGTGATCCTCATCCCTTCCCTGGAGCCGGACGAGCGTCTGCCCGTGTACGTCCGCGCCCTGATGGACAAGGGCTTTTCCCGCTTCGTGATCGTGGACGACGGCTCCAGCGAAAAGTATCAGGACATCTTCAGCCGCCTGGACGCCATGGAGGGCGTTACCGTGCTGCACCATGAGGTGAACAAGGGCAAGGGCGTGGCGCTGAAGACCGGCTATGCCCACATCCAGCAGGCCATGCCCGATGCCAGCGGCGTGATCACCGCCGATGCCGATGGCCAGCACACCGTGGACGACTGCTGGCAGCTGGCCGAAGCCCTGGCCGAGGGCAAGGACGAATTGTACCTGGGCAGCCGCGACTTCAACCTGGAGAACGTGCCACCCAAGTCCCGCTTCGGCAACAAGATCACCAGCGCGGTGTTCAAGCTGCTCTATGGGCAATGGCTGCCCGATACCCAGACCGGCCTGCGCGCCTTCCCCTTCCGGCGGCTGGGCTTCATGCAGCAGGTGAAGGGCGACCGCTTTGAGTACGAAATGAACGTCCTCATCGCCTGCGCCCGCGCCAATATCCCCATGGTACCCATCACCATCGAGACCATTTACGAGAATGAGAACGCTGGCACCCACTTCCACCCCATCCGGGACAGCTATCGCATCTACAAGGTGATCCTGGGCAGCTTCATCCTGTTCATGGGCGCGTCCATCATTTCCTTCCTGATCGATAACGGCGTGTTCGCCATCCTGGAGAATTTCATCCTGGCGGGCATGGGTTCCGGCCGCGAGATCCTCAGCACGGTGATCGCCCGCCTCATTTCCGCGCCCTGCAATTTCCTGCTGAACAAGAATTTCGTGTTCAAGTCCAAGGGCGACAAGCAGACCTTCATCCGCTATGTGATCCTGGCGGTGTGCCTGCTGCTGGCCTCCGCCGTGGGCGTTGAACTGATCGTGAAGCTGCTCCACTTTGCCCCCGCGCTGGCCTCCATTGTGAAGCTGGTGGTGGATGCGCTGCTGTATCTGGTGAGCTACCGGGTGCAGAACCGCTGGGTGTTCCGCCAGGAGGACAGCCATGAGTGATAAGATCAAGAACCTGCTGCTGACGCTGCTGGCCGCGGTGCTGCTGGTGGGCTTCGCCGTGGCGATCCCCTCCCCCGACCTGAAGCAGGAAGCCCAGGAATCCTACATGAACGCCGGCCCCGCCGATGAAGACGACGAATACGCTTTCCTTTTCGAATGATAGTTGGAGGTACTGATATGCGCAAGCTTGCCGCGATCCTTCTGTGCGCGATGCTCCTGCCCTGCTTTGCCGCGGCGGAGATCGCCTTCCCTTCCCTGCCCATCGACATCAACACCCCCGGCCATGTGGCCGATCCCGCCAACTTCACCGCGACCACCTACGAGGATCCCAGCATCTCTGTGACCATGGAGCGCGTGTGGGTGGGTGAAGCCCACTTCAACGTGGCTCGCGTGAAGATCGCCGATGCCTCCCAGCTGCGCACCGCCCTGGCTGGCCCCTTCGGCAAAAAGACCAACCGCATTTCCACCATTGCCAAGAACAACAATGCCGTGGTGGCCATCGGCGGCGACTACTGCACCAACGAGGAAGGCGGCTTCGTCGTCCGCATGGGCGAGACCTTCCGCAAAAAGCCCATCAAGACCCGCGATATGCTCATCACCGATGAGAACGGCGATTTCCACATCATCCCCAAGTCCGATGCTGCCACCCTCAAGGCGCTGATGGACGAGCATACCCTGGTCAACGTGTTCAACTTCGGCCCTGCCCTGGTCATCGATGGCCAGCTGCAGGAGATCCCCAAGGACTACCGCTACAACCCCAATGGCCTGGAACCCCGCTGCGGCATCGGCCAGGTGGGTCCGCTGGAGTACATCCTGGTGGTGGTGGACGGCGGCAAGGATCGCCCTGTGACCGTCACCAATGCCGATGGCACCAAGCAGAAGTCCTACGGCTGCAAAACCGCCACCCTGGCCCAGTTCCTCTACGATCAGGGCTGCCAGCAGGCCTATAACCTGGATGGCGGCAACAGCGCCCTGATGGTCTTTGGCGAAGAGAACTTCTCCACCAAAACGGTGAAGTCCGAGCGCTCCGTCAGCGACATCATCTACTTCGCCACCGCCATCGACTTTGGCCTGGATGCCACAAAGGAGTAACGCATGGATGTGACCCTGTTCACCTCTTTCGGCGCCCCCCTGACCGGCTATGGCCTGGGCGTGGCTGCCGCGCTGCTGCTGGCCCTTGCCGCCAGCTACTTCTATGCCCACCGCACCGGATTGGCCTACAGTGCCTTCATCCGTCTGGCGGTGCTGGCCATTCCCCTGTGCTGGCTCATGTCCCGCCTGGTGTATGTGCTGGCCAACTGCACCTATTACCTCACCACCCTGTCCAACCCTGTGCTGGCGCTGTATTTCTGGGACGGCGGCTACTCCGCCGCCGGTGCGGTGATGGGTCTGCTCCTGGCGGGCTTCCTGGCGGAAAAGTGGAACCGCCTGCCCCATGGCTCCCTGATGGACGCCGTGGCCTTCGGCCTTCCCCTTGGCCTGGCTGTGACCCGCGCCCTGGAGGGCGGCACCCACCTGGGTCTTGGCCGCCCCATCAGCTACGAGTGGCTGTATTTCCTGGGTGTGGAGGACGGCTATGGCGATCTTGTCCACCCGGTTTACCGCTACGAGGCAGCCGCCGCGCTGATCGTCCTCGCAATCCTGCTTATTTGGCTCTGTAAGCGCCGCTGGCGCGTTCGGAAGGGTGACACCTGTCTTGTATCTCTGACGCTCCTAGGGGCCTTCCAGGTCGTTTTAGAGAGTCTGCGCAACGATGGCCACATGGTGGTGCATTTTGTGCGCATCCAGCAGGTGCTGGCGCTGGTGGCGCTGGTGGTGGCCTTTGCAGTGTTCACCACCCGGCTCTACCGCCTTGGCGGCATGAAAAAGAGCCACCTGCTTGCGCTGTGGCTCGTGACGATCGTATGTATTGGCATGGGCATCTTCATGGAGTTCCGCGTGGATCGCGGCTCGCTGAAGCTTGTGTACTACGCTGTGATGATCCTGTGCATGGCGCTCATCGCCGCTATGGCGCTGCTGAGCCGCCGCAAGGCCGAAAGGCTGCATTAATCCTTCCGGTTGGGGCAATCCTTCTTGCAGCCCTTGCAAGTGTCCAGGCACAGATCCTCGCCCCGCAGCAGCATGGGCTGCTGACCCCCGGCCGCCTCGCCCTCGGGCTTGAAGCCCAGCTTGGCAAAGAAGCCCGTCACATCCATGGGGCTGACCAGCCGCAACAGCCGCGCCGCATGGGTCTCAGCCTTGAAGAGCAACAGGCGCAGCGTCAGGTCGCCCAAGCGGCGGCCACGCAGCTCCGGCAGCACGGCGATGTCCCCCAGCCAGAAGGCGCCTTCCCGCCACCACAGGCGGCCCGTGGCAGCCGGCTCCCCGGCAAACCACACCAGCACGTTCCAGGACTCCTTGTCCATATCATCCCGGCCGCGGCCAAACACCTTTTCACGGATAGCAAACGCCTCGGCTGCATCAGCGCCGGGCTGGAACCACTTACCTTCAACCATTGCACCCATCCCTTTCAGAGGAGGAAATATCCCATGGAGCGAGAGAAGATCGACCGCATCAACGAACTGGCCCGCAAAAAAAAGACCGTGGGTCTCACCCAGGCCGAGGCCGAGGAACAGGCCATCCTCCGCCGTGAATACCTCGATGGCTTCCGTGCCAACATGGAGGACATTCTGAAAAACACGGTGATCCAGCGCCCCGATGGCACCAAGGCGCCCCTGCAAAAGAAGCGCCCTAACTAATAGTATACAAGAGCAGCATGTGAAAGTCAAATAAAAAACTTTGGCAAAAACTATTGCCAAAATAGCCATCCTTGTGTATAATAAAGATGCACCAAGGGAAGATGAATAAAGAGTAAAGAGCCGCTTCCCCGGCAGCCATCGATCCCCCGACGGAATAACCGCACGACCGATGGTAACCCTTGATCCCAGGCAAGCCTGTTTCGATACAAGCCCCTGGCTGCCGGCTGAAAGCGATTGAAGAAAGAGGTGATCCCCGTTGTACGAAGAGGAAAATGAATCCCTGGACATCATCGAGATGACTGACGACGAAGGTAATACCATTTTGATGCAGGTTGTTGACTATTTCTTCTACAATGGCGAAGAATACGTGATTCTGACTGACAGCATCGACGATGATGATTGCGACTGCGAAGAATGTCACCACGAGCATGAGCATGATGAACAGTGCGCCTGCGGCTGCGAAGACATCGATGAGACCGAAGAAATCACCTGCTACATTATGAAGGTGATCCAGTCCACCGTGGACGGTGAAGAGGTCGAAGAGTTCGTTCCCGTGGAAGACCAGGCACTCGAGGCCAAGCTGATCGAGATCGCCTCCACCAAGCTCAACGCCGAGGACGACGAAGAGTAACCCCTACCCTTTCTTTCAACTGAATACGGTACCTGCGCGGATGGTAGCTGCCATCCGCTTTTTGTGTCCTGGAAATGGCAGAGCCATTTCCAGGAGTTTGCGCTCCGTCACTGTGGCCGGCTGATTTTGGTGGCACTTTGCTATTTCCGTCTTTTTGGTGTTGCTTCTTCATATTTCTCAGCGAGATTGCCCCGATTTTCCCCGACTTGCGGTCGGTTCTTCATAAATGTTTTGCACAGTTCTGTGGAAAACCCTGTGGATAATGTGGAAAACTATGATTGAATCCATCAGCTTCCCATGTGGATAATTTGTGAAGAACCGACCCGGCGAATTGCAACATATCGCAGAAAATCCAGGCATTTCAAGCCTTTTGCAAAACCGACCCGCCCGCTATTCGTCACAATTCGCTTTTCCCCAGCACATTCCACAGGCTGCGGTCGGTTTAGTTATCCACAGTGTGGACAACTTATTACGGAATGTCATGGCCAAAACACAATAGCGGCGCAGCTTTTGCAACAAAGCTGCGCCGCCGGTTGATTCGATTTTACTTGATGGTAGTGATCTCCTTGGGTACATAGCCGGAGAAAGTGGTGCAATCCGCATCGCTGGTCAGGGTGATATCCCCGCCCCGGTCGTTCAGCACCTTCTTCACAATGAACAATCCCATGCCATGTCCCGCCGCCTTGGTGGTGATGCCCGCATTGAAGATGCTCTTCTGGCTCTTCAGGGGGATCATGGGGCCGTTGTTGCTCACGCTGAAGCGGAAGGAGCGAAGGTCTTCGGTCAGCGTCACCGTCAGCTGCCTGTCGGTGACTTCCTCCAGGGCGTCGATGGCGTTGTCGATCAGGTTAGACAGCACCTTGCACATTTCCCAGCCGGGGATGGGCAAGTCCTTCCACGCAGACTGGATGTTCAGCTTGACCTTGATGCCCTCTTTTTCGCAGGCAGCCAGCTTCACCTGCAAGAGCGCGTTGATGGCCGGGTTAGCGGTTTTCATCACCTTGCTCACGGAGGTGATGGCGCCGTACACCTTCTCGATGTAGGCATTGGCCTCCTGGTACTCCTCCATCTCCATCAGGCTGTACACCACCTGCAAATGGTTCAGGAAATCGTGCCGCTGGGAGCGCAGGGTGTTGTTCAGGGTGGTCATGGCCTCGATGGTGTCGTCCATGTCGTCCAGCTGACGCATCAGCTTGCGGGTGGCAAAAGCCTCGCGGATGTCCACCACGCCGCCCCATATCACCACACAGGCCGCAATGGCCAGGATGTACCGCGCCATGGGCAGGTTCATCACGGTTTTGGGCATCAGCAGCATATAGGTTACGATCACCACGATCAAGCCGACCTGCAAGCCATTGGCCACCACAGCCATTTTGAACGCCTTGTTGGTATTCACGTCACGCTTGATTCGTTTCACTTCTTCATCCCCTTTCGCGCCTGCTGGTTTTTGAGGATGGTTGCTTCATGGCCCATTTCGGTGGGCTGATAATACTGTTTTCCCTTGACCTCCGGGGGCATATAGTCCTGCTGCACCCAATGGCCGGGGAAATCATGGGGGTACAGATACCCTTCGCCGCTGCCGATGCGCACATGACCCGCATAGTGGGTGTCCCGCAGATGCACCGGCACCGGGCCGAAGCCGCCCTTCTCCGCATCGGCCATGGCGGCGTCCACCGCAGCGCTCACGCTGTTGGACTTGGGGCTTTCGCACACGGCAATGATGGCCTGGGCAATGGGCAGCCGGGCCTCCGGCATACCCATGGTTTCCAGCGCTGTGGCTGCGGCAGCCGCCTGCAACAGCGCAATGGGATTGGCCACGCCCACGTCCTCGCTGGCGTGCGCCAAGATGCGCCGCACGATGAGCCGCGGATCCACCCCCGCGTAGTTCAGCCGGGCAAACCAGGCCAGCGCCGCATTGCTGTCCGACCCCCGCAGCGACTTGCAAAACGCGCTGAGCATATCGTAATACAGGCTCTCATCGCAGCGCAACATGGGCTTCTGGATGCTCTCCTCCGCCACCGCCAGGTCAACGTGAATCACGCCCTCCTCGTCCGCAGCGGTGGTCAGCACCGCCAGCTCGATGGCGCCCAGCGCGGCGCGGGTATCGCCATTGGCGATGCGGGCAATGTGCCGCAGGGCGTCCTCCTCGGCCTGGATGTTCAGCCCGCCGTAGCCCCGCTCCGCATCCGTCAGGGCGCGGCGCATGGCCACCAGCACGTCCTTCTCCTGCAGCGGATAGAACTGAAACACCCTGCACCGGCTCACGATAGCCGGGGTCATGGCCACCATGGGGTTCTCTGTGGTGGAGCCGATGAAGCGGATAATGCCCTTCTCAATGGCGGGCAGAATGCTGTCGCTCTGCGCCTTCGACCAGCGGTGGCACTCG
The DNA here is from genome assembly GCA_017936765.1 of Clostridia bacterium. GTDB lineage: Bacteria > Bacillota > Clostridia > Christensenellales > Aristaeellaceae > UBA11524. The sequence goes on from JAGBEX010000019.1 coordinate 50,971, forward strand.
TCCAGCAGCAGGTAGGTGGGCTGGCCGTACAGGCTGCGGCGCTCCTGCGCCTGCTTCAGCACCTCACGCACGTCCGCCACGCCGCTGGTCACCGCATTCAGCTGCACAAAGTTGGCCTTTGTCGCCCTGGCAATGATGGACGCCAGCGTGGTCTTGCCGCACCCGGGCGGCCCAAAGAAGATGGAGGAAGTCAGCCGATCCGCCTCGATCGCCCGGCGCAATAGCCTCCCCTTCCCCACCAAATGCTCCTGTCCGATAAACTCCTCCAGCGTCCTCGGCCTCATCCGATCCGCCAGCGGCGCGTCATCCTGTGTGAATAGATCCATAGTACCTCCTGTGTGTAGGGTGCGAGAGGGCGGCTTTTTCTGAGAAAAAGCCCCCTCTCGCGCTCTCCTCGAAAAAGCGGCGACTTTCGCCTGCAATGCACATCAAAGCAGCTTGATTCCGATAGCGACAATGATGATTTGCAGCACCAGTAAGGCAGGGAAGCCCAGTTTGAAATACCAATGCTTCGTCTTATGGCGGAAGGCGAACATCCCCAGCGTGCCGCCCAGGCCGCCGAACAGACCGGTGACCAGGAACAGCGTGGCCTCCTTGATGCGCCACTTGCCCGCCTTGGCGCGGTGCTTGTCAATGCCCATCAGGGCAAAGGCCAGCACGTTCATCACGGCAATGGCCAGCGCAATGATTTTAATCAGCATGAATGATCCTCTCCCCCAGCTTCATGGTGCCGGGTTCCAGCGTCGGTGTAATGTGCCGGGTGTTGCTGCGCCTGCGCGGGTCAGCATACCGCGGATGCCGATGAACTCGTCGCTCCGGCGTGATCATCCGGCGGTTGAACAATTCGTTCTGCACCAGCTCCATGGCCGGAGCGCCCACCTCGTTGGAGGCACGTACCAGCTGCGGCGGTCTGCCGCTGAGCCAAATGGTCGGCACCAGCTGTTCCAGCCCATGCTGGACAATGTACAGGTACGGGCTTTCCGGCCTCTCCTGCGTCTGGCTGATGCGGTGGGGCTGGTTCATCCATTCCACCAGCGCATTGGTGAAGGCCATCAGCCCGATCTGGCCGATGATATGCGCGATTTCCACCTGATAGCCCGCCACCCGCTGCATATTCATGGGTTTTCCCGCAATGGAGGCATAGGCCGCCGCCATGTGTCTGCACACATAGCGCACCAGCACCTCCACCTTGGAATCCGCCGCTGTCAGCAGCCGTTTCACAGGCAGTCGCACGCCCATGGCACCCAGCGCGGCGATCATATCCTCCGGCGTATAGCTGGCCAGCACTTTCACATAAGCGGTGGTCACCTCAATGCCCGATGGCGCGTCGGTCATATACCGCAGCACCCGTGCCACCTGCTGCCTGCTGCGGCAGGCGTCCTCGTCCGTGCGCCAGGTATAGCACGCCCGGCGCAGCGCCTCGCTGGTGGGATAGATGAGGCACACGCCCAAATGCACCTGTGCGCCCATGCGGGGCACCAGATCCTCGCCATTCTGCACATGATACAACGGATAAGCCGAGGGATCGTCCACCGCCAGCCCGCTCATCACCGAGGGAGCCGCAAAGCCGTAGCCCACCATGTTCCGGGGCAGCACGCCACCCTGCATGATCTTGTGGTGAGCATACACCTGCACCAGCGCCGCGCCCTGGCTGTGACCTGTGAGCCACAGGCTGAAGCGGCTGTTGGGGTTGCGCATCTCTTCCAGGATATGCCGCAGCGTCAGCCGCTCCAGCCCCAGTTCCTGGGCCGTTTCCGGAAAGTCGATCTCCCCTTCGTTGTCCTCAAACTGCCGCGTCAATTGCAAAAAGCCCTGATGCACGCCTTCCTCGGCCGCCATGCGGAAGTTGGACACCCAGTCGTAGAGGCGCTCGCCGGTACCCATAAAGCTGATGGCCACCACATACCGCCCCAGGGGCGCAGGGTGGATCATCACCAGCGCCTTGCCGGTGTCGCTCTTCTCCCGCTGACGCAGCGCGCCCATCACCTCGCCCAGGGGATTCCCACCCCTGATGCGCTGGCGCACACGGAACATTCGCCAGGCGCTGGCCAGCCGCTGCATCCCGGTCTTTTCACCTGGCTCTACACCGTCGGTCAGCTCGCCATCCACCTGAATGGTCACATCCCGCCAGCCCGCCTGCAGCCATTCTTCCACATCCATGCGATAGGTCGCCGCTGCCAGCCTGGCCGACATCTCCACCGCCTCCACCGAAAGCGGCGGCCTCAGCTTCCCCCACGGGTCGCTCTCCCACACCCCCAGCAGGGGCGTTACATTGCTTAAATCTACCATTCTTTTTCTTGAAACCTGCGGTTTCAAACTTCCCTTCCTGTGAGTTGGTTTCGCCTTCGGCGACCCAAGGGCGCTGCCCTTGGGGAACCCGCTTAAGGGTCTTCGACCCTTAAGAATCCCATGCGGGGTAGGCGTTGCTTGGAGGTCTCCGAGCAGGGGTCACGGCGCAAATACGGTTGCGCCGCGACGAGGAGAAGGTGACTAAGGCTCCCTCCTCGAGGGAGCTGTCAGCCGAATGGCTGACTGAGGGAGTGGTTCTGCCGCTTGCACCAACGCCAACCTTCTTTATGCACGTGTAGGGGCGATCTGCGATCGCCCGCCCGCCGCACCTATCACCCAGCAAGCATTTTCCGCAACGTAGCGGGCGAACACAGTTCGCCCCTACACCCACCCTCGGCCTCCGCCAAAGAGCATCCTCACTCCTGCCCCTCATCGCCCTTCTTATAATCCGCGGAAAGGATCCTTTCCAAGGCGACCTCGTAGCAGCCCTTCGGCCGCAGGCAGCTAAAGCACACCTTGTCCACCGTTATTGCGGTAACCTGGGCGTTCACCTGCTTCATGCTGCCGTCATCCGCAAAGAAGATCAGCCGGATGGGGCGCTGCTTTTCCAGCGAATAACGCAAAAACCGTTCCATCTTCAGCCCTCCGGCACCTTATAAATGGTGGCCTCCCGGTTCTGGAACACCACGTCGAACATTTCGCCCAGCGCCGTTTCATCCAAGGCGTAGTCGTTACGTTCATAGCTGCTGAGGTAGATGTAGTCCACATCATACTTGGCCAGCACCGCAGCGTTCCCCGTCGGATCGGTGAAGAAGGCTTCGATGTCCTTCTTGCGCTCATCGGTGTTGAAGCCGTGGTAATACAGCCACAGGTCTGGGCCGCACACCGTGGTGCGCCCGCCAATGCTGCTCACCGGGTTCAGGTGCTGCGTACCGGAGAGGAACACGCTCCCCTCCTCCGTCTCCTGCTGGGCAAACTGTCCCGCCGCCACCGCATCGCTGTTGAAGGCCTGGTAGTCGCTCACGCACTCCCGCCACAGCGTCAGCCCGGCGGAAAGGAACACCACCACCGCAGCAGTCGCTGCCATCACCGGCTGTGCGCGCATCCCCTTCAGGCGCTGCCACACGCCCCGGCACCAGTTGGCCACGATCATGCAGCAAAGCAGCCAGGCCAGGTACAGCAGCTTATTGTTGTCATAGGGGTTGGGCTGAAAGCGGATCAGCTCCGCCACCACAATGATCACCATCGCCCCGGAGAAAATGCGCCGGGTGTGCCTGTCTCTCTCGATCACCGCCAGGATCAGCGCGATCACCGGCAGGCCGATGTTCTTCACATAGAACCACAGGTAGAAGTCCCGCAGTTCTCCATTGCCGTAGGGGTTGTTCACCCAGTTGAACCACAGCTTGATGAAGCTGTTGCTCTCCCCGCCCTGGAACACCTGGGCAAAGGTGAACAGCACCAGCTGCGGCACCGACAGCACCGCCGCAATGGCACCATAGCGCAGGTAGCGCTTGAACTGCGCCAGCCGTTCTTCATCGTGGAGCAGGTCATACACCAGCATCCCCACCGAGCAAAGCGCCAGCGCCACAAAGGAGTGGGTGTGGATCAGCGGCAGCGCGCCGCCCCATACGCCCAGCAGCACCTCGCCCCGCGCGCTGCCCAGCTTTTCCCGCTTGCCGGGATCAAAGCAGGTATACAGCAGGTAGAAGCAGGGGATCACCATGCACCAGCCGCCCAGCAGCGTCCGCTGGGGGATCATCAGGTCGGCGATCACATTGCTCCAGCGCAGGTTGTTGGGATCGGGCTGATTGGTGGGCGTTTTGTAATACCCGGTCAGAATATGCTCCACCCGGTCGATGAGGGTCAGCGTGCCATCAGCCTCGCGTCCGGCCGCCTGGTCGAAGTCGTACAGGAAGCCCAGGCCGCCGTTGAGGAAAAACAGCAGCGTGGCCAGCACCACGGTCTTGCTGCCCAGGGTCATTTCCCTGGCCAGGATCATCACGCCCAGGTAGCACAGGAACATCATCAACGTGCCGGGGAGGATCAGCGCCAGCTGCAGGCTGCAGCCGCCCAGGTAAAACGTGGTGGAAAGGCTGTCCATCAGGAAGGGGTACGAAAGCTGCTGCCCGGGGTAGAAGGGATAATCCGGCGGGAAGGCCGCGTTCTTCAGCCCGGTCACAAAGCTCATGTGCATGGGCAGGTCGCCATAGGTGCTTTGACCCACGTTCCAGTTGCCCCATGCATCCACCCGCACCATATGGGTGTATTGCAGATAGCCGGAGAGAACGGTCAGCGGCAGCACCACCCACAGGCATTGCTTGAGGAGCTGGGTCTCCCTATCATCCCATTGGGCGGCGCTGCGCCTGTCCCGCAGGAGATAGCACCCGCCCGTCACAAGCCCCAGGGGGATCAGCGCCACCCAATGTGCTGCCAGGGTAAAGTCCAGCCCAAAGGCACACAGCGCCGGGAGCCACATCATCATTAGCAGCCCCAGGCTCATGCCCAGCCAGACCCGCGCCATGGGCGAATGCCGGGACAATAGCCACCGCACCGCCGCCACGCCGCACATCAAATAAATCGCCAGAAACACACCAGCCAACACAGCTTGTCCCCCTCAAATGGAATACGCAATAAAATAACGCGCGCGGGGAAGAAAACGCTCCCTTCCCCGCGCAAAAATGGTTACTTCTTCAGATAGGCCGTCAAGAGCTTCAGCGCAGCATCCATGTCGCGCATATCGATGGTCTCGCAGGCGGAATGCACATAGCGGCAGGGAATGGAAATGGTGCAAACCGGAATGCCGCCGCGGGAGGTCTGCATAGCGCCGGCGTCCGTGCCGCCAAAGGGCAGCACCTCGCGCTGGGTCTTCACGCCCGCAGCCTCGCCGCAGGCCAGCAGCTCTTCCCGGAGAGCGGGGTTGGAAATGCTGGCGCGGTCCATCACCTTCACGGCGCAGCCCTCGCCCAGCTTGATGGCGGGCAGCTTCACCTCAGGGGTGTCGCCCCAGGCGGTCACGTCCAGAGCAATGCCCACATCAGGCTCCATGGCAAAGGAGGCCACCTTGGCACCGCGGCAGCCCACTTCCTCCTGCACGGAGAACACGGCGATCACGGTGTCCTTGGTCTCGCCCACGGTCTGGAGCAGCTTCACCAGCAGGGCGCAGGCGCAGCGGTCGTCCATGGCGGGGGAAGCCACCCGGTTCTCGCCCAGGCGGAAGCAGTCCGGCGCATACACGGCCACATCGCCCAGCTGCACCTTCTTCTCGGCCTCTTCCTTGGATTCAGCGCCGATGTCAACAAACAGGTTCTTCATGGCCTTGGCGCCCTGCACAGGCTCGCAGACCACCACGCCCTCCACGCCATTGGCAAAGACCACATGGCGGGTCAGGCTCACGTCGATGCCGATGCCGCCCACGTTGGTCACCCGCAGGAAGCCTTCCTTCTCGTAGCCGGTCACGATGAAGCCGATGTGATCCATATGGGCGCTGAACATGATCTTCTTGCCGTTGGGATCAGTACCCTTCTTCACGCAGATCAGGTTGCCCAGGGCGTCGGTCTCCATGGTGTCCACATAATCCTTCACTTCGACCCGAATGGCGGCAGCCACAGGCTCTTCCAGGCCGGAGGGGCCGATGGGCTTGAGGACTTTCTTCAGAATATCAAACATCGTGTATCTCTCCTCTTCAGATGCTCTTCAAAAGAGCCTTGGTCAGTGCCAGCTGGCTTTCCACGTCGCTGTATTTCACCACGGAGGACGGGCTGTGGATGTAGCGGCAAGGCACGCTCAGCACCACCACGGGCATACCGCCACGGGCGCGCTGCATACTGCCGCCATCGTTGCCGCCGGAAACAGAGCGCTTCACATGGCAGCTCAGGCCATTCTTCTCGGCCACCTCAACGGTGTGGCGGAACAGGTTGCGGTTGGCAATGGAGGTGCCGTCCATAAAGGACACGCACACGCCCGCGCCGGTGTTGCAGACCTGCAGGGTCTCCGGCACGTCGCCCAGGTCGTTGCAGGTGGTGCCTTCCAGTACGATGCCCATATCGGGATCCAGCGCAAAGGCCGCGCCCTTGGAGCCACGGCAGCCGGTTTCCTCCTGGGAGGCGAACACGCAGATCACATCGCAGTCGTAGTCATCCTCCAGCACCCGCAGCAGGTTGAAGATGCCCACGCGGTCGTCCAGCGCCTTGGCGGAAACATAGCCATCGCCAAACTCCACATAGTCCGTATCGAAGCAGATGTAGGTACCCTTGGGTGCCTTGGCCTCTGCCTCGTCCTTTTTCTTGGCGCCAATGTCCACATAGATGTCGCTGTACCCCAGCACGCGCTGGCGGTCGGCAGCGGACTGCAGGTGGATGGCCATGGCACCGATAATGCCCGGCACCTTGTCGTCGCCCACGGTGACCCGCTTGGAGATGATGACGCGCGGATCCACGCCGCCCACGGGAGCGACCCGCAGGAAGCCGTCCTCCGTGCAGGAGGTCACGATGAGACCCACCTCGTCCATGTGGGCGGAGAGCATCACCCGCTTGCGGGGTTCAGCACCCTTGCCAGTCTTCACCGCCACCACATTGCCCATGCGGTCGATGGAGGTGGTCACACCGGCATAGTTCTTCAGTTCTTCCAGCAGCGCCCGGCGCATGGCCTGCTCGTGGCCAGCGGGAGCGTTGAATTCAGTCAGCCATTTCAGATCCATAGGTCATCCTCCCATCCCGCGTCCAGCTCGCTGAGGAAGTGTGCGATCAGCCGACCGCCCTCCTTCAGCGCCTGCAGGTCGATGGTCTCCACGGTGGTGTGCATATACTTCAGCGGCAGGGACAAAAGCACCGTGGGAACGCCCGCACGGGCAATGCCCACCTCGTCCGCATCGGTATAAGTGCTGCGGGAGCTGACCGCCGTTTGCAGCTTCACATGATGCTCCTTGGCGCAGTTCACCAGTCGATCCAGCAGCTTGGGCTGAATGTAAGGGCCAATGGTGGCGCACAGGCTGTCGCCCTCCACGGTGGTATCAGGGCGGCTGCCGGGGATGGTGGCATGATCCACGTCCAGCGCCACGGCCAGGTCGGGATCGATGGCGAAGGCCGCCGTCATAGCGCCCATGGAGCCAACCTCCTCCTGGGTGGAGCCAACGAAGTACACGTCCGCATCGCAATGCAGCTTGCTCAGGCGCTCCGCCGCCACCAGCAGAATGGTCACGCAGGCGCGATCGTCCATGGTCTTGGCCGCCACCTGACCGTTCAAAAGCTCCGTCAGCGGCACATTGAAGGTCACCAGGTCGCCAATGCGCACCAGCTCCTTCACCTTGTCGCCAGGCAGACCCACATCCACATAAAGATCCTTGGCATTATAATTTTTCTGGCGATCCTCCGCCGTCAGCAGATGGGGCGGCAGCGCACCAATGGTGCCAAACAGCTTTTCCTTGCCATGCACCCATACCCGGCAGGCAGGCAGAATGCGGGGATCCACACCGCCCACATTGCCCAGGCGAATGCTGCCGTCATCCTCAATGCCCACCACCATCAGACCGATCTCGTCCATGTGGGCGCAGAGCATCACCTTGGGGCCATTGCCCTTCTTGTGGGCGATCACATTGTTCATCTTGTCGATGATCACCTCGTCCACAAAAGGACGGAACTGCTCGGCAAAATACGCCGCGATCTCCATCTCCTGTCCGCTGGGACCCAGCTTGCCCGCAGCCTCCGACAGTACCTTCTGTATGTCCATGCTTCTCCTCCTTGTCCAAATTTCTTTCATTATACCACATTCTTGCCCTCCGGGCAAGCCAAAGGGGCTTTGCCCCTTTGGAAACCCTACCAGAGGAGGCGTTGCCTCCTCTGGACTCCTCCACCAAAGGGTCTTCGACCCTCTGGACTCCCTTTTGGGGATGCCCAGCCAGGTGATCTCCGAGCTGGGGTCACGGCGCGAATACGGTCGCGCCGCGACGCGGGGAAAATATCTTGGCTCTCCCTCTGGGAGAGCTGTCAGCGCTTGCGCTGACTGAGAGGGCTGCCCTGCATATAGGAGCGATCTGTGATCGTCTGCCCGCCGTCCCACACTCTCAATTCCGAATTCCGAATTCATCATTCATAATTCAAAAAGATGCCTCCGCATCTTTTTGTGCATCGGCATCTTTTTGCATCACTTGTTCAGCCATTCCACAATGGCGGCCACCGCGGCTTCTTCCTCCGCGCCGTCGGCCACCAGCGTCAGCCCGGCCTGCTCCTCCACGCCCAGCGATAAAAGGCCCAGCATGGATTTGGCATTCACCAGCTTCTGGCAATGCTCGATCATCACCCGGCAGTCATACCGGTTGGCGATCTGCACCAGCTGCGCAGCGCCTGCGCGGGTCAGCGGCTGCCCTGCCGGAAAGGCAATGGGCTGCTTAATCATTTGTGTTCCCCCTTTCGTTTGTTTGAATGGGCAACGTAGCCCTAATTTCCTTTGCAATGTCCATCAGGCGGCGCATCCGGTGGTTCACACCGCTCTTGCCCACCGGCGGATCCATCAACTGTCCCAGCTCGTTCAGGCTCAGGGAGGTATGCTCCAGCCGCAGCCGGGCGATCTCCTGCAATCCCGGCGGCAGGGTGAACAACCCCCGCTGGATGGAGATCAGCTTGATGGCCTCGATCTGCTCGTCTGCGGCATTGAGCATCTTTTCGGAATTATGCTCGTCGCAGTTGGAGGCACGGTTGGCGCCCGCCCGCATCTGCTTGGTGATGCGGATATTCTCCATCTCCAGCACCGCCTGGCTGGCACCCATCAGCGCCAGCATATCGGCGATCTGCTGTGCGCCCTTCAAATACATCACGTTTTGGCCCTTGCGCACGTGTTCATGCACCGGCAAGCCGGATTTATCCAGCAGCTTCGCCAGCGTTTGCCGCAGGCTCTGATCCTCGGCCACCCACTCGAAGTGGTAGCTCTTTTCCGGATTGGTCATGGAGCCGCAGCCCAGGAACGCGCCCCGCAGGAACGCTCTGCGGCAGCATTGCCGCGTCATGGGGTGACGGGGCGCGGTGCGCTTCAGGCTGATGTTCCCCTCCTCGTCCCGCTCCATCATGTGCAGGGCGATGAGCAGCGTCTGCGAGTCCTGATCCCCCAGGGTCAGCACGCAGCTTCGGCGGCCGCCCAGCCGGGCGTGCTGCACAAAATGCAGCCGGGCGGTGATGTTCAGCTGTGTGCGCAGCAGCAGGAAAATGCGGCGCGCCAGGGCGGCATTTTCCACGCGGTAGGTCACCTGCACACGCCCCAGGCCGCGCAGCGCCAGGCTGCCGGAGGTCTGCGTCAGGGCGGAAAGCTCGCTCAATATGCAGCAGCTTTTGCCCAAGGGCAGGCGGATCAGTTCATCCTTGGCCGTGGAGGAAAAGGACATAGGTACTCCTTATCAATCGTCATCTCGGATGCCGTTTTTCCACCGTGCCTGCTCGATCTCCAGGTCCCGGTGGGTGGCGGTCACCTCGTATTTCAGTTCACGCAGGCTCTGGGCAATGGCCTCGGCAATAGCCACGCTGCGGTGCTGGCCGCCCGTACAGCCAATGCCGATCATCAGTCGGTGCTTGCCCTCTTCCTGATAATGGGGCAAAAGGAAGCCCAGCAGGTCGGTGATCTTCTGCATGAATTCCTCCGTCACCGGATGATCCATCACAAAATGCCGCACGTCCTCGTCCAGACCGGTTTGATGCCCCAGCCCTTCGATGTAGAAGGGATTGGGCAGGAAGCGCACGTCGTACACCAGGTCGGCCTGGCGGGGCAGTCCCCGCTTGAAGCCAAAGGACATGACCTCGATGCGCAGGGGGATACTCTCCCCGTCCGTCTTCACAATGGACAAAAGCTTCTTTTGCAGCTGCTTCGGCTTCAGGTTGGAGGTGTCGATCACATAATTGGCGATCTCCCGCAGGGGCTGCAGGCGCTCCTTCTCCTGGGCAATAGCCTCGGTGAGGCTCACCCGGGCGCTGGACAAGGGATGCTCGCGGCGTGTCTCCTTGTAGCGGCTCATCAGCACATCGTCGCTGGCCTCGATGAAAATGGTCTCGATATGGTGTCCCAGCGTGCGCGCCTCACCGATGAGCCTGCTCACCGCTTCCGCGTCGAAGAACTCGCCGCTGCGCACGTCAACGGCCAGCGCCACCACGCTGGACTGCATGGCGGTGGATTCGCACACCTCCATGAATTTCACCATCATCATGGGGGGCAGGTTATCCACGCAGAAAGCGCCCATGTCCTCCATGTAGCGGGTGGCCAGCGTTTTGCCGGCGCCGCTCAGTCCCGTCAATAACAGAAACCGCAAGCGATTCCCTCTCTTTCGTATAGCCTGGTCAAACAGGAGTCACCGGGGCATCCTCGCCCAGGATGCGCACCTCCGGCTCCAGCATAATGCCCTTTTGCTCCATAACCACCTGCTGCACATGGGCGATCAGCGCCAGGAAGTCCGCTGCCGTGCCGCCCTTGTTCACCAGGAAGCCCGCGTGCTTTTCGCTGACCTGCGCCCCGCCGATGGAAGCGCCCCGCAGGCCGCATTCGTCCACCAGCGCCGAGGCATAGCCGCCCACAGGCCGCTTAAAGGTGCTGCCCGCGCTGGGCAGGGTCAGGGGCTGCTTTTCCGCCCGGCGGCGGTTCAGCTCCACCATTTCCTTGATCAACGCCTCCCGGTCTGCCCTGGGCAGGCGGCAGGTCACATGGGTCACGATCTTGTTCTCGTCCATCAGGCGGGAGCGGCGGTAGGCAAACTGCATTTCCTCGCCCGTGTAGGCAAAAGCTTCGCCCGTGAGATCCACACCCTCCACCAGCGTCACCACCTGGGACATTTCCCCGCCATAGGCACCGGCGTTCATGTACACGCCACCGCCCACCGTGCCGGGGATGCCGCTGGCAAAGGTCAGGCCGCCCAGGCTGTTCTCCGCCGCCGTCATGGCCAGGGAGGAAAGCATCGCGCCCGCCTCGGCGCGGAGGGTGTCGCCCTGTACCTCAATGCGGCGCATCTCCCGGCAAATGCGGATCACCAGGCCGCGGATGCCGCCATCCTTTACCAGCAGGTTACTGCCATGACCCATCAGCGTCACGGGAATGTGCAGCTCGTGGGCTGCCTTCAGCAGCTGCACCAGCTGCTCGGGAGTGGCGGGTTCGGCCAGCAGATCCGCCGGGCCGCCCAGCCGCAGGGTTGTATATTTCGCCATGGGCGCCATTCGTATAAGCTTCATGCTGCCGTTCAGGCGGCTTTCCAGCGTATTCAAAGCAGTCAAGTCGGTCATTATCGTACCTCCTGCATTCTATTCTACCGCATTTTTGCCCCGCCATCAAGCAGAAAACCTGTCGAAAACAACAAAAAGTCATGCCAAAATTGACACGACTTTTTATTGCTAAGCCTCCAAATTTTCAAACCGGCGGCACCAGGTGTATTTGCTGATGGCGCTCTGCACCGCGCCGCCGCAGTAAGTGGTGAGCAGGTCACGGATGTAGGGCGGCATCACCCGGTTGTACTTGACCTCCAGAATGATCTCACCATTGTCGAAGGGCGGCACGGTGGGAACATAGGGATTGAACAGATCGGTGGAACGCAGCCCGGTGCGCAGCTGCTTGTCGAAGGTGATGCGCACCTCCTCGGCGGGGTGCAGATACGCCTCGCGCACATAGTCCACCAACACCACAGGATGCAGCAGGTTGGTGGTCATTTCGCGGTACACATCGCCCAGCAGGCCGGAGCGGGTGCTTTCCAGCCCGGTGGGGTCAGCCGCCATCAGCTGCTCGCACAGATCACGCGGGATCGTCAGCGAGCGCTTGGAGATCAGGTTGCCCACCTTGGTCTTGCACTCCAGCTTGATCACCCGATCGGACAGGTTGTAGATGCGGATGCGATACTTGTCACGCGCCGGATCACCATCCAGCTTGTCATACAGCGCCGTGTCATACACCGTGTCAAAATACAGGCTGCGAATGTGATACTCGTTGTTCTCATCGCCATTGGGATCGCGCTGCAGCACCTTGTCCAGCGCATTGCGCAGCAAATGATACTGCATCTCATTGATAAAAAACTTCAACTCGTGCCTCAACGGAATATTCAGTGCCACAGTCTCACCTCCTACGGTCAGGGCTTCGCCCCGACACCCCGCCAGAGGCTCTGCCTCTGGACTCCGCCCAAGGGGCGCTGCCCCTTGGGAATCCCTGCTTAAGGGATTTCATCCCTTAAGAATCCCTTTTTGCGATTGACGCTTTGGTTTGCTTTGAGTCGGTCGCGCAAGAAGCGCAATGTGCGCAGCTATGCCGCATCCCCCGCGTCGCGGCGCGACCGTACTCGCGCCGTGACCCCTCCTCGGCGATCGCCCTCCCCCACCCTCCCCGAACGGGAGTCCAGAGGGCCGAACGGCCCTTTGGTGGTGGAGTCCAGAGGAGGCAACGCCTCCTTTGGTCAGGGGATCCCTAAGGGGACAAAGTCCCCTTAGGCACCCGCCTCGGTCTGGCAGGCGACGAGGGTGGCGTCGTGGACGCCGTCGATGTTCAGCATGGAGGCCACGAGGTCCTGCTTGTTGTCCAGGCGGACTTCGTAGGTCATTTCGGCACCGGCGCGGGTCATGGTCTTGGAGCGCAGGCGGCGCTGCTTCACGGTGCGGCGCAGCTGCTGCTGAATGTCGTACTCGGCGGCCTCGTCATAGTGCAGCACCAGCAGGTAGGCATTGGGGTTGGTGAACTTCACGAAGGTCATGGCGAACAGCACCACAGAGATGCCCAGCACCACCACCAGCGCGATGACGTACAGCTCCGCGCCCAGCAGAATGCCCATGGTCAGCGCCCAGAACATATAGGCGGTATCCATGGGATCCTTCACCGCGGTACGGAAGCGCACAATGGACAGCGCGCCCACCATGCCCATGGACAGGGCGATGTCGCTCTTGATGCACATGACCACCGGGGTGGTGATCAGGGTGAGCATCACCAGCGTCATGCCGAAGCTGGGGCTATACAGCACGCCGCGGTAGCACTTTTTGTACACAAAGGCGATCACCACGCCCACCACAAAGCCCATGATCAGCGCGATGAGCACCTTCATGGGGGTGAGACTGGCAAACTGCTCGGCAAAGTAAGTATTGATGGCCGCATCGTTGGAAACCAGGTTGCCAACGTTCAGGCTCTCCAGAAGCGCAAAGGTGGACTGCATGAGTTTCCCTCCCAGTATTCACAGTAAGTTTTATTATACCCTATCTATGCCGCATCCGTAAACAGGTAGGCGGCAATTTTCAGCAATTTCCTTTACGGCACGTATTCCGCAGGGAACGGCGGTTGGGGGCCAAAGTAGCTGTTCATGTCCTCTGTGGAAACATTGAACGCCTTCTGCACAAATCCCCACAGCTTGGTGGGACGGCCGTAGATCACGTTACGCAGGCGGTTCACGCGCTGCTCCCAATAGCGATAGGCGCCGTCGGGGGTGGTCGGCCACTCGGAAATGACCATCTTGTCATGCTCCTCCGCCCAGCGGGCAAAGTGCAGCTGCATTTCCGGCTGGATCTGATCCACCATGGGGTTCAGGATCTCCAGCATCTTTTCGCTGGTGAAGAACTGGAAGATGTCCCCCAGCTTGGTCAGGAACTTGGCCTTGTATTCCGGAACCTCCATCAGCTTCAGCAGAATGGTGTTGTCGATGCGATGATCACCCATGCCCTTGGGATTGGTGTACATGGACGGGGTGTTCGCGCCGGAGTTGAACATACCGTAGTCCACGTCGTAGAAGATCCACTTCCACTTGTTGCCCTCGCCGTCAATGCGATAGGCGCGCAGATTACCGATGTCCGTGTTGCCCACAAACATTTCCAGGGCAAGGTACTCAAAGTAGTTGTCCACATCCACATTGTCCAGGATGTATTGCAGGTCTTCCTCATTCTTGGCCGGGTCGGAAGCCTTGATCTTCTTGATCATATCGCGGTACACGGAGTTATCGCCGTACTTATACTTACCGCTGGCCTCGATGATGATCATGTTGTCGGCCTCTTCCAGGGAGAGACCCTCGTGCTGGGCGACGAAGAAGCGGTCAACGCGCTCGCGCATATTGTAGTGACCCCAGTAGATGCCGTTGAGGTACACCACCACCGGGTTCCAGGCCTGATGAATAACCTGGGAGCCGTAGGCGTCCAGCATCCGGGACTGGAAGCCGTCCACCAGGCGCGTCCAGGCGCAGTCGTTGCCGGAGTTACGCAGCACAAAGGACTTGTACTCCGTGAACTCACGGTCGGCAAAGAGCTTGGCCTGGAAGGTTTTTTCGCCATAGAGGGACTTGGCGCGGAGCTTGAAGGTCTTCTGGGGCATATCCAGGCTGTACTGGCCTTGCAGAGAGAACTCCATGCCCTGGCTGAGCATTTTGGTGCCGTCCAGCAGGTAGAATTCCACATGGCCTTCCTTGCCGGGCAGGTTCTCCTTCACCTGGCGGTAGACCGTGTTTTTGAAGGGGATATCAGGCTTGCCTTCTTCGTCCACCTTGATCACATTGTCGCCCACGGTGAGCATACCCGTTTCCGGGTTCCACAGGGCGTCCGGGTCAGCCACCACGGACACGATGGGCAGGTTGTGGTAGGCGTTGATGAAATAGCTGCCGGTGATGATCTCGCTGGGCTGCAATCCGCTGTTGGAGAAGGCGCGGGCGCGCAGCACGGTGGAGATGTCATTCAGCTCAATGGTCTCCCCGTTGTAGGCCTTGGAGGCCGTGGTGGGGATGGAGCCATCCGTGGTGTAATACACGGTGGTGTCCGCAGGCACGTTGAAGCCCGTCAGCACCGTGTGGTAATACAGACCCGGCTCGGTGACGAAGGTAGGTGCCTGGGCATAGCCCTTGAAGCCCGTGCCGTTGGCGGCCATGGGGGTGGGCGCATCATAATAAAAAAAGCCCGATAGCCCGATGGTACGGCCATAGGACACATTGGTGGGTACCTTCGGCAGCACCAGCTTGTCGATCACCTTGCCCTCCGGCGTGGCCAGGCACACGATCTCCCCGCCATCGCGGGTCATTTTGAAGCTGGTGTGCAATTGGCCAAGGGTGCTGAGCGCCGTTTGCCCATCGCAGATGATCACCTTGTACTCGCCAGGATTGATGATGGTCCCCTGGGGGAACTGCCACTTGCGGCCGCGCCCCAGGTTGTCCGAGAGGCCATAGCCGGAAAGATCCACGGCGGTCTGGGTGGAGTTGTAGACCTCCACCCAGTCGCTGTAGGTGTTGTTTTCCTCATCGCTGGCAAAGACCAGCGTGGAATCGTTGGAGGCCATGACCTCGGTGATGTACACACCCACGGGGTTCATGGCGCGCAGGTACTCATCCATGCGGGCGGCACCGGCCTCGCTGTTGCTCAGGCCCGGCGTTGCCACCTGATGCACCGAGAAGCTGCCATCGCTCTCCCGGGCATAGGAGCAGTCCTCCGGCAGATTGTCGATGGTCACCCGATCCACCAGACGGCCGTGGCTGTCGGAAAGCACCACGGTGTCCTTTTCGGCGGAGAGGCGGAAGTTGGTGTGAGGTACGCTGGAGGCACTCTCTGCCCGATCCTTGCCGGAGCAGAACACCACATAGTACCCATGGGGCGCCACCACCGCACCCTGGGGGAAGCGCCATTGCAGAGGCTTGTTTTCCTTATCGCTCAGGGCGTAGTTGTCCAGGCTGATGGCGTAGTCCGTAGTATTGTACAATTCGATCCAGTCGGACAGTTCGCCGTCCTCGTCGGTGAGGCCGGTCACAGCGTCCGCCATGATCTCGTTGATGATCAACGCGCCGCCGGTGGCCATGGTATCGTGCTGGTAGGCCTGATAGCCCGCCTCGCTGTTCTCATACCCGGGGCTGAACAGCGCCGTGGCGGCATAGGTGCCGTCCATCAGCGCCCAGCTTTCGTCGCTGGCCATGATGGGATTGGTAGCGGAGTCGATCAGGTAGGCGTTGGGATCGTAGAGATACACCGTTTCGCCCACGGAGGACAGCTTGAACTTGGCATGGAAGGGCCTTCCTACCTCTGCCGCATTGGTGTCCGAGCAGAACACCACCACCCGCTGATCGGGCTGGAGGGTCATGTCCGGGAAGAGGAAGCGGATGGAATCGCTGCGGTCGCTCAGGCCCACGTCCTTCAGGTTGATGGGCGCATCCGAGCTGTTCCACACCTCCACCCAGTCGCTGTAGGAGCCGTTCTCATCCGGCACCGCAGTCTGGTTGGAGGGCATCATTTCGCTGATGCGCAACCCCTGATAGGCCGTGCTGACGCCGCCGTTGGCCGCGGCCACATGGCCATCAGCCGTGCCGGAGGTGTAGGTGGCACGGGAAATAGGCTCCTTGGGGCTGACCAGCACGATCAGCCCAATGACCGCCGCAAAGGCGATGAGCGCCAGAATGATACTGGCACGGGATTTCTTTTTCCGGCTTTCCTGCCGCATGGGCTGCTGGCTGCGCTGGCTTGTGCGCCGCGCACCGCTGCGCCTGACGGGAGGCATCTGCTCCATGTGCCGATCCTTCCTTTCGTGTATGGGAATACAGGCTTGCGCCTGATGGCTTCGCATATAGAACGAACCAAGTCCGCTCCATCTTGCATTGTACCATAACTTTCCCCGATATGCAATGAGGCTTATGTGAACAGCGCCCGAATATCCTGCTCCGTCAGCGCGGTCACCAACTCCTCGCCGGGGGTGATCAATTGGTCGAACAGCGCCTTCTTGCGCTGGCCCAGCTCCACCACCTGCTCTTCGATGGAGCCATGGGTCACCAGGCGGATCACCTCCACCTTGCGGGTCTGGCCAATGCGGTGGGCGCGGTCGGTGGCCTGATCCTCTGCCGCCGGGTTCCACCAGGGATCGTAGTGGATCACCGTGTCAGCACCGGTAAGGTTCAAGCCCGTGCCGCCCGCCTTCAGGGAAATGAGGAAGATCTGCCCCTGCCCGGCGTTGAATTGCTCGGTCATTTCCAGGCGCTTGGCGGGAGGCGTTTCGCCATCCAGATACATGGTGGCATAGCCTTCGATCTCCAGCTGCTTGCGCAGAATTTTCAGCATGGAGGTGAACTGGGAGAAGAGCAGCACCCTGCGGCCTGCCGCAATAGCGCCGGGCAGGATCTCCAGCAGCAGCTCCATTTTGCCTGCTGTGCCGCTGTAATCCGGCAGCACCAGGGCGGGATGGCAGCAGATCTGCCGCAGCTCGGTGATGGCGGCCAGCACCTCCGTGCGACCACGGCCAAGCCCCTTTTCGGCCATTACATGGTCCACCCGCTCCTTCAGGCGCACCATGGCCGCCCGGTAAACCTTGCTCTGCTCCGGGGACATCTGCGCCGTCAGCACCTCTTCGATCTTGTCCGGCAGCTCGGTCAGCACGTCCTTCTTCAGTCGGCGCATCAGGAAGGGACGGATCTTCCGGCGCAAGTCGTCGGCGTTCTCCCCATCCTGATAGCGGCGCAAAAAGGCGTTGTAGCTGTTCAGGTAGCCGGGCAGCACAAAGTCGAAAATGCTCCACAGCTCGCCCGTGGAGTTCTCCATGGGCGTACCGGTGAGGGCAAAGCGGGTCTTGGCCTGCAGCTGCTTCACCGCCACAGCGCCCACGCTGCCCGCATTCTTGATATGCTGCGCCTCGTCCAGGATCACAAAGCGGAAGGCAATATCCTTCATCTGGTCGATGTCCCTGCGGATCAGCGGGTAGGAGGTGATCAGCACGTCCACGTCCCGCACGTCCTTCACGTGGCGAATTTGACTTGCCCGCTGGGCGCTGGGGCCGGACATCACCATCACGCTCAGTTCCGGGGCAAAGCGGTTCAATTCGCTCAGCCAGTTGTAGGTCAGCGAGGTAGGCGCCACCACCAGCGAAACCTGGTCGGCCTGCTGGGTGGCCTTGAGCAGGGAAATGACCTGCACCGTTTTGCCTAGACCCATGTCATCCGCCAGGATGCCGCCCATGTGCAGCCTGTCCAGGGTGTGCAGCCATTGATAGCCCCGCTGCTGGTAGGGCCGCAGGGTCAGTCCCTGGGGCAGGCGCACCTCGGCCTCGTCCGGCTCCACTAGCGTCTGCACCGTTTCCTGCACAGAGGCGTCCACCTCTACCGGCAGCTTGCACTCCTCCAACAGGCTGTTCAGATAGCAGGTGCGGTAGGCCTGCAGGGTCACCACATCGCCGCTGACATTGGTCAGGCCTTCCGCATCGGCGGCGTCGGCCAGGCTGTCTGCCAGGGGCTGCCACTCCTCCATGTCCGTCAGGTCCAGGAAGGAGCCGTCCTTCAAGCGGAAATAGCGGCGGCGCTTGCTCAGCGCTTCCATCAGCCCCAATATCTCCTGGGCAGGCTCGCCAGACTCGGTAAACTGCATCTCCAGCTGGCCGCCCTTCATTTGCATCCGCCCCTTGAGCAGGGGCTTGCGGGGCGTCATTTTGCGGAAGTCCCGGGAGAAATACACCTCGCACAGGCTTTGCAGCTTCTGTACACCTCCGGACACGAAGTCGAAGATCGCGTCCTGCCCGGTGAGGTACACCCGCCCCTTGCTCACATAGAAGCCGCTGCCGCCCAGGGCGTCCAGCACCTGACGCTCGGCCGCCGCGTCCCGCAGCAGCAGCTTTTCATTGCGGGAGAAGGTCTCCGGCGGGGGCGTTTCGTCAAAGGGATCGATCTCTGTGTCGCCATAGCGGAAGGCGGTGCGCGCCACCACGTCCCGGCCTTCCCTGTCCAGGTACAATTGTGCCACCAGGGGCAGCTTCACCAGCTGCTTTTCCAATTCCGGGGCGATCTCCACCACGCCGGTGAGCTTCAGGAAGGGGATCAGCTCGCCAATGACCCGCCCCATTTCCCGCATGGGATACTCAAAGGCGCTGCGGCCATCGAACTGCTCCTGCCACAAAACGCGCATCACGCTGCGCTGGGTCTCCTCCACTTCCACCACATTGCCCGCCACCAGCCCGTAGGCGCAGGAGGAGGTCAGGGGCTGAAAATCCCTGGGGAAGTGGGCGTTGATGGTCATGCCCCGCATACCGCTGGACACTTTGTAGTGCAGGGGCAGCCGGGCGCTGCGCACACGCTTCACGCTCAGCATTTTCCCATCCACCGCCATGCGGAAGGGCAGCCCGGTCAGTTCCCCCAAAATGGCCTCCGCAAAGGGTTCCGGCAGGCTCATCACCCTGGCATCCGCGCCGCGCAGGGGCGTCCCGGCCTCCTGCTGGGCAAGGCACAGCGCCCGCAGGATCTCCAGCACCCGCTTTTCCCGGGTGGCAAAGTACATCCACTCCGGGTGATAGGCAAACCCCTTGCCAAACTCCATGGGCGTGCCATCGGTCACCGCCTCGATCATCTGCGGGATGGAGCGCACCACATACAGCCGTTCCTCACCTACGCGAAGGCCAATTTTGAGCCTGGGCTTCTGACGGGCGCGGGGCGTATCGAAAAAGAGGGTGATCTCCATGCGCAGGGTGCCGTCCTCCGGCAGGGCGGACTCCATGGCGCTCATCAATAAGGGAGCCGCCGTTACAGCCTTGCGCCGAAAGAGTTCCTCCAGCGTGCCGGACTCCTTGGCCATCAGCGTGGCCGCCACCAGATGCCTGCACGCGCCCCTTTCCTGATAAACTTCGCAGCCGCATTGGGCAGGCGCGGCGGTGGTAAAGGTGATATCGCGGCGGATCTCCCCCGCCACAGCATATTTGATCATCTCGGCAGATTGCTCGGTCAGCCGCACGCCGCCGCGCTCCACCAGATCTTCGCCAGCCTTGTATTCCTCGTCTCCGGCCAGCAATTTCAATCGATAAGGACTCAATGTCATGCCAATGATCCACTCCGATAAAATAGCTTTGTGGATGCTATGCCAAAAACAGCATCCTTCATTACTTCTCCAGCGGCAGGGAAAATCCCTGCTGCGAAAAAAAAGGAAATTGCGATTTTTCAGAACTCTGCATGAGTCACCCACCAGGCGCATATACTTCTCCTGGGCAGCAAGGAAAGCCAACCGCACAGGCGGCAAGCGCCGCGCAAGGACGTTGCGTCCCTGATTGCACAGCCTTTCCAGCCATGCAGCATGAGGTACATTCTGCTGCATTCCCTGCCCTGCTCCCAGAGCAAAGCCTTTGGGAGCATTTTTGCACGCAAAAACAAGCCGCTGCATAGCATGAATCACCTTGAGTAAAGCGAGGCGATTTGCCATGAACGGCTTGTTTTCCTTGTCATTTCCGGTGCAGGCGCTGCTTGCCACCTTGTTTACATGGTCAGTAACTGCCCTGGGCGCTGCGCTGGTGGTCTTCACCCGTCGTGTTCGCCCCACAGTGATGGACGCCATGCTGGGCTTTGGTGCAGGTGTCATGCTGGCCAGCTCCTTCTGGTCGCTGCTGGCCCCCAGCATCGACATGGCCACCGAGCTTGGCCAGCTGCCCTGGCTGGTGGCCTGCATCGGTTTTTTCTGCGGTGGGTGCATCCTGATGCTGGGCGATGCGCTGCTCTCGCGACTGCTGCCCGCCTCAGGTACCAGCACCAGCCGCAAGCGCTGCTGGATGCTCATCACCTCCATCACCCTGCACAACATTCCCGAGGGCCTGGCCGTGGGCGTTGCCTTTGGCGCGCTGTCCTTCGGTACATCCGAGGCGTTGCTCATGGGAGCCTGGATGCTGGCCATCGGCATCGGCCTGCAGAATTTTCCCGAGGGCGCCGCTGTCAGTCTTCCTCTACGCCGTGAAGGTGCCAGCCGCGGCGCCGCGTTCTTCCTGGGGCAGCTCAGCGGCGCGGTGGAACCCATCGCGGGTGTGCTGGGCGCGCTGCTGGCCGTCACCGTCCGGGAGGTGCTGCCCTTTATGCTCAGCTTTGCGGCAGGGGCCATGGTGTCCGTGGTGATCTCCGAGCTGGTGCCGGAAAGTCAACGCAATCCCCGCCGCAATCTGATGACCCTTGCCACTCTCTGCGGCTTTGCTGTGATGATGGTGCTGGACGTGGCGCTGGGGTAAGTCCAGGGACACAAAAACTGCTCCGAATTGCTTCGGAGCAGTTGCAGCGCGTTCTTGATTAGAACTTCAGGGGGTTCACACGCACGGCGGGACCCATGGTGCTGCTCAGGTACAGGGAGCGCACATAGGTGCCCTTGGCGGCGGCAGGCTTGGCCTTGTTGATGGCGTCCATCAGGGTCTGCAGGTTTTCGCCGAGCTTCTCAGCACCGAAGGAAACCTTGCCGATGGGGCAGTGGATGATAGCGGTCTTGTCCAGACGATACTCCACCTTACCAGCCTTGATCTCGCTGATGGCCTTGGTCACGTCCATGGTCACGGTGCCGGACTTGGGGTTGGGCATCAGGCCCTTGGGGCCCAGCACGCGGCCGATGCGGCCGACCAGACCCATCATGTCAGGGGTGGCCACGCAAACGTCGAACTCGAACCAGTTCTCGTTCTGGATCTTGGCGATCATGTCCTCAGCGCCAACGTAGTCAGCACCGGCCTTGGCGGCTTCATCAGCCTTGGCACCCTTGGCGATGACCAGCACGCGGATGGTGCGGCCAGTGCCGTGGGGCAGAACCACAGCGCCACGAACCTGCTGGTCAGCGTGACGGGGGTCAACACCCAGACGGACGGAGATCTCAACGGTCTCGTCGAACTTGGCCTTGCCGGTCTGCAGAACCAGACCCACGGCCTCTTCAGGATCATACTGCTTCAGATGATCGATCAGCTTAATACTGTCCTGGTATTTCTTACCATGCTTCATTTTAATTCCTCCCATGTGGTATTAACGGCACTATGTCCTCCCACATTGTTAAGGGGCAATCGCCCCGCTTGGTTGTCCGGGCAGAGCCGGAGTAAGTCCCTTATTCCTCCACGGTGACGCCCATGCTGCGAGCGGTACCGGCGACCATGGACATGGCAGCCTCGATGCTGGCGGCATTCAGGTCGGGCATCTTGATGGTGGCGATCTTACGGACCTGCTCCTTGGTCAGCTGGCCAACCTTGTCGCGGTTGGGGCGGGCGGAAGCAGATTCCAGACCCAGCTCCTTCTTGATCAGCACCGGAACCGGGGGGGTCTTGGTGATGAAGGTGAAGGAACGGTCGGAGTACACAGTGATGACGACAGGGATCACCAGACCGATGTCGTTCTTGGTGCGCTCATTGAACTCCTTGCAGAAGCCGGGGATGTTCACGCCGTGCTGACCCAGAGCAGGGCCGATAGGCGGAGCGGGATTGGCCTTGCCGGCCTGAACCTGCAGCTTGATGTACGCGGAAACTTTCTTGGCCATTGTAATGGCACCTCCTAAAAAGTGTGGTCACGCGGAAGCGTTTCAACTTCCTCCCACGTTACGGCCGCTGATGCAGCCGCCTTGGTAAAAGCAGCTTGCGCTGCCTGCTTCGCCGTTTTCACGGCGCAAAAGCTGTTTTGGTGCTTCGGAGAGTCAGGCGGGTCAGTCTTCCTTCTCCACCTGATCCAGATCCACCTCCACGGGGGTCTCACGGTCAAACATCTGAACCTTGACCGTCAGCTTACCGCGCAGGGTATCCACATCCTCAACAATCGCGCTGAAATTCTCCAGGGGACCGGACAGAATGCGGACGCGCTCGCCGATGGCGATGCCGAATTCCACGCTCTTGGCCTCGGAGTTGAGCATCATGTCAACCTCGTCCTGGGTCAGGGCGATGGGCTTGCTGTCGGGGCCGACAAAGCCGGTCACGCCACGGGTGTTGCGCACCACATACCAGCTGCGGGTGGTTTCGATCATGTGCACAAGCACATAGCCGGGAAACACCTTGCGCTGGGACTTGACGCGCTTGCCGTTTTTGATCTCGACAACGTCTTCCACCGGAACCCGGACATCGAAGATCAGATCCTGCATACCATTGTTTTCAATGGACTTTTCCAGGGTATCCTTGACCTTGTTTTCATACCCCGAATAGGTATGTACCACATACCAGCAGGGCTCCTTGCTCTTTTCAGTCATGTTCTCTCTCCTATGCTACCGCCTTAGAGGACCAGCAGCTTCACCAGTGCAGAAGCACCCATGTCCAACAGACCGATCACAATGCCCATGAACAGCATGAACAGCAGCACCGTCACCGAGCAGGCAATCAGCTTGCGCTTGCTGGGCCAGGTGACCTTCTTCAGTTCATACCACATGTTCTTGAAGGGCTTGGCGATCCGGGAGGGGAGCTTTTTGCACCAGGAAATAAACTTGTCCATCTTGGACGCTTCAGTCTTCTTCGCAGGAGCCTTGGTCTCCTGGGTAGCGACCTTCTTTTCCTCTGCCATGTTTTTCACATCCTCACGGTGGTCGTTGAGATTACTTCGTTTCGCGGTGAGCGGTGTGCTTCTTGCAGAAGCGGCAGTACTTCATCAGCTCGATGCGATCCGGGGTGTTCTTCTTGTTCTTCATGTTGTTGTAGTTGCGCTGCTTGCACTCGGTGCAGGCCAGGCAAATCTTGTTACGAGCGGCGTTTGCCATGTAGGACACCTCCTGCCAATGTATGGGGCTTACCCGGCCGGTGTGTAACGGCACCGGCCGGGCAGGTTAATTACTCGATGACCTTGGCAATAACGCCGGAGCCGACGGTACGGCCACCCTCGCGGATAGCAAAGCGCAGGCCCTGCTCCATAGCGATGGGGGTGATCAGCGTCAGTTCCATGTCGATGTTGTCGCCAGGCATAACCATCTCGACGCCCTCGGGCAGCTTGATGTTGCCAGTCACGTCGGTGGTACGGAAGTAGAACTGGGGACGATAGCCGTTGAAGAAGGGAGTATGACGGCCGCCTTCTTCCTTGGTCAGCACGTACACCTGGCCGATGGCGTGGGTGTGGGGCTGGATGGTGCCGGGCTTGGCCAGAACCTGACCACGCTCGATCTCGTTACGCTGCACACCACGCAGC
>JAGBEX010000020.1 GCA_017936765.1 Clostridia bacterium
GCCATTCATCGCTTCGCCTGTAATTATGGCCTGCTGGGCATGATGACCGCCCTGCCCACCACGCCGAATTTCGTGGAGTATGAGAAGGTCTATCTGCTCAAAAACCAGTTCATCCGTCAGGAGACTATGGACACACTGGCGTACATGAAGCTTTTTTTCCCGTTCAGGATGCCGGATTTCCACAAGCGCGGCATTGAATCCATCTGGAATGTGTCCGGCGAAGACAGGGCAGAAGCTGCGCTGTCGATGACCTTCCGCAACGATCCGCGAGCCATGGCAATGTCCTTCATGCGCAACTATGGCGAGCCCTATGAATGGCTGAAGGAAGCGTTCCTCGATTGGGCGTTCACCTTTACATCAACATACCTGTATTACGAGGATCGGGACAAAACAGACGAACACACGCTGGAACTGTATCGAAAGGGACTGGCTTGCTTTGAGGGTAATGCTCCTACGTACCATCTGGCATTACAGGATCATCCAGTGATTGTGTGGGATTACCATTCTCTGATGCTGGCGATAAAGTTCCTGTTCTCTGTCAAACTGACGGCTGAAAAGAATCCCATGAGCTTGTGCGAGCATTGCCGTATGGCGTTCTATGCGCCCCGGGCAGACTCGCGGTTCTGTTCTGCTGAGTGTAGGAACAAAGCGAGCAAGAAGCCTTAATAATCAGATCAGCAGGATGTCCAGAAGACCGAGCGTAAGGTCTGTTGCCTTTTCCAGCAGCCATCCGGCGATGTGCGGAGCAAAGGCGAAGAAGATACCAAGCCCCGCCGTCTGGAAGATCAGGCCGCTGGGAGCGTTGGCAATCCATCCTGCAACAGAACCGATGAGGAATACCGTTGCAAGCAGGTTGGTTGCGATGGAGGTCAATCCAACAATTACGGATGAAATCAGTTGGAACACCAGCAGTATCGCAATGAGGGGCAGAGTGGCTATCCGCAGGGGCAGCTTGAGCAGTTTCTTCATAAGTACCTCCATCTGATTTGGGGAGACAGGCACGGGCATGTGGCTCGTGCCTGTTTGCTTGCGGCGCGGTTCTTCAGTCATAGATCAGCTCGTTGAGCAGCATTTCTTCAATCCGGTTGTGAATACTGTTCATGCGGCGTACCCATTCCATCTGGTCGGCAGCTTTCAGTGCCTCGGTGACGCCTTCTACGGCTTTCATCTGAGGGATCAGCAGATCCAGGCGCTCCTGGCAGGCATCGTCAATGCTGTACAGGTGCTTCATGAGCTTGCCGGACAGCAGGAGCTGATTGAACAGCAGGGAACGATGCTCCCGGAGGTATCGCATGCGCATTCTGCCGTACTTGCCAAGGGGGCGCATGTCCTCGGCAGGGATGCCGATGTTGGGCAGGTAGTAGTCTCCGCAGCGGCGATAGGTCAGTTTCATGAGGTATCCTCGCTTTCTGCTGCAATGAAAAAAGCAGCTATGTACTTGAAGGTTTCCCTTCAAGCCATAACTGCTTGAATTACTTGTATTTCCCGCGACTCATGACGAGGAGGGGTAAACCTTCCTCTACATAATAACTCCCACGAGGAAGCCTCTTTTTTATCGGCCATTCCACGGCACAAGGCCGCGTACTGGCTACACTTCGGCCAACGCAAGCATTGAACTCGTTAGTCGGGGCGAATCGCCCCTCCCTTTTTCATTTATTTCAGGTCATACACGCTGCGCAGGCGCAGGTTTTCCGCCTTGCCGCGAAGCACGGTGATGCGCTTCTCCCCGGCGTTCATGTCGAAGAAATTGTCGCTGAACAGCACATCAGGGTCATCGCTCTCCACGCAGACATGCTTGGCAAAGGCCTGGGCGGTGATCACCAGCTCCTCGCTCTCCCAGCGGCAGGTCAGTTGCGGGTCAAGCCACTGGTAGTGCTTGGGAGCGCACAGCAGCGCCGTGTTCTCGCTCACCACCACGCCATCCACCACAAAGGCGCAGGTGAAGTAGTGCTTCGTCAGGTCGCAGCGGCCGGTATAGTCGATCTTGTCCAGCCACACCGTACTCAGCGCAGGCACGGTCACGTCCACGCGGCCTTCCTCCACGATCGCTCCGGTGTTGTCCCGCAGCGCCCACACGGCTTTGCCGGAAACGGGCTGCATGGTCTCGTTGGCCACGTTCAGGCGGGCGCTGCAATCGATGGGCGCAGGGTGGAACTCGTTGATCTTGGGGTTCTCGGTCAGCTCGCCCGTCTCCTCCAGGGAGATCAGCACCGGGGCGAAGAACCGCTTGGCGCCGTAGTGCATGGCCTTCCAGCGGCCATAGTAGTCGATGGACGCCCAGGAGGCCACCGGCCAGCAGTCGTTCAGCTGCCAGATGATGGTACCCATGCAGCGACCGCGGTTGCGCCGCCAATGCTCCACGCCATAGCGGATGGCATCCGCCTGCAGCAGCTGGGAGGCATACAGCAGGTCGTCGAAGCTGGTGGGATACTTGTAGGTCTGGCTCAGGTAGGCCAGGATCTTGCCATTGGCCGCAGCGTTGCGCTGGTGGCGCTCCATGATGCGGGAGAAAATGTTCCGATCCTCCGGCAGGGTGAAGCTTTCCACGGTCTTCAGCATGGGGAAGGACTGGAAGCCAAACTCGGACACATAGCGGAAGTGATACTTGCGGTAGTCCGTGAAGGGCTTCTCGCCGTGCCACACGTCCCAGTAATGGGCGTCGCCCCGGTTCTCGGCGCTGGGATCATCGAAATCGCCGCCGGAGGAAGGCGAGGACGGCCACCAGTAGGTCTGGGGCGCGTGCTGCTTCACAATGCCGGGCAGGATGTAGGAATACATCTTGGTGTAGTCCGCAAAGTGGCTGGCGCGCTTGGGGGCAAAAGGCTGCATGTCACCGTTCAGGTAGCTCTGTAGGGCGCGGATCATGAAGCTCTCGTCCTCGTTGTTGCCGCAGATCAGCGCCAGGGAGGCGTGATGGCGCAGGCGCTTCACGTTCTGCTCGGTCTCGATGCGGATGGTCTTTTCAAAGGAAGGCTTCAGGTCGTAGAAGGCGCAGGCGTACATCAGGTCCATCCACACCATCAGACCCAGCTCATCGCAGATATCAAAGAAGAAATCGTCCGGGTAATAGCCGCCGCCCCAGATGCGGATGGTGTTCATGTTGGCCAGCTTGGCGTCCTCCAGCAGGCGGCGGGTGCGCTGGGCATTCACACGGCTGAGGATATTGTCCTCGGGGATGTAGTCCGCGCCCATGGCAAAGACCTTCACGCCATTCACCACATGGCAGAACTCCTCGCCCCACTGATCCTTTTCACGGCTGATGGTCAGCGTGCGCAGGCCGATGCGGCGCTCCCAGCTGCTGCCGGGGACTTCCGCCTTTACGGTGTAGAGGGGCTGTGCGCCATAGCCCGCAGGCCACCACAGCTGGGGAGCGTCGATCACGATGTCCTCGCCCTGGCTCGTCCACGTTTGCCCATCGGGAGCGGTGACGGTGATGCTCACCGGCACGTCGCCCTCCACCTCCGGCTGGAAGGAGAGGGTCACCCGGTTTGCCTCGTGGTTTTGCATCACCAGCACACTCTGGATACGGGGTTCATCCACCAGCTGCAATTCGATATTGCGCCAGATGCCCGCATCCGGCAGGCGGGGACCCCAGTCCCAGCCATACATACAATGGGCCTTGCGCACATGGGAGAAGCCGGGGGTAGCGTCGCTGGACTCCCAGGCAGGGCTCTGTTCATAAGCGGCCAGCGCAAACTCGATGGGGGAATCGAAGTGGATCAGGATCTCGTTCTCCCCTGCATGGAGCAGGCTCTTCACGTCCCATTCCCAGGTGACGTGCATATTATCCACGTCCGCCACCTTGCTGCCGTTGACATACACATGGCCCAGGGTGTCCAGGCCCTCGCAATGCAGCAGGATGCGGCCATGGGCCAGGTCGTCCCCGGTGATGGCAAAGCTGCGCTTGTACTCAAAGTCATTGCGCAGAAGCTCAAAGGCCTCCCGCTCGTTTTCCCGCCAGAAGGGATCGGGCATGGAGCCGTCCCGCATCAGGTCGGCATAAACCGAGCCGGGAACGATGGCCTCGTGCCAGGTATCGGTGTCTGTCTGGCGCATCTGCCAGGCGCCGTTCAGGGTAAGCGTCTTCATGGAATCTGCTCCTTTACTTCTTTGCGGGGAGAGTCTCATAGCCCGCATACTTCATCATGGCATCCACCAGGATCTGGTTGGGCCAGGTGCAGGTCTTGCGGTCCAGCAGGCCAAAGCGCTCGCCATTGCCCTTGAACACATGGTTGTCCCACACCACGCAGGGAATGTTGCGGGAGCTGGCCGTGGCCACATAATAGGCATAGAAGGTGGCGCGATCCTGCAGGTTGCCGTTCTTCTCCATGGCGCCGTATTCGCCCAGCACCACCGGAATGCCATTGGCCACATAGGTCTTGTACAGGCTGCTCATAAAGGTGATGATCTCGCTGAGCTGCCCAGCGTTCTTCACGGGGTCATAGCTATCCACGCCGGGCATTTCCAGGGCGAAATCATAAGGGCGATAGGCATGGACGGACACGATGAGCCGGTTATCGGCGGCATCCTGGGGCAGCTTGAACCAGTTCAGGTTGGTGGCTGCCTCGGGGGAGGCACAGTAGGGCGTCACCATCAGGTAGCGGTCGGCATTCTTGCCGCCGGAGGCACGCACGGTATCCACAAAGGCCTGGTTCAGCTTGTTGATGCACCCCGCCACCTCCTGGCAGTAGGGATCATCCTGGTTGAACCACCACTCCTGGCTGGTTCCCACAGGCCGGGGTTCATTCATGCCCTCAAAGATCAGGTGCTGGTCATAGTCCTGGAAGCGCTCCGCCAGCTGCGCCCAGATGGTGGTGATATACTTCTCGGCGGTCTCGTAGTTCTTCTCGTCGGGATAATAATACTTGGCATACACATCGTGGTGGGTGTTCAGGATCACATACATGTCCCGCGCCATCGCCCAGTCCACCACCTGCTGCACGCGGTCCAGCCAGGGGGTGTTGATGGTGAAGCTCTCGTCCACATGGTTGTGCCAGCTCACCGGCAGGCGCAGGGTGTTGAAGCCCGCCTGATGCACCGCCTCGATCATCTCCTCGGTGGTCTTCACGCCCACCCAGGAACTTTCGATCTTCAGGTCGTCGCCACGGTTGTAGTCGTTGGTGGCGTCGAAGGTATTGCCCAGGTTCCAGCCGATCTTCATGTCCTTCACAAAGGCCATGGCCTCGTTGTCCGGCACCTCCTGACGGTAGATGGTGCGGATGTTGGGAATGGTGACTTCCTCGCCCCAGGCGCAGGCTGCGCTCAGCAGAAGGCTGATGAGCAACAGGATAGAAAGAGCCTTTTTGAACATACAAAATTTCTCCTTTTCCGGATGTTTGCAACAGTATACCATAATGTAGACAATTGTGCTATAATGAAAAAAACTTTGTTGAAAGGATGTATTCCATGGATACCATCCGCCTTGGCCGCACCGGCCTCACCGTGAACAAGAATGGCTTTGGCGCGCTGCCCGTGCAGCGTGTGAGCATGGAGGACGCCGCCAAACTCCTGCGCCGCGCCTATGAAAGCGGCATCAACTACTTCGACACCGCCCGCGCCTATACCGACAGCGAGGCCAAGCTGGGTCTGGCGCTCTCCGACGTGCGGGAGAACATCATCATTTCCACCAAGACCCATCACTTCACCGTGGAGGGCTTCTGGGAGGATCTGCGCACCAGCCTCAGCACGCTGAAGACCAGCTACATCGACATCTACCAGTTCCACAACCCGGATTTCCTGCCCAAGCCCGGCGACGGCACCGGCCTGTACGAGGCCATGCTGGAGGCCAAGGCCCAGGGGCTGATCCGGCACATCGGCTTCACCAACCACCGCATCGCCCTGGCCATTGAGTGCGTGGAGTCCGGCTTGTACGACACGCTGCAATTCCCCTTCTCCTACCTGGCAGACGACAAGGAGATCGCCCTGGTGCGCCTGTGCGAGGAAAAGGACGTGGGTTTCATTTGCATGAAGGCGCTGGCGGGCGGCCTCATCACTCGCTCGGACGTGGCCTATGCCTACCTGGCCCAGTACCCGGTGGCGCCCATCTGGGGCATCCAGCGGGAAAAGGAGCTGGACGAGTTCCTCTCCTATCAGGACAATCCCCCGGCCTACGATGCCGAAAAGGCCGCCTATGTGGCCAAAGAGCGCACCGAGCTGGTGGGCGAGTTCTGCCGTGGCTGCGGCTATTGCCAGCCCTGCCCCGCAGGCATCGACATCCAGAACTGCGCCCGCATGTCCCTGTTGCTGCGCCGCTCCCCCACCGCCGGACACCTCAGCGCCGAAGGCCAGGCCAAGATGATGAAGATCGAGGATTGCACGGGCTGCGGCGCCTGCAAGTCCCGCTGCCCCTATGGCCTGGATACGCCCAACCTCCTGCGCCGCAACCTGGCGGACTACAAAACCTTCATGAAATAAGGAGTTCTTATGGCTTATTTATACGAAACGCATATGCACACCTGCCAGGGCAGCGCCTGCGGTGCCTCCACCGGCGCCGCCCATGCCCGCGCCTACAAGGAGCTGGGCTACACCGGCATCATTGTTACCGACCACTTTTTCCGGGGCAACACCGCCGTTCCCCGGGATCTGCCTTGGGAGCAGCGCATCAACCTGTTTTGCCAGGGATATGAGGACGCCTGGCAGGAAGGCCAGCGCATCGGCCTGGACGTATTCTTTGGCTGGGAGCAGAACTTCAACGGCGACGAATACCTGATCTACGGCCTGGACAAGGCATGGCTGCTGGCACACCCGGAGATGGAGCATTGGACCCGCCAGCAGCAGTTTGACGAGGTACACAAATATGGCGGCTGCGTCATTCAGGCGCACCCCTTCCGCGACCGCGGCTACATCGCCGCCATCCGCCTGGGTAAGCAGTTCTGCGATGGCATCGAGGTCTCCAACGCGGGCAACGCCGCCTACAACGATGCCGCCGCCCTGCGCTATGGCAAGGAGTTCGGCTTTGTGATGACCTCCGGCTCCGACAACCACAATGCGGACAATGCCCTGAAGTACCCCCAGGGCGTCACCGGCGTATCGCTGGAAAAGAAGCTGACTTCTATCCACGACTGGGTGGACATCATCCGCACCCGCCAGCCCATCGGCCTGTGCGTGCCGGACAGCCGCTTCGACATCCGCGAGGATGCCCCCCACCTGGACACCTACTGGATGGACGAGAACGAAGAGCTGGTTCCCACAGGGCGGGACTGGCTGCATGAGTGAAAAAAGCTCCCCGATGGTGGGAGGATTGTTAAGGAACAATTTATCCTGCAACGAACAAACGAGCATCCGTGTTTGGATGCTCGTTTGTTTATGTAGTCCTCAAACGCAATGCACAGGAACGGTGCGTATAATTGCGCCCTCCTGTGATCTGTGGCTGCTCGATAAATTGGAATTTACTCAGTTAGTAATCTTTCAGTTTCTTCCATGTCCTTTTCAATCAGGGGTCGCATACTGTCCTTGTACTTCGATAAATCAGCGCCATGAAAACAGGACAGTATCCTTGGAATGTATTGTGGTTTTGCTATACCTACTTGCGCAAGAGCCTTAATGCATTGTCTGGCAGTAATCGGTTTTTCATCCGTAATATGTGAAAGATACTCTGATAGAATGGTATCAAAGCGGTTATTATCATCCCACTGAGCATTGGCGGCAAGAATGTGCAATGCACGATTTCTTACCAATGATTTAGGATGATTAAGCAGCGAGGCAAAGGTATCAAAGTATCCATACCATTCATCGGTATCTTGACTCTCGGATATGATTTTATCAGCAATAGCACAAGCGTATTTATCATCTTTCGATGTCAAATTTGCAACGAGGTTTTCGTGCATTAAATCTCAC
>JAGBEX010000021.1 GCA_017936765.1 Clostridia bacterium
GAAACACCCCTTGACAAATTGAATCACAAAAATCGTACCTGACCTCGTATGCGGCAGACCACGGCTTCACCCATTGCCGGCACTACACAGATGATGGCTTCAGCGGCGGCAACTTCGAACGCCCTGGATGGAAGCAGCTCATTGCGGACATTGATGCAGGCTTGGTCGATGTGGTGATCGCCAAAGACCTGAGCCGCATCGGGCGCGACTACATCCAGACCGGCTTCTATACCGAGGTGTACTTTCGGCGCAAGGGCGTCCGATTCATCGCCATCGGCAACGGTGTGGACACGGTAAACCCCATCAGCAGCGAGTTCGCGCCCTTCATGAACGTGCTGAATGAGATGTACCTGCGGGAACAGTCGAAGAAAATGCGCACATTCTTCCGGCAGCGTGGCAATAGCGGAAAGCCGACCAATACGCTGTGCGTGTACGGCTACCGGAAAGACCCAGTGGACAAGAACCATTGGCTGGTGGATGACGAGGCGGCGGCTGTTGTCCGGAGAATATACCAGCTGGCCATCGACTGCCATGGGCCTTATGAGATCGCGCGTATCCTGGAAGCTGACAAGGTTAAATGTCCGGCCTACTACAATGCAACCCACGACACCTGCATGAAGCGGTCCAACACCGACATGAGCAAGCCGTATTCCTGGAATGGCGTGACCGTCAGCAACATCCTGCAACGCCCGGAGTACATGGGACACACGGTGAACTTCCGTTCATCGAAGAACGGCCTGAAGGCGAAGCGGCAAACCAAGCCCCAGGAGGAATGGCTGATCTTTGAGAACACACATGAGGCGATCATCCCCGAAGACAGATGGCAACTGGCACAATGTGTGCTGGCTGTCCGGCGCAGAACAGACAGCACTGGCGAGGCTAATCCGCTGACCGGCAAGCTCTACTGCGCAGAGTGCGGTGCAAGGCTTAACAACCACCGCAGCCGGGCAAAGCAGACTGGACGGGAATCAGATGACTACTATGACTGTCCCACATACAGCCAGAACAAAGGGGACTGCTGCTGCCACTATGTCACAACGGCATTCATTCGGTCTGTGCTGCTGCAAATGATCCGCTCTGTGAGCCAGTACGCCGTATCGGATGAAGCCGCCTTTGCAGATCAGGTGCGGGCATTGTCCGAGGTGCACCATGCTGATGCGGTGAAGGACATGACCGCCGAAGCAGCCAAGGCGCGGAAGCGCATTGCAGAGCTGGACACCATCATCCAGAAGCTGTATGAATCCTATGCGTTGGGTAGCTGAACCGTAATAAACCATTGGCAAGGGATTTGAAAGAGCCGAGAATAACCATACGGTCACTCTCGGCTCTTTCATATTGGTTTGCTTTGTCGTTGCTCACTCTTTGAAAAAAGATAAACACCCTTGACAAAAGAACTCGAATGCGAAGGGGAGTGTTTTTGTGCGAAGCCGTGTATGTTGGTAGAGCGTGTGGCTTTCCACCTCATCAGTCGCCCAAGGGGCGACAGCTTCCCCTCAAGGGGAAGCCTTTGGCGGGGTGCGGACGCTTTGCCTTCCCCTTGAGGGGAAGGTGGCCGTGAGGCCGGATGAGGTGGAACGCCGCAATAACAGCCCAGCAACTTTTATGGCTTCCGGTAAACGATGATATTGGCAAATGGTGTTTCGAAAAGCGCAACAACTTCCAACGATGTTTTGCTGATAAGAGCCAGCGTGTTTTCAAGCGTATCAGGGAAAATCTTCAGCTTGCGGGAACCCATGTCGATGAAATCATCCTGGTTCTTATCGATGGATAAGCACAAGCGCCCGTTGGGCTTAAGCAGAGCGGCTGCTTTGCCGATGAATGCTGCCTTGTCCTCGAAATGCATCAGGGTCAATGAGGAATAAACAACATCGAATTTCTTGACAAAAGCATGGTGCAGGAAATCGCCGCAAATCAATGCAACATTTGAGAAGTCCAACAGGTTTTCGGCGGCCCGCTCAATGGTCTTGGGGGAGATATCAATTCCGGTGAGCTGAAGGCAGCGGGGTGCAACCTTCCGGGCGATCCTTCCGGTTCCTATGCCGATTTCCAAAACGGTCTTGTCGGGGGCAAGCTGCATCTGGTCAATGAAGGCGGCACCGTCCCATTGATCCATGTATTCCTGCAATTCGGGCGGGTCGCGGAAGGGGTCGTTGTCCTCATCAATCAGCAGATCGTAGTGCTTCACGACGTTCATGGCTTACTTCCTCTTCTTGCGGATAACCTTCACGACCACAACAACCACCACGATCACCCCGATGAAGGGCAGCGCTGCGGCCAGGAACACGGCCATGTCGCCCAGGAACTCGGTGAAGGCTTCCCAGCCGGTCTGGATGGCGTCCGTCAGGCGCTCGCCCAGGGACTTCTCCACATCGGTCAGGCTGTCGGCGGGGATCTCCTCCTGCAGGGACACGTCCACCGTGGCGTAGTCCACCTGGCGGTCGGTGCTGTTCAGGCTGCCTTGCAGGCGGTCGATCTGGTACTGGGTATCGGCAATTTGACTTTCCAGCGCCAGCAGGTCGGAAAGGTCGGCGGCGTCGGTGACCAGCGCCTGCAGGCGGGCCATCAGCGCTTGCTGGGTCTCCAGGCGGGTCTTGGTGTCGTAATAGGACTCGGTCACGTCGTCGGCGGACTCGCTGCGGCGGGTGATGCGGCCTGCATCGCCAGCGCCGGTGAGGAAGGCGTCCAGCTCGGCAGCGGGGATGCGCAGGGTCAGGTTGGCGGTGCGGCGGTAGCTGGAGGCGTTCTCGTAGCAATAGGAGATCCAGCCGCCCTTTTCCTCGCACAGCGCCTTGAGATCGGCCAGGCTCTGGTCGAACTGCTGGGTGGTGATGGTCAGGCTGGCGGTGCGGATGATCTTCTTCGCCTCGGCGGCTTCCTCCACGGCCATGTCGTTGGAGGTGGACTTAGCCATCATCACCATGCCGCCATCGTAGCTGGCCTCGCTGTCGTAATAGGTGTCGCTGGCGGAACCGGCACCCCGCAGGCTGTAGCCATTGGTGGCGCCGTAGCTGGTGTAGGCGTAGTCCTCCTGAGTTGCCTTGCTGGGGGCCAGGTCGTCACGGGTGAGCAGGGTGCCGCCCACCACAAACACCAGCGCTGCCGCCACGGAAAGGAATCGGGTCCAGGTGGTACGTTTGTTGGTCTTCTGCATAGCTTCTTCCTCCACTTTCTTCATCCAGCCAGCGTGGAAGTCCTCCGGCATGGGGGGCACATCATCCATCAGGCTGCGGAGGTCCTGATCAAGCTGACCAAAGTTCTCGCTATTGTTCATCAGGCTTTCCTCCCTTCATGGTGTTGGACGGCGCGGAGTGCGGATTGTTCCCTGTTTGTCAAAATTTCTGTCAGCTTCTGCCTTGCACGGTTGATGCGGCTCTTCACCGTGCCAGCCGCCACACCGGTGATCTGGGCGATCTCCTCGTACTTGCGGCCTTCCACGGCGCTGAGGATCAGGGCGGTGCGCATATCCTCCGGCAGCTGATCCATGGCCTGGTAGAGCTGGCGCTTCTCGTCCCGGCGGACGGCAGTCTCGTCGGGCTGGGGCGCGGGATCGGCAGGGTCGAAGCCATTTTCGGCCAGGGCGTCGGTGGATTCGGCAGCGCGGCGCTTCTGGCGGCGCAAAAAGTCCACGCAGCAGGAGGCGGCAATGCGATACAGCCAGGTCTCCAGCGCGCAATCCTGCCGATACTGGGGCAGGGCGCGCCAGGCCTTTACCATGGTTTCCTGGGCGCAGTCCTTTGCGTCCTCCATGTGGTGGATATAGTGCCAGCACACCCGCCAGATGAGCTGCTCGTGGGGTGTGATGAGCTGCTCAAAGGCGGCTGTGTCGCCCTTCTGGGCGCGGCGAAGGATGAGTTCATCCATGGGCATACCTCGCTTTCAGGTTTCACCTGACAGTCTGACGAATGAAAGACCGATTTTGTTCCATCTTATCTTCATTATGATGGAAGTTTTTCTGCTTGTCAACCGCTGGGGATTGTGATAGGATAATTCGAGTTTTACGAATGAGGTGCAAAACGATGGTATTGCTTGCTGTGATCTACCTGGCCTTCATCGCCCTGGGCTTCCCGGACAGCCTTCTGGGCGCAGCCTGGCCGATGATGCGTGTGGATATTGCCGCGCCCCTGTCCATGGCGGGTGCGGTGAGCATGGTGTGTTCTGCGGGAACAATCTGCTCCAGCCTGATGTCCAGCCGGGTGGTGAACCGCTTCGGCACAGGCAAGGTCACGGCGCTGTCCACCGCGCTGACGGCTGTGGCCATGATTGGCTATGCCCTGGCGCCTGCCCCCTGGCTGCTGTTTGTGGCGGCCGTTCCCCTGGGCATGGGTGCTGGTGCGGTGGATGCGGCGCTGAATAATTATGTTGCCCTGCACTACGAGGCTAAGCATATGTCCTGGCTGCATTGCTGCTGGGGCGTGGGCTGCTCCATTGGCCCCATGATCCTGGCGGGGTGCATTGCAGGCGGCCTGGGCTGGCGCATGGGCTATGCCATTGTGATCGGCCTGCAATTCCTGCTGGTGGCGGTGATGGCTGCCACCCAGAAGCTGTGGAAGGCGGAGAACGCCTCGCCCATCGCCCACGAGGCGGCGGAGCAGCGGTTCCTCACCAATGGTCAGGCGCTGCGGTTGCCGGGCATGAAGGCGGTGCTGTTCACCTTCCTGTGCTACTGCGCGGCGGAATCCTCCATGATCCTGTGGACGGCCAGCTATGCCGAGTTCCTGGGTGCCAGCAAGGATCAGGCCAGCTTTGCCTCCAGCCTGTTCTTCATCGGCATCACCGTTGGCCGCGGGCTGAATGGCTTCCTGGCCATGCGCTTTACCAGCAAGCAGCTGATCCGTGCGGGCATCGCGCTGATGCTGACCGGCATTGCGGTGCTGCTGTTGCCCCTGGGCTATGCAGGCTGCCTGGCGGGCGTGCTGATTATCGGGCTGGGCTGCGCGCCCATCTACCCCTGCACCATTCACGAAACGCCCCACCGCTTCGGCGCGTCTTCCTCCCAGGCGGCTACGGGCTTGCAGATGTCCTTTGCCTACACCGGCTCCACCTTTATGCCGCCGTTGATGGGACTGCTCACCAATGTGACCGGCATGGGCATCCTGCCCCTGTGGATGCTGGGCCTGACGGGCATCATGCTGGTGTGCAACGAAATGGTGAACAAGCGTACGATTCAGCGTGAAAATTGAGTGACGACTAAAAAATTTACTTGCTATTTTTTGAAAACAGGTCTATAATGAGCGCGGTTGAATTCCTTCGGGTCTGTGGTTGCAAGCCGATGCCAGTCGCAGGCAAAGCGGTCCACGTAAGGCGTCCAAAGCGGCGCTGAGCATGGTGCGGTTTAGAAGTAAGTCCGCCCGGAGCAACGACTCCGAGAGAAGTGCGTGAGGGCGCAGATGCGTTGAGCTACCTTCCAGGCGGCGAGTGTGGGGTCAAAAACCAGGTCAGCCGGAGAATTCGCCTATTCTTTACAATTCAGGGGGTTACCTAACCATGTACGAAGACAAGACGCTGGTATGCAAAGACTGTGGTGCTGAGTTCGTTTTCACCGCTGGTGAGCAGGAATTCTACGCCGAAAAGGGATTCCAGAACGAGCCCACCCGCTGCCGTGCCTGCCGTCAGGCCCGCAAGGCCAGCCGCCCCGCTGCTGGCGCTCCCCGTGAGATGCACGACGCTGTGTGCGCCGAGTGCGGGAAGCCCACCCAGGTTCCCTTCCTTCCCCGTGAAGACCGTCCTGTGTACTGCAGCGAGTGCTTTGCGGCGCGTCGTGGTTGATACGCTGCGCTTTCAAAAAGATGACTTCCGTAGGAAGTCATCTTTTTGAGTTTTTGGCGCTACGTCGCTGTTCGCTGCGCTCACGGTCGCTCCTTCGCGTAAGGAAAGTTTTCAGCAGAGCTGAAAACGCCCCGCCCCGCCGGGAAACCCGGCGGATACGATGAGAGTCAGAGAGGCTGCGGCCTCTCCGACACCTCTCCGGGGGTGTGCGGTTATTGCCTGCTGGGTGGTGGGTGCGGCGTGCGGGCGATCGCAGATCGCCCCAACAATTTGCGCAGCCAAGCCACTTCCCCCGCGTCGCGGCGCAACCGTATTTGCGCCGTGACCCCTGCTCGGAGACCACCCAGTATCGCCATCCCCGAATGGGAGTCCAGAGGGTCGAAGACCCTTTGGCGGGAGAGTCCAGAGAGGGCGGAGCCCTCTCTGGCGCATATTCCTGGGTTTTGGCACATAGGTTGTGTCAACCAAGATGCGAGGAGGCAGGAAAGGTGAAGCTGAATGTGAAGCGGGCGGATCTGGAACGGATCTTGATTGTGTGTGCGGCGGCGCTGGTGGTGGTGCTGGCGCTGCGTGGCGGTGGAGAGACGCAGGTGGAGATGGTGTATGAGGAGCCGCCGCTGACGGTGGCGCAGACCTCTGCCGGGGCGTCCGATGTGGAGATGCAGTCCACCGTGTGCTGGTATGAGGACGGGGACGGTTATCTGGTGCCGGTGACCCGGCAGGTACCCAAGCAGGACGGCGTGGCCAAGGCCACCCTGGCGCTGATGGTCAAGTCCAGCGAGAACGACCTGGCCGCTGCCCGCATGGGGCTGACCAATGTGATCCCAGAGGGTGTGACCTTTGATCTGGATATTTCCAACGGTCAGGCGCGGCTGGACATGAGCAAGGAGGCCCTGAACTGCGCTTCTGCCGAGGAAGAATTGCTGATGGTGCATGGCGCTGCGGCGACGCTCTGTGGCTTTGACACGGTGCAGGAGGTGAGCTTCCTGTTCGATGGGCAGAAGCGCAGCCGCCTGACCCACGGCACGGACGTCAGCGGCACCTTCACCGCCGACATGGTGAACATGGAGAGCGTGACCACCATGGCCTCGGGCTATGCGGATCAGGTGCAGCTGTATTTCCCCTCTGCCAGCGGGCGGCTGCTGGTGCCGGTGACCCGCACGGTGTTCTCCCCGGCGGACATCTCCACCGCCATTCTTGAATTGGCCAAAGGTCCCAAGACCGACAGCGGCCTGGAGCGCCCCCTGCCGGAGGGCTGCGGCATCAAGTCGGTGAAGGTAAAAAACGGCACCGCCACCATTGACTTCAGCCAGGAGTTCATCAATGTGACCCAGCAGGACGATGGCGGCCAGCAGGCCATCCGTGCGGTGCTGTTCACCGCCAGCCAGTTCCCCGGCGTGAAGAAGGTGGAGATCCTGGTGGACGGTCAGCCCTATACGCCTGCGCCGGAGACGGCGACCACGTTCCTGAATGCGGCTGATGAGGTCATGGCGCAGTACCCGGGCGTGATCGAGATCGACTAAGCAGGAAACAGCGCCTTTCGGGGCGAATGCAATACAGAAGAAAAGGAGGTGCGCCCATGCGGCAGACGGAACACACGGCCATCGTGCTGCGCTACGCCAACTACCGGGACAACGACCGGATGCTGACCCTGTTCAGTCCCACCCGCGGGCGCATCGAGGCGCTGGCACGGGGCTGCAGGCGGCCGAAGTCCTCGCTGCTTAACGCCAGCGAGCTGTTTGCCCTGGGGGACTACGAGTGCTATGAGCGGGGCGGCCGC
Source organism: Clostridia bacterium (assembly GCA_017936765.1). Classification (GTDB taxonomy): domain Bacteria; phylum Bacillota; class Clostridia; order Christensenellales; family Aristaeellaceae; genus UBA11524. The sequence continues at coordinate 7,547 of JAGBEX010000021.1, forward strand.
ATGACCGTGACCTCCGCCACGCTGATCGAGACCTTCTACCCGCTGCGGGCGGACTTCGACCGGCTGGCCTGCGGCACGTACCTATTGAACCTGGTGGAGGCCGCGGTGCAGCCGGGAGAGCCGGATCAGGAGCTGTTCATGCTGCTGTTGCACACGCTGAGCCGCCTCACCTTCTCCGATCAGGAGTGGAAGCCGCTGCTGGCGGGATTCCTGCTGCACTACGCGGCCTGCCAGGGTACCAAGCCGCGGCTGAATCATTGCGTGCATTGCAGCAAGCGGCTTGCGGAAAGCGAGCAGGTGTATTTCGACCAAGAGGAAGGCGGCCTGTGCTGCCACGACTGCCACACCCAGGGGCAGACCGCCGTTTCGGTGGCGCAAGCCCGCTGGATGCGCCACGCCCTGGAGACCGGCGCTTCCGCCTGGGTGAACGAGCCGGATCGCTACGCGCCCTTCACGCTGCTGCGAGGCTTTGTGGAAAGCCGGGTGGACAGACCCATCCGCGCGGCCAGTATGTTGCCCAAGGAGTGACCAAGGATGCCCATTGCAGGAATCGACCAGCCCGCCATCCTCCCGGTGGATGATGGTCTGCGGCTGCGGAAATACGACGGCGCGCATGAATTTGCCCTGGCGTGGTATCAGGACGAAGAACTGGTGTGGCTGGTGGACGGCGTGCGCCGTGCCTATGACGCGGAGACGCTGAACAGGATGTACACCTACCTGAACAGCCACGGCGAGCTGTACTGGATCGAAGTGGAGGAAAACGGCGCATGGCGTCCCATTGGGGACGTGACCTTCTGGCAGGAGGATATGCCCATCGTCATCGGCGAGGCGGCCTGCCGGGGCAAGGGCATTGGCCGCCGGGTGATCGCCGCGCTGGTGCAGCGTGGGCGGGCGCTGGGGTACGAGCGCCTCCATGTGGAGGAGATCTACGACTGGAACGAAGGCTCCCGCCGGTGCTTCGAGAGCGTGGGCTTCCGCGCCTGTGAAAAGACCGACAAGGGCAGCAGCTATGTGCTGACGCTGGCATAAAGGGAAGCTCCCTTGTAGGGGAGTGTTAGGGAACGTTTTGTCTATCAAAAAAGACGAGCATCCGGTGATGTGCCGGGTGCTCGTTTGTTCAACAAATTGGAATTTACTCAGTTAGTAATCTTTCAGTTTCTTCCATGTCCTTTTCAATCAGGGGTCGCATACTGTCCTTGTACTTCGATAAATCAGCGCCATGAAAACAGGACAGTATCCTTGGAATGTATTGTGGTTTTGCCATACCTACTTGCGCAAGAGCCTTAATGCATTGTCTGGCAGTAATCGGTTTTTCATCCGTAATATGTGAAAGATACTTTGATAGAATAGTATCAAAGCGGTTATTATCATCCCACTGAGCATTGGCGGCAAGAATGTGCAATGCACGATTTCTTACCAATGATTTAGGATGATTAAGTAGCGAGGCAAAGGTATCAAAGTATCCATACCATTCATCGGTATCTTGACTCTCGGATATGATTTTATCAGCAATAGCACAAGCGTATTTATCATCTTTCGATGTCAAATTTGCAACGAGGTTTTCGTGCATTAAATCTCAC
>JAGBEX010000004.1 GCA_017936765.1 Clostridia bacterium
GGCGCCGTCCATGGTGCCGATGGTCACAGCGCCGTTCATCATGTACTTCATGTTGCCGGTGCCGCTGGCCTCCTTGGAGGCGGTGGAGAGCTGCTCGGACACTTCCGCGGCGGGGATGAGGATCTCAGCGGTGGAAACGTCGTAGTTCTCCAGGAACACCACCTGCAGGTACTTGCGGGCGCGGGGGTGCTTGGCGATGAGGTTGCTCAGGGCATTGATGAAGCGGATGATCTGCTTGGCGCGGTAGTATCCGGGGGAAGCCTTGGCACCGAAGAAGAACACGCGGGGTTCCATGGTGAAGGTTTCGTCGGACACGATGCGGTTATACAGCACCAGGATGTGCAGAGCGTTCAGCATCTGACGCTTGTACTCGTGCAGGCGCTTGGACTGGGCGTCGAACATGAAGGTGGGATCCACGTCGATGCCCTGGCGATCCTTCACCAGCTTGGCCAGGCGCTGCTTGTTGTGCAGCTTGATCTCAGCAAACTTCTCGCGGAAGGCGGGATCATTGGCGAAGGGCATGAGCTTCTCCAGCTGCTCGGGATCCTTGATCCAGTCGGTGCCGATGGATTCCTTGATCAGCTCGGTCAGCTCGGGGTTGCAGCTCATCAGCCAGCGGCGATGGGTGATGCCGTTGGTGATGGCGGTGAACTTTTCGGGCATGACCAGGTTGAAGTCGTGGAAGGTCTCGTCCTTGAGGATCTCGCCGTGGAGCATGGATACGCCGTTGACAGAGAAGGACATGGCGATGCACAGGTTGGCGATGTGGATCTGACCGTAGGAGATGACGGCCATCTGGCCAATGCGCTCCCACTGGCCGGGGAACTCGTTCCACAGGCGGGCGCAGAAGCGGCGGTTGATCTCCTCGATGATCTGATACAGGCGGGGCAGGAGCTGCTGCATCATGGCTTCAGGCCACTTTTCCAGGGCCTCGGCCATGATGGTGTGGTTGGTGTAGGCGAAGGTCTTCTGCACGATGGCGGAAGCCTCGTCCCAGCCCAGGCCTTCCTCGTCCATGAGCAGGCGCATCATTTCGGGAATGGCCACGCCGGGGTGGGTATCGTTGATGTGGATGCAGACCTTCTCAGGCAGCTTGGAGAAATCGTTGCCGTGCAGCTTCTTGAAGTCCTTCAGGATATACTGCAGGGTGGCGGAGGTGAAGAAATACTGCTGCTTGAGGCGGAGCATCTTGCCCTCGTAGTGGTTGTCTTCGGGGTAGAGGACCTTGGAGATGGTCTCAGCCAGCTCGATCTCTTCCACAGCCTGGACGTACTTGCCCTGGCCGAAGGAGTTCAGGTCGATGCGCTTGGGGCTGCGGGCAGACCACATACGCAGGGTGTTCACGGTGGCGGTGTCGTAGCCGACGATGGGCATATCGTAGGGAACGGCCTCCACGGTGTTGTAATCGCGGTGGATGTACTTGGTCACGCCATCGACTTCCACAGCGTCCACATGACCGTTGAAGTGAACCTCGCAGGCATCGTCCATCACGGCCATTTCCCAGGAGTTGCCGTTGTCCAGCCAGGAGTCGGGCAGCTCCACCTGCTGGCCATCCACGATCTTCTGGCGGAAGAGGCCATACTCATAGCGGATGGTGCAGCCCATGGCGGGCAGATCCAGGGAGGACAGGCTGTCCAGGAAGCAGGCAGCCAGACGGCCAAGGCCGCCGTTGCCCAGGCCGGGTTCGGGTTCTTCCTTCAGGATGGCGTCGATATCGATGCCCAGCTCGGACAGTGCCTCGCGATAGACGTCGGTGGAGACCAGGTTCAGCATGTTGCAATACATGCTGCGACCCATGAGGAATTCCACAGAGAGGTAGTACAGGCGCTTGTTCTTGTTGACCTTGCGCTCCTCGCGGGAGATGAGGTACTTCTGCATGATCTGGTCGCGGACGGTGGTGGCCAGCGCCTTGTAGATCTGCTGCTGGGTGGCCTCCTGAATGGTGCGGCCGTTATAGCGCTGCAGCTTGCCAATAATGGAAGCTTTGATGGATTCTTTATCAAAAGAAGTCGTAGGCATGAATGTCCTCCTCACTTGGAAATCGGTATGTGAAAAACGGGTACAGAACCCGACAATGTAATAGTATACTACATTTTTCGTGAAAATACAAGGTTTGCAGGCAATGTAACCAGATGGTGAGAAGCATGGGAGATATAGGCAAAATGTGACCAGAAAGGAAAAAAGAAAGGAGAAGGTTACATGGGAATGCGGAATTCGGAATGCGGAATTCGGAATTTAGAGTGTGGCACCCAATCCCTCCGTCAGCCGCAAGCGGCTGCCACCTCCCTTTACACAAGGGAGGCTTTTGGCTGCTTCTCCACAATTCGGCATTGTCGTTCAGTCAGCTAAAGCTGTCTGAACTCTGTGCCTCATTGGAACTCCAGGCTGCTGCTTCCGCCACTGGCGGCGCAGCCTTCTGTTCTGTCGCGGAGCGCCCGTTGCGCTCCGTGACCCCCGCAAAGGAAAAACCCACTTCCAATAGCTGAAAGTGGGTTTCGAAAGGGCCGAATGGCCCTTCGCGGGATTCCCAAGGGCAGCGCCCTTGGGCGGGTTGTCAGGGCAGCGCCCTGACCGGGAGTCCAGAGGGCAGCGCCCTCTGGTTACAGCTTGCAGTTGAGGGCGGCGAGGTCGGAGGTGACGAGGTCGTAGACGAAGTCGACGGCTTCGGCGACGGGCTTGTTGTCACGCAGGGACTTGTCGCGCTTGGAGATCTCGATGGTGCCGTTCTTGAGACCCTTGGGGCTGACGATGACGCGGACGGGTACGCCGAAGAGGTCGGCATCGGCGAACATGACGCCGGCGGAAACGGGGCGGTCGTCCCAGATGACTTCCACGCCCTTGGCGGTCAGCTCGTCGTAGATCTTCTGGGACATGGCGGCCACATCGGGGTCATCGGCGCGCATGGAGCAGAGATGCACGTGCCAGGGGGCAATGGAGATGGGCCAGATGGGGCCGTAGTCGTCGCGGTGCGCTTCGCACACGGAGGCGGCCAGGCGGCCAACGCCGATGCCGTAGCAGCCCATGATGGGGTGCTGCAGGGAGCCGTCCTGCGCCACATAGGTCATGTCCATGCTCTCGGTATACTTGGTACCCAGCTGGAAGATGTTGCCCACCTCAATGCCGCGGGAGGTGTACACGCTGGGCTTGCCGCACACGGGGCAGATGCCGCCGTCGTAGGCCTTGGCCACGTCCACGTATTCCACCTCGCCAATGTCGCGGGCAATGTTCAGGCCGGTCATGTGGGCGTCGGGTTCGTTGGCGCCGCAAACCAGGGCGTTGATGCCCTTCAGGCTGGCATCGAACACCACGCGGACTTCGCTGCTGATGCCCTTGGGGCCGATGAAGCCAGCGCACAGGGGGCTGCTTTCGGTCAGCTCGGCGGCGTGGATCTCGGCCTTGAGATAGTTGCGCAGCTTGGTCTCGTTGATGTCCAGGTCGCCGCGGAGGAAGGCCACCACGAACTTATCGGTGAGGTTCTCCTGATAGACCACGGCCTTGCAGGTCTGGTCGGCACGGACGTTCAGGAAAGCGCAGAGGTCTTCGATGGTCTTCACATTGGGGGTGGATACCTTGGTCAGCTCGGCCACTTCGCCCGCCTCGCCATGGACGATGCAGGGCGCGGCTTCCATGTTGGCGCGGTAATCGCAATCGTGGCAGAGAACAATGGTGTCCTCGCCCACGGGGGTCAGCAGCATGTATTCGTGGGAGACCTTGCCGCCCATCATGCCGCTATCGGAGGCCACGGCCACCACCTCAGGCACACCGGCGCGGGCAAAGATGCGGTTGTAGGCATCGTAGCAGACCTGGTAGTACTGCTCCAGATCCTCCTGGGAGGTGTGGAAGGAGTAGGCGTCCTTCATAGTAAACTCGCGCACGCGGATCAGGCCGCCACGGCAGCGGGGTTCGTCGCGGAACTTGGTCTGGATCTGGTAGATCATGAAGGGGTACTGGGTGTAGCTATCGGCAATGTCGCGGACGAAATGCACGGAGGCTTCCTCGTGGGTCATGCCCAGCACCATGTCCTGCTCGCTGCGATCCTTGAAGCGCAGCAGCTCGGAGCCGATGGCATCGTAGCGGCCGGACTCGCGCCAGATGGAGGCGGGCATGGCCACGGGGAAGAGCAGCTCCTGGCCGCCGATGCGGTTCATTTCCTCGCGGATGATCTTCTCGATCTTGGAGGTGATGCGCTTGGTGACGGGGAACAGGGTGAAGATGCCGTTGCCCACGGGCTTGATGTAGCCGCCGCGCATCATCAGCGCCTGAGAGGCGATCTGGCAATCGGCAGGGGTTTCCTTGTAGCGCTTGGAGACCAGATTCTTGAGCTTCATGGGAATACTCTCCTTATTCTGTATTGGGACGAAAAAAGCCTCGCCCCTATGTGCAGGGGCGAAGCTGAACTTCGCGGTACCACCTTGCTTCGGCGCGATTGCGCCCTCGTATGCCCTGTATCGGGAGCGACCCGGCGGGTTTGCCCGCGTACTCGGGAGGTGGGGGACCTTCTGTGCCGGGCGTATGCCTTGCAGCCTGGGGCATACTCTCTGGGGCGCGGCGTAGGGAGGCGGTCTCCGTCAATGTACCGTTCTATTATAATAGGTGAGGAAGGAAAGTGCAACCACTTTTTTGCGCGGTATCGGGTTGCAATTTGGCGGTGCAGTTGTAGGGGCGAACTGTGTTCGCCCGTCACGTTACATCTTTTGCCAGCAATGCTAAACCCGACAAGCGGGCGATCACAGATCGCCCCTACATATGCGTATAAGCGTTACATGCGCTCGGGCGCTTCAATGCCAATCAGCCAAAGACCAGTCTTAATGACATCCTTCGCGGCGCGGGTCAGGGCGACGCGGGCGGCAGCGGCGGTGAGATCTTCGTCCAGGATGCGATGCTCGTAGTAGAACTTGTTGTAGGCCTGGGCGATGTCGGTCACGGCGCGGGTGATCATGGAGGGTTCGTACTTGTCGGCGGCTTCCTTGATCACGTCGGGGAAGCGACCCAGCAGGCGGAGCAGCGCCTGGGCTTCGTCGTCGGCCAGGGCGGCGTAGTCCACCTCGGGCAGAGCCACGTCAGCAGCCTTGCGCAGCACGGAGCAGCAGCGGGCGTGGGTGTACTGCACATAGGGGCCGGTCTCGCCGTCGAAGTTCAGGGCGCGGTCGAAGGAGAAGTCGATGTCCTTGATGCGGCCGTTCGACAGGTCAGAGTAGATCACAGCGCCGATGCCCACCTGGCGGGCAACTTCTTCCTTGTTGGGCAGATTGGGGGACTTTTCGTTGATGATGTCCAGCGCCTTCTGCATGGCCTGATTCAGCACGTCCTCCAGGTAGACCACGCGACCCTTACGGGTGGAGAAGGCCTGACCCTCGAAGGAGATCATGCCGAAGGACACGTGCACGCAGTCCTTGGCCCAGGGCTTTCCCATCTTCTCCAGCACGCGGAACAGCTGGCGGAAGTGCAGGTCCTGCTGGTAGGCCACCACGTACAGGCACTTGTCGAAATCGTAGGTGTTCTTGCGGTACACGGCGGCGGCCAGGTCGCGGGTGTGGTAGAGGGTGGCGCCGTCGCGGCGCAGGATGATGCAGGGAGGCATCTTGTCCTCTTCCAGATCCACCACAGAGGCGCCCTCGGAAATGGTCAGCAGGCCCTTTTCGCGCAGTTCGTCGATGACCACGTCCATCTTATCCATGTAGAAGGACTCGCCAGCGTAGGAGTCAAACTCCACGCCCAGCAGGTCGTAGACCCGGGCGGCGTCCTTCAGGGTGATGTCCTTGAACCAGTTCCAGATGGCGCGGGCTTCCTCGTCGCCATCCTCGATCTTCTTGAACCAGGCGCGGCCTTCGTCCTCCAGGGAGGGATCCTTCTCGGCTTCCTCGTGGAACTTGACGTAGAGGCGCATCATCTCGGTGATGCCCTTCTCCTCCACTTCCTCCTTGGAGCCCCAGGTCTTGTAGGCGTAGATCATCTTGCCGAACTGGGTACCCCAGTCGCCCAGGTGATTGATGCCCACGGTCTTGTAGCCCAGGAAATCGTGGATGCGCTTCAGGCTGTGGCCGATCATGGTGGTGGACAGGTGTCCCACACCAAAGCGCTTGGCGATGTTGATGGAGGAATAGTCCAGGCACACGGTCTTGCCATTGCCCATGTCGGAGGCACCGTACTTCTCGCCCTGGGCGAGGACGGTCTCCAACGTGTCCTTGGCAAAGTTCACGCGGTTGAGGAAGAAATTCATATAGCCGTTCACGGCCTCCACGCGGGCCACATCGGCATGGTTCCAGCTCTCGCACAGGGTCTGGGCGATCTTGGGGGGAGCCATGCGCAGCGCCTTGGCCAGGCGGAACACGGGGAAAGCGTAATCGCCCATGTTGGGATCCGGGGGAACAGCCAGCAGACCGCGAATCTCGTCGCAGGTGGGCAGCCCCTGGGCATCAGGCCAGGTGGCGGTGAGGCAATCAGCCGTCAGGGAGGCAATGCGGGTCATCATATCCATACAGGTCAGACTCCTTTGCACAATCATACATCCTATATCATACCATACATACGGGGGATTTCGCAACGGGAGAAATGAGCAAAACATGGTAGGAAAACAAATAAAAATTATCGTTGCAGGTGCAACGAGGGCGTGCTATAATCAAAATGCCTTCGGGCAAGAAGAAAATAACCTATTCGATAGGAGGATACAAACATGAAGAAGATTCTTTCCGTGCTGGTCGTTCTGGCTCTGCTGCTGGGCTGCACCGCTGCCCTGGCCGAGGAAACCGTGACCCTGAAGCAGGCTTACTGTGCTCCCAACGGCTCCGGCTCTGTGGGCATCGTGACCGTGGCTCTGCAGGGCGACAAGATCGTGGCTGTGCATATCGACGAGCTGCAGTGGATGGACGCCACCTCCGTGAGCGTGCTGGATGCTGAAGGCGACCTGACCAAGGGCTTCCCCGAGGGCAAGGTGCTGGCCTCCAAGCTGGTGAACGACGAGTCCTACAGCGGCATGATGGCCGCCTACGCTGGCTCCACCGTGACCATCGCCAACAACTACGCCGCCATCGAGGCCTTCTGCGTGGGCAAGACCGTTGCCGAGCTGGAAGCTGCCATTGCTGGCCTGGACAACACCACCGCTGTGGATGCTGTTTCCGGCGCCACCCTGGTGAACACCCTGGGCTATCTGCAGAGCGTGCTGCAGGCGGCTAAGAACTAACTGCGTTTCAAAAAAGTGGCCTGAAGGCCACTTTTTTGAGTTTGCGCTCCGTCACTGTGGGCTAAAGCCCACGGACGTTCCTCCGCGTAAGGAATGTTTTCCGCAAAGCGGAAAACGCCCCGCCCCGCCGGGAAACTCGGCGGAGACGATTACAGTCAGAGGCGCTGCGGCGCCTCCGACACCTCCAAGGAAAAAAAGAGCGACTCGCAAGAGTCGCTCTTTTCATATGCCTTAAATGACCTTGATGCAAAATTCCTCGCACACCGGTGCGCAGTAGCCGCAGCGGACGCACTTGCTTTGGTCGCACACGCACATGCCGTCCCGGATGCTCAGCGCGCCCTGGCGGCATCGCTCCACGCACTTGCCGCAGGCGCGGCACCAGTCGTGGATGATCAGCCTGCGGGGTTCCCGCTGGGTGCGCTCGGCAGCGGCGGGATCGGGGGCGAGGCCTTCCATCAGGCGCAGGTTCACGTCGATCTCGTCCTGGGACTGCATCCCGCAGCACACCGCATCGATGCACCCCAGACCCTTCAGGTAATCAAAGGCCTCGGCGGGGCGTTTTAGCAGGTGACCGCCTCCCAGGGGCTTCATGGCAAAGATGCCGATGCCAGCATCGTGGGCGCGGGTGATGGCGGCAGCCATGTCGTCCCGGGTGCCGTCGGGGATGCCTACGCCGGTGTGGTTGATGAGGGGGTGGATGATGTCCAGCCCGGGGTAGCGGGGGGCATAGTCCACCGCAGCCACCCGGTGGGTGGAAAAGCCCACGGCCTTGATGTTCCCCCTGGCCTTTTGTTCCAGATAAAAATCGAAGGCCTCCCGGTGGCCTTTCAGGGTGAGCATATCCTCTTGCTCGTGCATGAGGAAAATGGGGATCACGTCCATGTCCAGCCTGCGGCGGGCGTCGTCGAAGGCCTCCTGGGCGGTGGGGCGATCCCAGGCGTAGGACTTGGTGGAGATGAGCAGATCAGGCCGCTTTTTCAGCGCAAGGCGCAGCGGCTCGTAGGTATCGTAGAGCTGGGCTGTGTCGAAAAGATTGATCCCCTGGTCGGCGGCATAGAGAATCAGCTCCGCACCCTTTTCGGGCGGGAAGTTCCGCTGCATGGGGCTGATGGTCAGTGTGCCGAAGGCCAGGGGAAACACATTCAGGCCGCTTTTGCCCAGCGGCCGCAGGGTCATCACTTGGTGTGACCCTCCAGATAAAAGCGCACCAGCTCTTCCAGAATCTCGTCCCGCTCCAGGCGGCAGATCATGCTGCGAGCCTGGTTGTGGCTGGTGATATAGGTGGGGTCGCCGGAAATAATATAGCCCACGATCTGCGTGATGGGATCATATCCCTTGGCCTGCAAGGCGTTGTAGACATACATGAGGATGTCCTGGGCCTCGTTGCCGGTCTCCTGCAGGGGCTTCAGCTTGGTGGTGTTGAACATTTCAGGCACGGTGGCAGCTCCTTTACCCGTTGATACGTCTCTATTATACACGCTTTTCCAGTAAAACGAAAGACCTTTTTCTGGCTTTTCACGAGAAAATTTTAAGAAAATTGTAACAAAATTGTGTCATACCCGCCAGCCCCGCAGCGCACCCCGCAGGGAGACCACCACGGGCAGCGCCGCTACCATGCCCAGCGCACCGCCCAGCAGGCCACCGGCGGAGATGGCCAGCAGCACCGCCAGGGGATGCAGCCGGGTGGCGCCGGAGAGGAACCGGGGAGAGAGCAGCCCGCTTTCGATCTGCTGCACCAGCAGCAGCACCCCCAGCGTCCACAGCGCGGCCACCCAGCCGCCCTGCAGGGCCAGCAGCACCGCGGGGATGCCTGCGATCACCGGCCCCACATAGGGGATCAGCTCCATGACGCCCATCAGCAGCCCCAGCACCAGCCAGCCCGGCGTACCCACCAGCAGCAGCCCGGCGGCGGTCAGCGCGCCCACCGCCAGGGAAAGCAGCAGCTGTCCCCGCAGGAAGTTGGCGGTCTCCCGGCGCATTTCACGGGCGGCGCGGGTGGCGCGGGCGCGGAAGCGTACCGGGATGAGCAGCGTCAGCCCGGCGGCGATGCGCCGCCTGTCCCGCAGGAGGTAGAAGGCAAACAGCGGCGCCAGGAAGAGCTTGCTCAGGCTTTGCAGCGCCTGGGTCACCGCCTGGGCGATGCCGGACACCAGCGCCCCCGCCCGCTGGCTCAGCTGGGCGAAAAGCTCGTCCCGCACGGGGGTCAGGTCAAGGCCGCGGGCTTGCAGCATGGTCTGCACCCGGCCAAGCAGCTCCTCGCCCCATTGCAGCAGGGTGGGGAAGTCCGCCGCCAGCTGCCGGAACTGCTGCACCAGCGGGGGGATCACCACCAGCAGCGCCACCAGCGCGGCCAGCGCCAGCGCCCCGAAGGAAAGCACCGCTGCGGCGCTGGGGGAGAGCCGCTTTTCCAGCAGGCGGCACAGGGGCAGCGCCAGCACCATGAGCAGATACCCCGCCAGCAGCTGCACCCCCAGCGCCCACAGCACTCGCCGCAAAAGAAACGCCGCCACCGCCGCCCCGGCGATGATCCACGGCAGGCGCTTGCGCTGGGCGATGGTGTGCTGCATGGGGATGCTCCTTTCACAAAAGGGCAGGATGCGCTCCTGCCCGTGGGTTCACATGTTGTTTTTCATCCAGCGCTTGGCCATGTTCACCTTCCGGCGGATCATCCGCCCGGCAGGCATCATCATCATACCGGCGCCCAGCATAAAGCCCATGGCGCCCATTGCCATTTTACCCATATGCGCACCTCCTTTCGGTCAATGGAGAACCCGCTCCAGGGTGCAGCCGCAGGGGATCAGCACCTGGCCGGGTTCCTCCGGCTGGGGGCGCACCACAAACTGCCGCGCCAGCATTCGCCCCAGGGTCAACTCTTCCACCAGCCCCAGGCTGATCTCCAGCGCGGTGACCTGCAGGGTGGCGGGGTTCACGTAGGCGTCCGTCACCCGCCCCAGGTTCAGCCCGGCGGTGTCCTTCACGCTGGTGAGGGTGAAGGACGCATCCCGTGGCAGCCGCGCAGGCTTGCGCCGCAGGATCACGGACACATCCCCCAGCACGTCGATGGCCTCGGCTTCCACCCACCTGGCGCTGCCCAGCCCATGGCGCACCACCAGCCCCCGCAGGGCGCGGCCGTCCGTGGTGAGGACGGTTTGCTCCACCAGGCCCACCAGCTGGCCGTTCAGCGCGGCAGGCAGACCCACCAGGCTGCCCAGGCGCATCACAGGTCGTCCGCGTCCTGCACAGGCACGTCCCACTCGTCATCCCAGGGGACGCCGGTGTAGGAACCCAGCACATCGTAGGGATTTTTTTTCTGCTGCTGGCGGATGATGGCGTCCACCAGCTCCTTGGGTCGCTTGTTCATGGCGGCATTCCTCCTTCGCAGAAAAAGATTGCCCGAACAGGCGGGGATTCATGATGAAAACTTGTTCCAAAAATGAAAAAGAAGCCTATCAGGCTTCTTCTTCAAACAGATCCTTGCCCACGCCGCACAGGGGGCAGACCCAATCCTCGGGGACGTTTTCCCACTCGGTGCCGGGGGCGACGCCATTGTCGGGATCACCGGATTCCACTTCGTATACATAACCGCAAACCGTGCAAACATAATGCTTCATTGCCTTGATCTCCTTTCATCGGGGAGGTTTTCCTCCTGAAAAGAGTATCAACGCTTTTGCGGCAGGTGAAACAGGTTTTTGAAAAAATTATTTTGCGCACAGCAGCGGGGTGACCTCCCCTGTGGCCAGCACCCGCAGGCGGTGCAGGGGGCGGGTGAGCATCACATACAGCATCCGGCACAGGAAGGGATCGTCGCTAAACTCGGTGCTACTGGCGTTGCACACCGCCACGCAGTCGAATTCCAGCCCCTTCACCATGGCGGCGGGGAGGATCAGCACACCGCCCTGGTAGTCGGTGTCGTCCTCCTTCATCAGGCGCACGGGCAGGTCGGCTTTCAGCAGCTTGTAGAGGTGTTCTGCCCCGGCACGGGTCTTTTCGATGAGGGCGATGGTGTGATAGCCTTCCTCCAGCCAGGTGCGAACCTGCTGGCGCAATTCGGCATAGCGCTCCTTGTCGGTGGTATAGGCGGTGATGGTGGGTTCCTCGCTATGGCGCAGCACGGGCTTTGCGGTGCGCTGCCCCGGCACGGGATGGCGCTGTGCCATGCGGCTGGCCAGGGACATGATCTCCACGGTGTTGCGGTAGCTGGTCACCAGCTGCAGCAGCGTGGCCTCGCCGCCAAAGACCGGCTCCATCCATTGCTGATAGTCGCTGATGCCCTCCTCCTCGTGGATGCCCTGCATCAGGTCGCCCACCAGGGTGAAGGTGGCGGCGGGGTAATGCTCCCGCAGCAGCGCCAGCTGGTAGGGGGAGAAGTCCTGGCACTCGTCCATCACGATATGGCGCAGGGGCTTCTTCGGCAAGCCGTACACCGCCTGGCAGATGCTGCACAGCGCCGCCAGATCCTCCTGCTGCACCCGCTTTTTGTCCAGCAGGGGCAGGGTGGCCTCCTGCACGGCCTGGGATTCATGCCGCGTCAGGTAGGTGCGGTACACCGTCAAAAGGGACAGATCGGGGAACAGGCTGGGGAATTCCTTCAGGTATTGCTTGGCCCGCTGGTCGATCTCCGCCATGCGGTCGTCACGGCTCTGGAGCAGCTTCCGGGCGCGGGCGCGGCGTTCCTCGCCATCGGGCAGGGAGGAAAGCAGCAGCGTCAGGCGATCCTGCGCCATTTTGTCCATGGCGGCCTTCATGGCCTCGGCCACCTGCAAGAGCCGCTTTTTGATGTACTTCTTCAGTTCGTCGATGCGCTGCGCCAGGGGGAAGGGGCGCAGCTGCTTGAGGAAGATGTCCTGCACCTCCTCCGGCGTATACAGCACGTGGCCGCCGAAGCGCAGGCCGTTGGAAGGCAGGATCTCCGCCTGGTAGCCATCGAGAAAGTTTTCGATGCTGTGCTTCATGTCCAGCGAGGCCTTGCGGCGCAGCACCTCGCCCATGACGGCGCGGGAAGACGCGTTGCCGATGAGCTTTTCCTCCAGGCGGCTGACCAGCTGCATTCTGGGGGCGTGCTTGCCCATCCAGCTCTGGCACAGCCCGGCGAAGGTGGTCTGGGTCACCCGCTCCACGCCCAGGTCAGGCAGAACTTGGGAGATGTAGCTCAGAAACAGCGGGTTGGGGGCGAGAATCATCATCTGCTCCGGGCGCAGGGTGTCGCGGAAGGCGTAGAGCAGCCAGGCGATGCGGTGCAGGGCGATGGTGGTTTTGCCGCTGCCTGCCACGCCCTGCACAATGAGGTTCTGCCGCAGGGGATGGCGGATCACCAGGTTCTGCTCGGCCTGGATGGTGGTCACGATCTCCTTCAGCCTGTCGGAGCTGACGGAACCCAGCACGCCCTGCAAATAAGCGTCCTGGCTCACCACGCCGCTGTCGAACAGGGAAATGAGCTTGTCACCCTCCACGGTGAGCATCCGCTTCAGGGTCAGCTCGCCCTGCACGCGGCCATCGGGGGCTTCGTAGTCCATGGGGCCTACCTGACCGGAATAGTACAGGTTGGCCACGGGGGAGCGCCAGTCCGCCACCACCACGTCCAGGGTGGAGGAATCATGCACGCCCCAGCGGCCCAGGTAGTGGGTCTCCGGCGCGCCGTCCTCCGGGGTGAAGTCCAGGTGCGCGAAGTACGCCTGGCGGCGGGAGCGCGCCAGGTTGTGCAGGGTGTCCACCTTCATGCGCAGGATGTCCATCATCACCTGCTCGTCCATGGTGGCGTCGGAGGGAACCACAATGATGCGCTCCTCCTCCGCGCCTACGCCGGTGTCCTTTTCCAGTTTGTCGATCTCGCGTTGAACGGTTTGGCACACCTGTGCCAGATGTTTCGCCTCTGCCAGGCTGTCCGGATGGTCGGGTAAAACGTAGGGTTCCATGTTCCTCCTTTTTCCGGCAGGGTATACAAAAAGCCCCTGCCCTTCATCTAATGAATTCGCAGAGGCTTACATCAAGCTGCAAGCGTGTGTTGTGGAGGTATTGTAACAGAAAAAACCGCTGTTGTCAAGGACGCAGAGGGCGCTGCCCTCTGCACTCCCGCCAGAGGCGCTGCCTCTGGACTCCGCTTAAGGGTCTTCGACCCTTAAGAATCCCTTTCGGGGATGATGTTGCGGTGCGGGCTACGAGCAGGGGTCACGCCGCGCAACGGGCGCGCCGCGACGCGGGGGAAGTGGCTTTTCCACGCAAATATAGGGGCGATCTGCGATCGCCCGCCGCGCTGCATGAAATGCCAAGTAGGCAAAGGACGTAATGCGTGTATACATAAGTTGCTCAATTGCGTCGCGGCGCGACTGAATGAAATGGGTCGAAGACCCCGCGCCGTGACCCCTTCTCGGAGAGCGCGTTGCAACGCAATCCCCGAACGGGATTCTAAAGGGATGAAATCCCTTTAGCGGGGTCCAGGGGCGGCGCCCCTGGCAAAGCCGTAGATGCCGATAGCAGCGGCGATGGACAAGTTCAGCGAATCGATCTTCTCGTTGCTGGGGATGCGCACGGGCTGACCCTTGTGGGCAAACTCGGCGGGGAGACCGCTGCCCTCGTTGCCGAAGATCAGCGTCCAGCGGGCAGGGATGGGTTCGGCCAGCACATCCGGCAGGGAGCGGGAGCCGTCCAGCATGAAGGGGTACAGGGCGCGGGCGGGATGCTCGGCCTGGTAGTCCTCAAAGGTATCGTAGACCTTGACCCGCAGGGAAAACAGGCTGCCCATGCTGGCGCGCACCACCCGGGGGTCGAACACATCCACACAAGGACGGATGAGGGCGATATCCTCCACGCCAAAGCCCAGGGCGGTGCGCAGGATGGTACCAACATTGCCCTGATCGGAGGGATTGTGCAGCACCACATGAGGTGCGTCGGCGGCCAGGGCGTCGCTGAACTTGCTGAACACGGCGGCGGCAAAGCAGTTCTCTTTGCCGGAAATGCGGCTCAGCGCCTTGTCAGCGATTTCCACGCGCACGTGGAGTTGATCTGCCAAGGCAGAGAGCTTCTGGGCGGCCTCGGTTCCTTCGGCCTTGGAGTGCAAAAGCACCCGGCGGGCGCAATCGGGGCGGTGGAGCAGGCATTCCATGGCAGGGAATGCGCCGGGAGCATAGCCGTAGTCCAGGTCGGATTTATAGGGTGCAAGTGAAGGCATGGTGGTTCCCTCCTGTTCGGGGAAATTATAGCATATTTGGGGGAGAAGGGGAAGAGGGAGGGAAATTATGAATTATGAATTGAGCGTGTGGGCGGGCGATCGCAGATCGCCCCTACATTGCACGAAAAAGCCGCTTCCCCCGCGTCGCGGCGCATCCGTTATGCGCCGTGACCCCAAAGGAAAACCCATCCTGTATGCTCACACAGGATGGGTTTCGAAAGGGTCGAAGACCCTTCGCGGGAGAGTCCAGAGAGGGCAGTGCCCTCTCTGGTAGGGGATTCCTAAGGGGACGAAGTCCCCTTAGGCGTCCATGCCCTGGTCTCTGGCTTGGGCGGTGTAGAGGTCGTAGTAGGCGCCGCGCTTGGCGATGAGTTCGTCGTGGCTGCCGGCCTCCAGGATGCCCTTGTTGGAGATGTAGAGGATCTTATCGCAGTTCTTGATGGTGGAGAGGCGGTGGGCGATGATGAAGGAGGTGCGGTTCTTCAAAAGCGCCTGGATGCCCTCCTGCAGGAGCTTCTCCGTTTTGGTATCGATGGAGGAGGTGGCCTCGTCCAGGATGAGGATGCGGGGATCGCTGAGCAGGGTGCGGGCAAAGGACACCAGCTGCTTTTGTCCCTGGGAAAGGCGGTTGCCGCGCTCGTTGACGGCGGTCATGTAGCCCTGGGGCATTTCGCTGATGAACTCATCGGCGCGAACCATCTTGGCGGCGGTGCGGATCTCATCCTCGGTGGCGTTGAGGCGGCCATAGCGGATGTTATCCATGATGGTGCCGGAGAAGATGAAGCTGTCCTGCAGCATGATGCCCAGCTGGTTGCGCAGGCTGTTCAGCGTGACCTCGGAGATATCGTAGGTCTTGCCGTCTTCGCCGGTGAGGGTGATGGAGCCGCTGTTCAGGTTATAGAAGCGGCAGAGCAGGTTGACCACGGTGCTTTTGCCGGCGCCGGTGGGGCCTACCAGGGCGATGCTCTCGCCAGCCTTCACGTGGAGGTCGAAATGCTCCAGCACGTGGATGCCCTCTTCATAGCCGAAGGTCACGTCGTTGAAGTGAACCTCGCCGGTGATATCGGGCAGGCGCTGGGCGTTCTCCTTGTCGTCCACCACCACAGGCTCGTCCATGGTCTCGAAGATTCGCTCCAGGTAGGCCAGGTTGTTGACGAAGGAGTTGTAGATGTTGGCCAGATTGGTGATGGGCTGCCAGAAGCGGCCCACATACTGGCCCATGGCCAGGATGACGCCGAAGGACACGATGGCGCCGCCCATCCAGTATACACCGGCGGTGTACATCACGGTGAAGACCACCTGGGTGATCATTTCGGAGGTGAACCACACGCTGTTGGAGATGAACACAGCGCGCATCCAGGCGGTGCGGCAGGCCACGGCCAGGCGCTCCATGATGGAACGGTTCACATCCTGGCGGGCAAAGAGCTGACTGACGCGCACACCATCGATGGATTCGGCCAGGTAGGCATTGAAGTTGGAGTTCTTGTTGCTCTGGTTCTGCCAGGCCTTGCGCTGACGGGGTTTCAGATACCAGATGAAGGCCACGAACACGGGCAGACCTGCGATAACGATGGTGGCCAGCGTGGCATCGGTGGAGTACATGAACACCACGATGAAGATCAGGTTGATGATCTCCAGAATGGAGTTGATGATGCCGTTGGACAGGATATCCGAAACGGAGTTGACGTAGTTGATGACGCGCACCAGGATCTTTCCGGCGGGGCGGCTGTCGTAGTAGGAGAAGGGCAGGCGCTGCAGGTGGGCAAAGAGATCCTTGCGGATATCGTAGATGATCTCCTGGCTCACATAGGCCATGATGCGGGAGCGGATCACCGTGAACACGATGCTCAGGCCAATGATGCCCAGGAAGAGGATGGCCATTTTGCCCAGCATGGCCATGTCCTTGTTGGGAACGGCCTCGTCCATGACCCACTGGGTGATCTTGGGGACGAACAGACCGGCCACGGAGGCGCAGGCGGAAAGCAGCAGCGCCAGGAGCATTTTCACCTTGTGCTTGCTGATGTACTTGAAGGCGCGCTTGAGGTGGCTGAGGTCAAACGGGGACTCCAGACTCTCGTCAACGTCGAACTTATTGCGAGCCATTATGCGATCCCCCCTTCGTACTCGATGCCATTCTGGAGGCAGTAGGTCTCATAGTAGTAGCCGCGATTCTTCAGCAGCTCCTGGTGGGTGCCGCGCTCGGCAATGGCGCCGTTGCGGTCAAGGACGAGGATCTGGTCGGCATCCTTCACAGAGGAGATGCGCTGGGCGATGATCAGCTTGGTGCAGTCGTAGGGCAGAGTTTTGAGCTGCTGCTGGATGTACTGCTCGGTCTCCATGTCCACGGCGGAGGTGGTGTCGTCCATGATGAGGATGCCGGGGCGCATGGCCAGGGCGCGGGCCAGGGCAATGCGCTGGCGCTGGCCGCCGGAAAGACCCACGCCACGCTCGCCGATGATGGTGTCATACCCCTCCGGCAGCTTGGTGATAAAGTCGTCGGCAGCGGCACGGTTGGCAAAGTCGCGGACTTCCTCGAAGGTCAGCTCCTGGTTGCCAAAGGCCACATTGCCCTCGGCGGTATCGGAGAAGAGGAATACATCCTGAATGGCGGTGCCGATGCCGCCGCGCAGCTCCTGCAGCTTCCACTTGCGCACATTGCAGTCGTCCACCAGTATCTCGCCCTGCTTTACATCGTAGAAGCGGGCCAGCAGCTGGATGATGGTGGTTTTGCCCGAACCCGTGGGACCCATGATGGCAATGGTCTCGCCGGGGTTGGCGGTGAAGGAGATATCCTTCAGCACGTCCTGCCCGTCATAGGCAAAGGACACATTGCGGAATTCCACCTTGCCCTGCAGCTTTTCGTGGGAAACGGCGCATTCGCTGTCCACAATGGAGGGCTTGCCCAGATCCATTTCCATGATCTTGTTGGCGCAGGTGGTGAAGCGCTGAAAATCGTTGAGCAGGTTGCCCAGCATACGCATGGGGTTGGCCAGCGCCCAGCTCAGGCTGGTGAAGATGGTCAATTCGCCAGGAGTCAGCTCGCCCTGGATCATGAACAGGCCGCCCAGGAACACGGTGATCAGCGTCATGGCGTTGGCCAGGATCTCGATGAAGGGGTAGAAGCTGAGCCACAGCTTGTTGATGGCCAGGTGGGAATCGCGGAAGGCGGCGGAGCGCTGGTCGAAGGCTTCCTTTTCGTGTTCCACACGAGCGAAGGCCTTCACCACGCGGTTGCCGGCAATGTTCTCCTGGGCTGCGGTGTTCATCTCGCTCAGCTTATCACGCATATTGATGAACAGCTGGCGTACCTTTTTGGAATACACCTTGGTGATGATCATCAAAAGCGGGGTCACGCACACCAGCGTCAGCGCCAGCTTCCAATTGACGAAGAAGAAATAGATGGAGGTGGACAGGAACATCACCACGCTGTCCACGGCGGCATAGTCAATATAGGAAAGGAAATGACGGCACCAGTCCGTATCGGCGGACATACGGGTCATCAGGTCGCCGGTGCGGTGGGTGTCGAAAAAGCGCATATCCTGATACTGCAGCTTGGTAAACAGGCGGTTGCGCAGGTTGAACATGGTGTTCTGGCTGGTCTTTTCCAGGGAGATTACCATGTAATAGCGCATACATTCGCGCAGCACCTTAAAGCCCAGCATCGTCAGCAGAATGGACATGAGGGGATCGGGGTTCTGCGCCACGATGACCTCATCCACCAAGCGGGAGGTCAGGGTGGGGTTGATCAGCAGCATTACCGAGGTGACCGCGCTGATGATCAGCGCAATGATATGCTTTCTGTGGAACGATTTGTCCATCACCGACCACAGCCATTTGATTTGCTGCATACGTACATCCTCCACAAACGTGATTTGCAGTATTTGGATTGATTGTGAAGTATAGCACAACAACGTTGCATGTGCAACGACCAGGATGGGAAAGTTAATGACCGTTTGGGAAATGCTGCGCTTCGTCAAAGCGGCAGAGCCACTTTGACGAGGTTTGCGCTACGTCGCACCATATAAAATGTAGGGGCGAACTGTGTTCGCCCCTACACGGTTGCATCAATATTTCGCTTTGATCTGCGCTGCCACAAAGGAGGCAATGTTCTCCTTCCAGCCCTCATCGGGATGCACCTCGCCATGCTCCTTGGCGATCAGGCGGGAGAAGCCGCTTTCGTAGAAGCTGTCGATGACCTTCACCCCCAGGGCGCGGCATACCTTCATGATGATGTCCCGCTTGAGCAGCGTGGTTTCGTAGCTCATCCAGGGTATGTCCGTCCAGGTCTGCAAGGGCGTGGCCACAAACAGCTGGGCGTAGGGGAAGGCGCTTTGCAGGGTTTCGATGGCCCAGCGCAGGGCGGAGGCCATGCTGTTGCGAGTCAGCTCGGCGTAGGGCTGGCACAGCACGGCATCGGTGTCGTCCGCGGGGGTATTGTAGGGCTGGTTGCCATCGTTGGTGGAAATGGCAATGTAGAGGATATCCGGCATCGTGCCGTCGCCGGTGCCGAGGGCACCTTCTAATTGGAAGGGACCATCCACCGGGTGCCGCCAGCGGACGGCCTCCCCCTGGGGAGTGGCGGCCTGCAGCAGGCGGCGCACCTGGTTGGACAGCACATTGTCGGCGGTGTTGGTGTTGGGCGGCTCAATGAGGGTGACGGGGGTGATGTTCGTTTCTCCGTCATGCCAGTCGGTGCAGGTGGCGTAGCCGCAGGCGAAATTGCCCAACAGCCGGGCGTTGAGCTTCTGTGCCACCAGGGTGCCGATGCCCGTCACCTGGTCGGAGGTGATGCTGTCGCCCATGCAGGCGAAAACGGGGCGGCTCATGCTTCCTCCACAAACCACACGGCAGCGTCGTGGGCGTTCAGGGTGGCGGAGAGCTTCTTGCCCTTCTTGCCCGACCACAGCTCCGTGGCAGACTTGATGCCATTGAGTCCGGCCTCGGCTGCGTCCAGGCTCAGCTTGCGCTTCTTGTCGCTCAGGTTGAACAGGGCCACATACACGCCCTTGCCATCCTTGCGGGGAGCCACCCAGGCGGAAGCCTCGTCGGTGGTATACAGGGGGTGGGCGCACCAGGTGGTCTTCTGGATCTCCAGCAGGGGAGCGTTGGTCAGCAGCTCCAGGGTGAAGACATCGTTCTTGGTCATTTCAGCGCCGATCATCAGGGGGGAGCGCATCATGCACCACAGAGTCATCATGGTGCGCTGCTCCTCCTGGGTGAAGTGGGTCCAGTCGCCCTGATCCTCGCATTGGCGCAGGGCGCCCAGGGGCAGCATATCCGCATCGGGCCAATGGCCGGGGCCGGCGTGGATGCACCACTTCTCCGCCCGCTCGAACATGGCCTTGAGCAGATCCCATTGATCCCAGAAGTCATCGGTGATGCGCCACATATTGGCGTAGGTCTTCAGATGCTCGGCACGCTCCAGCGGCGCAGCGCCGGGGGACAGGGACAGCACCATGTCCCGTCCGCAATTGCGGCAGGCGTTGGAGATCAGCTCGATCTCCCGCTGGCAATGGGGATACTCGCGGGCGATGTCGTCGCACTTCACATAGTCCACGCCCCATTGGGCATAGAGCTGGAAGATGCTGTTGTAGTAGGCCTGTGCCTCCGGCAGGTCGCACTTGAGGCCGTACATATCCGGGTTCCAGGCGCAGATGGAGTTGGGGTTGGCCACCTGGCCACAGTTCTTGTCGCAGTTCAGGATGGGCAGCTGCTGGTGGGCGGCCATGCGGGGCATACCGCGCATGATGTGGATGCCAAACTTCAGCCCAAGGCTATGGATGTAATCCGCCAGGGGCTTGAAGCCAGCGCCGCCCGCTGCGCTGGGGAAGCGGTTCTCTGCGGGGAGCAGGCGGCCATATTCATCCATGCACAGGGGCGCAAAAGGAACATATTCATGGGTGGAGGCGGTGGGTTGATACCATTGGATATCCACCACGATGTACTCCCAGCCGTAGTCCTTGAGGTGCTTGGCCATATAATCGGCATTCTGTTTCACGATGTCTTCGGTCACAGCGGCGCCGTAGCAGTCCCAGCTGTTCCAGCCCATGGGCGGGTACTGAGCGACCATAAGGGGTTCCTCCTTCAAATAGATGTGGTTGTGCGTTGTGGGGAAATTATAGCATCTTTTTTCAGACGAAACAATCCGTTTGTGGTATTTTCATCTTTTCTTGCACAGGTGGATATGATATAATCTTTGCGAAGCACGCGCCCATGGCGCACGAGCAAGGAGCGTACTATGCAAAAGATCACATTGAATCCCGCCCGCAGCGCGGGAACCATCAACAAGAACATCTTCGGCCATTTTTCCGAGCATCTGGGTCGCTGCATCTATGGCGGCCTGTTCGTGGGTAAGGACAGCCCCATCCCCAACAAGAACGGTATGCGTACCGACGTGGTGGAGGCCCTCAAAAATATCAAGGTGCCTGTGCTGCGCTGGCCCGGCGGCTGCTTTGCCGATGAGTACCATTGGGAAGACGGCATCGGCGCCCAGGAAAACCGCAAGCGCATGGTGAATACCAACTGGGGCGGTGTGGTGGAGGATAACTCCTTCGGCACCCACGAGTTCCTGGAGCTGTGCGAGCAGATCGGCTGCGAACCCTACATCAATGCCAATGTGGGCAGCGGTACCGTGCGTGAAATGGCCGAGTGGGTGGAATACCTGAACTCCGAGGGCGATTCCACCGTGGTGAAGAAGCGCTGGGCCAACGGCCGCAAGGATCCCTGGGGCGTGAAGTTCTGGGGCGTGGGCAACGAGAGCTGGGGCTGCGGCGGCAATATGCGCCCCGAATACTATGCCGACGAGTACCGCAAGTTCCAGACCTATTGCCGCAACTATGGCAAGAACCGCCTGTTCCGCATCGCCTGCGGCCCCAATGGCGGCGACTATAACTGGACGGAAGTGCTGATGAAGAACGCCCGTGGCTACATGGACGCCCTGACCCTGCACTTCTACACCGTTTGCGGTGACCGCTGGGAGGACAAGCGCGCTGCCACCGGCTTCAACAGCGAGGAGTATTACCGCACGTTGTGCCACTCCACCAAGATGGAGGAGCTGGTGACCCGCCACAGCGAGATCATGGATCGCTATGATCCCGAGAAGAAGGTCGCCCTCATCGTGGACGAGTGGGGCAACTGGTTCGACGTGGAACCTGGCACCAACCCCGGCTTCCTCTACCAGCAGAACACCATGCGCGATGCCATGGTGGCCGCCATCACCCTGAATGTGTTCATGAACCATTGCGACCGCGTGTGCATGGCCAACCTGGCCCAGACGGTAAACGTTTTGCAGTCCGTGATCCTCACCGAGGGCGACAAGATGGTCAAGACCCCCACCTATCACGTGTTCGACCTGTACAAGGCGCACCAGGATGCCCAGCAGGTGGACTGCTTTGTGGAATCCGAAGAGGTGGGCGAGGGTCAGTTCACCCTGCCCCAGGTCATCGCCTCTGCCTCCCAGAAGGATGGCAAGGTCACGCTGACCCTGGCCAACACCTCCATGGACAAGGCCACCGAGGTGGAGATCGCCGGTGTGTGCCTGTGCAAGGCCCAGGGCCGCATCCTGCAGGGCGAAGCCACCCAGTACAACGATTTTGACAACAGCCCCCTGGCCGTGGAAGCCTTCGACGGCATCGAGGGCAACAAGGTCAAGCTGCCCGCCTGCTGCGTGGTGGAGCTGACCATCGGCTAACACGCTGCTATTTCAGCCGCTCCTGTCAGGATGATGGGAGCGGTTTTTTGCTCCATGCCTTGGCTCCCCCTCTGGGGGAGCTGTCGCCGCAAGGCGACTGAGAGGGCTGCGCCACATGCTTTCTGCTGTGTGGTCATGCGAGGGAAGCCCTCTCAGTCAGCTAAAGCTGACAGCTCTCCCAGGGGGAGAGCCAAGGCGTGAGCGATGGTGCTGTGTTTTGTAACAATACCCTCTTTTCTGCGGCGCCCCTTGACTTTCCACGCCTCTCATGTACAATAGGAAGCGCTACATTCCAAGGAGGCAATACTTATGTTCAAGCGCTATATTGGCGATAAGAGTTTCTACAAGGCGGTGCTGGCGCTGGCTATTCCGCTGGTGATCCAGCAGGCCATTACCAGCTTCGTCAACCTGCTGGACAATGTGATGGTGGGCGGATTGGGTACCGAGTCCATCAGCGCGGTGGCGGTGGTGAACCAGATCTTCATGGTGTTCAACCTGAGCCTGTTCGGCGGGCTGAGCGGCGCGTCCATCTTTGGTGCGCAGTTCTTTGGCAAGGGCGACATGAAGGGTATGCGGGATACCTTCCGCTTCAAGATGATCTTCGGCGTGGTGCTGACCGTGGTGGGTACGCTGCTGCTGGTGGTGTGCGGCGAGACCTTCATCGGCCTGTTTTTGCAGGGCGAGGCGGACGGCGGCTCCACAGAGCTGGCGCTCAGCGAGGGACTGAAGTATCTGCACATCATGCTGTGGGGCTTCTTCCCCTTCATGGTGGTGCAGGGCTATGTCAGCAGCCTGCGCGAGACCGGCGAGACCTATGCCCCCATGAAGGCCAGTGTCATCGCCATTTTGCTGAACCTGGTGCTGAACTATGTGCTGATCTTCGGTCACTTCGGCTTCCCGCGGCTGGGCGTGGCGGGCGCAGCGCTGGCCACGGTGATCTCCCGCTATGTGGAGATGGTCTACATCCTGCTCCATGCCCACCGGCATCCGGAGAAGTACCACTTTCTGCATGGCGCTTACCACAGCCTGCACATTGATGGCGGGCTGCTGAAGAAGATCGCCATCACCGGCACGCCCCTGATGCTCAATGAGGTGCTGTGGTCCCTGGGCATGACCTTCATCAACCAGAGCTACTCCACCCGCGGCTTGTCTGCGGTGGCGGCCATCAATATTACCGGCACGGCCTGGAACCTGTTCTGCGTGGTGATGTTCGCCATGGGCAGCGCGGTGGCCATCATGGTGGGACAGAGGCTGGGCGCTGGCGACAAGGAAGGCGCACGGGACGTGGATCGCAAGCTGGTGTTCCTTACGGTGGTGATGCACATCATCATGGGTGCGCTGCTGATCCTCTGCTCCGGGCTGATCCCGCTGATGTATAATATTGAAGACAATGTGCGGGAGCTGACCCGCCAGCTGCTGATCGTGGCGGGTGCGTCCCTGCCCATCCATGCCTATGTCCACGTGGTGTACTTCACCATCCGCTCCGGCGGCAAAACGGTGATCACCTTCCTGTTCGACTGTGTGTATACCTGGGTGGTGCCGGTGGCGCTGGCCTTTGCGCTGTGCCACTTTACCCAGCTGCCGGTGCTGTGGGTATATTTCGCCATCCAGTTCATCGATGTGATCAAGGTAGTCATCGGCGCGCTGATGCTCAAGTCCGACTTCTGGGCCAACAATGTGGTGAACGAGGTCAGCGACGTATAATGTCTCCGGCGCTGGGGCAAGCTTCCAGCGAGGTGATGTATATGATGTGGACGCAGAAAGAAGCGTCGCTCCTGGAAGACCTGAAGGCACAAGAGAAGCTCTGCATCGAGAAATACGGCAAGTATGCCCAGCAGGCCAAGGATCCCCAGCTGAAGCAGCTCTTCAGCCAGATCCAGCAGACCGAGCAGCAGCACGAGCAGACCGTGACCCAGATGCTGAACGGTACCATTCCTCAAATGCCCCAGCAGGGCGGCGGCCAGCAGCAGGACCAGCAGATGGGTCAGCTGCCTGCCTATGGCCAGCAGCCCACGCCGGACAAGCAGGACGATGCTTACCTGTGCCAGGACGCCCTGAGCATGGAAAAGCACGTCAGCGGTGTGTACAACATGAGCGTGTTTGAATTCCGTGCGCCCCAGGCGCGGGACGTGCTGAGCCACCTGCAAAAGGAGGAGCAGCAGCACGGCGAGATGCTCTACGGCTATATGGCGAAAAACGGTATGCAGGCATGATCAAAGGGAGGCAGCCGGAGTGGTTGCCTCCCTGAAAATTTTTATATTGGTAACGTTTCCGGAAGGAGAAACGCCTCCTTTGGCGAATGCTATCCACGTACCCCATTGAAGATGAAGAAAGCAGGGTGTCATGACATGATTCGCCGTTACGATTTCGGCTCTCCCATCCATACCGGTGCGGTGGTGCGGGAGCTTGCCGTTGAAAACGCTGCTGTGCCTTTCTTTGCCACCGAGGTGCAGGAGGGCAGGGTCAGCTTTACCATCCATATGGATGTGGATGACCTGGTGTTTGGCCTGGGCGAGAGCCTGCGGGGCATCAACAAGCGCGGCCACCTGTACCGTGCCTGGAACTCCGACGATTTCTCCCACACGGAGAACAAGGCCAGCATCTACGCCTCCCACAACCTGCTGCTGTTCAGCGGCAGGGAGAAGCTCTTTGGCGTGTATTTCGACGATCCCGGCGCCATGGAGTTCGACCTGGGCTACACCCGGGGCGATACCGCCGTCATCACCTCCGAGAACGGCGACCTGAGCGTGTACATCATCGAGGCTGACAGCCTCACCGCTATCTGCAAGGAGTTCCGCGGACTCATCGGCCGCAGCTATCTGCCGCCCAAGTGGGCCTTTGGCTACATCCAGTCCCGCTGGGGCTATTCCTCCGATCCGGAGGTGCGCAATGTGGTGAAGGAGCATCGCGACCGCCACATCCCCCTGGACGGCGTGTGCATGGATATCGACTACATGGAGGACTTCAAGGACTTCACCTGGAACAAAAAGAGCTTCCCCGACCTGCGGAAGTTCAACGCTGATATGCGGGCGGATCACATCCGGCTGATCCCCATCATCGATGCGGGCGTGAAGCAGCTGAAGGGCTACGACACCTGCGACGTGGGCCTGAAGAAGGACTACTTTGTGAAGAAGGCCGACGGTAAGCCCTTTGTGGGCGCGGTGTGGCCTGGCCGCAGCTATTTCCCGGATTTCCTGCGGGAGGACGTGCGCACCTGGTTCGGCGGCGAATACAGCAAGCTGATGGACGAGGGCATCGAGGGCTTTTGGAACGACATGAACGAGCCGGCGCTGTTCTACTCCGAGGAGAGCATTGCCGAGGCCTTTGCCGTGGCGGACAAGCTGCGCAATGAAAACCTGGACATCCACAGCGCCTTTGCACTGAAGGACGCCTTTAACGGCACGGCCAACAACATGGAGGACTACCGCCGCTTCTACCACGAAGTGGACGGCCAGACCATCCGCCACGACAAGATCCACAACCTCTACGGCGCTTACATGACCCGCGCCGCTGCCGAGGGCTTCCGCCGGTATGACAGCAGCAAGCGCTTCCTGCTGTTCAGCCGCGCCAGCTTTGTGGGCGCTCATCGCTATGGCGGCGTGTGGCAGGGCGACAATTCCTCCTGGTGGAGCCACATCAAGCTGAATTTGCAGATGCTTCCTTCCCTGAATATGTGCGGCTTCCTCTACAGCGGCGCCGACCTGGGCGGCTTCAGCTGCAACACCACCGAGGATCTGATGCTCCGCTGGCTGCAGCTGGGCGTGTTCAGCCCCCTGATGCGCAACCACTCCGCCGACCACACCCGTGAGCAGGAGGTCTACCGCTTTGCCAACTGGGAGGACATGCGGGACATCCTCACCGTGCGCTATGGCCTGCTGCCCTACCTGTACAGCGAGTTCATGAAGGCCGCCCTTTCCGACGGGATGTACTTCCGCCCCCTGGCCTTTGACTATCCCACCGATGATGTGGCCTGCCGGGTGGAGGATCAGGTGATGCTGGGCAGCGACTGCATGATCGCCCCCGTGTACGAGCAGAACGCCCGTGGCCGCCATGTGTACCTGCCTGAGGATATGCTGATGGTGCGCTTCCGTTCTGCCACGGACTACGACCTGACCCCCATGGAGGCCGGGCATTACTGGATCGAGCTGGCGCTGAACGAAATGCCCCTGTTCATCCGCCGCGGCCATGTGGTTCCCCTGGCCAAGCCTGCGGAGTATGTGGAGGGCATCGACTTCACCGACCTGCGCCTGCTGGGCTGGCTGGACGAGGGCGTGACCACCACCCTCTACAACGACGATGGCCAGACCACCGAGCCTGTGCTGGAAAGCGGCCTCACCACCATCACCGTGACGGTGGAGGGCGAGAACGTCAACGCCCGGGGCGAGGGACTGACGCTGAATGTGGATGATGTGATCGTGGGCGAATAAATCAAAAGAAAACGGCTGCTTTCCTTTGCTGGAGAGCAGCCGTTTTGTTGTATTACAGGTCGATGCGGACCCGGAAGCCCTTGGTCGATTCAAGCGAAAACAGCGGCAGGCCGCGCATGAGGTATTTGCTGTCCTTCAGCACGGCGAACATTTCACGAGCCTGTTCCTCGGTGATGGGCGGGTCAAGCCGTTCGGCTTTTTGCACATCCTCCAGGGAGATCAGGTCGTCCACATCCACCTCGCCCTGGGTGCGCCAGGCAGCTTCCAGCTTCTTTTCATATTCCTTGCGTGCCTGGGCGGAGACGGACTTGGCCATCAGGTACATGCCAACCTTGCTGAACAGGAATCCCGTGGGGATCCAGAAGGTTTTGTCAGCATCCTTGCGGGGGTCATAAATGCGAATCTTCATCCTGTTCACCTCACTCCGTCCAAATGGCCAGCTTGATGCTGGCATCGTTCACATCCACCAGCTTGCCTGTTACGCCAGATTCGATCATCTGCACAATGGCCTTGTAGTCCAGATTGTGCAGGGCCTGGACAGTGGCAGGATTGATCTCGTCCCCGTCTGCGGAGAAAGTGAAGGTGAGCATATTGTAAAGCACCGCATACCGGAAAAAGGCGAAGGGCAGGTTGATGCAGATGCGGACTTCACCGGGTTCTTCCACGGCCATGCGGACGATCAACTCTTCGGGCTTCCGGGCGGGAGTGTTGGGGGTGGCGGAAGCGTCTTCGCCGGTAAGCAGCAGGTCGATGCTTACGCCCAGACAGTTGGCCAGGCGGGGCAGCGCCATGATGTCCGGGCAGGACTGTGCGTTCTCCCATTTGCTGACGGCCTGGGGTGAGATGGCCATCATTTCGGAGAGCGCTTCCTGGGTCAGCCCCTGCTGCTTGCGCAGGGCTTGGATGCGTTTGCCCAGGGAAAGGGATTTCAAGTCGGTCATGGGATGTCCTCCTTTCGATGGCCATATCGTAGCACAACGGGTGGTTGAGTTGAAGGGAACAACGGTTGAGTTGGCCTGTTTTGACGAAAAACCGCAGCGGTTATGTCGCTGCGGCATGGGTTATTCTTCGATCAGCCTGATCTTCCGCACATCCGCTTCGGTCACGGTCATGAACAGGGTCTTCTGATTGGTGTAGATCATCATGCCCGGCGCAGCGCCGCTGGGCTTTTTCACGTGGCGGCGAAGGGTGTAGTCGATGGGGACGGAGGAAGAACGCTGCCCCTTGGAATACCAGGCGGCCAGGATGGCGGCCTCCTTCAGGGTCTGGTCGGGCAGGTCACCCTCGTGGTGGACGATGACGTGGCTGCCGGGCATATCCTTGGCGTGAAGCCACCACTCGTTGGGGCGGGCGCCGGTGGTGAGGCGATCGTTCTGGGCGGCGTTCTTGCCCACCTCCATCAGGATGCCGTCGCTGGATTCATACTTGTAGGGCTTCGACTTGGGCAGGGCGCGCTGCTGGCGGCGGTTGGTGTTGCGCTTCATGTAGCCGGTGCGCACCAGCTCCTGGCGGATCTCCTCCAATTCGCTTTCGCCCACGCACTTGCCCACGTCCAGCAGCATGGTCTCCAGGTAGTTCAGCTCTTCCAGCGTTTTTTCCTTCTGCTGGGCGGCGGTCTCCCGGGCGGAGCGTGCCTTCTGGTATTTCTTGAAGTACCGCTGGGCGTTCTGGGTGGGGGTGAGCTGAATGTCCAGGGGAATCACGATGCTGCCGCCGTTTTCATCGTAGAAATTGGGCAGCTCGGCCTGCTGCATACCCTTGCGGAGCTGCCACAGGTTGGCGTTGAGGATCTCACCCATGAGGCGGAATTCCTCCATGCGGGCGGCGGAGGCCAGCTCTTCCTCCTGCAAGGCCAGCTTCTTTTCGCAGCGCTCGATCTGCCCCTTCAGCAGGCGCACCATGGAGGCGCTCTTCTGGTTGATGCGATCCTGAGCGTCCCTGACGCCAAAGTAGCGCTCCAGGGCAGCGGACAGAGAGTCGTATTCCTTCTGCATATCCAGGGGCTGGCTCAGGTAGGGGAAGGCGAACACGTCCAGGGCGTCGCCCATGTCGTCCGCCAGCACCCGGGGCGCGGCCATGTCCGGCAGGCGGCGCAGAAGGTCGGCCAGGCGGGCGGCGGCTTCCGGCAGATCGCAGTTGGCCACCCGGAAGGCCAGCTCCTTAGCGGCAGGGTTGGACAGGCCGGAAACGCTGGCGGCCAGCGCCTTGTGCAGGGGGACATCCCCCTGGGCCAGCAGCTTGGCATGGAGCGTCTCGGCGGTGATGTCCTCCGGCTGCAGCTTGTCCTGGGCAGGGGGCGGCAGGTAGGTGAGGCCGGGCTGGATCTGCCGCACGCGGCTCATTTCCATGTTCACGTGGCGGGCGGCTTCCAATATCTTGTCCTGCCCGTCCACCAATATCAGGTTGGAGTGCCGCCCCATGACCTCCAATATCAGGCGGCGCAGCACATGGTCGCCCAGCTCGTCCACCACATCCACATCGATGTACACGATGCGGTCGCCGCCGATCTGTGTCACGCTCTGCACCCTTCCGCCCAGCAGCTGCTTGCGCAGCAGCATACAGAACATGGGCGGCTCCAGCGGGTTGGGGAAGTTCGAAACGGTGAGGTGGCAACGGGCGTTGTTGGGGGAGGCGCACAAAAGCAGCTTTTTGTTTTCACTCCCGGCGCGGATCAGCAGGATCACGGTGTCCTTCTCCGGCTGGGTGATCTTATCGATACGGCCACCGCACAGGGCTGCGTGAAGCTCCCTGGCGGCAAAGCCGATGGTGAGTCCGTCCATAGGCATGGGGAAGTTCCTCCTTCCGGTGTCCCTGCTATTATACGGCATTTTGCCCAAATTGCAAAGGAAAACCGCAGAAGGCGCCGAACAGGAAAAAAGATAAGTTTTTTGTTGAAACAGCGAAACATTTGTCGGCTATGCGCGACTAACAAATGGAAGCAGCAAAACCGGCCGGGAAGGAGGCGCTGCATGGAAGACTTTGAGAAAATGTGTCACCAGGAATACCAAACGGTGCAGAAGTTCCTGCTGCGCCTGAGCGGCAATGCCGCCCTGGCGGAGGAGCTGACCCAGGAGACCTTCTACCAGGCCATGCGCAAGTGGAAGACCTTCCGCAACCAATGCGCGGTGTCCACCTGGCTGTGCGGCATTGCCAAGAACCTGTTTTACACCTACTGCCGCAAGCCCAGGCCAGCCCCCATCGACCAGGTGCCGGAAAAGCCGGGGGAGGACTTTGTGGATACGCTCTTGGACAAGGAGCAGCGCCTGCAGGCCCATCGCCTGCTGCACAGCCTGCCCGAACCCTATCGGGAGGTGGTGACCCTGCGCACCTTTGGCGAGCTGACCCACCAGGAGATCGGCACGCTGTTTGGCAAGCCGGAGCGCTGGGCGCGGGTGACCTATTACCGGGGCAGGCAGATGCTTGTCCGACTGATGAAGGGAGAAGAGATCGATGAGTGATAAGAAGCAATTGCCCGATAAGTGCGCCGTGACCCGCGACCTGATGCCCCTGTGCATCGACGGCACCGCCAGCGAGGCCAGCCAGCGCCGGGTGAAAAAGCACGTGGTGGATTGCCCGCCCTGTGCCACGGTGTATCAGGAAATGCAGACCCAGATCGACCTGGATACGCCCGACCAGCAGGAGGCGGCACAATTCGACACCGCCGTGAAAAAGGTGAAGCACAAGCACGCCTGGCGCAAGCTGCGCAATGTGCTGCTGGGTGTGCTGCTGGCGCTGGTGGTGTGCGCCGGGGCGGCCTATGGCTACTACTGGTACTTTGTGGAGGAAGTGCCCTTGCCGGTGGATATGTATGAGATGCGGGCTGTGCTGCGCTCGCCCCAGAGCGAGGAAACGCCCGTGGTGATCAAAACCACTAACCTGCCCAAGCCTGCCGAACTGCACGTGGAGCTGCACTACGATGGAACCATCATCAATGGTGACAATTCCTTTGCACCCAGCTGGGTGATGTACATCTGGGCGACCACCACCCGCTCGGTGAATCTGGATACCTGCGGTTATACGGACAACAATTACTACGCCTTTGATCAGGTGCTGGAAGGCGAAAACAACTATGATGCCGGTGTTTTCATGATCAACGGCGCGCAGTATGACGTGCATACCATCTACAAGGGTGCTGCCGATGGGGAGCATACGCTGCTGTTCAAGCGCGACATGACGGGCTACGACATGAAGTGGAGTAGCGAAAACGGCACCGTGCTGCGCAACGTGGCTTCCCTGGACTTTGTGCATAACGAGAAGGCCTCGGCAGCCTATCTCAGCGATCCGCTGTCCACCATCACCCCGGTGGCGACGCAAATGCCCTTTGCCACCATGGAGCCTGTGGGGCTGGTCGATTCCACCCCGGCTCCTGATGCTGTGGTTCATGCTACCGTTGCGCCTAAGGTGACGAAAGTGCCTACCGGGGATTGATGCACTCCACGATCTCCACCAGGATCACATCATCGCCGATCTTGCAGATGTTGTCCCAGGGGATCACAATGCCGCAGCGCTCGCCCCGCAGCAGGGCGCTGAGGCTGAATTCTCCCGGTACCACCAGGGCGCTGACCCGGCCATCGGCAGCGCAGAACTCGATATCCATGGGCTTGCCCAGGGAGGCGCCCGTGAGGGTGTTGATCACGTCCTTCTGTTTCAGATCGCCAAGGGTCATGGACATCACCGGCCTTTCGGGATAGCATATGCGTGAAAGGCCGGGAATGTGCCAGCCAACCCCGCACTTAGCCGCAAGCGGCTGCCAGCTCCCCTTGCACAGGGGAGCCTTTTTGCTTTCCCCTTGAGGGAAAGGTGGCCGCAGGCCGGATGAGGTGGAAAGCAGCACACACGCCCTGATACTTGGCTGTGCATCTGTAGGGGCGATCTGTGATCGCCCGCACGCCGCACGAAAGCATAGTAGGCAGGTAGTGCAGCATGGCGGGCGAACACAGTTCGCCCCTACCGGTATCACAAGCAGCACTATTGCTTTTGACGCGCAGCGAAAAACTTTGATAATTTTCTCACAGAATCCGTGAATTCCCCCTGTTCAGACCGGGAAAAGTGTGCTATACTATCATGGACAATGAATGTCCCCATGTCACGACTATCTCATGATAGGAGGAACCAATCCGATGCTTTACACCAAGGAAGTTGAAGAAATGGTATGCGTCGCGAAGGGCCCCAACCACGGCCCCGCGCCCATCCCGGAAGAGGGCAAGTGGATCCAGGCCAAGGAGATCAAGGACATCTCCGGTCTGACTCACGGTATTGGCTGGTGCGCCCCCCAGCAGGGCACCTGCAAGCTGACCCTGAACGTGAAGGAAGGCGTCATCCAGGAAGCGCTGGTCGAGACCATCGGCTGCTCCGGCATGACCCACTCCGCCGCCATGGCCAGTGAGATCCTGCCCGGCAAGACCATCCTGGAGGCGCTGAACACCGACCTGGTGTGCGACGCCATCAACACCGCTATGCGCGAGCTGTTCCTGCAGATCGTGTACGGCCGCACCCAGTCTGCCTTCTCTGACGACGGTCTGCGCATCGGCGCTGGCCTGGAAGACCTGGGCAAGGGCCTGCGCAGCCAGGTCGGCACCATGTACGGCACCCTGGAAAAGGGCCCCCGCTACCTGGAAATGGCCGAAGGCTATGTGCTGAAGATCGCCCTGGACAAGGACAACCAGATCTGCGGCTACCAGTTCCTGTCCCTGGGCAAGATGATGGACGCCATCAAGAAGGGCATGGAGCCCAACGAGGCCTACGAGAAGAACATCGGCACCTACGGCCGCTTCAAGGCCGAAGACGGCGCGGTCGCCTGGATCGACCCCCGCAAGCAGTAATTAGAGGAGGTATGTGATAATGGCTCTGTTTGAAAACTACGAAGGCCGCATGCCTCAGCTGCAGCCTGTTCTGGAAAAGTACGGCTTTGCCTCCTGGGAAGACCTGAAGGCTTACAACAACTCCAAGGGCGTGGACGGCTACGGCATCACCGAAGGCATCCAGCCCATCTGCTTCGAGAATGCTAAGTGGGCCTACGAGCTGGGCGCTGGCATCGCTCTGAAGAAGGGCGTGAAGACTGCTAAGGAAGCCGCCGTGTGCATCGGCGAAGCCCTGCAGGCCTTCTGCATCCCCGGCTCTGTTGCCGACCAGCGTCAGGTTGGTCTGGGCCACGGCAATCTGGGCGCTATGCTGCTGGACGAAGCCACCGAGTGCTTCGCTTTCCTGGCTGGCCACGAGTCCTTCGCTGCTGCTGAAGGCGCCATCGGCATCGCCCGCAATGCCAACAAGGTTCGTAAGAACCCCCTGCGCGTGATCCTGAACGGCCTGGGCAAGGACGCCGCCATGATCATCAGCCGCATCAACGGCTTCACCTATGTGGAGACCAAGTACGACTACCTGTCTGCCGACGTGAAGGAAGACCACGCTCTGACCGTTGTGAAGACCGTGGCTTACTCCGATGGCGAGCGCGCCAAGGTCAACTGCTACGGCGCTGACGACGTGCGCGAGGGCGTTGCCATCATGTGGCACGAGGGCGTGGGCGTTTCCATCACCGGTAACTCCACCAACCCCACCCGCTTCCAGCACCCCGTTGCCGGCACCTACAAGAAGGAAATGATCGAGGCTGGCAAGAAGTACTTCTCCGTTGCCTCCGGCGGCGGCACCGGCCGTACCCTGCATCCCGACAACATGGCTGCTGGCCCTGCCTCCTACGGCATGACCGACACCCTGGGCCGTATGCACTCCGACGCTCAGTTCGCCGGCTCCTCTTCCGTGCCTGCTCACGTGGAGATGATGGGCCTGATCGGCATGGGCAACAACCCCATGGTTGGCGCTACCGTCGCCGTGGCTGTGGCCGTGGAGAACGCCTCCAAGTAAGTTCTTTCAACGCTTACAGGGAACTCTCTCAGAGATGAGGGAGTTCCTTTTTTCATTGCCGCACAGGCTCTGTTGCCTCCTGCAAAGGGAGATAGTTTATTATTTGTCAGACCTTTTTTGTGAAGGGATGGTGCTTGCTTGCAGCGAAAAGAATACGTATATCAGGCACGGGTTCACCCACATATCAGGATATTGAAGACAAACACAAAAACGATGATGTTGATTGAAAGGAGTGTTCTGAATGACAACGAAGCTCATTTCCGACCTGATCCAGTCCAATGCGTTTGAATTGTATGGACAGCCCAAATGGACCTTTGGCAAGAACACCTGCAACACCTATGAAGTGTTTGCCGAGGTGGTGCATTTGCCGGGCGGAGCAACGATCCCGGCAGAGTTGCTGCTGGAGATCATCAAGCGTGATGAGGAATTGACGATGGTCTTTTCCCAATGGTTCCTGAAGGCAGCCATTGTGTCGGCTGCAGAGCTGTGCAAAAAAACCAATTCCCATGTGACGCTGTCGATGAATCTGCTGCCGCAGTATGCCAGCCAGGAGAATTTTGTTGATCGGGTGCTTGCGCTGCTGGAGGAAACTGGATTCAGCCCGAAAAAGCTACAGTTTGACCTGAGCGAGGCGCAGAGCCTGAATCCCATCGGTATTGAAAACCTGAACCGGCTGCATGATGAATACGGCGTGAAGCTGTATCTTGCCAACTTTGGCAAGGGACACGCGAACATCGATCTGCTCAGGGATGTGCATTTTGATGGCATTGAGCTGGATCGCTCCTTTGCGGTGGGCGTGCCGGAGGATGACCAGATCAGCCTGATGGTGTTCGCGATCTATAATTTCGCCCATGCCCTGAACCTGAAGGTGTGTGCAAAGGGAATCGAAACGCCTGAACAGTTTGAATTCTTCGAGGATCTGAAATGCTTCAAGGGGCAGGGTTTCCTGATGGGCAAGCCGCTGCCGATTGATGAGCTGGCTGGGTACATCAATATGTATGCGATCCATGCGCAGTAAGCAGCAGGGTTGGATGCGAGATTGAAGAAACCGTGATGCAGATGCATTGTTGGGAACCCTCCCGGAAGCGGGCGGGTTCCTTTTCACTTCCTGCTTGTCATGCCGGGCAGACTGTTGTACAATGTGCTATATGGAAAAAGGAGAGAATGCCTGATGTGGATCCTTTTGACCTACGTATTCCTGCCCATTGTGGCCATCCTGGTGCTGAACTGGCTGTTCAAGCGATCCATGAAATAAGAAGATGGGGGAGCTTCTCCGGTGGGGAGGCTCCCCGCTTTTGTTTCAGAAAAGTAAAGAATGGGTCAATTCTTTGCCCAAATGGACAATTTCAGCAAGAAAAGGGTTGAAATCCCAGCCTGAATCCTCTATAATAAAGGCAGATAAAGCTGGCATGCGATATCGCCAGCGAATAACGGAGGTAGAAACCTATGAAGAAACTGGTCGCCCTGATGCTTGCCGTGCTGATGATCGGCAGCTGCTTCACCAGCGCCTTGGCCGTGAATGAGGACGTTTCCGGCAAGGTGATGATCTACACCTCGATGTATCAGTTCGTCATCGACATGATGGACGAGGCCATCAAGAAGGAATTCCCCAACCTGGAAGGCGCTAACGAAGGCTCTTTCTTCTTCTATGGCGGCACCGGCACCATCCAGCAGAAGGTGGAAGGTGAAATGGACACCGGCACCTTGGGCTGCGATATGCTGATGGTGGCTGAGCCTGCTTACTCCCTGCAGCTGCAGGAAGGCGGCTGGCTGCACCCCTATGTGGTGGAAGGCGCTGACGAGCTGCTCCGCTTCGACTACGACAAGGAAGGCTACTGGTACCCCGTTCGCGTTTGCAACATGGTGCTGGCCTACAACCCCGAAAAGTATTCCTACGACGAAGTTCCTCACACCTTCAAGGACTTCGCCTACGACACCAGCCTGAAGGGCCTGACCTCCATGGGCAACGCCATGACCAGCGGCACCACCATGGCTGCTGTGGCCGCCCTGACCGACAAGTATGGCTTTGAGTATCTGGACGCCCTGGGCGCCAATGATACCATGATCGAGTCCGGCTCCTCCGCCCTGGCGAAGCTGCAGACCGGCGAGTGCAAGGTCATCATGATCCTGGAAGAATCTGTGCTGAAGATCCGCGAGGAAGAAGGCAGCAAGATCGAGTGCATCTACCCCGAAGACGGCGTGATCCTGATCCCCTCCACCGTGATGACCGTGGCTGAGGATCGCAGCGCCAACATGAACGTGGAAGCTTGCGAAGCCCTGACCGAGTGGCTGCTGAGCGAAGAAGCCCAGAAGCTGATCCTGGAAGCCTACATGCACTCTGTGTTTACCGACATGACCGAAGTGCCCTATGACTCCGTGGATACCAACGGCCTGATCGAGAAGGACATGGGCGTTGACTGGGTCCGTTGCTACACCCAGCGCGACGAGATCCGCACCCAGTTCCAGGAGAAGGTTACCCAGTAATTAAGCACAGCGGTGCTTCCGCGGGGGAAGCCAATCATGGCTTCCCCCGCGTTTTGAACATTTATGGATGAAATCGTCCAAAAGGGGGACGCACGGATGAATAGCGCGGCTGAAATGCAGCGTGGTAAGCAGCGGGATTATACGCCGCTGATATCCAAGGTGATTATTGCCCTGCTCCTGATCCTCGGCCTGGTGATGATCGGCGCCGGTGTTATGGGCATCAGGGACTTTGACGCCTCCGGCTATGACGCGGAGGACGCTTATGGCGCCATTCGCGATCTGTCCGCTGTGGTGGACAGCGACTGGGAAAGCAAGCTCCAGCCTCTGCTGGCGGAGCAGACCCCGGAGACCAAGGCCAAGCTGGACGCCGCCGCCTATGCCATGCTGGCAGAACTGTGGGAGAGCCAGCGCGAAGGCTCCACCGCGGATCTGGATGCCTGCCTGGCTTCCTTTGCCGAGAGTGAGCGCGCGGAGAAAACCTACCAGCTGCTGTATGCGGGCTATGCTGTGAACGGCCCCCGTGTGACCACTGCCATCCGCAAGGAGCTGGCGCTGGTGCCTGCTGAGGAGCGCGCGGACTTCCGCCGCGCCGTGCTGGCCTGCATCACCGACGAAACCGCCCCCCTGCCTGCCAGCGCTACCAAGGCTGCTGGCGAATTGGAGGGTGCCAAGCGCGCTGCCATGCTGATGCAGGTGTACTTCGTCAGCTACGACGACAGCGGCGTGGGCATTGATACCGAGCTGGCCAACAGCTTCAAGAAGGCTGTGCGCAACAAGGGCGCTCAGCTGGATGCCTATGCCAAGGTGGCCTCCGGCGAGATCGGCTGGCTGACCGCCACCGTGTTTGGCAACAGCCGCACCATCATCCTCATCGGCATCCTGCTGGTGGTGGATATGCTGCTGCTGATCTTCCTGATGAGCAAGGAAAAGACCTGGCGCATCGATTTCAAGTGGATCCTGATCCTGGCCATTGTGGACTTCCTGCTGGTGTTCCAGCTCTTCCCGCTGGTCTACCTGGCGGCCAAGGCCTTCATTGTGGATGGAGCCTTCAGCCTGGAGACCATCAAACGTCTGTATACCTATGAAATGAACCTGAAGGCGCTCTTGAACACGCTGATCGCCTCCGGTGCTACCATGGTGCTGGGTACCCTGCTGGCCTTCCCCCTGGCATGGCTGGTGGGACGCACCAATCTCTACGGCAAGAAATTCTTCCGCAGTCTGTTTGTACTGACCTACATGGTGCCGCCCTATGTGGGCGCCATGGCCTGGCTGCGCCTGCTGAACCCCAATGTGGGTACCATCAACCAGGTCATCCGCATGATCTTCAACATGGGCGATATCCCCGGCCCCCTGAACATCTACTCCTTGGGTGGATTGATCTGGGTGCTGACCACCTTCTACTATCCCTACGCTTTCATCACCATCAGCCGTGCCATGGAAAAGATGGATCCCTCCCTGGAAGAGGCCAGCCGCATTTCCGGCGCTTCTCCCCTGAAGACCCTCTTCACCGTGACCCTGCCCATGATGACGCCTTCCCTCATCGCAGGCGCGCTGCTGGTGTTTGTGTGTGCCGCCTCCTGCTACGGCATTCCTTCCATTATCGCTGCACCGGGCAAGGTGCATACCGTCACCACCCGCATCATCGACTACATGGGTCTGGGCGACCAGGGCATGAACGATGCCACCGGTCTGGCGGTGTTCCTGATGGTGATCGCCATCATCGTCTTGTATGTTTCGGACTTTGTGGTGGCGAAGAAGCAGTACATCACCGTGTCCGGCAAGTCCACCCGCCCCAACATTGTTGACCTGCGGCGCTGGCGCATCCCCATGACGATCCTGGTCTCCCTGTTCGCCATCATCGTTATCGGCCTGCCCTTTGCCACCATCCTCATCACCTCCTTCAAGGTGGACGTGGGCAAGGGCCTGTGGGAGGCTGGCAACTTCACCGTGAACCAGTGGACGCAGATCTTCGGCCGCACGGAGACGCTCTCCTCCCTGAAGAATTCGCTGGTCTTCGGCGCGGTGACGGCGAGCATCGGCATCGTGGTGGCCTGCGTGATGAGCTATCTCCTGCAGCGCACCCGCATCCGTGGCCGCAAGATCCCGGACTTCCTGATCACGCTGGGTTCCGGTACCCCCTCGGTGGTTATCGCTCTGGGTCTGATCATGACCATGAAGGGCAACTACGGCGTGAACATCTACAACACGGCGTATATCATGATCGTGGCATATCTGATCAAGTACCTGATGATGGGTATGCGCACGGTGGTTTCCGCCATGAGCCAGATCCACGTGTCCCTGGAGGAATGCAGCCAGGTCTCCGGCGCCAGCTGGTTGAGAACCATGTTCAAGATCACAGGCCCGCTGATCTTCCCCTCCATTGCGGCAGGCTGGTTCCTGATCTTCATCCCCAGCTTCTACGAGCTTTCCATGACGACGCTACTGTATTCCAACAGCACCAAGACCATTGGCTTCCAGCTCTACGAATACTGGACGTATACCAGCCAGCCCCAGAGCTGCGCCATGGCCTGCGGCATTCTGGGCGTGGTCATTCTGCTGAACTTTGTCCTCAACCGCCTCACCAAGGGCGAATTCTCCATCTGAGAAAGGGGAAATACCGATGGCAACCGTTACGATCAAGCACATCACCAAGGCCTTTGGTGACAATGTGGTTCTCAAGGAATTCAACGAAACCTTCCACGATGGCGAGTTCATCACCCTGCTGGGGCCTTCCGGTTGCGGCAAGACCACCATGCTGCGCATCATTGCCGGCTTTGAAAAGCCCACCTCCGGCGAACTGTACATCGACGACCAGCTGGCTTCCGGCGGCAAGACCTTTGTTCCCCCGGAAAAGCGCAGCGTGGGCATGGTGTTCCAGAGCTACGCCGTGTGGCCGCACATGAATGTATACGACAACGTGGCCTATCCCCTCACCATTAAGAAGACCCCCAAGGCAGAGATCAAGAAGCAGGTGGAACGGGTGCTGGAGATCGTGCATCTGTCCCAGTATGCCGAGCGCTTCCCCAACCAGCTCTCCGGCGGCCAGCAGCAGCGTGTGGCCCTGGCCCGCGCCCTGGTGGCAGCACCCAAGCTGCTCCTGCTGGACGAACCCCTCTCCAATCTGGACGCCAAGCTGCGCGAGTCCATGCGCTTTGAGATCAAGGAGATCCAGAAGGAGCTGGGCATTACCGTGGTCTACGTCACCCACGACCAGACCGAGGCCATGGCCATGAGCGACCGCATCTTCCTGATCAACCGCGGCGTGGTGCAGCAGTGCGACACCCCTGAGAACATCTACAACCAGCCTGCCAACCAGTTCGTGGCGGACTTCCTGGGCAAGGTGGAGTTCTTCAAGGGCGTGGCCAAGAATGGCAAGATCACCTTCCCGGCGCTGGGCGGCCAGCACATCAAGTATGATGGTCCCAAGACCGGCGCGGTGGAAGTGGCCATCCGCCCGGAGAACATCTCCTTCACCTCCGTGAAGAAGGGCGACCTGACCGGCGTGCTGGAAGCCCAGTACTACCTGGGCGACGTGGACGATTGCCGTGTGCGCGTAGGCGACAGCGTGGTGCGCGTCATTGCTCCCGGCGCGGCCTTCAAGAAGCTGAAGGACGGCCAGGAGGTCGGATTGACGGTGGATGACTATCTGGTGTTCGACGACGATGGAATGCTGGAAAAATTGCTCGAAATTCAAACCTAAAAGATAGCAACAGCCCCGCAGCGGTTCATTCTGCTGCGGGGCTTGAAAAAGAGGTGAACGACTTGCTGGAAAAGATGGGAGAGTTCTTTGATAACCGGCTGGCAGGCTATGATGAGCATCAGCTGAACTGCATCGCATCGGCGCGGGAATTCTATCCTTTCACAGCCAGCTGTCTGCCCATGGACGAGGCTGCGGAGGTGCTTGACCTGGGCTGCGGCACGGGATTGGAGCTGGAAGAATACTATCGGCTGAATCCCACGGCGCGAGTCACGGGCATCGACTTGGCACCGGGAATGCTGGCGGCCCTGAAAGCCAAGTTTTCGGATAAGGCGATCCGGTTGATCCAGGGGTCATACTTTGCAGTTCCCTTGGGCAAAGAGTGCTATGATGCGGCGGTGTCGGTGGAATCGCTGCACCACTTCACGCAGGAAGAAAAGATACCCCTGTATCGCAAACTGCGGCAAGCGCTGCGGGAGGGTGGGTACTTCATCTTGACGGATTACTTTGCCCTGTCGGATGCAGAGGAGCAGTACCACCGGGCAGAGCTGCTTCGCCTGAAAAAGGAGCAAGGCATTGCGGATGATGCCTTCTATCACTATGATACGCCTTTGACGGTGCAGCATGAAACGGAAGCCCTGCACCATGGAGGTTTCGCCCATGTGGAGATATTAGGACAATGGGGCGCGACCTTCACCCTGAAAGCAGAATAAGAAAACCCAAGGCGTGAATGCTTGCGCCTTGGGTTTTTGATTATATGCTTTTCGCTGCTTCCTTCAGTTCGTCCACCTTGGCGGTAAGCTTCTTCAGCACCGCCACGCCTTCGCGGAGCATATCCCGCTCCGGCAGGCGGGGATCCTTCAAAAGCAGCGCCGTGGGGCGGGTGGCGGAAAGGGACAGCCGCTTGTCCACCCCCATGGCCTGCAGGAGGATCATGGGATCCGGGGTGCAGCGCTCGTCCAGCTTCATCATCAGCTGGCCGGGGCGATACAGCACCTGGCTCACCCCCAGCCGGTTGGCCAGGGCGCGGAGCTGGGCAATGTCCAGCAGGGCATCCACCACGGCAGGGGTCTCGCCAAAGCGATCCAGCAGCTCGTCGGTGATGTCCTCCCGGTCGGCCTCGGTGGCCAGGGCGGCAATGCGCTTGTACATCTCCATGCGCTGGCGCTCGTCCCGCACATAGTCGCTGGGCAGGTAGGCGTCCACCTTCAGATCCACCCGGGTCTCCAGCTCGCTGGGGTTCATCTGGCCGCCCTGCACCTCGTGGAGGGTCTCCTCGATGAGCTTGCAGTACATATCATAGCCCACGGTGGCCAGGTGGCCGTGCTGCTCCGGGCCAAGAATGTTGCCAGCACCGCGGATCTCCAGATCGCGCATGGCGATGCGGAAGCCCGCGCCGAACTCGGTGAATTCCCGGATGGCGGAGAGGCGCTGCTCGGCGGTCTCGGAGAGCATCTTGTCCGGGCGAACGGTGAAGTAGGCATAGGCCTGGCGGTTGCTGCGGCCCACGCGGCCACGGAGCTGATACAATTGGCTCAGGCCAAAGCGGTCGGCGTCGAACACAAAGAGGGTGTTGGCGGTGGGCACGTCCAGGCCGCTTTCGATGATGGTGGTGCAGAGCAGCACATCATAGCTGCCGGCGTAGAAGTCCATCATCACGTCCTCCAGGCCATGCTCCTTCATCTGGCCGTGCGCCACGCCGATGCGGGCTTCCGGCACCAGGGCGCGCAGGCGGTTGTAGAACTGCTCGATGGAGTTGACCCGGTTGTAGAGGAAGTACACCTGCCCGCCGCGGCTCAGCTCGCGAAGAATGGCGTCGCGCACCAGGGCGTCGGAGTACTCCACCACATGGGTCTGCACGGGCATACGCTCCTCCGGGGGTGTTTCCAGCACGGACATATCGCGGATGCCCACCATGCTCATGTGGAGCGTGCGGGGGATGGGCGTGGCAGAGAGCGTCAGCACGTCCATCTGGGTTTTCATGTTTTTGATGACTTCCTTGTGGGCCACGCCGAAGCGCTGCTCCTCGTCCACGATGAGCAGGCCCAGGTTCTTGAACTGCACATCCTTGGCCAGCAGACGGTGGGTACCCACAAGGATATCGATGCTGCCGTCCTTCAGCCGTGCCAGCACGTCCTTGGCTTCCTTGGCGGTGCGGAAGCGGGAAAGCACATCGCAGCTCACGGGGAAGCCCTTGAAGCGCTTGATCACCGTGTTGTAGTGCTGCTGTGCCAGGATGGTGGTGGGCGCAAGGATGGCCACCTGCTTGCCGTCCATCACGGCCTTGAAGGCGGCGCGGAGGCTGACCTCGGTTTTGCCATAGCCCACGTCGCCGCACAGCAGGCGATCCATGTTGCGGTGGGATTCCATGTCCCGGGTGATCTCCCGCACGGACTGCTCCTGGTCAGGGGTCAGCTCGTAGGGGAACTGATCCTCAAACTGGCGCTGC
Organism: Clostridia bacterium; assembly: GCA_017936765.1. GTDB lineage: Bacteria > Bacillota > Clostridia > Christensenellales > Aristaeellaceae > UBA11524. The sequence continues at coordinate 41,951 of JAGBEX010000004.1, forward strand.
CAGGGGGTATCGGGGCCGAAGGCGTAGCCCTGCTGCTGGCTGCGCTTGGCATACAGCGCCACCAGGTCGAAGGCCAGCTTCTTCAGGCCCTCCTTCACCTTGGACTTTTGCTTTTGCCAGTCGCCGCCGCCAAGGCGGTTCAGCTTGGGGGGCTGGTTGGGGTTGCCGATGTAGCGCTGCACCCGCTCCAATTGCTCGATGGGGACATAGAGCTTGTCGCTGCCCTGATATTGAATGAGCAGGTAGTCCCGGTAGGTGCCTTCGCTTTGCAGGTGGATGGTACCCTGATAGATGCCCACGCCGTGGTCCTCATGCACCACATAGTCGCCCACCTTCAGGTCGGTGAAGGCGGCGATTCGTTCGCCGGAGTTCTTGCGGGCCTTGGCCTTGCGGTAACCTGCGCCGTAGATGTCCGTGTCGGAGACCACCACCAGCTTGGCATCCGGCCAGATGAAGCCATGCCCCAGGGTGATGGGCAGCACCAGCACCTCGCCAAGGATCAGGTTGTGGGCGTCCTCCACAAAGGTGGCAGGGCAGCCCAGCTCGGTGAGGGACTGGGTGAGGCGCTTGCCGCGGGCCACGCCGCCGGAGAGCAGGGCAATGGCATAGCCCTGCTGCCGCCAGGCCGCGCAGTCAGCCGCCAGCAGCTTCACCTGGGATTGATAGCCTGCCACGCCCTTGCAGCCCAGGTCGATGACCTTTTGCGTTTTCACGCCGCCCATGCCCCGCAGGAACTCGGAAAAGGTGGCCAGGGGACGCTTTGCCAGGTCTTGCAGCAGGGTCTCCCAGTCGATGAGCAGCTTTTCCTGCTGCTGCACCGCTTCGCCGCGCTCCATGGCGGCGTGGAGATCCTCGGAGAAACCCCGGAGGCGCTCGTCGCTGCGGTCACGGAGCTGGTCGGGCTGGGAGAGCAGGATGATGTCCGGCTGGAACCAGTCCAGCAGGGTGTGTACTTCATCAGTCAGCACGGGCAGCCAGGCGCGGATGCGGCGGAAGGGGAGACCCTGCTCCACCAAGTCCGCATCGGACAGCAGCTGGGCGGTGCGGCGCTCGATCTCCGCATTCCTGGTGGCAGAGACTGTTTTCTCGCGTACCTTGGGTGCTACCTTTTCATCAAAGAAGGAGGGCAGCTCGTCGTCGTCCTCCGGCAGGGGAGGCAGATCGTCAAAGAGCAGGGATTCGGCGGCCTTCTCCGGCTCGCTGCCCTGCACCGCGTCCCGCATCCGCTGGGCAGCGGCAGGCCAGGTGCTTTCGGGCAGCAGCACCTCGGTGGCGGGGGGCATCACGGCTACGCGGACACGCTCCAGGCTGCGCTGGCTGATGCAGTCGAAGGAGCGGATGGAGTCGATCTCATCATCGAAAAACTCGATGCGCAGGCTCTGCGCGCCGCTGGGCGGGTAGCAGTCCAGAATGGAGCCGCGCAGGGCGCATTGTCCCTTGCCTTCCACCATGTTCACCCGCTCGTAGCCCATGCGGGTCAGGCGGCGGATCAGCTCCTCCGGGGCAATGCGGTCGGCCACCATGAGCCGGATGGTGGCGGCGCGGAAGGGATCCGCCGCACCCATGCGCTGCATGAGGGCATCCATGGAGGTGCAAAGCAGCCGCGTTTCGCCACCGGTGACCCGGGCGAGGGTCTCCAGGCGGCGCCAGGCGCTCTCGTGGCTGGAGGCACCGCGGGTCAGATCGATCTCCCCGCCGGGGAGGCAAGCCGCCTGCGCACCCAGCAGCTGCTGGGCGTCATCAGCGGCACGGGAGGCCTTCAGGTCGTTGGCGGTCACCAGCAGCACACGCTTGCCGGTATCAGCCGCCAGCTTGGACGCGACAAAAGCGGCCTGTCCTTCAGGAAGGCCGGTAACGGCGGTGGGGGTGGAGGAATGGAGGTGGTCAAGCAGCTGCTTGAGGGAGGCGGAGGTGGCTCCGCCAAGAAGGGCTTGGGACATGGGAACCCCCTTTGAGGAATTATGAATTATGAATTAGGAATTCGGAATTGAGTGTGTGGCCGGGCGATCGCAGATCGCCCCAACATTTTCAGAAAGCGGCTTTTCCCGCGTCGCGGCGCGACCGTATTCGCGCCGTGACCCCTGCTCGGAGATCGCCAAGCAGCGCTCTCCCCGCATGGGTTTCGAAAGGGTCGAAGACCCTTCGTAGGGGAGTGAGAGGGGACAAAGTCCCCTCTGCCCCCGTCATTTCCCGTTGTAGCTTTGCATGGCGTGGTCGATGCCGGAGTTGAGCCAGGCTTCGACGCAGTCGGCGGCGTTGGTGAAGGCGGTGGCCATGGCGTCCTGCTCTTCGCGGGTTTGGTAGTGGGAGAGGACCCAATTGGCCAGGTCCCAGCCTTCGGGCTTGGCGCCCACGCCCACGCGGATGCGGGGGAAAGCTTGGCTGGGGGTATGCTGGAGGATGGAGCGCATACCGTTATGGGTACCGGCGCTGCCGGACTTACGCACGCGGAGCTTGCCCAGGGGCAGGTCGATGTCGTCATAGATGATCAGCAGGTGATCCAGGGGGCATTTATACCATTGGAGCAGCTCGCCCACGCACAGGCCGGACTCGTTCATATAGGTCTGGGGCTGGCAGAGAACGACGCGCTGGCCGTTCACGGTGGTTTCAGCCAGGAGGCCGTTGCACTTCTTGCGGGTGAGGGGGGCATTCCAGCGGCGGGAGAGGATATCGGTGGTGTCGAAGCCAGCGTTGTGGCGGGTGTGGGCATACTGGGCGCCGGGGTTGCCCAGGCCGACGATGATCCAGGTTTCCTTTTCCATATCAATTCTCCAAAACACGTTTTCGCGGAGAGGCAAAATGGACACCCCTCCGCTAAAGTATGGTTCGCTTTTGTTATTCCATGAGCCAGTCCGCAGGTTTGATCACCGCGGTCTGCTGCTCGTCTCCCTGAATGTCCAGCACCATCAGGCTCTTGTGGCCGGAGATGCGGCGCTTGGCGGGGGCGGCGGTCTCCATCACGAAGGCCATGCCCACCACGGTGATGTTGAACTCCCGCATCAATTCTACCATGCCGTTGGCGGTGCCGCCAGCCTTGAGGAAGTCGTCCACGATGAGGGTACGCTGGCCTTCCTTCACGGCTCGGCGGGAAAGGGACATGGTTTCGATGTGGCCGGTGGAGCCGGAAACATAGTTGATGTTCACGGCGCTGCCCTCATACACTTTGGAGGAGCGGCGGGCAATGACCAGCGGCACGCCCAGGGCATTGGCGGTGTACATGGCCACGGGGATGCCCTTGGTCTCCATGGTGAGGACAAAATCGGGCGCGGCATCGTAGTATTCGCTGGCGATGATCTCACCCATGCGGCGCACGGTCTCAGGGGTGGAGAGGATATCGGAGGAATACAGGAAGCCGCCGGGCAGCACGCGGCTGGTGCCGGAGAGCTGCTGGCTGAGGTCGGCAATGTACTTGCGGGCATCCTGGCGGTTCACGGTGGTGCGGAAGCGCACGCCGCCGGCGGCACCGGTGACGGTCTCCAACTCGCCCAGGCCGAACTGCTTCACCACATCGCGGAGGATATCGATATCCTCGCTCATGGTGGACTTGGCAGCGCCGAAAAGCTCGCAGAAGTAGGAGAGGGTAAAGATGCGGTTGGGCGCATCGGCAAGGATCTTCATCATGGCGCTCATGCGCTCATTACGGCGGATCTTCTCCAACAGAGGTCGCTCCTTTCATCATACCCGCCCATTATAACACAAACTTGCGAATGATGGAAGAGGAAATTTGCACGAACGTTCGGGTTTGTTTTCGGCAAAAAAGTCCCCTCGCCAGGGGGACGAGGGGGAAGATTCAATCATCCAAGCCATCCTGCAGCTCCTGCAAAATACGCTGGCGCAGGGTTTCGCATTCCTGTGGCCAGCGGCGGGCGCAATGCTGTGCCAGCGCCTCGTCGGCCATGGGGAGCAGCAGGGTCAGGGTGGGGCGGTCGGCATCGTCCACCAGGGAGAGCAGCCACTCCTGCTGGCCGGATTGCTCCAGGGCGGCGGTGGGGGGCAGGGGCGCATCGCTGGGGACGAAGTGCTGGCTCAGCGTCAGGGTCACGGCGTTGTACACCGCCTGGGCGGCGCTGCGCCACCGCTTTTCCAGAAAGGTGGGCGGGGTGTCCTTGGGCAGGGTGATGAGAATGTCCAGCAAGGAGGCGCTGCCCTCCAGCAGCCGCAGCCGCAGGCAGAGCCGCCCATCTCGCAGGGTGAAGGAATCCGCCGGGGTCAGCTGCTCGGTGCGGAACTGCTCGCGCCAGCGGGGCGCCTGGGCGTCCATCAGCTGACGGCGGCTCACCGGAATGCGGTGGGCAAAGGCCTCGATGGCATACTCCCCCTCATGGGTCAGGGACAGCAGGTCGCCCAGGGGATGGGCGGTGGTGGCCAGCTGGCCCTGCTCCTGCATATCGCTGAGGCTCAATTGCATAGTGAAGTAGTTCATCAGGTCGTTTTCCACCAGGAATTGCAGCAGCTGCATGGCCGTGGCGGGCTGCAGGCGGCGCAGGGCATACAGGATGGTGAGCTTGTTCTCGGATTCGGGAATGTGCTTGCGCTCCATAGTGACTCCTCAAAAAGAAAGCCTCCCAGACTTGCGCTTGGGAGGCTGTGCTTGCTTGTGAAAGGGGATGAGCGATCAGGCCAGGAAGGGCTTGATGTCGTTCATCAGGTCGTCGCAGTCGTCGGTGTAAACTTCCAGGGTGATGGGCTTGGACAGATCCAGGGAGAAGATGCCCAGGATAGACTTAGCGTCCACCACGTGACGGCCGGCACGCAGATCCATGTCGTAAGGATAGCGGTTGACCATGTTCACGAAGGTCTTTACATTCTCGGCGAGGCTCAGCTTGATGTTGATGGATTTCATATTCATCATACCTCCTTTATCTCTTTACAGGTAACATTATACTGGAAATCGAGGGAAAATGCAAGTGCTTTCATCAAGAAAATTTGTAAAAAGTCCAGAAAAATCAAGGCTTTGCGGGGATTTGTCACATCTGGAAGGATAAGGGTTGAAAACGACAGGGGAAAAGATATTGTTCGGCGTCGAAGGTTTCCAAAGGGCGATCGGAAAGCCCTTTGGTCGCGTCCGCAGACGCGAAATCTTTGCAGCAGAGTCGGGGTTGAAATGGATGCGTCCGCCGTGGTATACTTATCAGAAAGGCTCAAAAAGAAGGAGGCGCAGGCATGGAGCAGGTGGAAGCCAGCGTGCTGGGTACCATTTACCGCAACGAGGAAAACGGCTACTCCGTGCTGATGGCGCGGATGGGCCGCAGCGAGATCACCATTGTGGGCGTGCTGCCGGAACTCACCGCCGGGGAGCAGGCCGTTTTCTCCGGGGAATGGGTGGAGCATCCCCAATACGGCCGCCAGTTGAAATGCTCCGGCTGCCAGCTGCAAAAGCCCACCACTCTCTTGGGTATCGAGCGCTATCTGGGGTCTGGGCTGATCCACGGCGTGGGTCCCAGCACGGCCAAGCTCATCGTGCGCCAGTTTGGCGAGGAGACCCTCACCGTGCTTTCCGAGCATCCGGAGCGGCTGCAGGAAGTCCCCAAGATGGGCAAGAAGCGGTGGATCCAAATCGCCGAGAGCTTCCGCGAGCAGCAAAACGCCCGGGAGGCCATGATCTTCCTGCAATCCTACGGCATTCCGGCCAACCTTTCCGTGAAGATTAGCCGCCTCTATGGCGAGCGCACCCCGGCGGTGATCCGCGCCAACCCCTATCGCCTCTGCGAAGACCTGGAGGGCGTGGGATTCCTCACGGCAGATCGCATCGGCACGGCGCTGGGCATTGCCCCGGACAGCGAACACCGCATCCAGAGCGCCATCAAGTATATCCTGAAGGAAGTTTCCATCAGCATGGGTCATGTGTACCTGCCCCGGCGGGAGCTGATCCAGCGGGCGGCGGGGCTGCTCCACGTGGACGAAGCCATGTGCCAGCGGCAGATCCAGCAATTGCAGCTGAACCGGGACATCATCATCCAGGGCGGCGACGGCGAGGAGGAGCGGGTGTACCTGCCCCTGTTCGACGCTGCCGAGCGGGAGGTCGCCCAGCGGCTGTGCGAGCTGATGGCCTCCCTGGCGCCCACCAAGAGCGGCAAGCAGGCGCAGAAGGACATCGACCGCTTTGAAAAGACCCGGAATATCCGCTTTTCCCAGCGCCAGCGGGAGGCCATCGTCAGCGCCCTGGAGCAGGGCGTGCTGGTGATCACCGGCGGCCCCGGCACGGGCAAGACCACCATTATCAACTGCATCATCAGCCTGCTGTCCAGCGAGGGCGAGGTGGTGCTGTGCGCCCCCACTGGCCGCGCCGCCAAGCGCATGACCGAGGCCACGGGCTTCGAGAGCAAGACCATCCACCGCCTGCTGGAATACGGCGGCGATGATACCTCCTTTGCCCGCAACCAGGAGAACCCCATCGAGGGGGACTGCATCATCGTGGACGAGACCTCCATGGTGGATCTGATGCTGATGCGCAACCTCCTTCGGGCCATCGAACCCGGCACCCGGCTGCTGCTGGTGGGCGATGCCGATCAGCTGCCCAGCGTGGGCGCGGGCAATGTGCTGGGGGACATCCTGCAAAGCGGCGTGGTGCCGCACGTGCGCCTGACGGACATCTTCCGCCAGGGGGAGACCAGCCGCATCGTGGTGAACGCCCACCGGATCAATCAGGGAGAAATGCCCCTGTTGAACGAAAAAGGCACGGATTTCTTTTTTGAACGCAAGGAAGGCTTCCAGCTTGTGGCGCAGACCATTGTGCAGCTGGTGACCACCCGCCTGCCCAAATTCCTGGGCTATAGCGAGCGCGAACGCCTGGAGCAGGCCGTGCGGAACATTCAGGTGCTGGCGCCCGCCAAGAAGGGCGAGTGCGGCGTGGGTGCGCTGAACAATATGCTGCAGGCTGCGCTGAATCCCCCAGCGCCTCACAAGTTCAGCCTGCACTATGGCGAGACCATCTTCCGACTGGGCGACAAGGTGATGCAGACCAAGAACGATTACCAGATCGAATGGCGCAGGGAGACCGCCTCCGGCTGGGAGGACGGCACCGGCGTGTTCAATGGCGACGTGGGCTTCATCACCGAGGTGGATGAGGAGGAACACAGCCTCACCGTGTTGTTTGACGAGGAGCGCGAGGTGGTGTACCAGTCCGGGCAATTGGAGAACCTGGACCTGGCCTACTGCCTCTCCGTCCACAAAAGCCAGGGCAGCGAGTTCCCCGTGGTGGTGATGCCCGTGGCGGGCGGCCCGCCCATGCTTTTGACCCGCAACCTGTTTTATACCGCTCTCACCCGCGCCCGCTCGCTGGTGGTGCTGGTGGGCAGGGAGGACGTGGTGCGCCAGATGGTGGAGAACGACCACATCCTCAAGCGCTATACCACGCTGACAGAGCGGCTTGCCGCCATGTCGGTGCTGCTGCCCCGATGAAGCTGCTTCGGGCGCTCTACCCCGAGCGGGTGATCTGCGTGGCCTGCGGGCGGCCATCGGATGGGGAATTCCTTTGCTCCAAATGCGAAGAAGAATTAGCGGCGCTGCGGCTGGACAGCCCTGGTCAACACGCTGCCTATCACTATGACGGTGTGGCCAAGAAACTGGTGCATCACCTGAAATACGACTGCCTCACCGCCTCGGCCACCGTGCTGGCGCGGGAGATATCCCGCTGCGCGGTGCAGCTGCATCTTTCCCCGGACACGGTGGTCACCTGGGTCACCATGCCCGATCTGCGCAGGAAGATGCGGGGCATCGACCATGGCCGGGTGCTGGCACAGGCGGTGGCGCTGCGGCTGGGCTTGCCGGCGCGGCAGCTGCTCATCCGCAGCGGAAAGCATCCCCTGCGCACCCAGCGCGGCTCCAGCAAGGCCAAGCGCCTGCGCAACCTGGTGGGGATGTTCTCACCCGTAGAAGAAATGCCCAAATACGTCCTGCTGGTGGACGATGTGACCACCACCGGCGCTACCATGGAGACCTGCTGTGCCTGCCTTCGCCGGGCTGGCGCGCAGGTGACACATCTTGCGGCCACGAAGGTCGTGTGATCGTTGGAGGGATCGACCAATGAAAAGCCTGAAGCTGCTGCTGACTGTGCTGGTGCTGCTCTGCCTGTGCGCCTGTGCCGGGGCAGAGGAGATCTGGACGGCCACAGACCTTTCCCCCGCCACCGAGGATATGCCCCTGGCGGAGGATATCACCCAAGAGGTGCTGATCAACGGCTCCCTGGACAAGGGTCACCTGAACCGGATGCGGGATGGCAACTATCGCTCCATTTGGGAAAGCCCCACCCACTACAAGGTGCCGGAACTGATGATCACCCCGCCGGAGGGCAAGGCCGCGGGCGGACTGATGATCAAGTGGCGCTCCATTGAGACCCTGAAGACTGAGATCCAGGTGCGCAATGCCGCTGGCGAATGGGAGACCGTGGCCTATGGCGGCGATGACTTCCTGGCGCAGTACATCCCCCTGCCTAATATCACCGAGGAATTCCGCATCATTGCCGGTGAGCCGGGCAGGAGATTGCAGATCAGCGAGATCATTGTGATGACCCCCGGCCGCCTGCCCCATGATTTCCAATTGTGGCAGCACGCCCCGGAAAAGGTGGACATGATGCAGATCGTGGGTCACCCGGACGACGAACTTTTGTGGTTCGGCGGCCTTTTGCCCACCTATGCCGGGGAGCTGGACAAGGAAGTGCTGGTGGTTTGCTCCTCCTACCGCAATTTCCACCGGCGGCTGGAAATGCTGGACGGCCTGTGGACGGCTGGGGTGACCAACTATCCCCTGTTCCTGCGCCTGCCCGATACCATCACCAATAGCCTGGAGCAGGTGCTGGACTACTGGGGTCGCAACACGGCCTACCAGACGGTTACGGAGCTGCTGCGGCATTATAAGCCCGATGTGCTGGTGTTGCAGGATGAAAAGGGCGAGTACGGCCACGGCGTCCACCGCGCCATTACCTATGCGAGCAAGAAGGCCGTTCCTCTGGCAGCGGATGCCAGCTACGATCCGGAAACCGCGCTGCGCTATGGCCTGTGGGAAGTGCCGAAGGTGTACATTCACCTGTATGCGGAGAACCAGATCAAGATGGACTGGAAAAAGCCCCTGACCGCCTTTGACGGCAAGACGGGCCTGGAGGTAGCCACGGAGGCCTTCCGCAAGCATGTGACCCAGCAGGGCCACTGGGATGTGTGGGACGGCGGCAAGTGGGACAACAGCCTCTTCGGCCTGTGGCACACCACCGTGGGTGCGGACGTGGTGGGCGGCGATATGTTTGAGAATATCGATAAGCTGTATGCGGGAGACTAAGCCCAAAGGAGGCTGCAAACGATGATCGACGGAACGCTGGTGCGGCTGCGCGCCTTTGAACGCAGCGACGTGGACGCCAACCATGCCTTTGTGAACGACATGGAGACCCTGCGGGGCATGATCAGCGGCATTCCCTTTCCTGCATCCATGGAGGACGAGTACCGCTGGCTGGAGCAGCAGTCAAGCTACAGCCGGGGCGAGTATCAGTTTGCGGTGGAGGACTTCCAGGGCGACCTGGTGGGTCGCTGCGGTGTGATCCGCCTGGACTGGAAGAACCGGGTGGGGGAGCTGGCCATCATGATCGGCACGCCCTACCGTGGCCGCGGCTATGGCAAGGAGGCCATGCAGCTGTTGTGCGACTTCTGCTTTAAGGAAATGAACCTGCACAAGCTGAAGGTGACCGTGTTTGCCTTCAACAAGGCGGCCATCCGCTGCTATGAGCGCAACGGCTTTGTGCAGGAGGGCGTGCTGAAGCAGGAGATCTTCCGGGAGGGCGCCTATCAGGACGTGGTGGTGCTTGCCCGGCTGCAGGACTGATTATTTGTTGTTTTTTTCACAGACAGCGTTGACAGATGAGGCCTGTGGCGGTATGATGGACTTTGTTATTGGTTTGATGGATGGAGGAAACGCAAGTTGAAGAAGATCGTTACGAAGTTCGGCGGCAGTTCCCTGGCAGACGCGACGCAGTTCGCCAAGGTGAAGGGCATTCTGGAACTGGAAGCAGCCCGGCAGTATGTGGTGCCTTCTGCCCCCGGCAAGCGCTATAAGGAAGATGACAAGGTGACTGACCTGCTCTACCGCTGCTTTAACCAGGCAGCCGCAGGCGAGGACTATCAGCCCACCTTTGCCCGCATTGTGGATCGGTATATGTCCATTGCCCGCGAGCTGGGCCTGAAGGTGGACATCATGGCCGCCCTGAATGAGGTCAACGAGAACATCGGCAAGGGTGCCAGCGCTGACTATGTGGCCAGCCGCGGTGAATACCTCAATGGTATGCTGCTGGCGGATTACCTGGGCTGGCGCTTCCTGGACAGCGCCACCGCCGTGTTCTTTGATGAAAACGGCAGCCTGGACAGCGAAAAGACCCAGCAGGTCATGTCCGGTCTGCTGGCCGATGGCGAACCCACCGTGGTGCCCGGCTTCTATGGCTGCGGTGCCGATGGTCAGGTCAAGACCTTCTCCCGCGGCGGCAGCGACATCACCGGCGCCATTGTGGCCCGTGCGGTGAATGCCGATATGTACGAAAACTGGACGGACGTGTCCGGCTTCCTGATGGCGGATCCCCGCATTGTGGAGAATCCCCGGGATATCTCCTCCATCACCTACAAGGAGCTGCGCGAGCTTTCCTACATGGGCGCTTCCGTGTTCCACGAGGATGCCATGTTCCCCGTGCATAAGGCGGGCATCCCCACCAATATCCGCAACACCAACAAGCCCTATCACCCCGGTACCATCATCAGCCTGAATGCTCCGGTGGAGACCGCGGTTCCCACTATCACCGGTATTTTCGGCCACAAGGGCTACAGCGTTATCTCCGTGGAAAAGGCCATGATGAACGCCGAGCTGGGCTTTGGCCGCAGGGTGCTGCAGGTGCTGGAAGAGGAGGGCATCTCCTTTGAGCATCTGCCCACCGGCATCGACACCATGTGCGTGGTGGTGAACGGCGAAGCCCTTGCCCCCAAGCGCGAGGCCGTGCTGAGCCGCATCGTGGACAGCGTGGAGCCGGATACCATCACCGTGCATGACAATATGTCCATCATCGCCACCGTCGGCCGGGGCATGGTGCATAACTGCGGTACCGCAGCCCGCCTCTTCTCCGCCATGAGCCGCGCCCGCATCAACGTCCGCATGATCGACCAGGGCTCCAGCGAGCTTTCCATCATCGTGGGCGTGGACGACAGCGATTTCGAAGCGACGATCAAGGCGATCTACAACGAGTTTGTGGGTTGAGGTTGCGAGAGAGCGGCTTTTTCTGAGAAAAAGCCCCCTCTCGCGCTCTCCCCGAAAAAGCGGCGACTTTCGCATAATGGGCTTCTGACATGAAGTGGTGCGTTAGCGAAACGGAATATTGCTGGATTTTCAAGGGAGTGTTGGAAAACGCTTCCTTGTTTTTGCGAAAGAAGGAACTTTTCATGGAGATCACCTGGCAGATGTTCCTCATCGTGTGTCCGCTGGCCTTCCTGGCCGGCTTTGTGGACAGCGTGGCCGGTGGCGGCGGGCTGATCAGCCTGCCCGCGTATTACCTGGCGGGTCTGCCGCCGGTGCTGGCGGCGGGAACCAACAAGCTCTCGGCCTGCCTGGGTACGTTGGCGGCCTCGGTGCGCTTCGTCCGGGGCGGATGGGTGCAGCTCACCGTGGCGGTGCTGGCGGCGCTGGGGGCGCTCCCCGGCAGCTGGCTGGGGACCACGGTGTTGCAGCTGATCCCGGAAAACGTGATCCGCATCATGATGATCGCCGCCATCCCCCTGGTGGCGCTGGTGGTTTTGCGCAAGGGCAAGGAGATGCAGGGCGTGTGCCGCATCCCGGCCAGGTGGTTCCGGGCGGTGAGCTTCCTCATCGGCTTTGTGGTGGGCTTCTACGATGGTCTGGTGGGGCCTGGCACCGGCACCTTCCTGATCCTTCTGTTCACCATGCTGCTGGGCATGGAGGCCGTCACCGCCAGCGGCACGGCCAAGCTGGTGAACCTGGCCAGCAATGTGGCCTCCATGGTGACGCTGCTCTTTGCAGGCAAGGTGCTGTTTGGCCTGGGCATCCCGGTGGCGCTGTTCGCCATTGGCGGCAATTACCTGGGCGCGGGCATGACCATCCGCAAGGGTACCGGGTTCATCCGGGGGATGCTGATGGTGGTGCTGGTGCTGCTGCTTGCCAAGATGGTGCTGGATGTGGTATCATAATAAGTCAAGAAGAGGAAGGAGGCTGCCCGCATGATGGAGCAGACCCAGCAGGATATTTCCCTGCGTGTACCCGGTGAAATGGCCTATGCACTGGTGATCCGCACCGCATTGGGCGGCGTGGCCATCCTGAAGGATTTGAACGTGGATCAGATGGACGACCTGCGCACCGCGGCCGACGAGGCCTGCGATTGCCTGCTGCATCAGGGGCGCCCGGTAACGGCTATCAATGTTCATGTAACGGACAGGGGCGAGAAGCTCACCGTGAGCCTGGAGGCAGAGTTCTCCGGCTGCAAGGAGGGCGACTGCGCCGATCAGACCGCCATTTCCCAGGCGGTGCTGGAGACCCTGGTGCCGGAGGTGGCGCTGACGGCCGGAGCGTGCGGCTGCATCCAGCGCATCGATCTGACCATGCCCAGGGCGGTGTGAGGAGGCTAATATGAACGAGCTGTCCTTAACGCCGCTGCTGGAAAGCTATGCGCGCACGCCCTCGCCGGGGCTGATGGAGCAGCTGGTGGAGGGTTACCTGCCCCTGAGCTATGCCATTGCCCGGCGCTTTATGGGTCATGGCGTGGAGCTGGAGGATCTGCAGCAGGTGGCGGCCATGGCGCTGATGAAGGCCATTGAGCGCTTTGAGCCGCAGCGTGGATTGAAATTCTCCACCTTTGCCGCGCCCACCATCACGGGCGAGGTGCGCAACTACATCCGCGATAAGGGATCCATCATGCGCATGAGCCGCGACGCCCGCTCCCAGCTGTATCGGATGCAGCAGGTGCAGGATCGCCTCACCCAGCAATTGCAGCGCGAACCTACCCTGCGCGAAGTGGCCGACGAGATGCACGTCACCTACGACGAGCTGCTCTCCTGGCTGGAGCAGCGCGAAAGCACGGATGTGTCCTCGCTGAACGAAACCTTTTCTGATGATGACGAGCGGGATCTGGAAGCCCGCCTGGGCGTGACCGACACCGGCTACGAGCAGGTGGAGCAGCGGGAATGGCTGAAGTGGGTCTTCAGCCAGGTCACGCCGGACGAGCGCCGCCTGCTGGAATTGCGGTTCATCCACCGCATGGGGCAGCGGGAAACTGCCCGCATGATGAACGTGAGCCAAATGCAGGTCTCCCGCCTGGAGCGCCGGGTGCTTGCCCGCCTGCGGGAGTATACCGAGGACTGGCGCAGCGCCCACGGATCCTGATTTGAATGGAAGGAGCTTATCTCCATGTATCAAATGACGCCGCCACAGCCGCCCAAGCCACCCAAGAAGAAGCTCAGCTTTTTTCAGATATTGCTGCTGGCCGCGGCCTTTGGCTTCTGCGGCTGGTATCTGTATACGGCGCTGGTGCCGGCTGCGGCCACCACCGCCACCATCACCGCCGGCACCCTGTCTGCCCGGTATGAGGGCGACTGCCTCATCGTCCGCGATGAAACGCCCTACGATGCTGAGGGCGTGACCTCCGTGGACTACAAGGCGGAAGAGGGCAGCACCGTGCAGCGCGGCTATGAGATCTGCCATGTGTATTCCTCCGGCTTCTCCACCCGCGAGATGACCGCCCTGCAGGACTACCGCGACCAGATCCGCGATTACCAGATGCAGCTCATCAAGGCCGAGACCACCTATGATGCCCGCATGACCCGGGTGGAGAGCGATGTGCTTGCCCGTGCCAAGGAGGTTCGGGAGCTGATCAACGGCGCCCGCGGCAGCCTGGGCAACCAGGAAAAGCTGCTGGACGCCGCCATCGACGCCCGTCAGCAGTACCTGAAGCAGAAGTATTCCTCCGACCAGCGCCTCAGCCGCCTCTACGACGACGAGCTGTCCCAGATGCAGCGCATCGACTCCTGGACCAAGCCCTATGCCGCCACGGCGGAGGCCATTGTGAGCTTCTATTCCGATGGCTATGAGTATGGCCTGAACGCCACCAACTATGCCTCCTTCACCCCGGCGGAGGTTCGCGCCATGTACAATGGCCTGAAGCCGGAGAAGTCTACCATCCAGAAGGGCAAGACCACCATCTACCGCACCGTGAAGGACGGGGCGTGGAACGTGCTTTTCCTGGTGAAGGACACCACCTGGAACCCGGTGGAGGGACAAACCTACGAATTGCAGATGGAGCGCTTTGAAAACACCACGGTAAACGCCACGGTGGAGTCCTTCACCCGCTCCGGCGGCGAGCTGCTGGTGCGGTTGGCCGTGCGGGATTCGGTGCAGCCTGTTTTGTACATGCGCACCTGCCAGGCGGTGCTGGGCGACTATATGTCCCAGCTGTGCGTGCCTGCCCGCGCCCTGATCCGCCAGGACGATACCGATGGCGTGGTGGTGGTGGACGGCGCCAACCAGTCCTTCATCCCGGTGAACATCATCTTCCGTAATGGCGAGGACGTGTATATCTCCGCCATCCAGCAGGGCCTCCTGTTTGAGGGGCAGACGGTGATGCTGTTCTAAAATTCGGAATTCGGAATTCGGAATGCGGAATTCGGAATGGAGGTGTGAATATGGAGTTTCTGGAACTGAAAAATCGGGTGGAGACGGTGCGGGCGAATTTAGCTAACGCATCGGAGGGAAAGTACCCTGCGCCGAAGCTGATCGCGGTGACAAAGACCCACCCCGTGGAGACCATCCTTCCCCTGGCAAAACTGGGTATTGTGGATGTGGGGGAGAACAGAACACAAGAAATTGTGGAAAAACGCAATTTTTTAAGAGAAAATTTTCAAATTCACCTCATTGGACGGTTGCAAAGTAACAAAGTTAAATATATAATAGATGATGTATGTTTGATCCATTCGCTGGACAGGTTATCCCTGGCAGAGGAGATCGACAGGCAGGCGCAGAAGCACAACCGTGTGATGCCTGTGCTGGTGCAGGTCTCCCCGGCAGGGGAGGAGCAAAAGGGCGGTATGCCGCCGGAAAATGTTCTTCCCTTCCTGCGTGAGGTGTCCCGTTTGCCCGGCCTGCACGTTCGCGGCCTGATGGCGGTGATGCCCAACACCCAGGATGAAGCCTATCTGTCCGGCCTTTTCGCGGATATGCGCACCCTGTTCGAGCGTCTCAGGGATGAGGCGGTGCAGGGCGTGGACATGGAGGAACTTTCCATGGGCATGTCCGGCGATTATCTGCTGGCCGCACGTCACGGTGCGACCATGGTTCGCGTGGGCAGCGCGTTATTCGGCCCCCGAACCTGATGCGGAAACCAACGGTTGGGAGGATTTTCAATGGCTCTTAAGGATTGGACGCAGTCCATGTGGGACAAGATCAAGGCCAGCAACCCCTTTGGCCAGGCGGATGTGGAATCCAACATGGCCAACGGCGGCTTCAGCGGCTATAAGCCCAATACAGCCAAGCACCGCGCCATGCGGGAAACCATGCAGCAGACGGCTGTGGGCGATATGCCCCAGATGGATCCCATGATGACCGGCATGAACTGGGAACAGCCCCAGCAGATGGAGCAGCCCAATGCCTTTGGCGGCTTCACCGGCATGGTGCCGCCCCAGGCCACGGGCTACCAGGCTACGGGTTACCAGCCCACCGGTTATCAGCAGCCCATGAATAGCTATACCAATATGCAGCAGCCGGTGATGGGTTACCAGCCCACCATCCGTCAGCAGCCCGTGAATGCCTGGCAGGAGCAGCCCCAGCAGACCTACATGGATCCCATGGCGGGCTATGGCGCTCCCCAGCAGAATTTCAATTTCGGCAACACGGTGCAGTTCCCCGGTGCGCAGCAGGGCGGCCAGTTCGCTCCCCAGCAGAACCAGCCCCCGGTGCCCCAGCCTGATAACATCAGCTATATGCCCGGCAACTTCGTGGGCGAGGATGGCACGGCCTACAGCCATTGCGAGCGCATCGCCATGATCGCCAATGTGAGCATGTGCTACCGCATCATCGAGTTTATGCGCAACAACGAGTCCGTGATCATCTCCACCGAGCAGATCACCGACGAGGCGGAAAACCAGCGCTGCCTGGATCTGCTCTACGGCGCGGCCTTCTCCATGAAATGCTCCTTCACCCGCATTTCTGCCAAGAGCATCTACCTGGTGGCTCCCGGCTCGGTGATGGTGATCCCCTACAAGGCCGTTCGCCAGATGAGCGACCAGGACATCAACGCCCGCTGGCCCGAGCAGGAGCGCACCGATCGCCGCGATCGCTATGCTTCCCGCTCCGAAAACCGCTACGGCGCCCGCAGCCAGGGTTACACCTATGGCCGCCGGGATTACGCCCAGCAGGATGACTACGCTCCCTACGGCGGCTACAACGCCGTTGGCTATGGAAGATAAGAATTTTGGAGGTACAAGAACATGGGTATTATTACTGGCCTGATCGATCTGGTGCTGATGCTCTTTGAGCTGGCCGTGATCGTGCATTTTGTGATTTCTCTCATCAAGCCCGCTTCCAACAAGTGGATCGAGCTGCTGAACAGCATCGTGGAGCCTGTGCTGAAGCCTGTGCGCAAGCTGCTGGTGGAAAAGCTGCCCGCCAAGTATCAGACCTTTGACTGGTCCCACCTGGTGCTGATCGTCGTGGTCGCCATCATCCGCATCATTCTGTAATGCGCCTGGACGGCCAGGAACAGCTTGCCCTGCGCCTGCATCAGGCAGCCGAGCGGGCTGACAAACTATCCCGACCCATCACCGCGCGGTTCCTCACCGGAGCCGAGCGGTCTTTGGCTATTCATGCAGCTCGCGAAGCCGGGGTCAGCGTGGCCTTTGACGGCGGCTGGCCGGAGGCAGAACGGGTGCAGCCCTGCTTCTATCACGCGGATGAGGAGCCTCTCTTCACCGGTGTGTGGATGGAAGCCCGGTGGAATGCCAAGTTTGTCACGGTGGATCACCGGGCGCTGCTGGGCAGCCTGATGGCTCTGGGCATGGATCGCGCTTTCTTTGGGGATATCATCGCCCAGGAGGATCGCGCCTACCTCTACGTGCTGCCGGAAATGGCCGCCCGCCTGCCCATGGAATGGAACCAGGCCGGCCGGGCTACCCTGACGGTGAAGGAGCTGGATGCGCCGCCCGCCATTGAGCCACCCAAGGGCAGCCTGCTGAAGGACACCGTGGCGTCCCTGCGGTTGGACAGCGTGCTGGCCAGCGGCATGAAGCTATCCCGAGCCCGGGCTGCGGAGATTATCCGCCAGGGCAGCGTGATGGTGGATCACCTGCCGGAAGAACGGGTGGATCGCCTGCTTGCGGCGGGGCAGCTGCTCTCCATTCGCGGTTTTGGCCGCGTGAGGCTTGTGGAGGTGGGCAGCCCCACCCGCAAGGATCGCCTGCCCATTGTTCTGGAAGTATTTGCGAAAACATAACATTTGCCAGATGGCAGAATAGAAAGGAGCAATTCACCATGCAGATCACCATTGAAATGATCGAGACCAAAGAGTTCAAAACCAAGCCCCGTGGATATGACCCCCAGGAGGTGGACGAGTTCCTGGATGCCATCTGCGACGAAATGGTTCGTCAGCTGGATCAGATCGCTGCCCTGCAGCAGCAGCTGGCCGCCGCCAAGGCTGCCCGCCCCGTGGTGGAAGCGCCCACCCAGCAGGTGAAGCCCATTGTGGCCGCCCCTGTGAAGCCCGTGCCGGACGCCGATTTCCGCGAGATCCTGGAAATGGCGCAGAAGGTCAAGAACGAGACCATCGCCGCTGCCGAAGCCAAGGCCGAAGAGATCCTGGCCAAGGCCAAGGAAGAAGCCGCTGCCAAGCTGGATAACCTGGACGTGGAAAAGGAATCCCTCACCAACCAGGTGGCCGCGCTGAAGGCTGCCGCTTCCGACTATCGCACCAAGTTCGAGGCTCTGCTGCAGGCTCAGCAGGAGGCCATCGAAAAGGCCAGCGATCTGTTCTAATTGCATTGCATCAATGGGAGACGGTCTGTTCAGGCTGTCTCCCGTTTTTTGCACCAGAGGGGTTTTCAACCCCTCTGGATTCCCCGACCAAAGGGGCTTTCAGCCCCTCTGGACTCCCTGACCAAAGGGGCGCTGCCCCTTTGGAAACCCTGCGAAGGGCCGTTCGGCCCTTTCGAAACCCATGCGGGGATGGCTTGCTAAGGGGTCTTCGTGATGGGGTCACGGCGCGAATACGGTCGCGCCGCGACGCGGGGGAATATCTTGGCTCCCCCTCTGGGGGAGCTGTCAGCGCTTGCGCTGACTGAGAGGGCTGCCCCACGAAGAGGTAAGTAACTGAGAAGAATCAAAGGAGGTGAGTCGGCATGGAAAAGATCAGGATGGCGGTGCGCACGCTGGTGGAGTTCACCCTCCATGGCGACGATATCCTCCGCCTGGGCGGCAGCCTGCGGGAGATGCAGGATGGTATGCTGGGCCACAAGGCGCGCCAGGCGCTCCTGGGCGATGGTTGGCAGAGCGAGGTGCCGCTGGGCATCCACATTCCTGTGGAGGAAGAGGATGTTGAGCTGCACATCACCGGGCGCATGGATGCCTTTTGCGATGGTCAGGTGCCGGTGATCGAGGAGATCAAGCTGTGGCAGCACAAGGAGCCGCCGTTGCAGCCTTTCCCGGCGCATGAGGCGCAGGCGGTGTGCTATGGGCATATGCTTTGCCAGCAGCGGGAGCTGCCCCAGGTGCTGATCCGGGTGGCCTATGTGGATCGCAAGGGCGTCTTGCGGGGGCAGTTCGACACGCTGCTCACGGCCGAGGAATGCCGCGGGCGGTTCAACGACCTGCTGCTGCCCTACATTCGCAGGATGCGGATGCTGCGCAGTCACCGGCGGGCGCGGAATGCCTCGCTTCACGCTTTGCAATTCCCCTATGATGGCTACCGCGCCGGGCAGCGGGACATGGCGGTGCAGGTGTACACGGCCATCCGGCTGCAAAGGCGGCTGTTTGCCAGTATGCCCACCGGCACGGGCAAAAGCGTGGCAGCGCTGTTTCCGGCGCTGAAGGCGCTGGGGGAGGGACTCACCTCGCAGGTGTATTACCTCACCGCCCGCACCACCCAGCGCCAGGGCGCCCTGGAGGCCGTGGCGCGGATGCATCGCCAGCCCCTGCACCTGTGGACGCTGACCCTCAACGCCAAGGACAAGCAATGCCCCGATCAGACCGTGTGCCACCCGGACTTCTGCCCCCGGGCGAAAGGGCATTTCCTGCGGGACAGCGCGGCCATTGAGGAGATCATGCAGGAGGACGACTGGTCGCCGGAAGCCATCCGGCGGGTGGCGGACAAGCACAACATCTGCCCCTTTGAGTTCAGCCTGGCCCTGGCGGAGATCGCCGACCTGACCATCTGCGACTACAACTACGCCCTTGACCCGGCGGTGCATATCCAGCGCATCTTCGACAGGAGCGCCGATGTGACCCTGCTCATCGACGAGGCGCACAACCTGCTCAGCCGCGTGCGGGACATGCTCTCCGGCAGCATCGAGGGCGGGCGCATCCGCAAGTTGCGCACGGTGGTGGGCAAAGCGGCGGGACGCAAGCACCGTCTCTACAAGGCCATGACGGCGCTGCTGAAGGCGCTGGACGACCTGCCTGTGCCGGAGGATGCGGAGGAAGGCCGCCTCAGCGCCATTCCCCAGAGCCTGGACAACGCTGCTGCGGAGCTGGCGGACGCCTTTATGGCGGCGGCCAATGAGTCCTTCCCCTGGGACGAGGCCGGGGAGCGCCTGGGGGACACCCTGCTGGCGCTGCTTGGTTTCCTGCGGGCGCGGCGGCGGGATGCGGCGGAGTACGCCTTCCTGTGGCAGGGCCGCAAGACCCGCACGGTATATGCCTTTGCCCTGGAGGTGGGTGCTTACTTCCGGGAGGTGACGGCGCCGCTTTCCGGCGTGGTGTGCTTCTCTGCCACCATGGAGCCGCTGGAGGACGTGAAGCGCCTCCTGGGCGGCGAGGAGGAGGATGCCTGCTTTGCCATGCCCTCGCCCTTTCCGCCGGAGAACCTGTTGATATTGCAGCAAAACGTGAATACCCGCTACCAGCACCGGGAGGCGGCCTGCGGGCAGATCGCATCGGCCATCCGTCGCCTGTGGGAGAGTAAGCCCGGGCGGTACATGGCCTTCTTCCCCAGCTTTGCGTTCATGAACCGGGTGGCGGAGCAGCTTGACCTGCCCTGCCAGGTGCAGTTTTCCGGTATGACCGACGAGGAACGCCGCGACTTTCTGGCACCCTATCAGCCCGGCGGGGAGCCGACCCTCTCCCTGTGCGTGCTGGGGGGCATCTTTGCCGAGGGCATCGACCTGCCCGGCGATGCCCTGGACGGTGTGGTGATCGTGGGCGTGGGGCTACCCCAGGTGAATCTCTTTCAGGAAACGCTGCGGGATTATTACGAAGAGACCTTGCAGGGCGGCTTCCTCTATGCCTACATGATCCCCGGAATGCAGAAGGTGGCCCAGGCTGTGGGGCGGGTGATTCGCACGGAGACCGACCGGGGCGTGGCGATCCTCCTGGACGACCGCTATCAACAAAGCGGCTACCGGCGGCTGATGCCCGCTCACTGGCGGGTGCAGCAGGAGGCGGACTTGGGGGACTTCTGGGCAAAAACTTGACAAATCAAGGCATCTGTATACAATGATAATGTGACAATTTTCGATATACTTTCATTTCGTCATCATCCTGTCACCACATCATCGACAAAGAAGCGAGGTACAGCCTATGTTTGGATTCCGTCCCGATGGCCGGCGCATCACCACCATCGATCCCATTGTCCGCATCACGCCCTACCTGATGCCCATGCGCTGCGACGCCCAGGTGTTTTTGCAGCACAAGGTGGACTACGAAATGCTGGCGCGCTACATTGCCCAGCAGAGCGCCAAGGGCGAAAAGGTGACCTTCATGCAGATCATCGTGGCGGCCTTTGTTCGCGCGGTGAGCCAGCACCCGGAGATCAACCGCTACATCATGAACAAGCAGTATTACTCCCGCAACAACTGCACCGTGTCCTTCACGATGCTGAAGGATCCCCAAAATGCCGAGGGGGGCGAAACTGCCGTGAAGCTGCGCTTTGACCCCACCGACACCCTCTACGACGTGCGTGACCGCATGAACAAGGCCATCGAGGCCAACCGTGGCGTGGAGGAGAAGAACTTCCTGGACAAGCTGGTGGGTATTCTGCACGCGGTACCTGGCCTGGCCACGGCGGTGGTGGCGCTGGTGCGCCTGCTGGATCGCTACGGCCTCTGCCCCGGCGCGCTGCTGGACGAGCTGCCCTTCCACACCAGCATGTACATCACCAACAACGCCTCCATCGGTCTGCACCATGTGAACCACCACATCTACAACTTTGGTTCCACCAGCCTCTTCTTCGGCATGGGTTCTGTGGAGCGCACCATGGCCATGGAAAACGGCCAGCCCCGCATGAAGCGCTGGCTGCCCATTGGCATCACCGCTGACGAGCGCGTGTGTTCCGGCGCCCACTATGCGGGCTTCTTCGCCACCATGAACCGCTGCCTGAACAACCCCGCCCTGCTGGAGGTTCCCCCGGAGACCGTGCGCTACGATGCCGGCATGGAATACCACGAACCGAAGGTGAATGCAGAGAAGCCCGTGGAAGGCCCGGCGGTATCTGCATAAAGTTTTTGCCCACATTTGCAAGGATGTGGTTTTTTTGCTGTAACGAAACGCCTCTTTGCGTGTCTCAATAAGTGAAAGGGGGTGAGCTGGTGCAAGATTTCGAGCAAAGCTACCGGGAGTACGAGCGCATGGTACACGCTTTTCTCCTGCGGCTGTGCGGCAACGAAAGCCTGGCGGAAGAACTGACGCAGGAGACCTTCTATCAGGCGCTGAAGCATTGGAAGGAATTCCGGGGCGAAAGCAATGTGTCCACATGGCTGTGTACCATCGGCAAGCGGCTGTATCTGAACTGCCTGCGCCGCCAGCCCACGCTGCCCCTGGAGCAAGCCCCGGAACCCCGCACGCCGGACATTGCAGAGGCCATTGCCGACAGCGACCGCATGATGGACGCCCACCGCCTGCTGCACCGGCTGCCGGAACCCTTCCGGGAGGTGTTCACCCTGCGCACCTTTGGCGAACTGAGCCACGGGCAAATCGCCAGCCTGTTTGGCAAAAGCGAGAGCTGGGCGCGGGTGACCTACTATCGGGCGAGGCAGATGCTGAGCCACATGGCCAAGGAGGAATGGAACGATGAAGGATAAATGCTCTATTGCCCGCGACCTGATGCCCCTGGTGATCGACGGTGCGTGCAGCGAGGAAAGCAACAGCTTTGTGAAGGAACACGTTTCGCAATGCCCGCCCTGCGCGGAGATCTGGGGCGAAATGAAAACCGAGCTGCCCCGCATGGCCGCCGAAAAGGAGAAGGCCGAGCTGGAAAAGGCCGCCCGCGCCATGAAGAAGAAGCGGAGGAAGCGGGTCTTCTGGACGGTGCTGCTCAGCGTGATGGCTGCGGTGGTGCTGGTGTTTGGCGGTGGCTGGCTTTATGACGAACTGACGGTGTATTCCAATGTTCCTATGTCCAAGGACGAGGTGGATGTGAAGCTGTACAAGACCTCTGACGGCACCGGGCTGATCGTGTATGACCTGGCGCGGGATGACGCTGTTTGCGGACAGGGCTGGGGTTATGGCAGCGGCAACATTGCAAACCTGTGGATGTACGAGCCGTATATCCAGATCGGTGATGAACAGTACGAAAAGCATCACGGCGGCTACCGCATCTATGAGCAGGGCTATTGGACGGAAGATGGCTGGCTATACGATGTGGACGCCTATGAAGTTTATGTGACGATGAGCCGGGGTGAGACTCCGACGGATAGCCCGACTGTGATATATGATATTGGAACACAGACGGACGTGACCTACACGATCAATGAGCCGGAATACGTTCAGGAAATCTGGATGAATTACAGCGACGGCAAAGAATTGCTCTACACCCACGGCGACGAAGTCCCCACCTGCTCGCCAGAGATGGAGGCGTACCTGCAATGCCTGCATACGCCCATCGGCATCGGCAAGCCTGTGGAATACGACTACGACAAGCTGGCCGAACTCCGCGCTGCTGTGCCTGAGTGGCAATAAGCAGGAATCAGCCTCCGGGCTGTCGAATACGATGAAGGATCGTAGTACGGCAGAACGGAGGCATTTTTGTATGAATATCGGTATCGTCGGCCTGGGACTCATTGGCGGCTCCCTGGCCAAGACCATCAAGCTGAACACGGAGCATCGGGTCATTGGCTGCGATGTGGACTTGCAGACCATCCTGCAAGCCCAGCTCATGGACGCCCTGGACGAGGAGATGGACAAGGATAACCTGCCCACCTGCGACATGGTGTTGGTGGCGCTGTACCCCGGGGCCATTGTGGAGTGGATCACCGCCCATGCCCGGCAGTTCAAGCCCGGCGCGCTGGTCATCGACTGCGGCGGCGTGAAGCAGGAAATCTGCCGCCAGCTGGTTCCCCTGGCCAAGGAGAGTGGCTGGCACTTCATCGGCGGTCACCCCATGGCAGGCCGGGAGTTCTCCGGCTTCAAGTATGCCAAGGACGACCTGTTCGACCACGCCAGCATGATCCTCACCCCCATGGGCGACGAGCAGCCGGAACTGCTCCAGCGGGCGCGGGATTTCTTCATGGACCTGGGCTTCCGGCGGGTGCAGTTCACCACGCCGAAGATTCACGATGAGATGATCGCCTACACCAGCCAGCTGGCGCACATTGTGTCCAGCGCCTATGTGAAGACCCCGCTGGCCGGCCGGCACAAGGGCTTTTCCGCCGGCTCCTTTGCGGACATGACCCGCGTGGCCCGGCTCAACGAGCATATGTGGACGGAGCTGTTCTTCGACAACCGCGAAGCCCTGCTGCCGGAGGTGGAGGGCCTGGTGGAGCGCCTGACCGAGTACCGCGATGCCCTGCGGGACAATGACCGCCAGCGCATGATGCAGCTTTTGCGGGACGGCAGGGAGATCAAAGAGAGCCTGGAAAACTGAATGCTTGACGCTGGGTGGGCAGGAGTGTTATAATCCTTGGTGCGCGCGGATATGGTGGAATGGCAGACACCGGGGACTTAAAATCCCCTGCTCACAAGGCGTGTGGGTTCGAGTCCCACTATCCGCACAAAAAAAGTGGCTTTTCAGCCACTTTTTTTGTATGCATATTTCACCTTCACGGTTTCGTGATACCAGGTGCCGGGATGCTCCGGGTTGGTGGTCTCCTGCAGGAGCAGGTTCACGCCATCATCGGTGGGCTTGAAGGTCAGGGTCACTTCCTCCATGCCCTCGATCTCGAAGTGGCGCAGGATCAATGCGCCGTCCTTCACGCCCCAGGCCATCACGATGGGGGAGGTGGTGGTCATGTCGCGGTAGTGCAGGCCGTCGATCATGGGCGGCACGTCGTTGCGGTGCCAGGCGCCGCGGGTGGCCTTCAGCACATTGCCCTGGCGGGTCAACACGAGGGTATCGTCCTCCAGCGCCAGGGTGATGTCGCCCACGGGCAGGTTCTCGTAGCGCCCCAGCACGGCGGCGGGGATGGGGGCGCCGTCGTCCTCCGGCAGGCTGCGATAGGCGCTCAGCGTGGCCAGGCGGGCGGTCAGCTCGGCCATGGCGGCTTCGTCCTCCGGCAGGGGATCGGGCTGGTAGGCGTTCAGCACGTTGTTGTAGTACACCTGCATCTCGTTGCCCATGTCCTGCAAAAGGGCGGTCATGGCCAGCACGGTGTCGGTGCGGCGATCCATCAGGCACAGCTGGCCGTACATACCGTCGCCACGGAAGCAGCCGTTGATGCACATCCACATCTGGTAGCCGTAGCCTGCGTTCCAGTCGCCATAGCCCAGCACGTCGGCAGCCTGGTAGATCTGGGGGCGGGTGGCGGCGGCCACATAGTTGCGGGGGATGAGCTGCTCATCGCCCCACTTGCCGTCGTTGAGCAGGCACACGCCCAGCTTGGCAATCACCTCCGGCACCAGCGAGAAGCCGAAGCCGCCGGTGCAGATGTCGTGGGGGTCGCGCATCCAGCGGGTGCCGCTGATGCCCAGGGGCGTCAGCAGCTTCTCCTGCAGGTAGTCCTCCAGGTCGATGCCCTTCTTTTTCAGCGCGGCAGAGAGCATATAGGTGGCGATGGTGTTGTAGCGGAACACCTGGCCGGGCATTTCGGAGAAAGCCTCCTTGAGGAAGGCCTGGCGCATATCCGCCCAGCAGTTTTCGCCATAGGGTTCCTGGGGCTGGCCGGTGGACATCCGCAGCAGGTGGCGCAGGGTCAGGCTCTGCAGCTCCTTGCCGGGCTTGACGCCGGAGGCAGCCGCTTCCTCGGCAAAGATGTCGATGAGCTTCTCATCCAGGTCGATGCGCCCTTCGCCCTCGGCAATGCCCACAGCCACGGAGGTGAAGGTCTTCGAGAGGGAGAACACGGTTTGCAGCTGGTCAGGGGTGTAGGGATCGTAGTAGCCCTCGCACAGCACCTGGCCGTGGCGCACCAGCATGAAGGAGTGGATCTGCAAGCCCCGGGCCTGATAATCGTCGATCATGGCAACGATGCGGCGGGGATCAAGTCCGGCCTGGGCCGGGGTGCAGCGGGGGAGCGGCGTAACGTGGGGCATGGGATCCCTCCTTTATTTGAACATTTGCTTCTTGTACATGAAGATGAAGGAAACAATGGCCAGCAGCACGGAGATGCCCACCACGATCCAGAACCCGAAGGGGGAGGACGCGAAGGGGATGCCGCCCACATTCATGCCCCACAGAGAGGCGATGATGGTGGGGATGGACAGCACGGCGGTCAGGCTGGTCAGCACCTTCATGGTGATGTTCAGGTTGTTGGAAATGATGGAGGCAAAGGTGTCCATGGTGCCGGTCATAATGTCGCGGTAGATGGCGCACATTTCAATGGCCTGCTTGTTCTCGATGATGACGTCCTCCAAGAGGTCGGTGTCCTCGGGGAACTGGCGGAGGATATTGGTCTGGCGCATGAGGCGCTCCAGAACCATTTCGTTGCTCTTCAGAGAGGTGGAGAAGAACACCAGGGATTTCTCCAGCTTCATCATCTGCAGCAGCTCCTGGTTGCGGGAGGACTTTTCCAGCTTCTCCTGCACGTGCATGGAGGCCTTGTCGATCTGCTTCAGGTAGGCCAGGTAGCGGCTGGCGTTGCGGTGCAACAGCTGCAGGATGAAGCGGGTGCGCTTGTGGGTCCAGAAGCCGCGGATGCGCTCCTCGGTAAAATCATTGATGATGGGGGTATCGCGGGTGCAAACGGTGATGATGATGTCGTCCACCAGCACAATGCCCAGAGGGATGGTGGAATACACATAGCCGCTGCCTTCGCTTTCAACATAGGGGATGTCCACCACGATCAGCGTCTGATTCTTGTCAGGCTCATGCTCGATGCGGGCGGATTCCTCCTCGTCCAGCGCGGCGGCCAGGAAGGTGGGGTCGATGGCGAAGCGGGCGTTGAGGCCGTCCACTTCTTCTTTGGTTGGATTTTGAAGATGCACCCAGCAACCCTTCTCCAGGGTGGTGCATTCGGTCATGTGATCGTCAACGGTCTTGAAGATCCTCTTCATGGGTGATCAGTCCTTTCCGGCAATGTGGCCGGAAGCGGCGCTCACGGATGCAC
Organism: Clostridia bacterium; assembly: GCA_017936765.1. Classification (GTDB taxonomy): domain Bacteria; phylum Bacillota; class Clostridia; order Christensenellales; family Aristaeellaceae; genus UBA11524. The sequence goes on from JAGBEX010000004.1 coordinate 68,593, forward strand.
GTCAAGCGATGCGCACCTGAAAGGAGCGCTGTTCCGGGATGGTCATGGTGTTACTACCAGGGTCGGTATCCATGGAAAAAGCCAGCTCCTTTCTTGTTGGTGCGGAAGGGGAAACTTCCTTATCTTCCATGATAGACGCAAGTTTACAAAAAGTCAACGCAAATTTGCTTTCAAACAGCCCGAAATTTGCGGCATTTTTCGACAGAAAATTATTTTTTGAGGCCACACAAGGGCTTGCGGTCACTTTCGAGTTTGTGACGTTGAAAATGACCGTTTCGTACATTTACAACGGCGGCCAAACACAATATAATGTCACTTGTTCGCGGTGACCACCACAATATGTGGTTTCACCCCGCTGATCTGACACAAGCGGTACACAAGTGCGATACCGTTTTTGAGAGGGAGCATCGCTGCCAAATGCATGGTGCGGGCTGCGATTTCCCTTTTCTCACGCGCCCGTTTGAGGCACGCACAGCAGCACAACTCAGGAGGAGATTCTATGGGTATCATCAACATTCGTAAGCGCGACGGCCGCATGGTGGAGTTTGACCAGGCCAAGATCGAGAATGCCATTCTCCGCGCCTTCCAGGCTTCTTCCAGCGCCAAGGGGCGCGAGACCGCCCAGAACCTGGCCGAGCGCGTGGTGGCCGAACTGGAGAACAACGAGAGCGTGTCCTCTACCCCCACGGTGGAGCAGGTGCAGGACACCGTGGAGCGCGTGCTGATCGAAAAGGGCTTCGTGCGCAGCGCCAAGGCCTACATTCTGTACCGCGCCGAGCGCAGCCGCGTGCGTGAGATGAACACCCGTCTGATGAAGACCTTCGAGGACATCACCTTCAAGGACGCCATCGATTCCGACATCAAGCGCGAGAATGCCAACATCAACGGCGATACCGCCATGGGTTCCATGCTGAAGTTCGGCTCCGAGGGCGCCAAGCAGTTCTACGATATGTATGTGCTGGATCCCCGCTTTGCCCAGGCGCACCGCGAGGGCGACATCCACATCCACGATCTGGACTTCTACACCCTCACCACCACCTGCTGCCAGATCCAGCTGTCCACCCTGTTCAAGGATGGCTTCTCCACCGGCCACGGCTACCTGCGCGAGCCTCAGGACATCACCTCCTACGCCGCGCTGTGCTGCATTGCCATTCAGGCCAACCAGAATGACCAGCATGGCGGCCAGAGCGTGGTGGACTTCGACTACGGCATGGCCCCCGGCGTGAAGAAGACCTTCATCAAGCGCTATCGCATGAACATTGCCCGCGCCCTGGAGCTTCTGGTGGGCGACGAACATGCCGAGGAGAACGCTGCCGAGATCATGCAGAAGCTGGCCGAGGCGGATATGTCCCCCTCTCTGGAACCCAGCGAGGAGCAGCAGGCTGCTGTGCTGGCGCTGCTGATCGAAAAGACGGGTGACGAAGTGCAGTCCAAGCACATCATGGACTTCGCCCAGAAGCACGCCTGGCAGGAGACTGACAAGGCCACCTTCCAGGCCATGGAAGCCCTGGTGCATAACCTGAATACCATGAACAGCCGCGCCGGTGCGCAGGTGCCTTTCTCCTCCATCAACTATGGCATGGACACCTCTCCCGAGGGCCGAATGGTGATGAAGAACCTGCTCCACGCCACCGAGGACGGCCTGGGCGGCGGCGAGACCCCCATCTTCCCCATCCAGATCTTCCGCGTGAAGGAAGGCATCAACTTCAACCCCGGCGAACCCAACTACGACCTGTACCGCCTGGCCATCAAGACCAGCGCCAAGCGCCTGTTCCCCAACTTCTCCTTTGTGGACGCGCCCTACAACCTGCAGTACTACAAGCCCGGCCATCCCGAGACCGAGATCGCCTACATGGGCTGCCGTACCCGCGTGATGGGCAATGTGTACGATCCCAAGCGTGAGATCGCTCCCCGCCGCGGCAACCTGTCCTTCACCTCCATCAACCTGCCCCGCATTGCCATCAAGGCCAATGGCGACGTGCAGTGGTTCTTCGAGGAGCTGGAGCGCAAGATGCAGCTGGTGGCCGCTCAGCTGGACGAGCGCATGGCCATCATCAGCAAGAAAAAGGTTCGCAACTTCCCCTTCCTGATGGGTCAGGGCGTGTGGATCGACTCCGAGCGCCTGGACTGGAACGACACCGTGGAAGAGGTGCTGAAGCACGGCACCCTGACCATTGGCTTCATCGGCCTGGCCGAAGCCCTGGTGGCCCTGCGCGGCAAGCACCACGGTGAGAGCGAAGAGAGTCAAAATCTGGGTCTGGAGATCATCGGCGCCATGCGTTCCTTCACCGATAAGCTCTCCCGCGAGCGTGGCCTGAACTACACCCTCATCGCCACCCCCGCCGAAGGCCTGTCCGGCCGCTTCATCCGCCTGGACAAGGAAAAGTTCGGCGTGATCCCCGGCGTCACCGAGCGCGATTACTACACCAACAGCTTCCATGTGCCGGTGTATCATCCCTGCTCTGCCTTCCATAAGCTGTCCATCGAGGCGCCCTACCATGCCCTGACCAACGCCGGCCACATCTCCTATGTGGAAATGGACGGCGATCCCCTGCAGAACCTGGACGCCTTTGAGAAGATCGTCCGCTTCATGCACGATAAGGGCATCGGCTACGGCTCCATCAACCACCCCATCGACCGCGACCCCGTCTGCGGCTATAACGGCATCATCGGCGACGAATGCCCCTGCTGCCACCGCAAGGAAGATGGCCGTCCCTTCGAGCGCATCCGCCGCATCACCGGCTACCTCGTCGGCACCCTCGACCGCTTCAACAACGCCAAGCGCGCCGAAGAACACGACCGCGTGAAGCACGGGGTCTAAGGGGATTTCATCCCCTTAGGATCCCCTGACCAGAGGGGACGCTGTCCCCTCTGGACTCCCCTGCGAAGGGTCTTCGACCCTTTCGAAACCCATTCGGGGAGGGTGGGGGACGCGCACATAAGCAGGGGTCACGGCGCATAACGGATGCGCCGCGACGCGGGGGTATAAGGCTTGGCTCCCCCTCCGGGGGAGCTGGCTGAGCGAAGCGAAGACTGAGAGGGCTGTGCCGCTTGCTCCAATGCCCTCCATACTTCCGAACCTGTAGGGGCGATCTGCGATCGCCCGCCCCGCCGCACAAACGCACAGCTGCAAATATTCCAAGGCCACACGGTGCTGTGGCCTTTTCCTTTCCAGGAGGCTTCATATGGAAATCCGCATCGCAGGCACCGTTAACGACTCCATCGTGGACGGCCCCGGCTACCGCTACACCATTTTCACCCAGGGCTGCCCCCACCATTGCCCCGGCTGCCACAACCCGGAAACCCACCCCTTTGAGGGTGGCAAGACGGTGGATACACAGGTGATCATCGACCAGTTTCGCGAGAATCCGCTGCTGGACGGCATCACGCTCTCCGGTGGTGATCCCTTCTGCCAGGCGGAGGAATGCCTGGTGCTGGCGCAGGCCGCCCGCGAAAGCCGCCTGACCGTGTGGGCGTACACCGGCTACACCTGGGAAGCCCTGCTGAAGGAGAATGATCCTGCCCGCATGGCGCTTTTGCAGGCCATCGATGTGCTGGTGGATGGGCCTTTCATCCTGGCGCAGCGCTCGCTGGAACTCAAGTTCTGCGGCAGCCGGAATCAGCGGTTGATCGACGTGCAGAAAAGCCTGGCAGCAGGCCAGGTGGTGCTGTGGCAGACACCCAGCTGGGACGTGATTTGAAAAAATCTTGCTAAATTCATGAAAAAAGTGATTGACAGGCGCGAGGCGTTGTGCTATAATTCCTAATTGTCAGCGGAATGCCGAAAGGTCAAAACTGCCGACGCCGATGCCCTTGGAGGTCCCTGATTTGCGGCATGCGCCTGTAGCTCAGTTGGATAGAGCAACGGCCTTCTAAGCCGTGGGTCGGGGGTTCGAGCCCCTCCAGGCGCGCCATCATGGTGGCTATAGTTCAGTGGTAGAGCGCCAGATTGTGGCTCTGGATGTCGTGGGTTCGAACCCCACTAGTCACCCCATTTTTCTTTCTTCGGTCTGCTGCGATCTGCGGTGGAGACAGCCTGCGTTGGGGTGTAGCCAAGTGGTAAGGCACGGGACTTTGACTCCCGCATTCGCAGGTTCGAGCCCTGCCACCCCAGCTTGTATGACCCATTAGCTCAGTCGGCAGAGCACTTGACTTTTAATCAAGGTGTCTGGAGTTCGAATCTCCAATGGGTCACATCCCATTCTGCTAAAGAGACATGCGGGCGTGGCGGAATGGCAGACGCGCCAGACTTAGGATCTGGTGTCATATGGCGTAAGAGTTCGAGTCTCTTCGTCCGCACCAAAAATCACCCGACGCAAATGCGTGGATATGCGGTAGTAGCTCAGTGGTAGAGTGCCACCTTGCCAAGGTGGATGTCGCGGGTCCGAATCCCGTCTACCGCTCCACATGCGGGTGTAGCTCAATGGCAGAGCTCCAGCCTTCCAAGCTGGCCACGTGGGTTCGATTCCCATCACCCGCTCCAGCTGACAAGGCCAAGTGCCAAACAAAAAGAGTCATCCGTTTGGATGGCTCTTTTTGTATATCAAGGAGGAAGTAAAATGAAGTACAAATGCCGCCCCGCCACCATGGATGACCTGGAATGCATCTGGGGAAAGAACATTCGTCAGAACCCGGCGGATCCGCGTTGGATCCGCTGGCGGGATGAGTACATCGGCTACAATCGCAACGGGCAGGCGCTGACCTATGTGGTGGTGTGCGATGGCGAACCCGTGGGCGAGGGTACGCTGCTGTTTGTGCCGGGGTGCGAGGCTATTGCCGGACGCACCGTACTGGCAGACGGCGCCACGGTAGCCAATATCAATGCGTTGCGCATTGAAAAGGCCCACGAGGGTCAGGGGCATATCTCCGCTATGGTGCGGCTGATGGAGGCGGAGGCAGCGCGGCGCGGATATCAGCGGCTGACCATCGGCGTGGAGGAAAAGGAAAAACGTAACCAGGCGATATACCGTCGTTGGGGGTATGAGCGTCTGGTGCTGACCGAAGTGGAGGATGGCGAAACGGTATTCTATTTGGAAAAGGAAATTTGAGAAAATGGGCTGTGCTTGGAAGTGCGCAGTCCTTTTGTTTGGGGGCGATGCATGGACGGGCGGGCGATCGCAGATCGCCCCTACAGGGGTGAGAAAAGTGAGGCGCTGGTGCAAGGGGCGCAGCCCTCTCAGTCAGCGCAGGCGCTGACAACTCCCCTGGAGGGGGAGCCAAGATGCTTGCCCCGTGTCGCGGCGCGACCGTATTTGCACCGTGACCCCAAAGGAAAACCCACCCGGTCATCGCCGAATGGGTTTCGAAAGGAGTTAAGCTTCAATAAAACAGTAAAGTGGTTCTTTCAACGTATCGGAATAGTTATACCGATTGCCGTTTGCCCAAGTCATACGGCAAGCTTGCCGGAAGAATGCCGACGCAGTTGTAGCAGATCTCCACTTCCTGCACTCGCTTGGCATCATAAGTGTCTGGTGCATGAACGCAGATCGTCTTGATTATGTCATTCACAACGGTGAGTGCGAGTTCTTCCAGGGTCAGGTAGTTCTTCACCTGGTGGATAGGTCGCTTCACGTTGGTGGCTTGATCGTCCCGTTCAGCAATCTCTGCACTCAGCGTATTGATCTTCTTCGTCAGCTCCGTCTGTTTTTGCTTGTAGTCATCAGCTAACGTCTGAAAACGTGCTTCCGTCAACTTTTCTGAAACCATGTCCTCGCAGCTGATATACGGGCAGACAAAAAGCAGCTTGTAGCCATATACAAGCTGCTATTTATTTATCGGATCACCTGGGTCTGCGCGCCGAAAACAAATTCAGGGCGCTTCTCCTCGCCGATGGGCTGCACGTGGTAGTCCAGCAGGTGCAGACCCTTCACGTGCCGCGCCCAGAGGCCGTAGGCAGGCGCGTCGCCGATGTCATCGATCATGTGGGCGTCGGGGTAAATGCCCCGCATATCGTCAAAGTCCTCATCGGTGGTAACGGGTTTGCTGGAGGCGTTCTGACCGATGTGGACATCGTGGAGGATGATGTCCTCCATGGGCTTCTCCGGTACGGCGAGAATGTAGGAACCACGGGGGCCGTTGTCGCAGCCGGTGACGTGTTCGATCACCACCCGGCGCAGGGTGCCTACAGGAGGCTTGGGCAGCTCTTCACGGACGCGGCCCCGATCTTCCAGCCGCATGAAGATGGGACTCCACGCCCGCTGAATGTCGATGCCGGTGATGAAGAAATCCTCCAGGGTGCCGCCATCCACCATCTCCAGGGAAATGCCGGAATCGGAGCAGGGGTGCTTGATGCCGCGGGCATCCTCTGCCACGCCGCCGATGCGGCAGTTGCGCACCAGCACCTGGCGGAAGTTGCTCTGGGTGTCGGTACCCACCTTCAGGGCGTTGCAGGAGGAATACAGGCTGCAGTTCTCCACCAGCACCCGCTGGGTGGGACGCTCGGAGGCAGCCTTGAAGCACAGGGCGTCGTCGCCGCTGAGCACATCGCAGCCCCGGACGATCACGTCCCGGCAGCCATCGATGTCGATGCCGTCGTTGTTGTAGTTGGCCTGGTTGCGCACGGTGAGGCGCTCCAGCAGCACCTGCTGGCAATGGAAGTAGTTCTCCATCCAGCAGGCGGCGTCCCGCAGGGTGATGTCATGCACATGGACGCCCGTGCAATCCACCATGCGGATCAGGAAAGGACGGCCGGGCGTGCCGTGCTGGGTCTCGCCGCCGGGAAAATTGTCTTGGGTGCCGCGACCGTCGATCTCACCAGGGCCGCACAGGCTGATGTTCTCGCAGCACTCGGCAAAGATCAGCGCCTGGTTCATGCCCATGTGGGTGTCCTGCACGGTGATGCGCTGGCAGATATGCTCCGGGAAGTCCTTGAGATCGGTGCTGGCCAGCAGGCGGGAGCCTTCGGCGATCATTAGGCGCACGTTGCTCTTCATCACCAGCGTGCCGGTAACCACATCGCCCTCGATCAGCACCGTGCCGCCGCCCAGCTGCGCCGCCTCATCAATGGCGGCCTGGATGGCTGCGGTGGCGATCTCGCCGGGGCAGGTCTTGGGGATGATGGTAGTCTCCGGGCCGTGCCAGCCCGTGAGCTGCACAGTCAGCTCATCAGCCATGGCGGTAAGCCTGGTTTGCAGTTCGTGATACCAAAGGGGCAGTTTGCTCATGGTGTGCCTCCCTTATTCTTTTGCGATCAGGCGCTTCTTCAGCGCCAGCAGCCGGAAGTACATTTCGCGGGGATTCTCGTCCTCATACAGGAAGGCGCCGTTGCCGGAGAAGCTGGGTTCGATGAAGTCCCACCAGGTCAGCGCCTGGATCTCCTTGCGGGCGGCGGCAATGGTGTAGAACTGCTCCATCCAGTCCGCCTGGGTATGCTCGTTCCAGCCGCCGTGCCAGGTACCGTCGGACATATCCATCTGCGACCAGGTGCTGCCAGCATTGCCCTTCACCCGGAAGCCGCCGTTGACGCCCATTTCGGTGATGTGGATGGGCTTGCCCAGGGCAGCAAAGGCGTCCAGCAGCTTCGAGACGGCCACCATGTCGCGATTGGGGAAATAGAGCTGGATGCCCACCACGTCAAAGTCCACGCCAGCCTCCAGGATGGCCTTGAAATAGGAAAGCGGCGAGCGCAGATGCTCCGGCAGCGCGCCGTAGCAATTGTAGCGGCCAGCCACATACTCCGCAAAGGGCAGGCAGATGTTCACCACGGAGGTGGCCTTGTCGTTGGCCTCCCGCAGGGCATCGGTGGTGGCGCGGGTCAGATCGACGAGCTGCTCCTGGTTCAGTTCAAAGCAGTTGGCCCAGTCGTGGGCTTCGTTCATGGAGTCCCACACGTCCACCACACCCTTGTAGGTGCTGACGTGGTGCCTGGCGATGTCTGCCGCTGCCTTGCGCAGCTGGGGATAGTCCAGGTCAAACAGCCACTTGGCGTTGACCTCCTTGTGGCCGAACCACAGCGGATGCCCCTTGGGGGTGATGCCCTTTTCCTGCAAATAGCCCAGCGCCTTGTCGATGTAGGCATAGTCGTACTTCCCCGGCCCCTGATGCACCGTGCGCCCGGTGTAGAAGGGCAGGGTGGCGAAATCGAAGGCATTCGCGAAGAACTTGGCATACCGGGCAGAAGGAGAGGTGAAGCGGAAGAAATTGCAGCCCAGTTTCAGGTCGCTGCGGGGATGGGCATAAGCCTCCTGCTGCGCCTTTTCCACCAGCGCGCCCTCGGCGGCGTAGATGGCGTGGGACAGAGCATAGAGCCGGTTGTCCGGGGTGTCGGCGCCGCGGTTGGCCATGTGTTCCAGCTCAATGGCGGCATCCAGGTGGCCTTGGGTCTTGGCCGAAAGCAGAATACCTTCGCCAAAGCGCTTGGCGTGGGCGATGTAGCTGCGGGTGGCCTCGGAAACAAAGTCCACAAAGTCGCCGGTGTAGCCATCGCCCAGGTTGTCGGCCATGACCCACAGGTGACCGTAGAGCGGCACCTGCATCTTGACATGGACCATGTAGGGAGATTTGGTACACACCAGCTCCACGGTGCCATCGGTGGCAATGCGCATCCGGCGCTCGTCCGGCTCGAAGTCCATGCCGGACACATAGGCGGTCTTGAGGACGGCCTCGGGCATGGACATACCGCCGGGGCCATCGATGCGGATCTTGACGGTCTTCATGTGGAAAGCCTCCTTTATTCGATCTCCCGGGTGCTGATCAGCTGCCCGGCTTTATCCGTTATCAGGCGAACGCCGCACTTCACGCGGTGCTTCTCCACGCCATTCACATACACGGCGGCCTCTGTGCCGTCGGACTCGATGCGGTAGGTATTTTCGCCCCAGACCTGCTCATAGGTATAGACCATACCGCTGCCCAGGCTGAACCACATCTGCCCCCGCACCATGGTCACGCCCCAGATGTGGGCGATGTATTCCAGCACGGAGAGCAGCGTGGGGCCGTAGCTGTCCTGGAACTCCTTGTCCGTATCCGGGGGCAGGGGTTCCTTGGTGTCCGGGTCAACGATGCTGGGCGCAGCGGTGAAGGGATCGAACTGCTGCACAAAGAGCAGCCCGCCGCCAAACACCGCATCGAAGAGCTTCTTGCCCAGCCGGGTGACGATCTTCTCGTACCCGTAGCGCTCCAGCGCCAGAATGGCACGCTGGTAGGTCAATCCCTCGCATTGGCCGGACCAGTTGTTTTCCGGCGCATTGCGGAAAGCCGGGTCATTCACCGCCACCGAGGGCAGGGGCAGGGGCGTCCAGAATTCATCGGGGTTCAGCAGATGCTCCTGCACAAAGCGTCCGGCCATGTCCGGGGCGATGGAACCCCAGTACATACAGCGCAGGGTGTTGTGGCAAAGTACGTCGATCACATTGCCGTGCCTGTCCTTGTCAAAGCAAGCACCCCGGGCATCATCCCACAGCTTTTCACGGATGACCTGCGCCACGTCCGCGGCAGCGCAGCGCCACTTTTCAGCAGCCTGCTCATCACCGCGGATCAGGGCGATCTCCCGCAGGGTGTCCCGTGCCGCATAGGAGTAGGATGTCACGTCCATGGAGGCCATGGGAACGATGGTGGAACCCTCTGGCGGCACTTCCTCGGTGGCATAGTTGGGGGCATCGCCATAGCGAACGGCATTGTCCTCGCCGGTATCATATTTGCACCAGGATTCCAGAATGCCGTCGCCATTGGAATCACGGACGCGCCACAGGTAGGCGTCGAACCGCTCCAGGCAGTCGGCCAGCTGATTGAGGTAGTCCTCATCCTCACCGATCCAGTAGTACATATTTAGCGCCGACCAAGGGAAGCAGAACCCCTGGAACTTGTTGAACTGTGGCTCCACCGTTCCGTCGGCAAAGCCCTGGATGGAACCGGCCAGCCGGCCATCCGCCCGCTGGTGGCGCATAAAGAGGAGATGATTGTTCAGCGCGGCGGTGATGTTGTGCTTGGCGTACATCTCACCGCCCATGGGCTGGGTCTCCAGCCAGATCTTCTCATACCCGCCGCCCTCCACCAGCACCTGATCGCCCGCAAAGGTGTTCAGGTTGTTCAGGCATTTGCGCACAGCGGTATCGAAAAGCTGCTGCATTTTGGGGTTTTCGGCTTTGAAGTTAACGCTTGTTAAAGGAAGCATCGGCAAGCTCTCCTTTGACCTGTATTTTGCTGCCTATATTTTACGGCCAAACGGTTTTGATGGAAATAAGCGAAATTTTTGCATACGTCAAAAGTGTTGAAATACCAGCATTTTGGCAACATCAACAAAAATTTTGTGTCTTTCATCATCAATTAGCCCAATGATATAATTATTACATCAAAATGACCGTGTCAACCGTATCAAGATCGAATGGGAGTGATCACCTTGACGCCGATGCAATCCCGCCCCGTGTCCCGTCACAGCCTGGGATACCGCTTTCAGCGCTCCGTCCGCCGCGACTGGCAGCTGTGGGTGCTGCTGATCCCCGCGCTGCTGTTCTTCCTCATTTTCTGCTATTTCCCGATGTATGGCGTGCAGATCGCCTTCCGCGATTACAAGGCCGCCTTTGGCATCACCGGCAGCAAGTGGGTGGGCCTGAAGCACTTTGAGGCTTTCTTCGATTCCTACTACTGCGGGCGTATGTTCCGCAATACCATTCTGCTGAACGTGTATGGCCTCATCTTCGGCTTCCCCATCCCGATCCTGATGGCCATCCTGCTCAACCAGCTGAACTCCAAGCGGTTCAAGGGCTTTACCCAAACGGCTATCTACGTGCCGCACTTCATTTCCACGGTGGTGCTGGCAGGCATGATCTACCTGTTCTTCTCGCCTACCAGCGGCATCATCAACAAGCTGATCACCTCCTTTGGCGGCGAGTCGATCTACTTCATGATCGAGGAAGGCTGGTTCCGGCCGTTGTTCATCGGCTCGGACATCTGGCAGAATGCCGGATGGAATACCATCCTCTATATAGCCACGCTGACCAGCATCGATCCCCAGCTGTACGAGGCGGCCACCATCGACGGTGCTACCCGTATGCAGAAGATCCGCCACATCGATATCCCGCACCTGATCCCCATTGCGGTGATGATGCTGATCCTCAACTGCGGCTCCCTGCTTTCCTCTAACACGGATAAGGCGCTGCTTTTGCAAACCTCCGGCAACATCAAGACCTCCGACATCATTGGCGTGTATGTGTACAACACCGGCCTGGGCAAGGCGCAGTATTCCTACACCTCCGCCATTGGCCTGTGCCTGAATGTGATCAACTTTGTGATCATCATGACGGTCAACGCCATTTCCCGTAAGCTCAGCGACATCAGCCTGTTCTAAGAAAGGAGGAAGAGCGTTATGGCCAAGACGAAGGAAATGCACGGCGTGAAGGTTCGCGAGACCCGTGCCGATCAAGTATTCAACGTTGCCAACCTGGTTTTCTGGCTGGTTGTGCTGTTCGTGATCCTCTACCCCCTGTGGCTGATCCTCATCGCCTCCGTGTCCGATCCGGATGCTGTGCTGGCGGGCGAGGTCATCTGGTGGCCCAAGGGCTTCTCCTGGATGGGCTATGAGGCGGTTTTCCAGTATGACGAATTGTGGGGCAGCTACGCCAACTCCGTGTTCTACACCATCGGCGGCTCTGCCCTGAGCGTGGTGATCACCCTGGCGGCGGCCTATGCCCTGTCCCACAAGTTTGCCGGGAAAAAGTTCATCAACCTGGCCATCACCTTCACCATGTTCTTCTCCGGCGGCCTGATCCCCATTTTCCTGAACGTCCGCGATCTGGGCCTGTACAACACCCGCGCCATCATGATCCTGATGAACCTGGTGTCCGTGTGGAACCTGATGGTGGCCCGCACCTACATCCAGTCCTCCATTCCCTACGAGCTTTATGAGGCTGCGATCATGGACGGTTCCAACCACTTTACCTACTTCATCAAGTGTGTGCTGCCCCTGTCCGGCACCATTGTGGCCGTGCTGTGCGTGTACTACGGCGTGGCGCGCTGGAACGACTACTTCACGGGTCTGGTGTTCCTGCGCAACCGCGAATACTACCCGCTGCAGACCATCCTGAAGGAGATCCTGGCCACCCTGTCCGTTTCGGCTGACAGCGATTCCTTCTTCGCCGCCTATGCCGATAACCTGGGCGGCCTGCAGGAAGCCATGCGCAAGGCCGAGGTGGCCAAGTATTGCTGCATCGTGGTTTCCACCGTTCCCGCCGTGATCCTGTACATCTTCATGCAGAAGTACTTCGTCAAGGGCGTGATGATCGGCTCCCTGAAGGGCTAATCTTACGGATCGACCGCAGTCCGTTGTGGCTGCGTTCATCAAATATTGGAAAGGAGAACCCTACCATGAAGAAAATCGTATCCCTGTTGCTTGCTCTGATGATGCTCCTGGGCGGCGTTGCCGTTGCCGAGGAGAAGGTGCAGCTGACTGCCCTGCAGTGGGCCCTGGACAACCAGAGCGCCACCGACTTCAACGACATGTGGTATTTCCAGCAGATCGAGGAGAAGACCGGTGTGGACGTTGAGTTCCGCATGATCGGCGACGATGTGTGGAGCACCCAGCTGAACCTGATGTTCTCTACCCCCAAGGAGATGGAAGACCTGATCATCCGCGGCTCCGTTGACGTGGAAGAGTACGGCGTGACCCAGGGCCTGCTGCTGCCCCTGGACGAGTACCTCACCGAGGAGATCATGCCCAACTACGTCAGCCGTCTGCCCCTGAACAACGCTGGCGATTCCATTCCCGCTTCTGACGGCAAGAGCTACTACATTGGCTACCTGATCGCCCAGAACGTGAACCACAACTCCACCTGGTACATCAACCCCGAGCTGCTCCAGCAGGTCGGCAAGGAAGTGCCTACCACCATCGAGGAGTATACCGAAGTGCTGCGCGCCTTCAAGGACGCTGGCGTGAAGTATCCCTATTCCTCCTCCAACTCCGACTACGGTGCTGAGCATCTGTGGGCGCAGTTCGCCTCCTTCGGCGTGCCGCTGCAGATGTACACCTTCGCCACCATCGGCGAGGACGGCAAGGTCGTGTTTGTTGGCGATCTGCCCGGCTTCCGCGCCTGCTGCGAGTGGCTGCACACCCTGTACACCGAGGGCCTGATGGACAAGGAATGCCTGACCCAGGACTCCAACGTGTGGGCCAACAAGGTCAACGCCGGTGAGGTTGGCTCCTTCAACTACCTGCGCCTGATCAACACCGCCCTGGCCAACCCCGACACCATTCAGCACTTCGAATCCATGCTGCCTCCTGCCTCTGAGTACGGCGTGGCCGTTCCCCAGATCATGGAGATCCCCGAGCAGGGCGCTTACCTGACCTCCACCAACAACGATCCCGTGGCTTCCCTGAAGTGGATCGATGCTCAGCTGGACACCGAAATGATGATGACTGCCTCCAACGGTAAGCTGGGCGAGCAGATGATCGTCAACGATGCTGGCAAGTATGAGATCATCAACGTGCCTGAGAACAACGGCCTGTACTCCTTCGTGCCTGTGGCCATGGGTCAGTTCTTCGCCCCCGGCGAGTACTACACCGAAGTGTACCAGATGGCTCCCCACCGCGTGGAGCGCTACGAAGACAGCCAGGCCTACGCCGCTGCCAACGTGCTGGAGAAGACCTCCTATGAGTACCTGACCAAGCTCTCCAAGATGGACAACGAGTCTTCCATCGAAGTCGCCAACATCAAGACCGAGCTGGAGAAGTTCATCAAGGAATCCGTGATCGAGTTCGTGAAGAACGGCGTGACCGACGAAAGCTGGAACGAGTTCTCCGAGACTGCCAAGGGCATCGGCTCCGAGAAGTATGTCAAGCTGTATCAGGAAGCTTACGACGCCTACCTGGCCAAGTAATTCTGTCCGCAAGCGATTGACAAAGTAAAACCACCGCCGCCGGGGCGCCGTGACACGCGGTTCCCCGGCGGTTCTTTTTCTTGCGTGCCACCTTGTTCTTGTTCCTTGTGCTGTGGTATAATAAATACCAAGCTATACGTTTTGTCTCACAATCAAATGTCTTATATGTTATGGGGAGGGTCTTCCGTGCGCCAGATGAAAAGACTGTTCAAGGCATCCGTGCTGCTGCTTTGCTGCTTGCTGCTTGCAAGCTGCGCGCCCCAAAAGGCACAGGAAAACACCCCTGTAACGCTCACCGCCCTGCAATATGAGCTGGAGAACCAGGTCATCAATTTTTCCGATATGTGGTTCTATGACCAATTGGAGGATGAGACCAACGTCCATGTGGATTTTGTGGACGTGAAGGATGCGGACTGGGTGACCCGCATCAGCCTGATGTTTGCCTCCCGCAACTATACGGATATGATCCTCCGTGGTTCCCTGGACACCGAGGAATACGGCGTTGCCCAGCACCTGCTGGTTCCCCTGGATGAATACCTGGAAGAGCATATGCCCAACTACTTTGAGCGGCTTTCCGCCACGCCCGTTGGGAGCATGATCCCGTCCTCCGACGGCAACAGCTATTACATCGGCTTCCTGCTTTCCCAGAACATCACCACCGACGGCCATTTCTTCATCAACCGCAGCTGGCTGGATAAGCTGAACCTTTCCGTGCCTACCACCATCGACGAGCTGACCGAAGTCCTCCGCGCCTTCCGCGATGGCGACCCCAATGGCAACGGCCTGAAGGACGAGATCCCCTATCAGGCTACCTTTGACGACAACAACACCGGCATTTACAACGTATTCAGCGCATGGGGCATCCCCATGAACATTGATTACGTTTTCATTCATGATGATGGCAGCATCCACTTTGCCCCGGAGGAGGACGGCTTCCGCCAGGGCGTGGAGTGGCTGCACCTGCTTTGCCGCGAAAAGCTGCTGGACATGGCCTGCATCACCCAGGGTTCCAACCTGTGGGGCGCCAAGGTCAACGAAGGTACGGCGGGCTATTTCAGCTACTGGCGGCTGAGCAACACCGTACTCCCGGCCGAACTGGCCGCTCAGTTTGAATGTATGCTGCCCGTAGCGGCGCAGGGCTATCCCGCCCGGCTGACCCGCCTCTCCGATGTGGTGGAGTTCGGCGCTTCCCTCACGGTGCAGAACAAGAATATCCCCGCCTCGCTCCGCTGGCTGGATGCCCAGATGGACACCGAGACCATGCTGGTCAGCCAGAACGGCCCCATGGGCGATATGCTCAGCCTGAACGACGACGGCCGCTACGAGGTGGTTTATGTTCCCGAGACCAACGAGCTTTACAGCATTGTGCCTGTGATCTGCGGGCAGTTCTTTGCCCCGGCGGAGTATTATGAGCGCGTTTATGTCCCCGCGCCCCACCGTGAAGAAAAAACCAGATACAGCAAAATGTACGATGCGGCGGACGTGCTGGAAAAGGAGTCCTACCGCACCCTGACCTATGCCATGCCCATGACCAGCAGCGAGTCGGCACGGCTGCTTCAGCTGCACACCCAGCTGAAGACCGCCATCGACCGGGCGCTGGTGGATTTCATGACCAACGGCGTGACCGATGAAAGCTACGCCGCCTTTGAGCAGAGCCTGAAGGACATCGGCTCCGAGGAATACAAGGCCATCTATCAGGCGGCCTATGACCGCTATCTGACCCGGCAGGAGGTGGCTGCACAATGAAGCAATACTTCCGGCGACTCCGTTCCTCTGCGTTTGCTCGCTTTGCGCTGTCCTATGTGCTGATCCTGGCCATTGTGCTGGCGTGCATGTTTGCTTACATTTTCTTTTATGTGGAGCGCGAGGTGAAGGAGAACACCCTCAACAGCCATGTGAACCGCCTCAGCCGCATTGCCTACCAGCACGAGGACTATTTGACCACCATTCTCAACAGCGCTGTGCAGATGGGGCTTTCCCCGGACATTCAGCCCTTTGAGTTTGACCAGTCCCCCCAGAAGGCCTACGAGCTTTTGCAGCAGATGGCGCCCTATGCGGTGACCAACAGCTTCTGCGACCAGATGTTCCTTTGCTTTGCCGGGGACGATTACCTCTATTCGCCCTCCAGCTCCCTGCCCCTGGAAATGTTCCTGAACCTGGTGCGCTACGAGCATGTGTCCCCGGAGGAATTGCAGGCCATGATCCGCGCCCCCGGCGCCATGACCCTGCTGCCTGCCCAGCGGGTGGAGTCCACGCTGATCGACGGCAACGCCACCGACATGGTGACCATTCTGGCACCCCTGGGCGCCAGCGCTGCCTCCAGCAAGGGTACGATGATCTTCATGCTCGGCGAGCATGTGTATCGCACCATGTTTGCCGATGCCATCGAGGACATCAACAACACCTACATCATTCACAATGGAAAGGTGCTGATCAGCAGCACCGACCTGGACGTTCCCCAGGAAGTGATTTTGTCCAACCTGAGCGCAGGGAGCGCCTACCACAGCGACGCTATCACCTGGAATGGCGAAAAGTGGTACCTGCTCAACCTGCCCAGCAGCACCTGGGATCTGAACTACGTTACGCTGCTGCGTGCCAGCGCCATCATCCAATCCACCCGTCGCAGCATGGTGAGCGCCACCCTGCTGGTGGCAGGGATTGGCATCGTGGGTCTGCTGGTGGCGCTGCTGCTGGCCAGGCGCAACGCACGTCCCATTCGGGAGATCGCCTCCATGCTCCCCTGCAAGGAGGGTGTGATGGACGAGTTCTCCTCCATCCAGACGGGCATCCGGGAGCTGAGCGCCCGCAACACCGACCTCATCACCCGCCTGGAGCGCTCCCTGCCCATGCAGCGCCACGATTTTGTGGTGCAGTTCATGAAGGGACGCTATCAGGCCCGGGAGGACGTGGTGGCTGCCGCCGCTGCCCTGGGCATGAGCATCGACCGGCCGTATTACGCCATCATCCTCCACGGTATGCAGACCCAGGGCGACAACCAGCCCTTCGACCTGCGCAAGCCGCCCTTTGACGGCATTCCCGGCACGGCAGCCTTCGGCGTGGAGCTGATGGCCATCAAGGCCCACCTGTACCTGGTGTTCTCCGATACCCGCGAGGCCATTGTGCGATTGGCTGAGGTGATCCACCAGCAGAGTACAGAGCGCTATGGCCATGCCGTGGTGGCGCTTTCGGACGTGCAGACGGACTTCGCCGATGCGCCCAGCGCCTATCTGGAGGCGGCCACCGCCTTTGACAACCGCTTCGTGATGGACGACAGCCAGCTTTTGTCCTACGCCTCCATTTCCACCAGCATCGAGGACATTCTGCCCCAGGCCCGCCGCCTGACCGACGCCATCGACCAGGCGCTGTCCCTGCGGGATCACGCCCGCCTGTCCGGCCGCATCGACGACCTTTTGAACTTCCTGCGCCACACCAATATGTCTGCCTTTGCCTTCCGGCTGATCTACAACGACGCCATCGACAAGCTGCTGCGCCGCCATGCGGTGACCTATGCCTCCGGCCAGAGCGTGATGGCGTATTACGACATTTTCACCCTGTCCTCCTGCCAGTCCATCGACGACCTGGATCAGCTGCTGCGCCGCCTGTGCGCCTCCATCATCGATGCTCCTGTGGCCGATGCAACCGCCCTTGTGGCCGAGGAGACGCCCAGCGTTATCAGCCAGGTGGCGGACTATATGCGGGTGCATTTTGCCGACCCGGAACTGTCCATCAGCGCCATTGCCGAGGCCTTTGAAATGCCCACCGCCCGGCTCTCCCTGGCCTTTAAGGACGAGATGCACATGTCCCCCCTGGAATACCTGACCCTCCTGCGGGTGGAGCGCTCCAAGGAGCTGCTGGCGGCCACGGAAATGTCCATCAAGGAGATCGCAGCGGAGGTGGGCTATTACGACGCGTCCAGCTTCATTCGCCGCTTTAAGCAAATGACCGGTGCCACACCCCTGCAATACCGCCGCAGCAAGGAGGAGAGCAACGATGCCCATGCTGACAGTTGATCATGTGAGCCGTCGCTACGGCAGCCGCCTTGCCCTGCGGGACGTGAGCTTCACTGCCCAGCCCCATGAGATCATCGCCCTGATGGGGCGCAACGGCGCGGGCAAGTCCACGCTGATGAACGTGCTGACCGGTTACCTGGCCATGACGGAGGGGCGCGCCATCATCGGCGGCCACGACGTGCAGAAGGAGCCGCTTGAAGCCCGCAAGCTGGTGGGCTACCTGCCGGAGCAGCCCTCCCTGTACCCCGACCTGACGGTGACCGAATACCTGCGCTACTGCGCCCAGCTGAAGGGGCTGCCCCACCGGGGCGTGAAGGCGGAGATCGACCGGGTGATCCAGCGCACCGCCCTGCAGGAGTATGCCAGGCGACTCACCAGCCGCCTGTCGAAGGGCTACCGCCAGCGCCTGGGCATGGCGCAGGCCCTGCTGGGCAAGCCCGCGCTGCTGATCCTGGACGAACCCAGCAGCGGATTGGATCCCCTGCAAATGGTGCAGATGCGGGAATTGGTGGTCAGCGCGGCGGAGGATTCCACGGTGCTGCTGTCCTCCCATATGCTCAGCGAGGTGACCAATGTCTGCACCCGTGCGCTGATCCTGGACCAGGGATCCCTGCGCTTTGACGGCACCATGCAGACCCTGCTGACCAGCGCCAACACCCTGAGCCTGACTTATTCCGGCGGGGAAAACGTTGCGGAAGCGCTGCGGGAGCTGCCTGGCGTGACGAATGTGCAGACCATCAGCGCCTGCGAGAACGAGACCACGCTGGAGATCCAGGGGGCCGAGTCCGCTGACCTGCGGGCCGCTGTGTCCCAATGCGCCGCTATGTGCGGTGCGCTGGTGCTGGAGCTGACCCCGGAGCGCGGAGGCCTGGAAAGCGCCTTCCTCCGCCTGCTGGACAAGGAGGTGACCCCATGAAGGCGATTTTCCGCCACGAGCTGCGGTGCTATTTTACCACGCCCATGGGGTATGTGTTCCTGATTATGTATACCCTGCTGGCGGGTATTGTGTATGTGTTCGTCAACATCGGCCAGGAGATGAGCGCCAGCATGAACCTGCTGCTCTCGGGTATGCAGCTGCCCTTCATGCTCATTGCGCCCATCCTCACCATGCGCCTGTTTGCCGAGGAGCGCCGCACCAAAACCGATCAGCTGCTTTTGACCTCCCCGGTGCGCATCTCTGCCATCGTGCTGGGCAAGGCGCTGGCCTGCCTCACCATGCTGCTCATCGCCATGGCGCTGACGCTGCTCTTTCCCCTGGTGATCAGCCAATACGCCCAAGTATCTGTGCGTCAGGTGCTGACCACCTGCCTGGGTTATTACCTGCTGGATGCAGCCATGCTCTGCGTGGGTGTGCTGGTCAGCGCGCTGTGCGTCCATCAGGTCACGGCGGCGGTGATCACCCTGGGGGTGAATGTGTTCCTGTACCTGTGCGAGCATTTCATCACCCCGCAGCTGTCCACCTCCTACCTCGCGGGGCTGCGCGCCGTGGTGGCCATGCTGCCCACCTCCGGGCGCATCAGCGAGTTCGCCAGCGGGGTGATCAGCCCGGCTGACGCGTGCTATTTCATCGGCTTTGCCGCGCTGATGCTTTTCCTGACCTGCCGCGCTGTGGAAGCCCGGCGCTTTGCAAAGGGGTGAGGCGCATGAAGAAAAAAAAGCTTCCCTTTGGCCTGTACAACGCCCTTCTGTGCCTGATGGCGGCCATCATTTTCGTGCTTGGCGTTATGTGTGTGCAGGCCGCAGAGGAAAAGTGGTATCTCAAGATCGACCTCTCCGACGACGGCGTGTCCCGGCTGAGCGACTACACCCGCTCCCGCCTGGAAGCGCTGGAGGAGGACGTGACGCTGCACATCATCCATAGCTACGGCATCGCCAGCGACCTGTATGACCTGCAAAGCGAGACCCTGATGAAAATGGCCGCCGAGTGTCCCCGCATCACGGTGGAGACCATCGATCCGGCTGCCCAGCCCCACTTGCTGCTGGAGTTGGCTGGCGACACCGCGGGTATCCCGGAAGGAACGGTGTTCGTCCGCAATCAGCAGGGCAGCCGCACCGTGCGCATCGATGCGGAGGAATTCATCTTCGCCCGACGCATTGGCGCGGATCAGTACACCATCTACTGCGGCGAGGCCATGCTCATCGGCGGCATCGATCGCGCCGTGGACGAAGACCCGGCGGCGGTGTGGTTCATTACCGGCCATGGCGAGGCGGAGGAAGCCGCCACCGCCCAGCTGCGCCTGCAGCTCAGCGCCATGGGTCTGGAGGTGCGCAGCGGCGTGTTGGCCATGATCCAGCCTCGCCCCGGCGACGTGCTGGCGCTGATCGCCCCCGAAACCGACCTGACCGATGGGGAAGCCGCCGCCCTGAAGAATCACCTGAACAGCGGCATCCACCTGCTGGCGGCCTGTGGCGCGGACACGCCCATCGACCGTCTGCCCAACCTGACCGGGTTGATGGATCTCTACGGCCTGGGCTGGCGCAGCGGCTGGGCGGTGGAAAGCCCTGCGCAGACCGCATACTTCGTGGATGAACCCGCGCTGCTTTCGCCCATCCTGGCAGAAGGCAACGGCGTGCTGGATGCCCTGCCCGGGCGGTTGATCCTGCCCCGCAGCTGCGCCCTGGCAACGCCCGCCCTGCGCCCCGGCACCACAAGCAAGGTGCTGCTGACCACCTCGGATGAGGCCATTCTGAAAAAGGACGTGAACGCCGCCACCACCGCCGCCCAGCCCGGGGACGAGAGCGGCTGCCTGCCCCTGGCCATTCTGGCGGAGTGCGGGGAGAGCAGCATCCTTCAGCTGAGCAGCGCGCAGATGCTGCTCACCGGTGTGGAAGGCGCTGGCAGCCATGTGCTGGACGCCAGCGAGAACCTGTCCTTTGTGGCAGCCTGCATGGAGCATATCACCGATTCCGGCGAGGGCGCCACCCTGGAGGCAGGCGTGAAGCAACTGCCCACGCAGCTCATCACCTTCCCCAACCAGCAGGTGCAGCAGCAGGTCAGCCTGGTACTTCTGCTGGCCTTGCCCGCGGCGCTCACGCTGATCATGCTCATCGTCGTCCTCCGAAGGAGGCGGTTGTGATGCGCCGCAGTCTGGTGCTATTGCTGTGTGCGCTGGTGATCGGCGGGCTGTGCCTTACCCTGAACGCTCTCCAGCCGGAGGAGGCCGCTGCGCCCATCACCACGCCCCAGACCCAGAGCTACCGGATGCTCTACACCCGCGACCAGGCGGATTTTGCCTCCATGACCGTCACCTTGGCAAGCGGCGAGAGCTACACCGTGGATTCCAGCCTGGCCTATGACGAGCAGGGGAATTACATCGGCGTGTACAACAGCCTGGGGCAGCCCGTCACCGTGCGGGGACAGGAGAGCTTTGCCCTGGACAGCACCTCCTTCCAGATGATGCTGCTCACCGCCACCAATCTGCCTGTCACTGCCAGCTATCCCGGCCTGGACGAGGGTGCCTGCGGGCTGGACAGCCCCGCTGCCCGGCTGGAGATCGCCTACCACAGCGGCGAGACCATCACCCTGGCCATCGGCAAGGCGGCGGCTTCCGGGTATTCCTGCTATGTGAAAAGGATGGGGGACGAAAACATTCATCTGGTTCCCCTGGACTTCCGCCAGGTGATGACCCGCTCCCTCAACGAGCATCATCGCCTGGTGGGTGCGCTGAACGCCGCGCCCTCTCAGGCGGTGCAGATCGCCGTGGTGCAGCCGGACGGCACAGCCTTTATCGCTACCAACTACACCGATGAGGGACGCATCCTCACCTGGCAGGTGGAGAAGCCCTACCTTCACGCGGGCAGCAAGGCGCATATCGAAGCCTTTGTGGAAGAGGTGTGCGCTATTGGCGCTGTGGGGTATGAGGCCAGCGCTTCCACCATGGAGGAGCTGGCGCCCTATGGCCTGGATGCGCCCCTGCGCCTGCTGGTGGCGCTGGGGAATGGCACTATTCGTGATATCCACCTGGGCCACGATGCCGGCAATGGCCAGGTCTATGCCCGCATGGACGCCACCGGGGATGTCTACCGCGTCCGCTCTGCCGACCTGCCTGCCCTGGTGCAGACAGGCACCGATGAGCTGCTGGATCGCTTTGTGGCGCTGGTGGCCTCCAAGGATATGCGCACCACCACCGTGACCCTGCCGGAGGCCAGCTATGTCCTTGTACAGTCCAGGGATGAAGCGGGGGAGATCACCGGCCAGACCATCAACGATGCTCCTGTGCCGCTGAACCTGTTCGGCGACTGCTATGAGGCCATTGTGGGCATCCAGTTCGACAAGGTGACCACCGACCAGCCAGCAGGCGAAGCCCTGGCGCAGGTGCGCTTTGACCTGCTGGACGGTTCAGCCCTGACGGTTTCTTACCATGACCACGATGTGAACTATGTGCAGGCGCTGACCAGCACGGGAGGCTCCTTTCTCCTGCGCCGGGAACGCTTTGACAATATGCTGACCACATTAAAGGAGGCACTTCCATGAAGCGCACCGACATCAACATCCGCGACCCCTTTGTATTGGTACACGACGGCACATACTACCTCTATGGCACCCGGGGCGAGACCTGCTGGGGGCCTGCCGATGGCTTTGATGTGTACGTCAGCCGCGACCTGGAGGAATGGGAAGGCCCCCATGTGTGCTTCCACAACGACGGCACCTTCTGGGCTGACCGGAACTACTGGGCGCCGGAGGTGTACCACTACGGCGATGCTTTCTATATGTTCGCCAGTTTCAAGAATCCCGAGGTGAAGCGCGGTACCGCCATCCTTAAGGCAGAAAGCCCCCTGGGGCCGTTCCGTCCCCACAGCGATGGCTGCGTTACGCCCCGGGACTGGGAGTGCCTGGACGGTACGCTCTATGTCAGCAAGGCTGGCGCGCCCTACATGGTGTTCTGCCACGAATGGGTGCAGGCAGGTGACGGCGAGGTCTGCGCCATTCCGCTGACGAAGGATCTCTCTGCCCCGGCAGGGGAGCCTTTCCTGCTGTTCCATGCCTCGGACGCGCCCTGGTGCAAGGTGATGCACCACTCCTCCGGCGTCAGCGGCTGCGTCACCGATGGCCCCTTCCTGTGGCGCACCGCAGATGGCACGCTGCTGTGCCTGTGGGCCAGCTTTTCCGAGGGTGGGTACACCGAGGGTGTGGCCGTTTCCGACAACGGGGAGATCGACGGCCGCTTCACCCAGGTGGAACCTCTGTTCATGGATGACGGCGGCCACGGCATGGTTTTCCGCGCTCTGGATGGCCAATTGTACCTGACCCTCCACAGCCCCAATGCCCACCTGGAGGAACGCCCCTTCTTCCATCCCATTGAGGAAAAGGGCAGTCGTCTTGTGCGAAAATAACAACGAACAGACGTGGAAATGTGGTTCGAACAAACGCCCGGAACCCCTTGTCATTGCAAGAAGTTCCAGGCGTTTCATTTGCCTGCGGGATGTGTGAAGCAGACAGTTGCTCTACCTGACCCTGAAGCTGCTTACGATGAGGTCATTGATTGAATAGCCGACCATTGTATCAATCAGGATCTTAGACAAAGCCCCACCTCGCAGAATACTGCATGGCGGAGCTTTGATCCTGTATGGCAGATTCCCTTTTTGTGGATTCAATCTGTTTTATGGGCATTTGCCCGGGCCGAATGGCCCTTCGTGGGAGTGCAGAGGGCAGCACTCTCTGCCGAGTTGTCAGGGCAGCGCCCTAAGGTACTTGAAGATATCAGCTGCTACGGGGGCGGCGGTGGAGCCGCCGCCTTCGCCGTCTTCGATGGATTCGACGAGGATGCTGACGGCGTAGGGGAGGTCGGGGTTTTCGATGTAGCCTACGAACCAGCCGTAGGTCACGTCGCTGCCGGCGAGGGAGCTTTCGGCAGAGCCGGTTTTGCCGCAGATGGTGAGGCCGGGGACGGCGGCGCGGGTGCCGGTGCCGGAGACGACCACGTCCCGCATGTAGGCTTGCAGGGTGGCGGCATCATCGGCGGGGAGGGCGGTGCGGTAGACCTTGGACTGGTAGGTGGTGCGAATGGCGCCGGTGGCGCTGCGGACGTTCATCAGCAGGCGCGGTTCCATCATCACGCCATCGTTGGCAATGGCGGCGGCCACCATGCACATATGCATGGGCGTGGCGGCCAGGGCGCTCTGGCCGATGCCGGTGGTGGCCAGCTCGAACTGGTTGCGGTTCTCGGTGGGGTAGGTGCTGTTTTCCACAACAAGGTCGCGGAAGAGGAAATTGTCGTTAAAGCCGAAATCCTCGGCAGTCTTGCGGAGCTTTTCGTCCCCCAGGGTGATGGCGGTGAGGGCAAACACATTGTTGCAGCTCTTTTTGAAGGCCTCCCGCAGGGTCAGCTTGTTGTGGACGGCGTTGCCGTAGTCGCGGATGGCCTGGTTCATCACCGAAAGCCCGCCGGTGCAGAGAATGTCCATGGTGGTGATGTCCGGGATATTCTCCAGGGCGGAGGCGGTGGTGATGATCTTGAAGGAGCTGCCCGGAGGATAGACCGACTGGGTGGCGCGGTTCCAGAAGGGCTGCCCGGCATCGGCCAGGGTGGCGGCGGTGATGTTCTGCGGGTCGAAATTGGGCAGGCTGATGGAGGCCATCAGTTCGCCGGTTTTGTAGTTCATCACCACGGCAGCGCCGTTTTTGCCGGGATTGTGCTGGGCAAAGGTGCGGGCGATGAGCGTGCAGAGCTGGCTGTCGATGGTCAGGGTCACGTTGTCGCCGCGCTGGGGCTGACCGGAAAGCAGGGCGTTGAAGCGCTCGGACAGGGAGGCCTCAAAGCCGTAGAGATAGCGGGTCTGGAAGGTCTCCACGCCGTTGGACACCTGCCCCTGGCTGTCGCCCAGGAGATGCACCACGGCGCGGCGGGCGGCCTCGTCGGGCTGATAGGTGCGCTTGCCGTCCACGGTGGTGGCCAGCACAACGCCGTTGCGGTCCAGGATGTCACCGGCAATGACGTTCTCCTTCTGGGCGCGGACGCGGGGGTTGCGGCTGTAGGAGAACCAGCGGTTGCCGTAGGTGAAAATGCTGTAGCCGCCATAGACCGCCAGGAGCAGGAACAGGCCGAACATGATCAGCGCCAGCACCTTGAATAGATAGCGCTGCTGCTTCATCGCATTCCCTCCTCGCTGCCCAGCATGGCCAGGCGGGTGTCCTCGTCCAGGTCGTCCTCGTTCAGGCTGGCTACGCCCTGAAGCAGCCCAATGAGGCACATGCTGCTGACCAGCGAGGTGCCGCCGTAGCTCACAAAGGGCATGGTGACGCCGGTGAGGGGGATCAGCTTGATGACGCCGCCGATGATCACGAAGGTCTGCAGGCCGATCATCAGCGTGGCGCCCATGGCCAGCAGGCCGTGGAAGCTGGTGCGGGCGGCCATGGCGGTGGTGGCGCCGCGCCAGATGATGGCTACGTACATCAGCAGCACGCACAGGCCGAAGATCACGCCGAACTGCTCGCAGATCACGGCAAAGATGAAATCCGTGTGGTAAACGGGAATGGTGCGGGGGGAACCCAGACCGAGACCCACGCCGAACAGGCCGCCGCTGGCAATGGCCATCAGGCCCTGCACCAGCTGGTAGCCTGCGTTGTCATAGTCGCTCCAGGGGTTTTGCCAAATGGCCACGCGGCGCTTCACGTGGGCGAACATCTTGTAGCCCAGCACTGCCGCGCCAGCGCCGCCCGCCAGGCCAATGCCGGTGAGCAAAAGGTTGCTGGAGGAAGCGTAGTAGAGCATCAGGGTCACGCCGTAGTACATCAGGGCGGTGCCCAGATCCTTTTGCAGCATCAGCAGACCCAGGCAGCCCACGGCGAAGATCAGCCAGGGGAGGAACTTACGGCGGCTCATGAAATGACTGATGATGAGCAGCAGGCTCAGCTTCACGATCTCGCTGGGCTGCACGGAAAGGCTGCCCACATAGAACCAGTTCTTCGCGCCGTTGGTCTCCCGGCCGATGATCAGGGGCAGCGCCAGCAGCGCCAGGGAAACGGGCATGAGCAGATACACCGGGATGCGCCAATGCTTGATGACGCGCACCAGATAGATGCACACCACCATGGCCACCAGCCCCACGCCATAGTACACCGCCTGCTGGTAGGCATAGGCAGGGTTGGTGGCATACAGCACCAGCACGCCCAGGGCGCACAGAAAGTTGGTAAGGCTCAAAAGCAGCTTATCGGCAGGGAAGAGGCGGGGGAGAAAATTGACCCCCAGCCAGATCATCACCGGTACGGCCACGGCCAGGGCAGCGGCCTGCCAGGCGAAATCCTTCAGCCACAGGAGCAGAAAGGCGCTAAAGTAGAACAGCATCACCGCGCTGGAAAGGAGCTTGCCGGGATCACGGCGGAAGGTGCGCTCCTGGTTGTTATTCCTCATGGTAGCGCCTCCTTCTGCGGCCTTGCTGGCGGGGCTGGGCAGGCGGGAATACCTCCTGCTGCGGCGGCTGCCAGGGCTGATAGACGGGCGGATTCAGCCAGGATGCCTCCTGGGGCTGTTCCTCATAAACGGGTTGCTCCTCTTGCTGCCAGGGGTTGGCGGGCTGCTGATAGGGGGCAGGATTCTGTTGATAGACGTAGGGATCATTCTGCCAGGGAGCAGGCTGGTTCTCCTCAGGATACTGCTCCGGCCACCAGGGCTGGGGTTCGGGCTGATAGGGGGCATAGGTGGGACGATAAGCCGTGTCCAGCCCAGCAAAAAGGCGCAAACGAAGCACGGCGTCGCCAACTTGCAGATGGGAGCCGTGGCACATGGGGTGTTTTTTTGTTTTGCTGCGATGGGTCAGTTCGGTATCATCCACGATGCAGCGCTGCTTGCGCAGGGGAAAGAGCAGCAGCCCCTTGCCATCCTGGAACACAAAGTCCACATGGCGGGCAGCCACGCCATCCACCGGCACCACCACATCGCAGGTGCGGACAAAGCCCAGCACACCCGCACGGGGAACGGGGATCACCGTCCCCTCCGGCAGCTCGTCGGAGCCTTGCAGCACCGCCATTTCGCCGATCATGCCGGCATCGGGCAGGTGTTTGAGGCGGCGGTGCTTGGCACGGCGATCCTTCCGCAGCCAGCTGAAGGCGCGCCAAACGATCAGCAAGCCCAGAAACGCGAACCAGTACCGCATCCCCAGCGAAACAATCTCATAAATATTCTCGGGCATAGGGTATCCTTTCGGGAATAAAAACGGGTTTCGAAAGGGCCGAACGGCCCTTCGCAGGAGTCCAGAGGGCAGCGCCCTCTGGCGGGTTGTCAGGGCAGCGCCCTGACCGGGATCTCTAAGGGCAGCGCCCTTAGGCCAGCGTGTTTCGCAGTTCCATCAGCAGGGGTTTGAGGTTTTTGGGGGTCTGGGCGGGGTCGCGCTGGATGGAGATGGTCAGGTTTTCCGGGCGGAAAACGGACTGGGCGGCGTCCAGCAGGTCTTCGCAGGTCAGGTCGTCGTACATCTGCGCCTGGGTGTCCAGGTCGGCGCGGGAGAGGTCGTCGGCCATCCATGCCCAGCCCAGCAGGTCGTTCATGCCGGACACATCGTCCTGGTAGAAGATCAGGTTGTCGGTGAACTGCATACGGGTCTGGGTGAGGCGGATGGGGCGCACGTAGAGCTGCAGGCGGTGCAGCAGCTCGAAGACCTTGCGCAGGCTGGCCACCAGGCACTCCTGGCGCACGTCGTAGCGGATCACCAGGCGGCGGAACATGCCCATTTCCTCCATGGTGGAGTCGATCTCCGCCACCAGGGCCATTTCCTCACGCAGCTTCTGGAAGAGCAGGGAATCGCTGTTGCCAGCGGTGAAGGCGTTCAGCACCTCGCCCGTGAGGGGGAAGACCCGATCCTCGTCCAGGTCGAAGGCCAGATGCACCTTGGCCTGGCCGCCTTCCTCGTCCATGATGAAGTCGCTGCGGCTGTCCCGCATACAGAAGCCCAGCGGCACGGCCTGGGTAAAGGGCGGCTCGTCAAAATTGTTTTTCAATTCGGAGAAGGCTTCCACCAGGGCGCGCTCCATGCCTTCGGAAAAATTGCCGGTGAGGCACAGGCAGGCGTTCTGCGGCTGGAACAGCAGGCGCTGCCAGCGGCGGATGGTGGCGGCGCTCATGTCCTGGATGGACTGCACTGTACCCATCAGGGAGAAGGCACCGGCGGCCGTCTTGCGGTAGCGGCGGCTGACCTCCTCGTCAAAGTCGCAGTCCTCCTGCTCCAGCTGGCGGAGAACCACCTGCTTTTCGGCGTCGATGTGCTGCTGCGTCCAGGCAACATCGGCAAAGAAGCGCAGGTAAAGGTCAAGTACCTCGTCAAAGAAGCGGGGGTGGGTCTTGAGGCGGAACACCACGCCCTCGGGGTAGGTGGCACCGTCCAGCTCCGCGCCAAAGCGCGCCATGAGCCGGTTGATGCCCTCGGCCTCCAAGCCGCCAAGGCTGCGGAAGCACAGATGCTCCAGCAGGTGGCAAATGCCCTGGTTCTGCTTGTTTTCATACAGGGTGCCGCCCTTGAAATACAGGCCGAACTCCATGGCATGGAGATGGGGCTGGCGGCTGCAAAGCAGGGTCATGCCGTTGGGCAGATGATATTCTTGCATGGCGGACATAGGGGTAGCCTCCTCGGTTGTAACGCTTTTATCCATTATAATAGAAAAGAGGGATTATTGCAAGGCGCGGCCTGCCGGGGAAGGAAAACTTGCGAAGATTCGTTATTTGTTGTACAATAATCTTTCCGGAGGAGGACTGTATGAAGAAATTTCTTGTATGGTTCCTGGTGCTGATGATGATGCTCACCACGGCCATGGCGGAGATCAATGTGACCCGCCAGGGGCTGACGCTGGGCGAAGGCTATGTGTATTATCCCCAGGTGGAGGGCATGGAGGATGCAGCCCTGCAGGAGAAGGTGAATGCCGCCCTGCGGGCATCCACCGGCGCGGAAGGGCTGCTGACCCGCCTGGCGCTGACCATGCACAGCGCCACGCCCCTGCAGGTGGATTTCACCCATCAGCTGGCGGGCGATGTGCTGAGCGTGGCTGTCCTGGCCACCGGCCCTGTGGAGAACGACCGGGCCACCCAGATGTGGTATGCGGCCAACATCGATCTGACCACCGGGGAAGCCATTGCCTTGGAGGATATCTTTGTTGATGCCGAGGCGGCTCGCCTGGCGCTGGAGGAACAGCTGGAGTGGGGCATTGCGCCGCTGATCAGCGCCCACTTGCGCAACAGCCAGCTCACGCCCCTGCCGGAGACCTTCGGGCTCAGCGAAACGGGGCTGACGCTGTATTACCCCATGGAGCAGCTTGCTACCCTCAGCGACAGGGCAGGCACGGTAAGCTTCCGCTGGACTGAATTGCTGGAACACCTGAAGCTGGGGGAGGGGACGATCCTGCGCCGCATTGGCGCGGAAAAGATGGTCACCCTGGATGACACCAGCGCGGAGGCCATCCGCACGGCGGTGGAAAGCGGCCAGGTGCCGGGCATTCCGGTGAAGCTGGGCGGCTCGGTGCAGGAGGCGGTGGATACCTACCGGCTGCTGATGGACCCGGATCTGTACGAGAACGGCCGCATGATCCAGCTGGAGGACGGCATGTTCCGCGGCGTGTATCTGCTCACCGACAGCCTGACGGACAGCTGGGAGCATAGCGTGATCCAGGGCATCCGGGTGGATCAGGTGAACCTGTACGGCCTGATGACGGACGTGACCACCCAGGCCGACTGGCGCAGCGTGCTGGGCGAGCCGGACGCCACCGTAGAGGTGGACGCTGTGAAGGCGGAAGCCAACCGCATCCTGCCCGGTTATAGCGATTATTACAATTTCGACGGCGTGCAGCTGCGGCTCCACGCCAACCATGAAGGGGTGCTGGCAAGCCTGTTTATCAGCATCCATTAACTTGAAATGTTTGGAGGATCATCATGGCGCAGAAAAGCAAAAACAACAAACCCCGCAAGGCACCGGCCTACTCGGCAGACAGCATGGCGCTGCATCTGGTGGGTGGCCTGGTGCTGATCGCGCTGGGCGTGATGATCTTCCTGGCGGTGGCCATGAACCTTTCCGGCGATGTGTTTGCCGGGATGCGTCAGGTGTGCCACGGCCTGGCGGGCGGGTTGGCCCTTGTGCTGCCGGTGCTGCCCATCTGGGGCGGCATTCTGGTGATCATGTCCACCCAGCGCAAGGCACCCATCCGCGCTTATGCGCTCTTTGCCGTGGTGTATTTCCTGCTGCTGGCGGCCATCACCCTGTTCACCCGCACCAGTACGGGCTGGCTGATGGACTACCTGTACACCAGCAACCAGTCCCGGTCTTCCACCCCCGGCGCCTATGACCTCTACCTTGCCCGCGCCTACGAGCTGGGTGCCTCCAAGGGCTTGAGCGGCGGCCTGTTCGGTATGCTGCTGGCCTGGCCGCTATGGAAGGTAGTGGGCGCTGTTGGCGGCGGCATCATCGGGGCGCTGCTGGCGGTGGTGGCCTTCCTGTTCATGATCCGGCTGGACTTCAAGAAGATCTTCGGCCAGGTGAAGGAAAAGCAGGAGCAGCGCAGGGCATACCAGGCGCAGGAGGATCAGCACCAGCGGCAGCAGGAAATGATGTGGCAGCAGCGCCAGCAGGAAATGGCGGCGCAGCGCGCCCTGCCCCCGGTGCAGCAGGGCGACGGCTGGGATGCCTATGTACCCCAGGGTGCCTATCAGCAGCCTGTGCAGCAGATGCCCATCCAGCAGCAGCGGCAGATGCGGCAGCCCGTGCAGCAGCCGCCCCGCCAGCAAGTGAAAAAAGCCCCGGTGCAGGTCGGCTTCCAGCCCACCGAGGAAGAATACGCTGCCTACGAGCAGCCCTCCTATCAGGTCAAGCCGGAGGATGCGGAGCGCAAGTCGAAGATCTTCGGCCGCAAAAAGCAGGCGGAGGAGCCTGCCTATGTGCCGGAGGAACCCAAGCGTTCCGGCATCTTTGGCGGGCGCAAGGCGCAGCCCGTGGAGCCTGTGGTGGAAGAGCCGGAGGAGGATATCTATCCGGAGCCTGCCCAGCCTGTGCGCAAGTCTCCCCAGGCCTGGCGGGAGAACACCCAGCCCCAGCGCACCGCCTCCTGGCGCAACGAGGAGCCGGTGGAGGACTACGAGCCTGCCCGTCCCGTGAAGAAAAAGCAGCAGCCCAAGCCCTCCTGGTCGGAGACCCCGCCCTGGGAGGACGCCCCCGTGGAGAACCCCGCGGCGGTGGCCACCCCCAAGCTGCAGCAGGAGCCGCCCAAGGATGCCTGGCAGCCTGAGCTGAAGCTCCCGCCCCGCAAGAATGCTCCCCAGGGCGAGCAGGTGGAAATGGAGCTGCCCCCGCCCTATGTGTTCCCCGGCATGAATCTGCTCAAGCCTGCCGAACCCATGGCTGGCGTCAGCCCGGAGGAAGACAGCATCCGTTCCCAGCGCCTGGAAGAGACCCTGCAGTCCTTCAAGGTGCCTGCCAAGGTGCGCCACGTGACCCACGGCCCTGCCATTTCCCGGTTCGAGCTGGAGCTGGCGGCGGGCATCAAGGTCACCAAGGTCACCGACCTGGGCAAGAACATCGCCATGGACATGGCGGTGAAGTCCGTGCGTATCGAGGCACCCATCCCCGGCACGTCCCTCATTGGTGTGGAGGTACCCAACAACAAGGTCTCCACCGTGACCCTTCGCGAGGTGCTGGAAAGCCAGCCCATGCAGGAGGCCAAGTCCCCCCTGGTGGTGGCGCTGGGCAAGGACATTGCCGGTACCCCCATCGTGTGCGACCTGGCGCGTATGCCTCACTTGCTCATTGCCGGTGCCACGGGTTCCGGTAAGTCGATGTGCATCAACACCATGATCAACTCCCTGCTCTACCGCTGCTCGCCCCGCGAGGTGCGCATGATCCTGGTGGACCCCAAGGTGGTGGAGCTGCAATGCTACAACGGCATTCCCCACCTGCTGATCCCCGTGGTGTCCGATCCCCACAAGGCCTCCGGCGCGCTGGCCTGGGCGGTAGCGGAGATGATGGATCGCTACAAGAAGTTCCAGTTGAAGGGAGTGCGTGCCATCGACGGCTACAACGCCAAGCTGGAGGACGGCGAGGAGTTCATGCCCCGCATCGTGATCATCATCGACGAGCTGGCCGACCTGATGATGACCTGCAAGCGTGACGTGGAAGACCACATCTGCCGCCTGGCGCAGCTGGCCCGCGCTGCGGGTATCCACCTGGTGGTGGCTACCCAGCGCCCCTCGGTGGACGTGATCACCGGCCTCATCAAGGCCAACATCCCCAGCCGCATTGCCTTCAAGGTGTCCAGCTTTATCGACAGCCGCACCATTCTGGATCGCGTGGGCGCCGAGCAGCTGCTGGGCTGGGGCGATATGCTCTACCTGCCCACCGGCGCCTTCACCCCCGTGCGTGTGCAGGGCTGCTTCATGTCGGATAACGAGGTCAACCGGGTTACCGACTTCATCCGCGAGAACTGCGAGGCGGAGTACGATCCCAACATCATCGAGCAGTTGGACCAGATGGAGCATGAGAACGGCGGCTTCCCCATGGTGGATAGCATGGAGTCTGCCGATGACCCCAATAGCGATTCCTCCCTCCTGGCGCAGTGCATCGAAATGGCCGTCCAGGACGGACAGGTCTCTACCTCTCTCCTCCAGCGCCGCCTGAAGGTCGGCTACGCCCGCGCAGGCCGCCTGGTGGACGAAATGGAAAAGCGCGGCATCGTCTCCGCCAAGGACGGCGCCAAGCCACGCATCTGCCTCATCACCCGCGAAGAATTCGAGCGCATGAAGGAAAACAACGAGCTGGATGAGTGACGAGGCAGAGGGCGCTGCCCTCTGCACTCCCGGTCAGGGCGCTGCCCTGACAACCCGCCAAAGGGCCGTTCGGCCCTCTGGACTCCCATTCGGGGTGGGCGTTTCAGGGCTATCTCCGAGCAGGGGTCACGGAGCGCAACGGGCGCTCCGCGACGCATGGCAGCGACCAGAAGCCTCCCTTGTGTAAAGGGAGGTGGCAGCCGCTTGCGGCTGACGGAGGGATTGGGTGCCACACTCTCAATTCCGCATTCCGAATTCCGCATTCCGAATTTCCCTCCCGCATACTGTGCCGTGTGGAGGTGTTTCCATGCCAAACATGCTTGATTATCTCACCTGGCGGGGCGATCTGCCCCTCAGCTGCGTTCCCTGGAACGAGGTGGACAGCCTGCTCATGGCCGCGCTGGCCTATTGCTCCTTTGGGGAGACGGCGGCGGGGGCGGAGGGCGTGGCGCTGCGGTCACTTTCTGCCCGGACACGGGAGGATGTGAAGGACTTGCAGTTCTTCAGCCGCTGCCGTGATCTGGAAGGTGAGCTGGCGCAGACGCTGCGCTTCGGCGGCCTGTCGGTGCATGATGCCGTGGAGGTGTGGGATCCTGCGCGGGAGATGCAGTTTGCCGCCATGACCATCGACCTGCCCGACGGCACCTGCTTCATTGCCTACCGTGGCACCGACAGCACCCTGGTGGGCTGGCGGGAGGACTTCGCCATGGCTTACGATAGCGCCGTGCCTGCCCAGCAGGAGGCGCTGACCTACCTGGAGCGCATTGCCCTGCGCCGCCCCAAGGGGATCTACCTGGGCGGCCACAGCAAGGGCGGGAACCTGGCGGTGTTCGCCGCTGCCCATGCTTCACCCGAAGCACAGCAGCTGTTGCAGGGTGTGTATTCCTTCGATGGCCCCGGCCTGAGCAAGGAGTTGTTGGAAACGCCCGGCTACGAGCGCATCCATGCGCTGATCCGCTCCTACATCCCCCAGTCCTCGGTGGTGGGGCTGCTGCTGGGCTATCACCCGGAATACACCGTGGTGCGGGCCAAGGCCATCAGCCTTTTGCAGCACGATCCCTTCACCTGGCAGCTGGATGGCCCCCGGTTTGAAGAGGTGCAGCAGGTGGACGCCTCCAGCCAGCTGATGGACGAGACCTTGCACGAATGGCTGGAAAGCTGCACACCCCAGCAGCGCGAGGCCTTTGTGGACGCGGTGTTCTCCATTCTGGAGGCCACCGGCGCCACCACCCTGCAGCAGATCATGGACGAGAAATTCCGCTCCGCGGCAGCCATGGTCATTGCAGGCTTGACCCTGGATGGGGAAACCAAGAAGATGCTGATACGCCTTGTGGCGCAGTTTATCCGCATCGGCACCACCAACCTGTGGGAGCGGCTGCTCCAGCGCCCCCTGGCGCTGTTGAACCGCGCCGATGATACAGACGAATGAGGAGGAACAATCATGATTGAACAAGCTCTGCAGCAGGAGATCACTTCCGTGCTGGAAAAAGCCGTGGATGCTCTGGTAGAGGCCGGGCAGATCGCCCCTGGTGGGTTGATCGTGCTGGGCTGCTCCACCAGCGAGGTGGCGGGCGCCCGCATTGGCAAGGGCAGCGTGCCGGAGCTGGGCGGGGTCATTGCCGGCGCCATGCTGGCGGCCTGCCGCAAGCATCAGCTGGATGCCGCCTTCCAGTGCTGCGAACACCTGAACCGCGGCATTGTGATGGAGCAGCGTGTGCTGAAGGAGAACCGCCTCACCCAGGTGCGGGCGATCCCCCAGCCCAAGGCGGGTGGCAGCGTACCTTCCGCCGCCTGGAAGCTGCTGGAGCAGCCTGCCCTGGCCGTGAATGTGCAGGCCGATGCCGCCATCGACATTGGCGATACCCTGGTGGGGATGCACATCCGCCCCGTGGCCGTGCCGCTGCGCATTGACGTGGACAAGATCGGTCATGCCAACCTGGTCATGGCCTACAGCCGTTTGCCTTTCATTGGCGGCAGCCGCGCAGTATATGAAGAATAAGAAAAACGCCATTCGTGAAGAAAAAGCTTTGCGAATGGCGCTTTTTGTTGTAAGATGGAGGTAGAGAAAACGCGAGGTGCATCGCCATGAAAAACGACCTGCCTGCCATTTTGCATACTGCCCGCGCCCTGTTTGACGACCTGACGCCCTTGCGCACCGACTGCGGTCGCCTGTGTGCCGGGCGCTGCTGCCAGCCCATGGAGGGCGAAAACACCGGGATGCTGCTCTTTCACGGCGAGGCGGCGTATTACGAAGACCTGCCCGGCTACACGGTGAAGTCCACCCCCGCAGGCCAGCTGCTGACCTGCTCCGGCACCTGCCACCGGGAGGATCGCCCCCTGAGCTGCCGCCTATTCCCGCTGCTGCCCGTGCTGCGCTCTGATGGCGTGAAGGTAGCCACCGATCTGCGGGCCAAGCCGGTGTGTCCCCTGGCACGCCAGGGCAAAAGCGCCCTGCAGCAGGAGTTTGTGGCGGCGGTACGCACCTGCGGCCAGCTGCTGGCAGAGGATGAGGAGCAGCGCCGCTTCCTAATGAAGCTCACCGCCCAGCAGGACGATCTTCGCGCCCTGCGCCACCAGTTCGGAGGTGAATGATATGTTTGAACCCATCAGCATTACCCGGGAGATCATTGGCGATGGCAGCAGCCTGCTGCTTTGTGGCAACGGGGCAGGGGAGCTGCCTGCGGAGCTTGCCGCCCACGAGGGCAAGGTGCAATGCGTGTACATCGACCCGCCCTTCATGACCGGCGGCACCTTCACCCGCCGCCGCCGCTTCGGGCAAAAGGGGTGGCGCACCGGCTCGCCTGCGCCGGAGTACCCCGCCTATGACGACCGTTTTGCCAGCCGGGAGGACTATATGGTCTTCCTGCGGGGCGTGCTGACCAACGCCCATCGGCTGCTCAGCCCCACGGGGGTTTTGTGCCTGCACCTGGACTGGCGCGCCTCCGCCTATGCTCGCATCCTGTGCGACGAGATCTTTGGGGAGGATCGCTTCCTGAACGAGGTCATCTGGGCCTACGAAAGCGGCGGGCGCGCTCGGCGGCACTTCAGCCGCAAGCATGATGTGATCCTGCTCTACGCCAAGTCCCGCAAGTATCGCTTCGACCTGACGAAGGTGCCGCTGGAACGCAGCGCCGTGCGCCGCAACCATATGCGCCGCCAGGTGGACGAAACTGGCCGCGCCTACCGCAGCATCCGCTCCGGCGGCAAGGAATACCGCTATTACGACGATACGCCCGTCTATCCCGGCGACGTGTGGACGGACATCAGCCACCTGCAGCAGCGTGACCCGGAGCGCACCGGCTATGCCACGCAAAAGCCCCTGAAGCTGCTGGATCGGCTGCTGCGCCCGGTGGTGCAGCCGGGGGACATGGTGTGCGACCTGTGCTGCGGCAGCGGCACGGCGCTGGTGGCTGCCCAGGTGCTGGGCTGCCGGGTGCTGGGCATGGATATGAGCGCCGAGGCGGTGCTGATCGCCCGCAGCCGCCTGAGCCTGCGGGATATGGCCATCGAGACTCCCTGTGCCGCGCCCGCCCGCCTGGAGGCCACCTACACCCCGGAGGAGGGTGTGCTGCTGCTGACGGACTTCCGGGCAGAGCATCCCTCCTTCCCCAAAACAGAGCGCGCCTTTGACCGGCTGGAAAGCTGGTCGGCGGGGTACATCCAGGATGGTCGCCTGGTGACGCTGCAGCACTTCCACCGCAGCCCCAAGCACCCCGACCTGCCCCTGATGTGCGTGCTGCCGGAAAACCTGCCCAACCTGGCCGTGCAAACCGTGGATGCGGCGGGGAGAAAGAGTGTATTTAGCTGGAAATGAACAAAGCGCCCGACCTCGCAGGAGGCCGGGCGTTGCTTTATCTATTGGGTTGTTGCAGGTGGTTACGCCTCCAGCGCATTCTCCTTCTCAACGCCGGGGCGAGCCTTCAGCTTATCATTCACATAGATCACATTGGCCACAGCCACGATCACGCTGCGCAGCATATCCTTCTCCTCGGAGTTGGTGGTGCCAAGGTAGCTGATGTCGTCCTGTACGCCGAAGATGTAGTTCAGCACGTTTTCCAATTCGGAGCAGAAGTAGTCGTAGGCCGTCTCTTCGGCATAGGTGCCGTGCATCAGGCCAAACATTTTGGCGATGCTCTCCATGGACAAGACGTTCTTCGCCACGGCGATAAAAAACAGATAGGCGATCTGCTCGGCGTCGTACTGCTTGCGTACCGGGCTTTTGATGTAGCCCTTTTTCACATAGTTGCTTACCATGGAGGAGGTGATCTCCATGCAGCCCAGGGGTTCGAGATGTTGGTTGATGTACTTGATCGTCTGATCCAGATACAGGCCCATGTTCGGGATCTCCCGGTAGCGGGGCATCCGGAAGTCCTCAATGCGGATAGCCATGGCGCGCGCCTCCTTTTCACTTTACTATTATAAAGCAGAATGCCTCCAGCGTCAATCCGGTTTGTGAATATAGTGTGACAAGTTTCGATTAACGCTTGACACGGTTCGCAAAAGCTGATATAGTCAAACCAGCTAATCGGGTTTTTGAAAACCGATGCTATTTCTGCATAAGAAGGCGTTTTTGCATGGCATTCAAAATTGTTGCGGATTCCTCCTGCGATCTCACCCGCTTTTCGGCGGTGGACTTTGCCTCTGTGCCGCTGACCATTATGGCCGGGGAGCGTACCTTTGTGGACGATGCGCGGCTGGATCCCCGGGAAATGCTGGACTACCTGGCCACCTACAAGGGTCGCAGCACCACCGCCTGCCCCAATCCTGACGACTGGCGCGCCGCCTTTGGCGAGGCGGACGAGGTGGTGTGCATCACCATCACCAGCAACCTGAGCGGCGCCTGCAATTCTGCCCGCATCGCCCGCGAGGACTACCTGCGCCAGCACCCGCAGCGCAAGGTGCTGGTGGTGGACTCCCTGTCCACCGGCCCCGAAATGGTGCTGCTCATCGAAAAGGTGGCGGAATGGCACCTGGCTGGCTATACCTTCGAGGCCATTGAGAGGATGGTCGAGGACTACCGGCAGACCACCCACCTGACCTTTGCGCTGGAAAGCCTACGCAGCCTGGTGAACAACGGCCGCGTCAGCCCTGCCGTGGCTGCCCTGGCAGGCCTGTTGAATATCCGCATTGTGGGCATTGCCAGCGATGTGGGCACCCTGCAGCCCGTGAACAAGTGCCGCGGCGAAAAGCGTACCCAGCAGGGCCTCATCAACGCGATGAAGGAGCGTGGCTTCAAGGGCGGCAAGGTGCGCATCGCCCACAACAACCCCGCCCTGGCCGAGATCATGACCTCTCTCATCCGCGAAATCGCTCCCGACACCGACATCCAGGCCTATCAGGCCCGCGGCCTCGTCAGCTTCTACGCCGAAGACGGCGGCATCCTCATCGGCTACGAGGGGTAACCAGAGGCTCTGCCTCTGGACTCCGGTCAGGGCGCAGCCCTGACAACCCGCCAAAGGGCCGTTCGGCCCTCTGGACTCCCATTCGGGGATGCCCTGCATGGTGATCGCCGAGCGGGGGTCACGCCGCGCAACGGGCGCGCCGCGACGCGGGGATAGCAGCGCTTGCTACTTATTCACTATTCATTATTCATCATTCATTATTCATTAGCCAACAAAAAGGGTTCTGCCTTCGCAGAACCCTTTTTGTTGGCGCTTAGTATCCGCCTTCCATTTCTTTGATGACGTCCACTTCGGTCAGCTTGCCTTCGGCGTAGCGGGCTTCGGCTTCCTCCATGATCTTTGCCGTGGCGCTCACGCCGCAGCGGCTGGCACCCACAGCCCGGGCAGACAGCACCGTGTCCAGGTCGCGGATGCCGCCGGAACCCTTCACACGAACGCCTTCGGAAACGGCGGCGCGCATCAGCTTCAGGTCGTCGATGGTGCAGCCCTTGCTGCCGTAGCCGGTGGAGGTCTTCACAAAGTCGGCACCGGCTTCCTCGCTCAGCTGGCAGGCGATCTTCTTCTGCTCGTCGGTGAGGTAGCAGGTCTCCAGGATCACCTTCACGATGGCGTTGTTTGCGTGAGCCAGGTCGGCGATCTGCTTGATCTCGCTCTTCACATAATCGTGGTCGCCGTGGATCATCTTGCCGATGTTCAGCACCATGTCCAACTCCTGGCAGCCTTCCTCCAGCGCCAGCTTGGCCTCGGCCACCTTGATGGTGGTCTCGTGGCTGCCGTGGGGGAAGCCGATCACCGTGCAGACCTTCACGTCGCTGCCCTTCAGCATTTCGGCCAGGATCGGCACATCGCAGGGGCGGGCGCACACGCTGGCGCAGTCGTACTTCAGGGCAAGCTCGCAGCCCTTGCGGATGTCCTCTTCCGTCAGGAAGGGCTGGAGGGTGGAGTGGTCGAGCATCTTGGCAATATCATGAGGCGTGATGGACATGGGGATGACCTCCTTATTTACACTCTGTTACCTTGTAGATTCTCCCTGGCGGGTGCAAAATCCTGCTTTTCTGTTTGATGATGAAAATTTATTGAATATCGATAAAAAGTTGTTGACAAACAGGAATGCGCGTGGTATATTATGGCCGAGGTGATTGATATGAACAAACGGACGAACATGGTCTTTACCCTTTTGCAGATCATTGCGGTGGTGATCGCCGCCGTAGGCACGGCGGTGGCCGTGGAGTTTGGGATCATCGGTGGCTCGCTGCTGTCCATCTTCATCGGCAAGCAGAATACTGCGGATATTGCCTACGCCATTCTGGGGTTGCTGACGGTGATCGCCGTGGCGGGCGGTTCCTACGTGGCGCTGTATCAGTTCTTCACCATGTGCCAGCGGCTGAAGCATGGCACCGCCTTCACCGCCGCCAACGAAAAGGCCATGCACCGCATTGCCCTGGGCTGCGGCATCAGCGGTGCGGTGCTGGGTGTGATGATGGTGGCGTTCATGTTCTACCAGGGTGCTTTGCTGGCGCTGATCGAAGTGATGTGCCTGCTCTCCGTGGCTTATCTGTGCGTTGGCCTGGTGGCATACGCCCTGGAGCTGCTGTTGCGCCGCGCCACCGCCATTCAGGAGGAGAATGATTTGACCATATGAAAAAGCGATTGCGTGCATTCTTGCTGGCGCTGGTGGCGGTGGGCTGCTTTGTGGTGATGTGCATGGGCGTGCTGGCGGCCTTCCCCCTGACGATGATCGGCTTTATTGGCCTTTTCGGCGGGCTGATCGAAATGATGTGGGACCTGGCGGGCATGGCGCTCTTTGGCCTGACCACCGTGGCGCTGTGCAGCCTGTGTTGCTTTGGCGGGCTGATGTACATTTTCACCGGCTGCTTGGATGGCATTGGCGGTGCGCCCTGCAAAATGGAGAAGCCCATCGTGATCATGACGGTGATCTCCGTGGCGGTCACGGCGTGCATCTTCTTGTCAACGCAGATGGCCAATACCGACTGGTTTGTGGCGGCCTGCATCATGGCGGATGTGCAGCACGCGCTGTTCATTGCGGGCTACCTGTACCGCCGGAGAAGGAGGAAGCTATGCGACGAGGCATCCTCCTGCTGATGCAGCTGCTATTCCAGGCAGCGTTCTATTCCATGATGCTACCACTTGTGATGATGGGGTGTTGAAAATGATCCGGATCGATCTTGACGTGATGCTGGCTCGCCGCAAAATGAGCCTGACGGAACTGAGCCAGAAGGTGGGCATCACCATGGCTAACCTGTCCATTCTGAAAACCGGCAAGGCCAAGGCGGTGCGCTTTGCCACGCTGGACGCCATCTGCCGCGCGCTGGACTGCCAGCCGGGGGACATATTGATTTACGAGGAAGAGCAGTAAGCCAGGAAAAGCGGCGGGCAAGGAGAGACGTTTGGCGTCGAGGGAAGCGACGCAGCCCTCTCAGTCTTCGCTGCGCTCAGCCAGCTCCCCCGGAGGGGGAGCCAAGATATTCCCCCGCGTCGCGGTGCGCCCGTTGCGCACCGTGACCCCTGCTCGGAGACCACCAAGCAACATTCCGCCCGAAAGGGAGTCCAGAGGGTCGAAGACCCTCTGGCGGGGTGGAGGGGCAGCGCCCCTCCCCGTCGGAGACAAAAGCAGCCGCCGTGGATGTTCACGGCGGCTGTTGCTTATTTCTGCACTTCTTCGATCAATTCCAGCACGCGCTGGGTGCCATCGGCGGGCGGGGCGGCCTCCATGGCGGCGGTGAGCTGCGCCCGGTCGTTCCAGGTGGATCGCAGGGCAGAGACCAGGGTGGCGGCGGTCATGTTCTCCTGGAGCAGCACACGGCACAGGCCGCGCTTTTCCAGGCTTTGGGCGTTGAGGATCTGGTCGCCGCGGCTGGCACCCTTGGGGTAGGGGACCAGCAGCATGGGCTTGCACAGGGCCTGGAACTCGCACAGGGCATTGCTGCCGGCGCGGGACAGCACCAGGTCGGTGCAGGCCAGGGCGTCGGGCAGCTCGGCGCTGAGCAGCTCGATCTGCGTATAGCCGGGGGTACCCTCCAGGCTGGCGTCCAGGTTGCCCTTGCCGCACAGGTGCGCCACGTCAAACAGGGGGAGCAGCTCCGGCAGGGCTTCCCGCAGGGCCTTGTTCACTGCCTGTGCGCCGGAGGAACCGCCCATCATCAGCAGAATGGGCTTGCTGCCGTCGAAGTGAAGCAGGCTCAGTCCCTTGGCACGGCTGCCGTGGAACAGCTCCGGGCGCAGGGGCGTGCCGGTCATTTCGGCCTTGGCGCCCAGGGCCTCGGCACACTCGGGGAAGGTGGTGGCGATCTTCCTGGCAAAGGGCTTGCACAGCTTGTTGGCCAGGCCGGGGGTCAGGTCGCTTTCGTGGCACACCACGGGGATGCGGTTCATCCACGCGCCGAACACCACCGGCACCGCCACAAAGCCGCCCTTGGAGAACACCACGTCGGGCTTGATCTTCCCCATCAGCGCGGCGGACTGGAACACGCCTGCAATAACGCGGAAGGGGTCGGTGAAATTCTGCCAAGAGAAATAGCGGCGCAGCTTGCCGCTTTTCACCGCGTGATAGGTCACACCGGGAACGGACTGGATCTTCTCGGCCTCCATGCCCTTTTCGGTGCCGATGTAGTGGATCTCATAGCCAGCCTTTTGCAGGTGGGGGATGAGGGACAGGTGGGGCGTGACATGCCCCAGCGTGCCGCCGCCGGTAAGGACGATCTTTTTCATCAAAAAGGCTTCCCTTTCCAAATCATTGTGATGGACTCCTTTCACAGTATAACACATAGCGATGGAGAAAAGAAAGGAAAATTCATCTTTTGGGCTTGGCAAAATGATCTTTTTCCAGTAAACTATAGGCAGTGTGGCGATATGCCGCAAGAAAAACAGAAGCATCTCCTGAAAGGAGCATCCGCATGGATCGTCAGGTTTATCTGCAACAGATCGACAGGGTGATCGAGCAGGGGCGCTACAAGGCTGACTGGGCATCGCTGGCTCAGCGTCCGGTGCCTGCCTGGTACAGGGAGACCCGCCTGGGCATTTTCCTGCACTGGGGGCCTTTTTCTGTGCCTGCGTATCACGACTGGTATGCCAGGAATATGTACATCAAGGATTCCCCGGAGTATGAGCATCACCTGAAAAACTGGGGCGCTCACAAGGATTTCGGCTACAAGGACTTCATTCCCATGCTGACCATGGAGAAGTTCGATCCTCAGGTGTGGATCAAGGCCTTCTCCGAGGCGGGCGCGGATTATATCGTCCCCGTGGCGGAGCATCACGATGGCTTCCAGATGTACAAGTCCGAATTGTCCACATGGAATGCCGCGGAGCGTGGCCCTCACCGGGATGTGATGGGCGACCTGCTGCGCGAAGCCGAGCGTGCGGGCATGACGGTGGGTGCATCCACCCATCGCGTGGAGCATAGCTGGTTCTTCGGCCATGGCCGGGAGTTCGACAGCGACATTCCGCAAAATGTGCCGCGGGACAGCCTCTACTGGCCTGCCATCCCGGAACCGGCGAACCAGCACGACATCCACTCCGAGGGCGCGCCGGACGAGGAATTCCTCACCGACTGGCTGCTGCGCTGCTGCGAGATCGTGGATCGCTACCATCCCCGCATTGTGTACTTCGACTGGTGGATCCAGCACGAGTGCGTGAAGCCCTGGCTGAAGAAGTTCACCGCCTATTACTACAACCGCAGCGAGGAGTGGGGCGGCGGCATCATCAACTACAAGCACGATGCCTTCCCCTTCGGCGTGGCGGTGCCGGATGTGGAGCGCGGCCAGTTTGCCGAGGTGAAGCCCTTCCTGTGGCAGAGCGATACCTCGGTGATGCGCAACAGCTGGTGCTATTCCAAGTATCCCGACTACAAGCAGCCCATTGAGATCATCTGGGATCTGCTGGACGTGGTGTGCAAGAATGGCCGCCTGCTGCTGAACTTCGGTCCCTGCCCGGACGGCTCCCTCTCCGAGGGCGACCTGCACATCCTCAAGGCCATGGCCGAGTGGATGAAGGTCAACGACGAGGCGGTGCACGGTACCGGCATCTGGCGCATCCCCTTCGAAGGCCCCACCGCCGTGGAGGAAGGCCAGTTTGCCGACAGCAAGAGCCGCGAGTTCACCAGCCAGGACTTCCGCTTTACCTGCAAGGGCGGCAATGTGTACGCCACCGCCATGCGCTGCCCGGAGGATGGTGTGCTGCGCATCAAGAGCCTGCGCAAGGCCGATGCTCACGCCAAGCCCCTGTGGCACGGCATCATCCGCAAGGTGGAGGTGCTGGGCATGGGCGAAGCAAGGTGGAGCCGCGATGAAGAAGCCCTCACCGTGGAGCTGGGGGATTTCCGCAGCGATATGCCCGTGGTCGTTAAGGTTATGACAGATTAAGATAAAGGAGAATCGATTATGCGTTTTTCCAATGGTTACTGGATGATCAAGCAAGACTATGTGATGAGCTACGCCACCCAGTGCGTGCGTGCCACCAAGTCCGACAAGGCGCTGCAGGTGATCTCTGCCTGCCGCCCTGTGAACCACCGTGGTGACGTGCTGGACGGCGGCACC
The DNA here is from genome assembly GCA_017936765.1 of Clostridia bacterium. GTDB lineage: Bacteria > Bacillota > Clostridia > Christensenellales > Aristaeellaceae > UBA11524. Next base: position 112,098 of record JAGBEX010000004.1, read on the forward strand.
CTCACCGTGACCTTCACCGCCCCCCGCAAGAATGTGATCCGCGTGAAGGTGACCCACTTCGCCGGTGCCAAGGTCAAGGAACCCCGCTTTGAGACCTACGAAGAAGAAGTGCAGCCCGTGATCGACGAGGGCGAGGACTTTGTGTCCTTCACCAGCGGTGATCTGACTGCCCGCGTGCTGAAGGCCCATGGCCAGTGGCAGGTGGACTACATGGTGGGCGACAAGGTGATCACTTCCTCCGGCTTCCGCGCCATGGGTCGCGCCCTGAAGAAGGACGGCACGCCCTCCTCCCTGCTGCCCCACGGCAAGAGCTACATGGTGGAATCCCTGATGCTGGACGTGGGCGAGACCGTGTATGGCCTGGGCGAGCGCTTTGGCGCCTATGTGAAGAACGGCCAGACCGTGGACATGTGGAATGCCGACGGCGGCACCGCCTCCGAGCTGGCCTACAAGAACATCCCCTTCTACATGACCAACCGTGGCTACGGCGTGCTGGTGGAGGATGCCTCCGACGTGAGCTTTGAGGTGGCCAGCGAGAAGGTGGAGCGGGTGCAGTTCTCCCACGAAGGCGAGAGCATGACCTACGACATCATCTATGGCGAGACCCCCAAGGGCACCCTGGATCTCTACACCGCGCTGACCGGCCGTCCTGCCCTGCTGCCTGCCTGGAGCTTCGGCCTGTGGCTGTCTACCTCCTTCACCACCAACTATGACGAGGAGACCACCTCCTCCTTCATCAACGGCATGGCGGAGCGTGACATCCCCCTGAGCGTGTTCCACTTCGACTGCTACTGGATGAAGGCCTTCAACTGGTGCGACTTTGAGTGGGATCCCGATACCTTCCCGGATCCCGAGGGTATGCTGAAGCGCTACCACGACAAGGGCCTGCACCTGTGCTGCTGGATCAACCCCTACATCGGCCAGGCCAGCCCCCTGTTCGACGAAGGCATGGAGCATGGCTACCTGCTGAAGAAGACCAATGGCGACGTGTGGCAGACCGACATGTGGCAGGCTGGCATGGCCATCCTGGACGTGACCAACCCCGCCGCCCGCGACTGGTATTGCTCCTATCTGCGGAAGCTCCTGGACATGGGCATCGACTGCTTCAAGACCGACTTTGGCGAGCGCATCCCCGTGCGTGATATTGCCTACTTTGATGGCAGCGATCCCCTGCGGATGCACAACTACTACACCTTCCTGTACAACAAGATGGTGTTCGACCTGCTCAAGGAAGTCCGTGGCGAGGGCGAGGCCATCCTGTTTGCCCGCAGCGCCACCGTGGGCGGCCAGCAGTTCCCCGTGCATTGGGGCGGCGACAACAGCGCCTCCTATGTTTCCATGGCGGAAACCCTGCGCGCAGGCCTCTCCATGAGCCACTCCGGCTTCGGCTACTGGAGCCACGATATCTCTGGCTTCGAGTCCACCGCCCCTGCGGATGTCTACAAGCGCTGGTGCCAGTTTGGCGTGTTCTCCAGCCACAGCCGTCTGCACGGCTCCACCAGCTACCGTGTGCCGTGGCTCTTCGACGACGAGAGCAGCGACGTGCTGCGCAAGTTCGTGAAGCTCAAGTGCCGCCTGATGCCCTACCTGTACGGTGCGGCGGTGGAGGCTCACGAGCATGGCACCCCCATGATGCGGCCCATGATGCTGGAGTTCTACGATGATCCCGCCTGCGAGACCCTGGATCGCCAGTACATGATGGGCGAGAGCATCCTGGTGGCTCCCATCTTCCGCAAGGACGGCCAGGTGCAATATTACCTGCCCGATGGCACCTGGACCTGCCTGCTCTCTGACGACAAGGTGCAGGGCGGCCATTGGCAGACCGAGATCCATGACTTCATGTCCATGCCCCTGATGGTGCGCCCCGGCACCGTGCTGCCCCTGGGTGCCTGCGACAGCCGCCCCGACTACGACTATCTGGACGGCCTGGAGCTGCACATCTACCAGCTGGAGGAAGGCGAGACCCGCGTGGTCACCATCCCCGACCTGAAGGGCAATGTGGCTGCTACCTTCACCGTGACCATCAAGGACGGCGAGGCTGTGGTGGAAACCGACAGCACCAAGCCCTATACCGTGGTCATGCACTAATCGCAAAGCATTTTTCGTCCCCGGAGAGAAAGCTCTCCGGGGATTTCTTGTGTTCCCCTTGACCAAATGTTCGCCTAAAAGCTATAATAGTACCCATACGAAAGGCAGGTGCGGAAGATGAATGTAGATCAGCTGGCGGATCAGCTTCGGCGGGATCCCATGTTTATGGAAAACGTGGTGCGGTGGGAGGTCATTCCTGCCCGCGCGGCGCAGTACGCTCCCTACCCGGAAGGGCTGGACGAGCGTCTTTTGCCCGTGCTGCAAAAGCGTGGCATCCACCAGCTGTACAGCCATCAGGCTCACGCGGTGCAGGCAGTTCTCGCCGGGCGTGATGTGGTGGTGGTCACCCCCACGGCCTCCGGCAAAACCATGTGCTACAACCTGCCCGTGCTGTCCTCCATTTTGCAGAACGAGGATGCCCGTGCGCTGTATCTCTTCCCCACCAAGGCGCTTTCGGCCGACCAGGTCAGCGAACTCTACGAGCTGATCGAGGAGATGGGCGTGGGCATCAAGACCTACACCTACGATGGCGACACCCCCGGGGCTGCCCGCAAGGCCGTACGCCAGGCGGGGCATATCGTGGTGACCAACCCGGATATGCTCCACTCCGGCATTCTGCCCCACCACACCAAATGGGTGAAGCTCTTTGAAAACCTGAAGTACATCGTCATCGACGAGATCCACACCTACCGCGGCGTGTTTGGCTCCAACCTGGCCAATGTGCTGCGCCGCCTTTTGCGCCTGTGCGACTTTTATGGCAGCAAGCCCCAGTTCATCCTCTGCTCGGCCACCATCGCCAATCCCCAGGAGCTGGCGGAGCTGCTCACCGGCCGCAGCGTGACCATGATCGACGATAACGGCGCCCCCATGGGTCAGCGCCACTTTGTGTTCTACAATCCTCCGGTGATCAACCGCCAGCTGGGCATCCGCAAGGGCGTGATCCCAGAGACCCGGGAGATCGCCGGGATGCTCCTGAAAAACGGCATCCAGACCATCACCTTTGCCCGCTCCCGGCTGGTAGTGGAAGTCATGACCAAGTACCTGAAGGACATCGTGCGGGATCCCCTGGGCAATGCAGGCCGTGTGCGGGGCTACCGCGGCGGCTATCTGCCCACCCAGCGCCGGGAGATCGAGCGTGGCCTCCGTGCGGGGCAGATCGATGCGGTGGTGTCCACCAATGCGCTGGAATTGGGCATCGACATCGGCGCGCTGGATGCCTGCGTGCTGTGCGGCTATCCCGGCACCATTGCCAGCGCCTGGCAGCAGGCAGGTCGCGCAGGCCGCCGCAAGGGCACCAGCATCGTGTTCTATGTAGCCAGCTCTGCGGCCATTGACCAGTACATCGTCAATCACCCGGATTACTTCCTGCACCAGTCCCCGGAGAACGCCCTGCTGAACCCGAACAACCTGTACATTCTGCTGAGCCACTTCAAGTGCGCGGCCTTTGAGCTGCCCTTTGAGGATGGTGATTCCTTCGGCAATGCCCCCGGCACGGAGGAGCTGCTGGACTACCTGGACGATGCCCACATCCTGCGCCATGTGGATGGCCGCTACCATTGGAGCAGCGAGGACTTCCCCGCCAGCGAGATCTCCCTGCGCTCCGCCGCCAGCGAGAACTTTGTTATCATCGATATCACCGATCCTGCCCACCACCGGGTCATTGGCGAAATGGATCGCTACACCGTGCCTATGCTGCTGCACGAGAATGCCATCTATATGCACGAGGCGCAGCAGTATCAGGTGGAGAAGCTGGACTTCGACGCCTGCAAGGCCTTTATCCGCCAGGTGGACACCGGCTATTACACCGACGCCAATCTGAATATCTCCCTGAGCCTGCTGGACATTGAAAAACAGGAGGAAGCGGAGAACGGCGTAGGCCGCACCCTGGGCGAGGTGAAGGTCACTACCCTGGTGACCATGTTCAAGAAGATCCGCTTTGATACCCACGAGAACCTAGGCTTTGGCCATGTGCGGCTGCCGGAAATGGATATGCACACCACCGCCATGTGGTGGACGCTGCCGGAGAGCCTCTGCGCCCGGTATGAGAACGACGAGCTGAAAAACGGTATGCTGGCGGTGGCCAACCTGCTGCGCATCGTGGCGCCGCTGTATCTGATGTGCGCACCCCAGGACGTGGCGGTGCAGTATCAGGTGAAAAGCCCCATGACCGACAAGCCCACCGTGATCATCTACGATAACTGCCCCGGCGGCGTGGGTCTGGCTCACAAGGCCTATGGTATGCAACAGATGCTGCTGGAAAAGGCGCTGCAGATCGCCACGGACTGCACCTGCTCCCAGGGCTGCCCCAGCTGCGCAGGCCCCATTGGGGAGATCGGTGAAAACGGCAAAAAGACCGCCATGGCGCTCCTGAAGGAGCTGATCCGATGAACCTGCGGGACAAGCTGAAAGCGGTGAGCGCCGCCAGCAAGCCCGCAGCGCCGCCGCCCAAGCAGTTCACCGATTGCTATCAGTGCACCGAAGAGAGGGACGCAGGGGACTTCCCCCACGCCTTCGAGGTGCGGCGGGAAACGGTGATGCTCATGCAGGGCGAGGAAATGCCGGAGGACTTCGACATCCGCCGGGTACTGTTCCTGGACACCGAGACCACGGGCTTCATGGGCGCAGGCACGGTGGCCTTCCTCATCGGCGTGGGCTGGCTGACGGACGAGGGCTTTACCGTTCGCCAATATTTGATGCGGGATTACCCGGAAGAAAAGTATCAGCTGGAACGTTTAGTAGATGATCTGACTCGCTTCGACGTGATCTGCACCTTCAACGGCCGCAGCTTTGACGTGCCGCTGCTCAAGGATCGCTTCCTGATGAACCGGATGCGCACCGCCTGCCTGGACAAGCCCCACATCGACCTGTTGCACATCGCCCGCCGGGTGTGGAAGCTGCGGCTGAAGAAGTGCAACCTGGGTCGGCTGGAGGAAGCGGTGCTGGGCATTTGCCGCGTGGGGGACATCCCTGGCGCAGAGGTACCGCAGCGGTTCTTCTCCTACCTGAAAACCGGGCAATTCTGCCTACTGAACGATGTCATCGAGCATAACGCCCAGGACATTGCCAGCCTATGCGTGCTGCTGGGGCATATGGCGCACATGTACGAGCATCCTGAGGAAGCCCGCCACGGGGAGGACGTGTTTTCCATGGGCGTGGCGCTGGAGCGCATGAAGCACCCGGAGGAAGCCCGGCGATGCTATCGCCTGGCCATGCATGGCAGTATGCGCACCCAGGGGCAGCTGAGATTGGCGGTGAGCTACCGCCGCGCCGGAGACAGAGCGCAGGCCAAGGAGATCTGGCAGGCCATGGTCATGCGGCGCGAGGGCGGCGTGACGCCCTACATCGAGCTGGCCAAGCACTATGAACACATCGAAAAGGACATTCCCGCCGCCCTGGAGATGACCCGCCGCGCCCTGATGCTTCTGGCCGAGCCAACTTTGTTTGACGATGAAGCTGTACAAGAGACGCGAAATGCGGTACAATACCGTTATGACCGCCTGAAAAGCAGGCTGGCCAAGAAGGAGCAGTGATCAAAAATGAGTTTTTTTGCAAATCTCAAGGCGCAGCAGGCCTATAAGTTGCACAGCAAGGGTCAGTGGCAGGAGGCTCGCCCCCTGTATGAGGATGCCATTGCCAAGGGCATGAACAATCCCCGGTACCTTTTGTCCTACGCCATTCTGCTGATCCGCCTGGGCGAGTATCAGAAGGCCAAGGATCACCTGGTGAAGATCCAGAAGCATCCCGGCCTGACCCCGGAGCAGAAGGTGCAGCTGTTTATGGACTATGCTGTGTGCTGCTACAAGCTGGGCGACCTGGAGCGCGGCGTGCATCTGCTGGAAAGCCAGCACAAGCGCCAGGCCACCGGCATGGTTTATGAGACGCTGGGTTATCTTTATGTTGAAAAGTACCTGCCGGAGCGCAAGCCCGTGGCCTCCCCCCAGATGGAAGAGGATACCGAGGGCGCTGTGACCCAGCAGGAGCTGGACGCCACGTGGGAAGAGGGCAAGGCTGCCGCTCTGGCCTTCCTGCAGGAGGCCGTGGAGTACGACGACGAGGACGCCATCTGCCTGGACAACATGGGTCAGTTCATCTACCGTGTTCAGGGCGACAAGGCTGCCGCCAAGGAATGGTTCGACAAGGCCATTGAGATCAAGGAAGGTCAAATTGACACCCTGTGGTTCCTCAGCCGCTATGACCTGGACAACGGCAACACCGCCGCGGCCATCGAAAAGCTGGAAAAGGCGCTGGAAGGCCGTTTCTCTCCCTTGAACTACCACACCAAGGAAGAGATCGAGGCGGAGATCGCCCGGCTGAAGAAATAATTTTTGCGAAACCTGTAACCAATCAGGCCGTCATGCGTGTATTTTTGTGAAAAGAGCAGCAGGGAGGGCGTGCCATGGAGGACAACCAACTGATGGCTCGCCTGGCGAAAGGTGATACGGACGCGCTGGAGGAGCTGATCTGCCGACATCGGGCGGCGGCGCTGCACCAGGCCGAGAGCATCCTGCAGGATGCGGCCCTGGCCGAGGACATGGTGCAGGAGGCCTTCGCACGGGTGTACCTCCTGCGGCACAAATACCGCGGGGACTTCGCCTTCACCACTTATCTTCGGGTGCTGGTGCGCAACCTGTGCATTGACCAATTGCGGCGCAAGCGCAGCCTGCCCCTGGCCGAACTGCCGGAGGAAACCGCCTCCTCTGCCGAGGAATGCTACTGGCAGCAGGAGAAGCGGATGCAGCTGTGGAACGAGCTGCGCCGCCTCAGTCCCACCGACCAGGCGCTGCTGACCGGCTACGCCCTGGAGGGCCACAGCTACCGGGAACTGGCGCAGGCGCAGGGCTTATCCCTGCCCCAGGTGAAGATCCGGCTGCACCGCATCCGAAACCGGCTGCGAAGCAAGGAGCGTGACGATCCATGATGAAAGACTACACCCAGTCGGTATTGCAGCGCGCAAACGAGATGCAGCGCCTGGAGGCCGCCGCCATGGCATTGCCCCAGGGCGGCACAACGGCGTTCCGCGCAGGCTGGGCAGCCGTGCTGGCGGCGCTGATCGCATTGATCCCATCCATCAGCGCGGCACAGATGATGATTTGAACGGAGGCATGAACATGAGCGAGACAGAGACCATCAAGCAGGTGGAACAGGCGGAGCAGGAGCAGCCTGCCCAGGAAGCGCCCAAGAAGAAGCGCTGGTTCGGCAAGAAGGAGAAGGTCAAAAAGACCCCCATGCAGGAATTGCGGGAGTGGGTCGTGACCCTGGCCGTGGCGCTGGTCATCGCCTTTGTGGTGCGCTCCTTCCTCTTCGAGCCTGTGCGGGTGGACGGCTCCTCCATGGCCACGACCCTCACCAATGGCGAGGTCATGTTCGTGACCAAGCCGGAGTACCTCATGGGCGACCCCGAGCGTTTTGACGTGGTGATCTGCCACTATCCCGGCCGCGGCGACACCAATTTTGTGAAGCGCGTGGTGGGGCTGCCCGGCGACACGGTGGCCGTGCAGGATGGCTTCCTGTATGTGAATGGCGAGAAGTACGAGGAACCCTACATCACCCACCGGCCTGATTACATCCTGGCGCCCTACACCGTGCCGGAAGGTATGTATTTCGTGCTGGGCGACAACCGCTCCAACTCCAACGACAGCCACCTGGTGGGTCCCATCGAGCGGGACATGATCGTGGGCCATGTGCGCAGCGTGCTGTGGCCGCTGGACAAGTGGCGCACGATTGAATAAGGGAAGGCGAATGAAAAAAGCAGTCTGCAGAGGCAGACTGCTTTTTTCGTGGCGTGTTCAGCGCGCTTCCAGCACTTCGCTCAGGGTGGCGAAGCGGTAGGCGTTGTCAACGCTTTCCAGGTAGGCGTCCAGGGCGTCAGCGGTGTAGATGCTGGAATCAGTCATGTGCATCACCAGCACAGCGCCGCTTTCGGTCAGCTGGAGCATGGTATCGGTGAGGGAGGCCACATCGGTGGCGATGTAGTCGTCGGTGGAGGCAGAGCCGGAAACGATCCAGCTGTACCCGGCATCAAACACGGTTGCCACACCTTCGCGGCTCAGCGCCAGGGTAGGCGGGCGGAAATAGGGCATCAGCGCGGGTGTGCCATCAATGGCAATATCACCGATGATGCTCTGCAAGGTCTGGTAGGACAGCACAAGGTCTTCCCGCAGGGCAGCGATTTGCTCCGGTCGCAGAGAAACGTAGGTGTGGGCTGCCTCGCCTGGGTTGGACAAGGGGATGTGGTAGTGGGTGTGGGAGGCGATGGCGTGTCCCTCCAGGGCAATGGCGCGCAGCAGGTTGGGGTTGTTGGCCACGTTTTCCGTATAGATGAAGAAGGTGGCCTTGGCGTTGTGCTTGCGCAGCACTTGCAGGATGTGGGTGAGGTTGGCATCGCTGCCCCAGTCGTCAAAGGTGAGGAATACCAAGTTGTCGTTGGTGGAGATGACGCCGGTGGTGTCCAGCTGGGCGATTTCTTCATCGGTAAAGCCGGGCAGGGATGCGCGGCTGTTGATCCAGTCCACACCCACATAATGCTGGGGGAAAACCTCCATTACATCGCCGGAAAACTGGCCGAGGTGAATGCGATCCTTCACCTGGGGCAGAATGGCTTCTTCCGGCAGGGGATAGGTGTAGCACAAGTCGCTCCCCAGTACCCCGCTCAGCGCCTTGGCGGGGTACACGCTGCGCTGGGTGAGCAGCGCGGTGACCAGCTCGCTGAGCAGGCTATCGCTGTATTGATAGAAGTTCATGCGCAGGTGGAGGATCTCGCCGCGCTGCAGGGCGCGGCCACCCTCGCGGAGGACGCTGTTCAGCACATCGGTGGCATCGGTGGCACGCTCGTCACCGGGCTGCATGGGGGCGAGATTGTTGGAGATCAGCGTGTACCCGCCGGCAGCGGCGGCGCGGATGAGTGCGGTGCCGGGACGGCCAAGGCCGGAGCGCACCAGGGGCTTGCCTTCGCAGCCGTAGAGGGTGTGCAGGGCATCCTCGGCCAGGGTCAGCTCGTAGAGAAGCTGCGCCTCGTCGGTACTCATCTCCTGCGCAGGCTTGATGCCCAGCTCATGCCCGGCAGCCAGAATGCGACGAATATCCTCCTGGCAGCGCTGCGCTTCTTCGTGATCCACAAAGAAGGTGGCGCGGGCGTTCTGGGCTTGCAGGGCAGATAGCAGCAGGGTCAGCTCCTGGGTGTTTCCCAGGCCGGAAAAGGTGAGGCACACCGCCTCCTCGGTGGTGTGGATGCTGCGCAGGGGCGTGGGAAGGCTGTTGCTGTCCAGGACGGCGATCGTCTCGCGGTGCGGGGCGAGAGGATCAGCCACATTCAGCGCTTCCAGCAGGCAGGCCAGACCGGGAGCCGGGTCGGCACCGGTGGCGTTGATATGCACCTGCACCAGGCTGCCCTGGGGGATGTTCTCCAACAGTCCCTGTACGGCTTCAAGGGAGGTGCAGTCCGTCAAATCGATGCGGTGCTGAGCGACATTCACGGTGGTCACACCCACGGCGGCAGCGGCGCGGAGTGCGTTGTCGGCAGGGGTGGCGGTGGTCAGCAGGTGCTGGCACACCACGCCGTAGTGGGACCGGATCAGCACCGAGGTGCGGCAGAACTGCTCCACCAGGGCTTCCGGGTCGCCGGAAAGGCTGGCGTTCCACAGGCCAAGGGAGCAGCCGTTTTCCAGCAGCAGCTCGATGCTCTCGTTGTAGTTGGCAGCCTCTGCTGTGGTGAGGTAGAAGGTGGGTGTGATGCCGCTGGATGCAAGAAGCTGCACCATGTTGCCCATGGTGTCGGCGTTGGCCATGCCGGTAAAGGCCAGTTCCACCCGCTGGGCCGCATCGCCCTGGGTGCGCAGCCTGGCGGCATCCTCCGGGGCGGTGCGCTTGTAGCGGATCAGCGCCTCGGCCAGATCCTCCTGGGTGGCGCTGGTGGGCTGGGCGATCTCCACATAGCTGTTGCTCCAGCGCAGATAAAGAGCGCTGCCCAGGATCAGCACCAGGGCAAGGAGCAGCAGGAAGGTGGTTCGCAGCTGGCGCTTCACGAATTTGTTCATGGTGTGATCACCTCGGGGCTCAAAGTGGTGGGGCGGATGCCGCCCAAGCGGAACAGGTCGAAGCCGTCAAAGGCGGCCATGCATTCCTGCCACAGGCGCAGGGTTTCGCCATCGGCATACCAAAGGGTGTGGCTGATGCCGTCCATGGTATAGGTGGCGGTGAGAGCGCCGCTGGCGGCATCCCGCGTGGGGGTTACCTGCAGCAGGGCAAGGCGGCGCTCGGCCTCCTGCTGGGTGAGGCTCTCCACCCCGTTGGCTGACCAGTCATAGCCACCGGTGGCGAAGGCCATGCGCAGGGGGCGGGGCGCATCGGCATAGAGCGCGGCGATCTCCGCCAGGAAGGCTATGTCCGCCTTGGGGCCAGGGCCGCTGTGGGTGCCGTAGAGGTTGTAGCACATCACGGTGTATTCGGGGCCTTGGGGCAGGGTGGCGTAGCGGGGCGTATCCCAGGGTAGCACCACCCGCAGGGCGATGCCGTCCCGCTGGAGATGCTGATACAGCTGCTCAATGAACAGGGTGAACCGCTGCCACAACGCTTCATCGCTGCCCAGGTTCTCATAGTCGATCTCCACGGCCTCCACACGGGCAGCATCCACCAGCATGATCAGATCATCAATGTGCTGCGCCATGGCCTTGTCGCTGCGGAGAAGCTGGTGCAAAAGGGCGTTGCTCTTGCCCACCGTGCCGGAACGGGTCTCCTGGTCGTTCACCACGGAAAGGTACACCTGGGTGTCTGTTCCGGCAAAGGCGATCTGCATATCCCATAAAAGGTCTTCGGCTTCTTCGGCAAGGAAGGGGCGGCCATGCTCGTCAAAGGTGGCGGCGAAGGCGATGGCGCGGTCAAGGTCGAGGGCTTGTCCCTCCTGGATGGCGGCGGAGGCATCCCAATAGGGGAGCCATGCGCCCAAACGATCGGCACAGGCGCAGACGGGCAGCAGGAGCAGGGCTAGCAGGGCGGATAATGCACGTTTCATGGGCGCACCTCCTGCATCAGAAATGGGTGGCGAAGAAGTTCACCACGTCCTCCATGAAGCTGGTCAGCGTGTTGCTCAGGGCTTCCAGCCCGGTGAAGCGATACTGATAGTAGATGCTGTGGCTGCTCTGGGGATCGGTGATCACCGGATCGATGAACACGGCATCGTACACATCGTCGTAGAGGTTAGTCTGGCTGAAGCGCTCGCTTTCTTTCCACACCTCGGCGCCGAAGGCTATGTTGCCACGGCCGGTGGTGGAGACCTTCATGCGGTCGCAGAGCTGCACGCCGTCCAGCCACAGGCTCAGGCGGGAACCCACCAGCTGGATGCGCAGCTGGCGCTCATCCCTGTCGGAAAGATCCAGCAGGGGATAGAAAGGCTTGCCGCCTTCCTCCAGGGTGGGGACCTTCAGCTGCTTCAGCTTGGCCAGCTCCACTTTGGCCTCCTCTACCCGCTGCTGATCCTCGTCCCAGTCGATAATGGCCTGCTGCAGGGTTATCAGACCTTCCAGCTCATGTTCCTCTTCGGACATGAAGGGGCCGCCATCGAAGGTGTAGAGATCCTGGCGGAAAAGCTCGTTTTCTCCCTCGCGCACCACCAGCTGGTTGTTTTCCAGCGAGACCTGGATGCCGCTTTGCAGCTTCCTGTCTGTGCGCAGATAAATGCTCTGGATGCCCACCGGGTTGCCCTGGAGGGTCACGGTCATATCCAGGTCGGAAAGCAGCAGATTTTTCATGGTCATGGCGCCCCTGGCATAGGGCTGGGTGGTGAGGATGATCTTGTTGCCCTTGTATTCGGCCACGCCCTCATCCACAAACCATTTGGCGGCTTCCTCCGTGTCGCCCACGGCAAAGGCCACGTCATGCCCGGTATCGTCCCAGATGCGCATCAGCAGGTGGTTGGTGGAGAAATAGTTGCGGGACTGCAGGCGGGTTAAATCGTAGATGGAGGCCTGCAGATTGTTGTAGCAGCTGCCCTGGCGGTTGAAGTTCATGCCGAAGGTCTGGGTGATCATCTCCTGGTTGATGGCAGAGGACAGGGGATCATAGCCAAAAGCGCCGGTGTTGGAATGCATCAGCACATACAGCTCGGGGGTGTAGCCCAGCTCGGAGGAATAGATATGATCCATCTGCTGGTAGTCCCACTCGATGCGCTCCCGCATGGCCTCCTCGCTTTCCTGGCGCAGGCGGTCTTCATCCCGCAGGAAGTCCATCAGGTAGTGGTTGTAGTCCCGCTTGAGGTAGCGGTAGATGTTCACATACTCGTTGGTGTTCAGGTGACCGTAATAGTTGTTGTACAGGTCGTACACATTGATGTAGGCCAGCCGGTAGCCGTTGGAACCCAGCTCCCAGTAGGAGTTCTCCAGCAGGCTCTTCATGTTGGCGGTGGTGATGTACTGGCTGTGGATGTTGCCCAGCTCCTCCGCATAGGTGAGGGCGGTGGCCTTGTAGTTGTACTTCTCCAGCGAGGGCTGCACCAGGGCGGTGGTGTTGTAGATGCCGTCCTCGAAAATCAGCAGCATGGCCTTTTCCGGCAGCTGCTTGCCATTGCGATAGTAATCCAGCACGTCCTGCTGGGTGATGGTCACATACCCGGAGGCATGGAGTGCGTCCATCTGCTCCCGGAACGAGCGCTGAGAGACCACACGGCTGTCCAGGGAATTGGTGGACACCACGCCGTTGTAGGAAATGCAGATGAAGCCGTTATCCTCCGGGGCAGAGCCGCCCTGGGGCGAGTGGCTCAGCGCCATGGAGGCAGAATTGGCGTAGGTGCTGGGATCCACCGGGGTATAATGCTTGCTGAAAAACAGCAGCTTGACAACATGGAACAGGATCAACAGGATCACCGCCACCTGCAGGGTGGTGCGGATGACCTTCCATGCGTTTTTGCGTTTCATAAAGCGCTGATCGTTCTGCCGCGCCATGGTCATTCCTCCTTACCCGGAAATGGTGGTTTCCTTGGTTTTCTTTTTGGCCTTTTTCTTCTTGTTGCCGCGGGTTCCCCAGTCCGATACCCAGAAGGTGATCCACGCCCAGGGCATCTGCCAGAGAAGCACGAATTCGTAATACATACAGAAGAGCAGACCGTGCGCCCACAGGGAACTCTTTTTCAGTATCAGCTGGGCGAAGGACATCATCAGCGCCATCATCAAAAGGCCCAGCAGGAACGTGGTGGGGAAGACCTTCAGCGTCAGGGGGATGTAGACCAGGTTGAAAATGACGATGAAGGGGGCGATCAGCGGAATAAGCAGGCCAAAGTAGAAGAAGATGGACATCAGGGGTTCCTTCTTCCACATGAAGCGCCCGGCCTTGAGGCTTTCCCGCAGCCAGGAGCGCTTCCAGCGCATTTGCTGCTTGAGGAACACCTTATGCCGGTTCGGCACGATGGTGGAGCAGATGGAGGTATCCTGGTAGTAGGTGCGGTGATGCTCCACGATGTAGTTGGTCAGGCTGCGGTCGTCGCCAAAGGTGGCCTTCTGCCCCATGAAGGTCTGATTCAGCCACTTGTCAAAGACCTCCCGCACGTACTCCAGCCGGTAACAGGAGAGCGGGCCGGAAAGGCACATCACGGAGTCGAAATAGGCCTCGGCGGCCTTCATGATGCGGAAGGACACATAGTAGCGCACGGATTGCAGCTTGGTGAGGTTGTTGGTGTAGGTGTTGGCCACGTCGGTACGGCCGGCCACGCCGCCCATTTTGGGATCCTTCATGGGCTGCACCAGCTGGCGGATGGCGTCCGGCTCCAGAAAGCTGTCGGAATCCACAAAGGCGATCAGCTCGGTGCGGGCATTGCGGATGCCCAGACCCATGGCCTCGCGCTTGCCCTGGTTCTCCTTCTGGAAAAAGCAGCGGATGCGGCTTTGCAGGTTGAAACGCTTCCCCTCCTGGCAAAGCTCGTTCACCGTTTGCTGGATCACCTCCACCGAGCGGTCGGAGGAGCCGTCGTCCACGATGACGAACTCCAGCTTCTCCGGGGGATAATCCTGGTCGATGCAGCTGAGGATGGTGCGGCTAATCCATTCCTCCTCGTTGAAGCAGGGGATCACGATGGTCACCGAGGGGGTGTAGTCGGGATCCACCGGCACGGGCTTGTAGAGCATACCAAAGAGGTAGCGGGTGAGAAGGAAGGTAGCCGTCACGATGCTGTAGCCATAGAGCAGCGCATTGGTGCGGAAATAGAGAATGCTCTCCGAGCGCAGCAGGACGATCATCACCGTGACACAGGCCAGGCAGAAGGCGGCCAGCGCGAACAGGGAGGTGTCCACCACCCGCTTGCGGTTTTCGTAGAGGGTGGTGTCAAATTGCAGGGCGATGCATTCGGTGTCCTCTGCCACACGCACCACGGTGGCGCCCATGCGATAGCGCTTTTCGGTACCTTCGTGGAGGATGCCTTCTTCCAGGTGGAAGCGCAGCTTCACGTGCTGATCCTTCCGGAAGCGTTCCATATCCTCTTTTTTGATGCGCACCAGCATACCCGTTTGGGAGATATCCTCGCAATGGGCGGCGATGCGTTTGCCGCCCGCGCGGATCTTCACCGGTAGGGAAACGATATAGCGCTGCCCGGCAAAGGTGGCATACTGCGGGCGGGATTCATCCGCCTGCTTGTTGTCGCGGCGATCCACGCCGCTGCGCTGGCGGGTGGGATCGGGAACATGGGCCAGCTTGCGCCGGTCAAGCTTGGGGCGCAGCAGCACATCCTCAATGGGAGCCTTGGCCTTGGCCATGGGCGTCCCTCCTTTTTTACATTCATCATTTATTCGGGAATATGGGCAACCAGGTAGTCCAGCCAGGCCTGGCAGCCGGCATCGCTCAGGTGGATGCCATAGGTATCGGCATCGATGCAGTAGTCGGTTTTCAGGCCGCCATCGGTATCCCGCAGGGCAAAGGCCACATCCAGGAAGGGAATGCCATGCTCCTGGCACATCTTGCCCAGCAGCAGGTTGTAGCGGAAAATGTTGGCGTTGGTGGGGGCGGTGGTGCGCTGGCTCACGCCGGGCAGCACCGATTGGACGATCACCTGCACGCCGGGATTCTCCTGCTGGATCAGGTGAATCAGCAGCCGCAGGTTGGTGAGGTATTCCTCCAGCACATAGCCACGGGGGCTTTCGGGCTTTAGCATCAGGTAGACCCGAGCAGCGCCGCTTTCCTTGATGGCCTGGGCAATGTTGACCTGCCCTGCTGTCAGGATCGCTCCGGGTTCCATGGTGTTCAGGGCGCCTTCCACCGTCATGCCTGGCCAGGTGATAAAGCGGGTATTGGGCAGGAAGTCCGCCTGCTGGTTGCGCCAGGCTACATAGCCGCCCAGACCATTGGTGATGGCATCGCCCACGAACACAGCGCCGTCCAGCTCTTCCGTGGTACCGGCGCGGGTGGCGCATTGGCCAATGGGGGCTTGCGCCACGGGGGCAGCATAGGCGGTGGGGTCGTAAAGGGCAAGCTCTTCTTCAGTCAGTTCCTTCACCTGGGGCAGGTAGTCGGCTCTGGCGGCTTGCAGCTCGTCCAGGGAGACTACCTCGTAGCCGCCTTGCTCCAACTGATCCAACAGCCAGGTCACCACGGACACGATGTTCTGATAGGTGGTGTCCTCCTTGGTGAGATCCTCGGAAATGGTGGGCGGCGGGTCGATGGCGGGACGCTCGTCCAGCTCCTCGCCCAGGTCGCCGTATTCATCATCGTCCAGCTCCTGGCCTAACTTTACCGAGATGATGGAGCCGCGGACGAGGCTCTCCATATACAGCTGAGCATCGCTTTCGCTGGCAAAGCTGCGGTGGTTCAGGTACAGGGTGGGTTCCACGGCGTGGGTCAGGCCGCCGGCACGGACGGCTTGCAGCATGGTATCGGTATACTGCGTGGTGTTGCAGCGGCCGATGCTGGGCAGCTGGGCGCAGGCGGCCAGGATCAGCTGCTGGGTGCGCTGGAACTGATGCACCAGGTAGCTGGCGCTGCGGTTTTCAAGCTCCTTTTCGGCGGAGATGGTGTAGTTGCCCAGTTCGATGCCGGAGGCAGCGGCATGGCGCAGCATATAGACGTGTTCATCCGCCGTGACGCCGCTGACGAACCACACGCAGGGAATGTCCCGCGCCTTCATCAGGTCGATGAGTTGGGTGATGGTGGTGTCGTCGGTATAACCTTCCAGCACCAGGGACACGAGGCGTTCCTCCGTGTCCACACCGGTGTAGAGCTGGGCTGGCTCGCAGGTCAGGGCAGGCTCAGGGGTGGCGGTATATTTGGGAAGAACGGCTTCCTCCCGCAGGGTTTCCAGCTGCTGGCAGGAGGTGAGCGCAAGGCACAGTACCACCAGCAGGAGCATTGTCAGCAGGCGCTTCATGCCTGGCCTCCCTTCTTCTTCACGCGGTAGATCACGCTGCCGCGCTGCTCCAATACATATTCTTTCCGGGCGGGCTGCAGCAGTTCGTCCATGGTGGTGCCGGTGCTGGCGGGCAGCTGCTGAGGCTGCTGCTCCAGGGCGCGGTTCACATGGCGCAGCTCCAGCTCCAATTTCAGCAAATAGGCCGACAGCCGCTTATACTTGGTGTGGATGGTCTCATAGGCCTCGTCCAGATGGGCGATCATGGCATAGGCCTCCTCCAGCTCCTCCTCCCGCTGGGCCAGCAGGGTGGAAAGCTGCTCATTTTCCTGCTGAAGGGCGTGGAGGCCGGTGGAGGATTGCTTTTGCAGTTCCTCGGCCAGGTTGGCCATGCAGCGGTAGGCTTCCTCCAGCACCGAGGGGGTGCTGCCTGGCTGCGAAACAGCAGAAGACCGGAATTCAGCAAAAGGCGCAACGCGAAATTTGCGCTGCGACTTGTTTTCGTGGGTGATATCCATGGGTGCTCCCTCCTTGTGGTCAGAACAGGCGCGGCAGCAGATCCAGCTCATACAGCAGGAACACCGCGGCGGCAACGGTAGCAAGGAACAGGAAGGTGTTCAGCACCGTGAGCTTGTTGGAGCGCTTGTTGGAGGTATCCTTGGGTTTGGCGCGGAAGGCCTCCTGCGCCTCGGTATGCTTGGCGAAATCGAAGCTCTCGCCGGGCATCCACAGGGCGGTCTTGTCCTCGTCGAAGAGGGTTTCCTCCCGGGTGGGCGCCACTACCGCGGCGGCAGGGTTGTCTGCCGGGGTGGGGATTTCCGGGGCGGGAGCAGGCTCCGGCATGGGTTCAGCGGCGATCACCGCTTCCACCGGGGAGGCCTTGACCACGTGCTGCACCCGATAAGCTTTGGGTGCAGGCTGGGCGGGAGCCTCCAGCGCGGGGTGAACGGCGCCTCCCTGGGTGTGGAGCAGCGTGGTCTGGCCTTTGAGATAGGTGAGGCAGTTCAGGGGCAGCGTGCGGGTGGCAAAGCGCTGCTCCATCATGCCGAAAACCCGGTCGGTGAGGGCGGCGGCGCCATCCTCGCTGCGGGTGAGGGCATAGGCCTTGGCGTATACATCGGCCTGATAGGCATCGCGGAAGGCGGCGGCCTTTTCCGGGGTGTTCAGGCTCTGGTTCGTCCATGCGTCCTGCACGGCAATTCCTCCTGTGTTGCGCGAGATGGGAGCTTACAGCCGCCAATAGCGGTAGCCTGCGGCCTTCACCTGCTGGCGGTCAAGGATGCTCTTCACGTCAATCAGCACCTTGTCATCGGCAGGCATATCGGCATACAGGGCGTCGATGGCCTCCAGGCTCATGCTGCGGTATTCCTTGTGCGCCACGGCCAGGATCACGCAGTCCGCATCGTGGATGTCCTTCATCCGGCACAGCTCCAGGCCGTACACATCCTTCACTTCATCGGCGTCGGCCCAGGGGTCGCACACCACGGGCTGGATGCCGTAGGTCTTGAGGTGGTCAATGATGTCGATGACCTTGGAATTGCGGATGTCCGGGCAATCCTCCTTGAAGGTCAGCCCCAGCACCACCACCTTGGCGTTGCGGGGAGCTTTGCCGGCCAGCACCATCTGCTTCACGGTGGACTCAGCCACAAAGCCGCCCATGCCGTCGTTGATCTGGCGACCTGCCAGGATAATCTGGCTGTGGTAGCCCAGGCGCTCGGCCTCGTAGGTGAAGTAGTAGGGATCCACACCGATGCAGTGGCCGCCCACCAATCCGGGCTTGAAGCCCAGGGCGTTCCACTTGGTGTTCATGCCGTTCACCACTTCGTCGGTGTCAATGCCCATGCGGTCGAAGATCATGGCCAGCTCGTTCATGAAGGCGATGTTGATGTCACGCTGGCTGTTTTCCACCACCTTCACGGCCTCGGCAGTCTTGATGGTGGAGACCGGGTAGGTACCCACCTCGATCACCAGATCGTAAACATTCTTGATCTCCTGCAGGCTTTCTTCGTCCATGCCGGAAACGATCTTGCGGATGTTCTCCAGGCGATGCACCTTGTCGCCGGGGTTGATGCGCTCGGGGGAGTAGCCCACCTTGAAGTCCACGCCGCACTTCAGGCCGGATTCCTCTTCCAGGATCGGGATGCACACATCCTCGGTGACGCCGGGGTACACCGTGGATTCATAAACAACGATGGAACCCTTGGTGAGGTTCTGCCCCACAATGCGGCTGGCGCCCACCACGGGGGTCAGGTCGGGGGTCTTGTCCTGGTTGATGGGGGTGGGAACGGCCACGATGTGGAACTTGGCCTGCTTCAGGCAGGCGGGATCGCTGGAAAACTGCACGGTGGTCTGGGCAATGGCCTCGTTGCCCACCTCCTGGGTGGGATCGATGCCGGATCGATACTGGTCGATCTTGCGCTTGTTCAGGTCGAAACCAATGACCTTGATCTTCTTGGCAAAGGCGACGGCAATGGGCATACCCACATAGCCCAGGCCAACAACAGACAGGCTTTCCTCGCCCCGAAGCAGCTTTTCATACAGCGTCATAGGTTGCGCCTCCCACATGGTGTAATCAATCAAACAATAATGAGACCATCAATATTGATGGGTCGATATTATTTTAACATATGCAGACATTGTATGCAATCGAAACGTGCCGGAAATGGTCAAAAAATGAAGGCTTCTGTCCGCTTTTGCGCAGACAGAAGCCTGGGGATTGTTTCTACTTTTCTTCAAACAGGGTGCAGCCCATTTGCCGGAAGTGGCGGATGCGCTCCTCAATGTCCGCGGGCGTCACCTCGAAATACCGGGCGAGGCAGTCCACGCACATGAATTCCGTGGCGCCCCGGTTGATGAGCTTTTTGGTCACGGCCACCTCATCGTGGGTGAGGGGGCGGCGGCACTCCTTGCACAGAGGGGTCACAGGTTCACCAGCTTCGCCAGAATGATGCGGCAGCCGTGGGCAGCAACAATCAGGTTATAGTAGTCCCGCTGCAGGCCCAGATCCTCGCCGGTGATGGCGTCGGTCATTTGCAGGGCCACGTTGGAGCCATAGGGGATGCCCGC
This sequence comes from Clostridia bacterium, assembly GCA_017936765.1. Taxonomy (GTDB): domain Bacteria; phylum Bacillota; class Clostridia; order Christensenellales; family Aristaeellaceae; genus UBA11524. The sequence continues at coordinate 131,566 of JAGBEX010000004.1, forward strand.
ATCGGCAAAGGTGAACAGCACCTCGCCGGGCTTGGGCGCAAAGTTGAAGTAGCCGATGGCGAACTCGTTGTCGCTCAGGTGCTTGAACATGGTCAGGCCGGTATCGGGGTATTCCTCCCAGCCGCCCACGGCATCGGGACCGTTGTAGATCACGCGGCCCTTGTAGGCAATGTAGGGCGGGCGGCACTCGCTGTCCTGGTTGATGCGCAGCAGGTTCTTGTTCAGCACCAGCGCATGGCAGAAATCGTTCATGCTGCGCACATCGCCGCCCAGCATCAGGGGCGCGCCCAGCATACACCACAGGGCGAACTGGGTGCGGTATTCCTCATCCGTGCAGGCTTCGCCCAGGGCCACATTGCCCTTGCCATACATGCCCACGGTGAGCATATCGATGTCGTTATAGCAGTCGTGGCCGGACATGCAGAAGTTCTCGATCTGGCTGCGGGCGATGGAGGAGAAGGACTTGAAGTTGTCCTGGATATCGCCGGTGGAGCGGTACATATGCGCGCCCAGGGACTTCATCCACGTCCAGGGCTTGTTGCTGCCCCAGTTGCAGGCGGCGAAGAGGATGTCCCGGCCGGAGGCCTTCAGCGCCAGGGACATGGTGGCATAGCGGTTGGTGCCATCGGCGCTGGCGGGGAAGTTGCAGAAGTCGTACTTCAGGTAGTCCACGCCCCACTCGGCAAAGGTCTTGGCGTCCACGAACTCGTGGTCGAAGGAGGATGGATAGCCCGCGCAGGTGCGCACGCCGGCGCAGGAGTACATGCCGAACTTGAAGCCCAGGGAATGCACATAGTCGGCCAGATCCTTCATGCCGTGGGGGAACTTCTCCGGGTCGGGAACGAGGCGGCCGTTTTCGTCGCGCTCCTTCAGGCTCCAGCAGTCGTCGATGACAATGTAGTTGTAGCCAGCCTCCAGGTAGCCCTTTTCCTTCATGGTGCGGGCGGTGGAGCGGATCAGCTCGTCGGAGATATTACTGCCAAAGGTGTTCCAGCTGTTCCAGCCCATGGGCGGGGTGAGGATATTCATAAGGGAACCTCCTTGTGTGGTTTTTTTCTTTGATGGCATTGTAGCACACATCATGGCGGAAATCCACAAAAAGAATTTTGCAAAGCCTGCTTGACAAAACTTGCAAAGTATACTATACTAAAAATGCAAAGTCGACATTGCATTTTTGAAGTGAGGTATGCCCATGGAAACAAAGATCAAGGAGCTGCGCAAGCAGCACAAGCTCTCCCAGGAGGAACTGGCCGACGCGGTGGGCACCACCCGGCAGACCATCACCTCCATTGAAACGGGGAAGTACGTGGCATCGCTGCCGCTGGCGTACAAGATCGCCAAGTACTTCGGGCTGAAAATCGAGGACGTATTCATGCTGGAGGAGGAATAAGCAATGAATTTGGAAGCATATCGGAAAAAGGTACAGCGGCGGCTGGTGTGGATCCGCCTGCTGGCGGTGATTTTTGTAGTGGTGGAGCTGGTGGGTTCCCGGTTCGTGCCGGACGGCAATGCCTCCAATTTTGTGTGGGGGTTGTGCGTTGGCGGCGGGTTCATGGCGCTGGTGGTGCTGTTCCAGCAGAGCAAGGCGCTGAAGGACGACGAAAAACTGCGCAAAATGTACATCGAGGAACATGACGAGCGTCAGCAGGCCATCCGCGCCAAGGCGGGTCAGCCCATGGTGATCTACCTTTCCCTGGGGTTGGCCATGACGGCGGCGGTGGTGTTCTTCTTCAACGAAGTCGTAGCCGCGACGCTGGCCTTGGCGGCTGTGGCGCAGATGCTGGTGAGCCTGATCGTGAAGCTGGTCTGCATGAAGCGTATGTGATGTATTTCCTCTGCACAGTAGTGGCAAAAAGGGACAAAATGTGCTATCATTTAAGGTAGCGCATTTTGTTTTGGAAGGGAGCGGCGGGTATGCACGTGATCGCACGGATCCACAACGATTTTCCCACCAAGTTTGGCCTGCCCCGGCAGTCCGGGCTGGTGAATGAAGTGCGCTCCATGATCGTGTTTGAGCCGGAGTACCGGGTGCCGGAGGCGCTGCGGGGCATGGAGGGCTACAGCCACCTGTGGCTGATATGGCAATTCCACCAGGCCGAGCGGGACAGCTGGTCGCCTACGGTGCGGCCGCCCCGGCTGGGCGGCAATGCCCGCATGGGGGTGTTCGCCACGCGGTCGCCCTTCCGGCCGAATCCCATTGGGCTGAGCAGCGTGAAGCTGGAGGCCATCCGGCAGGATGCGCAGTTAGGCACGGTGCTGATCGTCTCCGGCGCTGACCTGATGGACGGCACGCCCATCTACGACATCAAGCCCTATCTGCCCTATGCGGACTGCCACCCCGAGGCCACCGGCGGCTTTGCCCACGAGGTGAAGGATTACGCGGTGGAGGTGTACATTCCGCCGGAACTGCTGGCCAAGGTGCCTGATGACAAGCAGGAAGCCCTGCGGGGTGTGCTGGCGCAGGATCCACGGCCCGGCTATCAGCGGGATGCGGAGCGGACGTATGGCTTTGTGTATGCTGGCATGGAGGTGCGCTTCCGGGTGACGGAGGGCGTGCTGACGGTGACCGAGATCGAACCTGCAAAGGAGTAATGGACATGGCTTATATCGATACCCTGCTCGAAAAGTTCCCCATCCGCAAGACCAAGCTGCAGAAGGAAGAGTTCCGCAACTGGGTGATGGATGAATGCATGAAGCTGGGCTACACCGCCCAGGTGGAAACAAAGGGCAGCAGCAACAATGTGGTCATCGGCGATGCAGACAAGGCCGAGGCCATCTTCACTGCCCACTACGATACCCCTGCGGTGATGCCTGTGCCGAATTTCATCACCCCCTGCAATGTGCTGGTGTATATCCTGTATCAGCTGGTGATTTCCGTGCTGCTCATCGGCCTGGGCGTGGGTCTGGGTGCGCTGGCGGGCGTGCTGGTAGGCGCGCTGAGCGGGAACTGGGAAGTGGGCGCTGTGGCTGGCTCTTTGGGTACGATGGTTGGCATGTGGACGCTCATCATTCTGCTGATGTTCGGCCCCGCCAACAAGAACAACGCCAATGACAACACCTCCGGCGTGGTCTCCGTGCTGGAGACCATGGCGCGCATCCCTGCGGAGAAGCGGGGCAAGGTGGCCTTCATCCTCTTTGACAACGAGGAGAAGGGAATGCTGGGTTCCAGCGCCTTTGCCAGCAAGCATAAGGACGTGAAGAAGAACACCCTGCTGGTGAACATGGACTGCGTGGGTCTGGGGGAGAACATCCTGTTCTTCTCGCCCAAGAAGGCGCGTGGCCATGCCCATTACGAGAAGCTGGTGGCCGGCATGAACGCCCAGGCTGGCCGCAACCTGGAAATGTTCAACATGGAGGGTCACCTGTACCCCTCCGATCAGAGCCAGTTCAAGCATGGTATTGCGGTCTGCTCCTGCAAGAAGGCCAAGGTCATCGGCTACTATTGCGATAAGATCCACACCAAGCACGATACCATTGCCGATGCGGGCAATATCGCCTTTATCGCGGACGGCCTGGCCGCCTTTGCCCAGAGCCTGTAAGGAGAAAGCATGAACTATCTTGAGGAGATCACCAGCCGGTTTCCCATCCGGCGCAAAGCGGAGCAGAAGAAGGCCTTCCGGGACTGGGCGGTGGCAGAAATTCGCCGCATGGGCTACAGCGTGAAGGTGGAGCAAAGCGGACTGCAATGCCACGAGAACATCATCGTGGGTAATCCGGAAAAGGCCCCCATCCTCTTCACCGCCCACTACGACACGGCGTCCCGGAACCTGCTGCCCAATATCCTTTTGCCCAGGAACCCCGTGCTGAACCTGCTCTATCAGATGCTGATCGTGCTGATCCTGCTGGTGGGCGCGGCGGCGGTGATGCTGCTGGCGGGGGCGCTGACCGGCAATCCGGACATCGCACGGCTGTTGTGGATCGCCACCTATACGGGTGTGCTGCTGTGGGTCTCCTTCGGCGGCATCCCCAACAAGAACAACGTGAACGACAATACCTCCGGCCTGGCAGCCCTGCTGACCATGATGGCGCAGCTGCCGGAAGATGATCGTGCCAAGGCTGCCTTTATCCTCTTTGATAACGAGGAAAAGAGCCTGGGCGGGTCGAAATCTTATGCGAAGGATCACCAGCAGGTAGCATACACCCGCCTGACGGTGAACCTGAACTGCGTTGGCGTGGGCGAGAACATCATCGTGATCAGCCGCAAGCTGGCACGGCAGCACAGGGAATTCACCTACCTGCAAAAGCACCTGGCGGCCATCACCACCCACACCGCTCATTTCTTCGATTCCATTGGCAGCGTGTGCAATTCCGACTGGAAGAGCTTCAAGTGCGGCGTGAACATCGGCGCCAGCAAGTACCTCTCCGGCATTGGCTTCTACACGCCCCACCTGCACACCAAGCGCGACACGGAAGCGGATAGCGGCAACATCGCCGACATCGCGGATGCGCTGACGGAATGCGTGAAGGAAATGCAGATCTAATTCGGAATCTGGAATGCGGAATTCGGAATTAAGAGTGTGGACGGCGGGCGAACACAGTTCGCCCCTACATTTGTGCCGAAAAACAGCTAACCCGCGTCGCGGCGCGACCGTATTCGCGCCGTGACCCCAGCAAGGAAACCAACCAAGTCACAATCCCCCAAAGAAGGGTTTCGAAAGGGTCGAAGACCCTTCGTGGGGTTTCCAAAGGGGCAAAGCCCCTTTGGCAGGAGTGCAGAGGGCAGCGCCCTCTGCGAAGGAGGTGGATGTATGATACAGGGGCCGGAGTGTGCGGCGCTGTTTTGGTATGTCCACAGGCCGATGGGTGCGACGGAGGACGGCGGGTTTACGGTGACGGTGTATGAGAATGATACGCTGACGTTTACGGTGTTTGGTGCCATGCGCCAGGTGGTGCAGGAGCTGACCTTTCCCCTGCCGGGGGAGGTGCGGGTGCAGCTGATGGACATGGCGGACAGCGTGCAATGGTGGGCAGGCAATATGCCGCAGCACATGCGGTGCAGCCATCCACCCACCTGCGCCAGTATGCTGGGGCTGGCGGGACATCCCATGTATGTGGTGGAGGAACTGGAGGAAACGGCCTTCATGCCCTTCGCCACGCAAAAGGGTCATTGCGCCCGGCGGATCTTCCTCTTTTTAGAGGATGTGAGCGAAATGCTGAGCCGGTACGGGTTTTACCTGGAGCCGAGGCGGTTCAACTGGGATCAGCAGCATGTGTTTCCAATGATGCCTAATGGCCCTATGGGGGCTTATTGATAGGAGGAAGAAAGATGAACACCAAGTATCAGGCGTGGCTGAACACGCCCAATATGCCCGAAGAGCTGCTGAACCAGCTCAAAGCCATGAACGACGAGCAGATCAGCGACAGCTTCTACCGCGAGCTGGCCTTCGGTACCGGCGGACTGCGCGGCGTGCTGGGCGCTGGCACCAATCGCATGAATCTGTACACCGTGTCCAAGGCCACCCGTGGCCTGGGTCGCTACCTGCTGGAGCAGTATGCCGAGCCTTCCTGCGCGGTGAGCTACGACAGCCGCATCCACAGCCAGGATTTTGCCGAGCTGGCCGCTGCCACCCTGGCCGCTATGGGCGTGAAGGTTTATATCTACAAGGCGCTGATGCCCACCCCCATGCTGAGCTATGCGGTGCGCTACCACAAGTGCAGCGCGGGCGTGATGATCACCGCCAGCCATAACCCCGCCAAGTTCAACGGCTATAAGGTCTATGGCGATGACGGCTGCCAGATCACCCTGGAGGCGGCTGACCGCATTTATGCCTTCATCAACGCTGAGGAGACCCTGGTGGACGAGCTGCCCAGCTTCCAGGCCATGCTGGAAAGCGGGAAGATCGAGTACATCAAGGACGAGGCCATCGAGAGCTATTATCAGGATATCGCCAAGCTGCAGGTGGCCCCCTGCAAGGAGCCGCTGCACGTGGTGTATTCGCCCCTGAACGGCACCGGCAATGTGCCTGTGCGGGAAATGATGAAGCGCATGGGCAATATCCAGGTGGATATCGTGGCCGAGCAGGAACTGCCGGACGGGCATTTCCCCACCTGCCCCTACCCGAACCCCGAGATCCGCGAGGCCATGGCGCTGGCCATCCAGAAGACCATCGACGTGCAGGCTGACTTCTGCTTTGCCACCGACCCAGACTGCGACCGCATCGGCGCAGGCGTGCGCGTGGGCGACAAGGTGGAATTGATCTCCGGTAACGACATGGGCGTGCTGCTGCTGGACTATGTGTGCAGCCACCGCGAGAAGACCGAGCTGCCCCCCGTGGCGGTGAAGACCATCGTGACCACCGAAATGGCGGTGCCGATCTGCCAGCACTATGGCGTGGAGCTGCGCAATGTGCTGACGGGCTTCAAGTTCATTGGCGAGCAGATTGGCCTCTTGGAAAAGGAAGGCCATGCGGAGCGTTATGTGTTCGGCTTTGAGGAGAGCTATGGCTACCTCTCCGGCACCGACGTGCGCGACAAGGACGCCGTGAACGCCGCCGTGCTGGTGCTGGAAATGGCCGCCAACCTGAAAAAGCAGGGCATGACCATGCTGGATAAGCTGGCAGAGCTGCGCAAGGAGTACGGCTTCTTTGCCCAGCGGCTGCTGACCTTTGAATTCGAGGGCGAGAGCGGCCAGCAGAAGATGAACAGCCTCATGGCTATGCTGCGCCAGCCCATGGCGGACTTCGACGAGGAGGTCTTCCGCACCGCCACCCGCATCGACTATCAGAACGACGATACTGGCCTGCCCGCCAGCGACGTGCTGTCCTTCCAGCTGGAATGCGGCCACAAGATCATCGTGCGTCCCTCCGGCACCGAACCCAAGCTGAAGGCCTACCTCTTCGCCAAGGGCGCTGACCAGCCCGCCGCCGAGAAGGAGATCGATGTGCTGGAAGCTATTATGAATCGGTATTGCAAGGCGTAAGATAGTACACAAAAAAAGATACGGCACCGTGAAGGTGTCGTATCTTTTTTGTGCAGTCCGTCAAAATCCTCGGGAGGTGTCGGAGGCGCCGCAGCGCCTCTGACTGTAATCGTATCCGGCGGCTTTGCCGCCGGGGCGGGGCGTTTTCGCCTCTGGCGAAAACTTTCCTTACGCGGAGGAACGGCCGTGGACGGCGCTTGCGCCGGACACAGTGACGGAGCGCAAATTCCCCAAAGTGGCTCTGCCACTTTGGGGAGGGCGTTTAGCCCTTCACTGCACCTGCGATCAGGCTCTTCTGCACCTGGCCGCTCATGCACATGTACAGCACCAGCGTGGGCAGGGTGGCGATCACCAGGGCAGCGCCCATGGAGCCGTAGTCCGTCTGGTACTGGCCGCTCATCTGCTGGATGCCCACGGTCAGGGTGCGCACCTTGCCGGTGGTGAACACGGTGGCCAGCAGCAGCTCGTTCCACACCTGCAGGAACACGAAGATCGCTGCGGTGGAAATGGCGGGGATCATCATCGGCAGGATGATGGTGAAGGCCGTGCGGTAAATGCCGCTGCCATCGATGCAGGCGGCCTCTTCCATCTCATAGGGGATGTTGGTGATGAAGCCGCTGATGATCAGGATGGTGATGGGAATGTTGAAGGCGGTGTAGGGGATGATCAATGCCGCGTGGGTTCCCATCAGGGGCAGCAGGGTCTCCGTCAGGGGATAGAGGGCGGCGTGCATGGGGATCATCATGCCCATCATGATGTAGGTCATCACGGCCTTCTGGCCACGCCAGCGCATACGCAGCAGACCGTAGGCGCTCATGAAGCCCAGGAGGCTGGTGAAGCACAGGGTGATGGCCGTATCGATGACGCTATTGAGCAGGAACAGGCTGATGTTGGCGCTGTTCCAGGCGTTGCTGTAGTTGCCCCACAGCCATTGGGTGGGCAGGCCAATCAGGTTGCCGCTGAAGATCTCCTGGGTGTCCTTCAGGGAGAAGCACAGCAGCCAGTACAGCGGGAACAGGCACAAGAGCAGCCACACGATCAGGAATACCTGGCAGACGATCTTGCCGATGGAAAGCTTCTTCTTCATGCTGCAAGACGCCTCCTTCCCTTCCTGGACTCGATGCCGTCGCGATCCTTGAAGATGAAGTTCAAAAGCATCGTGAAGGCCAGGCACTCAAACACGATGAACATGGCCTGGGCGCTGGCGTAGCTGTATTTGTGGTTGGAGAACATTTCCACATACATACTCAGCGCAGGCAGCTGTTTATTGGCGCGTTCCAGCAGGATCCAGGGCGTGTCGAACAGCTTGAAGGAGCCGATCAGCGAGAAGGACAGGCAGACCTTCAGCATGGGCTTGATCATGGGGATCTGGATCTGCAGGGCCATGCGGGGGGCGCTGGCGCCGTCCACGGTGGCAGCCTCGATCACATCGGTGGGGATGGACTTCAGCGCGCCGTACATCAGCAGCACATGGTAGCCCACAAACTGCCACAGGTTGGGGATGAACACAGCCATCAGCTTGGTATCCTTGTTGGCAAGGAAGCCATTCTTGGGCAGAGCCAGGTTGAAAATATTGTAGATGGCGGGAACCAGATCCTTGTAGATACGCTGCCACAGAAGGCTGATAACCACAGAGGAGATAACCACGGGGATGAAGAACACGTTGCGATACGTGCTTTCGCCCTTGATGCCGGTGGACAGGATCAGCGCGATGAGCAGGGAGAAGGGCAGCTGGATGAACACGGACAGCGCCGCATAGGTCAGCGAGTTCAGCACCGCGCCGGGGAAATCGTTGCGGCGGCCGGGGGTGAACATTTTGATGTAGTTTTCAAACCACACAAATTCGGAGGCATCGCCAACCTTGGCGGGGATCTCGCTCAGGAGGCTGTAGTAGAAGGATTTGAAAATAGGAATGATAACAATGTAGGTGAAAAACAGGACGGTCGGCAAAACAAAGACCGCAATGCTCCACTTATTCGACAAAACACGTTTCATAAGCGGACCTCCTTGTAAGCATCAAGAGTAAGGAAAGGGGGTGGCGGGTAGACCGCCACCCCCGGTGGTATGGGTTAAAGAATTATTCGAAGATGGTCTCCATGTCTTCGCACCACTGTTCGGGAGTGATCTCGCCAGTCAGCACGTCGTACACGGTGTCGCCGATCAGGGTGGCGTCTTCGCCGGTCAGGGCGGTGTTGCCCCACAGCAGCATGGAATCAGCAGTGGAGGTAGCTTCCTTGATCTGAGCCATCACGGGGTTCAGGCCTTCGATGCCGGAGAAGTCATACTTCCAGGCGGGCAGGCCAGCGCCAGCGATGTAGCCGTTCTTGGACAGGTTCTCAGCGAAGAACTGGCAAGCGGTGAAAGCCTCGTCGGGATGCTCGGTGTAAGCGGCCACGGAGAAGCCCTCAGCGGCGCCGCCCATGTACTGGTTGTCATAGCCCTTGCCAACGGCGGGGAACTTCACAGCCTTAACCTTCTGCTGCATCTCGGGGGACAGGGAGCCGGAGAACCACTGGCCATGCACATACATGGGGATCTCGCCGGCGAAGTAGGGCACTTCGGACTCGTCACGGGTCAGGGAAGCAGCGTCCTCGGGGAAGGCGCCGATGTCGATCAGCTGCTTGAAAGCGGCCATGCCATCGATCCAGTCCTGAGTCATGAAGGTAGCGCCTTCGTGCTTGTAGTAAGCGGCACGGCAGGCAGCGTCGCCAGCAAAGCGCAGGGCGATGATGTCGGTGTACATGTTGGTGGGCCACTGGTCAGCGCCGCCCACGGTCATGGGGGTCACGCCGTTGGCCTTGAAGGTCTCGATAGCGGTGATCAGCTCTTCCCAGGTCTCGGGGATCTTCACGCTGTACTTGTCGAACAGCTCGGTGTTGCAATACAGCATGGAAGCGGCCTTGGTGTAGGGCAGCTGATAGATCTTGCCCTCGTTGAAGGTCATGTCAGCCAGCAGGCCGGGCTCCATACGATCCATGATTTCGGGGGTCAGGTAATCGTTCAGGGCCAGGATGTCGCCGGAACCAACCAGGTTCCACAGCACGCCGCCAGCGTTCCAGTAGAACACGTCGGGCAGGGAGTCGGACAGAGCCAGGGTCTCGCCGGTCTCTTTCCAGGCGTTGGCTTCGTACCATTCAACTTCCAGCTTGATGTTGGGATAAGCGGCAGCGAACTCATCCAGAGTCGCCAGCATGGGCTTACGGTTGGCTTCGGTCTCAGCGGACCAAATGGAAGCAACCTTCAGGGTCACGACTTCGTCTTCGGCGAAGGCGGCGGTCAGGCTCAGCAGCATAGCCAGAGCCAGAACCAGGGAAACGAGCTTCTTCATAACCAAGTCCTCCTCTTTTTTATGGATCTCTGTCTTCGCTGGGGTTACATCCAGCTGTTGATGCAAGTATAGCATGACCTGTTTCTTTTGGCAAGTATTTTTCCGCAAATTACATATTTTTGACCTAAAACTTTTTCGTGGATGTCCTGGTTAGGATTGGAAGGTCAGCACGGTGTAAAGCCCAACGTTAGACAGTGTAACGATTGCGTCCTCTCCGCGCTGCTCCACGCGGGCGGTGGGAACAGCCTGCTGGCCGGGGACAAAAATGTCCATGGTCTTGCCTGCGGCACCCTTCACCACCACCTGCAGCTCCGGCAGGGGATCGATGCGGTCGGCCTGGTCGTTGTAGTGGTAGTTGAGGATATGCACATAGGTGCTGTTTTCATCATCATAGCGCTGCACGCCCACCTTCTCTGCCTGGCAGGACACGGGGGCGATGGGGTCATACAGGTTGGCGAAGCTCTGCATGAAGGCGTCCATGTAGCCGGTGCCTTCATCGGTGATGGGGATAAGCACGGCGCGGCCGGTGGCCAGCAGCTTCTCCAGCAGGTCGGTGCCTTCGGCCAGGCGGCCCAGCACCAGCACCTGCCCGCCCTTTTCGGCGTAGTTCAGCAGGATGCGCTGCTGGTTCTCCGTCAGCACATAGGCGTCGGGTACGATCACCAGGGGGTAGCCCTCCAGGCGATCGGCGGCGAAATCATCCGGGCGGAAATCGCCATCGGGCAGCATCAGGGTATCATACTGGGCGTTGCGGTCGCTCATGGCGCGCAGCACATCCCAGAAGGGGACGGGCTTCAGGTCGGGATCCACCCAGGTGACGGAGGTGGCGTCCATCAGGTTCTCGTAGGAATCCTGCATACCGTTGGCGCCGCTGCCCTTGTTGGAGTCGCGCCAGTAGTAGCTGCCGTAGGAATATAGCACCGCCGCGCCCTTCGACTTGGTGCAGGGGTAGAAGTTCTCGTGCTGGTAGAGGAAGTCCTGCACGCCGGTGGTCAGTTCCCGGGGCGCCCAGAAGGAATCCCGGATGGTGTTGCCCATCCAGCCGCCATAGGGGATGGACATGTTGCAGCCATACATGGAGGCTTCCAGCAGGAAGATGCGATACAGGTCGTAGCCCTTGCCCTCGTCCAGCATGGTGAGCAGCTTGGGGATGATGCCGCCATAGGGGTTCTCGGCAATGATCACAGGCTTGCCGGGGGCGAAGCCGGAGCAGAAGCGATAGTAGTAGGGCTGGCGGAACAGGGTATGATCCATTTCCGTCACCACAATATCCACCTTGTTCTCAATGGGGTAATAGGCGGGCTGCATGTTATAGAAGTTACCGGAGACCAGAATGTCCCGGCCATACTTCTCCTTGCCGTACTGGCGGGCGAAATCCGCCAGCTCGCCAAAGTACTTCCGCATATGTCGCACCTGGAACTCCCAGTAGTCCTTGTAGAAGGGCGCGCCCTGGGGATAGGTGCAGTTGTGTTCCTTCAGGTATTCGCCATAGTGGAAGGTTTCCAGATCAATGCCGTCCCACTCCGCGCCCAGGAGGCCTGCGGCCTTGCGCTCCTTCAGGTAGGCGTTGAAGAGCTTCATGCAGCTTTTGCAGAAACAGCCGCCGGAGGAGATGGCCGTCATGGGCAGCTCGCACTCGTCCAGCTGCACGCCGGGAACGCCCGCGTCGATCATGAGCATGATGATCTTCTTCAGGTACTCCCGCCACACGGCGTTGTTGCGGCACATCTGGTAGCAGGTCTCTTCGTGATTCTTCACCTCCACCCATTGGGCGTGGATGGCGTTGCCGTGCATATCACGGGTGGCGCATTCCTCCCACAGGTCGGTGACCAGGTTGCCTTCCTCGTCCCGGATGCCGTCGGGGTAGTAGTCCTTCAGGCTGGTGGGGAAGGCGTTGGACCACTTGTCCTGGCTGAACTCCCGCAGGCCGTACCAGTCGTGACCTTCCATCTCGGCACGCTTGTTCATGCGCACGATGTGGCCGTCCTTGTCCATCACCACGGGATATTCCCAGCCCTGCACCTCAAACACGATGCCGAAGAGCTTGATGCCCCGCTTGTTGCACTCGGCCACAAAGTCGCTGTCGTTCATGTAGCCGTACATCTGCATCCGGGGATCCACCGGGCCAAAGGCCTCGTGGTGCAGATAGGGCAGGGAAATGCTGCCGCCGCCCATGCCAGCCCAGGTCAGCACCGTGCCGTGGTACATTTCCAATTCGTCCAGCATCTGCTGGCGGCGGGCGGGAAGGCTGGGGTGGTAGCAATGCTCGTTTTTGAACCAACCGTCAAAATAAATGCCGCGCTCCATAAGAGAAGCCTCCTTTAAGGAAGGTATGTAGTTGTGCGCTCCTTGATGTTGAAACAAGTGTACCCAATGGCTTGGGCTTTGTCAAGCGACATATATTTGTCCGTATTGAGAAAAGAATTTTCCATATTGACAGGATGCGTCTTGCTGCATAATATGAAACCAACAAGATTTGGACAATTTCATACTGACGGAAAATGGAGGAAAGCATACTTATGAAGCGATCTGAAATTCAATCGGCGATCCACTGGGCCAAGGAGCTGCTGGCAGACAGCGGTTTTGCGCTGCCCATGTTTGCCGACTGGAGCCTGCAGGACTGGCAAGCCCATAAGCAGGAGGCAGGCACCATCATCAAAACCATGCGGGGCTGGGACGTGACCACCTTCGGCCATGAGGACTTCACCCAGATGGGCGCGGTGCTGTTCACCATCCGCAACGGCCTGCTGGATGGCTCTGCGGGCTGCCCCTATGCGGAAAAGCTGATCATGATGAAGGAGGGCCAGGTGCTGCCCAACCACTACCACGCCCAGAAGACCGAGGACATCATCAACCGTGGCGGCGGCGTGCTGCTGATCAAGGTCTACAACTCCCTGCCGGACGGCACCGTTGACCGCACCGGGGATGTGCGCATCCTTTGTGACGGCATCGAAAGCTATGTCCCCGCAGGCACCGAGGTGGAGATCACCCGGGGCAACAGCATGACCATCTATCCTGGTCTGTATCATCTCTTTACCCCCAAGCCCGGCTGCGGCGACCTCATCGTGGGCGAGGTGTCCTCCATCAATAATGACAACATCGACAATTATTTCGAGGATCCCCGGCCGCGGTTCATCCCCGTGGAGGAGGACGTGCCGGTGGAGATCCCCCTGTGCAACGAATACGAGCAGCTGCTCTGATGAAAGGTGATGGCCATGAAGATCCATCTGCTTTGCGAATATATGCTTGATCCCACCGGCGTGGACAGCGCTGCGCCGCTGCTCACCTGGTACACGGATGCGCCGGAGATCACCCCGGAGGCTGCCCGCATCACCCTGCGTCAGGCAGGCGTGGAGGACATCCTGTGGGACAGCGGCTTTGTGCCGGACGAAGGGCGCATCCTCTACGGCGGCGCGCCCCTGCACAGCGGCCGCACCTACCTGTGGCAGGTAACCCTGCGCACGGAGGCGGGGGAGGCCGCCTCCCAGGAGGCGCGCTTCACCATGGGCCTTCTGCCGGAGGACAGCTGGCGGGCTGGCTGGGTGGGCGGCATCCGCATCGACGCCAAGTGCTACCTCTACCGCCACGAGTGGACGGCGAAGAAGCCTGTGCGGGCTGCGGCGGCCTTTGTGGCCTCGCCCAACTACAATGTGCTGACGGTGAATGGCTGCAAGCCGGATGATTCCGTGCTGAACAACACCTTTGCGGATTACGATAAGTCCCTGTACTACGCTACCTACGATATCACCCACCTGGTGCAGCAGGGCAGCAACGCCCTGGGCATTATGACCGGCCTGGGCTGGCGCTCCTTGCGTGAAGCGGAGGACGGCGTGGGCTGGGGCGACAGCCTGTTTGCCCTGCAGCTGATGCTGGAGTATGCCGACGGTGAGGTGGAATGGCTGTATTCCGATGCCGATGATTGGCGCTTCACCACCGATGGGCCTGTGGTGTACAACAGCATCTACAATGGTGAGATCTACGATGCCCGCAAGGAGCTGCCCGGCTGGGACAAGCCTGGCTATGACGAGAGCAGCTGGTCCTTCCCCGTGGAAAAGGAGCCGCCGGAGGGCGTGCTGCGCTCCCAGCTGCTGGAACCCATCCGCGTGGTGGGGAAAATGCCCATCCGGGAGATCATCCCTGCCCCCGAAGGCAGCTGGACGCTGGACTTTGGCAAGAACTTCGCTGGCTGGCTGCGGCTGCGCATTTCTGGCGAGGCGGGACAGGAGATCACCATCAAGACCGCCGAAATGGTGCGTCCTGATGGCAGCGTGGACACCACCAGCCTGCGCCGCGCACGGCCTGTGGACACCTACATCCTCAAGGGTGAGGGCGTGGAGGAATGGGAACCCCGCTTCACCTACCACGGCTTCCGCTATGCCCAGATCTTCGGCCTGAAGGGGAAGCCGGAGCCCGGCATGTTCACCGGGTGCATCGTTCGCTCCGGGGTGGAGCGCATTGGCGATTTCCACAGCAGCCACCCCATTGTGCAGGGCTTCTACGATATGGTGCGGCAAACGGAGGAAAGCAACCTCCACGGCGTGCCTACCGATTGCCCCCAGCGTGACGAGCGCCTGGGCTGGCTCAACGATATGACCGTCCGCAACGAGGGCGCCATGTACGGCTTCCGGCTCTACCAGCTCTATGCCAAGTGGCTGCGGGACATCCGGGACACCCAGGGCAAGGTCACCGGTGCCATCACCGATACCGCGCCCTTCCTGCGCTATGGCTTCCGCCCGGCAGACCCGGTCAGCGGCAGCTTCCTGCTGCTGCCCTGGAACCTGTATCTGCATTATGGCGATGACCGCATCATCCGCGAAAACTACGAGGCCAATGCCCGCTGGGTGCGCTATTTGATGAAGAACTCCCGCCAGGGCGTGGTGCGCTTCTCCTCCATGGGCGACTGGGCTGCCCCTGTGGCTGGCACCGACCACACCTCCACCGGCGGCGGCGCGCTGTCCACCATCACCCCGCCGCTGCTAATGAGTACCGGCTTCCTCTATTTCGACTGCACGCTGCTGGCCAGGATGGCCCGTGTGCTGGGCCGGGAAGAGGACGAGCGAAGCTGGCTCAAGCAGGCCGAGCAGGTGAAGGCGGACTTCACCCGTACCTTCTTCCATGAGGACGAGGAATACTACGGTGCGGACTCCCAGGCGGCCAACATCATCCCGCTGTACTTCGGGCTGGTGGAGGACAAGCACATCCCCGGTGTGCTGCGCCACCTGCGGGAGGACATCCAGCGCCACGGCGGCCACCTGACCACCGGCAATATCTGCACCCGCTTCGCCATTGAGGTGCTGTTCCGCCTGGGTGAGGACGACCTGGCCTGGCACCTGCTGAGCCAGACGGAGTACCCCAGCTGGGGATTCATGCTGGCAAACGGTGCCACCACCGTGTGGGAACGCTGGGAGAAGCTGGGCGACAACGACTTCATGGCTGAAATGGCCGCCATGAATCACCCCATGAACGGCAGCGCCGTGGTGAGCCTCTACCGCCACCTGGCGGGTATTCTGCCGGATGAGACGGCTCCCGGCTGGCGGAACATCATCTTCCGGCCGTCCTTCCCGAAAGAAGCGCCGGATGCAGGCGCTGAGCTGCACACGGTGCGCGGCACGGTGAGCAGCCGCTGGGCGCGCCGGGATGGGGCGATCCATTGGGAGATCGCCGTTCCTGCGGGCTGCACCGGCACGGTGTATCTGCCGGGGAAGGAATTCCCGCTGGTGGTGAGCAGCGGCAAGTACGAATATACCTGGTAAAACAAATCGCCCTCAGGATGTAGAACTATCCTGAGGGCGATTTTTGTGCAAGGGGTCAGATTTCCCACTCCTGGCAGATATCCGTGAACGGGCCCGGCAGCACGGGCTGACCGGCACGGTCGTTGCCGTAGAAATCCGTGTTGGCCATGGGGATGGCCTCCACCTCGCCCACAGCGGCGGGATCGGCGATGTAGCCGATCTTCTTCATGCCGTCGGGCAGCTTGGGCTGGCGGCGGGTGGCGGGAGCAAAGCGCACTATGCCGTCCTCGAACGTGATGTCGAACCAGGCATTCTGGCCGTTCATGTCAAAGCCCAGGAACTCCTGCCAGGCAGCCAGGTGCAGGCAGACCTCCGGCGCGGGGTACATCACCCGCAGGTAGCCGCCGGTCATGCCCACATAGAGGTTGCCCTCGGCCTGGTTGTCCTCGGTGGGGAAGGTGATGGCGGACTCGGCACAATTGTAGAAGATATTGTTGCGGATATTGGCCTTGCGGGAGGTGCCGCCACGGTCGTTGCCGCCTGCGCCCAGGCGGAAGCCCACGGGCTTGGCGTAGTAGCCGCCATAGCGGCATTCGCCGATGAGGTTGTGCATGATCTGCAGGCGGTCGGTGCCTTCGCAGTAGATGCCGTAGCCGTTCACCGCATCGTTTTCCACCATCTTGTACCAGCCGGTGGAGCCAGGCTCCACGGGGATCTTGGCCGGGTCAAAGCGACCGTCCACACCCCAGATGATGTTGTTGTCGATCAGGTTCACGCCGTCGCGGGTGCATTCGATGAAGATGGCCTCGCGCTGGTTGATACCGTCCATGAACACATTGCCGGTGATGCGAGTGTTTACGTTGTTGCAGTCCAGCCACAGGTGGTCGGCCCAGTAGGTGTGGCGGATGACGTTGTTGCGGAAGAGGCTGTTCACCGTGTCATGCAGCTTGATGCCCGCGGCCTCCCAGCTCAGCTCCATGTGCTGCCAGCCGGTGCCGACGATCTCGCAGCCCTCCACCAGCACATGCACGGCGTAGATGCCCGCGATGCCGCACACGCCTGCATCACGGATGGTGCAGTTGCGCACCACCGTGTAGCCGATCTGCTGATCAGGCAGGATCTCCCGGTGCCAACACTCGTTGCCGATGTCCATGGCCAGGGTGTTGGCCCAGTTCACCTGGCAGTCCTCGATGATCCAATGGTGGCCGCGGTTGCAGGAGATGGAACCCCGCTGGGGGACCGGCGCGCCGGTGGCGGCGTGTTCGCAGATCAGCCCCTTCACACGGATGTAGTTCAGGAAGGGCTTCCTGGGCGCAAAGCATTGCTCACGCACGGTGATCTCGATGCGGTGGTTCTCCGGCTTGTCGCCGTCCTTCAGACGGAAGTGGATGGTCTGGCCGTTGGCTTCCACCCAGTAGGTGTTTTCCTCGTCGGCCATGTGGTTGTACAACGCCACCTGCTTCATGGGTACGCCGTCCACAAAGATGCAGCCGCGGCGGTTGAGGTAGGGGAGCATATCGGTCTTTTCATATTCAATGAAAAGCCTGTCGTGGATCAGGTTGATGGCGCAGAAGGGATTGTAGCCCCGGAACATATCCGGCTCCAGCTCGTGCATCCAGATGCTGGCGTTGGGCAGCTCCAGGTCGCGGTGCTTGCCCCGGGTGAGCTGCCAGCCGGTGCTGGGGGCGAAGTCCGTCACCTGCTCGGAGGCGCGGATAATGACCTCGCCATCGCCATAGACCTCGTAGGAGATCATATGCTCCGCATCGGTGCCGCCCCGGGCAGGCTGGACGCACTCGCGGTACAGTCCGGCGTGGATGCGCACCCGGGTGCCGGGGGTGGCGATGCGGGCGGCGGCGTTGATGGTCTTGAAGGGCGCGGCCTCGCTGCCGTCGTTGGTATCGGAAGCGTTAGCAGCATTACAGTCCACATAAAGGGTCTGGGTCCAGGTGCAGTCCTTCTCCCAGAAGTCGAACATGGTGCCATCCGGCAGCCGGGCATTGAGCTTCTTGTCCATTTGCGATAACCTCCTTGCGGATTTTGACGCGGATGATTTTGAGATTGTGTATAAACGATGAGCTGTTAGCTATATCATAACGAAAAAAAGAAAAAATGCAATAGAAAAGCGCAACATGACCGAAATCATGTTGCGTTTTGTCCCAAATGGATGTTTTGTTTTATTTGGTGATGGTCTTGGGGGCGTACTTGGCTTCGAGCTCTTCAGCCTCTTCGTAGGCGGCCAGCTCGGTGTTGGCAGCTTCCAGGTCGGCCTTGGCGGTCTCCAGCTCGGCCTTCACAGCGGTCAGCTCGGTGGCGGCGGCAGCGGCCTCGGTCTGGGCGGCGGTGAGGGCGGTCTCGGCCTCGGTCAGGGCGGCAGAAACGGTCTCGCTCTTGGTGGTCAGGTCGGCCACGGAGGCTTCCAGGGTGGTCTTTTCTTCGGTGAGGGTGGCCACAGAGGTCTCCAGGGCAGCCTTGTCAGCGGTCAGGGTGGCGATGGCGGCATCCTGCTCGGCAGCCTTGGTGGCGGCGGCTTCGACCTGAGCGGTCAGGTCAGCGATGGAGGCTTCCAGGGTGGCCTTCTCGGCGGTCAGGGCGGCGATGCTGCCCTCGGCCTCGGTCTTGGCGGTGTTGGCGGTCTCCAGGGCGGTGGCCGCGTCGGTGTTGGCGGTGGTCAGGTCAGCAACCTGGGTCTCCAGGGTGGCAGACTTGGCGGTGGCTTCTTCCAGAGAGGTGGTGGCTTCCTTCAGGGCGTTTTCAGCCTCGGTCAGGCTGGCCTGCAGGGTCTCCTTTTCAGCAGCGGTGGTTTCCCACTGGGTGCGGCTGGCGGCCAGGTCGGCGGTGAGGGTGTTCACCTGCTCCTGCAGGTTGGCGCGGGTGGAGAACAGGGAAACGCACAGGATCACGGCAGCCAGCAGGCAAACGCACAGGATGATGAGTTCAATGGGCTTTTTCTTGGTCTGGGACATAGGGGAAACCTCCTTTTTCAATTTTGATAACGATTGATCACACGCCATGCGTGTTGAATCCACTTTTATTGCAGCTGCTCTTTCAACTGCTGTTCCTGCAAACGCAGCACTTCCACCTCGGCCAGCAGGGCGGCTTCCTGCTCCTTCAGGGCAGCTACCTCGGCCTGAAGGGCTTCCGCCTGCTCCAGCAGGGCGGCATTTTCACTGCGCAGGGCCTTGCGCTGGGCGCGCAGGTCGGTCTCGGTGGCCACGGCAGCGGCGGCCAGGGGTTCCATGTCGGCTACCTGGGCAAGCACCACGGGCAGCTCGGCAGACACCTGGTTGTATTCATACTGCTGCTTCACCTCGCGCTGGCGGCTGGTGTCCAGGCTGAGGGTCAGGTCGGCCACCTGAAAACGAAGCTCGTACTGGGAGGCGGCAAACCACGCAAGCACGGCGCAGGTGAGGAACATCACCGCGGTGAACACGGCTTTGAACCAGCCCGGCATATGCTGCATGGATACACCCGCTCCCTTCGCTCTATTGTATACTTTAGTCTATTGTAGCATACATGAACCAAAATGAAAAGAGTTTTTGCACATGAGATGTTTTGGTTTGCGCAACGCTCTTGCATCGCGGGCGCTGGTAGTGTAAAATGTTATCTGTGAAACTATTCGATATTGGGAAAGGGGAGATCCTTTTTGACGAAGCTTGATATGGATCTGCTGGAGATCCTGCGGGAAGACTGCCGTCTGCCCCTGGAAAAGCTGGCCATCATGACCGGCGCCACGGTGACCGAGGTGGCTGAAGCCATCGACAACATGGAGAAGGAACGCATCATTCTGCGCTATTCTCCCACCATCAACTGGGATCTGACTGACCGCGAGCGGGTGGAGGCCATGATCGAGGTGCGGGTCACTCCCCAGCGCGACATGGGCTTTGACGCCGTGGCCAAGCGCATCTACCGTTTTGAAGAGGTCAAGAGCGTCTACCTGATGAGCGGCGCCTATGACCTGCTGGTGCTGGTGGAAGCCCGCACCCTGAAGGAACTGGCCATGTTTGTTTCCGACAAGCTCTCCACGCTGGAAATGGTCACCGGCACGGCCACCAGCTTTGTCCTCAAGCGCTACAAGGAGGAGGGCGTGATCTTCGATACGGAGAAATCTGATAACCGGTTGGTGATCAGCCCGTGAAATACGATCGCTATCTGAATCCTGATATCGCTGCTGTGCCGCCCAGCGGTATCCGTCGCTTTTTCGACCTGGCCTCCACCATGAAGGATGCTATCTCCCTGGGTGTGGGCGAGCCGGACTTTGTGACCCCCTATCATATCCGCAACGCTGCCATCAACTCCATTGTGGATGGCGAGACCCAGTATACCCCCAACCGTGGCCTGCTGCCTTTGCGCAAGGAGATCAGCTGGTATCTGGAGCATCGCTACCAGACCTGCTACAACCCGGAGACCGAGATCCTGGTCACCGTGGGCGCCAGCGAGAGCATCGACGTGGCGCTCCGTGCGCTGGTGGCTCCGGGGGATGAGGTGCTGGTGCCGGAACCCAGCTATGTGTCCTACAGCCCCAGCGTGATCTTTGCCGGTGGCAAGCCCGTGGGTGTGGAAACCACCCAGGAGACCAACTTCCGCCTCACGCCGGACAAGGTGCGCGCGGCCATAACCCCCCGCACCAAGGCGCTGATTCTGCCCTATCCCAACAACCCCACCGGCGGCATCATGGAGAAAAGCGACCTGGAGGCCCTGGCCCAGGTGGTGCGGGAGACCGGCATCATGGTCATCAGCGATGAGATCTACTCCGAGCTGACCTACGGCGGATTGCAGCACGTCTCCTTTGCCTCCCTGCCGGGCATGTGGGACTACACGCTGACCATCAACGGCTTCAGCAAGTCCTTTGCCATGACGGGCTGGCGCGTGGGCTACATCTGCGGCCCTGCGGAGATCATCAGCGTGCTGAACAAGATCCACCAGTACGGCATCCTGTGCGCACCGCGCCAGGGTCAGGTGGCGGCGCTGGAGGCGCTGCGCTCCGGCCGTGAGCGCAACTATGAAGACGTGATCCATATGCGGGAAAGCTATGACCGCCGCCGCCGACTGATGGTGGATGGCTTCCGCAGCATGGGTCTGGAGTGCTTCGAGCCGCTGGGCGCGTTCTATGTGTTCCCGTCCATCAAGAAAACCGGCATGACCAGCGAGGATTTCTGCGAAGGGCTGCTGAATGCACAGAAGGTGGCCTGCGTGCCTGGCACGGCCTTTGGCCCCTGTGGCGAAGGTCACATCCGCTGTAGCTATGCCACGGCCATCGATAAGCTGAACATTGCCCTGGACAAGATGGCCGACTACATGGCCACCCTGTAAGCAAACGGAGGAAACCATGCGTAAGTACCTATTGCTGCTGTTGGCGCTTTTGCTGGCGCTGACCGGCTGCGCCGCCGCCGAGGACGAGGAGTTCTCCATGGAGGACATCCTCTCCAATGTGAAGCCCGAGGTGGTGGAAAAAACCATCGTACAGCCCACACCGGAGCCGCAAAACGCCGTGGAAGAGGAGGAAGCCTCCATCTACGAGCCGGATGGGTCCATCCTGATCACCCTGTCGGCTGCCGGCGATCTGGCGCTGAGCGGCGATCTCTACGATGCGGAGCTGACCAAGCAGAACGGCAACATCCACTTCCCCCTGCGGAACATTCGCGAAACGCTGATGCAGGACGATGTGACCCTCATCAACCTGGAAAGCGCTGCATCTGCTGAGATGCTGGCGCAGGGCAGCGTGGAGGCGGTGTCCCTGGGGAACGACGGTGTGCTTGCCCTGGATGAAACTGCCCAGCAGGAGCTGAAGCAGGCTCTGAGCCTGGCAGGCATTGCCTACGCCCAGAACGCCGAGGTGGGCGTGAAGGAGATCAAGGGCGTCCAGGTGGCCATGCTGAGCTACTCCTGCCTGGAGGACTTCGACCGGGTGGTGAGCCGCATCCCCCAGGACGTGGCTGCCGCCAAGACCCAGTATCCCATTGTGGTCGTCAGCTTCCATTGGGGCAGGGAGAATGCCTATACCCCCGATGAACAGCAGGTGCTGCTGGGTCGCCTGGCGGTGGACAGCGGCGCCAATCTGGTGCTGGGCCACCGCAGCCGCCGCATTCAGCCCATTGAGTATTACAAGGGCGCCTACATCTGCTATTCCCTGGGCAGCTTTTGCTACACCGGGGAGGACAAGCCCAGCGACATGAGCAGCTACATCTTCCAGACCCGCTTCCGTATGCGGGATGGCGTGGTGGAGGCAGACGGCTTCCGCATCCTGCCCATCCGCATTTCCAGCCGCACCGACAGAAACGACTTCACTCCCTCCCTGCTGGACAAGGCTACTGCGGTGGACAGCATTCTGAACACCCTGCGGGAAAACGGCAGCGCCTTGCAGTTTGCGGTGGAAGATTATCCGCTGACATGGTAAAGGAGAAGCACGCATGACCTACCCCAACTGGTTTGCCCGCATTGGCATCAGCGATGCAGAAGCCCGCGCCAGGGTGCAGGAGACCTTCAACACCATCTTCTTTGACCCGGAGGAAAAGTTCTACCACGATGTGGACGCGGACAGCGGCTGCATGGAGGACACCGGCAACATCGACGCCCGCACCGAGGGCATGAGCTATGGCATGATGATGGCCGTGCAGATGGATCGCCAGGATCTGTTCGACAAGCTGTGGTGCTTTGCCAAGCGGTATATGCACCACGAGACGGGCAAGTACGAGGGCTACTTCGCCTGGTCGGTGCAGCTGGACGGCACGCACAATGCCGAAGGCCCCGCCCCTGACGGCGAGGAGTACTTCGCCATGGCGCTGTTCATGGCTGCCGCCCGCTGGGGCGATGGCAAGGGCATCTACAACTATACCGCCCAGGGTCAGGACATCCTGCGGCATTGCGTCCACCAGCACGAGATGGTGGAGGGCGGCGACCCCATGTGGGATGGGCAGAACCACTTCATCAAGTTTGTGCCGGAAACGCCCTATTCCGATCCCAGCTACCACCTGCCCCATTTCTACGAGCTGTTTGCCCTGAAGGCCGACGAGGGCGATCGCCCCTTCTGGAAGGCCGCGGCCCAGGCCAGCCGGGAGTATCTGGTGTTCAGCGCCCATCCGGAAACGGGCATGAGTCCTGAATACGCGGAATACGACGGCACCCCCAGGCTGATGTTCGGCAAACCCTACGCCTACTATTCCGATGCCTACCGCGTGGTGATGAACATTGCCCTCAACCACCTGTGGTTTGGCGGCAGCAAGGAGCTGGCGGCCATCGCCACCCGGCTGCAGAACTTCTTCCATGGCATTGCGGAAGCGGACTACGCCGCCTACGACCTGGACGGCACCGCTCACGACGAACCCGCCATGCACCCGGTGGCCATCACCGCCGTGCTGGGCGCTGCGTCCATTGCCAGCGAAAGCCCCTATGCGGACGAGTACCTGCGCAATTTCTGGAACACACCCATGCGCAAGGGCAAGCGCCGCTACTACGACAACTGCCTGTACTTCTTCTGCCTGCTGATGCTGGCGGGCGAGTACAAGCTTTACATCTAATGAAAGGCAGCACCTTGCGGGGTGCTGCTTTTTCGTGCTATAATGCGGGCAAATGACACGTTACCATATGAAGGAGGCTGCTTATGTCCTCGTATATCACCTATGAAATGTTCGGTGCGGTGGGCAATGGCGTGGCCGACGACCTGCCCGCTATCGTGGCGGCGCACGCCGAGGCCAACCGGCTGCATCTGCCGGTGAAGGCTAAGCCGGGTGCTGCTTACTATCTTTCTCCCAAGGGGCTGACGGCCACCGTGCAGACCAGCGTGGACTGGACGGGAGCGAAGTTCATCATTGACGATGTGGACTGTGAATGCATCACCGCGCCCATCTTCCGCGTGGCATCGGCGCAGCAGCCCCTGCCCCTGGATGTGGTCACCATGCATGATGGTCAGATCCAGCTGAACAATCCCCACGGCTGCGACCTGTTTGTGATCGTGAAAAATGAGCGGCACATGGATTACATCCGCAAAGGGCTGAACCAGGACAACGGCCATCCCCGCACGGATGTGTTTGTGCTGGGAGCGGACGGCAGGCTGTCCTCGCCCCTGTCCTTCGATTTTGATGAGATCACCAGCATCTGTGCCTATCCCATCGATGCGGAGCGCATCACCCTCACCGGCGGCGAGTTCACCACCATCGCCAACCAGGCGGAGTCCAAATACAACTACCACAGCCGGAATATCCACATCACCCGCTCCAATGTGGAGGTGGGCGGCATCACGCATTTTGTGACAGGCGAAAAGGATCACGGCGCGCCCTACATCGGCTTTGTGCAGCTGGAAAACTGCGCCCGGGTCACCGTGCGGGACTGCACCTTCACGGCGCACCGCATTTACGATACCATCGGCAGCGCCGGGCTACCCGTTCCCATGGGGTCCTATGACATCCGCGCCGACCGCACCGCCGATATCACCTTTGCCCGCTGCGCCCAGACCACCGATATCCACGACAGCCGCTACTGGGGGCTGATCAGCACCAATTTCTGCCGGGACCTGATCTTTGAGGACTGCTGTTTTTCCCGCTTCGATGCCCATATGGGCGTGAGCAACTGCACCCTGCGCCGCTGCCGCCTGGGCTGGCAATGCCTGAACGCCATCGGCAACGGCAGCTTCCTCATTGAGGACACCGAGGCCTATGGCGACGCCTTTGTGAACCTGCGGGAGGATTACGGCTGCACCTGGCGCGGGGACGTGACCATCCGCAACTGCACCTGGCTTCCCCGCAGCCAGCGCCGGGCGGTGTTCAGCGGCCACAACGGCGGCACCCACGACTTTGGCTACACCTGCCATATGCCCAACGTGACCATCGACGGCCTGACGGTGCAGGAGCAGCAAACTGACGCTGCGCCGCTGTACATCTTCAACGACTATCTTGGCCACGAAACGGCCGACTGCCCCCACAAGCCCATCCCGCCGGACTGGGTGAAGGTGCGGCGCATCCACACCCTGCGCCCCGTGGCGCTGTGTGAGGAGCCTGCGCTGATGCCGGATACAAAATATACCGCAGAATGAGAAAAGCACCCATTCCACATGGAATGGGTGCTTTTGGCACGCCCGGCGGGAGTCGAACCCACGGCCTACCGCTTAGGAGGCGGTCGCTCTATCCTACTGAGCTACGGGCGCACAGCATGATAGATTATAGCACAGGCGGGGGAAAAGTGCAACGGCAAAACATCAGCCCGGGCAAAGAAATGCCATGATCCGCTGGTTGAAGTCCCTGGCTTCATCATAGGCGGCGTGGCCGAGTTCATCATAAAGATGCACCGGACAGTTCAGCCTCTCGGCCAATGCCAGCGAGGCTTCGCCAGTCACGATCTTATCCTGCTTCCCGCCCAGCACCAGCACCGGGCATTGGATATCGGTCAGCCTGTCCCATGCATCGAATGTGAGGATGGAGCTGGCCAGGCGGACGAAGCGCTGGCCGTCGGCAGGCTTGACGAGGCGTTCCAGCAAAGGCAGCAGCAGGCGATAGCGGCGCACATAGGCTTCTGAATAGCCCAGGGTGATACTCTCGCGGTTGATGGTGCGCCAGTCGACGCTTTCTGCTGCGTGGATCCAGCCGCCCACCACGCGTTCAATGGTTGGGTTGACCCGGGGCGCTGTGACGCCCAGCACCAGCTTGGTCACTCGCGCCGGGTGGCGGATGGCCAGCGCCTGGGCAATCATGCCGCCCTGGGATATGCCGATCACATCAGCGCTGGCGATGTGGAGTGCCGCCATGGCCTGGGCGATATCATCGGCCAGATCCCAGATGGTGCAGCCCGCGTCGATCTGCGCCTTGCGGTCAAACACATATACGCGGTAGTCCTTGGCGAAGCAGCGA
The DNA here is from genome assembly GCA_017936765.1 of Clostridia bacterium. Classification (GTDB taxonomy): domain Bacteria; phylum Bacillota; class Clostridia; order Christensenellales; family Aristaeellaceae; genus UBA11524. Next base: position 157,384 of record JAGBEX010000004.1, read on the forward strand.
TACATCCAGGCCAGGGAAAGCCCGGCACCCTTCACGCCCCGCAGGTTCAGGCCGGGGATGAGCAGCAAGGCTTTGCTTCCGGTGCCGAAGGCGGCATAGTCCATGAAGGTGTTACCCACTTGCACCCGGGCTTCCTTTGTCTGATACAGCATAGCTTCTCCTTTGAAAAAAGGAGCTGCTCCAATGAACAGAGCAGCTCCGTGGTATTGAATGGATTACACCGCACCCTGAGCCATCATGGCGTCGGCAACCTTCAGGAAGCCAGCGATGTTGGCACCGGCGATCAGGTCGCCTTCCATGCCGTATTCCTTGGAGGCATTGTAGCAGGCCTCGTAGATGCCCTTCATGATCTGCTGCAGCTTGGCGTCCACTTCCTCAGCGGTCCAGCTGTAGTGCATGGCGTTCTGGCTCATTTCCAGGCCGGACACGGCAACGCCGCCGGCGTTCACAGCCTTGGAGGGAGCGACCACAACGCCGTTCTCGCGCAGGTATTCCACAGCGTCCAGGGTGGTGGGCATGTTGGAAACCTCAACGTAGTACTTGGTGCCGTTGGCTACGATGTTCTTGGCATCTTCCAGACGGACTTCGTTCTGGGTAGCGCAGGGCATGGCCACGTCCACCTTGACTTCCCAGGGCTTCTTGCCGGCGAAGAAGGGAACGCCGAACTTGTCAGCATAGTCCTGCACCTTGTCGCGGCAGGAGGCGCGCATTTCCAGCAGGTAGTTGATCTTCTCGGGGGTGTTGATGCCGTCAGCATCGTAGATGTAGCCGTCGGGGCCGGAGATGGTGACGACCTTGCCGCCCAGCTCGGTGACCTTCAGGGCAGTACCCCAGGCCACGTTGCCGAAGCCGGAAACCGCAAAGGTCTTGCCCTTGATGTCCTCGCCGAAGGTCTTGAGCATTTCAACGGTGTAGTACACAGCGCCGAAGCCGGTGGCCTCGGGACGGATCAGGGAGCCGCCGTAGGGACGGCCCTTGCCGGTCAGCACGCCGGTGAATTCGTCGCGCAGACGCTTGTACTGGCCGAAGAGGTAGCCGATCTCGCGGGCGCCCACGCCGATGTCGCCGGCAGGCACGTCGGTATCAGCGCCGATGTGCTTCTGCAGCTCGGTCATGAAGCTCTGGCAGAAGCGCATCACTTCCATGTCGGACTTGCCGCGGGGGTCGAAGTCCGCGCCGCCCTTGCCGCCGCCCATGGGCAGGCCGGTCAGGGAGTTCTTGAGGATCTGCTCCAGGCCCAGGAACTTCAGGATGGACTGGTTGACGCTGGGATGGAAGCGCAGGCCGCCCTTGTAGGGGCCGATGGCGCTGTTGTACTGAACGCGGTAGCCGCGGTTGACCTGCACCTTGCCCTGGTCGTCGATCCACGGCACACGGAAGGAGATGATGCGCTCAGGCTCCACAAAGCGCTCCAGCAGGCCGACCTTCTCATACTTGTCGGCATTCTTGTCGATAACGGGCTTCAGGGTGGTCAGGATCTCGGTGGCGGCCTGGAGGAACTCAGGCTCGCTGGCATAACGGACTTTCAGGTCGTCCAAAACTCTCTGGGCATAATCGCTCATGGTGGTAATCTCCTTTCAGTATCACAGTTTCGCTGTTCGACACTTATTTTACTGCCCAATTTGCAGGATGGCAACCCCAATCCTGCATTATTTATGTTTTTCTGGGAACGGATATGACTGGCGGCGGTAGGGCAGGAGTCAGTGGAAGGTCATGTTGTTGAAGAGGGTTTCCATGCGGGCGTTGGGGAAGCGCTCGTCCAGGGATACTTCCACGCGGTTGCTGGGGGATTCGCCTGCCTGGCGCTCCTTCCAGCGGCCAAGGGCAGCGCCGGTGACCAGCAGGTTGACCACCAGCCAGCAGGACAGCGCTGCACAGGCCAGGTGCCAGCCCTGCCCCTGCATATGGCCGAGGGCGGCTTGCAGTGCAGGCAGCACCCAGCGGATGAAGCACAGCCCCAGCGCACCCCACATCAGCGCCATGCGCAGGCTGACGCGGCCGTTGAGATGGATGTAATGCTGGCTGTAATCCCAGGAGCGGGAGCCGAAAAAAATCTCCTGAAAGAGGCTGGTGAAGTATTCCACCACCGTTCCGGCCAGGGCGCACATCATGAACTGCTTTGTTGGCCGCCACCCGCAGGCGACCATGGCCATGACATAAATAGCCACCGCCCCCACGCCATATACCAGGCACAGCGGTCCCCACACCGTGGCCACATGGTTTTCCCATGCGCCCTTGCGCAGCACGCACCACAGGCCCTCGACAATAAATCCCAGCACGCTGCCTGCCATGAATACCCAGAACAGGCTGGCGTAGTTCATCCGTTTGTCATGGAGCTGCTTCATTGGTCATCATCCTTTCTGTGATGATGGAAGCATAGCACCGCCGGGTGAATTGAGCATGAACACCAGTATGTTCTCAATGGGGTGAAAAATCATTGAATTTGTCATTTACTGCCCGTGTTTTATCAATTATAATACTCTGTGTAAAATGGGCCATGCGCCGCAGCAGAGAGCTGTGACGGCAGGCATGATTGTTGTAGAAAAGGTCAGGAGAAGGATTTATGCTGAAGGGTATCATAAAAAAGAAACGGGTGGAGGCTTCGGACAGGCGGTGGCAGGGGGACATGACGGAAGGGAATCCCTTCAGCCTGATGATCCGGTTTGCGCTGCCGCTGTTTATTGGCAACCTGTTCCAGCTGTTTTACAATCTGGTGGACTCCATTGTGGTGGGCAATTATGTGGGCAAGAGCGCCCTGGCTGCGGTGGGCGCCTGTGCAACGCCCAGCTATCTGTTCGTATCGCTGAGCCTGGGCTTTGCCACGGGTCTTGGCATTCTGGTGGCCCAGTTCTATGGCGCTAAGGATCACCGGAATGTGCAGGCGGTGATCAACAACGCCATGGTGATCCTGGGTACCATCGCCTCGGCGCTGAGCCTGCTGGGGCTGGTGGGATCTCCGGCGCTTTTGCGGCTGCTGGGTACGCCGGAGGACATCATGGCGGATGCTGTGGTGTATATGCGGGTGACCTGCCTGGGCGTGATCGCAACGGCGTTCTACAACGGCCTGTCCATGATCCTCCGCGCGCTGGGCGATTCCAGAACGCCGCTGTTTTTCCTCATTGCTTCCAGCCTTTTGCACATCGTGCTGGATCTGCTCTTTGTGATCTATTTCCACATGGAGGTGCTGGGGGTGGCGCTGTCCACCGTGATCTCCCAGGCCATCTCCGCTGTTGCGCTGTTTATGTACGTGAATCGGCGCAACGAGTATTTCTGCTTTTCCAAGAGTACCTTCCGGCTTGATAGGGAGATCATCATCAAGTCCCTGCGGCTGGGTGTTCCGCTGGCGCTGCAGTCCTCGGTGGTGACCATTTCGGTGCTGGTGGTGCAGGGCTATGTCAATTCCTTTGGCGATACGGTCATCGCTGCCAACACCGTCACCAAGCGCGTGGACGACTTTGCCATGACCTTCTTCAATGCGCTGGGATCAGCGCTGAGCATCTTTGCCGGGCAGAACATCGGCGCAGGGAAGATCGACCGCGTCAAGTCCGCCCATTGGCAGATGCTGTTCTCGGCCTTTGCGGTGTGCATCGTGCTGATCCCCGTGGCCTTCCTCTTTGGCGGGGAGATCACCCGCCTGTTTGTGAAGGAGCAGGATGTGATCGACATCGGCGGCAGGGCATTGACCTTCACCGCACCGTGCTACCTGGGCCTGGCCATTACGCTGATCACCCGCGCCTTCCTGAACGGCTGCGGTGATACGCTGTTCTCTTTGATCAACGCGTTCACGGAGATCGCCTGCCGCGTGGTTTATACGCTGATCCTGATGAGCTTCCCGGCGGTGGGCTGCTGGGGCGTGTGGTATACTACCGGCGCCACCTGGGTGACCAATGCCGTGGTGTGCCTGATCCGCTATTTCGGCGGCAAGTGGAAAATGAAGGGCGTTGTGAAAACGGCCTGACAGCCCCCTGGTGGGGAGAAGGAGAAAAAGCATGAGACAAGCACAGAAGTTTTGCTGGCCTGCGCTGACCATGGGCGTGTGCTATTATCCTGAGCAATGGGATGAATCCCTTTGGCGCAGCGATTTGCAGCGCATGAAAAAAGCCGGGATCACGGTGATTCGCGTGGCTGAGTTTGCCTGGAGCAAGTTTGAGGAAAACGAGGGGGAGTTCACCTTCGATTTCTTCGATCGCTTCCTGGCATTGTGTGTGGAAGAGGAGATGCAGGTCATTTTCTCCACCCCCACGGCCACGCCGCCGGCCTGGCTCACGGAAAAGTACCCGGAGGTACTCAATGCCACCAAGGAGGGCGTGCTTTACCGCCACGGCCTGCGCAGGCATTATAATTACAATTCGCCGGTGTACCAGCAGCTGTGCGCCCGCATCGTGGAGCAGCTGGCAATCCACTATGGGCAGCACCCGGCCATCATTGGCTGGCAGATCGACAACGAGCTGAACTGCGAGGTGGATGAGTTCTATTCCCAGGCGGACGACGATGCCTTCCGGGTGTGGGTCAGGGACAAGTATCAGACCCTGCCGGAGCTGAACAAGGCCTGGGGTACGGCCTTCTGGAACCAGGGCTACACGGACTGGCAGCAGGTGCATCTGCCCCGCCCCACGGTGCGAGGCACCATCAATCCCCATCTGCATCTGGACTACCTGCGGTTCATCTCGGCAAGTGCGGTGCGGTTCTGCACCATGCAGTCGGAGATCCTGCGCCGCCATCTGCGCAAGGGCTGCTTTATCACCACCAACGGCCTGTTCGATTATGTGGACAACCACCGCATGACCGACGAGGCGCTGGACATTTACAGCTACGACTCCTATCCGGATTTTGCCTTCGAGCTGGGCAGAACCATTGACCACAACGATCTGAACGACCGCTCCTGGTCCATGAAGCTGACCAATGTGCGGGCGATCTCGCCGAACTTCATGATCATGGAGCAGCAGTCCGGCGGCAATGGCTGGACCACCCGCCTGGAGGCTCCTGCGCCTCGGCCTGGCCAACTGACCCTGTGGGCGATGCAGAGCCTTGCCCACGGCGCGGACTGCATTTCCTTCTTCCGCTGGCGCACCAGCATCATGGGTACGGAGATCTACTGGCACGGCATTCTGGACTATGACAACCGGGACAATCGCCGCCTGGGCGAGGTGGCGCAGGTGGGCGAAATGCTCCGCAAGCTGCAGCCCCTGTGCGGCGCGGCACACAAGGCAGCCTTTGGCGTGATCCGCGATTACGACAACGAATGGGATGCCCGGGTGGATGCCTGGCACGGCCGCATGCACGATCCCAGCCGCTGGGAGATCTTCGAGGGCGCCCAGCGCAGCCATGCCCCCTATGATGAGGTGTGGCTGGGCATGGATACCGAGGTGGCCGAGCTGGCCAAGTACCAGGTGCTGATCTACCCCCATGCGGTGATCATGACGGAGGCGCGGGCAAAGCTGCTGGAAGACTATGTGCAGCAGGGCGGCACGCTGATCATCGGCTGCCGCACCGGCTACAAGGATGCGACCGGCAAGTGCGTCATGCTGCCCCAGCCCGGGCTGCTGGGCAAGCTTTCCGGCAGCGACGTGACGGACTTCACCTTTGCCAGCCCGGCAGAGGAAGCGCCCACCATCCTCTGGGATGGGGAAGCGCTGCCTGCTCCGATCTTTGCGGACATCCTCCATCCTGCGGAGGACACGAAGGTGCTGGCCTGCCACAATACCAGCTACTTCAAGGGTCAGCCCGCGCTAACGGAGCATCCCTATGGCGCAGGCCGGGTGCTGCACTGGGGCGCAGGCTTCTCCGCAGCGGCGGTGCGCAAGCTATTGAGCTACACCGGCGTGGCAGAACCCTTCCGGGATGTGGCGCAGCTGCCGGAGAATGTGGAGCTGGTGGTGCGCGAAAAGGACGGCAAGCAATATCTGTTTGTGCTGAACTACAAGTCCTGGACGGAGACCATCCGCCTGCAAAAGCCGATGAAATCGCTGCTGAGCGGCGAGGTGCGCCAGGGCGAGGTGGCACTTCCTGCCTATGGCGTGGACGTGTTTGAAATGAACTGAGAATAGTGCAGCAAAGCAAAACACCATGCAACGGATATCGTTGCATGGTGTTTCTTTATGCCGATGCGGCAGGTGTTATTGAAGATTCAGCTGCCTCAGGCGCGGATCACGGCGTTGTACTTTTCAGCGGCGATCTTCTGGATCTTTTCCATGGCCTTGGCGACTTCAGCCTCGGTGAGGGTGCGATCGGCACCGCGGAGGATGAAGGAGAAGGCCACGGACTTCATGTTCTCGCCCAGGGCGGCGCTGCGGTAAACGTCGAACATCTTGGCGTCCTCCAGGATGGGGCCGGCGGCCTTGGCCATGTCAGCCAGCAGGGGACCGACGTGGGTATCCTCGCTCATCACCAGGGAGAGGTCGCGGGTCACGGCGGGGTAGCGGGGCATGGGCTTCACAGCGCCCATGGGCTTGCGCATACGGGCCAGCTGCGCCATGTCCAGCTCGGCAATATAGGCGCGGGCAGTCATGTCGAACTCCTCGCGCACGGCGGGATGCACCTCGCCCAGGCAGCACACGCGCTCGTCACCGGCCATCAGCACAGCCTTGCGGCCGGGATGCAGATAGCTCTCGCCACGGGCTTCCACGGTGGTCTCGATGCCCAGGGTGGCCAGCAGGCGTTCCACCACACCGCGCAGGGTGAAGAAGTCCTCTTCCTTGCCATACACGCCCAGACAAAGCTTCTGGGTCTCGGTGGGCAGGTTCTCCTCGGTGCGGTTGTCGGCATCGAACACGGCGGCGATCTCGAAGAGACGAGCAGCGTCGTTGTTGTGGTTCATGTTCAGGGCCAGGGTGGAGAGCATATCGGGGGCCAGGGTGGTGCGCATCACGCTGGTGTCCTCGCCCAGGGGATTGCGGATGGGCAGCTGGCACAGGCGGGGATCATCCTCACCCATGTCCAGCTTCATAACCGTTTTGGGGCTGACGAAGGAGAAGTTCATGATCTCATAGAACCCCATGCCGGTGAGGCAGGCGGAGACCTCGTCCTTCAGGCGCATACGCTCGGAGCGGCCACCGGGCGTGGTCTCGCCGCGCAGCAGGGTGGAGGGGATCTTGTCGTAGCCGAAGACGCGCAGGGCTTCTTCGCTGAGGTCGGCCTCGCCGTCCACATCCTGGCGGTAGTCAGGCACGGTCACGGTGAGCTGATCGCCGTTGCGCTCCACGCCGAAGTGCAGATCCTTCAGGATGCGCACGATGTCTTCGGCAGGGATGTCCACGCCGGTGCGGTGGGCAATACGCTGGCAGGAGCCGGTGATGACCTGCTCCTTGGCGGGTTCGGGATAAATGTCGATGATGCCGGAGACCACATCGCCAGCGTCCAGCTCGCCCACCATCTGGCAGGCGCGCTGCATGGCTTCCATGGCGGTCTTGACGGACACGCCCTTCTCGAAGCGGCCGGAGGACTCGGTGCGGATGCCCAGGGCGCGGCTGGTGACGCGGGTGGCGGCACGGTCGAACACGGCGCACTCGAACATCATGGTGTGGGTCTTTTCGGTGATCTCGGACTCTTCACCGCCCATGATGCCAGCCACGCAGGAGGGCTTCTGAGCGTCGCAGATCACCAGCTGACCGGGGGTCAGGTCGTGCTGCTTGCCGTCCAGGGTGGTGATGTGTTCACCCTCGGTGGCCTTGCGCACGATGATGTGGTGGCCTTCCACCATGTCCAGGTCAAAGGCGTGCATGGGGTGGCCGGTCTCCAGCATGATGAAGTTGGTGATGTCCACCACGTTGTTGATGGAGCGCATACCGGCACCGTTGAGGTACTTGCGCAGCCACATGGGGCTGGGGCCAACGCGCACATCCTTGATGACGCGGGCAATGTAACGGGGGCAGAGGTCGGTGGCTTCCACATCCACCTTCACATAGTCGTGGATGTCGCCGCCGCACTCCTTCACGGTGATCTCGGGCTTGGTGAAGGTGGTGCCGCAGGCCACGGCGGTCTCGCGGGCAATGCCCCACACGCTCAGGCAGTCCGGGCGGTTGGCCAGCACTTCAAAGTCCATCACGGTGTCTTCGATGCCCAGGATGGGCTTCACATCGGCACCCAGGGGATATTCCTCGTTGAAGATCAGCAGGCCAGCCGCACCCACATGGGGGTACAGCTCCACCGGCACGCCCAGCTCGTCGCCGCCGCAGAGCATACCCTCGCTGGCCACGCCGCGGAGCTTGCCCTTCTTGATCTTGATGCCGCCGGGCAGCTTGGCGCCGATCTTGGCCACAGGCACCAGGATGCCCGCCTCGCAGTTGGGAGCGCCGCAGACGATGTTCAGGGGTTCCTCTTCGCCCACGTCCACAGTAGTCACGTGCAGATGATCGGAATCGGGATGCGGCTCGCAGGTCAGCACGCGACCCACTACCACGTTCTCGATCTCGGCACCCAGCTCTTCATAGCCTTCCACGCCGTTGCCGATCATGATCATTTTATTCTGGTATTCTTCAGCAGAAACAGGAATATCCGCATATTCCTTGATCCATTGCATAGGTACCTTCATCGGTACTCCTCCTTTATCATGTACCATGCGCATCTTGCCCAACAGGGCATCATGCCGCATCGCAAAACGGGATTCTTAAGGGTCGAAGACCCTTGAGCGGGTTGTCAGGGCAGCGCCCTGACCGGAGTCCAGAGGCAGAGCCTCTGGCGTCGTTTATCTGAACTGACCCAGGAAACGGACGTCGCCTTCGAAGAGGAGGCGCAGGTCGGGGATGCCGTAGCGCTGCATGGTGATGCGCTCGATGCCGATGCCGAAGGCGAAGCCGGAGTACTCGTTGGGGTCGATGCCGCACATTTCCAGCACGTGGGGGTTGACCATGCCGCAGCCCAGCACTTCGATCCAGCCGGTACCCTTGCACACGCGGCAGCCCTTGCCGTGGCAGGCCACGCAGGTCAGGTCCACCTCGGCGCTGGGTTCAGTGAAGGGGAAGAAGCTGGGACGGAAGCGGGTGGTGATGCCCTTGCCATAGAGGCGCTCGGCAAAGGCGTTCAGGGTGCCGCGCAGGTCGGCCATGGTTACGTCCTTGTCGATGACCAGGCCTTCCATCTGGTGGAACACGGGGCTATGGGTGGCGTCCATCTCATCGGCGCGGTACACGCGGCCGGGGCAGATGACGCGGATGGGCGGCTTGCGGGTGAGCATGGTGCGGGCCTGCACCGGGCTGGTGTGGGTGCGCAGCACAATGTTGTCATCCACATAGAAGGTATCCTGCGCATCGCGGGCAGGGTGGTTCTTGGGGATGTTCATCAGCTCGAAGTTGTAGTGATCCAGCTCCACTTCGGGGCCTTCCACCACCTCGAAGCCCATGCCGGTGAAGCAGTCGATGACTTCGTTCAGCACCAGGGTCATGGGGTGGACGGAGCCAGCCTTGGGCGTGGCGGCGGGCTGGGTCACGTCGATGGTCTCGCGCTTCAGGGCTTCTTCCTGGGCCTGCTTCTTCAGCAGCGCCTGCTTGTCCTCCAGCAGGGCGGTGAACTTCTCACGAGCCTCGTTGATCATCTGACCAGCGGCGGGACGCTCCTCGGGGGAGAGCTGACCCATGCCGCGCAAAAGGGCGGTCAGTTCGCCCTTCTTGCCCAGCACCTTCACGCGCAGGGCGTCCAGAGCCTGCAGGTTATCACAGCCAGCCAGTTCGCTCACCAGCAGCTGTTCGATCTGCGCAATCTTTTCCTTCATGGTATTCCTTCCTTTCTTTAGCCAACAAAAAACCTTCGTCCCCCACAGAAGGGACGAAGGCGAATTGCCGCGTGTTACCACCCTAATTCCATACAATGGGCGTCGCCCATGATATGCTCGTTGCCGATTACGGGGCCGATCCGTCGCCGCCTACTGAGGCATAAGCCCGTTCCGCAGCGCAGCTCAGGAGGGAATTTCCGGAAGGCTCGTCAGGACGCTTGCACCATGTGCGCCCCTCTCTTAGGCCAGCCTCGGCTCCGGCATTGTCTCCGTCGTCGCCTTTGATGATATTGAATGCATTATAGCACGAGTTTTTTTATTTTGCAAGTACATTTTGCAGGGGTTCCACCCCTGCACCCCGCCAGAGAGGGCGCTGCCCTCTCTGGACTCTCCTGCGAAGGGCCCTTCGGCCCTTTCGAAACCCACTTTGGGAGCAGGAGGATGAGCGCGTTTCCTGCAGGGGTCACGGCGCGGGGGCTTCGACCCATTTCATTCGGTCGCGCCGTGACGCGGGGGATGGGGCGGCGCTTTTTGCGGCGGGGGTGTAAAAAAGCAGCCCTTCGGGTGAAAGGCTGCTCGGGGGATTACTTGGGGGATTAGTCGGCCAGAGCCAGATCGGCGGCTTCTTCGCCAGCGATGCGGCCAAAGACCACGAAGTCGGACACGGCGTTGCCGCCCAGACGGTTGGCACCGTGGACGCCACCGGTGACCTCGCCAGCCGCATACAGGCCGGGGATGGCGGTGCCGTCAGTAGTCAGCACCTGGGTCTCGGTGTTGATCTTCACGCCGCCCATGGTGTGGTGGATACCGGCGGTAACCTTAATGGCATAGTAGGGAGCGGTGTCCAGGGGCTTGGTGAAGTTCACGCGGCCAAAGTCGGGGTCGTTCTTGGCGGCCACGTAGGAGTTCCAGTTGTTCATGGTCTCGGCGAAGGCTTCGGCAGGCATACCGGTGGCAGCAGCCAGCTCTTCATAGGTGGCGCCGGTCACGGTCAGGCCCTTCTTCACATAGCCAGCGATGGTAGCGGAAGCATCCAGCATGGCCTGGTCAACGATCAGCCAGGAGTAGGAGCCGGTCTGAGCGATCTCAGCAGCGGAAACCACGTCGCGGGTGCCAACTTCGTCGATGAAGCGCTTGCCCTCGGCATTCACCAGGATAGCGCCGTCGCCACGCAGGCCTTCGGTGATCAGGGAAGCGGTGTTGGCTTCAACGGTGGGGTGGATCTGAATCTGTTCCATGTCCACCAGGGCAGCGCCAACGGCCTCGGCCATGGCAATGCCCTGACCCTGCAGGCCAGCAGCGTTGGTGGTCATGAAGCCTTCCAGCTCGGGCTTGAGGGCGGCAACCATTTCCAGGTTGGCGCCGAAGCCGCCGGAGGCCAGGATCACAGCATCAGCATTCACGGTCACGGTGTTGCCGGCCTTGCCGGTGGCCTTCACGCCCTTGGCAGCGCCGTCCACCATAACGATCTCGTTAGCGGTGGTCTCGAACAGGATGGTGATGTTCTCGTTGGCTTCGCAGGCATCCTCCAGCAGGGGGATCATGTAAGCACCCACGGAGACCTTCTTGTCATCCACCTTGGGCCAATGGATACGGTTGACGGAAGCACCGCCGAAAGCGCCGGTGTTCACCAGGTCGATGTCGTACTTGCGCAGCCACTCGATGCCCTCGGCAGAGTTCTCGGCCAGCACTTCCACCAGCGCGGGATCATTGATGCCCTTGCCGCCGATCATGGTGTCCAGCTGCATCAGCTCAACAGAGTCGAAGTAGCCCTCGGCATTCTGCTGATAGGCAGTCCACTGCACCTCGACCTCGTCAGCCAGCTGATTGATCACAGCGTTGTCGGCATAGGTGGTGTCAACGGAGGCCAGGGTTTTCTCAACGCCGGCGGCCTGGGCGAACTCGGCATTGTCCTGGTAGGGGGTGTCGCCAGCGTTCATGCCGCCGGTGGCACGCACGGAGTTGCCGCCCACAGCAGCCTGGGACTCCAGGATAACCACCTTGGCGCCCTTTTCGGCAGCGGTCAGGGCGGAGGTCATGCCAGCGCCGCCAGCACCGACGATCACAATGTCGGCCTCCAGCACGACATCCTCAGCAGCCTCGGCCTTGATCTCAGCCATGTAGTCTTCCACATTCAGGCCAGCGGAGGTCAGGGCAGCTTTGGCGGCGTCGATCACGCCGTTGGAGGTGAAGGTGGCGCCGGACAGCACGTCCACATTCACGGTGTTGTACTGCGCCATCAGGGCAGGCAGCTGCTCCAGGGCGGGGGTACCCACGCCGGGAGTCTCAGCATCGCCCGTGGCCTTGGCGGCGGTAATCACGCCGTCCTCCACGGTCAGGGTCACGGTCACATCGCCGCCAAAGCCCTTGGCGGTGCCGGTCACTTCGTCGGCCATGGCGGGGACCACGGTCAGCATCATGACCAGAGCGAGCAGCAGAGCAGAAATACGCTTCATGTTCAGGATTCCTCCCAAATATTGATCTGCATAATGCAGTCAACAGGATTATACCACACTTTTCGGAAAATGAAACACATTTTGTGAATTTTTTGTCATTTTATTGGATAATTTACATTTTCATCATCAATTCACAGCCCGGTGAGGAAATCCGCATACTTCTGCTGGTCGCAGCCGTCCGGGGTGAGGAAGGTGCAGGTGATGTGGCCCCTGGAGAGCAGATCCTGGTCGCTGCCGGGGGTGCTTTCGTAGTCCTGCTCCAGGGGCGTGAGCCAGAAGTAATCGTCGCCCCGGGGACTTTTGCGGTGTTCGTAGCTGTCCTTATAGAGGTTGCGGGTGATGTTGCACATCCGGGGTTCCTTCAGTTCAAACATGGGAACCGGCGGCACATTCAGGTTGCACACGGAGAAGGCCGGGGCAGGGTAGTTCACCAGGCGCTCGGCCAGGGTCACCGCCCAGTCGGCAAAGAAGGAGAGCGTCTCCGGGGGCGTTTGGTATTCGGCGCTGAGCGCCATGGCAGGAATGCCCTGAAAGGCCGCCTCCCGCGCCGCACCCACGGTGCCGGAAACATACACCGCAAAGCCGGTGTTGTAGCCGTGGTTGATGCCGCTGATCACCAGGTCAGGCCGCTTGTCGCAGATGCTCATAAAGCCGATGCGGCAGCAGTCCACCGGGGTGCCTTCGATGGCCCAGGCCTGGTCGGCGCCGTCCATCTGGCGCTTTTGTGCCAGCAGCGGTTGGAACACCGTGTAGGCGTGGGACTTGGCGCTTTGCTGGGTGGCGGGGGCGCACACGGTGACATGGTGACCGCGGGCAGCGGTAGCACGGCACAAAAGCTGCAGGAAGGGGCTATCGAAGCCGTCGTCGTTCACAAGCAGAATGTTCATGGCGTTCTCCTTATTCGGCAGTCAGGGCGGTGAGCAGCACCTGCACATTGGCGCGCATCACGTCCTCGTAATAGGTCAGCGGTACGTCGGTCACCGGCCCGGTCACCACGGGATCCAGGGTGTAGAGCTTCGCTCCGGTCTCTCTGGCCAGGGTCTGGGCGGCCATGTCCTCATACTGGGGTTCCACAAACAGGGGAGGCACGCCCAGGTCGCGCACGGTTTTCACCAGCTCGGCCAGCTTGGCGGGGGAGAGGGCGTCGCTGGGTTCCCGGTTCACCACGGCGGCCACGTTCAGCCCATAGGCCTGGGCGAAATAGGGGAAGGCCTCGTGGAAGGTGATGATATCCTTGCGGGGCAGCTCGGCCAGCTCGGCGGTCAGCTCCTGATCCAGCTCGGCCAGCCGGGCGATATAGCCATCCCGGTTGGCTGCGATCTGCTCGGCGGATGCAGGGCAGGCGGCCATGAGGCCATCGGCCAGGTTGCGAACCATGGTCTGGGCGTTCTCCGCATCCAGCCACACATGGGCGTTGGATTCGCCGTGGTCATGGTCGTGATCGTGGTCATGGTCATGCTCTTCCTCGGCACACAGCAGCTCGATGCCCGCAGAGGCGTCCACCACCGGCAGCTGGGGAAAGGCCTCCATCACGCCGGAGAGGTAGCTCTCCATGCCCGCGCCGTTGATGAGGAAGGCATCGGCCTCCGCCAGCTTCTTCATGTCGCCGGTCTGCAATTGATAATCATGCAGGCAGCCGGTGTCCGGGGCGGCCAGGTTGCGCACCTCGATGCCCTCAATGCCCTCGGTCAGGTTCAGGGTGAAGAGATAGATGGGATAGAAGCTGGTGACGATGGTCTCGGCCACCGCGCCCAGGGGGAGCAGCAGGGCCGCCAGCAGAAGCGCCAGGATTTTTTTCATGCTTGGGTTCCTTTCTGGTGTTGGTTCTCATTCACGAAACGAAGGACAAGGCGTTTTTCATGCCTCGTCCTTCAGCCAGGATGCATAACGTTCTCTTGGGTGGTTGTCCCGGATGATCCGCGCCATCAGCGCCTTTTCCTCCGGGGACTGGAAATCGTCGTATTGCTGATACAGCACCCGCATGGCGCTGAGGCTGCCGGTGCGCAGGGAGTAGTCCTTCAGGGTCTGATAATTGACGGAATAGACCGTCATGCCGTCAAACAGCACGCCCAGCACCGCATCGGCAATGTCCGGCAGATCCTGCATATGGATGCGCACCATGTCGCCATTGTCCAGCCGCAGGGTCATGCGGGGACCCAGGGTGGAATACAAAACGTCGAACAGGGCGTTGGCCACCCGCTGGGCAAGATCCTCCAGGCTGTCCTTGTAGGGGGCGTAGGAGCGCAGGGCGTGGGCGGCTTCATCGGCCACGGGGGTACCGTCCACCATGTCCGACCCCAGGTAGGGCCGCAGGGCGCATTTCACGCTGTAGGTGCTGATGGCCACCGGCATTGCTCTCGCCTCCCGCATTGCTTTTCTGCACATTTCGACATGGGTGCTGCGATATCCTGTTTTTTCAGGGAAAAAGTGGCTTTATTCCGGCTGGATCAGCCGCACGCCGCGCTTGGCCACATAGCTGGCCTCCAGCCAGTAGTCCGCGCCGCCGAAGGCACCGTTTTCGATGTAGTAGCGGATGCCCTCCAGCTCCGTGAGGGAGGTGATGGGCGCAAAGCTGCCATCGGCCTCGCGGCGGTAGAGCTGGGCGTTCTTGATGCGCTCCATGGTGGCGGAGGGTGCGGAATCGATGATGCGGAACATGGAGCCGTCCTCGCTTTGCTCGGCTACCATGGCGATGTGGCCGCTGACCACCGCGAAGGAGAACACCGCGCCTTCCTCCAGCTTCTTGCGGATGGTGGGCAGGCTTTCGTACAGCTCAAAGCGGGTCTTGTAGCCCAGGTCGTCGCCCACATTGCCCACCAGGGTGCTGTTCATGGTGCCGCCCTCCCGCAGGGCGAAGGCGTAGTTGGCCGCCAGGTATTCGGGGGCGATCTCCTCGCCCTCAAAGCCCAGGTATTGCAGCGCATGGGACAGGGCGAAGATGGCGCAGCCGGAGACCTCCAGCGTGCTGCGGCCATAGGGAGCGTTTTTCCATTGACCGCTGGACTGGCTGTAAAGCGTGAAGCCCCTGGCCTCCTGGGGGGAGAGGGACACCGGCTGGGCAGCGGCTTCGGCCACGGCGGCACCGGGCTGGTACACATGGATGTAGGCGCTGGTCACGCCATCGGTGACGGTCACCAGGCCGCTGCGGGCGGTGGCGATGGGGAAGTCCACCGTCAGGGTCAGCTGGTCGGCGCTGTGTTCGATTTGCAGGAAGTCCGCATCGGTCTGCACCGTCCACGCAGCACCGGAGGTGATGGCGAAGGTCTTGCTGCCATCGGCATTGAGCCAGGCGGCATGGGTGCTGCCGTCCACCCGGGTGGGGACGGCGGCGGGCAGCAGGGAGATCTCTTCATCCACGCCATGGCTGGCGGACTGAAGGACGGTGTGAGTCACTTCCTTGCCAGCGCTGGCGAGGGTGATGCTGCCTCGCCGGGCGGTGGCGGTGGGGGTGTCCACGGTGGCGGTCAGCACCTGTCCGGAAGTCCCCTGGGTGGTGCTAAGGGTGATGAAATCATCGCTGGTGGTGGCTGTCCATTCGCCGGGGGCGTACACGATCCAGCTTTGCTGGCCGCCGTGGGCGCGCAGCGCGCCGCCACAACTCTTCAGGCTGATGCCTGCGCCCTCGCCCACGGTGAAGGCCGCCTGGGCCGTGGTGCTGGCGCCGATGCTGTCGGTGACGGTGACGGCCACGGCATAGTCGCCTGCCTCGGCGGGGACGTAGTGCCAGTCGCCTTCAGCCGCCCAGGCAGAGGTCTCCCCCTGGGGCGTGGTGATGGCGTACACATAGGAATACACACCTGTGCCGCCGGTGACCTGGGGGCGCACCAGCAGCGGCTCTCCAGCCTTGAGGCGGGGCAGCTCGCCCAGGGTGCAGGCCAGCTTGTCCGTTACGGTAAAGGCGGCCTGCACGGCAGCAGCTTCGTCCTCCACAGGGGCGACCAGCAGGGTGTATTCGCCGCTCTCCCGGGGAATGTAGGAGCCGAAGGCCAGAGTGGTATCGTGGGTGAAAAGCTGCTTGTCCCCCTGGAAAAGGGTATAGCGATACCCGACGGATGCCTCGCCGGACACGGTGAAGTCCAGCACGCTTTCGGCAGCCAGGCAATCGGTGCTGAGGGTCAGCCCCCCCTCCGCCATGGCGGCGCAGGGCAGGAGCAGAAGCAGCAGAAACAGACAGAAACGAGATCGCATCATAGGCGTCCTTCCATTTGGTTTACTTGGTGAACACGAATTTCTCCACATGGAGCAGCTCGCGCTCGTTCAATCCGCCCCAGGAAACATGGGGGCGAGGATCGCTGAAGACGAAATACAGCGCGTGCCGCCCGGTGATGCAGGGCGTTTTGATACGCAGCAGGGCGTCATCGCCGGAGAAGGTGGTCTCGCCGATGCAAATGCCGTTTTCGGCATCGTCCAGCATCACGCGGAGGGTGCCGGTTTCGCCCAGGCCACGGACGGCCATCACCAGCTCCATGGAGGTGTTGGAATCATCCTGACCGAAGTCGAAATACTTGTAGCCGATCACGGTGCCGGCATAAATGTCGGCCACCACGGTGCGCAGGGGATTCATGTGCTTGATCATGCCCTTGCCCCGGATCACGCAGCAATGGTGGGCGGGGGTGGCCACATAGGGGTTCAGGGATTCCTGGAAGCCCAGGGAGGTCATTTCCACCTGGGGGATGGTGCCATCGGGCAGGATGGTGATGCGCTCGGCGCAGGCCTGGCGGGAATACACGGTGCCGTTGGTCATGCGGTGGTAGAAGATGTACCACTGGTCGCCGATCTTGGCAATGGAGCCGTGGTCGTTGCCGCCGGGATAGTCCACACCGTTGTCCACGATGCAGCCACGATATTCAAAGGGGCCGGTGGGGGACTTGCTGGTGGCGTACACCAGTTGGCTGCCGCGGCGGGGAGAATAGATGAGGTAGTAGGTATCGCCGATCTTGCGGGGGGAGCAGGCCTCGAAGAAGGAGAAGGGCGCTTCCTTGGGGATGATGTCGGTCTGGTAGGTCTCCGGCAGTACGGTGACCATGTCGGTGGGATCCACCTGCACTACATAGCTCCACTCAAAGCCGCAGTAAACATACACCTTGCCGTCATCGTCCACCAGCACGCCGGGATCGACGAACACGCCGTTGTTGCAGAAGTCCTTGGGCAGCTTGGCCTTTTCATCATACTGATAGGTGCTGATGAGCTTGAAGGGGCCTTCGGGCTTGTCGCTCACGGCCACGCAGCCCTTGCCGTAGAACAGGTAAACGTAGAGGTAATACTTGCCGTCCTTCTCCACCACATCAGGGGCGTAGCAGATGCCGTTGTCATACCAATCCACATCGGCGGGGTGGTCGGCATCGGCCTGGGCATGGAAGCAATCGCCGTGGCAGGTCCAATTGTTCAGGTCGTTCACCGGAGCCGACCAGACCTTCAGGCGGATATCGCAGAATTCGCCGGAAAAGGCGTTGTCATGGGAGCCATAAAGATACACGCGGTCACCAAAGACGCGGGGTTCGCCATCGGGGATGTGTTCCCACAGGGGGAGGATGGGATTGGGCATTCGTATCATCCTGCTTTCTGGTTGGATTGCCTCCATTATAGCAGGAAGCGATGGATATTTCCATAAAATTAAGCAGAAAACTTGGAAAGTGTGGGAAGATGGAGTATAATCTCCTGCGGAACAGAGGAGGAAGGATACTAATGAAGAGGCTTGTGGCGTTCTGCAAGAAGGAGATCGTGTTCACGGTGGCGCTGTGTGCGGCGCTGTTGTCTTTTTTGATGGTGCCGCCGGGGCTGCACACCCTGCAGGGCATCGATACCACCACGCTTTTGATGCTTTTTTCCCTGATGACGGTGGTGGCGGGCCTGCGCGCCATTGGCCTGTTTGACCGCCTGGGTGCCGCCATGACGGGGCGTATCCGCAGCCTGCGGGGACTCACCCTGGCGCTGGTCATGGCCTGCTTTTTCCTGGCCATGGTGGCCACCAACGACGTGGCGCTGATCACCCTGGTACCCTTCACGCTGCTGCTGATGCGGGGCGCTGCCAGTCGGGACGTGATCCTGGCGGTGGTGCTGGAGACCATTGCAGCCAACCTGGGCAGCATGGTGACGCCCATCGGCAATCCGCAAAACCTGTACCTGTATTCCAGCGGCCAGCTGGCCCTGATGGACTTCCCCCGGCTGACCTGGCCCTATGCCCTGGTGAGCCTGTTGCTGCTGACGGCCGGGACGCGGCTGATCAGCTCCGGCAGGGTGGAGGCAGCTGCGGGCGGCACCCGGGCTATTCCCTGCAAGCAGGGCTGGCTTTATGGTGTGCTGGGCGTGATCGCCCTGCTGGCGGTGGCGAAGGTCATTCCGGCGTGGCTGGCGGCGCTGTGCGTACTGGCGGGGGTGGTGGCGCTGGATCGCCCCATCCTGCGGCAGATCGACTTTGTGCTGCTGGGCACCTTTGTGTGCTTCTTCGTGTTCGTGGCCAGCATCAAGGAGTGCGCGCCCATCCGCACCTGGCTGGAGGGCCTGATGGCGCAGTTGCCGCTGGTGGTGTCGCTGCTCACCAGCCAGGTGATCAGCAATGTGCCGGCGTGCCTGCTGCTCTCGCCCTTCACCACCAACACCGGGGCGCTGATGCTGGGTGTGAATCTGGGTGGCCTGGGTACGCTGGTTGCCTCCCTGGCCAGTCTGATCTCCTTCAAGCTCTATGGCGCGGCAGAGGACGCGAAGAAGGGCAGCTTTATGCTCTGGTTCACCCTGCTGAACCTGGTCATGCTGGTTATTCTGGTGGGTATGGCCTGCCTCTTGGATGCGATTTGATGGCCTGGCTTGCAAAAAACGCAGTTTTTACGGTATAAAATGCAATTTCACGGGATCACGCTTGCAAAAAGCTGCATCTTCCTTTATAATAAATCATTGGTGTGCATTCCGTAAGAATACCAGTAAGAAGATGGTGAGATCATGCAGGATATGCAGGATATGATCGACCGGCTGAACCAGTCCGGCAAGCGGCTGAGCAAGGGTCACCGGAAGATCGCGCAATATATCGTGGAGCATTATGACAAGGCGGTGTTCATGACCGCCAGCCGCTTGGGCGAAAGCGTGGGGGTGAGCGAATCCACCGTGGTGCGCTTTGCCTCCGCCATGGGCTACGAGGGCTACCCCCAGTTGCAGCGCTCGCTGCAGGAACTGGTGAGCCACCGCCTCACCGCCAACCAGCGCATTGAGATGTCCACGGATATCGATCCCCACGCCGCGCTGCCCTTCGTGCTGAAAAGCGATATGCAGAACCTGCGCGCCACCCTGGAGAGCATGGATAATCAAGTGTTCGAGGATGTGGTGCAGCGGCTGCTGTCTGCCAAGGCCATTTATGTGATGGGTCTGCGCTCGGCGGCTCCGCTGGCGCAGTTCATGGGGTATTACCTCAACTATATTTTCGACGACGTGCATCTGGTGT
This sequence comes from Clostridia bacterium, assembly GCA_017936765.1. Classification (GTDB taxonomy): domain Bacteria; phylum Bacillota; class Clostridia; order Christensenellales; family Aristaeellaceae; genus UBA11524. Next base: position 176,978 of record JAGBEX010000004.1, read on the forward strand.
CCAGCGGCGCAACGGACGTGTTTGAGGAGATCGCTAAGCTGAACCAGGATGACGTGCTGGTGGGCATCAGCTTCCCCCGCTATTCTACCCGCACCCTGGAGGCCATGCGCTTTGCCAAGCGCTGCGGCGCCCAGGTGGTGGCCATCACCGATGGCCCCATGTCCCCCCTGCACGAGAGCGCCGATGTGACCCTCACCGCCCGCACGGACATGGCCTCCTTTGTGGACTCCCTGGCCGCGCCCCTGAGCGTGATCAACGCGCTCCTGGTGTCCCTGGGTCTGCACCGCAAGGAGGCGCTGACCGAGCATTTCCGCAAGCTGGAGACCATCTGGGATACCTACGAGGTCTATCTGGAGGAAGAAGGTCACCATGGGTAAGATCATTGTGATCGGCGGCGGTGCAGGCGGCATGATGGCCGCCATCTTCGCTGCCCGTGCCGGGGCGCAGGTAACGCTTTTGGAGCGCAACGAAAAGCTGGGCAAAAAGGTGTACATCACCGGCAAGGGTCGCTGCAATGTGACCAACGACTGCACCCTGGACGAGTTCCTGCGGGAGGTGCCGCGGAACCCCCGCTTCCTGTACAGCGCGCTGAATTTCTTCTCCCCCCAGGACATGATGACCCTGCTGGAAACCGCTGGCTGCCCGGTGGTGGTGCAGCGGGGCAGGCGGGTGTTCCCGTCAACGGAAAAGGCCAGCGATGTGAACCGCACCCTGAGCCGCATCATGCAGCAGGCAGGCGTGAAGGTGCTGCTGGACTGCCGGGTGAAGGCCATCCATGTGGTGGACGGCCGCGCTGCGGGCGTGGTTTTGCAGGAAGGCACCACCATGGCCGCCGATGCGGTGATCCTGGCAACCGGCGGCAAGAGCTACCCCATGACCGGCTCCACCGGCGACGGCTATGCCATGGCGGAGAGCGTGGGACACAGCATCCAGCCCATCAAGCCGGCGCTGAGCGCCATCGAAACCAGGGAGGACTGGCCCTGCGACCTGCAGGGACTTTCCCTGCGGAATGTGAGCCTGACGCTGAAAAAGGGCAAGAAGACCCTGTATACCGAGCTGGGTGAGATGCTCTTCACCCACTTCGGCATTTCCGGCCCCCTGGCGCTGACCATGAGCTGCCACCTGCCTGACGACCTGAGCGAAGCCAGCGTGACCATCAACCTGAAGCCCGGCCTCACTGCCCAGCAGCTGGATGCACGGCTCCAGCGGGACTTTGAGGAGCAGAGCCGCAAGCAGCTGCGCAATGTGATGCCCGGCCTGCTGCCTGGCAAGCTGGCGGAGATCTTCCCCGGCCTGTGCGGCATCGACAGCGCCAAGCAATGCTGCCAGATCACCCGGCAGGAGCGGGAGACCCTCTGCACCATGATGCAGGCGTTGCCCATCACCCTTGCACGGCTGGCTCCCCTGGACGAGGCCATCGTGACCCGGGGCGGCGTGACGGTGAAGGAGATCAACCCCGCCACCATGGAGAGCAAGCTGCTCCCAGGGCTGTACTTTGCGGGCGAGGTGATGGACGTGGACGCCCATACCGGAGGATACAATCTGCAAATCGCCTGGTCCACCGGCGCCCTGGCGGGACAGTCCGCCGCTGAATATGAAGGAGATTATACCTGATGCAATACATTGTGATTGACCTTGAATGGAATCAGCCCATGTCCTACGAGAGCGCCGTGTACAAGCAGGTGGGCGACCGGCTCATCTTTGAGATGATCCAGATCGGCGCGGTGAAGCTGGACGAGGCGCTGAACGTGGTGGACAGCATTTCCATCCCCATCCGCCCCGTGCATTATGTCAAAATCCACCCCCGCATCCGCAAGATGACCCAGCTGGGCAACGAGGAGCTGGCCGACGCGCTGACCTTCCTGCCCGCCATGGAGGAGTTTGTGGACTGGTGCGGAGAGGACTACACCCTGCTGACCTGGGGCTGCGACGACGTGAGCGTGCTGAAGCAGAACATGGATTTCTTTGAGTGCAAGGCGTCTCTGCCGCCCCTGTGCGACATCCAGCGCCTGTTCAGCGATGTGTACAAGTGCAAGGATCGCAAGGGTCTCAAGGCCGCCATGGAGATGCTGGAGATCGAGCCGGACGAGGATCGCTTCTTCCACAACGCCCTGAACGACGCCTATTACACCGCCCTGGTCTTTGCCAAAATGCCCGACCCGGCGGCGGTGCTGAAGTATCCCCAGCAGCCCAAGCAGCTGATCCATGCGGATCACCACAGCCGCCGCAAGCTGAAGGGCGAGACCTTTGCCTCCCTGGCCGAAGCCCTGGCCAGCGAGACCGCCCAGCAGCCCCGCTGCCCCGTTTGCGGCAAAAAGACGCCCCTGGAGGATGCCTACGTCAAGCAATGCGCGGATAAGTACATTGCCCTGTCCAAATGTCCCCATCACGGCGATCTGATGATCCGCCTGCGCTTCCACGCCAACGAGGAGGGCAAGCGGGTGATGAACATGAGCATCGGCAAGGCCACCGCCATGAACAAGGCCTATGTCCACACCAAGAAGATCCAGGTGCAGGAAAGGGAAGCCCGCTACCTGGCCGAGCATGGCTGCCTGCCCGATCCGGAGCAGGAGCTGATGGAGGCCGACCGCACCAGTATGCCTTTTGAGGACTGAAACAGCATAGCATAACGGCAAGGAGGGGATACCATGACGGTGAAGGAACGCTTGCACAACGCAGACAAGCGCATCCTGGCTGCCCTTTGCGGCGGCAGGGTGCTGGAATTGAACGATGCAGCGGAGGACAGCGCTGCCCTGGTACCGCTGACCTTGCAGGACGACGAGGGGCGACGCATCTACGAGCGGTCGCTGCGGTTTGTGATGCTGCTGGCGCTGCGGGAGATGTATCCCGGCCAGCAGGTGCGCATTGAGTATTCCGTGGGCTACGGCGTGTTTGTCCGCCTGCCCGGCGTGACGCTGGGGGAGGACGACCTGCGGCGTGTGGCGACCATCATGCGCAGGCTCATCGATGCGGATCTGCCCTTTGAAAAGAAAACCTGGCGGCTGGATGAGGCCATCCGCTATTTTGAACAGGACGGCCAGCAGGACAAGGTCGCGCTTTTGCAGCGCAGACCTTTTTCCTATTTTCAGATGTACCATTGCAATGGTATGTGGGAGTATTTCTACGGCGCCATGGCGCCCTCCACGGGCTATGTACCGGTGTTTGGCCTGCAAGGCTATGCCGATGGCTTTGTGCTGATGCTCCCCACCGCCGACAAGCCCGACGCCCCCGCCGCCTATGTCCACCGCCCCAAGCACCTGCAGGTGTTCAGCCAAAGCGCCCGCTGGTGCGAGATATTGGGTGTGGTGAATGCCGCGGACGTGGCGCAGCTGATGGAAGAAAAGCGGATGCGCGCCTTTATCCGGGTGAACGAAGCCCTGCACGACAAGGCCATCGCCGCCATTGCGGACAGCATTGTGGCCGGGGGCAAGCGCATCGTGCTGGTGGCAGGGCCGTCTTCCAGCGGCAAGACCACCTTCTCTGGCAGGCTGGCGGTGCATTTGCAGGTGCTGGGCTGCCACGCCCGGGTCATCAGCCTGGACAACTACTACCGCAACCGGGACGAGCTGCCCATTGAAAAAGACGGCAGCGTTGACCTGGAGGCGCTGCACACCATCGACGTTCCCCTTTTGCGCCAGCAGTTAGCGGCGCTTTTGCAGGGCGAAGGGGTGGAGGTGCCGGAGTTCGATTTTGTCACCGCCCGGCGCAAGCCTACGGGGATGCAGCTCTCGCTGGGGGAGAAGGACATCCTGATCATCGAGGGCATCCACGGCCTGAACCCGGCGCTGAGCGAAGGGCTGCCGGTGGAACGCATCCACCGGGTGTTCGTCAGCGCGCTGACCTGCATCAACCTGGACGACCACAACCGCATCCGCACCACGGATGTGCGGCTGCTGCGGCGCATCGTGCGGGACAATCAGTTCCGCGGCACCCTGCCGGAAAAAACGCTGGCCATGTGGGGCAGCGTGCGCCGGGGCGAGGAGAGGTGGATCTTCCCCTATCAGGAGCAGGCGGACAGCGTGTTCAACACAGCCCTGCATTATGAATTACCCATCCTGAAGCACTTCGCCTCGGAGCTGCTGGAGGCCATTCCGCCGGAGAATCCCTATTTCCACATGGCGCGGCGGCTGTGCAAAACCCTGCACTATTTCCCGGAGATCGACCCCGCCATACTGGATGAGATCCCGCCGCTGTCGCTTTTGCGGGAGTTTGTGGGCGGCAGTACCATGGAGAAGGAATAACAGGAGGATCAACGATGGAACGCACCATTCTGTCCCCTTACACGCCGGAGACTTTTCCGGAAAACACTACCCTGCCGGAGGGCGCAAGGTCCGTGCGCTGGCAGGACAGCTTTGGCTATGGGGTGGCCTTCAAGCCCAATATCGTGTACGCCCAGCGGGATGGCAAGGAGCTGCACATCCACTACCTCACGCCCCGCAATGACCGCACCGATAACCCGCTGATCGTGTTCGTGCAGGGCAGCGCCTGGTTCCAGCAGGATCTGTTCATCCACCTGCCGGAAATGCTGCGCATGTGCCAGAAGGGCTACTGCGTGGCGCTGGTGGAGTATCGCCCGTCCACCACGGCCAAGTTCCCTGCCCAGGCCGAGGATGCCAAAACAGCCATCCGCTTCCTGCGCTCCAGGGCCGAAAAGTACCGCTTTGACCCGGAACGCGTGGCGCTGTGGGGTGATTCCAGCGGCGGGCATACGGTGCTGATGGCGGGTATCACCGGCGACGCATGGCCGAACCACCCGGAGGACGAGAAGCACTCCGCCGGGGTGAAGTGCATCGTGGATTGGTACGGCCCCACGGTGGTCAGCGAAATGGCCTACGAACCCAGCTGCGGCGAACACGTCAGCGCGGATTGCCCGGAGGGCTGGCTCATCGGTCACTTGAGCGTGCATGAGCATCCCGACCTGGCGGAGGCCACCGTTCCTCAGCGCTACCTGCGCAAGGACGTTCCCACGCCGCCCATCCTGATCATGCACGGCAGCCGGGACATGACGGTGAACTTCCAGCAGAGCGTGCATCTCTACGAGGCGCTGCGCAGCATGGGCAAGGCGTGCGAGTTCATCCGGCTGGAGGGCGCCGACCACGGCTGGCGGGGCTTTGCCTGCGATGCGGCGCTGGACGCGGTGGATGAATTCCTGAAAAAGCATCTGTGATGAGCGGCGAAAAGTGACTTGCAAACAGAAAAAGTAACTGCTATAATGAAACCATCGCAACAGATGGTTTCTTTTACTTATGAAAAAGCATATCCAAGAACAGGAGGATGAACATGAAGCGTTTTTTGACCCTTTGCCTGCTTGTTGCTTTGCTGCTTCCCTGCTGCGCGGGGGCTTCCGGCTTGCCTGATCTGGGCGGCAGCGGTCTGCCTGTGATCGGGGTGACCAACGACCCCAGCGCGGGCTATCTGCCCGATCCGGCGGACATCCTGGGTGCAAAGGGCGAGACCTATGCCACCAACTATACCTACACGTCGGATTATGTATGCACGGTGTACCTTTATGGTCTCCCTAAGGACGTGGATGGCTTCCTGCGGCAGTACAATGAGAAGGCTGCCTCTCTTGGCTTTGCGGTGACGGAAAGCCAGGAGGAAGGCAATGCTGCCTATCGCTACAGCTATGGCGCCGGCTATGCGCTGCTTTTCCCGAGCTATAGCGGCAGAATGATGCTCATGGTGCCAAACGGCATGAACTTCGGCACGCCCAAGCCGGAAGGGGACTACATCATGTTCACCTACAACGGCGCGGAGGTGTCCAGCGTGGGGGACGACGACGGACTTGCCTGCAAGCTGGACTACGACCTGGCCAGCTGGGCGGGCAGCAGCAATTATCAGATCGTGATCGAAAACTGGTTCAGCGACCGCTCCTACAAGGGCATTTTTGAACTGCACATCCCTGCGGATGCACAGACCGGCAGCGTGTACCGCAGCACCCAGAAAAGCCCCAGCCCCGCGCTGTATCTCTACAACAAGAACACCATTGCCCTGTGGTATGGCGACACCCACGGCACCATGCTCACCCACCGGGACGATTACTTTGAGGTGCGCGTCACCAGCGTGGAGGAGTTCAAGGACTATTTCGTGGTGGAATTGGAGTTTGACGGCAGCCTGGGTAATGGCAGCGCTGTGTTTGAGGATGGCTCCATCCGCGTGACCTGCTACGAATAATGCAAAGTTTTGCTTGCTTTTTTATGCAAAGCTGGATATAATGGTTTTGTTACGTTCACAGCGATGGGGACGGCCTTGGCAGGATGCCTGAAGCGAGCCGGGAAATGGTGTAAGCCCGGCAGGATAGTGCCAACGCAGATCACCCCGGAGTGAGACGGCCTGAAATCATCAGGGCTGTCCGGGCGCTCCCGATACAGGGCAGGCAAACCACGCGTTTGCCGATGAGAGGGCGGCTTGTGCCGTCAACATGGGTGGTACCGCGGATATGTGTTTTATCCGTCCCAGACAATGTTCCTGGGGCGGATTTTTCTGTCCCCGAAGACTGACAGGAGGGTACATCATGGCATTGTACAACAAGGTTGCAACCGACATGAATTTCGTCCAGCGCGAAAAGGAAGTCGCGCAGATGTGGAAGGAGAAGGATATCATCCGCAAGTCCTTCCACCACCGCGAGGGTGCGGAGAACTTCACCTTCTTCGATGGGCCGCCTACTGCCAATGGCAAGCCCCACATCGGCCACATCGAGACCCGCGTCATCAAGGATCTGATCCCCCGCTATCACACCATGAAGGGCAAGAACGTGCTGCGCAAGGCTGGCTGGGATACCCATGGCCTGCCCGTGGAGCTGGAGGTCGAAAAGATCCTGGGCCTGGACGGCAAGCCCCAGATCGAACAGTATGGCATCGAGCCTTTCATCGGCGAGTGCAAGAAGAGCGTGTGGAAGTACCTGCACGAGTGGGAGAAGATGTCCGAGCAGGTGGGCTACTGGGTGGACATGGAGCATCCCTACATCACCTACGAGGATAATTACATCGAGTCCGAGTGGTGGAGCCTGAAGACCATCTATGATAAGGGTCTGCTCTATCAGGGTCACAAGATCGTGCCTTACTGCCCCCGCTGTGGCACCGCGCTGTCCAGCCACGAAGTGGCCCAGGGCTACAAGAACGTGAAGGAGACCTCTGCCTTTGTGCGCTTCCAGGTGAAGGGTGAGGAGAACACCTACCTGCTGGCCTGGACCACCACCCCCTGGACCCTGCCCAGCAACCTGGCGCTGTGCGTGAATCCCCGTGATACCTACGCCAAGTTCGTGGTGGAGGGCCAGACCTACATCATGGCCAAGGCGCTGATCGAGACCGTGTTCGCTGGCAAGGAAGCCGAGATCCTGGCCGAAATGCCCGGCGCTGAGCTGAAGGGCATGGAATATGTGCCGCTGTTCGACTTTGCCGTGGGCAAGCTGGACAAGGCTGCCTGGTTCGTGGTGTGCGATGATTACGTCACCATGTCCGATGGTACCGGCATCGTGCATATCGCTCCTGCCTTTGGTGAGGACGACAACCGCGTTTGCCGCGAGAACGGTCTGCCCTTTGTGAACTTTGTGGACAACCAGGGCTGCATGACCGAGGACACCAAGTGGCCTGGCGTGTTCGTGAAGGACGCGGACAAGCTGGTGCTGGAGGATCTGAAGGAGCGGGGTCTGCTGTTTGCTGCGGTTCCCTTCGCTCATGATTATCCCTTCTGCTGGCGCTGCGATACCCCCCTGCTGTACTACGCCCGCCCCACCTGGTTCATCAAGATGACTGCCCTGCGGGATCAGCTGGTGGCTAACAACCGCACCATCAACTGGATGCCCGACAACATCAAGGAAGGCCGCATGGGTACCTGGCTGGAGAACGTCCACGACTGGGGACTGAGCCGCGAGCGCTATTGGGGTACGCCCCTGCCTGTGTGGGTCTGCGAGGACGGTCATATGCACGCCATCGGTTCCAAGGCCGAGCTGCGGGAGATGGCCATCGAGGATCCCGGTGAGAATATCGAGCTGCATCGTCCCTTCATCGACGAGGTGCTGATCAAGTGTCCTGAGTGCGGCAAGCCCATGCACCGCGTGAAGGAAGTTATCGACTGCTGGTACGATTCCGGCTCCATGCCCTTCGCCCAGTGGCACTATCCCTTTGAGAACAAGGAGAAGTTCGAGCAGAACTTCCCCGCCAACTTCATCTCCGAGGCCGTTGACCAGACCCGTGGCTGGTTCTACACCCTGGAGGCCATCTCCACCCTGCTGTTCGACAAGGCACCCTTCCAGAACTGCATCGTGATGGGTCACGTGCAGGATGCCGAGGGTCACAAGATGTCCAAGCACCTGGGCAATGTGGTGGATCCTTTCCAGATGCTGGATAAGTTCGGCACCGACGCCCTGCGCTGGTACTTCTACACCACCTCTGCTCCCTGGCTGCCCAAGCGCTTCTCCGAGGAAGCGGTGCAGGAAGGTCAGCGCAAGTTCCTGGCCACGCTGCAGAACGTGTACGCCTTCTTCGCCATGTATGCCCAGATCGATGGCTTCGATCCCGTGGCTCACCCCATCGAAAAGGTGGAGAAGAGCCTGATGGACAAGTGGATCCTGTCCAAGCTGAACAGCCTCATCGCCAAGGTGGACGAGGATCTGGCCGCCTATCGCATCTGCGAGCCTGCCGCCTCCATCGAGGCCTTTGTGGATGAGCTGTCCAACTGGTATGTGCGCCGCGGCCGCGAGCGCTTCTGGGGCAAGGGCATGGCTGGCGACAAGGAAGCCGCCTTTGCCACCCTGTACCATGTGCTGGTGACCCTGAGCAAGGTCATTGCTCCCTTCGTGCCCTTCATGGCTGAAGAGATCTACCAGAACCTGGTGGTGAACAATGTGCCCGGCGCCATCGAGTCCGTGCATCTGTGCGATTTCCCCGTGGTGGACGCTGCTGCCATCGACAAGGACATGGAAGAGCAGATGGACGCCCTGGTGGAGGTGGTGCAGCTGGGCCGTGCCTGCCGCAACCTGGCCAACATGAAGACCCGCCAGCCCGCTGCCAAGCTCTATGTGAAGGGCGCGGCCTTCGGCACTGACTACCAGGCCCTGTGCGAGGACGAGCTGAACGTGAAGGAAGTGGTGTTCACCCAGAGCGCCCGCGACTTCACCACCTATCAGCTCAAGCCCCAGATGCGCACCCTGGGTCCGAAGTACGGCAAGCTCCTGGGCAAGATCGGCCAGACGCTGGCCACCATGGATGGCAACGATGTGGTGGACGCCTTTGAAAAGGGCGAGACCGTGTCTTTCCAGATCGACGATACCACCGTTACCCTGGCCAAGGACGACGTGCTGACCTCTCCCATGCAGAAGGCTGGCTACGTTGCTCAGGAAGACCGCGGCGTGACCGTGGTGCTGGACACCAACCTGACCGAAGAGCTGGTGCAGGAGGGCTACGTCCGCGAGGTGATCAGCAAGATCCAGACCATGCGCAAGGAGAACGGCTTCGACGTGACCGACCGCATCGACGTGCTGTATGCCTGCGGCGAAAAGCTGGCTGCCGCCATCGAAAGCGGCGTGGCCATGATCCAGAACGGCACCCTGGCGCTGACCGTGGCCGCCGGTGAAGCCGACTCCACCTACGTGGCGCAGGAGTGGAAGATCAACGACCAGAAGGCCACCATCGCGATCAAGAAGAACGCGTGACCAGAGGGAGGCACCGCCTCCCTCTGGACTCCCACCGCCCAAGGGGCGCTGCCCCTTGGGAAACCCCGCCAAAGGGTCTTCGACCCTCTGGACTCCCTTTCGGGGATGGCGTTGCTCGGCGATCGCTGAGCAGGGGTGCGGTGGTGTGACGATGGTGCTTATATCCGGAGGAGGTTCCTGCTGAGCCTCCTCCTTGTTTCAAATCAGCCAGGATAACGCACAAAAAATGGGTTTCGAAAGGGTCGAACGACCCTTCGCAGGATTCTTAAGGGCAGCGCCCTTAAGCGGGTTCAGGGCGGAGCCCTGACCGGAGGTCTTTATGAAATTTGCTCTGATCGGGCAGGACATTCCTGCTCTTATCCCCACGCTGCTGGCCGACCTGCTCTTTGCGGGCAAGCAGGCTGCGGATGTGTGGGTGGAAGAAAAGAACCAGGCCATGCAGGACGTGTTGCAGCGCTACGGCAAGGCCATTATAGAAAAGAGCGGCCTGGCTGCCGGCCTTACGGCGGATGGCGACCGCGCAGCGGTGCTTTCCGGCGCGGACTGCGTGATCTATGCGGGGGACTGCATGGCTGCCAGCCGCTTCCGGCAGGATCGAGAGGCGCTCTCCGGCAGCGGGGAGGATGATCCCGGGCTGACGGATCAGGCTCGCGTGAACGGCGGCATTGAGGGCCTTTTGCACACGCTGCGCCAGGGCGAGGTGGTCATGACGCTCTGCGAGGCCATGCAGCAGCATTGCCCCCAGGCGCTGGTGATCAACCTCGGTCAGCCGGTGGCGCGGACCACCGCCATCTTTGAGGCGCAGGGCTTCCGCTGCTTTGGCCTGGGCCGCACGCCCCTCAAGGGTGCCAATGGCCTGGATAGCCTGTGCAAGAAGCTCCATGTGCCGGAAAAGGACGTGCAGGCCACCATTGCAGGCCTGCCGGGCTTCAGCTTCCTGCTGGGGCTGAAGAAGGACGGCGTGGATCTCATGCCCAAGCTGCGCAAGCTGGCCCAGAAGGACGAGCTGGGTCGCCTGACCCGCCGCTGGCTGGACTGGTACGAGGCCATTGCCGTGGGCGACGTGACCGACCATGCGGAGTTCCTGCCCGCCCAGGAGGACTACATTCCCGAGGAGGAACCCACCTTTGGCGAGAGCGTGGAGCAGCGCAAGGAGCGCATCCTGCACATGAACACCGTGGGCGACAAGGGTGCTGCCGACCGGGAGGGCATGATGGCCCAGCTGGTGCTGCTTTCCAAGGCGCCGCCCATCCGGCCCATGCAGCTGGCGCTGGCACTTTTGCGGGAGGATGGCCTCACCGTGGACGGCGTGACCCGCCGCAATGATGGGGAGTTGCCCCAACTGCCGAAATATGCTATCATAGAGGCGCGGCTCACGCTGCAGAAGGGGCAGGTCATGCCCCATGGCACGCAGCTGCCTGCTCCCCTGGTGGAGATCTGCGGCGAGATCGACGAGACCAACCGTCTGGCGGCCAAGGCTGCCATGGGAGATCGGTCTGCCCTGCGGGAGTGCATCGAGATCGACCCGGCGCTTTCCGGGCTGGATCGGCTGTACTGCCAGGAGCTGGTGGACAAGATGATCGAGCTGCATGATGATGTGATCACTCGACTGTAAGAAAGAGGTGTATGGTGATGCCTAACACGGGTTTTCTGGCGCTGGCGGAACAGCGGTATTCGGTGCGTAAGTTTGCTGCCAAGCAGGTAGAGCAGGTGGCGCTGGAGCGCATTCTGCGGGCAGGCCAGGTGGCGCCCACCGCCTGCAACAAGCAGCCCCAGATGACCTATGTGCTGCGCAGCCCCCAGGCCATGGAAAAGCTGCGCAAATGCACCACCAGCCATTTCAACGCGCCCATGGCGCTGCTGGTCTGCTATGACAGCGAGCAGAGCTGGAAGCGCAGCTTCGACGGGCAGGACAGCGGCTGGGTGGACGCCAGCATCGTGACCACCCAAATGATGCTGGAGGCCTACGCCCAGGGCGTGGGCAGCACCTGGGTGATGCACTTCGATCCCACCGCGGTGCGGGAGGAGTTCGCCCTGCCGGAGACGCAGATCCCCGTGGCCATTCTGGTGATGGGTTACCCGGCCGATGATGTGCAGGCCAGCCCCATGCATACCCAGAACAAGACCATGGCCGAAATCGTGAAATACCTGTAAATTCCCTTTGCGGAGGATACTATGTTTTTAGCCGATACCTGGAAGGACTATGAAGTGCTGGACACCGGCGACGGTGAAAAGCTGGAGCGCTGGGGCGATGTGATCCTGCGCCGCCCCGACCCGCAGACCATTTGGCCCAAGGCGGATCCTGAACTGTGGAAGAAGGCCCAGGCGCACTACCACCGCTCCGAGCGGGGCGGCGGCGAGTGGGAGTTCCTCACCAGGCTGCCGGAAAGATGGGTCATCAGCCACGGCGACTGGCAGTTCTATGTGCGCCCCACGGGCTTCAAGCACACGGGACTGTTCCCTGAGCAGGCTGCCAACTGGGTGTGGATGAGCGACCTCATCAAAAAGAGCGGCCGCAAGGACGTGAAGGTGCTGAACCTGTTTGGCTACACGGGCGCTGCCACGGTGGCCTGCGCCGCTGCGGGCGCCCATGTGACCCATGTGGACGCTGCCAAGGGCATGGTGCAGTGGGCGAAGGAGAACCGGGAGCTGACCGGCCTGCCGGAAACCAGCTGCCGGTGGATCGTGGAGGATGCGCTGCGGTTTGTGCAGCGGGAGATCCGCCGCGGCAACCACTACGACGGCATCCTGATGGATCCCCCCAGCTATGGCCGCGGGCCTTCCGGCGAGGTGTGGAAGCTGGAGAACGAGCTGTTTGGTCTGGTGGACACCTGCGCCCAGGTGCTGAGCGATGAGCCGCTGTTCTACCTCATCAACAGCTACACCACGGGTTTCCAGGCCAGCGTGCTGAGCAATATGCTGGAAAAGTGCGTGGTGAGCCGCCACGGCGGCAAGGTGGACAGCCAGGAGCTGTGCCTGCCTGTGACCAGCGGCGGCGTGCTGCCCTGCGGCGCCAGCGGAAGGTGGTTCCATGCCTAAGATCATCTATGAAGATAACCATGTGCTGGTGGCTGTGAAGCCCCCGAACATGCTCTCCCAGGCCGATAACACCGGGGACACGGACATCCTGACCTGGCTGAAGGACGACATCAAGGTGCGTTACAACAAGCCCGGCAGGGTCTACCTGGGGCTGGTGCACCGGTTGGATCGTCCTGTGGGCGGGCTGATGGTGTTCGCCCGCACCAGCAAGGCGGCCTCCCGCCTCAGCGCCCAGATGCAGCAGCACCTGATGGGTCGGGAGTACCTGTGCATCGTGACCGGCGAGGTGAAGGACAGCTTCACCCTGACGGACTACCTGGTGAAGGATGAGCGGCTGAACCGGGTCACCGTGTGCGATTCCGACACCAAGGGCGCCCAGAATGCCATTCTCCACGGCGAGTGCATTGCCCGGCGCAATGGCACCGCGCTGTGCGCCATCAAGCTGGAAACAGGCCGCAACCATCAAATCCGCGTGCAGATGAGCCACGCCGGAGCGCCCCTGTGGGGTGACAACCGCTACGGTAGCGGCATCCCCGGCCAGCAGATTGCCCTGTGGGGCTACAAACTGACGTTTGAGCATCCCACCACCCACGAGATCATGACCTTCTACGACGTGCCGAAGGGGTCGGTGTGGGAGACTTATGCGGATCTGCTGGACATGGAGGAGAAGGAAACGGCGGAGGAAATTCGGAATTCGGAATGCTGAATTCGGAATTAAGTGTGGCGCGGGCGCAAGCCCCCGTCCTACAACTGCACAGCCAAGTAACAAAACGTAAAAATGGGTTTCGAAAGGGCCGAACGGCCCTTCGCGGGATTCTTAAGGGCAGCGCCCTTAAGCGGGTTGTCAGGGCAGCGCCCTGACCGGGAGTGCAGAGGGTGGAACCCTCTGCCCCCGTTGCTCATTAAAGGAGATATATGAGTCAGTTTTCGTATGAGTTGAAGCATGTGTGCAAGCAGTCGGGCGCGAGGCTGGGTGTTTTGCACACGCCCCATGGAGACATTCAGACGCCCATCTATATGCCGGTGGGTACGGCGGCCTGTGTGAAGGCCATGACGCCCCGGGAGATGGAGGAGATCGGCACGCAGATCATGCTGTCGAACACCTATCATCTGCACCTGCGCCCCGGTGAGAAGCTGATCCAGGAGGCGGGCGGGCTACACAAGTTCATGAGCTGGAACAAGCCCATCCTGACGGACAGCGGCGGGTTCCAGGTGTTTTCGCTGGCGGGCATCCGCACCATCAAGGAGGAGGGTGTGACCTTCCAGAGCCATCTGGACGGCAGCCGCCACTTCATTGGCCCCGAAGAGAGCATGGACATCCAGCAGGCGCTGGGTGCGGACATTGCCATGGCCTTTGACGTGTGCAGCCCCTATCCCTGCGACTACGACCAGGCGAAGATCAACATGGAGCGCACCCACCGCTGGGCGGAGCGCTGCAAAAAGCACCATACCCGGGAGGATCAGGCGCTGTTTGGCATTGTGCAGGGCGCGTTCTACAAGGATCTGCGCATCCAGAGCGCCAAGACCCTGGCGGACATGGACTTCATCGGCTACGGCATCGGCGGCCTTTCCGTGGGCGAACCCAAGCCCATCATGTATGAGATGCTGGAGGAGATCGCCCCCTATATGCCGGTGAACAAGCCCCGCTACCTGATGGGCGTTGGATCTGCCGACTGCTTGGTGGAGGGCGTGCTGCGCGGTGTGGATATGTTCGACTGCGTGCTGGCCACCCGCGTGGCCCGCAACGGCACCGCCATGACCAGCAAGGGCCGCGTGGTGATCAAGAACGCCCAGTATGCCAAGGACTGGGGTCCCCTGGACGACGAGTGCGACTGCTACACCTGCCGCAACTTCAGCCGCGGATACATCCGCCACCTGCTGCGGGCGGGGGAGATCACCGGCGGCCGCCTGGTGAGCATCCACAACCTGCGGTTCCTGCTGCACCTGATGGAGCAGATCCGCGAGGCCATTGCGGAGGATCGCTTCCTGGACTTCCGCAAGGAGTTTTATAGCAAATACGATATGTCGAGGAATTTCTAAGCATGGGAAACGCCCGCCGGAGTTTATCGGCGGGCGTTTTTGCGTGGAAAACGGGGGAGACTGTGGCAGAAAGGCAGCCCTCTCAGTCAGCCGCAGGCGGCTGCCAGCTCTCCCGGAGGGAGAGCCAAGATATTCCCTCGCGTCGCGGCGCGCCCTTTGCGCGGCGTGACCCCTGCTCGGAGATCACTTTGCGTGCTATCCTCGCATGGGTTTCGAAAGGGCCGAAGGGCCCTTCGCGGAGTCCAGAGGCAGCGCCTCTGGTGGGATTCTTAAGGGCAAAGCCCTTAAGCGGGTTGTCAGGGCAGCGCCCTGACCCACGCCAGAGGCTCACGTTTCCCGTCGCCAAAGTGCCAGACGTGGGGCGATTCCATGGCCAATTCCGCGTGGCACACGGCGATGCCCAGATCCAGCTGCTGGCGCTCGGGGGCGTTGAGGATGAAGCGGTCGGCGGTCAGCTCCATCTCCCAGGGCTGCAGGTTGATGGCGGAGGGAGCGATCTGCACGGCTTCGGCTACGCGGCGCAGCTCCTGGGGCCACAGGAGGATGTCTCCCTTGCAGATGCGATCCAGGGACTTGCGCTTGCGGGCGTCCGGCGGAGTGGCCTTTTCCGGCACGCCCACGGCGATGATGGACAGCACGGTCTCGTCAGCCTGGAGGGGCAGGGCGAGCTGCTTTTTCTTGTAGGTGCCAGCTACCCAGCAGGTGCCAAGGCCAAGGGCGGTGGCCTCCAGGCAGAAGGCTTCGCCCAGGATGCCCGCGTGGATGCGGCTGTGGGGCGTGGCGATGGAGGCCGCCAGCACCGCAATGGTGGTGCAGCCGGTGATCTTGCCATAGCCCAGCACGATGCCGGTGAAAATGTCCGGGGAAACGGTGTGCAGCAGCAGCCGGGCGCCGGGCAGAGCGAAACGCTCTGCGGCGTAGCCCAGGGACGCCCAGTCCGCCGTGGAGGGCGCACCAACATAGCTGCGGCAGGAATAGCGGGTGGGAATGGCCTGGTACAGGCGCTGGCGCTGGGCAGGGTTGAACAGCTTTTCCAGGGTGGTCATGCGTCGGCTCCTTTCACTTGCAGGCGGGACAGCACCTGGCCTACTTTGTCGTGGATGATCATGGTGGCCAGGCAGTCCATGGGCGTGGCGTCCCGGTTGATGAGGATCAGGTGCTTGCCCTTGAAGTAGCGGATCAGCCCGGCGGCGGGGTACACGGTGAGGCTGGTGCCAGCCACGATGAGGGTGTCCGCCAGGCGCAGGTGGTGGATGGCGGCGGAGAGTACATCCTCGTCCAGGCCTTCCTCATAAAGCACTACGTCGGGCTTGATGCGTCCACCGCAGCTGCACAGGGGGATGCCCTGGCTGTCGCGGATATGCTCCGGGGGATAGAACTTGCCGCAGGCCTGGCAATGGTTGCGCCAGATGCTGCCGTGCAGCTCCAGCACATTCCGGCTGCCTGCCTTCTGGTGCAGACCGTCGATGTTCTGGGTGATGACGGCGGTGAGCTTGCCCGCCGCTTCCATCTCGGCCAGCTTCAGGTGGGCGGCGTTGGGCTGGGCGGCGAGGGGGAGCATCTTGTCCCGGTAGAAGCGGAAGAACTCCTCGCTCTGCTTATAGAAGAAGGTGCGGGAGAGGATCTCCTCCGGCGGATAGGCATAGTGCTGGTTGTACAGGCCATCCACGCTGCGGAAGTCAGGGATGCCTGATTCCGTACTCACGCCCGCGCCGCCGAAGAACACGATGCGCTGGCTTTCGTCAATGATGCGCTGAAGCTCCATGGTGCGGCTCCTTTTACAGGTCGTACAGGGCGGAGAACTTCTTCACCAGGTAATCCACATAGTAGTTGGGATCGAAGGGAGCGCCCATGGCCTGCTCCAGGAGCTGGTTGGGCTTGAGGAAACGGCCGTGGCGGTGGATCTTCTCACCCAGCCAGGCGGTGATGGGGCGCAGGTCGCCCTTCTCGGCAATGCCCCACACGTCGATGTCCTTCTCCATGGCGGAGAGCATCTGCACGCCATAGGCGCTGCCCAGGGCATAGCTGGGGAAGTAGCCGATGCTGCCGCCAGCCCAATGCACATCCTGCAGGATGCCTTCCCGGTCGTTGGGGACGGTGACGCCCAGGTAGTCCTTGTACATCTTGTTCCACAGGGCGGGGAGGTCATTCACCTTGGCATCGCCGGCCATCATCAGCTTTTCCATTTCATAGCGGATCATCACATGGTGGGCGTAGGTCAGCTCGTCCGCCTCCGTGCGGATGAGGGAAGGCTTGGCCTCGTTCACGGCGGCGTAGAGCATCTCCGGAGTCACGCCGGAAAGCTGGGTGGGGAAGATCTCCTTCGCCACGGGCAGCAGCGCCTTGCAGAAGGGCAGGCTGCGGCCAATGAGGTTCTCGTAGAAGCGGGACTGGCTCTCGTGGATGCCCATGGTGGAGCCACTGGCCAGGCAGGTGAACTGCATCTCGTCGGCGGTACCCAGCTCGTACAGGGCGTGGCCGCCCTCGTGAATGACGCTGTAGAGGCTGGAGGCCAGCTCGTTTTCGTGATAGTTGGTGGTGATGCGCACGTCCCACTTGTTGAACCCATCGGTGAAGGGATGCTCGGTCTCCGCAATGGCGCAGCAGTCCCGGTCCATGCCCATCATGGCCATGACCTTATCGGAGAAGATGCGCTGCTGATGCACAGGGAACACTTGGCGCAGGAAATCCGTGCGGGGAGCGGGGCGCTTGGCCACCTCCAGGATCACGGGGGTCAGCTTTTCCCGCAGAAGGCCGAAGAAATTGTCCAGGGTAGCCATGGAGGCACCCTTCTCGTAGTCGTCCAGCAGCACGTCGTAGGCGGGCTTATCGGCATTCTTGTAGCCTGCAAAGCGGCGGTTGAAGTCGATGATCTTCTCCAGGTAGGGGGCGAACATGGCGTAGTCGCTTTTCTCCTTGGCCTCATGCCACACGGCGTCGGCGTCGCTGGTCAGGGTCTGGAAGGCCACGTACTCATCCATGGGGATGCGGGTCATGTCGTCCAGGTCTTCCTTGAGCAGCTCGGCGCGGCGGGCGATGAGGGGATCCACCTGATTCCGCTGATCCAGGATGGTGGTCAGCACCTCCCGGGTCTCGTCGTTCACCATGAGCTGGTAGGTCACGCCGGAAAGCACGCCCAGGGTCTTGCCGCGACCCAGGGCAGAGCGCTTGGGGGCGGCGGTGGCGCCGTCCAGGGAGAGGACGCTCATGGCGTGGTAATAGGCCTTCTGGGTGGATTCGAGGGTGTTGAGCTTTTCAATGGCTTGCTGGATGGTCATGGGGGATTCCTCCTTTGTTGCAAAAGGCGCGTGCCACCGGGAGAGCAGCACGCGCGTATAAGGTTTACAGTTCGTTGCCCAGGGTGCCGGGGAGCTTCTTGCGCCACCACTTCATGCGGTAGGAGATGATGCTCAGCAACATGCCGACGATCCAGGATACCAGCAGCGATACGAACAGCGCCGCGGGCTGGCCGTTGGGCCATTCGGGGGTGCGGGTCAGGAAGGCCAGCAGGTAGGCCAGGGGCATACGCAGCACCACGGTGGTGAGGATGGAGATGTACATGGGAACGGCGGTCTCGCCAGCGCCGCGCATGGAACCCTGCAGCACCTGGGAAACGCTGAAGCAGATGTAGCCGAAGGCCAGGGTGTTCAGGCCCTGCACGCCCAGCTGCATGGTCAGCTCCGTTTCCGTGAACATGCCGATGAGCTGATGGCCGAAGAGCAGGATGCCCGCCACCAGCACGGAGGAGGAGATGAGGCTCAGCTTCAGCATGGCCTTGATGCCGGGCTTGAGGCGATCGCCACGGCCTGCGCCCACGTTCTGACCGATATAGGTGGTGGCGGCGGTGCCGAAGGTGAAGTTGGGCATCATGGCAAAGCCGTCCACGCGCATCACGGCGGTGTTGGCGGCCACCATGGCCTCGCCCAGGGAATTGGTGAGGGACTGCACGATGATGGCAGACATGGAGAAGATGGCCTGGGTGATGCCGGAGGGCAGACCCAGCATACCGATGCGCGCCATGAGGGGCTTATCGGGGTGGATGATGTGCTTGACCTTCACATCGCAGATGTGACGGATGTGGCACAGCCGCCACAGGCACAGAATGGCCGAAATGCCCTGGGCCAGGATGGTGGCCAGCGCCACGCCGGCAACGCCCATGCTGTTCACAAAGGCCAAATCGAGGAAGATGTTCAGCACGCAGGCTACCACCAGGAAGAGCAGCGGCATCATGCTGTCGCCCAGACCGCGGAGAATACCGGAAATGATATTGTACATACCGCTGCCGATGATGCCCAGGAAGAAGATCTGCAGATAGTCGATGGCGCCGCTGCGCACCTCAGGAGAGGGCGGGGCGGTGAGGTCGATGAGCATGGGGGAGAGAAAATAGCCTGCCACCGTCATGATCAGGCCGGAGACCACAATCAGGAACAGGGAGGCGCCGATGCAGCGGTTCAGCGTGGGACGGTCCTTGGCGCCGAAATACTGGGCGGACAAAATGGAGGCGCCGGTGGAGATGCCCATAAACAGCACCAGCAGCAGGTTCACAATGGGGCCTGCCAGGCCCACGGCGGCCAGACCCTGGTCGCCCCACGGGGAGTTGCCGATCACGATGGCATCCACCGTGTTGTACAGCTGCTGCGCCAGGTTGCCGATCAAAAGCGGGATGGAGAACTTCAGCAGGCCGGTCATGGGCTTGCCCACGGTCATGTCCTGCACGCCGAAGAAATTCTTGAGGCGGTTCATCATCGTCATAGAGTGTGTTCTACCCCTTCAATATGTTCTATCCAGCACATTGTATCAGTTTTTGCGGCAATGCGCAAGAGATAAAGCATGATTAACAAAAGGTGATAAGGCGTAAAGCTTGACAAAATGGCTGCCAGACGGTAAGATAATGACATCTATGGTTCCTGGCGAGCCAGACTATATGGAAAAGAGGAAATTGTTATGAAATACGTACTTGGTATTGACCTGGGTACTTCCGGAACCAAAACGGTGCTGTTCCAGCAGGATGGCGTGGGCGTTTGCTCTGCCACGGTGGAATATCCCATGAGCCAGCCCCAGAATGGCTGGGCTGAGCAGGATCCCAAGGACTGGTGGAACGCTGCGGTTTCCACCGTGAAGACCGTTCTGACCAAGAGCGGCGTGGACGCCAAGGACGTGGTGTCCCTGGGTATCTCCGGCCAGATGCACGGCCTGGTGATGCTGGACGAAAACGGCGAAGTGCTGCGTCCCTCCATCATCTGGTGCGACCAGCGCACCCAGGCGGAATGCGACGAGATCACCGAGAAGGTGGGCTACGACAACCTGATCCGCATCACCGCCAACCCCGCGCTGACCGGCTTCACCCTGTCCAAGATCATGTGGGTGCGCAAGCATCAGCCCGAGATCTACGCCAAGTGCCGTCACATCCTGCTGCCCAAGGACTATGTGCGCTATATGCTCACCGGCGATTATGCCACCGAGGTCAGCGACGCCAGCGGTATGCAGCTGCTGGATGTCCCCAACCGCTGCTGGAGCGACGAGCTGCTGCAGATCCTGGACATTGATAAGTCCCTGCTGGCCAAGGTGTATGAGAGCTGCGAGGTCACCGGCCATGTGTCCGATGAAGCCGCTGCCCTCACCGGCCTGACCACCGATACCCTGGTTGTCGGCGGCGCTGGCGACAA
Organism: Clostridia bacterium; assembly: GCA_017936765.1. Classification (GTDB taxonomy): domain Bacteria; phylum Bacillota; class Clostridia; order Christensenellales; family Aristaeellaceae; genus UBA11524. The sequence continues at coordinate 197,375 of JAGBEX010000004.1, forward strand.
TGCCGCTGCTGCTGTTGGCACCGGCGTGGTGGAAGACGGCAAGGCCTTCACCACCATCGGCACCTCCGGCGTGGTGTTTGCCCATACCGATAAGCTGTCCATCGATCCCCAGGGGCGTGTGCATACCTTCTGCTGCGCCGTTCCCGGTGCCTGGCACGTGATGGGCGTGACCCAGGCTGCCGGCCTCTCCCTGAAGTGGTTCCGCGATAACTTCTGCGCCGCTGAAAAGGAAGCCGCTGCCTCCATGGGCGTGGATCCCTACGACCTGATGAACAAGGAAGCCGCCAAGAGTCCCATTGGCGCCAACAAGCTGATCTATGCTCCCTACCTGATGGGCGAGCGTACCCCCCACCTGGACGCTGACTGCCGCGGCATCTTCTTCGGCCTGAGCGCCATGCACCAGCGCCGCGACCTGCTCCGCGCTGTGATGGAGGGCGTGTCCTATTCCCTGAACGACTGCCTGGGCGTGCTGGCCGGTATGGGCGTGGCTCCCGAGCAGATGCTGGCCTGCGGCGGCGGTGGCAAGAGTCCCCTGTGGCGCCAGATGCTGGCTGACGTGTTCAACTGCCCCGTGGCCACCACCGTGAACACCGAAGGTCCCGCCCTGGGCGTGGCCATCTTGGCCGGTGTGGGCGCTGGCCTGTATCCCTCCGTGCAGGAGGCCTGCCGCGCTATGATCCACGTCAACGAGCCCCAGCTGCCCATCGAGGAGAATGTACCCCAGTACGCCAAGGTGTACGAGGTGTTCAAGAAGATCTATCCCGCCAACAAGGAAGTCTTCAAGGAGCTGGGCAAGATCTGAACCATTGACTGAAAATCAGGACGCTGTATGCGGTGCATACAGCGTCCTTTTGCATGTTGAAAAATAAAAATGCTAAAATGCAATTTATATATTGCATTTTGCAAATAGCTGTGCTATGATATGCCTGTCGACGGGATAATCGGCAGGAAAGGAATGAAGCAGACCATGAAGAAGATGGTGGATGAAAGGATCAATAAGGAGTCCAACGAGCTTCTGGCAAAATTTTATTGGGCAGCGCTGGCGATGCAAGCTGCGGTGCTGATCGTCAAGCTGATCCTGCAGGCGGAACTGCTCCGATGGGCGCTGGATGCCATCATCATTCTGGCAGGCCTGGGTGTGATGATGGCGCTGCGCACGGTGAGGAGCCTGTGGGGCAAGAAGGATGAAGCACTGAAGGAGATGGACAACAGCGTGCTGAGTACCTCTTTCGGCACCATGCTGTGGGTGGCGCTGCTGGGGTCGCTGCTGCTGATGTTTGGCAACGGCGAGGAAAATGCTCTGTGGTATGGTTCCACCATGTTGCCGGTACTGATTGCCAGCGGGATCTACACGGTGATTGCCATCAAACGCGGACTGCTTTTGTGGGGCGGAGAGCGGAACAAAGGCAGCGCTAAGCCGCGGCTGCGCAAAGCAACCACGCTGGGCGCGCTGTTCTTCGGTATTGTGATGGGTGCGCCGGATTGCTTCAGCGGCGGCGCGTTTCAGGTGTCGGGACTGGTGAAAATCTTTCTGATGGCGGCCATGTGGGGCCTGATGTTCTACGGGATGATGGTGCTGGCCATCAACCGGGGCGAAAAGTCGGCCAACAAGAACCTGGAGGAGGTGGAAGCCGATGCCGAAGAATAAACGCATGAAGATCGCCCGCATTGAGTGCGACCTGAGCCAGGAGCAGTTGGCGGAGCGCCTGGGCGTGACCCGGCAGACCATCGGGCTGATCGAGTCCGGCAGCTACAACCCCTCGCTGAAGCTGTGCATAGCCATCTGCAAGGAATTGGGCAAGACGCTGGATCAGCTCTTCTGGCCGGAAGAGTAAACAAAAAAGGACATTGACTGTGTGGTCAATGTCCTTGCTTTATTTGCGGCAATATCGGTTGAGGATGTACTGGATGTAGTCCTCCCTGGTAAACAGGCGCTGGCTGGCGGGATCGCCCAGAGCCTTCACCATGGTACCCACGGGGACGGTCAGCCGGGTGTGCTGGGCGGGGGTGCGGTTTTCCGAAAAGCTGCGGAGGATGGCCGCCGCGCCGTCGGTCTTCAGGTTGCCCAGGCACCAGGAAGGCTCCATGGCACCAAAGTTGGGGTAGGCGTTGAAGTCCTTGTCGATGTACAGCACCGGCTCGTTTTCTGCCAGGTTCTCGGTTTCGGTGCTGGAGGACAGGTGGGCCACCAGGTCGGCTTCCATCAGGCCGAAGACCTGCACAAGGTTATCTGCTTGCCAATGCCGCAGGCTCATGTCCACCAGCCGGGGCGGGAGCTTGGCCAGGTCATCGGGCGTGGAGCGGATGGGGTAGAGCTTCTCGTTCTCGCCGTCGCAGGAACCCTGGTGCATGAAGCACACGAACTCCTGGCCGATGGCGGCACAGCGGGGGATCAGCTGCATATCGTCGATGAGCTGATCGATGAGGGGCAGCTCGTCCACGTTATCCTTGTTGACGAAAATCTGAATGCGGGGCGCCATGCCGTGAGCCAGCAGGGTATCCATGGCGTGGAGAATATCGTCGTAGGCGCCGCGGCGTCCGGTGTAGTAGTCCGTCTTTTCGCGGACACCAAAAAGGGTGAGCTGCGCGGCCTTGATGCCCAGGGATGCCACCCAGGGGGCATATTCAGGATCGCGAGCCATGCGCCATGCGCTGATCAGCTCAAAGTGATCCCGCTCCCCGTCGGAAAGCTCATTGCACAGCGCCCAGCGCTGGCGATAGTCGTCGGTGTAGTCCGGCTCCCGGGTCCAGTCGTACACGGTGAGCTTTTCCGCATAGGGGCGGAACTGCGCCGCGGCATAGCGGAGGTCGTTCTCCGTGAGATGTCCATTGGGCGAGTGGCCGATCCAGCAATGCTTGCAGCGGTTGGGACAGCCCGCCATGTCCAGGACGATGGAGATATGGGGGTAAAGCATGGTATTTCCTCGTTATCAGGTGGTGAGGTTCTTGTTCTCGTTCACCAGCTTCTGCAGTTCGTCCATGAAGGTACCCAGGTCGGTGAACTTGCGGTACACGGCGGCAAAGCGCACATAGGCCACGTCGTTCAGGGCCTTCAATTCGGCCATCACCATGTCGCCGATCTTCTGGGACGGGATCTCGCTTTCCATGCTGGCATAGGCCGCCTGCTCGATGCGGGTGGTGATGCTGTCGATATCCTGCATGGACACGGGCAGCTGGTTGCTGGCGTGGATGATGCCTGTCTTGATCTTCTGGGGATCAAAGGCCTCGCGGCGGCCATCGCGCTTGACGACCATCAGCGGCACCATTTCGATCTTCTCATAGGTGGTGAAGCGACGGCCGCAGCCGATGCATTCACGGCGGCGGCGAATGCTGCTGCCTTCCTCCGTGGGTCGGGAGTCAATAACCTTACTTTCCGTGCAATTGCAATACTGGCACCGCATACGTCCGCCTCCAAAAATCACTTTTTTTTATTATAACATGATGGAGACAAAAATGAAATAGTTTTGTAAAACTTTTTGAAGAAAACTTTGCAGTCTATTCCGGCCACTCGCCATCGAAGATCAGCCCCAGCTTGGCCAGGCGGGAGCGGATGGCGCCGGCGCTGCGGCCGTGCTGATCGCTGAGTTCCAGAATGGAAATGCCGTTCAGGTAGCCCTCCCGCAGCTCCTGCTCCTCCTGCTTTGTCCAAGCGCGGGGAGCGCTGCGCCTGGGTGCGGACTTTTGCACCATGGTGCTGCCACGGGGGTGCTTGGCCTCGAAGGTGGCAATGACCTTGAGAAAGGTGCTGCCCCACTTGCCCACCTTGGCGGTACCCATGCCATGCACGGCCAGCATTTCGTCCAGGGTGCGGGGCATACGGCGTGCCATGTCGGTCAGGGTCTTGTCGTCGCAGATGATATAGGGCGGCACCCGCAGCCCCTGGGCCAGCTTCAATCGGCAGGCGCGGAGCTGCTCGAACAGGTCGTCCGGGTCGGCAGCGGGGATCTCCTCCGGCACCAGCTGGGGCGGCTGCACAAACACGCTGCCCATGGTGGTGGCCTTCTTGCGGGAGGGGCGCTTCAATTCCTCCACATAGTCGTATTGCTGGCCCACGCAATGGCTGCAGCCGTCGCATTTTTCCGGGGCGCTCTGGCCGAAGTATTTCAGGATGTAGCGGCGCAGGCAATGATTGCCGGTGGAGTAGTCGATCATGGTCTCCAGCCGCCGCATGTCCTGCTGGCGAACGGCCTCCTGCTCATCGGCGGTGAGTTCCGGGTTAGGGTCGCCGTGCTGGATCATCCACTTGGCGGTGTAGATGTCCGAGCCATTGTACAGCAGGATGCACTCTGCATCGGTGCCGTCGCGTCCGGCGCGGCCAGCCTCCTGGTAGTAGGCCTCCATGGAGCGGGGCATGTTGTAGTGGATCACATAGTTCACGTTGGATTTGTCGATGCCCATGCCAAAGGCGTTGGTGGCCACCATGATCTGCACCCGGTCGTACTGGAAGTCCTCCTGGGAGGTGCGGCGCTCCTCGTCGGAAAGGCCAGCGTGGTAGCGCCCCACAGAGAAGCCCTCGGCGGTGAGCTTCTTGCAGACCTCCTCCACGGCCTTGCGGGTGGCGCAGTAGATGATGCCGCTCTGCTCCTTCTTTGTGCGGAGGATGGCAGACAGCGCCGGGTATTTCGACTTGGGACGCACCACCTCGAAATACAGGTTGGGGCGGTCGAAGCCGGTGGAGGTCATGGCGGGGGAGCGCAGGCGAAGCAGGCGGATGATATCATCCCGCACCCGGGCGGTGGCGGTGGCCGTGAAAGCGCCCACGGCGGGACGGGTGGGCAGGGAGTCCACAAAATCAGCGATTTTCAGATAGTTCGGGCGGAAGTCCTGACCCCATTGGGATACGCAATGCGCCTCGTCTACCGCAATGAGGGAGATGGGTGCGCTGCGGGCAAACTGCTGGAAGGAAAGGGTCTCCAGGCGCTCGGGAGCCACATAAATGATGCGGTAGGCACCCATGCGGGCGCGCTCGGTGGCCAGGTCGATCTGCCGCGGGGTGAGGGAGCTGTTCAGGTAGGCGGCGGGGACGCCAGCGCTCTTCAGGGCGGCCACCTGATCCTTCATCAGGGAGATCAGGGGGGAGATCACCAGGGCGACGCCGGTTTTCATCAGCGCGGGAATCTGGTAGCACATGGACTTGCCTGCGCCTGTGGGCATGATGCCCAGGCAGTCGCGGCCCTGCAGCAGGGCGTCCACCAGCGGCTCCTGCCCGGCACGGAAGCCATCGTGACCGAAATAATGCTTCAGGGTTTGCAGCTTATCCATGGTGCGCCTCCTTCTTTGGTGATCCCATCCATTGTACCCTGAAACGGTTCTTTCCGCAAGGTTTTGTGCATAGCTTTGCCTGCGGAGGTGAACAGATGATGCAGCATCGTTTTCTGCGGACATATATCCTGCTGCGGCCAGCGGGAGGACAGGCCTCAGGTTTTGCCCGTGTGGAGTGCCAGCGGGGGAGAGGCAAACTGAATATCCATGCGTCCAGCCTGCCGGAAAAGCCGGTGCGGGCGCTGCTTTGCGGTGATGTGCAGACCGGCGCGGTGCTGGATCTGGGGCTGATGCATCCCCTGGGCGGCCAGCAGGCGGCGCTGTGCCGGGATCATATGGCCCTGCAGGGCGGCTATCAGGTGCTGGTGCTGGCCACGGACTGGCCGGAGGCAAAGCTGCTGCTCTACGGGTGGCTGCATCCACAGCCGAAGTGTACGCTGTGGCAGATGCAGGAGATCGTGGAGCGCTACCTGGCCTATCCGGCGGCGGACAGCGCTCCGGCACCGATGGAAGTCGCAGAAAAACAGCCGGAACGCTCTGTTTTGATGCTGCGCAGCCGTGTTTCCACTTGACAAGTTCCGGTAATGCGGTACAATAGATGCAAAGACAGCAATACAAGGAGGGTTTCCTATGTCCATTAGCATCAAGCCCTTTGGGCAGACCAAGGATGGCCAGCAGGTCAACCAATATACGCTGACGAACGCCTCCGGCGCTTCCATTTCCGTGATCGACTGGGGCGCGATCCTCACTTCCATTATCGTGCCTGACCGCGATGGCAACATGGCCGACGTGGCGCTGGGCTTTGACTCCATGGAGAAGTACGGCGGCCCGCACGGCTCCATGGGCGATACCGTTGGCCGCTATGGCAACCGCATTGGCAAGGGCAAGTTCACCCTGGACGGTGTGGACTATCAGCTGGCGTTGAATGACCACGGCGTGAACCACCTCCACGGCGGCAACCGCGGCTTCGACGCCTATATGTGGGAAGCCAAGACCACCGAGGGCAAGTATCAGGACAGCGTGGCCTTCCACCGCGTCAGCCCCGATGGCGAGGAAAACTACCCCGGCAACCTGGACGTGACCGTGACCTATACCTGGGATGACGACAACAACCTGATCATCCGCTACGAGGCCACCACCGACAAGGCCACCCTGTGCAACCTGACCAACCACACCTATTTCAACCTGGCTGGTCACGACCACGGCACCATCCGCGACCATGTGGTGTTCATCGATGCTGATGTGATCACCCCCGTGGACGAGGGCCTGATCCCCACCGGCAGCTATATGCCCGTGGCCTACACCCCCCTGGATCTGCGCGAAGGCCTGCTGCTGGGCGACGGCCTGGATGCTATCGACTCCTGCCCCCAGATGCAGCCCGCCGGCGGCTACGACCACAACTTTGTGCTGCGCAAGGGCGAAGCGGTGGGTATGTGCGCTTGCGTGGTGCATGAGGAGACCGGCCGCATCATGGAGGTCATCACCGACCAGCCCGCCGTGCAGCTCTACACCGCCTGCACCACCGACCTGGAAGGCGGCAAGGGCGGCGCCCACTATGGTCAATATTCCGGCCTGTGCCTGGAGACCCAGCATTGCCCGGACGACCCCAACAATCCCCAGTTCCCCGGCACCACGGTGCTGCGTCCCGGTGAGAAGTACGACACCACCACCATTTACGCTTTCCGCGTGGATGAGTAATCGACAAATAACAAAGGACGGATGCTTGATAAGAGCATCCGTCCTTTTGCGTGTGTCGCAAAGAGTTTCGCGCCTGCGGGCGCGACCAAAGGGCTTTCCGATCGCCCTTTGGAATCCTTCGGGTTCCGCGGGGTGAAAAAAGTGGCAAGGCGGAATCATTCCTCCGGCGTTTCCACCGCGCCTAGGCGGCGCTGGATGGAGCGGGTGCGGGTGAAGGCCGTGTCGATGGACTCGGTGGCCTGCACCAGGCGTTGGCGGGTTTTTTCCAGCACCTCAGCAAACTTGTCGAAGTCGTTCTTCACGCTGCCCAGCAGGCTCCATACCTCGCTGGAGCGCTTCTCAATGGCCAGGGTGCGGAAGCCCATTTGCAGGGCGTTCAGCAGGGCAGAGAAGGTGGAGGGGCCTGCCACCACGATGCGATGCTCCCGCTGGATGCTTTCGCACAGGTCGGGGCATTGCACTACCTCGGCATAGAGACCCTCAATGGGAAGGAACATGATGGCGAAGTCCGTGGTGTGGGGCGGCGCAACGTACTTGCTGGCAATGCGCTTGGCCTCCTGCTTGATGCGCTGGATCAGCGCCTTGCGGGCGGTATCGGCAGCGGTGGCGTCGCCGGACTGGCTGGCTTCCATCAGGCGCAGGTAGTCCTCCTGAGGGAATTTGCTGTCGATGGGCAAATACAGCACATCGGCCTCCTTGCCGGGGAGACGCACGGCAAACTCCACCCGCTCGGTCGAGCCGGGGATCACCGCTACGTTTTCATCATACTGGCCGGGGGCCAGCATGGCGCTGAGCAGGCTGCCCAGCTGCATTTCACCCCAGATGCCCCGGGTCTTCACATTGGTCAGCACCTTTTTCAGGTCGCCCACGCCCACGGCCAGGGTCTGCATTTCACCCAGGCTCTTGTACACCTGCTCCAGCCGCTGGCTCACCTGGGCAAAGCTGTCGTTCAGTCGCTTGTCCAGGGATTCGGTGAGCTTTTCGTCCACGGTGCGGCGCATTTCCGCCAGCTGGCGGTCGTTGGCCTGGCGCAGGGTCTCCATGCGGGTGTCCAGCTGGGTGAGGCTGGCGGTGACGGAGGCGGCCATCTGCCCGGCGCGCTCCTCCTGGTTGCGGGTGGAGAGAAGCACCTGCCGCTGCATACTTTCCAGCAGGCCGGACTGGCTCTGTCCCAGCTGGGTCAGGGTGTTCAGCAGGGCGGTGTTGCCATCGGCCAGGGCGGCGGCGTGTTCGTCCCGCTGGTGATCCAGTTCGTCAAACAGGTCGTAGGCCAGGTTTTGTAGGTATTGGTTTTGCTGCTGCTGGTGGTGCTTTTGCTCGTGGAGGGAATGGTTCTGCCGCGTGAGCAGCACGATAAGCAGAATGGTGACCACCGCCAGCAGGGCGATGGCAATGAGGATCAGGATGTTCTCCATGCGGCCTCCTTTGCAAAAAAGCACGCGTTGCTGCGTGCTTATGGGTGTATCACATTTCGCGTCGGCCTTCCAGGGCCTTGGACAGGGTCACCTCGTCGGCGTATTCCAGGTCGCTGCCCACCGGCACGCCATGGGCAATGCGGGTGCAGCGGACGCCCAGGGGCTTCAAAAGCCGGGCGATGTAGGTGGCGGTGGCTTCGCCCTCGATGTCCGGGTTGGTGGCCAGGATCACCTCGCACACCTCGCTCTGGCTCAAACGAGCCACCAGCTCCTTGATGCGGATGTCATCCGGTCCCACGCCGTCCATGGGGGAGAGGGTGCCGTGCAGCACATGGTACACGCCGTGATAGTCGTGCATACGCTCCATGGCGGCCACGTCGCGGGGATCGCGCACCACACAGATCTGCCCGTTGTGGCGCTCCGGGTTGCGGCACACGTCGCATTGTTCGCTGGCGGCGTAGTTGCCGCAGGTTTCGCAATAGCGGATGGCCTTACGCCCCTGCCAGATGGCGGTGGCCAGGGCGTGAACGTCCTCCAGGGGCATACTCACGATGTGGTAGGCCAGGCGCTGAGCCGTCTTTTGACCGATGCCCGGCAGGTGCGACAGCTCGGCTACCATGCGGGCAATGGGTTCGATCTGGTTGGCCATGCTTAGAACATACCGCCCATGCCGGGAGCCATGCGGTTCATGGTGGCCTCGCGGGTCTCCTCGCCCTTGCGCAGAGCCTCGTTCACAGCGGCCATGATCAGATCCTGCAGCATCTCGATGTCGTCGGGATCCACCACCTGGGGATCGATGGTGATGTCCAGCAGCTCGCGCTTGCCGGAGACCTTCACGCTCACCATGCCGCCGCCGCTGGCAGCCTCGTATTCAGCTGCGTCCAGCTTTTCCTGGGCTTCCTGCATCTGCTGCTGCATCTTCTGTGCCTGACGCATCAGCTGCTGCATATTCGCGCCGCCGCCGAAGCCACCAAAATTCTGTCGTGCCATAGTTTATTCCTCCTCATAGATTGCAGCGGTGCTGCAAGATATTTCAAGATTGCCGGATAGGCTGTTCATCCGCGCCGGGGGTGCCTCGTGCTGGATGGACACGCCCCTGGTGAGCAGCCGCCCGCTGACGGAGCGCAGCGCTGCGTCCACCCTGTCCATGGGGGTGAACAGGCGCACATTGCCGGAGACCGTCAGCCCGGCCAGATGGGTGAAGGGGCGCAGGGCGTCCAGGTCGGTTTGACCGGAGACGGTGCGGATGCGATAGCTGTCGAAGCTGCAGGCGCGGGCGGTGATATCGCCGGACACGCTGCGCAGTTGCAGCTTTTCGCCCTGAAGATCCTCGGCGTTCACGTCGCCGGAAAGGGTGTGAAGCGCGGTGGTGATGCTCTGCAAATCGCTGATGTTCATGTCGCCGGTGATGGTGGACAGCGTGAAATCCGTGCCGATAAGGCCGCGGACGTTCAGCGGAGCGGAGATGGTGTGCAGATCCACCGCACCCTTCCAGGAGCGGGGGAGGCGGATCATCACCTGCATCCAGCGCTCGCTGCCCAGGCTTTTCAAGTTGATGCCACAGGAGGGCTGTTCCACGGTGAGGCGGTTTTCCTCGCAGGTGATGCGAAGCTGGTTCACATCGTTTTCCCCGCCGGAAACCAGCACCTGGATCTGTTCCACATCCTCCACCAGCACATCCAGGCTGGCCCAGGCCAAACGCGCGGCCAGGGTGTTGACCAGAATGGCGGGGAAGCTTTCGTTGCGGTTCACTCCATCACCTCCTGTGGGATATGATACCACGATTTACGCCGGGATGCAAGGTCAGCCCTGTACCTCTTCCATGCCCATGACGCCGGTGACCACGTCGTCCAGGATGGCCATCACATAGGGCAGGCCGCGGTCGGTTTTGCCCTGGAGCATGATCTCGTCCTTGGTGAGGCGGGTGGCGGGGGACTGGGCCTGGGTGATGATCAGCTGGCAAGGGTTTTCGCCTGCCAGATACAGCGCGGCGATGTAGCGGCCGTTGGAGCCGTTTTTGTTGAAGTAGAAGGACTTTACGCCCTTGCCGTTGCGGTTCTGACGCTCGAAATCCATGGCGGGGATGCGTTTGCCGTAGCCGCGCTCGCTGAAGAGGATCATCTGATCCTTTTCGCCAAGCTGACCAGCCCAGATGACCTCGTCGCCCTTCTCCACCTGCATGGCCTTTACGCCTGCGGAGATGCGTCCCTGGGTGGGAACGGTGTCCAGGGCGAAACGGATGCACATGCCGCTGCGGCTGATGAACAGCACGTCGTCCCGGGTGGCGGCGGGCATGACGCACAGCAGCTCGTCGCCGGTGTTGATCTTGGTGGCGGCGAACTTCTTTGAACGCACGTCGTAGTCCTTGGCGGCGGTACGCTTGATCATGCCCTGCTTGGTGATGAACAGGAAGTCAGGCTGCTTGGGCAGCTCGCTCAGGGGCATACAGGTGATCAGCAGCGGCGCTTCGCTGTCCTCCAGTCCAGCCAGCACGCCGGAGAGCAGCTGGCCGCGATCCTTGGGCTTGCACTCGGCTAGCGCGCCCACGCTGAGGGGATAGCAGTTGCCGTGGTTGGTGAAGAAGAGCAGCGTCTCGTCGGTCCTGGTGGTGAAGAGATACTGCGCCGCTTCCTTGGGATCCTCCTCGTAGGCGGGGAGGGGATTCTTTTTGTAGAAGGCGGGGTACATCCGCTTCAGGTAGCCGCTGTGGGTGAAGGCCACGATGGCTTCCTCCGGCACGGGGGTCTCGTCCAGGGGTTCGGCGGGGCTGGACTCGATGCCCTCGATGGTGGTGCGGCGCTCGTCGGCGTATTCGTCGGCGATCTCCTGCAGCTCCTTGCGGATCACGTTCAGCAGCTTCTTTTCGCTGCCTAGGATGCCTTCCAGCTTGTCGATGAGCTTCAAAAGGTCGGCATATTCCTTGCGCAGCGCCTCGATTTCCAGGTTGGTCAGGCGCTGCAGGCGCATATCCAGAATGGCCTGGGCCTGCACCTCGGTGAGGTCGAAGCGCTCCATCAGCTTCTGCTTGGCTTCCTTGGGGTTCTTGCTGCCGCGGATCAGGGCGATGACCTCGTCCAGGTTGTCCACGGCGATCATCAATCCCTGCAAAATGTGGGCGCGGGCGCGGGCCTGCTTCAGCTCGTATTCCGTGCGGCGGGTCACCACATCCTTCTGGTGGCGGATGAAGTGGCCGATCATGGACTTCAGGCCCATCTGCACGGGCTTGCCCTGGGCAATGGCCACCATGTTCACGCCAAAGGTGACCTGCAGGTCGGAATACTTGAAGAGGTAGGCCAGCACCTTTTCGGCATTGGAATCGCGCTTGAGTTCGATCACAGCGCGCATACCGGTGCGGTCGCTCTCGTCGCGAATATCATAGATGCAGCCCAGGGCGGCCTTCTTTTCCTCGGAGAGCTTGAGAATCTTTTCCAGCATGGCGGCCTTGTTGACCTGATAGGGTACCTCGGTGATCACGATGAGCTTGCGGCCGGAGGCGCCATCCTCGATATGCACGCGGGCGCGGAGGCTCAGCTTGGAGCGGCCGGTCTCGTAGCCCTTGCGGAGCTCCTCGTTCTTCACCAGCACGCCGCCGGTGGGGAAGTCCGGGCCGGGGATGATCTCCATCAGTTCGTCCAGGGTGATGTCGGGATTCTCGATCTGGGCGATAACGGCGCGGACGCTTTCCGCCAGGTTGTGGGGCGGGATGTTGGTGGCCAGACCCACGGCAATGCCGCTGGCGCCGTTCACCAGCAGGTTGGGGAAGCGCGCCGGGAGCATGTCCGGCTCCTTCAGCGTATCGTCAAAGTTCAGGCGGAAGGGCACGGTGTCCTTCTCGATGTCACGGAGCATCAGCATGGCCAGGGGCGCCATGCGGGCCTCGGTATAACGCATGGCGGCGGCGCTGTCGCCATCGATGGAGCCAAAGTTGCCGTGGCCGTCCACCATGGGGCCGCGCATGGAGAAATCCTGGGCCATGCGCACCAGGGCATCGTAGACGGAGCTGTCGCCGTGGGGGTGATATTTACCCAGGCAGTCGCCCACGATGCGGGCGCATTTGCGGTGGGGCTTATCGGGGGTGGTGCCAAGCTCCATCATGGTGTACAGCACGCGGCGCTGCACGGGCTTGAGACCGTCCTCCACCCGGGGGATGGCGCGCTCCATGATAACATGCTCCGCATAGGGGATCATGGAGGAGTGCATCACGTCCTCCACCGTGGTTTGCAAAATGCGGGAGGGATCGTCCTTGGGGATGGGGCGGGTATCGCTGCCTTTGCGTGCCATGGCTTACTGCCTCCCTTCTGCGCCTTCGGGCATTTCAAAATTGTCCGGCTTGTTGAAGTCGGCGTGCTGGGTGATGTAATCCCTTCGGGGTTCCACCTTGTCGCCCATGAGGATGGTGATGCGCTGGTCGGCCAGGGCGGCATCCTCGATGGTGACCTGGATCAGCTTGCGCTGGCTGGGATCCATGGTGGTCTCCCACAGCTGCTCGGGGTTCATTTCGCCAAGACCCTTGTAGCGCTGCAGGGTATAGCCCTTGCCCACGGCCTTGGTGGCAGCGGCCAGCTCCTTGTCGTCGTATGCGTAGATGATCTTGGATCCCTTCTGCACCTTATACAGCGGCGGCATACCGATGTACACATGCCCGGCGGTGATCAGCTCCTTCATGTAGCGGAAGAAGAAGGTGAGCAGGATGGCACGGATGTGGGCGCCGTCCTGGTCGGCATCGGAGAGGATGATGACCTTGTGGTACTTCAGGTTTTGCAGGCTGAAGCTCTCGTCGATGGAGGTACCCAGGGCGGTAATCATGGAGCGGAATTCCTCGTTGCTCAGCACCTGATCCAGGCGCTTCTTCTCGGCATTGAGGGGCTTGCCGCGCAGGGGAAGAATGGCCTGGAAGCGGCGGTCACGGCCCTGCTTGGCGCTGCCGCCTGCGGAGTCGCCCTCCACGATGAACAGCTCGTTATCCTCGGCCTTGCGCCCGGTGCAGGAGGCCAGCTTGCCCACCAGGGGCGCAGCCTCCAGCTGGTTGGCCTTGCGGGCGTTGTCGCGGGTCTTGCGGGCAGCTTCGCGCACCTGGGCGGCCTTCACGGCCTTCTGCACGATCTGGGTGGCGGTGTCCTGATTTTTGAGGTTTTCCAGCCAGTCCGCCAGCTGCTGGGTAATGATGGCCTCCACAGCGGGGCGCACCTCGCTGTTGCCCAGGCGGCCCTTGGTCTGGCCCTCGAACTGGGGATTTTTGACCATGGTGGTCAACACGCAGGTGAGACCCTCGCGGAAGTCCTCGCCGGAGAGGTTGTTGTCCTTCTCCTTCAGTGCGCCGATCTTGCGGGCATAGTCGTTCATGGCCTTGGTGAAGGCGGCCTTGAAGCCGGTCTCGTGGCTGCCGCCCTCGCCGGTGGGAATGTTGTTGACGTAGGAGAACATGCTCTCGGTGTAGCCATCGGTATACTGGATAGCCACGCGGCAGATGGTGGTGTCCTTCTGGCCTTCCATGTAGATGGGATCATCGTGGAGGGTGTTCTTCTCGGCATTGAGATACTTCACATAGTCGATGATACCGCCCTCGTAGTGGAAGACCTTCTGGCGCAGGGAGCTGTCCTTGATGCGCTCGTCGGTGAAGGTGATCTTGAGGCCACGGTTCAGGTAGGCCAGCTCCTGCAGGCGGCGGGCCACCTGATCGCCGTTGAACTTCACGTCCTCAAAGATGGTATCATCGGGCAGAAAGCGCACCAGGGTACCCTTTTTGCGGGTATTGCCCACCTGCTGCAGGGGCGTTTCAGGCACACCGGCGGTGATCTTGCCGGTTACGGGGTCAGTCTCGGAAATGAAACGCATACGGTGGTGCGCCCAATCGCGGTAAACGTCGATCTGCACCCACTTGGACAGGGCATTTACCACCGCAGCACCCACGCCGTGCAGACCGCCGGAGTAGGAGTAGTTCTCGTTGTTGAACTTGCCGCCAGCGTGAAGCTTGGTGTAAATGACCTCCACGCCGCTGACGCCCAGGGTGGGGTGAATGTCCACGGGCAGGCCGCGGCCGTTGTCGAACACGGAGGCGGAGCCATCGGTGTGGAGGATCACGTCCACCTGGTCGGCAAAACCGTTGGAGGCCTCGTCGATGGCATTGTCAACGATCTCCCACAAAAGGTGGTGCAGGCCGCGGCTGGAGGTGGTGCCGATGTACATACCGGGGCGCATACGGACGGCGTCGAGGCCCTCCAGCACCTGAATATTGCCTGCATTGTAGGTCTGCGTCATGGTTGCAACTCCTTATTTCAAAGCCGATTTGGCATAAACATCCACTAAATATTGTACCACAAAATCCAAAATAACACAAGGCGAACACCAAATAAACGTTCGCGCAGAAAAGAAAAAAGTGGCCGAAGCCACTTTCAGATGAGGTTCAGTTTTTCGCGGATCTCCGCCACCACCTCGCGCAGGCGCAGGCCGTCGCAATGGATGGTCTCGTGGGCGTAGCACTCATAGAGCGGGGTGCGTTCGTTGTAGAGGTCGCGCAGGGTCTGGCCGGGCTTCATGGATACGCCCCGGGCATGAAGGTCGCCCAGGCGCTCCTCGATCTGCTCGTAGCTCAGGCACAGGTACACCACCTGGCCGATGCTGCTCAGGTGTGCCATGGCTTCGGTGCCATACACCACGCTGCCGCCGGTGGCGATGATGCAGTTGTTCACATCGATGGCGGCGTTGACCTGGTTCTCGATGGCGCGGAAGCCCTCGTCGCCCACCTGCTCAATGATCTGGTGCAGGCGCTTGTTCTGGCTGCGCTGGATGAGCAAATCGGAATCGATAAAGTCCATACCCAGGGCCTTGGCCAGCACCACGCCAACGGTGGATTTGCCGCAGCCGGGCATACCGATTAAAATGATGTTCATGATATCAACTCCAGGGGAGAAATTGAAAATTATGAATTATGAATTAGGAA
>JAGBEX010000022.1 GCA_017936765.1 Clostridia bacterium
TAGCATCCCTTGCAAATCATCCCTCCATCCGTTATACTGGAGTTGTCCGGTAGCAACACCCCGGTAGCGCATATCAGAGAGTCCGCATGCTTCGGATTATGCAGATCGTCCAGATAGCGGGGAGCACATTTTCTGAACCAATTTGTTTAGACGCAGCAAGCCTGCAGCGAGTGGGAGCAAATAACAAAAGCCCGGAACCTCTTGATTTACAAGGAATTCCGGGCTTTTTCCGTGCCTGTTGAGTACAGTTTGAGTACACTCAGTAATAGGGTGGAGTGAAATACTCCAGAAGTCATCACTCGTCGTCACTATTGCTCCAAGAGATGATGGGTTTGCCAATCTTAAAGGTCATGCTGATGTCTTGTCCGCCATATTCGACGTTGTGATAAAAAGTGTTGCCGGGCCGCTCGCTGTTGTCGATAATAAACTGAGCCATCATGTCAAGGTAGGTATTGTAATCATTGTGCTCTGCGTTGGTTTCTCCATCACATTCAACGAAAGCCTGACCAATCTGACGGTAAATGCTCATTAGCATTTCGGGCAGATCGGATGATTCCTCGTCTGCGGCGTAAAGCGCATTATCAACGGGCACAAGAAGCTGGAGCAGCAAAGGTGGTGTTTCTTCAAATTCGGTGCTGTAGACATTCTGATCAATAATCCACTCTTTGAACTGTGCTGGCGTCCAGTCGGCAAAAGCGGGGATCAGCTCCCCAATAAAATGTGCTTCGGTATAGGATACTCTCCCGTCAGATGATGCCAAATACATCAAATATTGTGCTAATTGAAGTAGAGAAACTCTCTTCAGCGCGCCAGACTCCAGACCTGAAGAGTGCCCGATGGGGGAATCTTCAATAGAATCACAAATCCCGAGAAAAAGCTCCATTTTGTTCCTCAACACTAAATTCATGGTTGCCTCCTATGTGTTTTGTTGCTTGTTAGTAAACGGATTGCTTTCAGGGAACATAAGGGAAATCAAGCAAGACTGTTTCTATCTTTTCTACATTATAGCATAGATTGATCGAACAAACAAGATATCTAGGTTGAACACGTTACGCTAAACATCTAATTGGAACGATGACTAATATCCTGACTTGGCTGGAAAAAGTTGCGTCATAGTGTCCATAGGTGTAAATGATGATACATATAGGATGATTATGGATGAACCGTCTCTAGCAGCACAGTCGTAGCACAGTAAAGAAAAAGCGCGAAAAGTAACTTAGTACTCCTTGCAAATCATCCACACATCCGCTATACTGAAGTTGTCCGGTGGCAACACCCCGGCAACGCATAGCAGAGAGCCCACATACCTCGGATAATGTAAATCGTCCAGATAGCAGGAAACAAATTTTCTGAACAAATTTGTTTAGAATCAACAAGCCTGCAGAGAGTGGGAGTAAGCAGATTTTATCCATCCGCCGCTAAACCCCTTGAAAACACTGGTTTTGACGGCATGCCAGATGGCAACTCTGCCCGATTTGATAGCAAAATGATAGCAACCATCAAAACGTGAGTCCATTTCTTCACTGCATCAGTGAACCGGTGGCTTGCAGGAAGCTGTCACATATCCTTACAGAAAAGGCCTTACCGACTTTTGCATCGGTAAGGCCTTTTTGCATGTCAGCATGCTGTCCTGATGGGATTACTTCTTCTTTTTCCGCTGCTTCTTCAGCTCTGCCATAAGCATGTCGCTGACTTCCGGAGGGGTCATCTTCACCCTGACGGCGCCGGTCTCAGGATCATACCGAACATAGGAGGGCACGTCGCCGGGAACATCATACCACGGATAGTTGTAACGCCAGTTGTCGTAATCCGCCCGTGTAATCTCGCCGGCTTCCAGCTTGGCAGCACATCTGCGCCAGGTGGTGAGCGCCTGACTCAAGGCAGCGGAGGAGCGATTGAAATCAGGGTCAACACGGAGGTGAGCTTCGCCATCAGATTCAACAACCCGCAGGCCGATGCGGTCTTCCAGGGCAAACAGGGTGTGCATCAGGCCGTCAAAGGTGTCAATATCCGGCACGGTCAGCGCCAGAGGTGAAATCTCCAGTTCCACGGCAAGGGATGTGACCACATCATCCTTGGGTGTTCTGGCACCAGCTTCATACTGAGCCAGACGCACATCCGCAGTATTTTCAGAGAAACCCACCAGTTTTCCGAGCACCTTCTGGGTCATGCCACGAAGGTTGCGGAAGAAGTAGATTCTTTCAGCGATAGCCATATGAGCACCTCCTGTAAGATAGGGTGGCACATATGAGTATAACGCAGATGTTTAAGGGGGTCAAGAGAAGTAAAACAAATTTGTTTAAAAAAATTTTCTTAAACCGGGATGTTTAAGCCCGTGTCATACGTTAACTTGTTGAGTTTAAGTCAAAAAACTCATGCACCTTGACAATCGAATAGCCGTCCGGATGAGATACCCTGCCGGGGAAGCAGCGCCATGATGCCGCAAGGCAGAGCGTGCCAACAGCAGAGAAAACGCCGCTGTCAATAGGGGGCTGGAACAGCATCCGGGGAAACGGCACCCAAGGAGACCCAGGTGTCACAAGAAAAACCACAAACACACAAATTGAAAGGACGGAACCAACAATGGCAAAGGAACTCTTTATGCGAGTAGACGAAGTGGCAAAGGAAATGGGCGTGTCCAACTCCTACGCCTACAAAGTCATCAAGGCAATGAACAAGAAGCTGGAGAAGACCGGCTGCATCACCCTGAACGGGCGTATTGACCGGAAATTCTTCTACGACCAGTTTTACGGAACCCGAAACGAACCGAACAAGGAGGAGTAACCATGGGTGTATTCAAGAACAAAGAAAACGGCACCTGGCTTGTGCAGCTCCGCTATACCGACTGGCAGGGTGAGCGCAAGCAGAAAATGAAGCGCGGCTTCGCCACCAAGCGCGAAGCCCTGGCCTGGGAGCGGGAATTCCTGATGCAGAAGCAATCCGACGTCAATATGACCTTCGAGAGCTTCGCGCAGCTGTACGAGAAGGATGTCAAGCTCAGGATCAAGCTGAACACCTGGCAGACCAAGGAGAGCATCATCAAGCAGAAGATCCTGCCCTATTTCGGAAAAAAGAAGCTTTCCGAGATCACGGCCAAGGATGTAATCGACTGGCAGAACGAGATGCGCTCCATGAAAAATGATAAGGGCAAGCCCTTCTCCAAGACCTACCTGAAGACGCTGCACAACCAGCTCAGCTGCCTGTTCAACCATGCCGTCCGGTTTTACGGACTCGGCATGAATCCGGCACAGAAGGCTGGCAATATGGGCACCGAAGAAAAGAAGGAAATGCTTTTCTGGACGAAGGCCGAGTATGACAAATTCATTGAAGCCGTCATGGACAAGCCCATTACCTACTATGCCTTTGAAATCCTGTACTGGTGCGGCCTGCGTCTGGGCGAGATGCTGGCGCTGACTCCGGCCGACTTCGATTTTGAGCGCGGTACGGTAAGCATCACCAAGTCCTATCAGCGGATTCACGGGGAGGATGTCATCACCCCACCCAAGACCAAGAAAAGCGTCCGTGTGGTGCAGATGCCACCCTTCCTGTGCGACGAGATACAGGATTACATCAAGCGACTGCATGGCGCGGAAAGCGATACCCGGATTTTCCCCATCAGTAAGCACCAGCTGCACAGCGAAATGAGCCGCGGCAGCAAGGCCGCCGGTGTGAAGCGCATTCGGATTCACGACCTCCGACATAGCCATATCTCTTTGCTGATCGACCAGGGTTTCACCGCATTGGCCATCGCAGACCGCGTGGGGCATGAGAGCATCGACATCACCTATCGCTATGCACACCTGTTCCCCACCCGACAGGCAGAAATGGTCGATAAGCTCGACCAGCTCAAATGGCAGAAGGGAGCGTAATCATGTCAGCAAAGAATTGTGACAGGCACAACCGCTGGCGAAGCAAGACCATTGCCTTTCGGATGTCGCCAGAGGAAGATCAGCAGCTGGAAGCCTTCGTGAAGATCAGCGGGCTGACCAAGCAGGACTACATCACCACCCGGCTCCTGGAGCGTGATGTGGTGGTGGACGGCAACCCCAGGGTGTATAAAGCCCTGAAGGAGCAATTCGCTGCTGTGCTGGATGAGCTGCGGCGCATCGAAGCCGGAAGCAGCGTGGATGCCGACCTACTGGAGATTATCCAGATGATGGCGACCATTATGGACGGCATGAAGGAGGATCCCTATGGAAATGGAAGAAACGAAAAAGACTGCCCTGGATACATCTGTTGGCGCAGATGAAAGGCAGTCCCTTCTGAACAACAACAGTATACCAGAAAAAGACCCGGAAATCAACGATTCCAACGATTTTCCATCCATGACCTTTGAGCAAATCCAGGAAGAGATGCGCAAGATGAGCGATCCTGCCTATCTGCACACCATCTCCATGAACGAGCTCTACGAGAACGTGTACCAGAGCAGGCCGCCAGTCATCGACGGCCTGCTCTACTCCGGGACTTACCTGTTCGCCGGTGCGCCGAAGGTAGGCAAGTCCTTCTTCATGGCGCAGCTGGCCTACCACGTCAGCACTGGCAAGAAGCTGTGGGACTATGAAGTCCGGCAAGGGACGGTGCTGTACCTGGCGCTGGAGGATGACTACCAGCGGCTGCAGGATCGTATGTCCCGTATGTTCGGTGTGGAGGGCACCGACCATCTGCACTTTGCCGTATATGCCAAGCAGCTGGGCGCAGGGCTGGATGAGCAGCTGAAGAAGTTCTTGCGGGAACACAAGGATACCAGGCTGATCATCATCGACACCCTGCAGAAGATCCGGGAGGTCAGCACCGATGCATACAGTTACGCCAACGATTATGAAATCGTAGGTAAGATGAAGCAATTCGCAGACCAGCACGGGATCTGTCTGCTGCTGGTACATCACACCCGGAAGCAGCAGGCCGGAGATCGGTTTGAGATGATCTCCGGCACCACCGGCCTGCTGGGTTGCGCAGATGGCGCTTTCCTAATGCAGAAGGAGAACCGCACCGATCGGAGCGCCACGCTGGACATCGTTGGCCGCGACCAGCCGGACCAGCGTCTGCATCTGGTGCGTGACGAGGAACGGCTGCTCTGGTTGCTGGATCGCGCAGAAACGGAGTTGTGGAAGAAGCCGCCCGATCCGCTGCTGCTGAAGATTGCAACAATGGTGACAGCAGAACATCCCTCCTGGCAAGGCAGCGCTACAGAGCTGCTTACCCTGCTGCAGGAGGACATCCAACCCAACATTCTGACCCGCAGACTGAACGTAAAGGCAGGCGAGCTGATGAACGAGCATCAGATCGAGTACGCCATGAGGCACACCCGGAATGGCAGTGCCATCAGCTTGAAAAAGCTGGGTGTGTGACGATTGTGACGGATGTGACGATTAAAATGACACCAGGGTCGGTATCAAAAATACCGTCACAATCGTCACAACCGTCACAGGGGGGCAGGAAGGCTGACATCTTTCTGCCCCTGGACGGCGATGCCGGACGAGCCGATTCCCCAGGGAAGCGGCAGAGGCTTCCGCAGAAGCCGCACTCCCCCTCGGAGAGCGCAATGCACTTTTGATGGCGAAGCGGACGAGGTCGGGCTTGCCCGACTAACGCAGCCCGTTGCTTGCAATGGGCAAGTGTAGCCAGCGCCAGGGTTTACCCTGGTGATGGCCGAGCGTCGAAAGTGCTTTTGCGTTACTTTTGACAAAAGTAACAAAACCGCCGCCGCAGCGGCGACGAATCAAGTTAGCAAGAAAGGAGGTGAGATATGAAAAGAACCATAAGTGCCATGTCAGGGAAAGGCTCCATCAACCATAACCGGCGCATATTCACGGCAGAAAACGTGGATCCAACACGCAGCCATCTGAACGTCGAATACTGCTACACGCCCATCGAACAAGCCTACGATCAGCTCTTCGGTGAAGCCCTGGCAGCGTACAATGCCAAACAGAAGCGCAAGGACAGATGCATCGATAACTACTACGAAAAGATCCGGCAGAGTAAGCAGGAAAAACCTTTCTACGAGGTGATCTTTCAGATCGGCAACAAGGATGACATGGGTGCTGCCACGGAAAACGGAGAGCTGGCAGCCAGGGTGCTGGACAAATTCCTGCACGACTTCACAAAACGGAATCCGCAGCTGCATGTGTACTCCGCACACCTGCACATGGACGAAGCCACGCCCCATCTGCACATCGACTTCATCCCCTTCACCACGGGCAGCAAACGCGGTCTTTCCACCCGCGTATCGCTGAAGCAGGCGTTGGCCGATCAGGGTATCACCGGAGAGGGACGATCCATGACCGAGCGCGACCTGTGGGTGCAGCGTGAGAAGGAGGCCCTGGCAGAGCTGATGCTGGAACACGGCATCGAGTGGGAGCAGAAGGGCGAACATCGGGAGCACCTCAGCGTGCTGGAGTACAAGAAGGAACAGCGTGCCCAGGAGCTGACCGAGCTGGAGCAGACCATCCAGAAGGTTCAGCAACAGCAGGTATCCATTAAGGCGGTGGAACAGATCGAAGCCAAGCCGCTGCCGTTGACCTCCAAGGTCATGGTAGAGCGGGAGGACTACGACAGGCTGGTCACAGCTGCACAGAAGTACGTCGTCCAGGAGAAAAAGGAAAGCAAGCTCAAGAAGTTGCTCAAAGAGGCTCGGGCTACCATTACAGACCTGACAGACAAGCTATCCGCTGCCCTGCAGGAGCTGGCTGCGATGAAGTCGATCAGAGAAAGCCTGCGCACCGCTGAATTGGAGCAAGAGAATAGCCGCCTGAAGGACAGGATACGTGGATACGAGGACATTATTGAGCGCAATGGGTTGCGGAATCTGTTTGCCCTGCCCAGGAGAGCACCCCAGGCAAGAGATAAGGCCGTCTGACGGTCATATGAAAGGAGATATGATAATGGATATGTTTACTTGCTACTTCGATATGGATACCGGCTGCGTTGAAGTATGGCTGACTGACGGTCGCATCCTGTCCATCGACTGCACCAAGGTAGAACAGGTTGAGGCTGACAATATGTATCAGCGCGCCGAACTGGACTATCTGATCTACAACGACCCGGAGGCTTATGCGGAGCTGATCCTGAACGGCGATCCGAAGGCATATCTGAAAGCCGTGACCGAGTATACACCCTTGGACTAACAAACAGCGCCCACCGATCAGAAATGATCGGTGGGCGCTGTATCATTCTTCTGAGGTATCCAGGCCAGCAAAGAACTCGTCATATGTGCATTTATAGAATTTGCGAAGCTCGATGAGGACGCTGGCGCGGATATTCAATTCGCCGGATTCATACTTGGCATATGTGGATCGGCCAATGTCGCAGCCACGGCGCTGCAACTCAACACATATTTTCTCCTGTGACAGACCGCTCTGGCTGCGCAGCCGCCGCAGGTTGTCTCCCATGTTCCGATCACGCCGGATTTTCTGCTCCATTTGCTTCACCTCGCATACGATTGACCAGTATTGGTTGCAACGTGTCTTTATCGTATGCTATACTGAAGCAAAAAGTTGACCGCTATACTGGTCAAAACATCCATAAGGAGCATGAAAAATGGCAGTATGTACGTTCTTTGGCCATCACGACTGTCCCAGCTCGGTAAAACCACGCCTACAGACTATTTTGATCGATCTGATCGAAAACTCTGGAGTCGATACATTCTATGTAGGAAATCAGGGAACATTCGATGCAATAGTACGCACTGTTCTGTCCGAACTGAAGCAGATCTATCCGCATATACACTACACAATCGTACTGGCGTATATGCCACAACATAACAGCACGTTGGGGAAAGCATATGAAGCCAATACAATACTACCTGAAGGAATAGAGAACGTTCCCAGACGATATGCGATTGTTTGGCGGAACAAATGGATGCTGCGCCTGGCAGAGTATGTGGTGGCGTATGTGTTATATTCGGTTGGCGGGGCGGCACAGTTTGTTGAAATGGCGCACAAGCGGAGGAAAAAAGTGATTAAGTTGACGGAACCGAACAAGGAGGCACTTGTATCCCGTTTGATTGTTGACTATTTGGTTACAACAGACACCGTTGTATTGCCCCCCATGGTCGAATCCATTGTTCTACAAAATGTTCTACAGTGGCTCCATTCGGAGAATACAACCATACGATGGAATGCTACGCGTATTCTCATGACATTGTCTCGCAATCAGGAAAACCGAAGTATTGTAAACCGCCAATTGGTCTCCCTCGTAGATACTGACAATGTATACATCAAGAACTTGATAATACGTCAGATTCATAATATAGAGGGGATAGACGACGAGACAAAGAACCACATCATGTCAAAGTGTAAGCAGGATGCGAATTATGTCGTTACTGGATTTGGTAAGTTCGTTAACCATGAAGAATGTGGTTCTTTTGAAGGATATGATGAAAGCAACTCGTTCGTTCCCCCAGCGGAGCGTGTTGCTTCTGGACGCGCTAATCCCGAACGTATTGTATACCTATATGCAGCAAAAGAAATTATTACTGCAATAGGTGAAACGCGTCCTCGGATCTACGATCACATAAGTGTGGCCAAAATCCAACTGCAAAAGGAAGTGCGACTTGCAAATTTGGCTACAACGGAAGAGTCTGATATCTTTGGCCTTGACAGAGCAAAGATCGATCGAATTGAGAGAGCATTCTCCCGTCCTTGCAGAGAAGTCATTGATTATGTACCAACGCAATACATTGCCGAATATATCAAATCATTGGGATATGATGGCATAACCTTTAGAAGTTCCTTTGTCCCTGGTGGAACAAACGTAACAATCTTTAATCCCCAAGTTGCAAAAGCAATTGCCTCGGCACCATATAAAATGGACTCGATAACTTATCGTGCACGTCGTATATTTCCGTTACGTGATATTGATGCATTTGATATAATTGCGACGAATAGAGATGTTGAATATTAAGTTGCAGAAAGAAATTCATAACTGATTGATTGGAATGAAGCGCATTTGATACAGGCTGATATCTGCATACAACAACTCATATTATTTACCCAGAAGCTAAAAGGCTTCTGGGTAATTTGTCCCATTTTTAGCGTCTGATGAATCCGCGTACTAAAAGCACGGCACTTCTATTATCGGTATACAATCCACTGGCCGTTTTTCTTAGCTCCAACACGTTCAATATGTCCTTCTGCTTTCAGATGCCGCAATGTCCGTTCAATTTTGGTCTTGGATACGTTAAGAGTCGTTGCCATATCTGCAACAGTGATTGTTGGATTATGCGCAGCAAGCTGCAAAATCAGGGTTTCAATATCTTGATATACATCTGTTAATTCGTCATTTAATCCTTCACTTAATCCGTCACCATGACGGTTAAAGTCCGGATGTGCATAAATCGTTGCCAAAAAATAAGTACGTTCTTCATCCGTCTCGAATAGCGGTTCCGGCGATCCATTACTCTGTAGCGCGCGGCGGATCTTCTGGAAGCCCGTGTTGCGACCTTCTGTCAGTCGCAGCTCCTTCAGGAATTCACCAATGCGGCGGTTGCGGTAGCGGCGGCTGGCCGCACGGTAATTCTTCAAGCCTTCCACGCTGATGGAACGGTCAGCACCAGGATGGCTCACGATTTCAATGCGATCCGGTAACACACGAACCTCGATAGGCTCCCGCACATCATAACCCTTATGATATACGGCATTGGACAGAGCTTCCTCGATAGCAGCGAAGGGATAGTTGAAGTAACGCTTTGCCTCAGCAAAATCAGCCTGCTTGACTACCTTCTCGGCGATCACCGCATTGCGGATGTACTGGAGTGCATCACGCAGCTGTTGGTGCAGTGGTCCCTTGAAGGTCTTTTCGATAATCCTGTCGCCACCTAAGTCATCCGGGAACTGCACAACATCGATCTGTGCATAAGGGAAATACTTGTGGGGTTCCAGGCTGAAGAACATCAAGCCCACGTTCTTCGGATGCGGGTATTCCGGCAGTTCGCTGTCCAGGTTCATGCTGCGGCACAGGCTGCGGAAGTCAACACGTCCTGCTTCCTTGTACAAGTCGCTGTTGACCTCGCGAAGATATTGCTGGATCAGCGTAATATTCAGCTCATCCAGGCTGGCCTGATGATTTACACGATCATCAAAAGGCACATTATTCGCCAGGGCATACAATTCGCGTTTTTCTTCTTCCGTGGGCTGAATGGTGCTTGCCATCTTGCGGATCCAGTTAACACGTTCACGGCAATCTCTGCTCATATTCTTAGGCGAAGAGTACGGGCGCATACTGCCGCCCGGGGCCCACACAACAATGAAATACTTGCCTGCATGTTCTACCACTTCGGTGATGGGCATATACTCCGGTTGGATCAGCTTGCACTTGTTCAGCATATCCTTCAGGTAGCCATCCACGCGCTCCTGGGGGATGCCAATCTGAGAGTCTAAGCCACTCTGTTTGTCACTGATGCCGATGACCAGATAGCCGCCGCCCCAGTTGTCAATATCGTTTGCGAAAGCGCAAATGGTCTTGAGGGATGCCTCAGCATCCCAGGTCTCCTTGAACTCAATACGAGCCCATTCCACAACTTCACCGCTCAGCAGCGTTTGAATATTCGTCGGGATGGCCATTCGCACTCACCTCCTGCTTTTCTTTGATATACCGACCACTCTTAATACGTGCATCGGCAGGTTTCACTGCATCCGCTGGGATCAACCATGTGTTCCCAGCTTTCTGAACATCCGGAATGCGCCCTTCTGCACAAAGGATACCTACCCGGCGTGCAGACAGATTCCACAGCTTGCCAATCTCTGTGGTTGTTACATACTTCATAGTGCTCACCTCTGCCTGCTTATATTATATTCATTTAGCCGAATAATATCAATAGGTGTTTTTCTGGCGTGTGTAGATATACATTTATGAGAAAACTTGCCCGAAGAGAAAAAGTATCTCTCTGGGCAAGTGGCATTTATGCGCTTTGTTCAAGAACAGTCGTTATAATCTCACATGGATCAGGTCGCGGAGAGGCAATCATGTCAAGCAAAGGGGATCCGTCTTCGCCACTGTGGGTTCGTATCCTTGCATCCAGGGATCTGCAATGAAAGCGATGCCAACCCTCTGCGGCATTGATCGGCCGCATATATTCGTCCAACGTGCGTTGGAATACTGTCCATATCTGTTCTTCTGGTATACGGCGTGTCCGCAGCACTATGAGGAACACATATCTGGCTTCTGACAGTCGATCATCCATTTCAATGGCAGTCCACTTCCATTTGCAGTAGCTCCGAATGTAGGGCTCCATCAACTGCATGACCTCAGTTTCATTTTCATGCGTCGTCACGCGGGATTCACCCCTTCAAGGATACGCGCAGGATTAACTTTCCGTGGCCGCTTGGAGGGTTTCTCTACGTTGACGGTTTCCGGCACGTGGGTAGCATTGGGAATAGCGATCCAACAATCGTCTTGACGTGTTACGGTGAAGCGCATAGGCGGTTTGAAATTGGCGGCTATCAGCTTTTCGCTCAGTTCAGCGGATGTGATCGAACCGCTGAGTGGAACTTTCACGCCCACATTCCCTGTGGCTTTCCGCAAACACAACACTTTCTCGGAAGGATGAAAGCCGATTTCGATCTGATGTCCAAGTTCTGCACAAAGGGCAGTATTCAGGTTAAAGGCACGTTCTCGTTGGAAATTGATTGCACATTTGTTTTTGGGTGTGGGTACGAACCAAACAAATTCGTCAACGTTGTACTGTTTCATGGGTATTTCTCCTTTTGTTTTATTTGAGAAATGCAACACATTCTCTGACCAATATATACCCGAAGTGTACAAATTGAAAATAGGCTTGCAGGTAATCAGTACCAGGAGACCCAATCGGATGACCGCATCAGCTATTTTAGTCGAGTACGATTTACTAAAACATACTTGACCAAATCGTACTTGAGCAAACTACAGCAGAAAATAAATGTGTCCACACAAATGACACAAGCATAGCAGTTCCATCACATTGTAAAAACTCCAGCACCCTCTGGATAAATCAGCCGAAGTATGCTATAATACCTTTGTACCACTGGGATGCGCAATGTGCATGACTGTTGATATCCTGGGGGTGATAGAATTTTGATAGCAAAAGTCCGAATAGGCTTTATCCCAAGGATAGAATGCTTCAAATTGGCCCACCACAAGCAGCAAAGCTTAAACACATCGCGTTAAGTTTTGATTCAACTGGACGAGTGGGAGTAAACAATCCAAGCCCGGAACCCCTTGCAAATCAAGGGATTCCGGGCTTTTTGCATGCCTGTTGAGTACATTTTGAGTACCGTTGTCTACAGTATCTCATTTATCCTTCCGCTTGGCTCTGATGGCGCTTGCGGTACTGGGAGGGGGATAGGCCGATGTGCTTGCGGAAGACGCGGTTGAACTGCGAGAAGCTGTTAAAGCCGCAGTTCAGCGCAGCTTCAGTGATAGGGATGGAGGTATTGATCAGCATAGCCTGCACGTTGCGAACCTTGGTCATCTGAATATAATCGGTCAGGGTGAAGCCGGTTACGTCCTTGAACTGGTGGGAAAGGTAGTAGCTGCTGATGAAGAACTTCTGCGCCAGCATTTCCAGGGACAGCTCCTCGGTGTAATGAGTATGGATGTAGCTGGCTACGGCGTACATCTTTTTTTCCGTGGGGGTCATTTCGGCACCGTTGGTATAGAGGTTGTGCTGCTGGTTCAGGTACAGAAGGGTGAGAAACTCAATGAATTTCAGGTGGATGATCAGGTTCCGCATGGGGTCCTTTTTCTGGGCGAGCAGGAAGATATCGTTCAGTTTGCGGTAGATTTTCTGCTGCAGTTCCGGCTCAAAGCGGAAAATGGGTATCTCCTGGTGAAAGATGCTCAGCAGCTGCTCGTATTCGTTGCCCAGGCCGTTGACCCTGGGCGGCAGGCTGAACTGGATGATCAGCCGCTTGCAGGGATCGCCCTCGGGGTATTGGGTCATGTGCAGCACGTTGGGCCGCAGACCGATGATGTCGAACTGCTGCAGGCTGTAGGGTTTTCCTTCCAGAAAATGCTTGGTGTTGGGTTCAAGCATCACACACAGCTCATAGAAGGTGTGGAAGTGCTGGAACTGCATGTTGATCTCGGCAGAGCGGACATCGTAATCGAAAAAGTAGAACAGGCTGTCGTTTTCGTGATTGACGCGGATAAAGTATTGGTCCTCGTAGAGGGCGAGATTCTGTATCAGCATAGTACTCCTTTGTGTGTTGGCGGTTGTAGGATAAAAACAGTGTAACATAAGGCATGTTGCATTTCAAGCGAAAACAGCACATGAACAATGGGTGTTCACACGTTTTGAATGGGAATAAATGCAAGATATTTACCCAAAACCACACAAAAAGAAAAATGGAAAAGCAAAATATGCAATATTATATCGTCTAAAAGGCAAATGGTGCGTAGTATCTGCGACAGATTGTGCTATGATAAAACCAACAAACGTGTTCGTGAAACACATGGCACCCCATTTCAGAACGGAGGAAGAATATGCGTAACATGAAAAAATGGTTGTCCCTCGCGCTGGCGGCTATCATGTGCCTGAGCGCCACCGCGGCCCTGGCAGAAACTCCTGCCTATGCCGAGGCTCCCTACATCACCAACCTGGGCACCTACGGCGCCGTGGCAGACCGTCTGCCCAAGGAACCTATGGTGGAAGACGCTGAATACCTGACCATCGGTACCTACGGCGGCGAGCTGAAGCGCTCTGCCGGCGGTGGCAACTGGGACGCTGGCAAGCCCATCGAGGAAGGCCTGTTCCGCTTCACCACCACCGGTGAGATCGAGCCCAACGTGGCCAAGGGCTACGATGTGAGCGAAGACGCCAAGGTCTACACCATTTACCTGCGCGAAGGCATGAAGTGGTCCGACGGCCAGCCTTTTACCGCGGAAGACTGCGTGTGGTTCTACAACGCCGTTTGCCTGAACAAGGTTGACTCCAAGGGCGTGCGCGATTGCCACAAGGACGCCAACGGCAACCCCGCCAAGGTGGAAAAGGTTGACGACTACACCTTCACCGTGACCTTCGAGACTCCCAAGTACGGCTTTGTGGAAGCCCTGAGCGTTGACCTGAAGTGGCATTATGCTCCCAAGCACATTTTCGAAGAAATGGTGCAGAACATCATCGACGGCAAGAACGACGAAGCTCTGGCTATCGGCAAGCAGATCTGCGGCACCGAGTTCTCCGACGTGGGCAAGATGGGCAAGGAAATGCTCTACTACTTCTGGAACTACCCGGGCATCCCCACCCTGAACCCCTATGTGCTGTCTACCGAAGAGGGCAAGAACAGCGTGAAGGGTGAATACTACGAGTTTGTCCGCAATCCCTACTACTGGAAGGTGGACAAGGCCGGCAACCAGCTGCCCTACATGGACAAGATCATCTACACCACCGTTTCCAACGTGGATCAGCAGCTGATGCTCCTGCTGGACGGCACCGTGGACTATCAGACCGTGGGCATGGATAGCATCCAGACCATCATAGAATCTGGGACCAAGATCAACATCTATGAATGGTCCGGCGCTGAATGGGGCGACGTTGGCACCCAGCTGCACTTCAACCTGAACATCGAGGACGAGGACCACAAGGCCTTGTTCAATAACCCCGATTTCCGTCAGGCCATGTCCATCTGTGTGAACCGCGAAGAGTTCGCCGGCCTGTACTCCAACAACTGGCAGGAAGGCGGCCAGGCTGCTCCCCAGCCCGGCGCTCTGGGCTACAGCGAAGAGTGGGCCAAGAAGTGGACCGAGTACGACGTGGCCAAGGCTCAGCAGCTGTTTGAATCCGCTGGCCTGGTGAAGGGCGAAGACGGCTTCTACGATTTCGCCGACGGCTGCGACTTCGTGCTGGATATCGTCTCTGTGGCTGACAACGGCGCTGCCGATACCTACAAGATCCTGGAGCCCTACTTCCGTGCCGCTGGCATCAAGTGCACCTTCAAGGATTCCGACCGCTCCAACATCGACAACGACCTGATGGCCAACGCGATCGAGTGCATGCTGCTGCCCGTGACCGGCATCGGCGAAATCTCCATCGTGCTGAAGCCCAACTCCATGGTTCCCGGCAAGGCCACCAACGTAGCCTGGTACGGCACCATGACCAAGGAAACCGCCACTGGCGACCTGCTGAAGCTGATTGAGCTGCAGGAGAAGATCGACGTGACCTCCGACGCTGGCGAGCGCACCAAGATCGCCCTGGAAATGCTGAAGCTGCATGAAGAGAACATGTGGACCATCGCCTATGTGGCGGCTGCTCCCACCTACCATGCTGTGAACGCCCGCATCCAGAACTTCCTGGCCGAAGGCGTCTGGTCCGACGTCTACCGCGACATGGGCATCGCCCACTGCCAGTGCTGGTACATCGCGGAGTAATCACCCCGGCAAGAAACCATACCTGATGTAAAAAGTGCGGGAGGTCATTCCGTTCCATAACGGAGTGCCTCCCGCACTTCTTCGAATCACCCCGGAAAGGTAGAGGCTTATGCTGAAATACATTGGCAAGCGACTTTTGCTTTTCATTCCCACGCTGATCATCATCTCTTTTGTGATTTTCTTCATCATCCAGCTGCCCCCGGGCGACTATGTCACCTCCTATGTGGCGGCTATGTCCGCCGAGGGCGAGGTCTTCACGCCGGAAGATATCGCCTATTTGCGAGAGCACTTCGGCCTGGATGATCCCTGGTTCGTTCAGTATCTGAACTGGATCAAGGGCATCGTGACCGAGGGCGACTTCGGCTATTCCTTTGAATACGGCCGCTCGGTATGGAGCGTGATCATGGACCGCCTGTACCTGACGCTGGCGGTATCCTTCATCATTTTGCTTTTCCAGTATGGCGTATCCCTGCCCATCGGCATCTATTGTGCCAATCACCAGTATTCCGCCGGTGACTATGCGCTGTCCTTCATCGGCTTTATCGGCACGGCTACGCCAAACTTTTTGCTTGCCATCATCATTATGTATTATATCTACGTCACCACAGGCAACGTATACCTGGGCCTGTTCTCCACCGAGATGCTGCAAAACGGCATGCGCTGGGAGTATGTGCCCGAGTTTCTTGGCCGCTGCATGATCCCCCTGATCGTCATCGGCACCAGCGGTACCTGCGGTATTATCCGCACCGTCCGCGCCCAGATGCTGGACGAGCAGGCCCGTCAGTATACCCTCACGGCTCGCGCCAAGGGCTGCTCCGAGGCGACCATTACCTACAAGTATTGCCTGCGCGCCGCGCTGAACCCGGTGGTTTCCGGCATGGCCGGCTCGCTGCGCACCATCTTCTCCGGCTCCACTGTGTCCGCCATCGTGATGAACCTGGCCATCCAGGGTCCTGTGCTGCTTACGGCACTGAAATCCCAGGATATGTACCTGGCCGGCACCATTGTGCTGATCCAGGCGGTGCTGGTGCTGCTGGGCACCCTGCTTTCCGATATCGCGCTGGCGTGGCTTGATCCGAGAATCCGTTTCTCAGAAAGGGGCTGATACGATGGCATTGTTCAAGAAAAAAGTGGCCCGGGACGAGAGCTACTACCTGGCTTCTCAGTGGACGCTGATGTGGCGCAAGCTGAAAAAGCACAAGCTGGCCAAGTTCAGCCTGGCGGTACTGGCCGTTCTGTACATCACTGCCCTGTTTGCAGATTTCTTCGCCCCCTATGGCCTGGAGGAGTTCTCCTCCCTGTACAAAAACACCGCGCCCACCAAGGTCTACTGGCAGGATGAGGAGGGCAACTTCTCCCGGCCCTATGTACACAAACTGAAGAAGATTAACGATAAAAAGACCTGGACGGTCATCGTAACCGAGGATACCAGCGAGAAGTATTATATCGACTTCTTCGTGGAGGGTATTGAGTACAAGCTGCTGGGCTTCATTCCCTGCAACACCCACCTCTACGGCCTGGTGAACGAGCAGGGTGAGGTGGATCGCTCCGCCCGCATCAATATCTTCGGTGCGGACTCCACCGGCGCGTGCATCTTTTCCCGCATTCTCTTCGGCGGCCGCGTGTCGCTGACGATTCCCTTCGTGTCTGCGGCCATCAGCTTTGTGCTGGGCATATTGCTGGGCGGCATATCCGGTTATTTCGGCGGCATTGTGGATAACATTATCCAGCGTATCATCGAGGTGCTGTCTGCCATTCCCAGCATTCCGCTGTGGATGGCCCTGTCCGCCGCCATTCCGCCGGGCATTTCCGTTTCAGCCATGTACCTGTACATCACCATCATTCTTTCCTTCATCGGGTGGACGGGCCTGGCCCGTGTGGTGCGTGGCAAGTTCATTTCACTGCGCAAGGAAGATTTTGTCATGGCGGCCAAGCTGGCTGGTGTGAGTGACTTCAAGATCATTGTGAAGCACCTGGTGCCCGGTTTCCTCAGCTACCTGATCGTGAACCTGACGCTGGGCATTCCCGGCTCCATCCTGGGTGAGACATCCATGAGTTACCTGGGCCTGGGCATGAAGGCCCCCGCTACCTCCTGGGGCGTGCTGCTGAAGGAAACGGAAGACCTGGTGTCCGTGGCTCAGTGCCCCTGGAAGATGATCCCTCTGATCTTTGTGGTGATCACCGTGCTGGCCTTCAACTTCCTGGGCGACGGTCTGCGCGACGCTGCCGACCCCTATAAATAACACAGAAAGGAGTGCCTTTGATGAACGATACCATCATTGAGATCAAAGATCTGAAAATCAACATCAAAATCGACGAAGGTACCCTGACTGCTGTCCGGGGTGTGGATTTTGAAATCAAGAAGGGAGAAACCCTGGGCCTGGTGGGCGAAAGCGGCTGCGGCAAGAGCCTCACCAGCAAGGCCATTTTGGGTATCAACGACAAGAAGTGCAAGGCCGAAGGCGAGATCATCTTCGACGCCGATAACCTGGGCAAGGTGAACCTGCTGAGCCTGAACCCCAGGGGCAAGGAGATCCGCTCGGTGCGAGGCAAGCAGATTTCGATGATCTTCCAGGAGCCCATGGTGGCCTTCAGCCCCATGTATACCATTGGCAATCAGATCAACGAGGCCACGCTTCTGCACATCACCAAGGATAAGAAAAAGGCCAAGGAGATCTCCCTGGAGGTCATGCGCAAGGTGGGCATCGCCAATGCCGAGAAGCGCTACGACCAGTATCCCCACGAGTTCTCCGGCGGCATGCTGCAGCGCGCGCTGATCGCCATGGCGCTGGTGTGCAACCCCAAGCTGCTCATTGCCGACGAGCCAACTACTGCCCTGGATGTGACCATTCAGGCGCAGATTCTGGAACTGATGAAGGAACTGCAAAAGGATTTCGGCATGTCCATCCTCTTTATCACTCACGACCTGGGTACCGTGGCCAAAATGTGCGACCGGGTGGCAGTGATGTATCTGGGTCGCATTGTGGAATCTGCGCCCGCGGTGGAGATCTACAAGAATCCCCAGCATCCTTACACCCAGGGTCTGATCGGCTCGGTGCACAAGATCGGAACCAAGAACCAGGATCGGCTCTTCTCCATCGAGGGCACGGTGCCCCTGGCCCTAAACCTGCCGGCAGGCTGCGGCTTCTATGACCGCTGCCATAAACGCATCGAGGGCGTGTGCAACGTGTATGACCCCAGCCTGGTGGATGTGGGCGACGATCACAAGATCGCCTGCTTTGCCTGCACCGGCTGCCCCAATGCAAAGGAGGGCCAGGGCCATGAGTAAGGGCGACAAGATTCTTGATGTAAAAAACATTTCCATGCAGTTCAACTCCAAGGGCGTTTGCGTCCGCGCGGTGACCGATGTGAGCTTCCCCGTCTATGAGGGCGAAACCATCGGCATTGTAGGCGAAAGTGGCTGCGGCAAGACCACACTGGGCCGGTGCATCGTCCGGGCCTATGAACCCACCGCCGGCTGTGTGGAATATACTGCGTCCGACGGGCTGCTGCTGGACTTCCTCAAGATCGACAAGCAGACCATGAAGAAGTACCGCAAGGAGATCCAGATGATCTTCCAGGATCCCTATTCTTCATTGGATCCCCGCATGACGGTGCTGGATATCATCAAAGAGCCCATCCTGGCCAACTATCCCAAGATGCCCAAGGCAGAAGTAGAGCGCAGGGTGATGGATATTGCAGCGAAGGTGGGCCTGAACACCACCTACCTGAAGCGCTACCCTCACGCCTTCTCCGGCGGTCAGCGCCAGCGCATCGGTATCGCCCGTGCACTGGTGCTGAACCCTCGCGTGATCGTATGCGACGAGGCGGTTTCCGCCCTGGACGTGTCCATCCAGGCGCAGGTGATTAACCTCCTGCATGATCTGCAGCAGGAGTTCGGCCTGACGTATCTGTTCATCAGCCACGATCTTTCCGTGGTGGAGTATATCTCCGACAAGGTGGGCGTGATGTATCTGGGCAAGATGGTGGAGTTTGCCCCCACCAAGAAGCTCTTTGAGCATCCCATGCACCCCTATACCGAAAGCCTGCTTTCTGCTGTGCCCGTAGCGGACCCCACCGTGCAGATGGAGCGCATCCCCTTGGAGGGCGAGATCCCCAATCCGGCCAATCCGCCCAGTGGCTGCTATTTCCACACCCGCTGCCGCTTCTGCACCGAAAAGTGCAAGGCGGAAGCCCCGGCCTATGTGGAACTGGAGCCGGAGCACTTTGTGGCCTGCCACCGTGCAGAGGAACTGAAGCTGCGGGGGTTCTCCTATGAGTAAGAAGCTGATTATTTTTACCGACAGCGGCGATACCATCATCGACGAGGCGACGCAGATCCGCGACGAGCGGGGCATCGTGCTGAAGGCGGATTTCATCCCCGGCGCGGACAGCGTGCTGCGCCAGCTCCACGACGAGGGCTTTACCATTGCCCTGGTGGCCGACGGCGAGTGGGAATCCTTCCAGAACGTGTACCGGGAGAACGGCTTGGGCTACTGCTTTGATGCCTGGATCGTCTCAGAGGTCATGGGCAAGCAGAAGCCAGAACCGATCATGTTTGAAACGGCCTATGAAAAGCTGGGCCTGACGGAAGCAGACAAAAAACGCATTGTGATGATCGGCAACAATCTGAAAAAAGACGTTGCCGGCGCCAACCGCCAGGGGCTGATTTCTGTGTGGCTGGATTGGTCGCCACGGTACTTCCACACAGTGGAGGAGCCGGACTGGCAGCCTGACTACACGGTGAAAACCCCTGCAGAGCTGCTGCCCCTGCTGCACCGCCTGAATGACGAGCTGGAAAACGAATGAGAAGAGGTGGACCATGGAACAGATGATCCGCGAAAAACTTCATAAGCTCATCGATGCCTTTACCCCCATCCTATACGAGGACGACGAGACTTTCCTGCACAACATGAAGGACCGCAACCTGGCCGGAGATGACATCTGCCGCTACCAGCATTGGGAATGGACGCAGGGCGTTGGCCTGTATGGCCTGTGGAAGCTCTTCGAGAGGACGCAGGAGCAGAAATACCTGGATATCCTGACCAGGTTTTTCGACCAGCAGATCGAAATCGGCTTTCCGGCGCTGAACGTGAATACCGTTGCGCCTTTCCTGGCGATGGCTCATGTGGGAGAGCATCTGCAGGATGAAAAATACCTCCAGCCATGCCGGGAAACGGCGGCGTGGATCATGGGAAAATTTCCCCGCACCCAGGAGGGCGGCTTTCAGCACATGACCTCTGATACCCTCAACGACCAGGAATTGTGGGATGATACCCTGTTTATGACGGTGCTTTTCCTGGCCAAGATGGGCGTGATGGAGGGCAAGGGTGCGTATATCCGCGAGGCAGAGAAGCAATTCCTGCTCCATGCCAGGTGCCTGGCGGATCCGGAAAGCGGCCTGTGGTACCATGGATGGACGTTCAACGGCTGCCACAACTTCGCCAGAGCCTTCTGGGGTCGGGGCAACTGCTGGGTGACCATTGCCATTCCGGAGTTTCTTCACATGGTTGACTGCGCACCGGAGGTTCGGGCGCAGTTGACTGCTGTGCTGCAAAAGCAGGCTGCCAGCCTGATGAGATATCAAAACGCCAGCGGCATGTGGCACACGCTGATTGATGATCCTTCCTCCTATGTGGAATCCAGTGCCACCTGCGGTTTTGGTTATGGCCTTTTGCGCGGCGTGCGCATGGGTCTGCTGGATGTTTCACTTGAAAGCGTGGCGCTGAAGGCTCTGCCGCCCATCCTGGACTATATCAACGAGCAGGGCGTGGTGCAGCAGGTGTCCTATGGCACCCCCATGGGCCGTGAAAGCAGGGATTTCTATAAAAATATTGAAATTAAACCCATGCCCTATGGCCAGGCACTGGCGATGCTCTTCCTCATCGAGTGCCTTGCCTGACGAGAATCTGCACGGATCGAGGCGCAATGGTTTATGAACATCGGCAGACAATGGGAGGACCGGCTGAGGATCTGGTCCGAACAGTTTGAAAAGCATTTCATTTTAGACAGCATACCGTTGGAGGTAGCCTATTTCACCACCATGGAGCATCTGTCCTTCGCCCAGGCGAAGGAGGGTGCTTTTCAGCCTGCTCCTGTCGGAACAAAGTGGGGCTGCAAGTGGCAATACGGCTGGTTCCATACCAGCGTAAAGGTGCCAGCCGCATGGGAGCATCAGCGGCTGGTGCTTTTGCTGCAAACGGCTGAGGAAATGCTGGTGTGGGTCAATGGCCGGGAGGCTGGCGCCATTGATAAAAAGCACCGGTACATCATCCTGACCCGTAGTGCAGCGACAGAGGAAACCTTCGATATCTATGCCGAATGCTATGCCGGCCACGGCGTGCGCAACGAGGGCGCTGGCCCGGTGGGCCCCATGGAAGAAACCGTGCCGGAACCGCCGGAACAGCAGGTGACGGTGGGCGTTTCCCGCGTTGCTGTCTGGAATGAAACCATGTTCCAGGCAGCCATGGATTACCGCACGCTGTACAGCCTTGTGAAAAAGCTGCCGGAGAAGAGCCTCAGGGCCATGAAGATCATCGAGGGCCTCAAGCGGTTCACCTATATGGCTGATTTTGAACTGCCGGAGCCGGAACTGACGGCCGGCGTAGCGGAGGCGGCGAAGGTGCTGCAGCCTCTGTTGTCATGCCGCAACGGCTCTACTGCGCCGGAGTATACCATTTTCGGGCAATCCCATCTGGACATGGCCTGGCTATGGCCGGTGGAAGAAACCATGCGCAAGTCAGCCCGCACCTATGGCAATCAGCTGGCGCTGATGGAGGAGTATCCCGATTACCAATTCCTGTTGTGCGAACCGCCCATTCTGGAATACCTGAAGGAGCTGTATCCCGGGGTGTACCGCCGGGTGAAGGAGAAGGTCGCCGCCGGTTCTTTCCTGCCCGAGGGCGCGTTGTGGATCGAGGCGGATACCAACATTCCCTCCGGCGAGAGCTTGATCCGGCAATTCGCGTGGGGGAAACGCTGGTTCCGCGAGGAACTGGGTATCGACAGCCGCATGGCCTGGATGCCGGATACCTTTGGTTTCTCCGCCGTACTGCCCCAGATCATGAAGGGCTGCGGTGTGGATTATTTTGCCACGCAAAAGCTTTTGCGGCAGGATCCCGAGGCTGAGTCCTTCCCCTACAACATTTTCTGGTGGCAGGGCATGGACGGCAGCCGGGTGCTGTCCCACGTTTTCAAGAAGAACAACGCTAATTTCGATGCTGGTGATCTCATCACACGCTGGGAGGAGGACCGCATCCAGCAGGAGAACATCGACGGGCTGATGTATCCCTTCGGCTTTGGCGACGGCGGCGGCGGCCCCACCCGCGACATGCTGGAGATTGCCCGCCGCTGCGCTGATCTGGAGGGTGCGCCCCGCTGCCGCATGGAGAGCCCTGTGCACTATTTCGAACGTGCCAAGGCAAATGGCGTGGAGAACATCTTTGCCGGCGAGCTCTACCTGGCCTGGCACCGGGGTACGCTGACCAGTCAGGCCCGCACCAAGAAAGGCATCCGCAAGGCGGAGATCACGCTGAAGCAGACGGAATATTTGCTGGCACGCAGGATGCTTGATGGCGGAAGCTTGCCGACCATGTGGAAAGAGCAGCTCCGCCAGGCTCGCGAAAAGCTGCTGTTCAACCAGTTCCATGATATTGCCCCCGGCACGTCCATCCACCGTGTGCACGAGCAGGCCGAGAAGGACTTGGCGCTGGTGCAGCAGATCTGCGGGCAGCTGCAGGAAAGCCTGCTGGGCCGGCCGGCTGAGGCAACGGTCGTGATCAACACATCGTCCAGCCCACGTATGTATTGGGGGACGACTATCCCGGCCCAGGGCGCTATATCCTTGGGGAGAAAGAACCAGGCTGACGCTACGGCTACTCAGCAAGACGGCCTGTATATCCTTGCCAATGAGTATATGGTTTGCACATTGGATCGCCTTGGCCAGGTGGTCAGTCTGCGGCTTGCCGGTCAGGAAAAGGAGTTCATGGCGGCGCCTGGCAACTGCTTGCAGATGTATCATGACGTGAATACCTGTTATGACGCCTGGGAGCTGGGCAGCATGTATGAGCATACTCCCGTTGCCCTGACGGAGGAAGCCACCGTTTCTGTTGAGGAAACAGAGGAAGGCGTAGCCCTTGTGGTGAAGCGTATGCTCCATCATTCGCAAATGGAGCAGCGGATCTTCCTTGGTCACCACGCGAAACGGCTGGATTTCATCACCAGCATCCAGTGGCAGGAACGGCACAAGCTGCTGAAGGCTGCCTTCCCCCTGGATGTGTTTGCCACGGAGGCCTGCAATGAGATTCAGTTCGGCTATGTTAAGCGTCCCACCCATGCTTCCCGGCAAAGCGACCGGGATCAGTATGAGGTCTGCAATCACCGTTACACGGCGCTGTGCGATGGCGGCTATGGCGCGGCGGTGCTGAATGACTGCAAATACGGCGTCAGTACCAAAGAAAAAGAGATCAGCCTTACGCTGCTGAAATCCCCCCTGATGCCGGATATGACGGCGGATCAGGGCCTACAGCAGTTTACCTATGCGCTGTATCCCTTCCAGGGGATCATGGCGAATAGTGATCTCCTGCAGGAAGCCACGGATTTGAATGAGGAGCTTCTTTTCGGCAATGCGCAGGCGGAAAACAATCCTGTGTTTGTGGCAGAGAAAAAGAATATCGTCACAGAAACCGTGATGCCCTCCGAAACCCGGGAAAAGGCTTTGCTTGTCCGGGTGTACGAAGCCATGGGTATGGAAACGGAGACTACCGTTCGGGTGCATCCGGCGGTCAGACATTGCGAAGAAACCGATATGCTGGAAGAGAACGGACAGATTGTTTCCCTGGAGAAGCTGCGCTTCCGGCCTTTTGAAATCAAAACCTTCCTGCTGCATTTATGAGAAAAAGAAGAAGGGGGAAAGGGAACCTTGCGTGATCATTACAAGAAAATCCTTGCCGATACTGAGCGCATGGCAGAGCGCTGCCTGCCCAAGCAAAATTTGCAGGAGAACAGCCCGTTTTTCGGGGCATTCCTGCAGCCGGATGGCATGTATCAGGCAAAGTCCACCATCTATCGATTTGCGACCCTGCTGGCCGTATATATCAACAAGGAGAGCCGCTTCTATCACGATCCTTCACTGATCAAGCCCATGCTGCTGGCCCTGGATTATGTGGACAGGGTGCAGCATGAAAACGGCCTGTTTGATTATGTGACCTGCAATTTCTTTTCCGCGCCGGACACAGCCTTCTGCATTGTGAAGATCATTCCTCATCTGCGATACATGCGGGCCATGCAGGAAAAAACGGAAACGGAAGAAATGCTCCTTGCCCGCATGGAAAAGATCATCCATTTGGGCGGCAGGGGGCTGGTGGAAGGCGGCTTCCACACGCCCAATCATCGCTGGGCCATAGCTTCGGTACTGTGCATTTGCGGTAAGCTGTTTGACGATGCGGAACTCATCCACACTTCGCAGATCTATCTCAACGAAGGAATTGACTGCAATGCTGACGGCGAGTATGCGGAGAAATCTGCCGGCAATTACAATGGTGTGAACAACGACGCCATGCTGCTGCTGGCCGACGCGCTGGAGGACGATAGCTTTGAGCAGCATGTGATCCGCAACCTGCGCATGATGCTTACCTACTGGGAGCCGGATGACAGCGTGTTTACGGCCAATTCCACCCGCTTTGACAAGGACAGGCTGGTTTATCCAGAAAACTACTACTTCGCTTATCTCTACCTGGGCGTGAAATACAGTATTCCCGAGTTTATCCGCATGGCCAATCATACGTTTGAGGTGATCCGGGAAAAGAATATCTTTGCGCCTGACATCCTCATCGATATGATGCTGCATCCGGAGCTGATCGCTTTTGAATCGGCAGAAATGGGCATTCCGGAGCATTATCATGCGTTTTACAAGGATTCCGGCATTGCCCGCGTGCGCCGTGGCAAATACACCTACACACTGATGCAGGGCAAGTCCAACTTCTTGTGGGTGCACAACGGCAGCATCAAGCTGGCGGTGAAAATCGGCGGAAGCTTCTGCGAGCACCGCGCCTTCAAGCCGGAAAAGATGTGGCAGGATGACGAAGGTGCCTTCCATCTCACCCAGACCATGCGGGGTTGGTACTATCTCCCCTTTGAGGAGAAGCCCGCCACCTCCGACTGGTGGCAGATGGATAACGCCTCGCGCAAGAAGAAACTGGGGCCCGATATGGAGATCCATGCGATCGTCAGGGAAGAGGCAGATGGCCTGCAAGTCACCTTCCGAACGGAAGGCGTTACCGGCGCGCCCTGGCGTGTTGAACTGGCCTTCACCGGTATTGACCGCATTGAAAACGAGCACATGACCATGCCCGTCCACGGCGACGAGGTGCTGGTCTTGCGTGACAGCACCTTCCGCGTGATGAATGAAGGGGCTTCTATGGAGATCGGTCCTGCCTTTGGTACACACCATTTCACCGAAGGCAAGGAGGACAGCGAAGTGAAAACCCCTGGCGCCATGACCGTTTACCTCACCGATTACACGCCCTTTGACAGGACAATTCATATCAGGCCTTGAGAGCAATAGCTTGCGGTACCTGACGGATGGTCAGGAGTATTCAAAAGAACACAGTTCTCCTTGCAAATTTGTTTAGAATCAGCAAACCTGCAGAGAGTGGGAATAATCACCCCAAGCCCGGAACCCCTTGCCCCTCAAGGGATTCCGGGCTTTTTCTATGCCTGTTGATCCCATTTTGATACCCTCTGCTGGTTTTTTACTTTCATGGGTGGCGGAGGCGGGGGAGGATGTGCTATAATCATGCAAGTAGATGATCGATACAGACAGCGAGGGATCAATAATGGGTGCCATGATGGTTTTGTTGCAAAAGGTGCTGCCGGTGTTTCTGGTGCTGGGGCTGGGCGTGGTGTGCCGCAAGCGGGCGCTGCTCAACCGCGAGGGCATCAACGCCCTGAAAAAGGTGGCGGTGGATATCGCGCTGCCGGCGGTGATGTTCTCTGCCTTTGCCACGGCGGAGTATTCCCTGAAGAGCGTCTGCGTGCCGCTGACCATGTTTGCGGTGTGCTGCGGGGCGCTGTTTCTGGGGTTTTTGCTGTGCAGACGGCTGAAGATCGGCGGGCGGCTTTCGCCCTATCTGGCCGCGGGATTCGAGGCCGGTATGCTGGGCTATGCGCTGTTTGCCATCCTGTTCCCCGGGGAAAAGGTCTCTGCCTTCGCCATGGTGGATCTGGGGCAGGTGCTGTTCGTGTTTACGGTGTATAAGATCATGCTGGCGGGCAAGAGCAACGCTGGCGACGCCCTGCGGGAGGCGCTCTCCGCACCCACGGTGTGGGCGATCGTGCTGGGCCTGCTGGTGGGAGCAACGGGACTCTACAACGCCCTGAAGCCCAGCGGCATCAGTTCCGTGCTGGATGCGCTGACGGACTTCGTTTCCGCGCCGACCAGCGTGCTGATCCTGCTGGCCATCGGCTATGATCTGGATCCCTCCGGCATGGAGTGGCGGAAGATCGGCAAAATGATGGGGCTGCGCCTGGGCATCAGCGCGGTGCTTTTGGGCGTGGTGCTGCTGATGGATCACCTGGTGCTGGGGCATATGATACACACCGGCGCGCTGCTGCTGATGTTCATCCTGCCGCCGCCCTATGTGCTGCCCGTTTTTGCCGATGTGGAGGAGGAGCGCACCGACGTGTCCTCTGCCCTGTCGGCGCTGACCTTTGTGAGCATCGTGCTGTTTGCGGTGCTGGCCGTTGTGATGTAAGCAGAGAGGCTGACTGATATGATGGAAATGCTCAAGGCGCTGTTCCCGGTGCTGGCCATGATGGGCATTGGTATGTTCTGCCGCAAGAGCGGACTGATCAGCCAAAAGGGCATCGACGACCTGAAAACCCTGATGACTCAGATCATCCTGCCCATTGCTGTGTTCCACGCGCTGGCCACGGCAGCGTATACCCCGCAGCTCTTTACGCTGGTGGGGCTGATGCTGGTGTTCATGATCCTGCCCTTCCTGCTGGGCTACCCCCTGCGCAGGGTGATCCCCCAACCCTACAGCCGCTACACTCCCTTCATGGTGGCAGTCTACGAGGGCGGCATGATGGCCTATCCCCTGTACGCCAGCCTGTGCGGCAGCGAGAACCTCTCCCAGATCGCCCTGCTGGACATTGCAGGCGTTCTTTTCGGCTTTGGCGTGTATATGAGCCTGCTCTCCCTGATGGAAAACGGCAAAGCGCCCTCCTTCCGGCAGATCGTTACGGATGCGCTGCATATGCCCGCCTTTGTGGCGGCCATGCTGGGCATTCTGGTGGGTGTCACCGGGCTGGGGCAATGGCTGCTGAACACCGGCGCGGGCGTCCTCTACACCCAGACCATCAGCATGGTCACCTCGCCTCTTTCAGCCATGATCCTGGTGGTGGTGGGCTACAGCATTGTGCCGAAAAAGGAAATGCTCCTGCCCTGCCTGAAAACCATCGCCCTGCGCGCCACCCTCCAGGCCATCATGATCCTGGGAATGCTGTGGGCGGTGCATCATTTCATTGGCACGAACCGGGTGCTGGATCTGGCCATTGTCACCTATATGTCCGCTCCGGCCACCTTCAGTATGCAGGCATTCATCAAGGACAAGGACGCCAGCGCCTATGTATCCACCACCAATGCGCTGTATTGCTTTGTATCCGTGGCGGTGTACGCGGTAGCAGCAGCGCTGTAAAATTTATCACAACGACAAAACCGCCCTCTGCATGGTTCATCATACAGAGGGCGGTTCAGTCTGTCAAAAGGACTGCCAACGAGTCAACAAACTCAGCCGTCCGCAGGACTGAAATCGTGTAAGCCGGCTTTGCCGGCTTCGCGGGTTGTTGATTTTGCTCTGCAAAATCAATTCCTTACAACTCCAGATGACCTCTGGTCGTCTGGAGTTGCTCCCTCAAAAAAGTGGCTCTGCCACTTTTTTGACACCCAAAACCGCCCCCTGCATGGTTCATCATGCAGGGGGCGGTGGTTTTTGTTTTGCTTACAGGTTAGCCGTGTTGTTCTTCTTGAAGAACTTGGGCAGCTGGATCAGGTTGTTCTTGCTGATCACGTCGAAGGCGACGGCGGCCAGCAGCACCAGGCCCTTTACCACCTGCTGCAGGTTGGAGCTCAGGCCCAGCAGGGACATACCATTGTTCAGCACGCCCATGATCAGAGCGCCGATCAGCGCGCCGCTGATGGTGCCGGTGCCGCCGTAGGCAGAAGCACCGCCGATGAAGCAGCTGGCAATGGCGTCCATCTCGAAGCTCTGGCCAGCGGTGGGAGCCGCGCTGTTCAGGCGGGCAGCGAACACCAGACCGGCGATGGCCGCGATGAAGGACATATTGGTGTAGGCGAAGAACATCATCTGCTTGGTCTTCACGCCGGAGAGGCGGGCAGCCTTCATGTTGCCGCCGATGGCGTAGAGGTGACGGCCGCGGACGGTCTTCTGGGTGAAGAAGCTATACACCACCAGCAGCAGACCCAGGATGATCAGCACGGTGGGGATGCCGCGATAACGGCTCAGCAGGTAGAACACCCAGATCACCACGGCAGAGATGGCGACCATCTTCACCAGCATCAGCAGCACGGGCTGGGTCTCGTAGCCCTTCTTTTTCTTGTTGATGGTGCTGATGACCTGCGACACGCAGAAGCCAACGGCAATGATGATGCCCACCAGCAGGCACAGGGGACTCTTGATCTTTTCGCCGAAGAGAACCATTTCAGGCAGGAAGTCCGGGATGAAGCCCGTGGACAGCTGCTGATAGGCCGCCGGGAAGGGAGCCAGGGTCATGCCCTTGAGGATCAGCAGGGTGATGCCGCGGAACACCAGCATACCGCTAAGGGTGCAGATGAAGGGAGGGATGCCTACATAGGCGATCCAGAAGCCCTGCCACATACCCACGCCAATGCCGATCAGCAGGCACAGCACAATGGCCAGATATACGTTCATGCCCATTTCGATGATGAACGTACCCGCACACGCGCCGATCAGGCCAACCACAGAGCCGCAGGCCAGGTCGATGTTACCGCCGGTCAGGATGCACAGCAGCATACCGATGGCCAGGATGATAACATATGCATTCTGGAAAATCAGGTTCGAGATGTT
The DNA here is from genome assembly GCA_017936765.1 of Clostridia bacterium. Taxonomy (GTDB): domain Bacteria; phylum Bacillota; class Clostridia; order Christensenellales; family Aristaeellaceae; genus UBA11524. The sequence continues at coordinate 29,448 of JAGBEX010000022.1, forward strand.
CATGGGTTTGACCAGCTTACCATCGGTGAGGATGGTGAAAAGTACGATGATTGCGACCAGCGCCATCAGCATACCGTATTGCTTGAGGTCAAGCTTGGCAGCGCGCTTTTTGATGGTAGTCATGCGCCGATCCCTCCTTTGCTGTCTTGCATGATGTAGCTCATAATGATCTCCTGGGAAGCATCCTTGGCCTCCAGTTCGGCAATGAGGCGACCCTCGTTCATCACGTAGATGCGGTCGCACATACCCAGCAGTTCAGGCAGCTCGGAGGAGATCATCATCACAGCCTTGCCCTGGGACACCAGATCGTTGATGATCTGATAGATTTCATATTTGGCGCCCACGTCAACGCCGCGGGTGGGTTCGTCCATCATCAGCACGTTGGGTTCGGCAAAAATCCACTTGCCCACCAGCACCTTCTGCTGGTTGCCGCCGGAAAGGTTGCCCACGTTCTGCTCCACGGTAGGGGTTTTCACGCCCAGCTTATAGCGGATCTCCTCGGCCTTGTTCTTTTCAAGATCCTTGTCGATCACGCCACGGCTGCTGATAAAGGCGGGGCGAGCCATGGTGGTATTGTGCTTGATGCTGTCGGTGAGGATCAGGCCATCGCCCTTGCGATCCTCGGTGACGTAGGCCAGACCAGCTTCGATGGCCTGGGGAATGTCCTTGAGGTGAACCGGCTTGCCGTTCAGTTTCAGCTCGCCGGAGATCTTCGTGCCGTAGGCCCGGCCGAAGACGGACATGGCCAGCTCGGTACGGCCGGCGCCGATCAGTCCGGCAAAGCCCACCACCTCGCCATGGCGCACGTTGATGGAAACATTGTCCACCATCTTGCGGTCGGCATAGAAGGGATGGTACACCGTCCAGTTGTTGACCTCCATGGCCACATCGCCCACATTGTGTTCGCGGGCGGGGTAGCGGTTGGTCATTTCGCGGCCCACCATGCCCTTGATGATGCGCTCCTCAGACAATTCATCCACGCCCTTGACCAGGGTCTCGATGCTCTGGCCGTCGCGGATCACGGTGATCTTGTCTGCGCAGTAGCTGATCTCGTTCAGCTTATGGGAAATGATGATGCTGGTGATACCCTTGGTCTGTTTGAACTCTATGAGCAGATCCAGCAGCTTCTTGGCGTCGCTCTCATTCAGGGAGGAGGTGGGCTCGTCCAGGATGAGCAGCTTCACGTTCTTGGCCAGCGCCTTGGCGATCTCCACCAGCTGCTGCTTGCCCATGCCAATGTCCTTGATGAGGGTCGTGGGGGAATCGTTCAGACCCACCATGGCCATATATTCTGCGGCCTTCTTGTTGGTCAGGTCCCAGTTGATCACGCCGCGCTTGGCCTGCTCGTTGCCCAGGAACATATTCTCCGCAATGCTCAGATAAGGCACCAGCGCCAGCTCCTGGTGAATGATAACGATGCCCTGCTTTTCGCTGTCCTTGATGTTTTTGAAATGGCATACCTGATCGCGGTAGACCACGTCGCCTTCATAGGTACCGTAGGGGTAGATGCCGCTGAGAACGTTCATCAGCGTAGATTTGCCCGCGCCGTTCTCGCCGCACAGGGCGTGGATCTCGCCCTCGGTCACCTCGATATTCACGTTATCCAGCGCCTTCACGCCGGGGAATACCTTGGTGATGTTCTGCATTTTGAGGATTGTATTGCCCAAATGACATTCCTCCTGAAAAATCCGAAAAGGGAGACGAACGACGAATCGTCCGTCTCCCGTCGTCAGACGAAATTTAGAGTACGGTAGAGTGAATTACTCGGCCAGCTGCTCGGCGGTGTAGTAGCCGGATTCGATCAGCAGCTCGGAGTAGTTGTTCACGTCGGCGAACACGGGGGTGCAGTTGAAGGAAGCAACCTTCTTCACCTGGTTGTCATACTCGGCGTTCACGGTCACTTCGGCGCCAGACAGGATCTCGCCAACCATCTTCACGGTAGCTTCGGCCAGAGCGCGGGTGTCCTTGAACACGGACATGGCCTGCAGACCCTTCACCATGTTCTTGGTGTTGGCGATGTCGCAGTCCTGACCGGTGATGACGGGGATGTTCTCGGCGGTGTAGCCGAAGGCCACCAGGGAGTTGGTCACGCCCAGAGCGGTGGAGTCGTTGGAGCACAGGCAGATGTCCAGGGTCTGGCCGCCGGTGAGAGCGTCAGCATAGAAGCCAGCCAGGATGTTGTCCATACGGGCCTGAGCGGTCTCAGACTTCCAAGCGGGGGTAGCGACCTTTTCGAACTCGGTCTGGCCGGACAGGCAAACCAGCTTGCCATCGTCGATGTAGGGCTTCACGGTGTCGAAGGCACCAGCGAAGAACAGGCCAGCGTTGTTGTCGTCGGGAGAACCGCCGGTGAACTCGATAGTGTAGGTCTTGTCGGTGTTGGCCAGGTCGAACTTGTCAACAACGTACTGGCCCTGGATCTGGCCAACCTTGTAGTTGTCGAAGGTGGTGTAGTAGTCAACATACTCGGTGCCGGTCAGCAGACGGTCGTAAGCGATCACGACAACGCCGGCTTCCTTGGCCTGCTGCAGCACGGTGCCCAGAGCGCCGCCGTCGATGGAGGCCACAACCAGCACTTCCACTTCGTTCAGCAGCATGTTCTCGATCTGGGAAACCTGGGTAGCAACGTCGTTGTTGGCGTACTGCAGGTCAACTTCGTAACCGGCAGCTTCCAGCTGCTTCTTCATGTTCTCGCCGTCCTGGATCCAGCGCTGCAGATCCATGGTGGGCATGGCCACGCCGACCTTCTTGGGGGCCTCGGCGGTAGCGGTGCAAAGCAGGGACAGGGACAGAGCCAGAACCAAGAGGATGGATACCAACTTCTTCATAAGTCAGTCACTCCTTTTTTTATTTTTTTGACCCATGCACATGAGCCAAAATGACGAATGAATATTCAAGCTGCCCGCGAAATAGAACAAGTTTATACAATTCTATAGCAACAACTTGACGATGGAAAAAGTATACACCCAAAGCATCATGTTGTCAACGGTGTTTTTATGTCCTGTTTTTACATCCGTTATGTCATGCAGGGCAGAAATGCCCATCAGCGCCCGGCGTTGCCCGTTGGATACGGCCATGCATTTGCTTACCAGGAGATCTCCCGCATATGCCCGTCCCGCATCACAATGCGGTTTTCCTCGTTGTGGATGTAGTCCTCCCGCGGGTCATAGCAGAAATCCATCTGCATATATTTCCCGGCGGAGATGCCGCTGCCGTCCTCCTCGGGGCAGAAGACGCGGAAGGTGAAGCCCTCCGGCCGCAGCTTGTTGAAATACAGCTTCCACAGCATATGCAGCCCGGCCTGGGTCATGGCAAAGGCGAAGTCCCTGGTTTCCTTGGGTTCGCGGGTGCTGGTGGCAGCGGAGGTGATCATCCCCAGGCGCTTTTTGCCCTTGCGCAGCAGGGGCAGGGCCGCCTCCACCAGGGCATGGGCGCCGTTCACCCCCTGGTCGAACACCCGCGCCAGGTCCTGATAGTCCACCTGCCCAAGGGGCTGCACATTCCCGCCCCGGTGGGTGGCCTGCACGATCAGGTAATCCAGCCTGCCCTCGCCCTCGATGGCGGCCAGCACCTCGGCACGCTCGGCCGCATCGGCAGAAGACAGCTCGTATACCGTTGCACCCTGCTGCCGGAACCAGGCCGCAGCATCGGCGGCCTGCTTGAACTGGGTCCCGGCGATCAACACGATCTCTTTCATTGCTTGCTCCTTAAAACGGCCAGTATTGACCCTGAATATCACGCAGGATCAGCACATCGTCGATTTCATCATCGCCCACAAAGTAGCGGTAGGCCACCGGGGCAGCCTCTTCGGGTTCAAAATCGCCCACGGTGCTTTTCGCGCCGGACATATAGCTCTTCACCCAGCCGGGATGGAACAGCCGGAAGGTGTAGCCCTGGGGGCGCAGCTGCTGGAAGAGCATATGCATCTCCATGTTCAGCGCCGCCTTGGACACGCAGTAGGGGAAATCCTTCACCCGCTGCATCAGGGGGATGACCCCCGTCTCGGAAGAGAAGGTGCAAAGGCGCTTTTTGCCCGTTTGCATCAGGGGCAGGAAAGCCTCCACCACCCGCAGCGGCCCCATGGAATTGACCTGGAAGGCGCTCATAAAGCCTTCTGCATCCTCCGTTTTGGGGAAGATGCCTGCGCAGTTGACCAGGTAATCCACGCGGTCAGTCATGCCCGCCACCAGCGCGGCGGCGCTTTTCACAGACTGGTCGTCCCCTACGTTGAGGGGGATGATGTGCAGCTTTTCCGGATACTGCTGCTGAAGCTCGCCCAGCTGCGGCCAATCCGGCATGAACTGCCCGGCAAAAACGGTGTAGCCGTTTCTCACATAGTTCTCCACCAGCGAAAGACCGATGCCCCGATCTGCGCCGGTTATGACGACGTATTCCATCTTACTTCTCCTTGTTCATGCACCAGTTCATGGCGTTGACCAGCAGCTTCTGGAACTGCGGATTCTGCCACACGGCCAGGATGTGGCCGGGGATCAGCGTGCAAAGCCTGCCCTTGCCCACCTCCCGCACATAGGCGGCGGGCATGGTGGCGGCATGGTCGGAGGAGGACTCCATCAGCACCAGCGCGTCATCCACGGACATCTCGATCTGATAATGCTCGTCCCGTTCGCAGAAGGTCTCCACCCCGGCGGTCACAGGGTGGGGTACATCTAGCACGCGGTAGGTCACCGGGCAGCGGGGCGGGTGGGTCACAAACTGGCAGCCCACAAAGTTGATGTACTCCCGGGCGGGGGTGATGGTGTTCTCCGCCATGTTCTTTTCCGTGAAGGAAGCGCCTGCGTGAACAACCAGGAAGCCGCCGCCGTTTTTCACATAGTCCTCAAAGTCCCTGGGGGTGCATTCGTTCACGCCGTCCTCAAACCAGGTGACGCTGTTGCCGCTGGTCAGGTGGTTGCCCTTGCAGCAGATGATCAGCTCATACTGCTGCAAGTCAGCAGCGGTGAGCATATCCTTGGCATCCTCCATGAAGGTCATCTGGTCGTAGAACTCCGTCAGGTAGGAAAATCCTGCCTTGATCACCTCTGCCGGGTGCCAGATATCGCCGCAGATCACTAAAATCTTGCCCATATACATATTCCTTTCCCTATGTTGTTTGAACGTTCCGATCACCGTGCCTTGATTATAGCGGAAAAGGCACATTGTTACAACAGGAGATTATTCAATGGCGATGCCGTAGTCCAGCACCACATTGCCGTTTTCATCCGGGGTGGTGTAGCGGGGGCAGTTGCAGCGTTCGAAGCACCAGTCCCCTTCGCTACGGGTGTAGCCCCGCTCTGCCAGTGCATCCAGACAGGCCTGATGGGTCTCCATGGTGTACAAATCCCCGCTGCCCTCTTTCGCTTGCAGGTAGCACACAGCATACTTCCTGGCGGGGATCGCCACCGCCTCGTAGCCCTCCGGCACAGCGGTACCCTCCGGGAAGAACATGCCGATCCACCTCTCCGGCGCGCCGTCCACAATGCGCACCGCACCGACGTAAGCATCGCCGTTCTCCGTTAGGACGGGCTGCTGCTCCAGCGGCTCAAACCAGCCATTGCTCCACCATTCGCCCCAGTTGGTGCCGCGCTTACCGATCAGCACACACCCCGGCCACATCTCCTGCTGAATATCCACGATCTTCATCCCAATACCCTCCTTAAAAACGCAGCGCGTTGTTCATATTGCTCCAATTCTGCCAGCGTACCCCGCACATGGGCTTCCCCTTCCGTCCTGTCCTGCGGGGTGGAGCCTTCCAGCCCCTTGGCGCGGCGCAGGTTATAGTGCAGCCAACCCAGCATACCGTCCATGCCTGCGGCCAGGGCGGCATCCCAGTCAGCCTCATGCAGCGTCCTATGCGCCCCATAGGCGGCGATCATGGCGCTCGCCTTCTCCTCATCGTCCGCCCAATAGTTCAGCAGCTCGATCAGCTCCTGCCAGGGGTTCACATAGCCCGCGGCCTCCCAGTCGATGATGCAGGGCTGCATCCCCTGCCACAGCACATTCTTGGGATCCAGATCCCGGTGGCTGATCACCTGCACCGCCCGCAACCTGCGCAAGCCCTCCAGCGCCGCCGCATCCCAGGCCGCAACGCGCCCATCTTCCACCAGCGACCAATCAAAGGGCTGCCGCAAGTCCGTCTCCGGCTCCACGCCCAGTATACGCACCTCCGCCCGGTGAATGCGCCCCAGCACATCCCCCATAATGCGACAATGCTCCACCGTGATCTCCGGCGCAAACACAGAAGCCCCATCAACCCACGGATAAACGATGAAGTACGATCCCTCAACCTCCACCACACCGCTCAAGGAGGCACACACATTCAATTCATCATTCATCATTCCTAATTCATCATTGATGCGCTCACCCCGCCGCATATTCTCCAGCGCCTCCTGGCGCATCATAATGTCCGGGTTCAGCGCCTTGATGGCAAAAATGCCCCGGGCAGTTTCCACCCGGAGCATTTTGTGCAGATAGCCGCCGCTGACGGGCACAGGGGTAGCCAGCAGCTCCCCCAGACCTTGACCGCGGCACAGTTTTGCGATTTTCTCGTTCATTGTGCTCACCACTTGTAGCTTTGATCCACCTTGCGCTGCAATGCTTCCTCGGTCTCATCGTCGCGGATGCGGCGGGCGGCCACAATGCGGCGCTCCTCCTCATCGTCCACGCAGGTGATCAGCAGCAGCAGCTGATCCTGGGGCTGCACGTCGATGCCCACATAGAACACGGAGTTGTTCACCAGCTCGCTGATGGCCTCCTTGCGCCAGGCAATGCTGTCGGAGCTGATCTTGGTAAAGTTCATGAAGTTGTGATCCCTGGCGTTGAGGCTCAACTCCGCTACGGAGAAGATCACATAGCGGCCATCCTCGTACATGGTATCGAAGGTGATGAAGGGATTCTTGCGATAGTAGCTGATCTTCTCGTAATTGCGCAGATTGCCGAACATGGCGCCGGTCTTCATGTTGTGACCGTACACCAGCAGGGTGTAGGGCCGGGTGTGCAGGTCGATGCTCTCATCCAGGAACAGCGCGCCGTTCACATTGTGATAGCCCCGGTAGTCCCGGCGGAGGTAGTAGGCGTTGTCCCGCTGCACCACGGCTTCCTCCAGCATATCGGGGATGCTCAGCCAGCCGATGATATCGCTGTTCTGGCGGCGCAGCTTCTGGAAGCGGGAGCTGATGGTGGCATAGGGGTTTCCGGGGTAGCGCAGCGCCTCCAGCTGCGTGAGAGGCGTGGGCGTGGGCGAGGCCGTGGCCTGGGGTTCCAGGGTGGCCGTGGGTTCGGCCGTGGGGGAAGGGGTGGGCGCATCGGTAGGTGCCTCGGTTTCTGCGTAATACAATTCCCGCAGCTCCTTGGAGGCGTTCTGCGCGGCAAAATAGTCCACCGCATAGGCGATGAGCTGCCAGGCGCTGAAGATCAGCACACAGCCCAGCACGATGGCGCAGGCCAGCATCTGCCAGCGGCGCTTCTGCTCGGTAGGCAGATAGGTATACTTGCGTTGCTTTTTGCGGCTGGTATGGTTTTGTCCCGGAATATGCCCGCGCTGCACCGTCGTCACCCCTCTCTTTTTTTATCGGCCATTCCACGGCACAAGGCCGTGTACTGGCTACACTTCGGTCAACGCAAGCGTTGACCTCGTTAGTCGGGGCGAAACGCCCCTCCCTTTTTTATTTTACATCTTACCACCTGCAATGGGGCTATGTCAACGAATGGAATTTACATTCACAGTTAATCCATTTTGTTAGCTAACAAAATTTCGGCTTCCAGTTCCTCCCAAGGTGTTTGAAGCCTTGATATTTTGTCCTTTGGCCGCTTGACAGCCAGAATATACATAATGTATAATATTCAAGAACCTAACGGTTAACTTAATACAGAAAGGCCTGGCTTACCAGAAAGGTTATCACCATGCGTTACATCAACGGCTGTACCTTTGCCTTTATGAGTCCCCGGGGCTTCACCCAGAAGGAAGAATGGAAGCGTTCCCTGCGCCTGATGGTGGAATCCACCGGCTGCGACACGGTGATCCTTCCCGTGGGCGCGCTGCAGGATCATTGCTATTCCACCAAGGTGGACTACACGACCCCCGATGTCATGAGCATGGACGACGTTCGTGCCGTGGCTGATGAAGTGCGCAAGCTCGGCCTGCACCTGGTGGTCAAGGCCATGGTGAACGTTCGCGACGGCTATTGGCGCGCCTATATCCGCTTCTTCGATACCTACGTTCCCACCGAACCCACCTGGGAGCAGTGGTTCGCCAGCTACGACGAATTTGTGGTGGAGCTGGCCAAGACCGCCCAGGAGGTGGGCGCCGAAATGTTCTGCCTGGGCTGCGAAATGGTGGGTACCGACCACCGTGCCGACGAGTGGCGCGACCTTATCGCCCAGGTTCGCAAGGTGTACCATGGCCCCCTGACCTACAACTGCGATAAGTTCCAGGAGCATCACGTCACCTGGTGGGACGCGGTGGACGCCATTTCCTCCTCCGGCTATTATCCCATCGACCAGCTGGAAGAGCATTTCCAGCGCGTGGAAGCCGTGGCCGAGAAGTTCAACAAGCCCTTCTTCTTTATGGAAAGCGGCTGCCCCAGCCGCGAGGGCAGCGAGTATATCCCCAACAACTGGAACTACGGCGGCGAGCAGAGCAACGAAGCCCAGGCCCGCTGGTACCAGGCCTACACCGATATGCTCATCAAGCATCCCAAGATCCGTGGCTCCGTGTGGTGGGACTGGAGCGCCATCCGCCTCTACCCCATCGAGACTGCCGCCACCAACAATGGCTATTGCACCTACGGCAAGCCTGCCGAGAAGATTTTGCAGGCCTACTCCCGCGCCATCGCTGAGCGCGAAAGCAAGTGAAAGGAAGCGAACCCATGCTGTTTAGCGAGCTGAAAACGCACCTCACAACCAAGATCCTCCCCTTCTGGGAGAACCTGGCCGATGAAAAGAACGGCGGCTATTATGGCTATGTGGACAAGAACCTGGTGGTGAAGCCGGAAGCCCACAAGGGCTGCATCCTCAACAGCCGCACCCTGTGGACCTTCGCCACCGCCGCCCGCGTGCTGGGTGACGACCGCTACCTGACCTACGCCAAGCGCGCCTACGACTTCATGGAGAAGTTCGAGGATCACGAGAATGGCGGCGTGTACTGGTCTGTGACCCCCGAGGGTACGCCCCTTGACCTCACCAAGCACACCTATTGCCAGGCCTTCGCCATCTATGGTCTGGCAGCCTACGCCCGCGCCACCGGCCTCACCGAGCCGCTGGACAAGGCCATGAAGCTTTTCCGCATCATTGAGGACAAATGCGCCGATGAGGGCGGCTATGGCGAAGCCTACAAGCCCGATTTCTCCCCCGAGAGCAACGAGAAGCTCTCCGAAAACGGCGTCATGGCCTCCCGCACCATGAACACCCTGCTCCATGTGCTGGAAGCCTATGCAGAGCTGTACCGTGCGGGTGGCAACGAGGACGTGCGCAAGGCCGGCGTCACCTGCCTGGAGCGCTTCCTGAACGTGATGTACAACCGCAAGGAGCGCCGCCTGGAGGTCTTCTACGACGCGGACTACAAGTCCCTGCTGGATATGCAGTCCTTCGGCCACGACATCGAAGCCAGCTGGCTGATGTGGGACGCAGTGGAGTGCATGATCCCCGAAAACGAGCGCGAACCCTACAAGGCCATGTGCCTCACCCTGGCCGAGTCCGTGTACGAGCGCGCCTGGACCGACCACGGTCTGAAGAACGAAATGGTGGATGGCGAGATCGACGAGCTGCGCATCTGGTGGGTGCAGGCCGAGACCCTGCTGGGCTACGCCAACGCCTACGACCTCACCGGCAACGAGCTGTATAAGACCACGGTGGAAGCGCAGTGGGAGACCATTCAGCGCATGATCGTTGACCCCCGTCCCAATGGCGAGTGGTACTGGTCCGTCTACGAGGACGGCAGCATGACCGAGCGCCCCATGGTGGAGGAGTGGAAATGCCCCTACCACAATGGCCGTATGTGCCTGCGCATCATTGAGCAGGGCAGAATCTGAACCGTCTGAAGCTGCGAACAAAAGGAGTTATCCATGGGAAATGTCACCATGCGCGACATCGGCAAAAAGGTGGGTGTCAGCGCGGTTACCGTATCCAAGGCGCTGGCGGGCAAATCCGGCGTAAGCGAGGAAATGCGCCAGCGGATCGTGGATATCGCTACGGAAATGGGCTATGTGAATCCCAACTCCCTGCAGGGACAAAACGCCCGGCGGCTGGATGTGGGCATCCTGGTGCCTGACTACTATTTCTCCGGCGAATCCTTCTACTTCACCTTTTACCGTCACCTGGTGCAGGAGCTTTCCGATGCAGGGCATTTCGGCCTGATGGAGCTTTTGAGCAAGGAGGCCGATACCCAGCTGACGCTGCCCCACCTGCTGCGCAGCAACCGGGTGGACGCGCTGATCCTGCTGGGACAGCCCAGCAAGGAATACGTGCGGATGATCGTCAAGCAGCCGCTGCCGGTGGTGTTCCTGGACTTCTTTGACGAGAGTGCCCTGGCCGATGCCGTGGTGGGCGACAACACCTACGGCACCTACCGGCTCACCAACCACCTCATCAAAAACGGCCACCGGGACATCGGCTTTGTGGGCAACTGCCGGGCCACCTCCTCCATCATGGATCGCTACCTGGGCTTCTACCGGGCCATGATCTCCCACGAGCTGCCCATCCGGGAGGAGTGCATCCTCTCCGACCGCAGCGACAGCGGCGATAACATCCCCCTCATCCTGCCGGAAAAGCTGCCCACCGCCTTTGTGTGCAACTGCGATGTGGTGGCGCGCCGCCTGATCGACCAATTGCAGGAGCAGGGCTGCCGCGTGCCGGAGGACGTGTCCGTGGTGGGCTTTGACGATTTCACCATGGGCAACAATGCGCCCCCGGCACTCACCACCTTCCGGGTGGACTTCCACTCCATGGCACAGCTGGCCGTGAAAATGGTCACCGACCGCTGTGCCGGTCTCCAGCGCCCCTTTGGCCGCGTGGTGGTCAGCGGGCAACCCATCTACCGTGATTCTGAGCGGGCTATCTCCGCTGAAGAATAAACATTTGCATAACCTGTTTACTCAACATACAGAAAGCGAGGAATTCCATCATGTCCAAGGTCAAGATTCTCAACGCTGGCTCTCTCCCGAATATCCCCTGGCAGGATAAGCCCGCCGATCTGAAGACCGCCGCCCCCGTGTGGCGCTACACCGGCAACCCCGTGATGGGTCGCAACCCCACGCCCGAAATCGCCCGCATCTTCAACTCTGCCGTGGCTCCCTGGGAGGATGGCTACATCGCTGTGCTGCGCGGCGAGCAGGTCAATGGCATTCCTTATGTGTACATCGGCCGCTCCAAGGACGGCATCAACTGGGACGTGGATCGCGAGAAGGTTCCCTTTGTGGACGACAACGGCAATCCCAAGATGCCCCACTATGCCTATGACCCCCGCCTGGTGAAGGTGGATGACACCTACTATATCATCTGGTGTACCGATTTCTTCGGCGCCTCCATCGGCATGGCCAAGACCAAGGACTTCAAGACCTTCACCCGCATCGAGAACCCCTTCATCCCCTTCAACCGCAACGCCGTTCTCTTCCCCCGCAAGATAGGCGGTATGTTCAAGATGATGTCCCGTCCCTCCGACTCCGGCCACACCCCCTTCGGCGATATCTTCGTGTCCGAGTCTCCTGACATGGAATACTGGGGACATCACCGCCACGTGATGGGCCGCGGCTCCAAGTGGTGGGAATCCGTCAAGATCGGCTCCGGCGCTGCTCCCATCGAGACCACCGAGGGCTGGCTGCTGTTCTACCACGGCGTGGCCACCACCTGCAATGGCTTTGTGTACTCCATGGGCGGCGCCATCCTGGACATCAACGAGCCCAGCAAGGTGCTGTATCGCTGCGAGAACCACCTGCTGACTCCCGAAGAGCCTTACGAGACCACCGGCTTCGTGCCCAACGTGGTATTCCCCTGCGCCACCCTGCAGGATGAAGACACCGGCCGCATCGCCATCTACTACGGCGCTGCCGATACCAACGTTGGCCTGGCCTTCACCACCGTGGACGAGATCGTGGCCTACATCAAGGAACACTCCGACCTGCAGTGGGGCGACGACATCCCCGACGTGGACTACTAAGATACGTTCAAAGGGGCGCTGCCCCTTTGATCCCCGCCAGAGGGCTTTCAGCCCTCTGGACTCCCTTTTTGGGATGCCCGGCAGGGTGATCTCCGAGAAGGGGTCACGCCGCACGGAGGGTGCGGCGCGACGCGCCGACAGACCCTCCAAGATGATTGAAGGAGAATGCTTATGCAGCCTCGCAGCTTTTCTTCCCTGATGGAGGCCTACGAGCGCCTCATCGCCCGTCCCAATCCGGTGAACGAGCATTTCTACAACGGCCTGTTCAACCGCTATGCCTATCCCGTGCTGACCCGCGAGCATGTGCCTCCCTTCTGGATGTATGACGCGGATCCCGCCACCAATCCCTACATGATGCAGCGTCTGGGCGTGAACGCTGTGCTGAACGCGGGCGCCATCAAGGTGAACGGCAAGTACTGCATGGTGGTGCGCGTGGAAGGTGCCGACCGCAAGTCCTTCTTTGCCGTGGCCGAATCCGACAAGCCCACCGAGGGCTTCCGCTTCCGTGATTATCCCATCACGCTGCCCGACACCTGCGCCGAGGAGACCAATGTGTACGATATGCGCCTGACCCAGCACGAGGATGGCTGGATCTACGGCGTTTTCTGCTCCGAGAGCAAGGATCCCAACAACGCCGACCTGTCTGCTGCCGTGGCGGCCGCCGGCATCGTGCGCACCAAGGATCTGGACACCTGGGAGCGCCTGCCCAACCTGGTCACCCTGCGCTCTCCCCAGCAGCGCAATGTGGTGCTGCATCCCGAATTTGTGGACGGCCAGTACGCCTTCTACACCCGCCCCATGGACGATTTCATCGAGACCGGCTCCGGCGGCGGCATCGGCTTTGGCCTGTGCAAGGACATCACCAACGCGGTGATCGATGAGGAGAAGATCATCTCCGCCCGCAAGTACCACACCATCACCGAGGCGAAGAACGGCGCTGGCGCTACCCCCATCAAGTGCGACAAGGGCTGGATCCACATTGCCCACGGCGTGCGCAACACCGCCGCTGGCCTGCGCTATGTCCTCTACGCCTTCATGACCGACCTGAAGGATCCCGCCAAGGTCATCGCCGAACCCAGCGGTATGCTGCTTGGCCCCCTGGGCCACGAGCGCGTGGGCGACGTGAGCAACGTGACCTTCTGCAACGGCGCTATTGCTGACGACAACGGCAAGATCTACATCTACTACGCTTCCTCCGACACCCGTATGCACGTGGCCGAGACCGACGTGGATCGCCTGTGCGACTACCTGCTGAACACCCCCGCTGATCCCCTGCGCAGCCCCGATTGCGTGAAGCAGCGCTGCCAGCTGATCGAAAAGAACCTAAAGTTCCTGGGGAGGTAAGCGCGATGCTCAAGCTCGCACCCCTGTTCGGCAACGGCGCTGTGCTGTGCCGGAACAAGGAGATCCGCATCTTTGGCGAGGCCGATAAAGGCCGCACCATCACCGTGACCCTGGGCGAAGCTACCTGTGTGTGCGTCGCCCGGGGCGGCCGCTTTGTGGCGCGGCTGGCACCCATGGCTGCCGCCACCGGCCTGACCCTCACCGTCACCGACGGCGTGGATACCGTGACCTCCACGGACATTGCCATTGGCGAGGTGTATCTGGCTGGCGGCCAGAGCAACATGGAGCTGGAGCTGCAAAATGCCGATGAAGGCCAGCAGCTCATCGCCACCCACAACGACCCCGACCTGCGGTACTTCAACGTACCCAAGAAATCTGTGTGGAACGAGGACGCCATGCAGCACAACGCCTGGAGCCATTGGGAAAAGGTGGTTCCCGGCAATGCGCGGGATATGTCCGCCGTGGCCTATTTCTTCGCCCGCAAGCTGCGGGAGAAGCTGAACGTGCCCGTGGGCATCATCGACTGCTATTGGGGCGGCACCTCCATCACCTGCTGGATGGACGAGGAAGCCCTCGCCTCCACCGCCGAGGGCCAGCGCTACATGGACGACTATGCCGCCCAGAGTGCAGGCAAGACCATGGAGCAATGGCAGAAGGAAGAGGACGCCTTCCAGGCCGAAATGACCGAGTGGAACGGCAAGGTGGCTCAGCTGAAGCAGGAGAACCCCGCCATTGAGTGGCCGGAGATCAACGAAAAGGCTGGCCTGTGTCCCTGGCATCCCCCGGTGGGTCCTGGCTCCCCCTATCGCCCCGCTGGCCTTGCCCACACCATGGTGGAGCGGGTCATTCCCGCCAGCCTGAGCGGCATCATCTTCTACCAGGGCGAGGAAGACTCCGGCAAAACCACCCGCTACGACGTGCTGATGGACTCCCTCATCCGCACCTGGCGTAAGTATTTCATGGACGAGGAGCTGCCCTTCCTGTTTGTGCAGCTGCCCGTGTGGATCGCGGGTGGCGAGACCGATCCCCGCAACTGGCCCGTGCTGCGCCACGCCCAGGAGCTGACCTGGCGGCGCAACCGCCACACCGGCATGGCCTGCATCATCGATTGCGGCGAGTTCGACAACATCCACCCCACCGACAAGCGCACCGTGGGTGAGCGCCTCTTCGAGCAGGCTCGCACGGTGGTCTATGGCGAAGAGGGCGAATGCTCCCCCCGCGCGGTGAGCAAGCACACGGAAGGCAGCACCCTGATGGTGAACCTCACCGCCCCGGTGGCCGTCCGCGGCGAAGGCGCACCCCAGCACCTGGAGATCGCTGGTGAGGATGGCGTGTATCACGCCGCCGAAGCCGCCATCCAGGGCGCTACCCTGCGCCTCTCCTGCGCCGAAGTGGCGAACCCCGTGTCCGCCCGCTACGCCCATTGGAACTGGTGCGTGGTGAACCTCTTTGGCGAGAACGGGCTGCCGCTGGCTCCGTTCATTCTGGCGTAAAGTTGCCAAAAGACAAGGTGTGTTCGCCTTGTCTTTTTCTTTGCGCCGTGCTATACTCAAATAGAACAAATGTTCCGTTTGGAGTGACGTCCATGACCTACTCGAAGGTTTTCCCGCTGAACACCTTTCCCGCCCACAAGTATGTGGTGACCTTCGCCCGCTACCAGGACAAGTGGCTGTTTTCCCGCCATCGCAGCCGCACCACCTGGGAGACCCAGGGCGGCCACATCGAGGAAGGCGAAACGCCCCTGCAAGCCGCCCGCCGCGAACTCTATGAGGAAAGCGGTGCCACGGAGTTCACCATCACCCCCATGTTCGACTACTGGGCAGGCGACCGCACCGGCAGCGCCGTGGGCGTGATCTTCCTGGCGGAAATCACCCAGCTGGGCGACCTGCCCAACAGCGAAATGGCCGAAGTCCGCACCTTCGGCGCCCTGCCCGACAACCTCACCTACCCAGAAATCACTCCCTTCCTGTACGAAGCCATCACAAAAGGCTGTCCTTAACGGACATCCTTTCATTCATTATTCCCAATTCATAATTCATAATTAAACCTTGTCTTCCATCCCCTTCATCCTCTTCAGCACCTTCCCCGCCACAATCCACGCCAGGGCGAAGGCAAAGGCGTCGGCCACGGTCTGGGCGCATTGGATGCCCAGCAGGCCGAACAGTTTGGGAAGGATCAGCAGCGCGGGGATCAGGAACAGGCCCTGACGCGCCACGGAAATGATGGTGGCGCTGGCGCCGTAGCCGATGGACTGGGTGAACATATTGCTCATCACGATGAAGCCCCACAGCGGCACGGTGATGAGCTGCAGCCGCAAGGCCAGCGTGCCGATGGCGATGACCTGGGGATCGTCCCGACGGAACACGGTAACGATGGGTTCAGCAAAGACCATCGACAGCACGCCCAGCACGATGAGGATGCAGGTGGTGACCTTCACGCAATACCAGAAGGCCTCCCGCACACGGCTGTAGTGCCCTGCGCCATAGCTGAAGCCGCACACCGGCTGGAAGCCCTGGCCGAAGCCGATCACCGAGGAATTGATGAACATCACAAAGCGCCCCACGATGGACATGGCCGCAATGGCCGCATCGCCATAGGCACCGGCGGTGGTGTTCAGCAGAATGTTGCTCACGCTGGCAATGCCCTGCCGCCCCAGGGAGGGGAAGCCGGTGTAGAGGATCTTGCCATACATCCGCATGGTGGGCTTGAAGTTCTTCACACTGATGGAAATGGCATCCGGCCTGCGCATGGTCATGTAGAAAAGAATGGCGAAGCTCACCACCTGGCTGATGGCCGTGGCCACCGCCGCGCCCGCCGTGCCCATGCCGCAGCCGAAGATCAGAATGGGGTCCAGGATCATGTTCAGCACGCCGCCGGTCACCATGCCGATCATGCCATAGAAGGCCATGCCCTCAAAGCGCAGGAAGTTGTTCATCACAAAGGAACACATCTGGAAGGGCGTGGCGTAGAAGATGTAGGTGGCGTAGTCCTTGGCATAGGGGGCGATGGTCTCGGTAGCGCCCAGGAAGCGCACCAGCCAGTCGATGTTGCTCAGCCCCAGCACGGCGATCACAATGCCCACCGCAAAGGCGGTAAAGAAGCCCACGGACACATACTTGCGGCCTTCCTCCTCATCGCCTGCGCCCAGGCAGCGGCTCAGGTTGGCGCCGCTGCCCATGCCCAGGGTGAAGGCAATGGCCTGAATGATGGACATGGCCGAAAAAATAACGCCCACCGCGCCGGAGGCCGACGTACCCAGCTGACTGACGAAGAAGGTATCCGCCATGTTGTAGATGGTGGTGATCAGCATGGTGAAGATGGTGGGAACGGCCAGTTTGGGAATGGCACGGCTGACGGGCTGATTCAGCAGCATATCGTTGCGCTGCTCACGGGAAACGGTTTTCACACGCAGGACCTCGGTTCCTATTTGATCCATAAGGGTTTCGACGTGCATGGGGCTTTCCCCTGCTGCCGGTTTATGCAAAAGAGGCGCAGCCTGTGCAGACTGCGCCTCTTATTGCTAAATCTTAGCCGTAAATCAGGTTCAGGTTGCTCTCCTTGCCGAAGAAGTGCATCACCTTGCCCTCGAAGGTGATGTACAGCTTCTTGCCATACACCAGCTCCTTGCGCTGCTCCAGGGTCAGGTTGATGGTGGGCACGCGGACGATCAGGCGGGTGCCGTCCTCGGTGTACACGTGCAGGTGCAGCTCGCTGCCCATCATTTCGTTCACTTCCAGCGTGCAGGGGATGGCGGCCTCGGAATTGGCGTCGGCCAGCACCATATGCTCGGGACGCACGCCCAGGATCACGTCCTGCGCGGCCACGCCAGCCTGGCGCAGCTCCTCGCCCTTCTCGCCACCCACTTCAATGCGGGCGCCGAAGGGGTTCACATAGTACTTGCCGCCGGAAACCTCCAGCTTGGTGTTGATCAGGTTCATCTTGGGTGCGCCAATGAACTCGGCCACGAAGATGTTGCGGGGCTTCTCGAAGACCTCCGTGGGGGTGCCCACCTGCTCGATGAAGCCGTCCTTCATGATCACGATGCGGTCGCCCAGGGTCATGGCCTCGGTCTGGTCGTGGGTCACGTAGACGAAGGTGGTATCCAGCTTCTGGCGCAGGAGGATGATCTCAGCGCGCATCTGGTTGCGCAGCTTGGCGTCCAGGTTGGACAGGGGTTCGTCCATCAGGAACACCTTGGAATTGCGCACCATGGCACGGCCGATGGCCACGCGCTGGCGCTGGCCGCCGGACAGCGCGCGGGGCTTGCGGGTGAGATACTCGGTGATGCCCAGGATCTCCGCCGCATTGGTGACCTTTTCATACACCTGATCCTCGGGCATCTTCTTCAGCCGCAGGGAGAAGGCGATGTTGTCATACACCGTCATGTGGGGATAGAGGGCGTAGTTCTGGAACACCATGGCGATGTCGCGATCCTTGGGCTGCAGGTCGTTGACCACCACGCCGTCGATCTCCACCGTGCCGCCGGAGATATCCTCCAGGCCGGCGATCATGCGCAGGGTGGTGGACTTGCCGCAGCCGGAGGGGCCGACGAACACCACGAATTCCTTGTCCGCGATCTCCAGGTTGAAGTCGTGGACGGCCGTTACTTTATTGTCGTATACCTTTTTGACATCAGTCAGCTTAACGCTTGCCATACTCTGTGTCTCCTTTTCTCGTATTCCGTCATTGCCGGAGCATCGGGAAGTGCTTAGCCCTTCACAGCGCCGCCGGTCACGCCCTCAACATAGTACTTCTGCAGGCACATGAACAGCACCGTGACCGGGATGGCCACCAGCACGCCGCCTGCGCAGAACATGGTGTAGCACTGGGCGATCTGATCCTTGTTCAGCCAGCGGTACAGACCCACGGCCACGTTCATGCCCGAGGAGGTACCAAAGGAGATGTACTGGGCGAAAACATAGTCGCCCCAGGGACCCATGAAGGCCGTCAGGATGGTGTAGATCACGATGGGCTTGGACAGGGGCAGGATGATCTTCTTCAGCACCTGGAAGCGGGTAGCGCCGTCCACGCGGGCCGCCTCGTCCAGGGAACGCGGAATGGTATCAAAGAAGCCCTTGGACACATAGTAGCCCATGCCGGAGGAGGCGATGTACACCAGAATCAGGCCAGGCACGGCGTTGGCCTGGGTCAGGCCCAGATCCTTCAGCACGCGGTAGAGGATGATCATGGTCAGCATTCCGGGGAACATGCCCAGGATCAGCATGAGCCGCATCAGGGGCTTGCGCAGCTTGAAGCGGAAACGGGACAGGGTATAGCTCATGCACAGCACGATGATGGTCTGCAGCACAGAGGTCACCAGCGCCGCGATGAAGGTATTGGTATACCAGCGGGGGAAGTCGGTCTTGAACAGGTTGATGTAGTTGTCAAAGCCCCACTTCTGGGGAATGACGTAGCCCACCTGCCAGGTGCTTTCCACGCGGAAGGACTGCAGCAGGATGCACACAAAGGGGATCAGCCAGATAATGCTGATGGCCACCAGCAGCGCATAGATGGCGGTGTTGCTCATGGCGCGGGAGGCCTTCAGACCCATGTGGTGCTTCTGGATGGTGGAGGCATTCTGTTCCAACAACTTATTTTCGCTCATCACTGGAAATCCTCCTCGTTCTTAATGGAGGGCAGCACGTTGTACACCACCAGGGAGATCAACGCCACCACCACGAACACCAGAATACCCACCACGGAGGCCAGGTAATACTGGCTTTCCGCGCCCTGGGTGATCTTGAACAGCCAGGTGATCAAAAGGTCTGTGTAGCCCACGGTACCCGCTGCCGAGGAGGCCGCCGGGTTGGTGGGCGCGCCGCCGGTGAGCAGGTAGATCACGTTGAAGTTGTTCATGTTGCCGGTAAAGCTGGTCAGCAGGTAGGGACCGGTGACGAACAGCATATAGGGCAGGGTGATCTTGGAATACTGCTGCCAGGCATTGGCGCCGTCGATGCGGGCAGATTCGTACAGATCCTGGGGGATGTTCATCAGGATGCCGGTGGTGATCAGCATCAGGTGCGGGATGCCGATCCAGATGTTGATGAGGATCACGGTCACGCGGGCCCAGGTGGGATCCTCCCAGAAGGGAAGCGCCTCGGTGATCCAGCCCATGCTCATCAGGAAGCCGTTCACGATGCCGTTCTTGGCAAACATTTTCGATACATACAGCAGGGAGATGAACTGGGGGATGGCGATGGTCAGCACCAGCACGGTACGCCACAGCTTCTTGAGCTTGATGCCTTTCTTGTTGATGGCCATGGCCACAAACATACCCAGGAAGTAGTTGGAGAAGGTGGCGAAGAAGGCCCACATCAGCGTCCAGGAAAGGATCTCGCCGAAGGTAGCCGCGTAGCTCTGCACGCTGCCGCCACCGGAGGACACGTTCCAGTTCAGCATGGTGTTGAAGTTATCCAGACCCACCCAGGTGAACAGGTTGCTGTAATAGCCATCGTGGGCGCCATCGTAGTTGGTGAAGGCCACCAGGATCATGAACACGATGGGCATGATGGTGAACACGGTGATGCCGGTGAGGGGCAGCGCCAGCAGGGTGGAGTGGAACTTGTCGTCCACCATGGAGCGCAGGTCGTCCTTGCCGGACTTGAGCTTCTTGCCGGACTTGAGGATCTGCTCAGCCAGCTTGTTCTGCCGCACGTTCACACGCCAGGTATACACAAAGGCGATGATGAAGAAGATGGTCAGCACGCCGTAGAGCAGGATTTTGAAGGAGTTATCGTTATACACGGTGTAGTAGGCGTCCAGCACGAAGTCGTATTCCTCGCTGGGGCCCTTGGTGCCCAGGGTGGGCAGCATGGAGAGCCAGTAGCCGCCGGCCAGGATCATGTAGCCGATGAACACCACCTCAAACAGCAGGAAAAGCAGGCCGCGCAGGATCTGCCCGCGGGCCAGGTTGCCAAAGCCCATCACCAGGAAGGATACCTTGGTTTTCCAGTCGCCGTTCACAAAGGTGGACCAGATGTCCACGGCCTCGTTTTTCACAAGGGTACAAGCGTTTTTGATCAGGTTCCACAGGGCAACGAAAAGGCCGAGGATCTTCTGCGGAATGGCGCAGAAGAAGCTCTTGACCTTGTAGAGCAGCTTTTGCCCTTTGGAGAGTTTCAGGTATTCAAGATCGCTGTATTTCTTCATGCCTGCAGTTCGCTCCTTTACGGAAATGGCCGGAACCAATATGCATTGGCTCCGGCCAAATTTGTGAAGCTTCAGAACTTGTTGAACATCAACAGGTTGCGATTAGTTCTTCACGATGGAGATCTCGGTGCCGTTGAGGGTCACGGTGTAGTTGCCAGCCTCAGCGAACACGATGTTGTTGTCGGGGTTGTCAGCGCCCAGATCCTTGATGTACTCGGCGCCCACGGTCACCTGAGCAAAGCCCTTATCGGTGCCCCAATCGCCGGGGTTCACGATGCGGCCGCCCATGTAATCGGAAGCAGGCACTTCCAGGGTCAGGGTGTTGTCCTTCAGGTAGTAGGTGTCGGTGTCGTCGGCGTTATTCCAGCCGTTCCAGGCACCCACGAACAGCAGGGCAGAGGTGTCCAGCTGGAACAGGGCGTCGATCTTGGCATAGTAGTTGTCCAGGGCAGCCTGCAGGCCAGCCTCGTCGGTAGCCAGCTTGATGTCGTCGCCGATAACCTTGGCGATATCCCACCAGGAGCCGTGGATCTGGCCCTGCACGGTGGAGTAGGGAGCCTGAGCGTTCAGAGCAACCAGAGCGGGGTTAGCCTGCACCAGGTCGGAAGCCTGAGCATTGATGTTGGAGGGACCCCAGGCCAGAGCCTCGAAGCGCTCCATCTGGCAAGCTTCGTTGGTCAGGTACTGAGCCAGCTGATGCAGGGCAGCAGCCTTCACAGCGTCAACCTGGGGCTTCACGCCCATCAGCTTGTAGCCGCTGAAGGAGCCGATGTGGTAGGACTGGCCGTCCACTTCGAAGGAGGGCAGATCAGCAACGCCCATGTTGTCGCCCAGGATGCCCTTCACGGTGTTGTAGTCCCAGGTACCGGTCACAACCACGGCAGCGCCGGAGGCGAACTCGGAGCCGGAGGAGGAGGACAGGTGCATGGGGGACTTGACCAGCTTCTCGATGCCCTTGGCAGCGATCAGGCCGTTGGCGCTGTTGAAGGTGTCGCGCACGGAAATGAAGGTGCCGTCATCATCGGTGGTCCAATCGGACACGCAGCCGGTGCCGAAGAACATGCCAGCCAGGTACCAGGCAGAGGTCTGCATCTCATAGGCAAAGTACTTCTGAGCGGCTTCGCAGTCAGCGATGATGGCCTCCAGGGAGTCGATGTGCTCCTCGGGGATCACGGTCTTGTCGTAGTACATGAAGTAGCCGTTATCGGCGGTCAGGGGATAGGCATACAGAGTGTCGCCGGAGGTCACAGCGGTCACAGCGCCAGGAACATTGGCAGCAGCCACGGTCTCGCCAGCCTTCACGCCCAGCTTGGCCAGGGCGCCAGCCTGCACCAGACGAGCGAACTGGTCCTGAGCAAAGCAGAACAGGTCGCCACCGGCCTCAACGTCGGTGATCATCTGGGTGCCAGCGTCAGCTTCGGACACGGCTTCAACGGTGGCGTTGAAGGTGATGCCCAGCTCGTTGGTGGTGTTGTACTTTTCGATCTGAGCCTTGGTCAGATCAACGGCATTTTCAGCAACCCAGACGGTGATGTCGTAGGTGCCGGCCAGGCTGGCAGCGCCAGCGGTAGCAACCATGGAGAAAGCCATGATCGCGGCGAGCATGAGAGCAAGGAACTTCTTCATACGGGGATCCTTCCTTTCTTAAAATGGAGCGTTGGAAAAAAACGCATCTATCCGCAGGCGAAAATTCGCCATTGAATACACCCTTTTTTATTCCAATTCCTTTGATGTCATTATTTTATAGTTACACGCCCAATTTGTCAATACGGTTTTTGGAAACGTTTCCGTAAAATTTTTTGAAAAAACAGGACGATCAACAGGGAGACTGTCGAATCGTCCTGTATACAGGTTTTACTGCACCGAATTCAGCAGCGCGTCGTCGATCTTGCCCCAGGCGCCGTTGCCCGCGCCCTGGCACTTCACATACACGCCCACTACCACGGTATCCTCTGCCGTGCAGGTGAAATCAGGCGTCACCGCCGTATCCCAGTTGCCATAGCCGGTGATGCCCATGGGCGCGGTGGCCACGATCTGGCCATTCACCTTGGCGTAGGCGTAGATGTCGGTCTTGCCTGCATCGCCACCCATGATGGACACGGTGAACTTGTACTTGCCAACCGGCAGGTTTTGCGCCTGCTGCTCCAGGGTGAACTCCACGCTGTCTTTCGCCGCCGACCAGAAGTGCATGTGCTTGCTGCCGGTGAGGGAGTCGGTCTTCTTGTCCTCGATGTACAGTTCGTCCGCCTTCTTCAGGTCGGTGATCTGCCACACGTCGGAGCCTTCCTCAAAGCTGTAATCCTGCAGGTAGTTGTATTCCACCATGGAGACGTAGCACTTGGCCTCCATGCCGCCCGCCTGGCCGGTGATGGTATACTGCGCCACGCCGGAGGAGTGCATCTGTGCATCCATTTCCTCGGTGAAGTCCCACGCCACGGGGATGGCCTGCTTGCTGTCGTCGGTCATCACGGCGTTCACGGTTTCCGGCAGGGTCAGGGGTGCGTTCAGGTCGCAGATGATGGTCACGTCCTCCAGGGCGTCGGCCACGGGGGTGATCTCGTTGCCCTCCCGCACGAGCTTGAACACCTTCAGGCTCTCCAGGGGCTTGCCGTGCTGGTCAAACAGCGCCTGGTTGTCCACCGCGCAGCCGCCATAGTAGCGGCCTGCATCAGCAGCGTCATAGGCCGCGGCATAGCTAGATGCCCAGCCGGAGCCATGCTTTTCCCACAATTCGTGGTTTTCCTCCCAGCTCTCGCCGCCCACGGAGATCCAGGTGCCTTCCCAGTACACCACACCAATGCCCGCGCCGCCGGTGCCGTTGACGATGGTATCGGTAATGGCGCGCAGGGAGTTGGCCTGGCCCTGCACGGTGAAGGGGTAATCCTTGATGATGGTGCCGCCACCGCCGATGGTGTTGCCATTGAAGTCGGTGTCCTCCTCGGTGTAGGCATAGGAGGTCTCCATCACCATCACCTTTTTGCCATAGGTGTTGGCAATGTCCGTCAGCACGGCGGAGAGGTTCTCCAGGCTGCCGTGCCAATAGGGATAGTAGGAGGACGCGAACACATCGTAGTCCACCTGATAGTAGTCCATCTTCTTGGCATAGGTGGCGTAGCTGCCCGCCTTTTCCGGGTTGGCAAAGTGCAGCGCCACCAGCGCCTCGGGGTAGACCTCTCGGGTGGCCTTAGCGCCGGCCTGCATCAGATACTGGATGTTGAACCAGGTCTTTTCGCCGCACATATAGTTGTTGGTCTCGTTGCCCACCTGCACCATGCCCACGTCCACACCGGCGTCCTTGAGCTGGGTCAGGCAGTCCAGCGTGTACTGGTACACCGCCTCGGTCTTCTGCTCGATGTCCATGCCCTTCCAGGCCTTGGGGACCATCTGCTTGGCAGGATCGGCCCAGAAGTCGGAGTAGTGGAAGTTCACCAGCAGCTTCATGTTGGCCTTGGTGGCGCGCTGGCCGATGGCGATGGCGTTGTTGATGTCGCAGTTACCGCCGCCATAGCCCTTGCCGTCGCTGTTGAAGGGATCGTTCCAGATGCGCACGCGGATGTAGTTCACCCCGTTCTCCGCCAGCACCTGATACACATCCGTCTCCTGGCCATCGAAGTTGTAATACTTCACACCGCTGGCCTCCAGGGCAGGCACGCAGGAGGCATCCATGCCAAAGATGAAATCCTCCGGCAGGTTCTCCACCTTTTTCACATAGAGGGAGCTTTCCTCGGCAAAGGCTGTCATGGGCAGGGAAGCCAATACAGCCAGCGCCAGCAGCAGGCAGAATGCTTTCATGGGATATCCTCCTTTATTTCAGGGTACGATGCAGGGGCGCTGCCCCTGCACCCTGCCAGAGGGATTTCATCCCTCTGGACTCCCCTTTTGACAATTGTTACTTGAACGCCTCTCCGCAGGGGTCACGACGCGGGGTCTTCGACCCATTTCATTCGGTCGCGCCGCGACGCGGGTAAAGTTGCCTTTCCCGTTGCAAAGGGTGTTGTAGGGGCGATCTGCGATCGCCCGTTTGCCGCAGTTCCCGCATCGTTTTTATTTCAGTAGTTCAAGCGCACAGTTCACCGCTTCATCGTCCACCGCATTCTCGTGGGACTGAACGTGCAGCGAGTTCTTTCCCACCAGCAGGTAGTGATCCTCCACCACCTTGCTGGGATGGGCATAGCCAATGACCTCCGGGGCCACGCCCTCGCCGCTTGCAGCATCATAGACCTTCACGCCAATGGGCTGGCCGTCCTTTTCCAGCAGGGTTCCGGTGCGCAGCGCCTCCGGCAGGGGAGCAAACCAGTCCCCGTACTCTGCAATGGAAGATTCACCAATGATGTACAGGTCGGCGTTCTCGATCTCGTGGCTGCTCATCATGGCATAGTCAAAGGAGCGTACCTGCACCATCTGGATATGCTCGTCAGCCACATCCTCCAGCTGCACCGCCAGGCGGGTCTCCTCCGTCAGGGGCGCATCGATGAACAGCACCAGCTTCTCTTCCAGCGGGACATCCGTGAGGAAATTGAATACAAAGCTCCACAGGAAGATGCTCAGCATCGCCCACAAGAGCAGGGCAGGCATCATATCGGAAAAGCGTCTCTTCATGCCAGCACCTCATAACCTGTGATGTACTTGCGCACGGTGGTGACCCGCACCGCTGTGCCGTTCTTGGGCAGCTGATGCACCAGCCCCGCGCTGACGCTGAGGGCAACGGCGCCCTCCGCTGTTTCCAGGGTGGCCTTGCGCACGGTGACGCTCTTGGGGATGTGGAAGCTCTCCTTGTGGATGGTCAGCACACCCTCATAGGTCTCATTCTCCGCAGAGAACATGCCGCCGATATGCACCGCCTGGGCCTTGGCGGGGGCATAGGCGAAATAAAGCAGCAGGATGCACGCCCACCCCGCCAGGGTGAACAGGGCGATGCAGGTCACTTGCAGCGTTTGCGCATTGGCGGTGTTGACCCGGGTGCACAAAAAGATGTTCACCACCAGCGCCAGCACCACCAGGCCGATGGCAAGCCCCAGCAGCAGGGCGGCCCGGCGCTGCCAATGCCGGGCGGATTCAGGGGTATAGAGTCGTATCATATTGCGTCATATCCTTTCTTGTGCAAATTATAACACGGTTCTCCAGCCTTGACAAGCAAGCCGATTCATGCGATATTGTTGCTACCAACCAATGAAAGAGGGCATTTCCATGAAGCGCTTCCTTTGCGTGCTGCTGGCCATGCTGCTTATGTGCAGCTCCGCGCTGGCTGAATTTGACCTGTACATCAAGCAATATCCCCTCTCCGAATCCGGCGAGGCCATCGTGAACGACGTGACTTTCCCCGAGAACTGGCAGAGCGTGGAGGACAACAACCGGGTCTTCTACGAGATCTTCGTGGGTTCCTTTTCCGATTCCAACGGCGATGGCATCGGTGACCTGCGGGGCATCATCAACCGCATGGATTACCTCAACGACGGCGACCCGGCCTCCGGCCTCAGCCTGGGCGTGGAGGGTATCTGGCTCACGCCCATCTTCCTCTCGCCTTCCTATCACAAGTATGATGTGGCGGACTATTATCAGATCGACCCCCAGTTCGGCACCATGGAGGACCTGCAGGAACTGATCGAGGTGTGCCATGAGCGGGATGTGAAGATCATCCTGGATCTGGTGATCAACCACACCAGCACCCAGCACAGCAACTTCAGCAAATTCCGCAGCGCCCACCTGATGCAGAACCCCGATAACCTGCACTACGACTACTACACCTGGCTGGACGGCAGCGCCACCACCCCCGCTGGCCGCACCTTTGCCAAGGTCACCGGGCGTGACCTGCTCTATGAGGCCAATTT
The DNA here is from genome assembly GCA_017936765.1 of Clostridia bacterium. Classification (GTDB taxonomy): domain Bacteria; phylum Bacillota; class Clostridia; order Christensenellales; family Aristaeellaceae; genus UBA11524. The sequence goes on from JAGBEX010000022.1 coordinate 55,917, forward strand.
CTCCGAGGCCATGCCGGAGTTGAACTACGACAGCGAACTCGTGCGCCAGGATATGCTGGATGTGGCGCTGTATTACCTGAACATGGGCGTGGACGGCTTCCGCTTTGATGCGGCCAAGTACATCTACTTCGGCGACCACGCGAAGAACGCGGACTTCTGGAACTGGTACATCGGCGAAATGCGCAAGGTGAAGCCGGATGTGTACACCGTGGCCGAGGTGTGGGACGGCGACGGCGTTATTGACCAGTATCTGCCGGTGACCAGCTGCTTCAACTTCACCGCCAGCCAAACGGCGGGCATCATTGCCGAAACCGCAGGCGGCGGCGACGTGAACCGCTTCACCAAATATGTGGAGAGCTACGTGCATGGCATCGACGCCATCAGCAACAATGCGCTGCCCACCCTGTTCATCTCCAACCACGATATGGATCGTGCTGCGGGCTACCTCACCATGGCCAGCGGCCGCATGAAGGTGGCCGCCAGCCTGTACCTCCTGTCTCCCGGCTCGCCCTTCATCTATTATGGCGAGGAGATCGGCCTGCGCGGCTCCCGTGGCGGTGCCAACACCGATGCCAACCGCCGCATGGCCATGCTGTGGGGCGACGGCGACACCGTGAAGAACCCCGTGGGAACCACCTACACCAAGCAGACCACCTATTCCACCAAAGATCTTGCCCGCATGAGCGACAGCCTGCTGAACCACTACAAGCAGCTGATCATGATCCGCAAGGCCAACCCGGAGATCGCCCGTGGTGACTACAAGGCCCTGGCCTTTGAAGGAACCAAGGTGGGCGGCTTTACCTCCACCTGGAATGGCAGCACCGTGGCGGTGATCCACAACACCACCAACGGCGACAAGACCATCGACCTGAGCCAGGCAACGGACATCCCCTTCACCACCCTGGCCGCCGTGGCTGGCGCTGGTCAGGCCACGTTGGATGGCACCACCCTCACCCTGGCCGGACAGACCAGCGTGGTGCTGCGGTGATTTCGCGCTGCAAATAAAATATTTTACGTTAAACATTAAAAAGCTATTGACAAACGTAAATGGCCATGTTATTCTGTACCTGTCAACCGGAAGACGACATTTTTGATTGTTGGAGGATACAGGTATGAAACTTCTCAAGGCAGGTAAAGTCATCACGATCGTTATGGAAGTCATCGCCATCATCGGTGCTGTTCTGGGACTGTCCGTGGTCGTCATGGCGTTTGTGAATCCCCAGTTGCTGCTGGAAAACGGCACGTTCAACATCAATGGCATCGATATCACCAAGCCGCTTCACCTGATCGAGAATCCCTCGCTTCCCATGGCACTTGTCTTCCTGACGGGCGTGGTAACCATGAGCATCACCGCACTGATGGTGCACCGGATGCACGGCATCATTGTGGAGACCATGGCAGGCAGACCCTTCCAGCCCTGCACAGTGAAGTGGATGAAGCAGATCGGCTACTGCGCGGTGGCCGTGCCCCTGTTGGGCGCGGTGATGAGCATCGTGGCCATGCTGCTCAGCGTGGACGGTCTCCATGCCACGCTGGATCTCGGCGGCCTGCTGATGGGCGTCCTGGTGCTGTGCCTGACCCAGGTCTTTGCCTACGGCCTGGAGCTGCAAAAAGACGTGGACGAGCTGCTGTAAAGGAGGGAACCCATGGGCAAGATCATTCTGCGCCTCGACCGCATGATGGCCGAGCGGAAGATGTCCCTCAACGAGCTTTCCCAGCGGGTGGGCGTGGCCAATGTGAACCTCTCCAAGCTGAAAAACGGCCACGTCAGCGCCATTCGCTTCTCCACGCTGGAGGCCATTTGCCAGGTGCTGGACTGCCAGCCGGGGGATATCCTGGAATACCAGAAGGATGAATAAACAAAGGCGGTGCTGCAAGAGACTGGTGCAGCACCGCCTGTTTTTTACAATTTCCGATACACCGTGAACCACATGGTGATAAACGCCGCCAGCCCGCCCACCGCGTTGGAGATAGGTTCGGCCAGGAACACGCCGTTCACCCCGAAGCCCACATGGGGCAACAGCAGCGTCAGCGGCACTACGATAAACGCCTTGCGCAGCAGGGAAAAGAAGATGGCCTGCTTCGACCTGCCCAGCGCCAGGAAGGTGTTCTGCCCCACGAACTGGAAGGTCATGAACACAAAGCCGAAGAAGTAGATGAACATGGCCTCCACACCATGGTCGATGGTGGCGGCGTCGCTGGCGAAGATGCCCATCAGCTGCCGGGGCAGGAGCATCACCAATATCCACGCCACCAGCGTGTACACAAAGCCCAGCACCGCTGTGAAGCGGATGCACTCCTTCACCCGGTCGTTGCGGCCTGCGCCGTAGTTGTAGCCCATCACCGGCTGACCGCCGTTGCTGATGCCGCTCATGGGCAAGGAGAGGATCTCCCGCACGGAGTTCAGCACCGTCATGATGCCCACATACAGATCGCCGCCGAAAGCTTGCAGCTGGTTGTTGCACACGATCTGCACCAGGCAGTTGGTACCCTGCATCACAAACCCGCTGGTCCCCAGCGAGCAGATGCGCCGGGTGCGGGCGGGATCGATGCGGATATGCTGGCGCTTCAGTGTCAGGATGGCCTTTTTGCCGGTGAGGAACCGCATCACCCACAGGGCAGAGATGCCCTGGCTGATCACCGTTGCCAGCGCCGCGCCCCGCACGCCCATGTTGAAGGTGAAGATGAACAGGGGATCCAGCACGATATTGATCACCGCACCCAGCAGGGTGGTGATCATGCCGAACTTCGGAAAGCCCTGGGCGTTGATAAAGCCGTTCAGCCCGGTGGTGAGCATGGAAAACAGCGTACCCAGCAGGTAGATCTGCAAATACTGGTCGGCATAGACGTAGGATACCTCGCTGGCGCCGAACAGGAACAGGATGGGGCGGCGCAGCGTGTAGCACACCACAAACAGGATCACCGAGGCGCCCAGCAGCAGCGCGAACACATTGCCCAGGATGGACTCGGCCTCCTGGGTGTCCTTTTTGCCCCGGGCAATGGAAAACAGCGGCGTGCCGCCCTGGCCAAACAGGCTGGTGAAGGCGGCGATCAGCACGATCACCGGAAAGGTGATGCCCAGTCCCGTCAGCGCCATGCTGCCGGTTTCCGGCAGGTGGCCGATGTAGATGCGGTCCACAATGTTATACAATAGCTGCACCAGCTGCGCCAGCATCAGCGGCACCGCCTGGGCGATGATGTGCCGCCGCACCGAGCCGGTGGAGAAATCGTTTGCCTGCATATGAATGCCTCCTTCAATGCACAGGGAAAATTGTAGCACCGCCGCCCTGGAAATGCAAGGGGCGACAAAGGAAGCCATGTTTCGTCAAAGGGAGCAGCCCGCCCCGTGGCGAATCCTATGCCGATGCAAAGGAGGGAACGCCATGCGGTGCGCGATCCTCGCCCTGACCCCCGCCCAGGGCGAAAGGTGGCTGACAGCCATGGAAAACAGGGGCGAGGAATGGCAATGCCGGGTATTCACCGAGGCAGAGGCTGCCTACCGCGCCCTGTGCCAGAGCTACCACGAGGTGTGCCTGCTCTGCCCCTGCCCGGAAAGCGAAGCGCTGGCCGCCCGCTTGCAGCAGCGCCCGCCGCTTTCCCCGCCCTGGATCATTCACCCTGGCGAAGCCATCCCCCAGGGCATCCCGCCCCTGGCCCTGCAGCGGTTGGAGCAGCTCACCTGCCTCAGCCGCAGCCTGCTTCGGGCGCTGACCATGCAGCCCGGGCTGCGGGCGTGGCGTTTCCTGCCGGACATGGCGGCGCTGACGGTGGTGCATCCGCCGCTGCTGCACGACCTGCACCACCAGCTGTACCCGCTCATTGCCCGCCGCCACGGCATGACCCCCGCCGCCGTGGAGCGCAGCCTGCGCACCCTGGTGGAGTCCACCTGGAGCCGGGGCAGCCTGGCAGCGCTGGAGAGGTTCTTCGGCCACTCGGTGGACCCGGAAAAGGGCAAGCCCACCAACAAGGAGTTCCTCTGCCGCCTGCAAGAGCGGCTCACCCTGGCCGGAAACCGCCTTGTGTGATGAAAATGTGATCAGAAAATGAATAGCGTGTAACTTTTGCGAATTCTCGGTTGCACAATGGACAAAATCGTGTCATAATAGACAAAGCTGCGCCGATGCGCCGCGGAAGTGAAGGAGGTACCCCCTTATGAAAAAGAACATGAAATGGATCATCGCGGCTGTGGTGGTCATTGCGCTGGTGGTTCTGGCCGTTGTTCTGTTTGGCAATGGCAACAAGGATCAGCAGGTTTCCGCCCCCGCCGTGCCTACCGTTGCCGTCACCCAGGTCGCCGATCCCACCCAGCAGCCCGTTGCCGACGCCACCGCCGCTCCTGCTGCCGATGTCACCGTTGTCCCCGCCGACGATGCCGCCGCTGCCGCCACCGCCGATCCCAAGGCTGTGATGATCACCGTGAACGGCACCGACATCCTGCGGGAGGAAGTGGAGCTGATCCAGTCCAACCTGATCTCCACCTATGCCCAGTATGGCTACGACACCACCGACGAGACCTTCCTGAGCGACATGAACCAGTATGCCCTGGAATATGCCGTGCAGCTGGAGCTGATGGAGCAGAAGGCCGCCGAGAAGGGATTTGACCAGTTCACCGACGAAGAGAAGGCCACCATCGAGGCCGAGAACGCCGCCAACTGGGCGGAGATCGTTGATATGTACGTCACCTACTACGGCGGTGTGACCGAGGAATCCACCGAGGAAGAGAAGGCCGCTGCCCGCGTGAACGTGCTGTCCATGCTGGAGAGCATGGGCTACACCGAGGCCATTATGCTGGAGGACGCCTTCAACAGCGCCAAGCTGGATCGCGTGGAGGCCTTCATGCTGGAAGGCGCTGCCGTGACCGACGACGAGGTGAAGGCCCTGTTTGACGAATATGTAAAGCAGGACGAGGCCAGCTACAAGGAAGACATTGGCATGTATGAATACATGACCCAGTATTATGGCCAGGAATCCTACTACACCCCCGAGGGCTATCGCGGCATCACCCACATCCTGCTGGAGGTGGACGAGGAGCTGCTCAGCACCTACCAGACCCTCTCCGCCCAGCTGGAGGAGAAGGAGGACGCCATCGAGGCTGCCACCACCACCGATATCACCGTGACCCAGGCCGATGTGGACGCCGCCTATCAGGCCATCATTGCCTCCGTGCAGCCCACCATTGACGAGATCAACCAGAAGCTGGCCGAGGGCGTAGCCTTCTCTGAGCTGGTAGCCACCTATGGCACCGACCCCGGCATGGAGCAGGAACCCGAAAAGTCCCAGGGCTACCCCGTGCATATGGACTCCATCATCTGGGATCCCGCCTTTGTGCAGGCCGCCTTCTCCGTGGATAAGGTGGGCGACGTGGCCCAGCCCGTGGTGGGCAGCTACGGCGTGCATATCGTGCAGTACACCCGCGACGTGCCTGCCGGCCCCGTGGAATACACCGCCGACATCCAGCTGGCCCTGCACGAGGCTGCCCTGAGCCAGAAGGAGAACGAGCAGTTCTCCGCCACCATGGAAGCCTGGATGGCCGAAGCCCAGGTCACCTATTCCCAGGAAGCCCAGGCCATGATGGGTACCGCGGAATAATCCCCATACACGCAACGAACCCCCGCAGGATATTCCTGCGGGGGTTTTTGCATGGCGTCCTTATCGAATATCCGCGCCAAACAGGTCATAAATAGCAGCATTGGTGTCCTTGCCGGTGAGCTTCACACCAGCGCGCTCATAGTTGTAGCACACGTCCCCTTCCCGCAGGTAGGGACATTCGTCGATGGACACCAGCACGGTCATGATGGATCCATCCGCCCGCACCAGGGTCAACTCGTGCTTGAACTCTGCATCAAAGCACATGGGGATGTTCTCCATCCGCTTCGCACCGGAAAGAATGCCCTCCAGCACCCGCAGCTTGTTGGCGTCAGTCAGCGCACCGGTGTGGATGCTGCTGCGGTCGGCGCTGCTTGTCCAGGTGAGGGTGGCCGATTGCAGCGTCCCCACCAGCGCAGGGTCGAAGTCCACCTCCTGCACGGCGGCGCGGGTGGCCTCGGCGGTCTGGGTGGGCGTGGCGGTGGGTGCATCGGTGGCGGGCAGCAAAGTGGCAAAGGTGCGGTCAGCAGGCGCAGCGCAGGCAGTAAGCAGCACCGCCGCCAGCAGCAAAACGAGCAATCTCTTCATGGTAAAAATCCCCTCCTGCTTTATTAGACGAGCATAATCCGAAAAAAATTGCATTGCCTGGAAAAAAGATTGCGAATTTCTTCCACCTGTGCTATCATGAACAGGAACCGGGGATGGCACCCATCACAAAAAACGGCGTTCAACAAGGCAACAGGGGATGACACCCATGGAAAAAAACATTGAAGTTGTCGATGAAGCGGGTAACGTGTATGAACCGACCTGGCCCAAGCGGGCAAAAGGTCTTGTAAAGCATGGCCGGGCGCGCTTCGTCAGCGAAAACAGAATATGCTTAGCGTGTCCGGCGGCCAGTGGCCGCAGCCATTTTGCCCCTGGGGAAGAAAACAAAATGGAGGACAAACATATGAGCAATACGATGAAGATCTTCGGCGATATGACCGTGACGGACATCCTGCAGCACATCAACAGCATCGTCAACCAGACCAGCTACATCACCTCTGCCCTGGAAGCCCTGCAAGCCATGGGCGATGGCGACAGCGGCGAGATGAACGCTCCCGGCAACGTGATGGGCGAGGCCAAGGCAGAGGGCATTGCCGCCGTGGTGCAGAGCCGCGAGACCACCAACCAGCAGATCCTGCGCATGTACGATAAAATGTATGACGACATGATCCGCCTGAGCGAATTTGACGACCAGCCGAAGCTGGCAGCGGAAGCTCACATCGAATAACCTACCGGGTCGGAGCGAAAGCTCCGGCCTTTTTGCGTCCATCCCCTTGATTGACTCCCGGCCCTTCCGTATGTATAATAGGTTTAACAGCAATATTGGCATAGGATCGCAATAGCATAAGGAGGATTCTCCATGGGTATGAAGGCCTTTCCCCAGGTGGCAACGCTGGGCAGCGTAAAATGCTGGCAGCACGAATTCGATTCGTTCCGGGTCAAGGTGATCGTCCCCCAGGGCGCGCCGCTGGCGGATATCGTGAATTTCGGCTTCAATGCCCCTTACCTGCTTGTTTTTGAGGAGCAGGAAATGACCATGGAGCAGGCTGCCGCCTTTGCGGAGGCGCAGGGCTTTGCGGCCATTGCGGCGGAATACTCCACCAGCGTGGTTTTTGTTTTCCCCACCTGCGCCGGGGGCTGGGAGAGTGCAACGGAGCAGCTCTTCATCGACCTGGTGGCAGAAAGCCGCATCGGCCCCAATTATCAGGACGGCGTGCTGCGCAGCTGGAACCGCTTTGAGCGCAAGTGGGATGATATGTTCATCCGCGGCGCCATTTTCCGCACCCACCTCTATGGCCGTGGCAAGGCCGCCGACTACATTGCCCGGCATTGCCTCAAAACGCTGCAGGGCCAGTATCTCTGGGGACCGGGCGAAATCACCGCCACCACCGCAACGCTGGAAGCGCTGAGCCTTGTTCCTGCGCCCGAGCGCCGGGATATCCCGGTGGTGTCCATCGGCAACAGCCAGGAGATCAATGCTGCCCTGCAGGCCTCCTGCGATCATCTGCTGGTGCAGGCGCAGGCAGATATTCCCGCCGCCTTCCATGGTTTCCTGCGGGGCTGCAAGCGTTGGTGCGGCGTGCTGTCCATCGAACCCACCATGGCGGAACAGGGCATGGTGGAGGAACCCGGCTGCTGCGTGGTTTCCACCTCGCCGGACAACTGTGGCGACGATGCCGGCACCGCCGAGCATTCCATTGGCTATATCGCGTATTACCGCCAGGGGCTGATCGGCTGCGATCCCCTGCCGCTGGTGCTGGCCTTCCACGGCGGTGGAGATTCCGCGCTGCACATGGTACACGTGTCCGGCTGGTATCGGGTGGCGCAGCGCCACGGCTTCCTGCTGGTGTGCGTGGAAAACCACCTGAACAGCACCGCCACCGAAGTTATCCACCTGATCGAAAAGCTGAAGGAAAAGTACCCCATCGACGAAAAGCGCATCTACGCCAGCGGTTTCTCCATGGGCGGCATCAAAACCTGGGATCTGTTCCAGGAATATCCCCAGGTCTTTGCGGCGCTGGCACCCATGAGCGCCACGGTGGACGTTGGACACAACGTATACTTCCACGCCTCCCCGGTGGAACCCAACCGCAGCGTTCCCGTGCCTCTCTTCTACGCCGGTGGTGAGATCACCCCCCTGCCGGAGCTTCCCTTCCAGGCAGAAAAATGCCTTGACCGGGTGCGCTATGTGCTACAGGTCAACCAGGCCAACAACCCCTGCGCGGTGACCTTTGCCCGCCAGGAGGAATGGCGCAACCCCATCTGGGGCGTTGAAGGCGACCGGGTGGAGAAGATCGACGATCCCTCCCGGGGCAGCGTGCTGACCATCCACTATTTCACCAGCACCGATGGCGTGGAGCGCACCGCCCTTGCCTCCATCAGCCAGCAGGGACACGAGTGCCGCGAGCATACCTGCGAACACGCCTGGCAGTTCATGTCCCGCTTCAGCCGATAAACCAGCACCCCCTGTTTCACCATCACCCTCACGCAAAGGAGGCCGCCTATGTACCAGGTATTCGTGGTGGAGGATGAACTGCTCATCCGCCAGAGCATCCGCAATGTGATCGAAAATATGCCCGGCCCCTTTGCCTTTTGCGGCGAGGCCTCCGATGGGGAAATGGCGCTGTCCATGATGCAGGATCTGATGCCCGATATCGTTCTCACGGACATCCGGATGCCCTTCCTGGACGGGTTTGAATTGATCCGTCACGCCAAGGCCATGATGCCCTGGCTGAAGATCATCATCATCAGCGGCTATGGGGATTTCGAGTCCGCGCAGAAGGCCATCTCCCTGGGGGTGGATCAGTACCTTCTCAAGCCCATCCGCTCGGCGGAATTGACCAAGGTCATCGAGGAAATGGCGCGGCAGATCGACGAAAGCAAAACAAAAAGCACCCTGCCCCGGGGCTATGACCAGGACGAGGTGCAATTGGCGCTGCGGCAGCACTTCATGCAGCAGCTGCTCTATGGCGGGCTGAACACCGCCACCCTGCTGGAGCGCGCCCGGGCGCTGGCTCTGGACATTGTGAAGCCCTATTACCAGCTGGTGCTATTCTCCTTCAGCCCCGAGGAATTCGACTATCAGACCTCCCGCTTTGCGGTGGAGAACCTTTTGCAGCAGCAGCGGCTTCCCCTGTATTATTTCACCGAGTCCAATCAGCTCACGGTGCTGTGCTACGGCCAGGATACCGATGCCCTCAGCGAAGAGGTGTATCAGTTCATCAACATCCTCCGGCACGAAATGAAGGAGCTTTGCCCCACCATTACCACCGTGGTGGGCAATGTGGTGCAGCGGCTCAGCGGCGTGTGCCAGGCCTACAACACGGCGGCGGATCTGCTCAAAAAGGTCTGCGGCATTTCCGTGGGCCAGGTGGTGGACGTGAACGACTCCGCCCAGATCGCGGCAGAGATGATCGAGCTGGGCGACCCCTTTGGCGGGGAGTTTCAGCAAAAGCTGCAATACACCGCCGCCAGGGACGTGCCTGCCCTGGTGGACGAGGTGCTGGCCAGCCCGGAGGGCAGCCGCTTCAACAGTATGCTGATGCGCTACTATGCGCTGATCGACATCCTGAAGATGACCGTGGAGCAGATCGCCCGCAACACCCCCGGGGTGGACGCCAAGGACATTGCCACCAAGCTCAGCGGCGAGCATGATATCTTCGCCGCCTCCGGCCGGTTGGAGGACTTCCGGCAGACGGCGGTGGAGCTGCTCCAGAAGGCCGTAAGCATGAAGCAGGAGAATCCCGCCAATATCAAATACAGCCACGTCATCAGCAGGGCTGAAAAATACGTGGCTGAAAATTTCTGCGATCCGAATATTTCCCTGATCAGCGTGGCGAAGGAAGTGGGACTCAGCTCAGCGCATTTCAGCACCGTGTTCTCGCAAACGCTGGGGCGTTCCTTCATCAACTACCTCACCGCCATGCGCATCGAGCGGGCCAAGGAGCTGCTGGCCACCACCAGCCTGAAGCTCTCCACCATTGCCATGGAGATCGGCTACAACGAGCCGAACTACTTCAGCCATGTGTTCCGCAAGCTGGAGGGCATCACCCCCAAGGAATACCGCAACCGCGCCACGCAGGGCGATCAGTAACCCCGGCCGTCCATGATTTCACGGGTGATGGTGGCCGCATCGAAGGTGCTTTCCTCCACATAGGTCAGCTTGGGCGGCTTGCCGCCGGCCTCCAGCTTTTCGATGATGGCCTGCACCCTGGGGCCGTGAAGGGGATTGCACTCCACGTCGAAGCTGATCTCCCCGGCCATCACCATTTCCAGGGCGCGGTGGCTGGCATCGAAGGAAATGATGGTCACGTCCTCGCCGGGCTGCAAGCCTGCGTTTTTCAGGGCGTCGATGGCGCCATAGGCCATGTTGTCATTCTCGGAATAGATCACATCAAACTGGATCCCCTGGGTCAGGAGCGCTTCCACCAGCTCCTGGCCTTTTGCTTGGGTAAAATCCCCCGTGTCCCGGTACACCAGCTCCCAGGCTGGGTGCTGCGCCAGCCCGGCGTCCAGGCCCTGGGTGCGCCCCAGCTGCGCGGAGGAGCCAAGATTCCCCTGCAGATGCACAATGCGCAGCGGCTTTTCCCCAAAGTGCTGCGCCAGCCAACCCACAGCCTCGTCACCCTCCTTGCGGAAGTCTGAGCCGATCCAGCAGGTGAACAGGCTATCGTCCTCCACCTCGATCATCCTGTCCACAATGATCACCGGCACCTTCGCCGCCTTGGCCTCGGCCAGCACGGTGTCCCAGCCCTTTTCGGTGGTGGGCGCCAGAACGATGTAGTCCACCCCCTGGTGGATGAAGTTGCGGATGGCGGTGATCTGCCTCTCCTGCTTCTGCTGGGCGTCGTCGATAATGAGGCGATAGCCGTTCTGCTCGGAGAGCGCCTCCTGCATACTGCGGGTGTTGGCGTTGCGCCAGTCGCTTTCCGCACCCACCTGGGAGAACCCCACCACGATCATATCGTCATAGGTCTCCAGGGTGGCAGCAGGCGTGGGGGCGCAGGCGGTCAGCATCAGCACAGCAAGGATGCAGGCCATCAACAGGATGCGTTTCACAGGGAGACCTCCTTTTCCGTGTTGCGGGTCTGGGGCAGGCGGATGGACACGATGGAACCCTTGCCCACCTGGCTTTCAAAGAACAGGCCATAGGGTTCGCCGCAGTAGAGCCGGATGCGCTTATGCACGTTCACCAGCCCCAGGCCGGTGTGGCGATCCTCGTAAATGCCGGCTTGTAAAATGCGCACCTGCTCCTCGTCCATGCCCGCGCCGTTGTCGGTGACCTTCAGCAGCAGATCGCTGCCATCGGCCTCGCCGGTCACGGTGATGGTACCCATGCCCCGGCGGCTCTTGATGCCGTGGTACAGGGCGTTTTCCACCAGGGGCTGGAGGATCAGCTTGGGCACCATGCAGTCCAGCAGCTCCTCGGGGATATTGATCTCATAGCGCAGAATGTCGCTGTAGCGGATCTGCTGGATCTCCAGATAGCTGGCCACCTGGGTGCGCTCCGCATCCAGGGAAATGATGTCCTCGCCCTTGTTCAGCGAGTTGCGGAAGAAGGTAGAAAGGCTGGTGACCATGGTCACCACGTCCTCCTCCCGCTGGCTCTCGGCCAGGATGGCGATGGAGTCCAGCGTGTTATATAGGAAATGGGGGTTGATCTGCGCCTGCAAAAGCTCCAGTTCAGCCCGGTGCAGCGAGCGCTGATCCTCCATCTGCTTGGCCATCAGCGCATCCACCCGGCGGGCCATTTCGTCAAAGCCGCTGTCCAGGGTCTGCAATTCGGTGATGTGGGTCTCCACCGGCGTGGAGGTAAAGTCCCCCTCGCCAAACTGCTGCGCCTTGCGGGACAGGGCGCTGATGGGGCCGGTGATGCGCCTACTCACCCGCACGGAATACCACACCATGGCCAGCGCCAGCACCGCTACACCGGCGATGACCGCAATGATCACAACGGTCATCTGCTGGGTGATGAACCGCTGCAGCCGCGCCATTTCCCGCACTTCATCGTTGATGAAGTCGTTCATGTAGGTCTCGATCAGCTTGGTGAGGCCGGTCTCGCCGCGGATGTTGCGCTCCAACAGCTCCATGCGCAGGTCGTAGGATTCCTCCTGGGCGATCTCGATCATGTAGCCCCGCAGGTTTTCGCACATATCCAGCATACTCTGCACCCGCCAGCGGTTGTCCCGCAGGGTGGTGATGCTTTCCAGCCGCTGCAATACGCCCACGGCATCATCCAGCACGGCCATGGGCAGCTCGGTGACCGAGGCCTCGCTGCGGGGGCGGATCACATGGTTGTACATGCCGGAGTCCAGCTGGGTCTTGAATTCCTGATTGAAATCCGCAGCGGTGTTGGCGCTTTGCAGCACGCCCGTATATTGGCGGTTGATGGACAGGAGCATCACGATCAGTATCACAATAATGGCGCCCATCACCGGCAGCACCGTACCCAGGAGCCGCCGGATCTGCTGCTGGATGGTACGGTTAGGTTGTTTCTTTTGCATGGCATACACCTCTTGCGTGTCAAAAAAGTGGCGAAGCCACTTTTTTGAGGTTGCAAATCCAGCCAACCAGAGGTCGTCTGGATTTGTAAGGAATTGATTTTGCAAGCAAAATCAACGACCCGCGAAGCCGGCAAAGCCGGCTTACACGATTTCAGTCCTGCGGACGGCTGAATTGGTCAACCTGAATCAGCTTTTTTCAGTCTGCCCCCTATATATAGCAGTATATCATGTATGGCACTGCTGGGAGAAAACGGTTCCGGCAAGACCACACTGATGAATATGCTCTCCGGCATCTACAAGCCGGATAGAGGCAGCATCTTTGTGGAGGGAAAAGAGGTCTCCATCGATTCTCCTGAGGATGCCAAAAAGCTGGGGATCGGCATGGTGCATCAGCATTTTAAGCTGGTGGATGTGTTCTGCGCTGCGGACAATATCTGGATGGGCTAGGAAAAGCCCGGCTTTGGCTTGAAAACAAGTCGCTATGACCAGATCCGGGATGTGGCAGAGAAATTCGGCTTTGAGCTGGATCCCCGGAAAAGGGTCTATAACATGGCGGTATCGGAAAAGCAGACCCTGGAGATCATCAAGGTGCTGTACTACGGTGCCAAGATCATTATTCTGGATGAGCCCACTGCGGTGCTGACGGTGCAGGAGATCCAAAAGCTGTTTGCTGTGCTGCGCCGCATGAAGGAAGCGGGTCACGCCATTATCATCATTACCCACAAGCTCAACGAGGTCAAGGAGATCTCCGACCGGGTAGCGATCCTGCGCAAAGGTGAATACATCACCACGGTGGATACCGCGTCCACCTCCGAGCAGGAACTGACCGAGTGGATGGTGGGTCACAAGATAGATCTGAATA
>JAGBEX010000011.1 GCA_017936765.1 Clostridia bacterium
CAAAGTATCCATACCATTCATCGGTATCTTGACTCTCGGATATGATTTTATCAGCAATAGCACAAGCGTATTTATCATCTTTCGATGTCAAATTTGCAACGAGGTTTTCGTGCATTAAATCTCACCTCCAAATTCAAGTTTCCCGCTTTCATTCTATCACAGCAGAACAAGAAACAGCAAGCCATGGCAGGCTTGCTGCTTCGGTGTTTCCTTGTCAGTTCTCCTTGATGGTGTTGGCGGCGATCTGCGCCAGGTACTCGTTGTTCTGCTGGGTCTTTTCGATCAGCTCGCCAAAGCCGTACATCAGCAGCGCGCTGAGCCACAGACCAACGAACATGACCACATAGGTGGGGATCATGGCCAGCAGGATCGTCGTGGGGCTGGTGTTGGCGGTCTCAGCGGCGAAGAAGGGTACCAGCAGCATGAGTGCCCCCAGCAGAATGCCCAGCCAGAAAATCACCTTGGACAGGGTCTTGATCTTTTTCCCGATGTTCTTGAACATGGATTTGTCCTCCCTAACCTGTAATACAGCCATGGTAGCACAGCGAAGAAAATTTGTCAATTTCTGCACCCGTTGGGGGTGTTTCATTCGTCTATATAGGTGAAAGGGGTGAGCGCATGGACGAGGCGCTGATGCTGGCGTGGATGGAACGCTATGGCACGGAGATCAAGCGGCTGTGCCTGATGCTGCTCAAGGACTTGCATCTGGCAGAGGATGCAGCGCAGGAGACCTTCATCAAGGCCTGGCGCGGGTATGCCGGCTTTCGGCAGGCATCGGGCGAGAAAACCTGGCTGATGCACATTGCCGTAAATGTATGCCGGGATATGCTGCGCGGGCAATGGTTCCGCAGGCTCGATCGGCGCATCACCCCGGAGGAGCTGCCCCTGACCTATGCTCCCGACTGGCCGGATCCCACCCTGGCCATGGAGATCGCCGCGCTGCCCCTGCACCAGCGGGAGGCCATTCTGCTGCGGTATTGGCAGGGCATGGAGGTGGGGGAGATCGCCCAGGCGATGGGGTGCAGCGTGAATACGGTGAAATCCAACCTGCAGCGGGGCAAGCGCAGGCTGAAGGAAAAACTGGAAGGGTGGTACGACGATGAATGACACCATGAAAAAAGCCCTCGACTGCCAGCTTTCCCAGGTGAAATGGACGGCAGAAGATGCCCAGGCTGTATGCCGACGAATGCAGGAAGCGTCAAAGACGACCAGGAGAAAGTGGCCTGCAGGGCTTGTGCTGGTGGCGGCGCTGATGTTGGCCGCTACGGTGGCGCTGGCCATGGCTCGGGAGCATGGTCTGCTGGATTTTATCCACCACTACAATGCCTTCATTCCCGGTGATGCGCAGCAATATGTGCAGACCAATGTAGCCACCTTCGATCATGAGCTGGTGACGCTCCATGTGCGGGAAAGCTACTACGATGGCCGAACCCTGCGTATGACGCTGGACGTGGTGCCGAAGGAAGAAAATATGCTGCTTCTGAGCAGTACAGCAAGGTTTGATGATGCGTGGCAGGATGTGATCAACCTGGAGGCTGGGGCGGGCGACCCGGCTGACATCCGGCAGGTGAAGGACATGATCTCTTCCGAAACAAAGCTCTATCGGGTCTCGGTGGAGGGGAAAGCAGAAGGTGTGTGGCCGATGCCTCCTGGTCACAGCGGCTTTGAAAACTATGTTCTCGATCCGGAGACCGGCGTGCTGACCTTCTACCATCAGGAGCTGTTCGGCGACGATCAGCCCCAGCGAAGGGTAGAGCTGGAGGTAAAGCTCTCACAATACCCCGGCGAGGCAAAGGATAAGGCGGTGTATACGCACACGCTGGAGGTGACCTCCGCAGCCGTAGAAACGCCGACCTATGTGAGCGAAACGTTGGTGGATTACCCCCAGGCAGGGGCGCAGATCACCAGGCTCCTGCTGGAGGTAAAGCCCCAGGAAATCTACTATACCATTGAGTTTACGGCGCTGGAATATCAGCTCACGCCCCATAGGAAAAGCAGCGCTGTTCTGTTTGAGTTTGTGGATGCTGGCTCACAGGTGAAAAAGCTGCCCTATGGGCTGCTCGGTACCTATAGTGTGCGTCCGGTGGGGGAAAACCGGTATGTGCAATGGGGGACGCTGGGACGCCAGGAGCTGCACGAGAGCTACCAGCTCCGGGCATACCATGCGGACGACCGCACCCGCTATGAGACCATGACCATTCCGGTGACATTGGTGAATGACGAATAAAGCAAAGCCCCCGCCAGCTGGCGGGGGCTTTGCTTCATCGATTCTTGCGCACCTCCATCATCACAAAGGTCAGCATCTCATCCAGGCCTCTGGTCATAAAGGCCTTGTCGTTCATGGCGTATTCATGCCCGGTGGCGAACCAGTCCTCCCATACCTCCTGGAAATGGGCGGATTCGTAGGTGCGGATGGTGATGTCCTCTGCCTCGGCGGCCAGATGGTCTGTCCACCAGGCGGGGCTGTGGAACAGGGTGGATTCATCGCCTGCCCATTCCTGCAGGAGAGGCGCAGAGTGCATGGCTTCATCGCGGATGCCGGGCATGGCCAGCAGAATGCTGCCGCCGGGAGCGATCAGGGGCAGGATCTTGCTGGCGAAGATCCCCTTTTCGCCGCCAAAGTAGTGGTAGGCGTCCACGCTGACGATGCTCTGGAAAAAGCTGTGGGCAAAGGGCAGGGTGTGGGCATCGGCATGGATGGGGATCAGCTTGTGCTGCTGCGCCCAGCTTTGGGTGCGCTGCCAGTTGCTGGTGGCGTCCACCCACAGGTCGGTGGCGAAGACCTTCTCGGCCTTGGTTTCCTTCGCAAGGAACAGCGAGGTGACGCCCGTGCCGCAGCCCAGATCCAGCACATAGCCGCCGGGGATGGCATCGGGGGCGTTGAGAAGCAGCTCGTGCAGAAGCTTGAGAGAGTTGGGGCCCATCAGGTATTCCCTGGTGAAAAAATCCTTGTAGTTGTTGATGTGCATGGTGGTTCCTCCAATCAAAAAATGTAAGGTACGCTGCACATTGCCTTACATTTTTGCTGGTACAAGTGGGAAGCTAAGGCATTTGCAGCGCACCTGAACAGAAGAAGCCGCGCTTCTTTCCGTTCGGGTAATGGGTTTCTGCAAATCGCTACCTTAGAATTCCCAACTCCTTTGCATTTTGTTGATTTCAGTATACATGACCATTCTCGGTCTGTCAAGGCACAAACCCCGGGGCCTCCCGCAGGGGCGCTTGCAAAAGCTTCTCCACCGCGGCGTGGTAGGTGTAGGGGTTGGTTTTGGCGATGAGCTTCATCATTTTTTCGGGGCGCTCGAAGCAGCAGGCCACGTGTTTCATCAGGCCCCGCATTTTGCAATGCACCTGATCTTTGGGGAAGATGCGGCTGTACTCCTGCTCCAGGGCATCGTGGTAGCGGGCGATCTCCTCCACGGTGAGAGCAGCGCCGCCGCCCAGCTGCCGGGGTAGGGCGGGATTGGCCAGCAGGCCGCGACCGAGCATCATGGGCATGAGGGGATAGTCGGCTTGCAGCGCCTGGCAGGCGGGCAGGTCGAACAGGTCGCCGTTGTACACCAGGGGCAGGCCGGTTTGTGCGGCCAGCCGGAAGGCCTCGGGATACACGTCCCCCTTATAGAACTGCACCCGCAGCCGGGGGTGGATGATCAGCTCCTTCATGGGGTATTGCCGCAGGATTTCCAGCAGGGCGTCCCATTCTTCCGGGGCGGCAAAGCCAATGCGGGTCTTGATGGAGATGGGCAGGGGCGAATGGGCGAAGATCTCGTTCAGGAAGGCACGCAGCGCCTCCGGCTCCCGGAGCATCCCCGCGCCTTTGCCCTTGGCGGTCACCGTGCCGGAGGGACAGCCGATGTTCAGGTTCACCTCATCGTAGCCCCGCGCCTGCATCTCCTGCGCCGCCCAGAGGAAATGCTCCGGGTAGCGGGTCATGATCTGCGGCACCACAGGTACGCCCTCGTTGTTTTCCGGGGCGATGTCCCGGCGCTCCCGGGGCGAAAAGCAATGATGGCTGGTGGGACTGACGAAGGGGATGTAATACTTCTCCACGCCGCCAAACAGCTGGTGATGTACCCGCCGGAAAACCGCATCGGTAAGACTCTCCAGGGGAGCAGAACGAATGTCCATAGCCCGCCGCCTTTCCAAAAAACTGGTGATATTATAGCATATTTTGCTTGACAAACGCAATTTCCGCCGCTATAATGTCCGCCCAAAGAAAAAAAGGAGGAAATTTTGATGCGTTTTTTGGAGGCAGAAGGCCTGAGCAAAACCTACATCCGCCGCTGCAAGCCCAAGGACGGCGGCATCTCCCGGCTGTGGAAGCGTGACACCCAGGTGATCAACGCCCTGCAGGATGCGTCCTTCTCTGTGGATGAGGGCGAGCTGGTGGGTCTCATCGGCCCCAATGGCGCAGGCAAATCCACCACGGTGAAGCTGCTCACCGGCATCCTCACCCCCACCGGCGGCACCTGCCGGGTGGATGGCCGGGTGCCGTGGCTGGAGCGCCGGGAACACGTGCGTCACCTGGGCGCGGTGTTCGGCCAGCGCACCCAGCTGTGGTGGGACGTGCCGATTCACGATTCCTTTCTGCTCCTGCGGGATGTGTACAGCATGGACAAGGCAGCCTGGCAGCGTCGGCTGGACGAGCTGGTGGACGCCCTGGACCTGGAGGAATTCCTCCACACGCCCCTGCGGCAATTGAGCCTTGGCCAGCGGATGCGGGCAGAGCTGTGCGGGTCGCTTTTGCACCAGCCCAGGCTGCTTTTTCTGGACGAACCCACCATTGGCCTGGACGCGGTGAGCAAGCTGAAGCTCCGCGCCTTTCTGAAGGAAGAGAACCGCCAGCGCGGCACCACCATCCTGCTCACCACCCACGACATGGAGGATATGCTGGCGCTGTGCCAGCGGGTGATGGTGCTGGGCAGGGGCAAGCTGCTCTACGATGGGCAGCTGGACGCCCTCCTGCGCCGCTACGACACGGTGCATACCCTGCGCTGCACCTTTGATGGGCAGGCCGATCTGTCTCGCCTGCCTGCCGCCATCCATCAGGAGCGGGACGGCGAGGCTTATGCCCTGACCTTCGCTCCGGCGGAGATCCCCACGAGAGAGGTGCTGAGCCATGTGCTGGCCTGCGGCACCATTCGCGAAATGACCCTGAAGGAGCAGAACATCGACCACCTGATCGCCCGGATGTACGAGGAGATGCAGCTATGAGAAACAAGCTTCGGCCGTACCTCACAGCCTTCCGCGTCCGCGCCCTGCTGGAGACCCAGTACCGTGGCGCTGCCCTGGGCGGGTTGGTGACCCAGCTGTTCTTTGGGCTGGTGTATGCTTATCTGTACGCCGCACTCTATGCGGGCAGCGATCCCGCCGGGCTTCGTGCCACGGTGACCTATGTGTGGCTGCAGCAGATGTTCTTCCGGGCGCTGTTCGTCAGCGATGGAGAATTGCAGCAGCAGATCCTCTCCGGCTCCCTGGCCTATACGCTGTGCCGCCCGGTGGATCAGCACCTGTACTGGATCAGCCGCAACCTGGCTGCCCAGGTCGTGGGTATGCTGATGCGCGCTTTGCCCATGCTGGCGCTGCAGCTCATCGTTCCGGCGGAGGTGCGCATGGCGCTGCCTGCCAGTCCCCTGGCACTGGTGCAGTTTGTGGTGAGCCTGCTGCTGGGCGTGTTCTGCGTGTCGCAGATCCACGCCATCGGCCTGGCACTGACCATGAAGACCCTGGACAACCGCGGCCTGAGCGCCATGCTGAGCCTGCTGCTCATGACATTCTCCGGCAATGTGATCCCCCTGACCCTTTTCCCCGACAGCCTGCAAACGCTGATGCGCTTCCAGCCCTTTGCCCAAGCGCTGGACGCACCCATCCGTGCCTATCTGTATGCGCCGCCCATGGGGGAGTGGCTCGTCAGCGTGGCGGTGCAGGTGGTGTGGATCGCCGTGCTGATGGCGCTGGGGCGCTGGATGTGGGCGCGGCAGCTCCGCAATGTGACCGTGCAGGGAGGCTGATGAGATGCGATACCTTTACCATGCCATGTGCATGAACCTGAAAAGCATTGCCCAGTACCGGGCGTCCTTCCTGATGCAGAATATCGCCCAGTTCGTCATGGTGGGCGGCGAGTTCCTGGCCGTGGTGGTGCTGATGACCCGCTTCACCTCCGCCGGGCAATGGAG
This sequence comes from Clostridia bacterium, assembly GCA_017936765.1. Classification (GTDB taxonomy): domain Bacteria; phylum Bacillota; class Clostridia; order Christensenellales; family Aristaeellaceae; genus UBA11524. The sequence continues at coordinate 6,174 of JAGBEX010000011.1, forward strand.
TGCCGATGAGATCATGTTCTTCTGGGGTGTGATGCAATTCACCTTTGCCCTGTGCGAGTGCCTGGGGCGAGGGATCTCCACCTTTGCGTACTATGTGGGCAGCGGCGATTTCGATACCATGCTGCTGCGGCCGCGCCCGCTGATGCAGCAGGTGATGGGACACCGGCTGGATCCCCGCCGCCTGGGCGGGATGATCGTGGGCGGGGGCGCCATTGCGCTTTCTTGCGCCCGGCTGAACATCCCCTGGACGGCGGAAAGGCTTGGCCTGACGCTGATGGCGGCGGTGGGCGGGTTCTTCCTGATCCTGGGGCTGTTCCTCATTGAGGCCACGGTGAGCTTCTTCTCCGTGCGCTCCATCGAAATGGTGAATGTGCTGACCTATGGCGGCCGTGCCACCTGCCAGTACCCCTCCGACCTGTATCCCAGGCCGCTGCGCATCCTGTTCACCTGGGTGGCGCCCTTTGCGCTGAGTATGCACCTGCCCATCAGCTATGTGCTGGGTAAGCCGCTGTTCCATGTTCCCACTGCGCTGGTGTGGCTGGCGCCCTTGGCGGGGCCGCTGTTCTTTCTGATGATGACCAGGGTGTGGCATGTGGGCGTGCGGCATTATCGGTCGACGGGGACGTAAATGAAGACCCAAGCCGCAGTGTGGCTTGGGTCTTGGCATATCATGAAGGCTCTTTTGTGCCAGCTTCATACAGCTGGAGGATCGTCGATTGATCCACAAAGGGCAGCAGCTGGTTGATGTTTTTGCCGCTGCGCAGGCGGTCAAAGACGATTTTGTTCAGGGCATCTTCGCTGATGAAGGGTGCCAGTTCGATAAAGGCCTTGTCCGAAGCATTCCGTGCCAGAGCGATCTCGTCGATGGTATCCTCATCCATGAAGGGTGCCAGCTGAACAATGCTTTCTCCCCGGGCTTCCCGCTCCCGCGCAAGCCTGTCGATGGCATCCTCGCTCATGAAGGGCGCCAGTTCCATAAAACTCTTGCCCGCCTCGCTGCGGCTCAGGGCGATCTCGTCTATCGCATCTTCGCTGGCAAAAGGGGCATATCGGACAAGGCCGCCCTCCTGGTTTGCCTGCTGGCGCAACAGTTCATCCACCATTTCTGTTGGCAGAAAGGGCAGCAGCGCCGTCATGTCCGGTCGATGCTCCTGTGCCATCAGACGGTCGGTCAGGGCGTCGATTTGCCGGGGCGGCAGCAGGGGCGCGGTGCCAGCCACCTCTTCCACGGTGAGGGTGGGCAGTTCTTCCAGCTTATCCTGCACGGCCTTTTCTACCAGCAGGGAGGAGCGTCCCAGCAGATGGTCGATGGTCACGCCGAACAGCTCGGCCAGCTCCGGCAGCTTGGAAATATCGGGCATGGATTGACCGCGTTCCCAGTTGCTTACGGCCTGAAAGCTCACGTTCATTTCGTCGGCCAGCTGCATCTGGGTCATATTGTGTTCGCGCCGCAGCTGGGCGATGGTGCGGCCAATGCGGTGCATATCAAAATCAAAACTCATGGGTTGACTCCTTTCGTTGTTCACCGGTGTGCTTTGATGATACGATATCAGGCTGCTTTTGTCTATCAAGTGGTGATTGATAAGGAAAGAAAAGCAGCGCTTGAAGGAAAATGACTTTCAAGCGCTGCTTTGAATATTTACTTCACCAGCATCCCCAGCAGCTTCTGGCTGCGATTCAGGAAGGCGGTGATCTCCTCGGCCTCCAGGGGCTGGGCGGCCATGCGAGCCAGGTCGTAGACCTGCTGGCACAGGAGGGCGGTGGTCTCGTCCTCGGGGTCGCGGGCGGCCAGGGCTTGGATGGTTTCGCTGCGGCGGTTCAAAACCAGGGTGAACTGATCGGGCATGGCGAAGGACTGGCCGTAGAGGCGGCTCATTTCCTTAAAGCGGCGGGACTGCTCATCTTCGGTGACCATGGCGGACATCTCCGCATTGGCCAGGGCTTCCAGCTTCACGGGCAACTCGTCCTTGCCCAGGGCTTTGCGGAACAGCTCCTGGAGCTTGTCGGCGTCCAGCTCCTTGCCTTCGTCGGAGTCCTCGGTCAGGCCGGACACATCGGCGTCCACGCGGGCGAAGGCGAGGGACTCCTCGCCGTCCTTGGGGTAGTTGCCGTATTCCATAAAGGAGAGGAAGTTGCCGTCGATGATGGTGTCCATCACCGCCACGTCGATGCCGCGCTGGGTGTACAGCTCCACGGACGCGGCCTGGCGCTTGGCGTCATTGGTGTAGAAGACCTTCTTGCCGGCCTTTTCGCCATTGCGGGTGGCGTATTCCTCCAGGGTGAGGTACTCGTCCTTGGTGGTCTTGAGCAGCAGCACGGACTTGACGCTCTCGTAGAACTTGTTGTCCTTCATGCAGCCATACTTCACGAAGGGAGCGATGTCGTCCCAGTAGGATTGGTAGGTCTCCCGCTGGGTGTTGAAGAGGCTCGTCAGCTTGTCGGCCACCTTCTTGGTGATGTGGGCGGAGATCTTCTTCACATAGCCGTCGTTCTGCAGGAAGGAGCGGCTCACGTTCAGGGGCAGGTCGGGGCAGTCGATGACGCCCTTGAGCAGCATCAGGAACTCGGGGATGACCTCCTTGATGTTGTCTGCCACGAAGACCTGGCCGGAGAAGAGCTTGATCTGCCCCTCGTGGGTGCCGAAGTCGTTCTTCAGCTTGGGGAAGTAGAGGATGCCCTTCAGGTTGAAGGGGTAGTCCACGTTCAGATGGATCCAGAAGAGGGGATCATCGTAGCCGAACATCTTGTGGTAGAGGTTCTTGTAGTCCTCCTCGGTGCAGTCGGAGGGCTTGCGCAGCCACAGGGGAGATACCTCGTTGATCAGCTGGGGCTGGGGCATTTCGTAAACGGTCTTGTTGGTGCCGTCCTCCTGAGCCTCCTGCTTTTCAAAGGGCTTGGCGTTGGCGTCCTTCAGGTAGATGGGGGAGGCCATGTAGCCGCAGTAGCGGTTCAGCACCTCGCGGACGCGCCAGACCTCCAGGAACTCCTTCTCCTCCTCGCTGATGTGGAGGATGATGGTGGTGCCGTGGGTGGTGCGGCTGCCCTGGCTGATCTCGAAATCCATGCCATCGGCAGAGACCCAATGCACCGGCTCGGCGCCCTCCTGGTAGGAGAGGGTCTCGATCTCCACGTTTTCGGAGACCATGAACACAGAGTAGAAGCCCAGGCCGAAGTGGCCGATGATGTCGGCCTTTTCGCCGTCCTTGTCATCGAAGTTCTTCATGAACTCGGTGGCGGAGGAGAAAGCCACCTGGTTGATGTAGCGGCGGACTTCGTCGGCGGTCATGCCGATGCCGGTATCGCTGATGGAGATGGTTTTGTTCTCCTTGTCTACGGACACGGTGACGGACATGGGTTCTTCCGTGCCGGGGTGGAGCATCTTGAACTTGGTGATGGCGTCGCAGCCGTTGCTGACGACCTCGCGCAGGAAAATATCCTTATCGGAATAGAGCCAGCGCTTGATCACCGGCATAATATTTTGCGCGTCGATAGAAACAGAGCCTTTTTCCATATTGATGGCCATGATGATTACCTCCTGTTGGTGAGAGCAGATCGCTCTGGAAAGTATTGTAGCACCACCCAGAAGGAAATGCAAGAGGAAATTAGCACTCAAAGAGCGAGAGTGCTAACAATTTGCATTTCGTTCACAAAAAAAGGAGCAGCACCAGCCGCTCCTTTGAATGGATTACAGTTCTTTGACCATCATGATCAGATCGCACAGCGAGCCGTCCTGCTGCCGAATGGCATTGGGATGCCTGCCAGTATGCTTGAAGCCCATCTTTTCGTAAAGCGCTTTGCCCCTGTCGTTGCCGTCGATGTACTCCAGCTCCAGCTGCATGATGCCCCGCTCCTTCGCGGCGGCGATCATATGCTGGAACATGGCCGTGCCAATGCCCAGCCCCCAGAATTCCTTGTACAGCGCAATGGCCACATCGCCCCGGTGAGCGATCTTCTTCGCGCCGAAGAAAGTCAGGTGGCAGTTGCCAGCAATGCGGCCATCCACCTCGCACACCAGCATGAGGTCGTTGGGGGAATCCAGCACGGCGCGCAGGAAGGCCTCCTCCTTCTCCGGGGTGAAGTTCCTTTCCTCCGGGTACGCCAGCACGAAGGGGGACTCGCCTGCTACGTCCTTCAGGTACTGGGCAAGGGGCGCGGCGTCCTTGACGGGGTCGGGGACGCGGATGAGGGCGGGGCGGCCGTCCTTGAGGGGGAAGGAAGTGGCGGGGTAGAGCATGGGAACCTCCTTAAAAATGAATAATGAATAGTGAATAATGAATGATGAATAATGGAGAGTGTGGCACCCAATCCCTCCGTCAGCCCAAAGGGCTGACACCTCCCTTTACACAAGGGAGGCTTTGTCCCTTGCCCTCAATTCGGCATTGTCGTTCAGCCAGCAAAAGCTGTCTGAACTCTGTGCCTCATTGGAACTCCAGGCTGCTGCATCCGCCACTGGCGGCGCAGCCTTCCGTTCCGTCGCGGCGCGACCGTATTCGCGCCGTGACCCCCGCTCGGAGACCGCTAAGCAGCGCCATCCCCGAACGGGATTCTTAAGGGTCGAAGACCCTTAAGCGGAGTCCAGAGGCAGAGCCTCTGGCGGGAGTGCAGAGGGCAGCGCCCTCTGCCCCCGTTACTTCTTCGCAGCGTCCTTTTCGCGGAGTTCTACGCGGCGGACTTTGCCGGAGATGGTTTTGGGGAGGGCATCGACGAACTCGATGACGCGGGGGTATTTGTAGGGGGCGGTGAGCTTTTTGACGTGATCCTGGAGTTCCTTCTTCAGGGCGTCGGAGGGTTCCCAGCCGGGCTTGAGGACGATGGTGGCCTTCACGACCTGGCCGCGCATGGGGTCAGGCACGCCGGTGATGGCGGTTTCCAGCACGGCGGGATGCTCCACCAGGGCGCTTTCCACCTCGAAGGGTCCGATGCGGTAGCCGGAGGACTTGATCACGTCGTCGGCACGGCCCACATACCAGTAGTAGCCCCACTCGTCGCGCCAGGCCACGTCGCCGGTGCGGTAGATCTGGCCGTCCCACACATCGGCGGTCATGCCCTCGTTGCGGTAGTAGCCAGCAAACATGCCAATGGGTGCGCCGTGGTGGGTGCGGATGATGATCTCGCCGGAAACGCCGGGCGGGCAGGTCTTGCCTTCGCCGTCGATGAGGTCAACGTCGAACACGGGGGCGGGCTTGCCCATGGAGCCGGGCTTGACCTCCATCCAGGGGAAGGTGGCCAGGGTGACCAGCAGCTCGGTCTGGCCAAAGGCTTCGCGCATCTCCAGGCCGGTGCGCTTCTTCCATTCCTCAAACATATCGGGGTTCAGGGGTTCGCCGGCCACAGAGCAATGCTGCAGGCTGGAAAGATCATACTTGGAGAAATCCTCCTGGAGCATGTAGCGGTACATGGTGGGGGGAGAGCAGTAGGTGGTGATCTTGAACTTCTCGATCATGGCCAGCAGCTCGCCAGCGTTGAACTTATCGAAGTCATAGACGAACACGCAGCTGCCGCCCAGCCATTGACCATAGAGCTTGCCCCACACGGACTTGGCCCAGCCGGTCTCGGATACGGTGAGATGCAGGCCGTGATCCTGCACCTGCAGCCAGTACACGGCGGTGAGGATGTGACCCAGGGGGTAGAGGAAGTTGTGGGTCACCATCTTGGGCATACCGGTGGTGCCGGAGGTGAAGTAGAGCAGCATCAGGTCCTCGTTGTGGGGATAATCGGCGCCGGTGGGCTTTTCCCATTCCTCGGAGGCAGCGGCAAAGCCCTCGTCGAAGCTGAGCCAGCCCTCGCGCTGGGTGCGGACGATGACCTTGTGGCGAAGGTGAGTGCAGTCGGGAGCGGCCTCGTCGATGGCGTTGCAGACGACGCTGGTATGCTCGGTAGCCACGATGACGGACACGTCAGCCGCGTTGCAGCGGTAGCGGATGTCCTTGGCGGTGAGCAGGTGGGTGGCGGGGATGGTGATGGCGCCGATCTTGTGCAGGGCCATGATGATGGGCCAGAACTCGTGATGGCGCTTGAGGATCAGCATCACGGCGTCGCCCTTCTTCACGCCCAGGGACTTGAAGTAGTTGGCGGCCTTGTTGGAGTCCACCATCATGCGCTGGAAATCGTACTTCACCACGTCGCCTTCGGGATTCGTCCACAGAAGGGCTTCGCGGGTGGGGTCTTCCTTGCCGTAGCGGTCAACCACGTCGTAGGCAAAGTTGAAAGAATCGGGGCGGCGGATGCGGAAATTCTTGTTGAAATCCTCATAATTGATAAAGTCGCCCTTGACGTCCATGTATTCATGATAAAGCGGCAGCATAGCATTCCCTCATTTCAAAACAGAATAGGGTCAATCGTTTTCCTTCACCACCACGGCGATGAACTTGCAATCGCCTTCCATGGCATACATGGCGTGGGGGAGGGAGGAATCGTAGTACACGGAATCGCCGGGGGAGAGCAGCAGCTCGTTGCCGCCCAGGACGATCTTCAGGTAGCCTTCCAGCACGTAGTCAAACTCCTGACCCTCGTGGCTGTGGGCCTGCTTCACGGTGCCGGGGGCATCCTGCTCCACGGTGACGATGAAGGGTTCGGCCAGCTTGTTGGCAAAGTTGTAGGCCAGGTGCTGGTAGTGATACTGCTTGCGGCGGTCAAAGGCCAGGCCCTTGCCGGAGCGGGTCAGCACATAGCCGCGGAGGCGGGGACTTTCGCCGGTGAGCAGGTCGGAAATATCCACGCCCAGGGTCTCGGCAATGTTGAACAGGTGGGAGAAGGAAAAGTCCTTTTCGCCGCTTTCGTAGGCGATGTAGTCTTCCACCGGAACGCCGGATTTTTCGGCCACCTCCTGGGCGGTCATGCCGGAAATGTCACGCAGGTCGGCAATTCGCAGGGCAATCAGCTGAATCTGGTTCATGGTGATCCTCCTCTGTCAGATAAAATATGGGGTAAAAAAACCCCTGCTTCCTCAAATACTGAGGCGCAGGGCTTGATAAGCAAGTACAGGAACATCAAAAGGATGTTCGGGTGTCGGCTCCAACAAGCCCAAGCCTATCACGCGGCGCCGTCCTTCACTACTGGGGGATGGACCCTGTTGGCAAAGGCTGCTCAGGAGTGATGTACCTTGTCCTGTGCCACCGGCTTGCACCAACCGCCGGTTCTCTGCGCGCAGGGAGGAAAAGGCTTGTCTCCGTCAGAGCATTTCAATCAATATTTGATTGAGTGTATGATAGCACGGTGAAACGGTGCTGTCAATGGGGGAGATTGTTTTTTGGATGTACCAAAGGGAATTCGGAATGCGGAATGCGGAATTGAGAGTGTGGCGGCGGGCGATCGCAGATCGCCCCTACATTTTAACTGCCGCTTGTTCCGCGTCGCGGCGCGACCGTATTCGCGCCGTGACCCCAAAGGAAAACCCATCCCGTATGATCACACAGGATGGGATTCTTAAGGGTCGAAGACCCTTAAGCGGAGTCCAGAGGCAGAGCCTCTGGCAGGAGTGCAGAGGGCAGCGCCCTCTGCGTCCTCGTTATTTCTTCTGCCCGTAATATGCGTTGGGGCCGTGCTTGCGGAGGAAGTGCTTGTCGCGGACGTAGGAGGGCATGGTGTCGCGGGTCTGGGCCATGGGCAGGGCTTCGGTATGCCAGGCCATCATGGCGACCTCTTCCATAACCACGGCGTTATGGACGGCCTCGATGGCGTCCTTGCCCCAAGCGAAGGGGCCGTGGTGGCGGGCCAGCACGCAGGGGACGTGGGCGGGGTTGAGGTTGTTATCCTCGAAGTGGGAGGCGATGACCTTGCCGGTCTCCAGCTCGTAGGCGCGCTCCACCTCTTCGGGGGTCAGGTCGCGGCAGCAGGGAATGGCGCCATAGATGTAATCCGCATGGGTGGTGCCATAGGCGGGGATATCCCGGCCGGCCTGGGCCCAGATGGTGGCCCAGCGGGAATGGGTATGCACCACGCCGCCAATGGTGGGGAAGCGGCGGTACAGTTCGGCATGGGTGGCGGTATCGGAAGAAGGATTCAGTTCGCCTTCCACCTTGTTGCCTTCCAGGTCGATGACCACCATATCCTCGGGCTTCAGCTCCTCATAGGGAACGCCGCTGGGCTTGATGACGAACAGCCCCTTCTCCCGGTCGATGCCGGACACATTGCCCCAGGTGAAGGTCACCAGGTGGTGGGCGGGGAGAAGCATATTAGCCTCGTATACCTTTTGTTTCAAAGCTTCAAGCATGGTTCATTTCTCCTTATGCTACATGATGGGCTGCCATATGGGAGAGGAAAGCCTGTTCCTCCATGGGTCGGGCATAGTAGAAGCCCTGCATACGATCCACGCCGATGTCCTGCATCCGGTGGGACTGCTCCTGGGTTTCCACGCCCTCGATCAGCACCTGCACGTCCAGGTGCTTCAAGCCGCTGACCAGCGCCTGCAGCAGGTCGTTGGCCTTGCTGTTTTCATCCTCGGACAGGAGGGACTTATCCACCTTCACGACCTCGATGGGGTAGTTCAGCACGCTGGCCAGATTGGAATAGCCGGTGCCAAAGTCGTCCAGGTAGAGGCCAACGCCCATCTCCTGCAAGCCTTCGATATTCTTCATCAGCTGGTCGTTGATCTCGGTGAAAACGCGCTCGGTGATCTCGATCTTGATCTGGCTGGGATCGACCTGATAGTGATCCAGATAGCGCTTGATGATGCTGCACATATCCTGCTCGGCAAACTGCTGGGCAGAGAAATTGATGGAAATGGGCGGCAGCTTTTCGTCCTTGTGCTGGTTGATGAAGGCGCACACCTTGCCCAGCACCATCCAGGTCACCTGAATGATGGAGCCGTTTTCCTCAGCGGCGGGGATGAACACGCCGGGGGAGATGATCTTGCCATCCTCGTCCCGCAGGCGGAGCAGCGCCTCAGCCGCGCAGGGGTTGGTGCCGGTGGCATCATAAATGGGCTGATAGCAGAGGAAGAAACGGTTGGTGGACAGGCTGGAGGTGATCAGCTCGTTGATGTGTTCGCGGTTGGCCAGGCGCTGGCGCACATTGTCGTCGAAGATCACGGCGGCGTTGTCCGGCAGGGAGCGAGCCTGGAGCTGGCAGTATTCCAGATTGTTGATCAGCTCCTCCGGCGTGGTGCCGCCCTGGGGATAGCTGACCTGGGCAAAGGAAGCGCCCAGCAGGATGTGCTTGTTATCGGCTTCCCAATAGTTGGTGAAGCGGTCGCGCAGGGAAGCCAGCTGTGCGGTGGTGGTATCGTCAGGCAGGTGATCGTGGAAGATCACGAAATCCGTGCCGTTGAAGCGGAAGAATCGGTCGGAGGGGAAAGTGCGCTGGATCTCGTGGGCGATCACCTGCAGCAGGGCATCGCCGGTGGCCAGGCCGTGGCGGCGGTTCACATGGCGGAAGTGCAGCAGGCTGACCTGCTGCAGGGTAAAGGGCTGCTTGGCGGCGATCATCCGCTGCATCAGGGAAGAGAGCGCCTCGCGGCTGCCTGCACTGGTGAGCCGGTCGCGGTTCACGTGCTGGCGCTGGCAGCACACCAGCAGAAGCAGCAGAATAAAGGCCAGGGTGATGTTGTTGATGTCCAGCCCGGGTTCCATTGCCTGGAAAACAGCCATGGCCACGCCCAGCAGGGGGATGAGCGCCATCACATGGTGGTAGCCGTGGTCAGCCTGGCGGCGGTGGATGAAGTAATTCACCAGCACCACGCAGAACTGCAGGATGAAGCTGATCTTGCCCGGTGCGCGCAGGGGAGCGATGCGCAGGTTATTGAGATTGTCCAGGGTGAAGAGCAGATGATGGCTGTGGTTGGTAACGCACAGCGCGGCATAAACGGCGAAGATCAGCCAGATGCAGGTGGCGGCAATGCGGCTGCCCCGCTGGGTGAAGGAACCGGCGTAGATCCTGGCCAGGGAGTAGGTGAAGATCAGCGAGGCTGAGAAGGGTGTGAACAACTGCGACAAGAGAGCCAGCAGGTGGAGCGTCTCGGTCACGGGAGCGGCGGTGGTGCCGTAGGCAATGAAAGCCAGGCGGGAACCACAGGCCAGGATGGCAGTTAACAGGCACGCAGCAAACAGGCCTGTGCGGTGACCCGCATAGACGCTGTCGGACATGGAGAAAGCCAGCAGAATCAACAAGAGGATCAGGGCAAGCATCTCCGGTATGGCGCTGACGACCGGCAACATTCCCATTCACTTCCTTGGCTATCCGATAGTTACAAACAGATGATACTGTTTACAGTATAGCGTGAAATTACCTAAAAAGCAAGGTTCTGACGAAATTTGAAGACGTTAAATTTAAGTCTCATGGAAGAAACACACGATTTGTTACATGCGTAACCTTTGCGAATGGGTTTTCTTTCTTCATCTAATATGGTATAATGACGCCAATTGGAGGTGAGCAGATGAAGCGGATCCTGTGCCTTGCAGCGGCGCTGGTGCTGCTGTGCGTCCCTGCCCTGGCAGAGGACTTTGACCAGGTTGCCCTGGAGCAGATGGATGCGTATGACGTTATGATGGACTTCCAGCAGGTGAACACCATCGTCCGTCCCAAGGATCAGCCCTATGCCGGCACCATCGACATGGAGGACGGAGAAGCGGCGGTATACCTGGATTTCATCCAGATGCCGGATGAAAACGCCACCCTGATGCGGCTGATGCTTTGCCTTACGACCTACGAGTTCATCGGTGCCAGCGAGCTGACCATCACCGTGGGGGACAAGGACTACATTTTCAGCGTGTTCCCGGAGATCTCCGAATACGACCTGACCTATTTCGAGGACTACACCATCTGCATGACGGACGAGAGCCTGCCCATGATCAAGGCCATGGCCCGGAGCAAAAAGGACACCTTTGCCTTCCAGCTTACGGGGGCGAAAGGTTACACGGGGACCATCACCCTGCCGCTGGATACGGTGGCGGATATGTACGACACCTACATCGACCTGGGCGGCGCGCAGCAGAATTTGACCCTCTGCCGCGACCTGTGGCCGGTGATGATTGAAAAAACAAGCAAATAACGGAGGAAACATATGAGCAGACTTGGAGATCTGATCCGCACCGAGCGCGTGCGGGCAAAAATGACCCCCAAACAGGTGGCCAAGAAGTGCGGCGTGGCCGAGAGCTTCATCGTGGCGGTGGAGGCGGGTACCCGCATCATTGCCGATGATCAGGCGCGCCGCATCCTGAAGACCATTGGCCTCAAGGAGCATAACGAGGCGGACTTCACCCTGGACGACATCGCCGCCACGGTGGACCTTGCCTCGGTGCAGCCCCAGATGGCCAAGGCCGTGGCCCAGCCCAAGCCCAAGGCGGTGGAGAAGGTTGCTTCCACCGAGGAAAAGGACGAAGGCGTGGTGGGCAGCGTGTGGTTGGACGCCCTGACCAGCGTCCTCAAGCACGTGCCGGTGATGAACGCCGTGATGAAGCCCGTTGACCACAAGCTGCTGCCCATCCAGGGCGGGAAGATCGAGGGCACCAACCCGGACAAGGTGTTCTATTTCCTGGCACCCGACGACAGTATGCGGGGCTTCCGCATCCACGCGGGCGACCATGCCCTGGTGGTTCCCAGCCAGTCCCCGGTGGACGGCGCGGTGATGCTGGTGGAATACAACAATCACCGCTACCTGCGCAAGGTGAAAAAACTGGACACCTATCAGGTGCTTTTGCAGTCCTATGACCGGGAATACGATGCCGTGACCGCCAAGCTGGGCGATGTGAACTTCATCGGCCGGGTGGTGAAGCTGGAGATCACGCTATGAAAAAGCTGATCAAGTGCCTGCCGATGCTGGCCATCCTGGCACTGCTGGGGGCGATGATCTTCGCCAAGGCGCCCAGCAATGAGGAGCGCATCCAGCAGCTGATCGACCAGCACGGCTTCCGCCCCAAGGAAAGCTATGAGCTGGACAACGACGAACCCGGGCCGGAGGGTGCGTACCTCTCTTTGGTATACGGTCACCTGCCCGGGGAGGTGGGCGACCATTGGGCGCTGATGACCTTCCCCACAGAGAAGCACGGCGTGGGCTTCGACGCCCAGCGCATGGAGCTGGTGCTGTTTGGCGAGGGAGAGCAGCCGCTGCGCACCTTCGCCTATGGGCAGAAGGAAATGGCGGCGGCGCTGACCTGGAGCAGCGAAACATCCAACTTGTTCCTCACCCAGCGCAACGAGCTGCTGCTCAAGCGCGCCATCATCCTGGGTGCGCCTGCGCAGACCAGCACGGGCAAGACCCGCTTTGAACCCCACGACATGGCCACGCTGGTGATCCTCGTCCCCTGGGACGATGCGCTGGAGGGCCTGGGCATCAGCATCACCGGCGTGGACGATGCGGGCGTGAGCCGGGAATACCACAACTACATGACCCTGCCGGAGGACGGCGGAGGGATGTTCTGAGCAATTGCATACCTGTAGGGGCGATCTGTGATCGCCCGTGCGTTGCACATTTGCACAGTAGGCAGAGGAAGTGGCGTGGCGGGCGAACACAGTTCGCCCCTACATTTGCGCAGCTAAGCGAGGTGTTGATGCAAGCAGCGCCAATCCCTCCGTCAGCCGCAAGCGGCTGCCACCTCCCTTTACACAAGGGAGCCTTTTGGTTACTGGCTCAGCTTGTACGCAGCCGGAAAAGCACGTCCAAGCTGCCAAAAAGTAGATATGAAGCTGGAAAAACCAATAAAAATCCAGTTTACAAAGCCCGGTAAGTCTGGTATAATGTCCAATGGGTTTTTGCGAACCGTATGCGCGGACGCATGAATCACTCCGACGGCGCACTGCGTGAACGGCGATTGACCCGAATAAGAGCGGCTCAAGCCGCAAAGAAAATGGAGGAAGACACCATGACCAAGAGCGAGATCATCGCAGCCTACGCCCAGCACGAAGGCGACACCGGCTCCCCCGAAGTTCAGGTTGCCCTGCTCACCGAGCGCATCAACCACCTGAACGAGCATCTGAAGCACAACAAGAACGACCACCACTCCAACCGTGGTCTGCTGCTGATGGTTGGCCGCCGCCGTGGCCTGCTGGAGTACCTGAAGAAGACCGACATCGAGCGCTACCGCGCCCTGATCGCCAAGCTGAACCTGCGCAAATAAGCGGGCAGTGCCCGCACCCATTTCCGACATACTTCTGGGGTCGTCTGAGACCGTCCACGCGATTGGAACTTAAACGACGCTGAAGTGTGTATCGGATGGTGCGCAAGGAAGACACAGCAAAGGTTATGTCCTGTCGGAGCCGCCGGGATGGACAAGCTGTCCCGGCGGCTTTTTCCCGCCTTTCGGATGAAGGAGTGAACATCCGGCAAGGCTGATTGAAGTGATGTGTGCCTGGGGGATGTTATCCCTTGAAAATCCCATGGAGGGGTTTTCATATGATAGCATCTCCGGGCGGCATGGGGCGCCTTGCCCCGAACGTATATAAGGAGATAAGCATGGATAGCAAGAAATTTACCATGGATCTTGCCGGCAAAGAGCTGACGCTGGAATTCGGCAAGTATTGCGAGCAGGCTGCTGGCTCCGTGTGGGTCCACCTGGGCGATACCGTTGTGATGGTCAACGCCACCATGGCTCCCACCCCCCGTCCCGGCGTGGACTTCTTCCCTCTGGCTGTGGACGTGGAAGAAAAGCAGTATTCCGTGGGTAAGATCCCCGGCGGCTTCATCAAGCGTGAAGGCCGTCCCACCGAGAAGGCGACCCTGACCTGCCGCCTCATCGACCGTCCCCTGCGTCCCCTGTTCCCCAAGGGTATGCGCAACGACGTGCAGGTGGTCATCACCATCCTGAGCGTTGAGCAGGACGTTCCCCCGGAGATCCCCGCCATGATCGGTTCCTCCATCGCCCTGGGCGTTAGCGAGATTCCGTGGGGCGGCCCCACCGGTGCTGTGGTCGTTGGCCGTGTGAATGGCGAGTACGTCATCAACCCCGACGAGGAGCAGCGCAAGGTTTCCGATATGCACGTGTACCTGGCTGGCACCAAGGACGCCATCATGATGGTGGAAGCCGGCGCCAACGAGGTTTCCGAAGAAGTGATGCTGGACGCCATCATGTTCGGCCACGAGGAGATCAAGAAGCTGGTCGCCTTCCAGGAGGAGATCATCGCTGCCATTGGCAAGGCCAAGGTAGAAGTTCCCCTCAACGTGACCGGCGACGACGTGAAGGCCGCTGTGCGCGAGTTCGCTTATGACAAGTGCAAGTGGGTATTCGACACCTTCGACCGTCAGGAGCGCCAGAGCCGCGAAGCTCAGGTGAAGGAAGAGACCCTGGCTGCCCTGGCCGAGCAGTTCCCCGAGCGCGAGAATGAGATCGCCGACGCCCTGTACTACCTGAACAAGGAGATCATGCGCGCCAAGATCCAGAACGAAGGCATCCGTCCCGATGGCCGTAAGGTCACCGAGGTGCGTCCCATCTGGTGCGAAGTGGGCGTGCTGCCCCGTGTGCATGGCTCCGCCGTGTTCACCCGTGGCCAGACCCAGGCCCTGACCGTGACCACCCTGGGTTCCACCAGCGAGGGTCAGATCCTGGACGGCCTGTCCAACGAGGACTTCAAGCGCTACATCCACCACTACAATATGCCCCCCTACGCCACCGGCGAGGCTGGCCGCATGAAGAGTCCCGGCCGCCGCGAGATCGGCCACGGCGCTCTGGCAGAGCGCGCTCTGCTGCCCGTGATCCCCACCGAGGAAGAGTTCCCCTATGCTCTGCGTCTGGTGAGCGAGATCCTGTCCTCCAACGGCTCCTCCTCCATGGCTTCCGTGTGCGGCTCCACCCTGTCCCTGATGGACGCCGGTGTGCCGATCCACGCTCCCGTGGCTGGCGTGGCCATGGGCCTGATCAAGGATGCTGAGTCCGGCAAGGTTTCCGTGCTGACCGACATCCAGGGCCTGGAAGACTTCCTGGGCGACATGGACTTCAAGGTGGCTGGCACCATGAACGGTATCACCGCCATCCAGATGGATATCAAGATCGCCGGCATCGACCGTGCCATCCTCAAGCAGGCTCTGGCCCAGGCTCTGGAAGGCCGTCTGCACATTCTGAAGATCATGCTGGATACCATCGGCGAGCCTCGTGCTGAGCTGAGCCAGTATGCGCCCAAGATCGTGCGCTTCACCATCAACCCCGAAAAGATCCGCGAGGTCATTGGACCCGGCGGCAAGATGATCAACAAGATCATTGCCGAGACCGGCGTGAAGATCGACATCGAGGACGATGGCCGCGTGTTCATCTCCACCCCCGATGCCGATGCTGCCGCCAAGGCTCGCAAGATCATCGAGGGCATTGCCAAGGATATCGAAGTGGGCGATGTGTTCACCGGCAAGGTCGTGCGCATCATGAACTTCGGTGCCTTTGTGGAGCTGGCTCCCGGCAAGGACGGCATGATCCACATCTCCAAGCTGGATAACAAGCGCGTGGAGAAGGTGGAAGACGTTGTGAACATCGGTGATGAGCTGGAAGTGAAGGTCAACGAGATCGACGCCCAGGGCCGCATCAACCTGATCCGCAACGACATGGTTTACGAAAACAAGCCCGCCGAGCGCCGCGAAGGTGGCAACTTCCGTTCCCGCCCCCCGCGCCGTGACGGCCGCCAGTAAGGAACGGGGCTGAAACCTGCGGTTTCAGGCTTCCCTCGTTTCGGCTACGCCGACCAGAGGAGGCGCTGCCTCCTCTGGACTCCACCGGTCAGGGCGCTGCCCTGACAACCCGCGAAGGGTCTTCGACCCTTTCGAAACCCTTTTTGCGGCGAATGGCTTGGCTTCACAAAAGCAACAGGCTGAATCAAGCAGCAAAGATGGGGTGCGAAGGTTTCCAAAGGGCGATCGCAAAGCCCTTTGGTCGCGTCCGCAGACGCGAAACCTCTTGCGACACATACAGTCCAGAGGGTGATTTGCCCTCTGGACTTTCACTTTACATAGGAAGGAAAGCAGGTGGATATGCTAATGGAAAAGCATTTGGGGATGGAGAAGCGTATGAACGATCAGTGGATTCTTCCCAACGGCCTGCGCATCATTGGTGAGCGCCTGCCCTACCTGCGTTCGGTGTCCATCGGCGTGTGGCTGGGCGTGGGTTCCATGATGGAAACGCCTGCGGAAAACGGCCTGAGCCACTTCCTGGAGCATATGGTGTTCAAGGGAACGGCCAAGCGCAACGCCCGGCAGATCGCCGAGGAAATGGACGCCGTGGGTGGCCAGCTCAACGCCTTTACCGGCAAGGACTGCACCTGCTACTATGCCAAGGTCATCGACGAAAACCTGCCCCTGGCGGTGGACATCCTGGCCGACCTGACCTGCCATGCGGTGCTGGATGAGACTGAGCTGAACAAGGAGCGGGGCGTGATCCTGGAGGAGATCGCCATGGACGAGGACTCCCCGGAGGACTTGGTGCATGAGCTGCTGAGCAAGGCGCAGTTCGGCGAGCAGAGCCTGGGTATGCCCATCCTGGGTACCAGCGAGCTGATCGAGAAGTACACCCGCGCCGATCTGGCGGCCTATCGTCAGAAGCACTACTGCCCCGGCAACACCGTGGTGGCGCTGGCTGGCAACTACGATCCCGCCCAGGTCAAGACGCTGGTGGAGGAATTCTTCGGCGGCTGGGAAAACCCGGCCATCGGCCTGCTTCTGCCGGAGCAGAAGCCCCTTTCCGGCGTGAACCTCTTCAAAGAAAAGGACACCGAGCAGATGCACCTGTGCATGGGCTTTGCCGGTACGCCCTACGGCGGCGAGGATCTCTATCCCCAGGCGGTGCTGAATAACCTGCTGGGCGGCGCCATGTCCTCCCGCTTGTTCCAGCGCATCCGCGAGGATCTGGGCATGGCTTATTCCATCTACACCTATCCCAACAGCTACCGCGGCTGCGGCACCTTTGCGGTATACGCGGGCGTGTCCCCCAAGAATGGCGAAAAGGTGCTTTCCGAGATCCGCAGCGAAATGAAAAAGCTGCTGGAAAACGGCATCACTCAAAAGGAGTTCGATGCCTCCAAGCAGCAGCTGCGCTCCGGCTACCTGCTGGGTCTGGAAAGCCCCGGCAGCCGTATGCAGGCCATGGGTCGCGGCCTCCTGCTGCTGGGCAAGTCCATCACCCCCGACGAGACCATTGCCCGCATCGAAGCGGTGACCATGGAGCATGTGATGGACAAGGCGAAGCGCATCCTCACCGCGGAACCGTGCATTGCTATCGTAGGGAAGGGCGCGGAAGAAATTCGGAATTCGGAATGCGGAATTTGGAATTAAGAGTGTGACCGGCGGGCGATCGCAGATCGCCCCTACATATGCACGAAAAAGCAGCTTCCCCCGCGTCGCGGCGCGCCCGTTGCGCGCCGTGACCCCTGCTCGGAGAACGCCCAAGCAACACGCTCCCCGAAAGGGAGTCCAGAGGGTCGAAGACCCTCTGGTGGGGTTTCCAAAGGGGCAAAGCCCCTTTGGTCGCCGAAGGCGAAATGGAGATTGTTATGAACGAAAGAATACTGTGTTTGGATATTGGGGATGTGCGCATTGGTGTGGCGGTGAGCGATGCGATGCGGATGATCGCCACGCCGGTGGAGGTTATCAAGCGGGTAGGGTTTGGCCCGGATGTGAAGCGGGTCAAGCAGCTATGCGAGCAGTATGACACCACCATTGTGCTCAGCGGACTGCCTTATAATATGGATGGAACGCTGGGTTTTCAATCGGAAAAAGTAAAACTATTCTGCCAACAGCTTGAAAAAGCGGGCCTGACGGTGTATTATCAGGATGAGCGGTTGACCACGGTGACCGCGGAACACGCTCTGCTGGAGGACAACATGCACCGGGCAGAGCGCAGGCAGAATGTGGACAAGGTGGCTGCGGCCATCATTCTACAGCAATACCTGGATTCCCAGGCACAAAATACCACACCCAATGGGTGCGAAAGCGAGGAAACTACCATGACCATGGACAACGAGAGCAACATCATTGAACTGATCGACGACGAGACCGGCGCGACTGTGCCTTTCGAGCATCTGGCCACCATCGAGCATGAGGGTGAGTACTACATCGCTCTGATGCTGATCGAGGAAGAAGAGCAGAACGACGACGAGGGCGAAGTGGTCATCATGAAGATCGAAGCCGACGACGAGGGCAACGAGTGCTACGTTTGCGTGGAGGACGAGGACCTGCAGGAGACTGTGTTCGAGAAGTTCCTCCAGCTGATGGAAGAAGCCGAGGACGAAGAGTAATGAGCGAGCATGAGCTGAACGACGCGGTGGTGGAGCTGACCGCCCCCGACGGCCAGGTGTTCCGCTTCCGCTACGGCGCTACCATTCCCTATGCCGGGCAGGACTATGTGGTGCTGCTGGAAATGGAGAATGATGCAAACGGCGAGGAGCAGATCCTCATCACCCGCGTGGAAGAAGCAGGGGACGGCCAGCTGTCCTTTGTGGTGGCGGAGGAAGAGGACGTGATCCAGCAGGTGTTCGACAAGTATGTGGCGCTGACCATCCACAACGCCGTGGACGGCCTGGAGGACTGCGACTGTGGCTGCGGCCACGAACACCACCATGACGGCTGTGACTGCGGCTGCCATCACGATGCATGATTTTTTGAGCGCCGCGGTATGGATCGCGGCGCTTTTTCCATTGTTACAGTTGTTACATCCAAGGAGGAAATGCACCGATGAAACGCTTGCTTGCTTTGATCCTGGCGGCCATGCTGCTGCCGATGGTCTCGGCCAGCGCCATTGAGGACTGCCACCGGGTGAAGGTCACCAAGAAGGACACCACCCAGAAGAACAAGAGCATTGTGCGCCGATGGACTGTGGACACTGTGCTGGACAGCGTGGACGAGGAGCTGGGCGTGATCGCCGATGAATATGTGGCGCGGCTGGCCCCCACCCTGCAAAAGGCCGGGAATAACACCAGCAAGAACTCCCGCTTGGATGTGGTGACCCGCCACAGCCGCACGGGGCTGACCTGGATGAGCTTTCTGGTGCAGGCGAGAACCACCTATCATCGGGACCTGATCGCCCAGGAGATCCAGAGCCGCACCTTTGACATGACCACCGGCGAGCGCATCTGGCTGACGGACATCTTTGATGCGGAAAGCCAGGGGTGGGACATCCTGGAGGCGGCGGTGCGGGAGCAGGCCACGGCCTATTGGCCGGAGGTCGCCCCGGATGCTGAGGCGCTGGAGTCGCTTTGCACCCGTCAGGCGCTGTCGGAGATGGACTTCACGCTGCATGGTATGTCGCTGGTACTGCACATCCCGGCGGAGAAGCTCTACCCCGGCAAAACCACCCTGCTGGAGATCACCCTGATGTACCCGGACATCCGCCCTTATATGACCGAGCGCGCTCAGGTGGAAACGGATAATCTTTCCTATTATAAAACGGTGGCGCTGACCTTTGACGATGGCCCCAGCCGCACCAACACCAGCCTGACCCTGAACGCCCTGACCGAGGTGGGCGCACGGGTGACCTTCTTTGTGCTGGGCAACCGCATCGGGGAATACGATGACCTGGTGCAGCGGGAGCATGACGAAGGCCATGCGGTGGCCTCCCACAATTGGAACCACAACAATGTGTCCAAAACCAAGGCCTCCACGCTGCGCGCCATGGTGGGCAAGTGCGACACGGCCATGATCGCCGCCATCGGTCTGCCCACCCGCTACAACCGTGTGCCTTACGGCCTGTATAACCAGATGATCGACGCCAAGACCGGCTGGCCGCTGATCCAATGGAGCCTGGACACCTACGACTGGCGCGGCCTGTCCTCGGCCAAGGTGCTGAGCCGGGTGAAGAAGGAGATCAGCGACGGAGACATCATTCTCTGCCATGACATCAAGGACAACACTCCCAAGTCTGCCAAGGCCATTGCCAACTATCTGGCGGAGGAAGGGTACATCCTGCTGACCATCGACGAGCTGTTTGCCAAGGATGGCGTGAAGCTGGAAGGCGACAGGGTGTATTACCGCTGTGTGGACGGCGACACGAGCATCAAAAAGAAGTGAGCTGAAACAAATTCTTAATTATTTGTAATAACCTTGACGGAAATGTAAGCAAATGGTATACTGGTTTGGCATGAAAATGCGTTTGTGCAAATGCATGAGGAGGGAACCCCTGATGAAAAAGATCGTGAGCCTGCTGCTGATCGCTGCGCTGCTGATCAGCCTGCTGCCTGCCGCGATGGCCGACACGGTGCTGGATCCCAATGAAAAGCGGAAGATCAAGCTGAAGAAAGTCACCCTGAATGAAGTGGAAGAGGGCATCAGCCCCACCACCGGCCTGCCGCTGGAGGATCTGGAAGTTGTTGAGGGCTTTGCTGGCCTGGCGGTGACCGGGCGCTATATGCCCATGCTGGTGCAGATCGACAATACCGATGGCGGTATTGGGCATCGTGCGCCCTGGGGTGCCAGCTATGCTGACATCATTTATGAAACGCCCCTGTACAAGAGCGGCAACACCCGTCTGTCCTTCCTCTTTTCCGACCTGATCCCCGACAGCGTGGGTCCTGTGCGTTCTGCCCGTATGGGTCATGCCTGGCTGCGTGAGGAATGGGACGCGGGCTTCCTGTACTATGGCCAGCAGGAATATGACAAGGCCAATGTGAAAAAGGAGCTACGGGAGCTGGGCGTGGAGGAGAAGGGTCTGGCCTTCTCCGGCACGGTAGGCAGCGGCAAGAAGTGGAAGAAGTATTACACCCGCCGCAAGGGTGTGGCTGCTCCCCACAATGTGGATGCCAATGTAGCCGCCATGTATGAGCTGATCGACGCGGACTTTGTCCCGCGCAACCATACCTTCCTCTTCACCGATGAGCTGCCCGAGGGCGAGCTGGCCGATGAGATCCGCATCAACACCGGCCACGATGCCTACAGTTCTGCCCTGATCTACGACCTGGACAGCAACCTGTATTTCCGCTACATGGGCGTTGACGACAAGCTGACGGCCTATGAGGACAAGGATACCAAGGAGCATATCGGCTTCTCCAACGTGATCATCCAATTTGCCGAGGTGGACTGGGTCAGGACGGATGCCCCCATCACCTATCACGTGGGTAAGAAGTATTACAACAACAAGGGTAAGAAGTCCGTGGGCGGCAATGCTGATTTCTTCATGGGCGGCGTCCGTGTGGAAGGCTATTGGCAGCGCGAGTCCATGGAGGATCGCACCGTGTTCTACACCGCCGATGGCAAGGAGCTGGAACTGCAGCGCGGCAAGACGCTGATCGTTGTGGTGGACAGCGAGCTGTGGACGGTTTCCTATAAGGCATATTGATCCATGAAAAAAAAGTGGCCATGAGCCACTTTTTTTCGTTGCAATGCATTATTCGTCTTCCCAGCCCCGCACAGCTTCTTCGGCCATGTGCAGCAGGCGGCTGAGGGCGGCGCGCTCGCTGCTGGAAAGGCCCTCCGGCATATGGCGGGCGCTTTTGGTCAGGCTGTTGCTAAGCAGGTATTCCGGCGTGGTCTCCAGGGTGTTGCACAGGGCGACCAGCGTCTCCAGGCTGGCCACGCGGGTGCCGCGCTCGATATGCCCCAGGAAGGAAGCGGAAATGCCCACCTTCTCGGCTAGCTCCTCCTGGGTGGTGCCCATCTGCCGGCGCAGGGTTCTGACGCGCAAGCCCATATCCTGATAATCCATGGTGGTGCCTCCTTCGGCTGTTGCTGATAGTGCCATTGTAACGGAAAAACGGCGGGAATGGAATTGCTTGAAAGAATAAAAACTTCATTGAGAAGGATGAACGGGATTCTGAATGAAGAAAATCTGCCTACAGGCCAGGAAAACAGCCGCTGCAGGGGCGCTGGATGGGTAAAGGAAAATTTGCCGGGAGGGCTGTACAATTGGAAAATGCCGTGTTATAATGTCATGCGTAACCCAGCCAGGTATGACCGGTTTCTTTCCTCCTTTGGTTGTCACCAGACCAATGTCGGGACCCATGGAAGCAACGGAATGGCAATTTGGGATGGGTAAACAATTTTAGGGAGGTATACCTACCATGTATCAGGACAAGACTCTGACCTGCCGTGACTGCGGCAACGAATTCGTTTTCTCTGCTTCCGAGCAGGCTTTCTTCGCTGAGAAGGGCTTCCAGAACGAGCCCAGCCGCTGCCCCGCTTGCCGCGCTGCTCGTCGCGCCCAGAACGGCGGCAACGCTGCTCCCCGTCAGATGTACGAAGTGATCTGCGACGGCTGCGGCTGCACCACCCAGGTGCCCTTCCAGCCCCGTGGTGATCGTCCCGTGTACTGCCGCGAGTGCTTCGAGGCCCAGCGTCAGAACCGCTTCTAATTAAAAGCGGCGACCGACACGGTCACGAGCAGACTTCTATAGTCTAACCAAAGCCCTGTTGATGCTTCCATCAGCAGGGCTTTTTGTTTTTATTCATCCGGATTGTTTTTCTGTTGTATTATGCTTGCATTTTTCGCCATGATGGTGCATACTATGTGCAGTGGTTCGGATTTCACCCGGCGGGCGAAAAACGTCCCACTACACAGAGCGAACAATCACCTGAATGATAAAAGGAGGACACTTACCATGGATCGCGTATATAATTTCTCTCCCGGCCCCTCTATGCTGGCTCAGTCTGTGCTGGAAAAGGCGCAGCAGGAACTGGTGATCTACGGCAACACCGGCATGTCTGTGATGGAAATGAGCCACCGCAGCAAGATGTACACCGATATTTATGACAAGACCGTGGCTGACTTGCGTGACCTGATGAACATCCCCGACACCTACGAGGTGCTGTTCCTCCAGGGCGGCGCTACCCAGCAGTTCTCCGCCATCCCCCTGAACCTGATGGTGAACGGCAAGGCTGACTACATCGATTCCGGCAACTTTGCCCACCTGGCTGCTGAAGAAGCCAAGCGCTATGGCGAGGTGAACATCGTGGCCTCCAGCCGCGACGACGTGTACACCTACATTCCTGATTGGAAGAAGGGTACCTTCACCCCCGATGCGGACTATGTGCATATGACCAGCAACAACACCATCTACGGCACCCGCTATGTGGAGCTGCCCGAGGTGAATGCTCCCCTGGTCACCGATGCTTCCTCCATGATCCTCTCCGAGGTGATGGACGTGAGCAAGTTCGGCGTGATCTATGCTGGCGCCCAGAAGAACATCGGCCCCTCCGGCCTGTGCGTGGTCATCGTCCGCAAGGATCTGCTGGGCAAGGCCAAGGACATCTGCCCGAAGCTCCTGAACTGGGAAGTGCAGGCCAAGGCTGGCAGCATGTACAACACCCCCAACACCTACGGCATCTACCTGGCTGGCCTGACCTTCCAGTGGCTGAAGGAAATGGGCGGCGTGGCCGAGATGGAGAAGATCAACATCGAAAAGGCCGCCCTGCTCTACGACTTCCTGGATAACAGCAAGCTCTTCAAGCCCACCGCCCAGAAGGAGTTCCGTTCCCGCATGAACGTGACCTTCATCACCGGCGATGCCGATAAGGACGCCGCCTTCGTCAAGGCCGCCGCCGCCGAGGGCCTGGTCAACCTGAAGGGTCACCGCTCCGTGGGCGGTATGCGCGCCAGCATCTACAACGCCATGCCCCGCGAAGGCGTGGTCAAGCTGGTTGACTTCATGAAGAAGTTCGAGGCCGAGAACGCCTAAGGGGCGTTGCCCCTTAGGGATCCCCACCAGAGAGGGCAGCGCCCTCTCTGGACTCTCCCGCTTAAGGGCGCTGCCCTTAAGAATCCCGCGAAGGGCCATTCGGCCCTTTCGAAACCCATCTTTTTTGCACTCTTTTGGAGTGTGTGAGGAGTGTCACGATGTTCAAGATTCAGACGCTGAATGCGATTTCCGATATCATTTATAATGAGCTGTCGGCCGATGTGTACGCCATTGCCAAGGAAGAGCCGACCCCCGATGGCATTCTGGTGCGCTCTGCCGCCATGCACGATATGGAGCTGGGCGAGAACCTGCAGGCCATTGCCCGCGCCGGTGCCGGTGTGAACAACATTCCGATCGACAAGTGTTCCAAGCAGGGCATCGTGGTGTTCAACACCCCTGGTGCCAATGCCAATGCTGTGGCCGAGCTGGTCATCGGCGGCCTGATCATCGGCAGCCGTAATGTGGCTGCTGCCACCAACTGGGCTGCTGGCCTGAAGGGCCAGGGCGCGGACGTGCCGAAGCTGGTGGAAAAGGGCAAGGGTCAGTTCGTTGGCCCCGAGCTGCGCGGCAAGACCCTGGGCGTTATCGGCCTGGGTGCCATCGGCGCGCTGGTGGCCAACAAGGCCGCCCGTGGACTGGGCATGAAGGTCGTGGGCTACGATCCCTTCATCACCGTTGAGAATGCCTGGAGCCTCTCCAGCGGCGTCAGCCGCGCTGCCAGCGAGGATGAAGTGCTGGCTCAGGCCGACTATGTGACCTATCACATCCCGCTGAACGACAAGACCCGTGGCTCCATCGACGCGGCCAAGATCGCCAAGATGAAGAAGGGTGCCTATCTGCTGAACTTCTCCCGTGCCGAACTGGTGAATGCCGACGACATGAAGGCCGCCCTGGCCGAGGGTCAGCTGGCCGGCTATGTGGTGGACTTCCCCACGGACGAGATGATCGGCGTGGACAAGGTCACCTGCATTCCTCACCTGGGTGCTTCCACCCCCGAGAGCGAAGAGAATTGCGCCCAGATGGCCGCTGCCGAGCTGCGCGACTACCTGGAGGTGGGCTGCATCCACAACAGCGTGAACCTGCCCGAAGTGCAGCTGACCGCCCCCGACGCCGCCCGCGTGCTGGTGATCCACGAGAACATCCCCAACACCGTGGCGCCCATTTCCGCCTGCATCAGTAAGGAAGGCATCAACATCGACACCATGATCAACAAGTCCAAGAAGGACATGGCCGTGACGGTGTTCGACCTGCCCGACTTGCCCAGTGCCGATGCGCTGGCTGCCATCAAGGCGCTGCCGGGCGTGATCCGCATCCGTACCTTTGTGCGGTAAGCAATAAGCTATTCATAAGCAGGAGGAGCGTTCCTCCTGCTTTTTTCTTGATAGGAGTATGCGGCCGAAGGTTTCCAAAGGGCGATCGGAAAGCCCTTTGGTCGCGCCCATAGGCGCGAAATCCCTGCTTTTTTGCTTGACGGCATTCCCCTGATGCGCTACACTTAACCTATCTTTGTTTATTCGAGGTGTTTTGCATGGTGCAGAAGGTTCTCCGTGGCCGTGGCAAGCTGGCCAAGGTCGCGGATTTGATGGATAAGCTGAATATGAAAAAGCCCCTCCTGGTCTGCGGCGACCACCTGGCGGGCGTGTTTGCCGAAAAGGCAGCGGGCGTGGACTTTGTGCAGTTCAAGGGCTACCACCCCAACCCGGATTATGCCGATTGCGCCGCCGGTGCCGCCATGTATCGCGAAAACGGCTGCGATGGCCTGATCTCCCTGGGCGGCGGCAGCGCCATGGACACGGCCAAGGCCATCAAGGCCATGCTGATCGCCGAGGATGCCGATAAGGCGCTGCACAGCATCCTGCCGGATGAAGCCGTGCTGCCCCACATCGCCATTCCCGGCACCGCCGGAACCGGTGCGGAGGCCACGCAGATCGCCGTGGTGTATGTGGACGACCAGAAGGTGTCCATCAGCCACCCGGTGCTGCTGCCGGAGGGCGTGGTGCTGGATGCTGCCCTGCTGGACAGCCTGCCGGAATATCACAAAAAAGCCTGCGCGCTGGATGCCCTGTGCCAGGGTATTGAGTCCTACTGGGCAAAGACTGCCACCGAGGAAAGCCGCGTCCATGCCTACCTGGCCATCATTGGCGTGCTGGACAATATCCGCGGCTACCTGGCCGGGGACGCCCATGCGGCCGACGCCATGCTGGAGGCAGCCTACCGCAGCGGCCGGGCGATCCAGATCAGCCGCACCACCGCCGCCCATGCCATGAGCTACCAGATCACCAAGAAGCTGGGCCTGGCCCACGGCCACGCCTGTATGCTGACGCTGCCCGTATTGTGGGATGCCATGATCAACTGCGAGGATGCTCTGCCTGCGCTGATGGACTTGGCCGCCAAGATGCGCCTGGGCAGCGAATACATGGGTTCCCGCCTGCTGGCCGGACTGCTCATCGACCTGGGCATGGAGCCGGGAAGTATGCCCGACGAGGCCACCCTGGACGCCCTGGCCGACTCGGTGAATATTCCCCGTTTGAGCAACCACCCCATGCCCCTGACCCGGGACGAGCTGAAGGGCATCTACCGCCGTGCCTTTACCCGCCGCGCCGGGGCTGACCGCCAGGTGTGCATCGACCTGTGGAAATACTATGGACAGTAAGCTGACCCTGGGCGCAGAGACCTTTGTCCGCGCAGTGACGGAGTTCATTTTTGTGGAGGACGCGCCCCAAAAGAGCGACGTGATTTTCATTCCCGGTGCCAGTCACCCGGAACACGCGCTGCGGGCGGCGGAGCTGTATCACCAGGGCATGGCGGACTACGTGCTGCCCTCCGGCCGCTACTCCACGCTGCTGGGGCATTTCAAGGGCGTGCCGGAAGCCTTCCGGCAGGACTACCCCGATGACTACGAAACCGAGTGGGCCTACCTGCGCACCGTGCTGATGAAGGCCGGGGTGCCGGACAGCGCCATCCTGCGGGAGGATCAGGCTACCTACACCTGGGAGAACGCCCAGTTTTCCCGCCGCGTGTGCGACAGCCTGGGCATACAGGTGCAGCAGGCCATTCTGTGCTGCCGCGCCTTTCATGCCCGCCGGGCGCTGATGTACTACCACGCCGCCTTCCCCGACACCAACATCCTTGTTTGCCCTGCCAGCGTTCCCGGCGAAAGCCGCAACGACTGGTTCACCAATGCAAAAGGCCGCCGCCGTGTGATGGGGGAGGTCAATCGGCTGGGTGGACAGGTGGGTGAGGTGTTTGAGATGATGCTGGGAAAATGAATAATGAATAATGAATGATGAATAATGAATAATTCGGAATTCGGAATGCGGCATTCGGAATTGTAACATGCTCCGCGTCGCGGTGCGCCCGTTGCGCACCGTGACCCCTGCATGGCAGGGGACGCGCAGGGCATCCCCGAATGGGATTCTTAAGGGATGAAATCCCTTAAGCGGGATTCTCAAGGGCAGAGCCCTTGAGCGGTGGAGTCCAGAGGAGGCAGAGCCTCCTCTGGGAAGAATTGTTTGAGTTGATACGTTATAGGTGGTGAAAGAGGATGACGATGCATGAGGGGCATCGGAAGCGGATGCGGGAGCGGTTCAGGAAAGAGGGATTGGACGGCTTTGCGGATCACGAGGTGCTGGAGCTGCTACTGTTTTACGGCAGGGCGCGGGGTGATGTGAACCCTTTGGCACACACGCTGATGGACACCTTCGGCTCGCTGCAGGGCGTATTGGAGGCCAAGCCGGATCAGCTGATGGCTGTGCCGGGCGTGGGGGAGGAGACCGCCACGCTGCTGTCCTTCGTGCTGCCCATGTTCCGGCGCTACACCGCCTGCCTGTGCAGGGATCGCAAGCGTTTGGACACCCGCGAGGCGGCCAAGCAATTCTGCAAATCGCTTCTGTCCGGCTGGCGCACCGAGCGGCTCTACGTGATCTGCCTGGATGCGGACAACCAGCTGCTGGGGCATCGCCTGATCGCCGAGGGAACCACCGGCGGGGTGCCGGTGCAGCCGCGGCTGGTGGTGGAAACAGCGCTGAACCTCAATGCCCGCGGAGTCGTTCTCTGTCACAATCATCCGGGCGGGACGGACTGGCCGTCGGTGGAGGATATCGCGTCCACCGAGCAGATCTGGCTGCTGCTGAAGGGGCTGGAGATCGACTTACTGGATCACATCATCGTGGCTGGCGAGAAGACCTACAGCATGAACGAAAACGGTGACCTGCAACGTGGGTTTGCACCCCGCGAGGTGCAGCTCGCCGCGGCGGACAGCGGTGGTCAGGTGCTGGGAAAAAAGTCCGGCAGATCCCGCACGAAGGGAAAGGGAACGACATAAGATGAAGAAAATTCCTGGAGGAGGACGTCGCGTATTGATGCTCCTGCTGATCGCTGTGCTGGTGGCCATCCTGGCCTATCTGGGCGTGGTGGGTATGCTGGTGTGGAAGGTGAACCACCCGCCTGTTGCCGAGAACTACGACGCCATTGTTGTGCTGGGCGCTCAGGTGAAGGCCGATGGCTCCCTGTCGCTGCAGCTGAAGTGGCGGCTGGATGCGGCCTATGAAGCCTGGCAGAAGGAGAATTGCCTCATCGTGACCTGCGGCGCCCAGGGCAGCAACGAGCCTGCCCCCGAGGCGCTGGTGATGCGGGACTACCTGGTGGGGCTGGGGGTGCCGGGGGAGATGATCCTCTCCGACGAAAGCTCCTTCAACACCCGGCAGAATATCCGCCACGCGGCGGAGCTGCTGAAGCCCCACAATGCACAAACGGTGCTGATCGTCACCAGCGACTACCACCTGCCACGCGCCATGGCCCTGGCGCAGGATGAAGGCCTCGCCGCCACCGGCCTGGGGGCGGAAACGCTGCCCATCTATTGGCCGAAGAACTATGGCCGGGAGGGTCTGGCCTGGATCAAATACTGGATGCAGAAGTACCTGCACCTGCCCTTGGAGTGACACGATGACCACCAATGAACTATCTGCGCGCCTGGAGCAGTGCGGCATCCCCTTTGATGCGGTGCTGCCGGAGAAGCTGTTGCGCTATCATGCCCTGCTGATGGACTGGAACACCCGCATGGATCTCACCGCCGTGACGGTGGAGGACGAGATGATCGACCGCCACTATGTGGACAGCCTGATGGCCTTGAAGGAGCCAGGGCTGATCCCGGCCAAGGGGCGGCTGATCGACGTGGGTACGGGAGCCGGGTTCCCCGGCCTGCCCCTGGCGCTGGCCTGTCCTGACTTGCAGGTGACGCTGATGGATGCCCAGCAGAAGCGGCTGACCTTTCTGCAGGCGGTGATCGACGACCTGGGCGTTGAGAACGTGACGCTGGTGCATCGCCGTGCCGAGGATGGCGCCAAGGATGCTGCCCTGCGGGAACAGTTCGACGTGGCGGTTGCCCGCGCGGTGGCACCCCTGGCGGTACTGGCGGAATATCTGCTGCCCTATGTGAAGGTGGGCGGCCAGGCCGTGTGCTGGAAAGGCCCTGCCTTGCAGGAGGAACTGACCCAGGGTCGCCGGGCGGCATTCCTGCTGGGCGGTCAGGCGGGGGAGGCCATTCCCTGCGCGTTCCCCGGCCGTGAATGGCAGCACCAGCTGCTGCCCATCAAAAAAGTAGCGAAAACCGCTCGACAGTATCCGCGGAAAGCTGGCACGCCCAGCAAGTCTCCCCTGGGGGCAAACGGCAAATAACGCCCCGATGCGACGAAAACCAAGCAAAATCACCCTGCTGGATGGGGGAATCGTGACGAACGATTCCTGGATAAGCCAGCAGGGTTTTGCATTTGGAAAAACGAAAAGCAGGGGAAGGAGGGGAAGCACGATGAGGAACGGCTTGAATCATGCAATGGGCGGGCAGGTGTGCTGGCTGCCCATGGAGAGGATCTCCCCGCGGCCATCCGTGGGGCTGGAACCCACGGACGGTACCACGCTGATGGAGCTGGTGGATTCCATCCGCATGCATGGCCTGGTGCAGCCCATCACCGTGCAGGCCACCCGCAGCGGACGGTATGTGATCGTGTCCGGCAATCGGCGGTTCATGGCCTGCCGCATGGCGGGGCTGTCCCACATCGATGCGGTGGTGCTGGAGGGCGTGGCGCCCGACCTGGAGGCACAGCCCCTGCTGGAGAGCATCCTTTCCGGAAACCTGCATTACCTGGAGGAAGCCGATGCCATGAAGCGCCTGCTGGAGCGCCATGGCTTCACAAGGGACGAGCTGGCGCGGAGCCTGGGCTGCACCGCTGCCAGCGTGGCGCAGCGCATTCGTCTGGCAGAGCTGGACGGCGAATTGCAGGCCTTCCTGCTGGAGCAGGGCCTGCCGGAGCGCTATGCCCATGCCCTGGCAAAGCTGCCCGACCGCCGCGCCCGCATGATCATCGCCCGGCAGGCGGTGCGGGAAAAGCTGTGCGTGCGGGATGTGGAGCTGCTGGTGACCAGCGCCCAGTCTCGCCTGCCGGTGCCGCCGCTGCCGGTGGGGCGCACCATCACCCTGGTGCGGGATCACCGGCTGTATCTCAACGCCATCCGCAGCATTGTGGCGCAGATGCAGGAAGCGGGTATCGAGGCCACCACGGCCGAGCGCACCCTGGACGGCAGCGTGGAGGTGGTGCTGCACCTGCCCACCCGGCGCAGACGGGCGCGGAAGGACTCGTGAAGGGAAGAAAACCGCTTTACGCTTTTTTTGAAGAAAAAATGAAAAATAGGGGTTGACAAACGAGTTGCGTTGAGGTATTATAAACAAGTCGCCGCAGTAACCGCAAGGTTGCAAAGTCAAGCCACTTGGCTATGGCGCACGGGAGCATAGCTCAGCTGGGAGAGCATCTGCCTTACAAGCAGAGGGTCACAGGTTCGAGCCCTGTTGTTCCCACTCACAAATATGGCCCGGTAGCTCAGTTGGTTAGAGCGCCAGCCTGTCACGTTGGAGGTCGAGGGTTCGAGCCCCTTCCGGGTCGCCATCATATTTGCCTTGGTAGCTCAGTCGGTAGAGCAGCAGACTGAAAATCTGCGTGTCGGTGGTTCGATTCCGCCCCAAGGCACCATGTGTGCGGTAGTAGCTCAGTGGTAGAGTGCCACCTTGCCAAGGTGGATGTCGCGGGTCCGAATCCCGTCTACCGCTCCACACATCCGGTGCCATAGCCAAGTGGTAAGGCGAAGGTCTGCAAAACCTTTATTCCCCCGGTTCGAATCCGGGTGGCACCTCACGATCTACACGGAAATCCGAAAGGGTTTCCGTGTTTTTCGTTGTCTGGGAAGGGGAGTTCGCCTTGCCAGACATGGGAAGCCATGGTATACTGGGAAAAGGGAATGTTTGGCCTTATACAAAGGAGGATCACCATGTTTTCGTTTATCAAGAAGCTTGACCGACATGACAAGCAGGCGCTGTTTACCTGCTTTTTTGCCTTTTTCTGCAATGGTACCCTGGCGCTGATGATGGGCAGCGTGATGCCCGACCTGAAGGCGGCCTACAACCTTTCGGACACCACCAGCGGCGTGTTCATTTCCGCCCATTCGGCGGGCAACCTGATCGCCGGGCTGGTCAGCGGCCTGGTGCCCCTGTGGCTGGGGCAGAAGCGCTCGATCTTCCTGCTGAGCGGGCTGGCATTCGTTGGCTATCTGATGACGACCATTGCCGGGTGGCCTGCCTGGCTGTTCCTGGCGTTCCTGCTCATCGGCTTTGGCCGTGGCAGCGTGTCCAACTTTGATAACCGCATGGTCAACCAGCTTTCCGGCGGCAGCCCTGCGGCCTCCAACCTGCTGCACTCCTGCTTTGCCGTGGGCGCGATCCTCACGCCCCTGATGTTCCTGGTGCTGCGCAACACCTTCTCCTGGCAGGTCGGCGTGGGCTATGTGATCCTGCTGGGGTGCATCAGCCTGTTCAACATGGCGCGGATGCAGTTGAAGAATGACCGCCCCAGCCCCAAGGACAAGCAGAATTCCACCCTGGTGTTCCTCAAGAACCCTTCATTTCTGATTCTGGCTGCGATGATGTTCTGCTACCTGTGCTCTGAGTATGCCATCAACGGCTGGCTGGTGACCTATATCCAGAACAAGGAAAACCTGCTGGCGGATCTGGCTGCTTCTGGCTCCAACGCGGTGAGCTATTCCCAAACCATGGCTTCGCTGCTGTGGGTGGTCATGCTGGTCGGCCGCCTGACCTGCGCGATGCTTTCCAGCAAGGTGAGCCAGAAGATCATGATGATGGTCTCCTCCATCGGTGTGGCCATCTTCTATGCGCTGATGCTCAGCAGCACCACCATGACGATGGTGACGATCTCCGTGGCTGGCCTGGGTCTTTGCATGGCTGGCATCTGCCCCATGATCTACTCCGATGCGGCGATCTTCACCAATACCTACCCGCTGGCCACCAGCCTGATCCTGGGCATTGGCTCTGCCGGTGCCATCCTGATGCCCACCATCGTTGGCTCCCTGGCGGAAGCCTATGGCTTCACCGGCGGCATGAGTGCCATCCTGGTGACCGTGGTGCTGCTGGTGGTCTTCTCTGTGCTGAATGTGGTGGTCAAGACCCGCAAGCCCGTCATTCAGTAATCAACTGCATCAAAACAGGGCAGACGGTTTCTTTCGAGCCGTCTGCCCTTTGCTGTTCATTTCTCATCTGCCATTTCATGCACAGGCATCTCAGCGGCGGTTCCGCGCACGTCCCTTGCGGAGATGCTTTTCCATCATGGCCCACAGCTCATCCGGTGAAGCGTCGCCCTGTCCATCCGGAAGGATAAATGCACGCGTGGGCGCAGCATACAGGTAAATGGCGTTCCTGCAGCGGAATGCTGCCGGGATCTTCTGCCATTCAAGATCGACCTGTTCCTCGGGCTTCAGGTCGTTGCTGATGTGGACGCCGCTGGGACTGAAGCTCAGCGTATAGACCTTGCGGGATAGCTTCAGCTTTTTCGCCTGCCCCTTCACGCCGGAGAGGAACATGCCCACATACACCGCAGGCATGCCCAGGCCGATCAGCAGCATCACGGTGCCCAGCAGCCAGTTCTGCTCCTTGCTGGTGGCGGCAAAGCAGATGATGGCGAAAATCACAAACGCCACGCCGAAAATGGTGGGGCGGATCCATTGCTTTCTCAGGATAAATGTATCAAACAGCGAAAAATCCCGCAGCGTTTTGTAATCCATGCGAACCGGCACGATAATGGTTTGATTCTTCATAGAACACCTCTTGCTTCGTGAATAGGCTTCCATTATATTTTGACACAGAACGGCATGAATTGCAATCGCTGGCCTCATATTTTTTCGGATATCTGTAAAATATGGTGGACAAATTCCCAGAAACGTGGTATTATGTCTCTAAGAAACCGGTTACATGAAAGACCGGCACTGACAATTTTACAAGGAGGACGTTTCCATGAAAAAGATCCTTGCTCTGGTTCTGGCCGTTATGACCATCTTTGGCTGCACGGCTGCCCTGGCTGAACCCGTGACCCTGGTGTATGCGGAAGTGAATCCCCTGGAGGGCACCATCGTTGGCTCCATCGCCAAGTTCTTCAAGGAAAAGGTTGAAGAGCTGTCCGGCGGCGAAATCATCATCGACATCCAGGCTTCCGGCGTGCTGGGCACCGAGGCTCAGATTCTCGACGGCATCATGATGGACGCTGGCACCGTGGACATCAGCCGCATCTCTGCTTTCGCCCTGACCAGCTATGGCTGCAACAAGGCCAAGCTGCTGTCCATTCCCTACACCTTTGTTGGCCGTGAGCACTTCTGGAACTTTGCCAACAGCGAACTGGCTGCTGACTTCCTGAACGAGCCCCAGACCGTGGGCGTTCCCCTGCGCGGCATCTGCTACGGCGAAGAAGGCTTCCGTCATTTCTTCATCAAGAGCGGCGTGGAAGTGAAGGGTCTGGAAGATCTGAAGGGCCTGAAGATCCGCGTTTCCGAAGACCCCGTTATGACCGGCATGGTTAAGGGTCTGGGCGCTACCCCTGCCAATGTTTCCTTCACCGAGCTGTATGGCGCTCTGCAGTCCGGCGTTGTGGATGCTGCCGAGCAGCCCATCGCCAACTACAAGTCCAATGCTTTCCCCGAGGTTGCTAACACCCTGCTGCTGGACGGCCACACCCTGGGCGCCATTCAGCTGGTTATCACCGATATGGGTTGGGCTAAGCTGACTGAGCAGCAGCAGGCTTGGATCATGGAAGCCGGTAAGCTGACCCAGGAATACAACGCTCAGATCGTTCAGGCTGCTGAAGATGAAGTTCTGGAAGCTCTGAAGAACGAAGGCTGCAATATCGTTGAGGTCGCTGACAAGGCTCCTTGGGTTGCGGCTTGCCAGGATGTTATCACTTCCAATACTTCTGATCAGGCCGAGCTGTATGCCACGCTGGTGGGTCTGCAGTAATTCAGAAACAAGCTCATTAACCTAAATGAATCCGGGAGCGCGGGAGGTTCTCCTGCGCTCCCCTTTCTTACTGTAATCCGGATGAGGGAGGAAAACCCATGCCGAAAATCTTTTCCGTTCTGGATAAGGTGAAGCCGGTCTATGACATCGCTGAGAAAATCATGATGCTCATCTGCAAGCTTCTTCTGATCGCGGATATCCTGGTGACCTGCTACATGGTCATCGGTCGCTATTTGACCTTTGTTCCAGCGCCTGTGTGGGGCGAGCAGGTGGTGCTCACCCTGATGGTCTACATGGCTGTGCTTTCCGCTACGCTGGCTATCCGCAGCAATGGCCACATCCGCATGACCTGCTTTGACCGCTATCTGCCCAAGAAAGCCGTTATGGTACTGGACATCATCAGCGATATCCTGGTCATGGTGCTGGGTTATGTGATGCTTGTGCACGGCTGGACTGCCGCCATCAAGCTGGGCGCCCGCGGCTTCTACGATTCTCTGCCCTGGCTGAGCCGTTTCTGGATGTATCTGCCCGTGCCCGTTGCCGGCGCCGGCATGATCATCTTCGAGATCGAGCAGCTCTACCAGCACATCAAGGCCTTCTTCATTAAGGAAGAAAAGGAGGTTGCCAAATAATGGATACGAATACGATTGCTGTTATTATTCTGCTTGGCAGCTTCTTCGCCATGATCCTCATGCGTGTGCCGATCGCCTACGCGGTGGGTCTTTCCACGGTGTTCTGCCTGCTCTACATGGGCAAGCCCCTGACCACCATTCCCCAGCAGCTGGTGAAGGGCATGTGGTCCTTCAGCCTGATGGCTGTGCCCTTCTTCATCACCATGGGCTCGCTCATGGGCTCGGGCGGCATCAGTGAAAAGCTGGTTGCGCTGGCCAACTCCGCTGTTGGCTGGATGCGCGGCGGCCTGGGCATGGTGAACGTGGTGGACAGCTACTTCTTCGGCGGCATCTCCGGTTCCGCTGCGGCTGACACCGCTTCCCTGGGCTCCATTCTGATCCCCATGATGGTGGATCAGGGCTACGACGACGACTTCTCCACCGCCCTGACCATTGCCTCCTCTGTTGAGGGCATTCTGGTGCCCCCGAGCCACAACATGGTGCTGTACGCTACCGCCGCTGGCGGTATCAGCGTGGGCAGCCTGTTCATGGCCGGTTACCTGCCCGGTGCTGTGCTGGCGCTGAGCCTGGCTGTGGGTACCTACATTATCTCCGTGAAGCGCAACTACCCCAAGGGTGAAAAGTTCAGTCTCAAGGGTCTGCTGAAGCAGCTGAAGACCTCCATCTGGGCGCTGGCCTGCATCCTGATCGTGGTCGTGGGCGTGGTCATCGGCCTGTTCACCGCTACCGAGTCCGCCGCCATCGCGGTTATCTACTCCCTGTTCGTTGCCGTGTATGTGTACAAGGGTCTGAACTGGAAGGGCGTGTGGAATGCGCTGAACGAGTGCGTGAACACCCTGGCCATCGTACTGATCCTGATCGCCACTTCCACGGGCTTCGGCTACTGCCTGACCCTGCTGCACGTGCCGGATCTGGCTGCACAGGCTATTACGAGCGTCAGCACCAATCCCGTTGTGATCGCGCTGCTGCTCAACCTGATCCTGCTGGTTCTGGGCATGGTGATGGATATGGCTCCCATCATCCTGATCTCCACGCCCATCCTGCTGCCCATCGCCACCTCCATTGGCATCAGCCCCATCACCTACGGCATCATGCTGATGCTGAACTGCGGCATCGGCCTGCTGACGCCCCCCGTCGGCTCCGTGCTGTTCATCGGTTCCGCTGTTGCCAAGGTGCCCATGGAGAAGGTCGTCAAGGCTATGCTGCCCTTCTACATCTGCATGATCGTGGCGCTGATGCTGATCACCTTCATCCCGCAGATCACCCTGTTCCTGCCCGGCCTGTTTATGTAAACAGATGGCACCTTGTGACAGATGAATAGACAAAGAGCTATACCATGAGAAATCTGGTATAGCTTTTTGTTTTTCGATGGGGGGAGAGCTTGCTTCAGCGCGAAACTTGGCGTTGCAGATCGCCCCTACAGGTGCGCGGAAAAGCAGCACGCCCCGCGTCGCGGCGCGACCGTACTCGCGCCGTGACCCCTGCTCGGAGACCACCAGGCTGGGCATCCCAAAAGGGGATTCTTAAGGGATGAAATCCCTTAAGCAGAGGAGTCCAGAGGGGACAGCGTCCCCTCTGGCGGTGGGAGTTTAAGAGGGAGACAGCGCCTCCCTCTTTACATTCGGGATGAAAATTTGTATAATAAGATGTATTGCTTTGTCCATTGAGGGGCAAAAAGGAGCAGATTATGGCGAAGATTATTGCGATCACGAATCAGAAGG
This sequence comes from Clostridia bacterium, assembly GCA_017936765.1. Classification (GTDB taxonomy): domain Bacteria; phylum Bacillota; class Clostridia; order Christensenellales; family Aristaeellaceae; genus UBA11524. Next base: position 42,377 of record JAGBEX010000011.1, read on the forward strand.
GCGGCGTGGGAAAGACGACGACCTCTGTGAATCTGACGGCCATTCTGGCGGACATGGGCATGAAGGTGCTGGTGGTGGATCTGGATCCCCAGGGCAACACGACCTCCGGCCTGGGCATGACGGTGAAGGATCGTAGCATTTATGAAGTCATTATGGGTCGCGAGCCGATGAAGAAGTGCATCCAGAAGACGGATGTGAAGCGCCTGGACATTGCCGGGGCTGACATTCGCCTGGCCGGGGCTGAATTGGAGCTGGTGGGTGTGGAGCAGCGCGAGTATCGCCTGAAGAACGCTCTGACCACCGTGCAGAAGGATTATGATTTCATCTTCATCGACTGTCCGCCCTCGCTGAGCCTGCTCACGCTGAATGCTCTCACGGCCTGCGACCGGGTGCTGATCCCCATTCAGTGCGAATATTACGCGCTGGAGGGCGTCACCAGCCTGATGAACACCGTGAGCCGGGTGAAGAAGACCTTCAACCCCGGCATCGACATTGAGGGCATTCTGCTCACCATGCTGGATGGCCGCACCAACCTGGGCCTGCAGGTGGTGGATGAGGTGAAGAAGCACTTCAAGAAGAAGACCTTCGCTACCACCATCCCGCGCAATGTGCGCCTGGGCGAGGCACCCAGCCACGGTGAACCCATTCATGTGTATGATCCCAAGTCCACTGGCGCTGCGGCTTATCGTGCGCTGGCGGCGGAGGTGCTGGAACGCAACGGCATGAAGGCCAGGAAGTAAGGAGAGACGAACATGGCGAAGAAAACTCGCGGCCTTGGCCGTGGCCTGGAAGCCCTGCTCCCGGATGCAGAGGAAGCCCTCTCCAGCGGTGTGCAGGAGATCTCCCTTGGCGATATCGACCCCAATCCCGACCAGCCCCGGCGCACCTTCTCGGAAGAGAGCATTGCCCAGCTGGCGCAGTCCATCCGGGAGCAGGGGGTGCTGCAGCCCATTCTGGTGACCCCGCAAAACGGCGGACGCTACCGCATTGTGGCGGGCGAGCGCCGCTGGCGTGCCTCCCGCGCTGCTGGGCTGGACAAGGTGCCGGTGATCGTCCGCGACCTGGACGTGATCCAGCAGATGGAGATCGCGCTGATCGAGAACCTGCAGCGCGAGGACCTGAACCCCATCGAAGTGGCCCAGGGCATCCGCAGCCTGATGCAGCAATGCGGCTACACCCAGGAGACCGTGGCCAACCGCCTCAGCAAGAGCCGCCCTGCGGTGGCCAATCTGCTGCGGCTTTTGACCCTGCCGGAGGAAGTCATCGAGCTGGTGCGGCAGGGGAGCCTCTCTGCCGGACACGCCCGTGTGCTGGCTGGCCTGGACGACAATGCCCGCAAGCTGGCGCTGGCCAAGGAGACCATTGAGCAGGGTTACAGCGTGCGTCAGCTGGAAGCGCTGGCTGCCGCTGCCAAGGCAGAGCCGGAAAAGCAGCCTGCCCCCAAGCCCAAGAAGGCCGCCCTGCCTGCGGAGCTGACCGAGCTGGAAAGTCGCATCCGCGAGACCATGGGCGTTCGCGCCACCCTCACCGGCACGGTGAAGAAGGGCAAGATCGTTCTGCAATACTATTCCCAGGACGAACTGGAACACCTCAACGATTTGCTTTTGCGGCTGGAGGAATGATCCTATGAGCAACATCCCCGACCTGCCCCGCTGGGACGGCCCCCTGTCCCACCCCTTCTACAGCAAGGTGGTCAAGCGTGTGCTGGACTTCCTGCTGGCGCTGGTGCTGCTGGTGCCGGGCTGCATCGTGATGCTGCCCCTGGCCATCTGGGTGAAGCTGGATTCCCCCGGCCCGGTGTTCTACCGCGCCATCCGGGGCGGCTATCACAACAAGCCCTTCTATATCCTCAAGTTCCGCTCCATGGTGGTGGATGCAGACAAGTCCGGCGGCTGCACGGCGCTCAACGACGACCGTGTGACCAAGGCGGGCAAGATCATGCGCCGGTTGAAGCTGGACGAGCTGCCCCAGCTGTTCAACATCATCAAGGGCGATATGTCCTTCGTTGGCCCCCGGCCGGAGCTTTTGCTCTACACCACCCAGTATACCAAGGAGCAGGAGTGCATCCTGTGGGTGCGCCCCGGCATCACGGACAGGAGCAGCATCGTGTACATCGCTCAGGACGAGATCGTGGGCGAGGAGAACCCGGTGGAGAACTTTGAGAAGTACATCCTGCCGGAGAAGAACCGCCTGCGGGTGGAGTACGCGCTGAATCAGTCCTTCAAGCTGGATATGCAGCTGTTTTTCGAGACCATCGGCGGCGTGTTCGGCAAGGCCAAGAAAATGGCCGATGAGCAGAAAGGAAAGTAAGTATGCCTGCGTTTGCATCCTATGAGGAGAAGACCCATGCGGCCTTTGGCGGTGCGCCCATCAACGTGCGCGACCCCAGGGTGCTGGCGTGGCTCATTCGCCGCCATGGCCTGGAAATGACCCACCTCAGCCGGGGCAGCCACATTGGCGCGATATTCTCGGTGGCGGAGATCGTGGCCACGCTGTACACCGGCGTGCTGCACGTGGACCCCGCTGACCCCGCCATGCCTGACCGGGATCGGCTGGTGTATTCCAAGGGTCATGCGGGCGCGGCGGTGTATGCTGCGCTGGCGGAGAATGGCTTCTTCCCCGTGGAGGAACTCAGCACCCACTACGGCAACGGCTCCCGGCTCTCGGGCCATGTGAGCCACAAGGGCATCCCTGGGGTGGAGTTCTCCACCGGGAGTCTGGGGCATGGCCTGGCGGTGGCTGCTGGCATGGCCATGGGAGCCAAGCTGGACAAGGCTGCCTGGCGCACCTATGCGGTGCTGGGTGACGGCGAGTGCGACGAAGGCTCTGTGTGGGAGGCTGCGCTGCAGGCGCACCAATTCAAGCTGGACAACCTGATCGCCGTGGTGGATCACAACCATATGCAGTCCCTGGACTTTTGCGAAAACACCCTGGCGCTGGAACCCTTTGCCGACAAGTGGCGGGACTTTGGCTGGAACGTGATGGTGGTGGACGGCCATGATACCGACGCCCTGCGCGCCGCCTTTGACCAGGCCAAAGCCAACCTGGGTACGGAAAAGCCCACGGTGATCATTGCCGAGACCACCAAGGGCAAGGGCGTATCCTTTATGGAAAACAATATTCTGTGGCACTATCGTACGCCCCAGGGCGAGGAATACGAGGCGGCGCTGAAGGAACTGGAGGCACAGCGGCCATGAGAGACGCATTCACCCGCGCCCTGATGCGCGAAGCCGCCAGCGATCCCAAGCTGACGCTGGTCACCGGCGACCTGGGCTTTGGCGTGCTGAAGCCCTTCTGGGAGACCTATCCCGACCAGTTCATCAACGCCGGTATTGCCGAGCAGGCCATGACCGGACTGGCTGCCGGACTGGCGCTGACCGGAAGAAAGGTGCTGACCTACTCCATCGGCAATTTCCCCACCCTGCGCTGCCTGGAGCAGATCCGCAACGACTGCGCCTATCACGAGGCGAACGTGAAGATCGTGTGCGTGGGCGGCGGCTTCGTTTACGGCAGCCTGGGCATGAGCCACCACGCCACCGAGGACATGGCCGTGCTGCGCGCCCTGCCCGGCGTGACGGTGTTCACCCCTGGAGATCCCCACGAGGTGGAAGCCATTGTGCCGGTGATGCTCCGCACCCCCGGTACCTGCTACCTGCGGCTGGGCCGTGGCGGGGAACCCTGCCTGCATCCCGCGCCCCTGACGGGATGGCAGATGCCCAAAGCGCTGACCCTGCGGGAAGGCAATGATGTGGCGCTGCTCTCGGCGGGCGGCATCCTGACCCAGACGGTGAGCGCTGCCAATCTGCTGGCTGAGCAGGGCGTGAGCGCCGAGGTGGTGTCCTTCCCCTGCATCAAGCCCATCGATGCAGAGAAGATCGCCCAGCTGGCCAGCCGCTTCCGCCACATCGTGACGGTGGAGGAACAGAACATCGTAGGCGGCTTTGGCTCGGCGGTCAGCGAGGTGCTGGCGGAAATGGGAACAGGCTGCAAGCTGCACCGCATCGGTATGCCCGATGTGTATTCCAGCATCGTGGGTACGCAGCAGTACCTGCGGAGCGAATATCAAATGGACGATAAGGCCATCTGCGCTCGGACGCTTGCATGGCTGGGAGGTCAATGATGGAAGAGAAGAAACTGACCCTGGAAGAGATCCACGAGGAGCTGCTGTGCCAGCTGCGGGACATTGTGGCCATCTGCAACCGCCACGGCATTGAATACAACATGATGTGCGGCAGCCTGCTGGGCGCGGTGCGTCACAAGGGCTTCATCCCGTGGGACGACGATATCGATCTGCTCATCACCCGCGAGGAATTTGAAAAGTTCCGCAAGATCTACCCCCAGGAGTGCGACAAGCGCTTTGAGCTGACCTACCTGAACACCTGGACGCCCCGGGTGATGAACCGGGATCCCGAAAAGGCCGCGGCCTTCACGGATTTCTTCATCCTGGATTCTGTGCCTGCCGAGGGCTGGAAGCGCAAGTGGTGGTTCCTGAAGCTGCACATCCTGCAGGGCATGATGAAGCGCAACGTGGACTACAGCCGCTTCAGCCTGAAGAACAAAATCATGCTCTTCGGCACCCACCTGCTGGGTCTGCCCTTCTCCACGGAGTGGAAGGCGAAGATGTACGAAAAGGTCTCCATGGCCAACCCGGCCAGCAACGACCTGTGCATGAGCAACGGCGCCTTCGAGCTGATGATGCACATCTGGCATCCTGACCAGTTCAAGGAGAAGATCACCGTGAAGTTCGAGGACGTGGACGTGCTGATCCCCGCCAAGCATCACGAGGTGCTGACCACCCTCTTCGGCCCTGATTACATGACGCCGCCTCCGGTGGAGGAACGGGTGGCAAAGCACCTTGACCTTTAATTCGGAATTCGGAATGCGGAATTCGGAATGAAATGTGTGGCGGGAGGCTGCGATAGACCAATGGAGATGTTTTTCTGCCCGCTGTATTCCGGTTCCAGCGGCAATGCCCTGTTTGTACAGGCAGGGCAGACAAGGGTGCTGATCGATGCGGGCAAGCCGGGCAGAACGCTGACGGAGGCGCTGAACCTCATCGGCGTGGAGCCGGAGAGCCTGGACGCGATTCTCATCACCCACGAGCATAGCGACCACATTGCCGGTGCGGGCGTGATGGCGCGCAAGTATCATGTGCCGGTGTATGCCACCGAGGATACCTGGGCGGCCATGGACAAAAAGGTGGGCGCTGTGGCGCCTGACCTGCGCCGCACCTTTGACAAAAAGCAGGATTTCTACCTGGGTCAACTGGGGGTGGCGCCCTTTGCCATCCCCCATGATGCGGCCGATCCCGTGGGCTACCGGCTGTGGTGCGGCAGCGTGAGCATCGCCACCGCCACCGACCTGGGGTATTTCTCCAAGGGCGTGAAGGAGGCTGTGTCCGGCAGCAGTCTGGTGCTGCTGGAGAGCAATCACGACCCGGATATGCTGATGCGCAACCCGCATTATTCCGCGCACCTCAAGCAGCGCATCCTGTCCAACCACGGGCATCTGAGCAACGAAGCCTGCGCCAACGCGCTGATCCAGCTGGTGGAGAGCGGCGTGCATCATGTGATCCTGGGGCATCTGAGCGGGGAGAACAACCTGCCGGAGCTGGCGCTGCAAACCAGCGAGAACCGCGCCGAGGAAGCGGGCATCCGCCTGGGCCACGACCTGAGCCTGGACATGGCCTGGCGCGACCGGGTGGGCGGCGTGTATACCTTGAAAGAAGGTGTCTGACATCAAACGGGTGGACAAGACCCGCAATGCCCTGCTGGTAACGCTGGGGGTGATGCTCCTGCGCCTGCCGGTGGGGTGGGGGATACAGCTTTTGCTGCCCAACCCGGAGGGTGATCCGGCCATTTTTTATGCGGCGCTGATCCTGCAGGAAATGCTCCTGTGGGGTCTTCCGGCGCTGCTGATGCTGCCCTGGCGCTCCCGCCGACTGGTGGTGCGGGGGAGATCCACCGCGCTGTGCGTGGCGGCGGTGTTCCTGGGCTTCATTGCCCAGGCGGCGCTGATGGCGCTCACCCCCCGGTGGGTGGCGCTGACCGGGGCAAAGCAGGCCAACATCCTGCTGCCGCAAAACGAGATCCAATGGGTGCTGGCGGTGCTGGCGCTGGTGGTGATCCCCGCCATTGCGGAGGAAGCCTTCTTCCGGGGCGGGCTGCTCACCGGCCTGTGCGACAGCATGAGCGCCCTGAACGCTACCCTGCTCACCACGGTGATCTTTGCGCTGATGCACGGCTCCCTGGCGGGCTTCCCGGCGCACCTGGGGGTGAGCCTCCTGTGCAGCCTGGCCATGATGACCCATGGCCGCCTGCGGGTGCCGGTGGTGCTGCATATGTGCTACAACGGCGCGGCGCTGCTTTTGCGTAACGCGCCCGCTGAACTGATGCCTGCCCTGCCCCTGGGGATGATCCTGGCGGCGGCGGCGCTGTGGATGCTCTCGCAGATATTGTGGCGGGGGCGCTTCCGCAGGGTGCGCACGGCAGACGGCGTGCTGCTGGGCGTGATCATTCTGGGCGCGGCGGCGCTGTATTTACCTGAGATTCTTTGATAGCATTGGGGTGAAACCATGATCCTTTTATCACTGCAGGGCGTGCAGAAAAGCTTTGGAACCAACGAGGTGCTGCGGGATGCGTCCCTGACCCTGCAGGACGGAGAGCGCATGGGTCTGGTGGGCGTGAACGGCTGCGGCAAGTCCACGCTGATGAAGATCATTGCAGGCATCGAAAGCGCCGATGGCGGCACCATCAATATGCAAAAGGGCCTGAAGCTGGGCTACCTGGCCCAGCAGGGCGAAGTAGGCGAGGGCCGCACTGTGCTGGAAGAGCTGGAGAGCGTTTTCGACCCGGTGGTGCAGATGGAGCAGCAGCTCCGCGACCTGGAGCAGCAGATGGCCGAGGTGGGCAGCGATGAGACCATGCTCCGCCGCCTGGGCAGCCAGTATGACCAGCTGACCCGGGAATTCGAGCGCCGCAACGGCTACGGCTGGCGCTCCACGGTGCAGGGCGTGCTGGCGGGTCTGGGCTTCCGCAAGGAGCAGCAGAGCCAGCTGGCCAGCCTGCTTTCCGGCGGCGAGCGCACCCGCCTGTGCCTGGGCAGGATGCTCCTCACCGAGCCGGACCTGCTGCTGCTGGACGAACCCACCAACCACCTGGACCTGAAGTCCATCGCCTGGCTGGAGGATTACCTGCGCTCCTACAAGGGCGCGGTGCTGCTCATCAGCCACGACCGCTACTTTATGGATCACGTCTGCGATCGTATGTGCGAGCTGCTGCTGGGCGCCACCGAGTGCTATGACGGCAACTACACCCAGTACATGGAGCAGCGCACCGAGCGCTTTGAGATCCGCATGAAGGCCTGGGAGCTGCAGCAGAAGGAGATCGCAAGGCAGGAGGCCATCATTGCCCGGTATCGCCAGTTCAATCGGGAGAAGTCCATCCGCCTGGCCGAGAGCCGGGAGAAGCGGCTGGAGAAGATCGAGCGCCTGGAAAAGCCCAAGGACGAGAGCGCCATTCGCTTCAAGTTCGACACCCGCCGCCGCACCGGCGAGGATGTGCTGATGGTGGAGGAACTCAAGAAGGGCTTTGACGACCGGGTGCTGTTTGACCATGTGAAGATGCACCTGCGCGCCGGGGACCGGGTGGCCCTCATTGGTGACAACGGCGTGGGAAAGTCGACCCTGTTCAAGTGCCTCATTGGCGAGCAGCAGCCGGACAACGGCAGCATCCGCCTGGGCGCTGGGGTGGACATTGGCTACTACGACCAGCATCAGGCTGGCCTACACGACAGCAAAACCGTGCTGGACGAGGTGTGGGACGACTTCCGGCGGCTGGATCAGACCGAGGTGCGTGGCGCGCTGGGCCTGTTCCTCTTCACCGGCGATGAAGTGCTGATGCCCATCAGCACCCTTTCCGGCGGCGAGAAGGGCCGCGTGGCGCTGACCAAGCTGATGCTGCGCAAGGACAACCTGCTGCTGCTGGACGAACCGACGAACCACCTGGATATGGACTCCCGCGAGGTGCTGGAGGACGCCCTGGCGGACTTCCCGGGCACCATTCTGGCCATCAGCCACGACCGCTATTTCATCAACCGCTTCGCCACCAAGGTCTGCGTGCTGGAGACCGACGGCGTGAAGGAATACCTGGGCAACTACGACGATTATTTCGAGAAGATCAACCGCGCTCAGGCGCCCGACGGCGACCTGCCCCAGATGACCCGCACCGCCCAGGAGAAGGAGAAGCGCCGCTCCCGGGAGGAGGAGAGGCGCATCAAGGAGCGCAAGCTGGCCCTGAAGGCTGCCGAGGACGCCGTGGCCAAGGCCGAGGAGCAGGCCGCGGAGCTGGAAGCCCGCCTGGCCGACCCGGATACCTACGCCGATGCGGAGCTGGCCGCCCGCCTGGCCAGGGAATACCAGCAGAAGAAGGACGAGATCGACCTGCTTTATCAAAAGTGGGAAGCCCTGGAAATGGAAGAATGACTTACTGCCGGTGCAGACGTAGAAAATTTGTCTGCACCGGCAGTTTTTTTTTCGGCCATTCCACGGCACAAGGCCGTGTACTGGCTACACTTCGGTCAATGCGAGCATTGACCTCGTTAGTCGGGACTTGCGTCCCTCCCTTTTATTTGTGCAAATTGGGCAAATTTTTGGCCGTGCAAACATCTGCTGAAATAGACACACACGGAAGAGTGGGTATAAATCAAAGCGCAACGCAAGGAAAATCAACGGATTCTGCACATAAGTTTTGCAAAAGAAAAATTGCACCTGCAGAAGTGGCGGGTTTTGCGAAAAGTATGGACACGCCAGAAACCGTGGATAGGGGTGTTTGCGGGAAAAGATGGAGGTTTGGGGCTTTGCGGGGTGGGGCAAGCAAAAAAATCTCGAAAAAAAGTTGAAAAAGTGCTGAAAAACGTATTGCAATTTTGAAGAGCATGGTTTATAATATGACTGTTGTCTGTTTAGGGATGAAGTGGTAAGTTGCCGCCAGGCCAGGCGGGTAATTATCATGGACCAGCCCGATAATCGGGCGACGGACTCGAAGCGCCAGGACAGCCTGCACCTGCAGTGGGCTGCAAGAGCGCCAACGAGAACGATCAAGGAGGAAAATCGATGGCCACTGCAAAAATCCGTATCAAGCTCAAGAGCTACGAGCACAACCTGATCGACCAGTCCGCTCAGCGGATCGTCGAAACTGCCAAGCGCACCGGTGCTCGTGTCTCTGGCCCGATCCCGCTCCCCACGGAGAAGGAGATCGTCACCATCCTGCGTGCTACCCACAAGTACAAGGATAGCCGCGAACAGTTCGAGCGTCGTACCCACAAGCGACTGATCGACATCAACAACCCCAACCCCAAGACGGTGGACGCCATGATGAAGCTTGAACTTCCTGCTGGTGTCGAAATCGAAATGAAGCTGTAAGGCACAGGAGGAACGAAACAATGAAGAAAGCGATCATTGGTAAAAAGATCGGCATGACGCAGGTCTTCACCGAAGACGGCCGTCTCGTTCCGGTCACCGTGATTGAAGCGGGCCCCTGCACTGTGGTGCAGACCAAGAACGTGGAATCCGATGGCTACGATGCCGTTCAGGTGGGCTTTGGCGAGCTGACCGAGACTCGCGCCAAGAAGCTGCTGAACAAGCCTGAGCTGGGCCACTTCCAGAAGGCTGGCGTCGCTGCCAAGCGTACCCTGCGCGAATTCCGCTTTGACGATTGCTCTACCTACAAGGTGGGCGACGAGCTCAAGGCTGACCAGTTCGCCAAGGGTGACAAGATCGACATCACCGGCACCAGCAAGGGCCACGGCTACACCGGCGCCATTCAGCGTTGGAACCAGCACACCGGCCCCATGGCGCACGGCTCCAAGTATCACCGCGGCGTGGGTTCCCTGAGCGCTAACTCCGATCCTTCCCGCGTGTTCAAGAACAAGCACATGGCCGGCCACTACGGCGTGGATCGTGTGACGATTCAGAACCTGGAAGTCGTATCGGTGGATGCGGAACGCAACCTGCTGCTGGTGAAGGGCGCTGTGCCCGGCCCCAACAACGGCCTGCTGATCATCCGCGACACCGTCAAGGCCTGACGCTGTGCAAGGAGGAAATGAAAACTATGCCTAAGACTGCTCTTTATAACATGGAAGGCGCGGCCATTGGCGAGATTGAGCTGAGCGATGCGATTTTCGCCGCTCCCATCAACGAAGCTGCCATGCACCTGGTCGTCCGTTCCTATCTGGCCGCTCAGCGTCAGGGCACCCAGAGCGCCAAGACCCGCAGCGAAGTTCGCGGCGGCGGCCGTAAGATCTATCGCCAGAAGGGCACCGGTAATGCCCGCCACCATGGCAACCGTGCTCCCCAGTTCCGTCACGGCGGCGTGGTGTTCGCTCCCAAGCCCCGCGATTACTACATCGCCGTTCCCAAGAAGGTTCGCCGCCTGGCCTTCAAGTCTGCCATGACCTCCAAGCTGAACGCTGGCGAGCTGATCGTGGTTGACGAGATCGCCCTGAAGGAAGCCAAGACCAAGCTGATGGCCAAGGTCCTGAAGGACCTGAAGGCCGAGCGCAAGGCTCTGGTCGTGCTGCCCGAGCGCGAGGAGAGCGTGGTTCGCGCCACCGCTAACCTGGCCGAGGCCAAGACCACTTATGTCAACACCCTGAACGTGTATGACATTCTCAACGCCGGCAAGGTGGTTCTCACCAAGGCCGCCGTGCAGTCCGTCGAGGAGGTGTACGCCTAATGAAGAATCCTCATGACATCATTCTGCGCCCCGTCCTGACGGAAAAGGCGTATGACGGTATCGCTGACAAGCGTTACATCTTCGAGGTGGCCATCGGCGCCAACCGCACCGAAGTGAAGCAGGCTATCGAGGCCGTCTTCGCCGAGGATGGCGTGAAGGTCGAGAAGGTCAACATCGTTCGTACCCTGGGCAAGATCAAGCGCCAGGGCCGCACCGCCGGCCGTACGCCGGAAATCAAGAAGGCCTATGTGACTCTGAAGAAGGACTCCAAGCCCATCAAGTTCTTCGAGGGCATGGCCGAGTAAAGCAGGGAGGACAAGAAACATGGCTATTCGTCTTTACAAGCCGACTTCGCCCGCCCGGCGCTTTATGTCGGTGCTGACTTATGAGGAGATCACCAAGAAGCAGCCTGAAAAGAGCCTGGTGGAATACCTCAAGAAGAACGCCGGCCGTAATAAGCAGGGCAAGATCACCGTTCGCCATCAGGGCGGCGGCAACAAAGTGAAGTATCGTATCATCGACTTCAAGCGCAACAAGGTGGACATCCCCGCCAAGGTTGCTGCCATCGAATACGATCCCAACCGCAGCGCGTTCATCGCCCTGCTGTTCTACGCCGACGGCGAGAAGCGCTACATCCTGGCTCCTCTGGGCCTGAAGGTGGGCGACACCGTTATCTCTTCCGATAACGCTGACATCAAGCCCGGCAATGCGCTCCCCATGAGCCGCATCCCCGTGGGTACCCTGATCCACAACCTGGAGCTGAAGCCCGGCCGCGGCGGCCAGCTGGTCCGTGCCGCTGGCATGAGCGCCCAGCTGATGGCCAAGGAAAATGGCTACGCCACCGTGCGTCTCCCCTCTGGCGAAATGCGCAAGCTGCCCCTGAACGCTAAGGCCACCATCGGCACCGTGGGCAACACCGACCACGAGAACGTTCGCCTGGGCAAGGCCGGCCGTGTGCGTCACATGGGCATCCGTCCCACCGTCCGCGGTGTGGTCATGAACCCCTGCGACCATCCTCATGGCGGCGGCGAGGGCAAGAGCCCCGTTGGTATGCCTGCTCCTGTGACTCCGTGGGGCAAGCCCGCTCTGGGCCTGAAGACCCGCAAGCACAAGAAGTATTCCAACAAGATGATCGTCAAGCGCGCCAGCAAGAAGTAATCGCGCATCCTATAGGAAGGAGGCAGCCATCGAATGAGTCGTTCCATTAAGAAGGGCCCCTATGTAGAGGCCGCGCTGATGAAGCGCATTGTTGAAATGAACAATTCCGGCAAGAAGAACGTTGTGAAGACCTGGTCTCGCGCGTCCACCATCTTCCCGGATTTCGTGGGCCACACTGTTGCTGTGCATGACGGCCGCAAGCACGTGCCGGTTTATGTCACGGAGGACATGGTGGGTCACAAGCTGGGCGAGTTCGCCCCCACCCGCACCTACCGCGGCCACGCTGGCGACAAGACCAGCAACCGCAAGTAATAACGAGAGGAGTTGAGAAGTTATGGCAACCCGTTCTAAGGAAAAGACGGCCGCCCGCCGTGCTGGCGCTGACAAGCGCCCCCAGGCCCATGCCAAGTACATTCGCATCTCCCCTCGCAAGGTGAAGATCGTGATCGATCTGATCCGCGGGAAGAATGTGGATGAAGCCCTGGCCATCCTGACCTACACCCCCAAGGCTGCCAGCCCCGTTGTGGCCAAGGTGCTCAACAGCGCCATCGCCAACGCGGTGAACAACCTGGAAATGAACCGTCAGGATCTGTACGTCGCTGAAGTGTACGCCAACCCCGGCCCCACGCTGAAGCGCTATGTTGCCCGCAGCCGTGGCAGCGCCTCTCCCATGCTGAAGCGCACCAGCCACATCAGCGTGGTGCTGGACCAGAAGAAGGCGAAGGAGGCTTAATCCATGGGTCAGAAAGTGAATCCCCACGGCGCCCGCGTTGGTGTGATCTTCGATTGGTCCACCCGCTGGTATGCCGGCAAGAAGGATTTTGCGAACAACCTGGTTGAAGACCACAAGCTTCGCAAGATGCTGAAGGAAAAGTACTACTCCACTGGCATTAGCCACATTGATATCGAGCGTACTGCCCAGACCATTACGGTGAACATCTTCACCGCCAAGCCTGGCATGATCATCGGCCGCGGCGGCGCTGGCATCGAGGCTCTCAAGGCCGACATCACCAGCTTCCTGGGCCGTCCTGCTCACATCAACGTGATGGAGATCAAGCAGCCCGATGCTGACGCTCAGCTGGTGGCTGAGAACATCGCCCAGCAGCTGGAGAAGCGCATCAGCTTCCGCCGTGCGATGAAGCAGTCCCTGCAGCGCGCCATGAAGATCAACGGCGTGAAGGGTATCAAGGCCAGCGTCAGCGGCCGTCTGAACGGTGCTGACATCGCCCGTACCGAGCAGTATCGCGAGGGTTCCATCCCGCTGCAGACGCTGCGTGCCAACATCGACTATGGCTTCGCCGAAGCCAAGACCACCTATGGCCGTCTGGGCATCAAGGTCTGGATCTACAAGGGTCAGATCCTGCCCAAGGCCAAGAAGGCCCCTGCCGCGAAGGAGGTAAAGTAACTCATGCTGATGCCCAAGAGAGTTAAGCGCCGCAAGGTGTTCCGTGGCCGCATGAAGGGTGCCGCTCATCGCGGTAACTTCATCGCCTACGGTGAGTTCGGCCTGCAGGCTCTGGAGCCCTGCTGGGTGACCTCCCAGCAGATCGAGGCCGCTCGTATCGCCCTGACCCGCTACACCAAGCGTGGCGGCCAGGTGTGGATCAAGATTTTCCCCGACAAGCCTGTTACTGAGAAGCCCGCTGAGACCCGAATGGGTTCCGGCAAGGGTTCTCCCGAATACTGGGTTGCAGTTGTGAAGCCCGGCCGTGTGCTGTTTGAGGTTGCTGGCGTTCCTGAGGAAGTCGCCCGCGAGGCTCTGCGTCTGGCCAGCCACAAGCTGCCCCTGAAGACCAAGTTCATCAAGCGTGCTGATGAAGCCAAGACTGAAGCGGGTGGTGAAGAATAATGAAGGCAAATGAATTCTCCGCTATGAATAAGGAGCAGCTGACTGCCAAGGTCGCGGAACTCAAGAGCGAGCTGTTCAACCTTCGTTTCCAGCTTGCCACCGGTCAGCTGCAGAACACCATGCAGATCACCGCTGTCAAGCGCGACATCGCTCGTGCCAAGACCGTTCTTCGCCTCAAGGAGCAGGCGTAAGAGTTACTGAAAGGAGGCAGCCGCTTCAATGTCTGAAATCAACAACACTCAGGAGCGTGGTCTGCGCAAGACCCGAATCGGCGTTGTCGTGTCCGACAAGATGGACAAGACCTGCGTGATTCAGATCAAGACCCGCGTCCGTCATCCCCTGTATGGCAAGATCATGAACCAGACCAGCAAGCTGAAGGTGCATGATGAGAACAACGAGTGCGGTATCGGCGACACCATCAAGGTGATGGAGACCCGCCCGC
>JAGBEX010000023.1 GCA_017936765.1 Clostridia bacterium
AGCAGGGATGCCGATGTTGGGCAGGTAGTAGTCTCCACAGCGGCGATAGGTCAGTTTCATGGGTATCCTCGCTTTCTGCTGCAATAGAAAAAGCAGCTATGTACTTGAAGGTTTCCCTTCAAGCCATAACTGCTTGAATTTCTTGTATTTCCCGCGACTCATGACGAGGAGGGGTAAACCTTCCTCTACATAATAACGCGTTTCGCCGGATGCTCATCTGCTTTTTCGCTGCTGGATCAATTGTTCTTTTAGAATCCTCCCGCCAACGGTCGGTTTTCTTTTTTGAGAAAATAGTGGTTGCACGTTCCTCTCTGATGGTGTATAATAAACCCTGTTATACGTCCGTTGGACGGGAAACGGTTCTGCACAAGGCTTCAAGAGAGCTGCCGGGTGGTGCGAGGCAGCAGCGGCGGCAGCATCTCCATTCCCGAAGGACGCAGGCGACGAGCCTGCGGGGCGCGCCCCATACAGCGTAGAGAGTGGTCTGCACACCGTGCAGGCAAACTGGGTGGCAACGCGAGCTTCTCGTCCCGGACAAGGGAGGGGAGGCTCTTACTGTTTAGTAAGGAGGAAAATACCCATGCTGGACATGAATTTTGTTCGCAACAACCCCGACATCGTGAAGGAAAACATCCGCAAGAAGTTCCAGGATCAGAAGCTGGTGCTGGTGGATGAGGTGATCGAGCTGGATAAGCAGTACCGTGCTGCCATCCAGAAGGCCGATGGCCTGCGCAACCAGCGCAAGACCATCTCCAAGCAGATCGGCGGCCTGATGGCCAAGGGTCAGCGGGACGAGGCCGAGGCCCTGAAGGCCAAGGTCAACGCCATGGCTGACGAGCTGGCCGCCACCGAAAAGCTGGAGGAAGAGCTGCAGGCCGAAGTCCGCAAGCGTATGCTGGTGATCCCCAACATCATCGATGACTCCGTGCCTGTGGGCAAGGACGACAGCGAGAACGTTGAGGTGGAGCGCTTTGGCGAGCCCGTGGTGCCGGACTTTGAGGTACCCTACCATGTGGACATCATGGAGCGCCTCAGCGGCATCGACCTGGACAGCGCCCGTAAGACCAGCGGCAACGGCTTCTATTACCTGATGGGTGATATCGCCCGCCTGCACAGCGCCATCCTCAGCTATGCCCGGGATTTCATGATCGACCGCGGCTTCACCTACTGCATCCCGCCCTACATGATCCACGGCAATGTGGTGACCGGCGTTATGTCCTTCGCTGAAATGGAGAACATGATGTACAAGATCGAGGGCGAGGATCTGTACCTGATCGGAACCTCCGAGCATAGCATGATCGGCAAGTTCATCGATACCATTCTGGAGGAGAAGCAGCTGCCCCAGACCCTGACCAGCTATTCTCCCTGCTTCCGTAAGGAAGTGGGCGCCCACGGCATTGAGGAGCGCGGCGTGTACCGCATCCACCAGTTCGAGAAGCAGGAAATGATCGTAGTCTGCAAGCCCGAGGATAGTCCCGCCTGGTTCAATAAGCTGTGGCAGAACACCGTGGACTTCTTCCGCACGCTGGATATCCCCGTGCGTACCCTGGAGTGCTGCTCCGGCGACCTGGCCGACCTGAAGGTCAAGTCTGTGGACGTGGAAGCCTGGAGTCCCCGCCAGCAGAAGTATTTCGAGGTGGGCAGCTGCTCCAACCTGGGCGACGCCCAGGCCCGCCGCCTGCAGATCCGCGTGAAAGCCGACGACGGCAAGAAGTACTTCGCCCATACCCTGAACAACACCGTGGTCGCCCCGCCCCGTATGCTCATCGCCTTCCTGGAGAACAACCTCCAGGCTGACGGCCGCGTCCGCATCCCCGAGGCCCTGCGCATGTACATGGGCGGCAAGGAATACATCGGGTAACCAGAGGCTCTGCCTCTGGACTCCGCCTAAGGGGCTTTGCCCCTTAGGAATCCCCACGAAGGGTCTTCGACCCTTTCGAAACCCATTCGGCGATGGCCGGGTGGGTTTTCCTTTTGCGGGGGTCACGGCGCAAATACGGTTGCGCCGCGACGCGGGGATTGCGGCTGACGGAAGGAGTGGTTCTGCTGCTTGACTCAATGCCAAACTTTTTTACATAACAAAACGGAGACAGCCCATCGTGGCTTGTCTCCGTTATTTCTTGTGGAAAAAGTTCTTGATCTTGCCTTGCAGGGTTTGGCTGTTCTTCATGCCCAGCGCAGCATCCAGCGCGCCGCGGCGGTATTGCAGGTTGTCCGGCTCCCGGCGAACGGCCTCGCGGAAGGCCTGGTGGGCTGCCTCGAACTGCTGCTGTGCCATGTAGGCACGGCCCTGGGCATCGTACCAGGCGGCATTGCGCTCCTTGGCGCGGTTCAGGTGGTGCAGCGCGCTATCGGGGTTGCGCTGGCCGAGCATCTTGTCGGCCAGGTGGATGGCATCAGCGGTGGAAAGCTCGTGCTGGTAGGTGGTCGCCTTGCGGGGAACGGCCAGGCGCAGCGCCTGCTCGTAGGCCAGGTTGAGGGCGATCATCTTTTCCTGGGCGGCCTTCTGCTCGTCCGCATCCAGAAACTGATCCGGGTGGCACTTCTTCACCAGGGTACGGTAGGCATTGCGGATCTCATCCGCATTGGCCATTTTGCTCAAACCCAGTATTTCAAAGGGATTATTGATCTGCAACACCTCCTTCGCTCAGGATGAAGCGAAGCGCGGGCGATCACAGATCGCCCCTACATTTGCACAGGGAAGGAACGCAATGGGGCAAGCGGCACAGCCCTCTCAGTCAGCGCAAGCGCTGACAGCTCTCCCAGAGGGAGAGCCAAGCTGCTTTCCCCGCGTCGCGGCGCGCCCATAGCGCGGCGTGACCCCTTCTCGGAGACCACCCAGCAACACTCTCCCCAAAAGGGAGTCCAGAGGGTCGAAGACCCTTTGGTAGGGGAGTCCAGAGGGGACAACGTCCCCTCTGGTGGGGTCGAGGGGCAAAGCCCCTCGCGTCACTCCACGACTTCTCTGCGGATGTCGGCGCCGAGGGAGCGGAGCTTGGACTCGATCTGCTCGTAGCCGCGGTCGATGTATTCGGGCTGGTAGATTTCGGTGACGCCCTTGGCCATGAGGCCGGCGACCACCAGGGCTGCGCCGGCGCGCAGGTCGGTACAGGTGACGGGTGCGCCATAGAGCTGGGGGACGCCCTCAATGATGGCCATGCTGTCCATGATGCGGACGCGGGCGCCCATGCGGGCGATCTCGTTGAGGTGCTTGAGGCGCTGCTCGAAAATGGTCTCCTGGATGATGCTGGTTCCCCGGGCGGTGGTGAGCAGCGCGCTCATGGGCTGCTGCAGGTCGGTGGGGAAGCCAGGGTACACCTGGGTTTTGATATTCACGGCACGGTGCGCGCCCAGGGTGCGCACGCGGATGGCATCGTCGCTATCGGAGACCTTCACGCCCATTTCCAGCAGCTTGGCGGTCAGCGCCTCCATGTGCTGGGGGATGCAGCCGTGGATCACCACATCGCCGCGGGTGGCAGCGGCAGCGATCATCAGCGTGCCAGTCTCGATCTGGTCGGGGATCACGGCGTAATTCGCGCCATGGAGATACTGCTGGCCGCGGATGCGGATCACGTCCGTGCCAGCGCCCTTGACCTTGGCACCCATGCTGTTGAGGAAGTTGGCCAGGTCAACGATGTGCGGCTCCTTGGCGGCGTTGTAGATGATGGTGGTTCCCTTGGCCTTGGCGGCGGCTAGCATCACATTGATGGTGCCGCCCACGGTGACCACATCGAAGAACACGTCGCTGCCGGTCAGCTCCTTGGCCATGGCGGTGATCTTGCCGCCGTGGGTCTCGGTTTCAACGCCCAGGGCATTGAAGCCCTTCAGGTGCTGATCGATGGGGCGGGCGCCGATCTCGCAGCCGCCGGGGAAGTACACCTCGGCATGGCCGCAGCGCCCCAGCAGCGCGCCCAGCAGGTAATAGCTGGCACGAAGACGCTGGGAATCGCGGTAGCCGATCTGGAACCCCTCGGCAGGGCGGGGATCAATGGTCATGAACTCGCCGGGAACATAGGTCACCTTGGCACCCAGGGAGCGCAGAATATCCACCAGCGCGCGAACATCCTCGATATCGGGAAGATTCTCGATGGTGCAAGGCTCGTCGGAGAGCAGCACAGCGGGGATCACGGCCACTGCCGTGTTCTTGCCGCCGCTGACGCGAACCTCGCCTTCCAGGGGATTGCTGCCGGTTATCAGCATTCGTTCTTTCATGGGGATAGGCTCCGGCCAGAGCCGGATTCACCTCCTGCACCACATTTCTGATATTACAACAATTATACACGCTTTGCGCCCATTCCGCAAGGGGCGCGAAAAGTCAGTATGCCACGGCATACGCACAAACAGTATACCACGTTTCCGCCCTGTGCGCAATGCCGGAAGGGTGATTTGCGGCATGACGGCCATGCATGGAGAAAAAAACCTTGCAAAATGCAGGAAAGTGCGATATACTTTTTGCGAAATCGGTTTAGTGAGAACGATAGAGGGAGGGACGTACGTCCCGACTAACGAGGTCAACGCTTGCGTTGGCCGAAGTGTAGCCAGCGCCGAGCTTGTCTCGGTGATGGCCGATGAAGGGGGCCTTGACATGGCGGTAACGATCAAGGATGTATCGGCAAAATGTGGTTTGTCCATTTCCACGGTGAGCAAGGCCTTTAACAATTACAGCGATATCTCTGCTGAGACCCGGGAGCTGGTGCATCGCACGGCGCGGGAGATCGGCTACTATCCCAATGCCATTGCCCGCACGCTGAAGACCAACCGTTCCTATAACCTGGGCGTTTTGTATTCCGACGACGGGCAGAACGGCCTGACCCACAGCTTTTTCGCCCAGGTGCTGGACGCCTTCAAAAGCGAGTGCGAAAAGCATGGGTACGATTTGACCTTCATCAACCACAATGTGGGCTGGACGGGCATGACCTACCTGGAGCATTGCCGCTACCGCAATGTGGACGGCGTGTGCCTGGTGTGCGCGGATTTCTATTCCACCGAGGTGGCGGAGCTGGCCACCAGCGACATCCCCTGCGTGACCATCGACCATGCCTTCAACAACCGCAGCTGCGTGATGAGCGATAACCTGCAGGGCGTGCAGCAGCTGGTGCGCCATGCGGTGAGCAACGGCCATCGGAAGATCGCCTTTGTGCATGGGCAGCGATCTTCGGTCACGGAGAACCGCATCACCGGCTACTATCGCGCGCTGAACGAGGCGGGCATCGATCCCCGGGCAGATTACCTGGTGGACGCCCTCTACGATAGCCCCACCGCAGGCTATACGGCCATGAATCAGCTGATGAAGCTGGCCGATCCGCCCACCTGTGTGCTGATGCCCGACGACCACACCGCCCTGGGCGCCCTGGAGGCGGCGGGCGATTTGCACCTGCGGGTGCCGGAGGATGTGTCCATTGCGGGCTACGATGGCAACCGCCTGGGGCAGATGCTGCATCCCCGCCTCACCACCGTGAAGCAGGATACCAAGCGCATGGGTGTGCAGGCGGCGCTGTACCTGATCGAACGCATCGAAAATCCCCGCACCGCCGTGAGCGAGGTGGGGCTGGTCCCCATCAAGCTGATCCCCGGCGAGAGCGTGGGACAAGTGAAAAAGTAATGCCATGGCAGAGAAACGCTTCTCTGCCATTTTTGTATGTTTGAAACCGGATATGGCGGTTTTGAGGCGGGGATGTATTGCGGCAGGCAAGGGGAGGTGGTATGCTGGTTTCATCAAGGAGGAATGGATCATGAAGGACGGCAAGTGGGTTCCTTGGCGAGTGATTGCGGCGATAATCGGTGTGCTGGCGATTGCCTATCTGTGGGCAACGAAGGACGTGGCGGGCATCTACAGCGCCATGCCCGGGGAGGCGCTGGTACCCTATATCGTAACGAATATGTCGGTCACGCTGGCCAAGGTGGGTCTCATGGCCTTTGCGATCTGGGTGGTCAAGCGGGGCGCTGCATTGATCAGCCGCAAAAAAGAACCAAGGTGAATGAACACCTTGGTTCTTTTCATGTTCAGCTTTATTCTTCCACGCGGATCATGCTTTCCAGCTTGCACACCTGGGGATCCAGGTGCTTCAATGCGGCCAGCATATTCTGCTCCGGGGTGGCGTGGGTGATGAAGATCAGCGGCACGTGGCCGTCCTCCACGGCATCCTTTTGCATCATGGTGGCGATGGACACATTCTCCTTGGCGAAGCAGCTGGCCACGCTGGCCAGCACGCCGGGAGCATCGATGGCGGAAAGCCGGATGAAGTACTTGGTGGTCCAGTTGTTGGTGAACTCCAGGCTAGCGTCCGGCTCGGCCTGATTGGCAAAGGTGGGATGCACGTGGACGTCCACCGTGACCGCGTGGAGGATGTCGCCCACCACAGCGCTGGCCGTGGGCATATCGCCCGCGCCACGGCCCTGGAGCATCATCTCCTTGCAGGCATGGCCGTGGAGGTACACCGCATTGAAGCTGCCATCCACCTGGCTCAGGGGGTGTTCCTCCGGCAGGAAGGTGGGATGCACGCGCACCTCAATGGTGTTGCCCTCGCGCTTGGCAATGGCCAGCAGCTTCAGCACATAGCCCATTTCCTTGCCGCAGGCAATGTCCATGGCGGTGATCTCCGTAATGCCCTCGCGGTAGACCTTCTTGTAGGGGACGCGGGCGTGGAAGGCCAGGCTGGCCATGATGGACAGTTTATACGCTGCGTCCATGCCCTCCACATCGCTGGCGGGGTTGGGTTCTGCCAGGCCCAGCTTCTGGGCGTCCTGCAAAACCAGCTGATAGTCCTCGCCGTTTTGATACATCCGGCTGAGGATGTAATTCGTCGTGCCGTTGATGATGCCCATCAGCCGGTCGATGCGGTTGGCCTGCAGGGGCGTCATGAGGGTGGAGATGATGGGGATCGCGCCGCACACGCTGGCCTCGTAGTACAGACCCACGTGGCTCTGCTGGGCAGCTGCCTGCAGGCGGTGCCAGTTCAGCGCCACGGCCACCTTGTTGGCAGTCACCACGGTCTTGCCGTTCTTCAGCGCGGTGAGCATATACTCCGTGGCGGGCTGCTCGCCGCCCATGAATTCCGCCACCAGGGAGATCTCCGGGTCAAACAGCACGTCGTTGGGGTTATCGGTGAGAACCTCGGCAGGCACGGAGCAGCTGCGGGCCTTGGTCACGTCCCGCACCAGCACCTTCTTCACGCGGATCTTCACATGGTCGCGGTGGGCGATCTCCGGGGCAAAGCCCTGCAAAAGCTCCCACACGCCGCCGCCCACATTGCCGCAGCCCAGGAATCCGATCACGATCTCTTTCATCTATTGGCACATCCTTACTTCTGTTCTTTGTTTCGTTCGTAGATCAGCCGCAGGCCCTTCAGGGTCAGCAGGCCGTCCAGCTTGTCGATCACATTGCTCTCCTCGGCGATCATCACCGCCATGCCGCCGGTGGCCACCACGGTGGCCTCGCACCCCAGCTCCTGCTTGATCTTCCGCACAATGTTCCGCACCAGACCCACATAGCCATAGTACATACCGCTTTGCAGGTTGGTCAGCGTGGTGCGGCCGATGACGTGTTCCGGCCTGGTCAGCTCGAATCGGGGCAGCTTGGCGGTGTTGTTCACCAGCGCCTCGGAGGATAGCTTGATGCCCGGGCAGATGCAGCCGCCCAGGAAGGAGCCGCCCTCGCCCACCACGCCAAAGGTGGTGGCGGTGCCGAAATCGATGAAGATGCAGGGCGCGCCGTATTCTTCATAGGCGGCCACGGCATTGGCAATGCGGTCGCTACCCAGCTCCCGGGGATTTTCATACTTGATGTTGATGCCCGTTTTCACCCCCGGCGCCACAAACATGGGCGTGAGGTGGAAATAGCTGCGGCACATATGCTCGATGGTGAAATTGATGGTAGGCACCACGCTGGAAATGATGATGCCCTCCACCACATCGGTAGCCAGCCCGGCGTGGCCAAACAGCGTGAGAAGCTTGACGCCGTATTCGTCCGAGGTGCAGGTGATGTCGGTGGACAGACGCCAGTACTGCGCCATTTCCGCGCCATCGAACAGGGCGGTTTTGATGTTGGTGTTGCCAATGTCCAAGGTCAGGATCATGGATGAGAACCTCCGGAATTATTTGCGGATACGCTTGAGCGCCGTGAGAATGGGCGTGACCAGAATGGCTGCCGCCGCTGCCTCGCAGGAGCCAGCCAGCAGCGCTGTGCCGCCGATGAGGCTCAGCACGCCCGAGGCATCGATGCCGCAGAGGATGTAGAAGAGCAACATCAGGCCAAGGTACAGCACCGTGTTGGTCAGACTGCCGGCAATGGAGGCGGCCATCAGGGCCAGCTGCTCCTGCTTTTTCCGCAGCAGGGCATAGACGCCCCAGGCCGAGAGCGGCACGCACAAGCGGGGCAGGATGCTCATCACCGCCACAGCCAGGGGGGAGGCGCCCATCAGCGTGGACACCAGGGCAGAGGGCTTGATCAGCGCAGAGATGAAGCTGGTCAGGCCAAAGGCCAGGCCAAGGATCAGGCCGTTCTTCCAGCCCATGAACAGCGTGCCGACGATCACCGGCACACACAGGATCGTCACGTTAATGAACCCCAGGGGGATCAACCCCAGGGGGGTAAAGCCCAGCAGCACGATCAGCGCCACAAAAAGAGCCAGCAGAACAAAATTGTAGAGTTTCTTCTTTGCCATATGCTTTCCTCCGTTCAGGCTCCCGCAGGATGCCCTACGTCATGTTTTTTCCGCATCTGCCGCGCTTCGTCCAGGGCGATGCGCTCCCGGCGATGGCAGGCTGCGGTTCTGTATATTATACCTTTCCTCGGCCTTCTTGTAAAGGAAAAAACAGCAAAGAAGCACTTTACAAACCCCGGTGTTTGTGGTGAAATAGGGATAGCAACTCACAAGGAGAATCGCTTATGAGCTTTACACCCCGCTTTCCCCACTTTCTCCACGGTGGCGACTATAACCCCGACCAATGGCTGGACCGACCCGATATCCTGGACCGTGATGTGGAATTGATGCACAAGGCCCATGTGAACTGCGTGTCCATCGGCATTTTCTCGTGGGCGCGGCTGGAACCCCAGGAGGGCGTGTATGACTTCGCCTGGCTGGATGAGGTCATCGACCGGCTGTGGAAGGGCGGCATCCATATTATTCTTGCCACTCCCTCCGGCGCCCGCCCCGCCTGGATGGCGCAGAAGTACCCCGAGGTGCTGCGGGTCAACGACAGGCTGCAGAGGATGCACTTCGGCGAGCGCCACAACCATTGCCTCACCTCCCCGGTGTACCGGGAGAAGGTGCGCGCCATCAACACCGCCCTGGCCCAGCGCTATGCCAGCCACCCGGCGGTGATCTTGTGGCACTTGAGCAACGAATACTCCGGCGACTGCCGCTGCCCCCTGTGCCAGGATAAGTGGCGCGAATGGCTGAAGAACAAATACGGCAGCCTGGAGAACCTGAACAAGTGCTGGTGGACGTCCTTCTGGAGCCAGCGCTACACCGACTGGAGCCAGGTGGAAGCTCCCGGCCCCATGGGCGAGGTGAGCAACACCTCCATGTGGGTGGACTGGCGGCGCTTTGCCACCTGGCAATGCAAGACCTTCATCGAAAACGAGCGGGACGCGGTGAAGGCCGTGAACCCGGAGCTGCTTTGCACCGCCAACCTGATGGAGCGCTTCTGGGACTATGACTACTTCGACCTGGCGGAGGCCATCGACGTGGTGTCCTGGGACAGCTACCCCGAGTGGCACAGCGGCGACGATGTGCAGCGGGCGGCTGAGTTCGCCATGAACCACGACCTGATGCGCTCCTTCAAGGATCAGCCCTTCTTGCTGATGGAGTCCACGCCCTCCCAGGTGAACTGGAAGCCCATCAACAAGCTCAAGCGCCCCGGGATGCACCTGCTGTCCTCCCTGCAGGCGCTGGCCCACGGCAGCCAGAGCGTGATGTATTTCCAATGGCGCAAGGGTCGGGGCGCGGCGGAAATGTTCCACGGCGCGGTGGTGGATCACGACGGCAGCGAGAACCATCGTGTGTTCAAGGACGTGGCGCAGGTGGGTCAGGCCTTGGAAACGCTGGAACCCCTCTACGATGCCCCCAAGCAGAAGGCCGAGGTCTGCATCATTTACGATACCCAGAACCGCTGGGCCATCGACTATGCCCAGACCGGCCATGCCAAGAATATGCGCTACTACGACAGCGTGAATATGCACTACCGGAGCCTGTGGCAGCAGGGCTGCAACATTGACCTGCGGGATATGCGGGAATGCACCGACCTCGCCGGCTACAAGCTGGTGGTGGCACCCATGCTGTTCATGTTCAGAAACAACATCCAGGAGAAGCTCCGCGCCTATGTGGCCCAGGGCGGCACCCTGCTGATGACCTATTTCTCCGGCTGGGTGGATGAATTCGACCTGGCGTACCTGGGCGGCACCCCCAATGGCCTGATCGATGTGCTGGGCGTGCGCGGCACCGAGCTGGACGCTATCTATCCCCATGACCAGAATGCCCTGGTGATGAACGACGGCCGCCGCTTTGCCATCCGGGAGCTGTGCGAGATCCCCGAAAACCACGGCGCGGAGACCCTGGGCGTGTTTGAGAGCGACTTCTATGCCGGTATGCCCTGCCTGTCCAGGAACCGTTACGGCGAAGGCACCGCCTACTATCTCTCCGCCAAGCTGGAGCAGGCTGGTCTGGATGCTATCTATGGCGATATCGCCGCCGAATTGGCGCTGACCCGCGCCCTGCCGGACGAGCTGCCCGCCGGGGTGATTCCCACTGAGCGGGGCGGCGCGGTGTTCCTGCAAAACTACTCCGGCCAGGAGCAAAGCTTCACCCTGACGGAAAGCTACACCGACCTGCTCACCGGCGAAACCGCGCAGCAGATCATCCTGCCCGCCAACGGCGTGATGGTGCTGAAAAAGTAAGCCGAATACAAAAAGGAACCAAGGCCTGTCATGCGCCTTGGTTCCTTTTTTTGTATGGTTTCAGATTCTTCAAACCTCCGGCGTTCCCGGCTTTACCGAGGCCTTGCCAAACCGGCCCCGCAGCTTGTCTACCGCGGCTTCCAGGGCGGCCTGCTTGGGATTGTCCGGGGTGACCTCCTCAAAGAGGGATAGCTGGGCAGGGGTGGAGTCGCTTTCGTCCGTCAGGCCGGAGGCGGTGACGCTCAGCAGGCGGATGGGGGAACGCTCCGGCCAGCATTGAGCCAGAATGGCGCAGGATTCCTGAAAGAGCTGCCTGGTGAGGTTGGTGGGCATGGACAGGGTCTTCTGCCGGGAAATCACCTTCAGGTTGGGATCCTTGATCTGCACGGTGACGGTGCGGCACTTCAGCCCCTGGGCGCGGAGGCGGGCGCCCACGCTGTCGCACAGGGGCATGAGACCGGCGCGGAATTCATCCCAGCCCACCAGGTCATGGGCGTAGGTGGTGCTGTTGCCGATGGACTTGACCATCTCGCTTTCGCCCCAGCGGCGCACGGAGCTGTCGTCAAGGCCGTTGGCCATGTTCCAGTAGCTTTCGCCCTGCTTGCCCAGGTAGCGGATGAGCAGCTCCTTGTCGCACCCGGCCAGGCTGCCAATGGTGGTGATGCCGTGGCGGGTGAGGGTCTGGGCGGCGGCGCGGCCAACGAAGAGCAGCTCGCCCACGGGCAGGGGGTAGAGGATATCCTGCACATTCTCCCGAGTGATGAGGGTGGTGGCGTCGGGTTTTTTGTAATCGCTGCCCATTTTCGCCCAGGTCTTGTTGTCGCTGACGCCCACGGAAATGGTGATGCCCAGCTCCTCCCGGATGCGGCGGCGCAGCATATCCGCAATGGTGACCCCATCGCCAAAGAGCCTGCGGGAGCCGGTGACGTCCAACCAGCTTTCGTCAATGGAGAAGGCCTCCACCTGGTCGGTGACGTCCAGGTAAATGGCGTTGACGCGGCGGTTCATTTCCTCATACTTGTCGTGGTGGGGCGGCAGGAGGATGAGGCCGGGGCATTTCTGCCGCGCCTGCCAGAGGGTCTCGGCAGTCTGTACGCCAAAGCGCTTGGCCACATTGTTCTTGGCCAGAATGATGCCGTGCCTGCCCTCCGGGTCGCCGGCCACGGCCACGGGCTTGTCCCGCAGCTCCGGATGCTCCAGCAGCTCCACCGAGGCGAAGTAGTTGTTGCAGTCACAATGGAGAATGACCCGGTCAGGCATCGTAGTCGTCCTCATCGCGCTTGATGAAGTTCTCAGCCAGCGCGCCGGGCTGGAAGCGGGGATCGAAGGCCAGCGCCTTCAGCGCCTCCTTGGAGACCACGGTGTTGGTTCCCAGGCAATCGTTGCAGCGGTAGCCGCATTCCGGGCAAACGCAGCCCAGGTGGTCGCTTTCGGCCTGGATCATGTAGGTATCGCATTCCTTGCAGCTGCAGCGCATAACAAGAACATCCTTTCGCATATCGATGGGAACATTATAGCACAAGAAAACAGGCCGCGCAAGTGCGCAGCCCGAATAGGATCACAGCTCCTTCACGCTGCCGCCCAGGTCTTCCACCACCATGGCGCATTTGCGCAGCGCAGAGGCCACATCCTCGTTGCCGTGGGAGAGGATGCACAGGTTCACCGTCTCCCGGCGCTCGGAGAGGTAGTCGTAGAGCGCATCGGCATTGCAGCCGTAGTGGGCGGGCAGATGCAGCAGGCGCTGGAGGGCGAGGTGGAGGTCACGGGGGGAAACGTAGTCGTTGGCGTTGATGAAGAGTGTTTGCATGAGAGCCTCCGGAGAAATGAAGAATGAATGATGAATAATGAATAATGAATAATTGAGTGTGTGGACGGGCGGGCGATCGCAGATCGCCCCTACAGGTGCGTGGGCAGCCCTCTCAGTCAGCGCAAGCGCTGACAGCTCTCCCAGAGGGAGAGCCAAGATGCTTCCCCCGCGTCGCGGTGCGCCCGTTGCGCACCGTGACCCCTGCTCGGAGACCACTTCGCAGGGCATCCCCGAAAGGGATTCTTAAGGGTCGAAGACCCTTAAGCGGGAGAGTCCAGAGAGGGCAGCGCCCTCTCTGGCGTGCCTCAGTTGCAGCTGACGGTACCCTTTTGGGCGTCGATGGTGACGACGGCGCCGGATTTGAGGATGGTCATGGCGTTGGCGGCGCCGATGATGACGGGGATATCCAGGCTCATGCCGGCGATGACGCCATGGCCTTCGGGGTCGGCGTCCTCCAGGATGAGGCCGGAGGCTTTGCGGACAAGGGGCAGCATGGCACGGTTGGTCTGCTTGGTGACGAGGATCATGCCGGTCTGGAAGTCCTCGGCGGCTTCGAGGGGATCATCCACCACGCGCAGGGGAGCGGTGATGCGGCCGCCGCACACGCCGGTGCCGCGCACCAGCATGTGACCGACCACGTGGACCTTCATCAGGTTGGTGGTGCCGGAAATGCCCAGCGGCACGCCAGCGGTGAGAACCACCAGCTCGCCATCCTGGATCATCTTGGTGCGCACGGCGGCTTCCACCGCGTGGTCGAAGAGATCGTCGGTGTTCTTTTCCTCGGCGATCAGCAGCGGCGTTACGCCCCAGGAAAGGTTCTGCTGACGGTACACGGTTTCGCTGGTGGTGCAGGAAATGATGGGGCAATCAGGGCGGTAGCGGGAGATCATCCGGGCGGTGGAGCCGGACTTGGTCACGGTGATGATGGCGCTGGCCTTCAGGTCGTGGGCGGAGGTCACGGTGGCGTGGCTGATGGCCGCGGTGATGTCCGTTTTGGAATTGAAGTTGGCGTTGGAGAAGCGGTCGACGTAATTGATGTCCGCCTCGGTCTTCAGGGCGATGCGCGCCATGGTCTCCACGGCCTCGATGGGGTAAGCGCCCGCGGCGGTCTCACCGGAGAGCATGATGGCGGAGGTGCCGTCGTAGATGGCGTTGGCCACGTCGGTGGCTTCGGCACGGGTGGGGCGGGGGTTCTTCATCATGGAGTCCAGCATCTGGGTGGCGGTGATAACGGGCTTGCCAGCCTTCACGCAGTCCTTGATGATGCGCTTCTGCAATCCGGGAACGTCCTCGAAGGGGATCTCCACGCCCATGTCGCCGCGGGCGACCATGATGCCATCGGCCACGCGGAGGATCTCCTCCAGGTTTTCCACGCCCTCCATGTTCTCGATCTTGGCAATGATGGCCACGCTGGAGCAGTTCTTTTCAGCCATGATGTGGCGGATCTGCATAATGTCCTCGGCAGAGCGGGTGAAGGAGGCGGCGATGAACTCGAAGCCATGATCGATGGCGAAGATGATGTCCTCGCGATCCTTGGGGCTGATGAAGGGCATGGACAGGTGAGCGCCGGGGATATTCACACCCTTGCGGTCGGAGATCACGCCGCTGTTCAGCACCTTGCAGCAGACCTCCGTATCGGTAACACGCTCCACGGTCATGCCCACCAGGCCGTCATCGATGAGGATGCGGCTGCCTACCTGCACGTCCCGGGGGAGATCCTTGTAGGTGACGGAGACGCGCTCATCATCGCCCTGAATGTCCTCGGTGGTGAGGGTGAAGAGCTGCCCGGCCTGGAGCTGCACTCGCTTGTCGGCAAAGGTGCCGATGCGGATCTCCGGACCCTTGGTGTCCAGCATGGTGGCAATGGGCAGGCCCAGCTCCTCGCGCAGGCGGCAGACCTCGTTGTAGCGCTTGAGGTGGTTCTCGTGAATATCGTGGGAGAAGTTGAAGCGGGCAACGTCCATGCCAGCCAGCATCAGGGGCTTGACCAGGTCTTTTTCAAACAGGTTGGGCCCCATGGTGCAGACGATCTTGGTTTTGCGCTGTGCGCTCATCTATCATAACCTCCGGTGTGTGTAGTGGAGAGGAACAAACTTCCCTACCTATATCATACACCATTTTGCGATGAAAAGGAAGAGCTTACAATTGTCTGTTTTTTCACATGGGGAAGAGGGGATGGGGACTTTCAATTTATGTGTATAGGCTTGTTGGATGGTGCGCGTTGTTGGGGCAAGCACCAAAAGGCTCCCTTGTGTAAAGGGAGCTGCCCCGAAGGGGCTGAGGGATTGAAAGCTGCATCTTTGCACATCTGCAAACGGAGTGGTACAAGCAGCGTCCAATCCCTCCGTCAGCCGCAAGCGGCTGCCACCTCCCTTTACACAAGGGAGGCTTTTGCTGTGGTTTGGATGAAAAAACCCTCCGTCCAACTGCTGCTGGACGGAGGGCTGGGGTTGCATCAATTACTTGAGGATCTTCTGCATGATCTTGATGGTGAAGAAGAACAGGATCAGCACCAGGAACACGCCGCACAGGCCGCCGGCGGTGACGATCAGGCCCTTGCTCAGCAGGGACTGCTCGGCCACGAAGATGCTGGTGGGGCCGTCAGCAGAACCGATGATACCGATGGTGTCCTCGGCCAGGGCGGTGGCGCTCATCAGAAGAGGCAGGAGAATGGCGATCAGCTTTTTCATGTCGATAACTCCTTTCATCATCAGCCGCCCAGCAGCATGGACACCAGGGTGATCACCATGCCGCCAGCCACGATGGAGCCCAGCTGGCCAGACACGTTGGCGGAGGTGGACTGCATCAGGATAAAGTTGCTGGGGTCTTCCTTCAGCGCCATCTTGGCGATCACGCGGGAGGACATGGGGAAGGCGGAGATACCGGCAGCGCCGATCATGGGGTTGACCTTCTTCTTGCGGAAGAGGTTCAGGAACTTGGCAAACAGCACGCCGCCAGCGGTATCAAACACGAAGGCGAACAGGCCAAGGATCAGGATCAGGGCAGTGGTGGGGTGCAGGAACTTGTCGGCCACCATGGTGCCGCCAACGGTGATGCCCAGCACAATGGTCACCAGGTTGGCCAGCTCGTTCTGGGCGGTCTTGGACAGGCGCTCCAGCACGCCGCACTCGCGGATCAGGTTGCCGAACATCAGGGAGCCAACCAGGGGAGCGGA
This sequence comes from Clostridia bacterium, assembly GCA_017936765.1. Taxonomy (GTDB): domain Bacteria; phylum Bacillota; class Clostridia; order Christensenellales; family Aristaeellaceae; genus UBA11524. The sequence continues at coordinate 15,880 of JAGBEX010000023.1, forward strand.
CATAGGCACGATGATGCCAGCCACGATGGTCACGATGATGGGGAACAGGATCAGCGTGGTCTTGGAGCAACGCTCTTCCTGATAGTCCATGCGGATCATGCGCTCCTTCTTGGTGGTCAGAGCCTTGATGACCGGGGGCTGGATCACAGGCACCAGCGCCATGTAGCTGTAGGCAGCCACGGAGATGGGACCCATGTAGTCCTTCAGCTCGAAATGGTTGGCCACAAACAGGGTGGTGGGGCCGTCAGCCGCGCCGATGATGCCGATGGCGGAGGCCAGCTTCAGCACCATGTCCTGGTCGCCCTCAGCCACCAGGCCGGGGATGATGGGGATCAGCACCAGGCTCAGCAGGAAGGTGGCGAAGATGCCGAACTGAGCAGCAGCGCCGAAGAAGATCATGGAGGGATCCTTCAGCAGGGGAGAGAAGTCGATCATGGCGCCCACGGCGATGAAGATCAGCACCGGGAACAGCTCGTTGGCGATACCGGCGTCAAACAGCACGCTCAGGAAGCCAGCCTCACCCAGGGCGGCGGGAGCCTTCAGGCCGGTCACGGCGTCGATGGCACCGGGCAGGTTGGCCAGGATGCAGCCGAAGCCGATGGGCAGCAGCAGGGTGGGTTCGTAGTCCTTCTTGATGGCCAGGTAGATCAGCACGCCAGCAATGACGAACATGATCAGGGACTTCAGTCCGGCGATGGAAACCATGTCCACAACACCGGAGAAGAGTTCAGCAAAGATCTGTTGCATGACGGATTCCCCTTCTTGATGTATGATTGCGACTGTTAGCGCTGCTCAATATCATTGACCAGGTTATACAGATCGTGGCGGAAGCTCTTGGGAGCCTTGAGGGCTTCTTCGATGGGCATATAGAACACGCGACCCTGACGGGTGCCGATGACCTGGTTGCTGATGCCGTCGTGCAGCAGGCGCACGGCCACATTGCCAGCCTCGAAGGCGAAGGCGCTGTCCTTGGCCACGGGGTAAGCGCCGCGCTGGGTGTAGCCCACCACGGTGGAACGAACCTCAATGTTGCCGCACAGGCGCTTCATCACAGAGGCAAAGCGCATGGCGCTCCAGGGTTCACCCTCGAAGCACTGCTTGCCGTGGCTGGTCAGGAAGCCATACATATCGAAGGGCTCGGCCAAGGAATCCCAGCAGCCCTCGGCCAGCACGATGGTGGCGCGGGTGTTGCCCTTGGCGATCTGCTTGTTCAGGCGGGCAGCCACTTCTTCCACCGTCCACGGCACCTCGGGAACCACCACGATCTCGGAGCCGGTGGCGCAGGCAGCCTTCAGGGCGATATCGCCGCAATGGCGACCCATGCACTCCACCACGTGGGGACGGTCGTGGGAGCGGCTGGTGGCGCGGATGGAACGAATGGCCTCGGTGCAGACCTGCACAGCAGTCTCGTAGCCCAGGGTCATTTCGGTGTAGGCCAGGTCGTTGTCGATGGTGCCGGGGATGCCGATGCAGGGGATGCCCAGCTCGCACAAGCGCATAGCGCCCTGGAAGGAGCCGTCGCCGCCGATGATCACCAGACCGTCGATCTCCATGTCGTGGAGGGTCTTTACAGCGACCTCGCGCCAGGCGGGATCGCGGAATTCGTCGCAGCGGGCAGTACGCAGGTAGGTGCCGGGACGGTCAGCAATGTCCAGCACGGTGTCCAGAACCAGTTCCTGCATATCCTCCTTGATGCTGGTGGATTTGCGCAGCAGGCCGTTGTAGCCACGCTTGATGCCTACCAGGGGCATACCAAAGCGGGAAGCGCTCTTGGCGATGGACATGATCGCCGCGTTCATGCCAGGTGCGTCGCCGCCGGAAGTCAGTACGCCGATCTTCCTCATGATAAATCGCTCCTTTTTTCTTATTGTTGACTTATTCATTCGTTCCCGAGGTGACTTTGCCGTGCCGTGTGTAGATCTCGGCACGTCCCCGGATCTTCATGGCGGAGGTGTTCTCCGTGAACTGGGCAATGATGACCTCGCCTGCATCCAGCTTTTCCGTATGCAGCAGCCGCGTGTCGCGCCCGCGGGTCATGCCGATGAGATTCACACCGTTTTCCAGCGCCTTCACCACAATGAAATCGCCAGTCGCAGCATCCTCGTTCCGGTAATCCGGCATCGCCCATCCCTCCTTTTACCACGCTACCCAATAGTATACCACACCTCACCCCAACTTGGAAGGGTGAAAATGGGATATAAATTGGTTGTTTTCATGGGAACGCCAGAGGCTCTGCCTCTGGACTCCGGTCAGGGCGCTGCCCTGACAACCCGCCAGAGGAGGCGTTGCCTCCTCTGGACTCCACCACCAAAGGGCCGTTCGGCCCTCTGGACTCCCGTTGGGGGTGGGCGGTGCTGGGTGGTCTTCGAGGAGGGGGCACGGCGCAAATACGGTTGCGCCGCGACGCGGGGGAAGTAACGAAGGCTCCCTCCTCGAGGTGAGCGATGCGAGCGTCGCCTGTGGCGACAAAAAGCGAACTGAGCGAATCAACCGAAACAAGCGAGCTTGCTCGCGCCGATTGAGGTTGCGGATAGCTGTCAGCGCTTGCGCTGACTGAGGGAGTGGTGCTGCCGCTTACCCCACCGCCTCCCATCCTTTGCATCTGTAGGGGCGATCTGCGATCGCCCGCACGCTGCATCCATCACCCAGTAGGCATTTTTCGCAACGTGGCGGACGAACATACCTCGCGCATAGCTGCACAAAAAAACACCTGCACTTCTCAATGCAGGTGTTGTGTGGCGAACCTTACGCCTTGGCGATTTCCACCAGCTTGGCGAAGCCAGCAGGATCGTTCACAGCCAGGTCGGCCAGCATCTTGCGGTTGACCTCGATGTTCTGCTTCTTCAGGCCATTGATAAAGGTGGAGTAGCTCATGCCGTTCAGGCGAGCGGCGGCGTTGATACGGGTGATCCACAGGCGGCGGAAATCGCGCTTGCGCAGCTTACGACCGGTGTAAGCATAACGCAGGGAGCGGGCAACCTGTTCAGTAGCGGCGCGGTACTGCTTGGACTTAGCGCCCCAGTAGCCCTTCGCCAGCTTCATAACCTTGCGGCGTTTCTTATGAGCGTTCACAGCTCTCTTAATGCGTGCCATGTGATGAAACCTCCTTGCCAGCTATTGGCTTATTTGTAGGGCAGCAGCTTGTGGATGGTGCGCGCTTCGGCGGCGTTGTCCACGATGCCGGCGGCCCGCAGGTGACGGGTGCGCTTGGTGGTCTTCAGGCGAACCTGATGGTTGGCGTTCATCTGCTTATGCTTCACAATACCGCTCTTGGTGAAAGAGAAGCGCTTGGCAGCACCACGGTGGCTCTTTTGCTTAGGCATGGAATGGTCCTCCTTTGCTGTTTACTGGGGGTTAATCCTGCTGAGCTTCTTTGGAAGCAGCCTTCTCCCGGGCGGCCTTCTTTTCCGCAAAGGAAGCCTTGGCAGCCTTGGGAGCCAGGATCATGATCATGTGACGGCCATCCATCAGCGGGCGGCGTTCCACCGTGCTGACTTCTTCGCACCGCTTGGCAAAATCCTGCATGACCTTCATGCCGATCTCGCTGTGGGTGATCTGGCGGCCGCGGAAGCGGATGGAAACCTTGACCTTGTCGCCATCCTGGAGGAACTTGGTAGCCATCTTCGCCTTGGTGAGAATGTCGTTCTCCTCAATCGTGGCGGAGAGCTGGACCTCCTTGATGGACACGACCCGCTGATTTTTACGGTTTTCGCGCTCGCGCTTGGACTGCTCGTAGCGGTACTTGTCGTAGTCCAGCAGCTTGCAGACGGGCGGCTTGGCAGTGGGCTGGATCTTGGCCAGGTCAAGGCCGCGCTCCTCAGCCAGTGCGATTGCCTGCTGCGTGGGCATAACGCCGAGCTGTTCACCGTTCTCGTCGATCACGCGGACTTCGCGGTCCCGGATCTCCTCGTTGATCATCAGATCGATTGCGATAACCATACACCTCCAAATCTCCGTTTGACCCTCCGCCGCAAATGAAAAAGCGACGGATCGCTCGACCCGTCGCTGCATGAACACATTCATTTCCCTTGCGGGGAAAGATGCCATGAGACCCGGCAGCGTGAGCCGCGCAAGGTGAGAGACGGGCAAGCCTCTTCTTCAAACATGGGTATGATACCACACCTTCGCGGCCTTGTCAACCGTTTCCCTGATAATTTTCCTGCACCAATTGCTGAATTTTATCATGCCATTGGGTCACCGCCTCCGGCCAGGCGTCTTCCGTGCCATAGCAGGAGTGGAAGAACTCCGTCACGGCTTCCACGGGGGACAGATCTCCCTGCTCCAAGGCAGTGTTCAGCGCCTGGTTCAGCGGAATATCCCATTCGATCATCCATTGGCGCAAAAGGCCGCGGTCGTCCCATTGCCAGGTATAGAGCCAGCCTTCCTCCAGCGCCATGCGCAGGGTCTCCCGCACAACGCTTTCGCCGGGATAATCCGCATAGCTGCTTTGGAAAGGCGAGGTGGTCTGGATGCCGCCGGAGCTGGTTTCCGTGTAGGTGTATACCCAGTTCGGATGGGCCTTGGGGTACATCTTCACGGAAATGTCGCCTCCGGTCAGGTTGTCGATCTCAAAGGTGAACTGCTCGTTAACCTCCTGGGTGGTGTAGCCGTAGATCTCCGTCAGGGCGGTGGTGCCGGGTTCCTCGGCGGAAGCAGCCATGGCACAGGCAAGCATAGCGATAGTCAGCAGAATGCAGCGAAGAACCTTTTTCATCATCATTCCTCCTTTGTGGTTCTGCTGATAGAACGCAACAGAGTGGGATTTCCTTCCTTTTAGGACAAGTAAAAAACTTGACTGCCCTCCCCGGCAAGCGTACAATAATACAGACTATTATGCGGAGGTATCCGTGATGGACAAGCATTTTTCCGACATGTCGCTGGCCGAGATCCTTGCGCCTGGGGGGCATGACTGCTCCTGCGGCAAGCATCACAGCTGCGAGCTGAAATACCTTAAGGTGGGCAAGGGCGTGATCGCCTGCCTGCCGGAGGGCATGGAGACCATCGGGGTCAAGAAGCCCTTTGTGGTCATGGACTGCAACACCCAAAAGGCCGCCGGTGCGCTGGTGGAAGGCACTCTGCAGGCGGCGGGCATTGCCTATACGGCTTTCGTGTTTCCCGGCGAAGGCCGCATGGAGCCGGATGAGCGCGCCGTGGGCAGCCTGGCCATGGCCTTTGATCCCAGCTGCGATGTGCTGTTGGCCGTGGGCAGCGGCGTGATCAACGACTGCTGCAAGGTGCTGGCCAAGGCCTGCAAGCTGCCCAGCATGGTGGTCTGCACCGCCCCCAGCATGGACGGCTATGCCTCCAACTCCTCCTCCATGATCCAGAACCGGGTGAAGGTCAGCCTGTACAATGGCTGCCCCCAGGTGATCATTGCCGATACGGACATCCTGAAAACCGCGCCGGATATTATGCTGCAGGCGGGCCTGGGGGATATGCTGGCCAAGTATGTGTCCGTGTGCGAGTGGCGCATCAGCCACCTGGTGTATGGCGACCCCTATTGCGAGGAGATCGCCGGTCTGGTGCGCGCCAGCCTGAAGAAGATCGTGGCCCATGCCGATGGCCTGATGCGCCGGGAGGACGACGCCCTGGCCGCCGTGGTGGAGGGTCTGGTGCTGAGCGGCATTTCCATGGCCTTTGCGGAGATCAGCCGCCCTGCCAGCGGGCTGGAGCATTATTTCTCCCACCTGTGGGAGATGCAGGCGCTGCGGGGGAATATCCCCTCCGATCTGCACGGCATCCAGGTGGGCGTAGGCACGCTGCTGGTTTTGTGGATCTACGAGAACATCCTCACCACCGATGTCATCGATGTGGACAAGGCTCGCCAGGCCATGGCGGACTTCTCTCAGGAGGAATGGAAGGTGCAGGCGCAGCGCATCTTTGGCAACATCGCGCCGGAAATCCTGTCGCTGGAAGAAAAAGTGCGCAAGAATGACCCGGCCAAGCATGAAAAGCGCTTGCAGATCATTGCCCAGAAGTGGCCGGAGATCCAGAGAATCATTAAGGAAGAGCTGCCCAGCCGCGAGAGCATCTGGCAGCTGATGAAGTCCTGCGGTATGCCCATGACCCCCGCCGACCTGAAGCTGAGCTATCAGGATACGGTGGATGCGCTGCTGGGCAGCAGGGATATCCGTGACAAGTATCTGACCAGCAGCCTTTTGTGGGACCTGGGTCTCCTGGAGGAAACCGCCGAAAAGCTGCAGGCTGTGTGTGAATAAGGAGGAAAGAATCATGAAATATGTACTGATCATCGGCGACGGCATGAGCGACGACCCCATTGCAGAGCTGGGCAGCAAAACGCCCCTGGAATACCTGGACCTGCCCCATATGGGCATCCTGGCGGGCAGCGAAGTGGGTCGGTGCCAGACGGTGCCTGCGGGCGTGCCTGCGGGCAGCGATACCGCCATTCTGAACATCTTCGGCAACGATCCCCGTGACTGCTACACCGGCCGCAGCGTGCTGGAGGCAGCGGGCGTGGACGTGACATTGCAGCCCGGCCAGGTCTCCATGCGCGTGAACCTGTGCGCGGTGGAGGAGATCGGCGATGAGCTGATCATCCACAGCCACAACGGCGGCAACATCGAGGGCGACGAAGCCGAGACCCTCATGAACGACCTGATCGCCGATCCCCGCTTTGCTGCGGCAGCAGAAAAGGTGCAGCTGCACATCCATGTGAGCCGCACCTTCCGGCACATCGGCGTGTTTGGCAATGTGGCGGCGGATGCGGTGTTCCACACCACCGAACCCCACAACGTGCTGGAGCAGGACGTGGGTAAGCATTATCCCACCGGCGCTTATGCCGATGAGATCACCCAGCTGATGCAGGTGAGCTATCAGGTGCTGAAGGATCACCCCATCAACCAGGCACGTATCGCCCGTGGCCAGCTGCCTGCCAACATGATCTGGCCCTGGGGCGCAGGCCGCGCCATGCTGCTGCCTAACTTCCAGCAGAAGTACGGCAAGTCCGGCGTGGTGATCAGCGCTGTGCCGCTGGTGTGGGGCATTGCCACCCTGATGGGTCTGCCCCATCCCCACATCCCCGGTGCCACCGGCGACCTGGACACCAACTATGCCGGCAAGGTGCAGGCCGCTGTGGACGCCCTGCGGGACGGCGCGGACTTTGCGGCCATCCATGTGGAAGCCCCCGACGAGATGACCCATGCGGGCGACCTGCCCAAGAAGCTGGAGGCCATCCGTCTGCTGGACAAGGAAGTGGTGAAGCCCCTGTTGGAAAAGCTGCCTGAGCTGGGCGACTTCCGCATCCTGATGCTCTCCGACCACAAGACCCTGATGTCCACCCGCACCCACGATGGAAAGCCCGTTCCCTTTGCCATCTATGACAGCCGCAACCCCGGCACCCCCAGCCGCCTGGACGAAACCACCGCCGAGAAGGGCGTGTGGGTGGCGGAAGGCAGGGACATTATGGGGAGATTGCTGGAAGTTTAATTCGGAATGCGGAATTCGGAATTCGGAATTGAGAGTGCGCCACACATTTTTCAGCCGCATTCCTCGCGTCGCGGCGCGACCGTATTCGCGCCGTGACCCCTTCTCGGAGACCACCTAGCACCACCCACCCCGAATGGGAGTCCAGAGGGCCGAATGGCCCTTTGGCGGGTTGTCAGGGCAGCGCCCTGACCGGGAGTGCAGAGGGCAGAGCCCTCTGCCTAACTGTCGGCTGCTTCCAGCCATTGGGAGAGTTCGGTTTGGGTGGGGAAGGGTTTGCCGGGGCGGATCTCTTCCTGGTAGGAATCGGGGAGGTCGCTGAGGGGGATATCGAGGGCCTCGACCAGGGCGAGGGCATCGCCGTATTTGTTCTGGAAGATGCAGAGCATACCGCTGTCGTCGGGCATGAGGATGATATGCTCCGGGCAATACATGCTGAGGGACTGCTCCATGGTGACCTCGCCGGGGGCGAAGCTGGTGACCTGCCAGGCGTCGTAGGCGGCCTCCAGGTCGGCACGGGTCTTGCCGGTCAGGTCGGGCGGCAGGGTCTGCCGTCGGGTGAGGGAATGTCCACAGGGGGCGTAGGTCAGGTGCTGGATCAGCGCGCAGTCCGCGTTCAGGGTCTGCACGGTGGAGCTGCCCACCTGGGTGAGCTGCTCGTCCTCCGGCGCGGAGGCGCTGCGGGGCGTGAGGCCGATGATCAGCAAAAGCGCCATGCCCAGCAGCGTGAGGCTGCCAAGGATGATCTGCCGCCGGTCGATCAGCGCTTTCGCCTGGGGCTTGGAGGGCTGTTTATCCCATTGTCGCATTGGTTTCGCTCCTTTTCAGGTATGATGGGTTATTCTGCCTGATGGGGGAGCGAATTATTCTTGTGGAGGAATTGCAATGATTCAGGCTGTTTTGTTTGACCTGGACGGTACCCTGACCAACACCCTGGAGGACATCGCCTTCGCCATGAACCGCGCCCTGCGGCTGCACGGCTTGCCGGAGCATCCCGTGGCGGCCTACCGCTACATGGTGGGGGACGGCGCAAGGGTGCTGGCGCGGCGGGCTGTGGGTGCGCGGGAAGAACTGGCGGATGCCATGTTCAGGGAGTACCAGGCCTATTATCAGGAGCATAACCTGGATAGGTCGAAGCCCTATGAGGGCATCGTGCAGATGCTGGAAAGCTTGCAGGAAAAGGGCGTGAAGCTCTGCGTGTTCTCCAACAAGCCCCATGCGGATACCTGCCGGGTGGTGCGGCATTTCTTCCCGCAGATCAACTTCGCCGTGGTGCGGGGGCAGATCGACGGTGTGCCGGTGAAGCCCGACCCCGCCGGGGCGCTGGCGGTGGCACGGGAGATCGGCGTGGCACCGGAGGACTTCCTCTACCTGGGGGATACCAATGTGGATATGTTCTGCGCCCGCAATGCCGGGATGCACCCCATCGGCGTTACCTGGGGCTTCCGGGAGGCAGAGGAATTGCTGGAGGCCGGGGCGGAAAAGCTGCTCCATCATCCAATGGAATTAGAATTGTAACATATTTGTCATATTGCTTTACAAAAGTATAATTTCCTGTTATACTGCAACATGAAATACAGTATGTATGGGAGGTATACGGCATGAACAAGCGGAACATTTGGCGCGGGGTCATCGTTGCGGTGATGCTCGTGTCTTTTTGCGCGTCCGCCTTTGCCGCAAGTTATAAAACCCTGCGCTACCGCGACCGGGGCGACGATGTGCTGAGAATGCAAAAGGCGCTGGTAAGCCTGGGTTATGCCACCGGCGGCACGGACGGCAAGTTTGGCCCCACCACGCTGGCAGCCGTGCGGCAGTTCCAGAAGGATAACGGCCTCACGGTGGACGGCGCCGCTGGCAGCGCCACCCTGACCCTGCTTTACGACCGGGCGGAGGGCAGCACCTCCGGCTCCGCGGGCGGGTCTTCCGGCAGCAGCGGCAGTTCCGGCAGCACGAGCAATTATTTTGGCGGGAATTACAACACGCTGAAGTACGGCTCCCGGGGCGACCGGGTGAAGCTGCTGCAGAAGGCGCTGAACCAGCTGGGCTATTCCGCGGGCAGCGCGGACGGCAAGTTCGGCTCCGGCACCCAGCGGGCGGTGGTGGCTTTCCAGCGCGCCAACGGCCTGACCGCTGACGGCCTGGCTGGCACCAAGACCCTCAAAAAGATCGAGGCGCTGCTCTCCGGCGGCACTTCTTCCGGCGGTTCCACGACGACCACGCCGGACAGCGGTTCCTCCAATACCGGCAGCAGCAACAATGGCTATATCGTTCCCAGCCGCACCCTGCGCAGGGGCTATCAGGGCGATGATGTGAAGAGCGTGCAGAGCCGCCTGAAGGAGCTGGGGTACTACACCGGCTCCATCGATGGCAAGTACGGCAGCGGCTCCATGGCGGCGGTGAAGGCTTTCCAGAGCAAGCACGGCCTGACTGCTGATGGCCTGGCAGGTAAGGCAACTTACGCCATCCTGTTCTCCGACAGCGCCAAGAAGGCCAACGAGTCCTCTGCGACCACCACGCCTTCCAACCCCAGCACCAGTTATGAGATCCCCACCCGCACCCTGCGCCGGAACGACACCGGCGACGATGTGACCAACCTGCAAAAGCGCCTGAAGGAGCTGGGCTACTACACCAGCCTGGTGGACGGCAGCTATGGCAACGGCACGGTGGCGGCGGTGACGGCCTTCCAGCAGCAGCACGGCCTGACGGCGGACGGCGTGGCGGGCAGCAAGACCTATGCCATTCTGTTCAGCAGCAAGGCGCAGCAGGCCACCAAGGTGCCGGATAGCTCCGACAATGAGATCGCGGAGGATCAGCCCACCGCCACGGAACCCGAGGGCGGCTGGACGAAGCTGAAGCGCGACAGCACCGGCGCTGCGGTGAAGCAGCTGCAGGAGGCTCTGGCCAAGCTGAACTACCCCATCGGCGTGTCCAGCGAGGAAGGCTATGTGTACAACTATTCCACGGTGTGGGCGGTGGAGTGCTTCCAGCGCCGCAACGGTCTGCCGGTGGACGGCGTGGCTGGCTCGGCTACCCAGGCGAAGCTCTACGGCGGCCAGGCCGTGGGCATGGATACCAGCTTATCCTCCAATGTGGCCAAGGGCGTTGCCCCCGGCGGCGCGAACCTGGAGCTGCTGCACTGGTATGACGACATCAGCCCCTATCTCCAGCGCAACCGCAACTTTACCGTGTATGAGCCTGTTTCCGGCAAGCAATGGAATATGCGCCTGTACTCCGCCGGCCACCATGCCGACTCCGAACCCCTCACCAAGGAAGACGCTCAGATCATGTATGAGGTGTGGGGTAACCAATGGAGCTGGAATGAAAAGCCCGTGTACGTCCGCCTGGCCAACGGTACCTGGTGCATTGCCTCCATGCCCAACATGCCCCACCTTTCCGGCGGCATTGCGGACAATGGCTTCGACGGTCACACCTGCGTGCATTTCCCCCGCACCATGACCGAGGTGCAGAAGAACGACCCCAAGAATGCGGCACGGCACAACCGCGATATCCGCATCCATTGGCTCAAGTTAACTGGCGAAATGATTCCGTGGTAAATCACACAATTCCCCAGAGCGAACGAATCGCCCTGGGGAATTTTTATGCAATTTACAGGAAGAATCTCCCTTGCTGCGCCGTTGTATGGGCAGAGGTGAGACAAATGAAGAAACTGGTGGTAGTTCTTCTATTGCTGTTGTGGCCTGCCATGGCCGCCCGTGGCGAGACCTGGACCATCGATTCGGGTGAAAACCACGTCTATTCCATCGAGACCTTTGGCGAAACTTTGCCGGAAGAAGCGCGCCAGGCGTTGGCCTCCACACCCTTTGCGGGGGACGCCTGCCTGTGCGGCGTGCTGATCAATGAGGCCAACAAGGAGTATCCGGAGCTAAACCGGCAGATGCTCCTTATGGCGCTGAATCACGAAGGAACCACCCTGCTGGTGGCGGGCGATGACACGCCGGGCACAGGCTGGGAGGTCTGGGTGGCCTCGGACACCTTCCTGCAGGAAGGGGAGGACTTTGCCATCAACGCCCGGCCGAAATACAACAACCTGGGGCAGGTCATCATGGTGTGGCCCACCATTGAGTATGGGCAGGAGATCTTCTACATCGGCGGATATGAAGGCAGCAGCTATGTGTATTCCTACACCAACCTGGACGAGCAGGGAAACGGAGTGAAGGTCACCAGCGATTACCCGGCGTATGCCTATCAGCTGATCCAGGTGCAGGGTGGCCGCCTGGGCGGCATGAAAAGCTACTGGGTGGGCAAGCCTGCCCGGCTGGACATCATGACTGCCGCTGAATTCCCTAACGCCCAGGAGAAGCTGCAGGCGCTGGATAATGCGCCCTGGAGCGGCATTGGCGGCACGTATGTCCACACGGCCAACCTGCGGGAGAAGCCCACCGGCAAGTCCCGCAGCCTGGGGGTGTACCGCTGGGCCATTGGCGAAAAGCTGGACAGTGCGCCGGGCACCGAGTGGCCATGGTATCAGCTGCGCATTGGCGACACCGTGGGCTGGATGAGCGGCTCCTACGTCATAGACGACCACGGGCAGGCGCCGCCCCCTGCGGTGGCGCAATGCAGCGGGGAGATCAGCCTGTACTTGTCTCCTGATGGTGAGGTGAAGCAGACCCTGCCCGCTGGCACGGCCATGCAGATCCTGGCGGACTGCGACAGCTGGTACCATGTGGTGCTGCCGGAGGAAGAAGGCACCTGGCACCTGGCGGCCAGCGGCACCTTCGGCTATGTGCGCGTGGGCGACGTGAAGGAATACGCCACGCTGGTGAACATGAAATACGGCGTGGCAGAATAAAGAAAGCGGCGGGAGCGATGGCTCCCGCCGCTTTTGCGTGGGGTTTACTGTTTCACCTGATCCACAATGGCCAGTACCACTTCCAGGTCAACGTACTCGCCATCGGGAACGTCCTCTTCATTGATGGTGTCCTTCTCCATCAGCTCCAGCATACCCTCGGCACGGTAGACCTTCACCTTCAGGGTGTCGCCTACGGTTTTGGTACGGATGATGGCGTTGATCTCATCATTGTGGGTGATCACGGTGTCGTTCACATCCACGATGATATCGCCGGGCAGGATGCCAGCCGTCTCGGCGGGGGAGCCAGCGTCCACCTCGTTCACCAGCACGCCCTTGGGGATCAGCCCCTGCAGCACCAGGGAGTAGTTGGGATTGATGTTGGACACGCTCACGCCCATGCGGGGCTTGCCCACCAGGGAACTGTTGGTGGTGTCCTCGGCAGCGGAGGCGGTCTTGCTCACGTTCTGGGTGAGGCTGTTGTTCAGCACATCCTCAATGATGGGCTTGGCCGCGTTGATCGGAATGCACATGCCGATGCCTTCCACCGTGGCGCCGCTGTAAACAGAGCCGGTGTACTTCAGGGTGGGGATGCCCATCAATTCGCCATTCACGGAGAACATGCCGCCGCCGGAGTTGCCGGAGTTGATGGCCGCATCGGTCTGGATCATGGTGTTGGTGATGGTCTCCTTGCGGCCATACTTGTCATAGTTGGTGGAGGACACGGCGCGATCCAGCGCGGACACGATGCCCACGGTGACCGTGCCGGTGAACTGCTCGCTCAGGGGATTGCCGATGCAGATGGCCCAGTCGCCCACCTGCAGGGAATCGCTGTTGCCCAGCTTCACGGGGGTCAGCTTCAGTTCGGGGGCGTAGATCACCGCCACGTCCAGGTTCTCGTCATAGGCTACCAGGGTGGAGGCGTAGGTGGTGGGTTCCTCCTTGCCTTCCTCCTTCACGGAGATCTCCAGGCGGGTGGCGTCTTCCACCACGTGGAAGTTGGTCAGCACATAGCCTTCGCCAACCACCACGCCGGAGCCGGTGCCAGCCAGCACCTCCTGTACCTGTTCCTCAATGCCGCGGCTGCTGCCGTAGCCATTGCCATAGCCATTGCCATAGCCGCCAAAGCCGCCGAAACCGCCAAAGCCAAAGCTGTCGAAGAAATCGTCCAGGCCGTAGCTATTGCCGTTGGAGTAGCGCACGGTCTGGTAGTTGTTCACGCCCACCACGCTGCCACGCACCTCGGCGATGGCCGCAGTGAAGGGGCTGGTGACCACCACGGTGGTTTCCTCAGCCTGGGCGGTAGGATTCTGCACCAGGGTGATGGTGGAGCCGACCATCATGCACACCAGGGCAATGGCAACATATCCAAGCAAATGCTTTTTCATATGGATCAAACCTCCTTTTGTGGTTACGAGACAAGTATACGCAGAAATTTTGTCCACGGCGTGAACGGATTATGAACAGTTATCGGAATTTCATGAACATTCCAAAGCCGAAAGCAGCAGACGGGTCACAAAGGCCTGGGCAAGCCCTGCCACCAGGCAGAACGCGCCCGAAAGCGCCGTGGGCTGTACCACCAGCCACAGGGCGGCCAGCACGGGCAGCGCCAGCAGCGCGTATTGCTTTTGCGCCAGCAGCGGCAGTATCAGCGCGAAGGCATGGGTGAAGAGCATCACCCACAGCGCGGCAGGCGCAGCGCTGCCCATGGCGTAGTGCATGAACAGGTGGATCAGCAGGGGCCAGAGCAAACTCCACCCCAGGGCAGGGAGCGCCTTGCGCAGCAGCTGGCGTTCCTGCTGGCAGCCTGCAAGGATATCCTGCACAAAGCCGCAGCCATGGGCCTCCGGCACGGTAAAGCTGTTGGCACCCGTGGGCTGGCGACCAATGTGCAGCGCAGGGGCAGCGGGTTGTTCATCGGCGGGAAGAATGTGCAGCGTGAGGCCGCGCTCCCGCAGGGCGTCCAGCGGGGAAAGGTCGCACGGGGTAACGCCTACCTGCACCGAACCCAGATAGGTCAAGGGGCCGATGCAGCCCTGCTCCACGGTGGCCATGGCCAAGCCATACAGGCCGGGGGCAGCGGCGGGCAAGCGGGCGATGTCCTGCGGGGTCTTGGGGCGCTCTTGCTGTTCCCACACAAGGGTGCAGGCATCTAGCAGGGCATGGGGCGCAGCCAGGAAATAAGCCCGCTGGCCGCTTCCGTCCCGCACGATGTACCCCGGCAGGCCGCCATGCTGCACTTTGTCCAGAATGGGGCAGCGGGCGAGGAACTTCTCCGGTGTAAAGCCCAGGGGCTTCACGGCGGCAAGAAGGGCTGCCCGGTCGGCTTCGTCGGCCAGGGCGTGGGTCACGGTGATGGCCGATGCCCACAAGAGCGCGCCGGATTGCACCCGGGGCTGCTCTGTGCGGTCAAAGGGCAGGTGGGCGGCGGTCATGTGCCGGGGCGTGAGCAGCAGCTCACCCTCGATGGTCACGTGCCGCAGGCTGAATAGAGGGCGCGACAAATGCCACGGGTGCTGCCAGCGCCTTTGCACAAGGGTCAGCGCTGCCCAGGCGGTGAGCAGAGCGCCCACGCCTAATGATGCGATCAGTACAATGATGCTTGCCATGCAGATCACCCCAGGGGTTGGTCGATTATGCCGGGGTTCACCAGGAATTCGCCGCCCCAGTACAGGGTGCCGCCCAGCTCCTCCAGCATCTGTCCGTCAAAGAAGAAACGTACCCGCTGTGCGCCCATGGATTCGCCCAGGGTGTTCACCAGGCTGTAGCACACGATCTGCTCCCAGGAGGCGGCCTGGGTGCGGATCAGATCGGCGCAGCGGGAGGACAGGTTCAACAGCAGCGTGTCCCCCTGCAGGGAAATACCCAGAATGTCGCTCTTGTCCAGGCCCTCGGGCAGCACAGGCTCATAGCCTGCGTCCAGCTCCTGCTGGGTGGGGCCTTCCATCAGCTCGGCCAGCAGGGTGCGGGGGTCGCGGGACTGGCGGTGGGGCAGGGCACGGCGCACGGGCTTCAGCTTGTCGCCGGAGGACAGGTACAGCGTCACCTGATCCATCAGGTAGGGAGCAAACTGTGGACGCTGCATCAGCCCGCCCTGGAAGATCAGGTTGCCGTGAACGGCGCTGTACAGGCTGGTGAGGGGCGTGGCGCCGATGTACATCCGCACTGAGGACACCGAGGGGATAAAGCTTGATAGTGTGCAGGTCACCGCGCTGATAAAGCAGGGCATATCCACCTGCGCCTGGCGCAGGGTGTTTTCCAGCCCGGCGTGGAAATACACGTTCACCATGCGGCCGCCATCGTCCAGCTCGGTGGTCTGGACGGGGGCGGACATGAGGGCAGCCATATCGGGCATGGAAGAGGTGCCGGAAAGGTATTGCGCACCTGCGGACAGGGCGCTGATCAGCCCCGCAGCCAACTGGTCTGCCGACTGGCCGGGGAAGGTGAGGTTGCGGGTCTCGGCGGCGATGCCGGAGCCATCGGCCAGGGGGAAATACAGCGTGGCCACGGCGGTCACGGGAATGGTGGCGGGATCCTCGCCCAGGGGGGCGCGGCGGGCGTCCGTCTGCTCCCACAGCACGGTCAGCTCCTCGCCGGGGTGGGCGGTCTGCCCGCCCAGGGGCAGATTGCCGGTGATGTCCATGCTCACGGCCTGGTCGGCCACGAGGAAGTTCACATACTGAATATCGTCCATCTCGCACAGCGTGGCGGTGATGGCCGCGCAGACCTTATACAGGCTCTGCTGATCCAATTGCAGGGCGTTGGCGGCCAGGTTCACCGTGCAAACGCCGCTGGAGACCTCTACGGGCTGAGCGCCATACAGGCTCAGGGTCACGCCATTGCCCAGGGCCTGGGTGGTCTGGGTGGCGGGGTGCTGGAGCAGCGCCTCCACCATCACCTGGGCGCTGTGGCGGCTGTGGTTCAGCGACAGGGGAACGTATTCCGTCAAAAGGCGCTGCCCGTCCGTGCTGGGCAGATACAGCGGCGCGGTGGCGGTGTGGTTCAGGGCAATGTCCCCCACCGGCGGGGCGAATTTCGCCTCGGCCGGGGGCAGGGTGGGCGCAGCGGGTGCATTGTTCTCCGGCGTGGAAACGCAGCCGGTCAGCGTCAGGGTGCAGCACAACACCAGCATCAGGCACAGGATACGCTTCATCATCACAGCACCTCCAGCCAGCCGGTGAGCTGGTTCAGCGTGATCCGCCATACGCCGCCCTCACGGCACAGCCGCAGGATGCACCCCTGGTGGGTGGTCTCACGGCTGGCCTTCAGGGTGGTGGCGGTGAGGGAGTAGGTGGCCAGCGTGCCATCCTGGGTCACGCTGCCGCCGCTGATCTCATAGGCAGACAGCATGGGCAGGTTTTCCATGGCGGTCACAAAATCGCGGTAGTTCACCCGCTCCACGCCGGTGGAGGGATCCCGCAGGGCAATGTACTGGTACAGGCGCTGCCAGTCGCGGCTGCGCCACAGGTGGCAGATCAGCTCCATGGTGCTGCCGGGGGAGAGCAGGAGGCTCTCGTCCCGGGACATGGTTCCCACCAGCGCGGTGGATTGGGGATCGGCCATAAAGTAGCTCTCCTGCAGGCGCAGGCTGCCGGTGGCATTGCCGGTCTGCTCCACCAGAATTTGAACCTGGTCGATATCGCAGTTCTCGGTAATGGTGGCCACGATGCTCTGCATACACAATTGGCGGCGCAGCTGCTGCTCCTGGGGAGTGACGCTGGCATCGTCCGGGTAGCCGGAGAGGATCTCCCGGCTCAGGGTCACAAACAGGGTGCGCCCCTGGGTCACGGTGGAAAGCACCTGGGTCCCGGCGGGGAACAGGGCCGTGAGGTCAGCCGAATGGGAGCCGGGGCCGGAGAGCAGCTCCGTGAGCAGGGAAAGCTCGTAGGGCTTGGAGGGAGAATGGGTGATGCTGCGGGTCTCCTGCGCCAGGAAAGGCTCGGAGAGGTAGCGGAAGTACAGGGTGGCGGTCTCGCGGCTATCCAGGGCCGCGGGCGCCTGGGCCTGGGGCAGAATGGGATTGGTGCCGGGAACATTGGTGGCCGAGGTGCCGCCCATGGGCAGTCCCATGGGGGAGCAGCCGGTGAGCAGCAGGGCGCAGAAAAGGAGGATCAACACGCGCTTTTTCATGATGCAGATACCTCCTTGCCGTCCATGGGCAGCTTCACCGTGAAGGTGGAACCCTTGCCCGGTGCGCTGTCCACGGTGATCACGCCCTTGTGCAGCGATACCAGCTGCCGCACGATGCTCAGGCCCAGGCCGGTGCCGCCGGTCTCCCGGGAGCGGGCCTTATCCACCCGGTAGAAGCGCTCGAAGATATGCCCCTGATCCTCCGGGGGGATGCCCACGCCATTGTCCTGCACGGTGAGGATAGCGGTGCGGCCTTCCGTGGTCAAGGTCACGGTGACCTCGCCTCCGTCTGGGGTATACTTCAGGCCGTTTTCGGTGAGGTTGTAGATGATCTGCCCCAGCTTGGAGCGGTCGGCCACCAGGTTGCAGCCGGGGGTGACCTGCCCGGTAAGGCATTGTCCGCGCTGCTCGGCAGCGGGGGTCAAAAGGCGCAGGGTCTCCTCCACCAGCTCGGAGAGATTCACCATGGAGGGGTGCAGCTCCATGCGGCGGCTGTCCATCTGCGTCAGGGTGAGCAGGTCGGTGATGATGCCGGTGAGGCGGTCGATCTCGTGGTTCATGTCCTGCATGAATTCTGCCCGCAGCTCCGCAGGCATATCCGGCTGGTAGATCAGGCTTTCCAGCAGGATCTTCATGGTGGCCAGGGGCGTTTTCAATTCATGGGAGGCGTTGGAAACAAACTGGTTGCGGCTGCGATCCAGCCTTTCCAGCTGCTCGGCCATGGTGTTGTAGCTTTCGGCCAATTGGCGGATCTCGCCGGAGCCGCGCACCTTCACGCGGGCGGAAAGGTCGCCCTTGCCCATCTTCTGGATGGTGCGGGTCATGGCGGCCATGGGCTTGGTGATGATCTGGGAGAACACCAGCGCCACGATGAGCGCCGCCACGGCCACGGCCAGGAACACGCTCAAAAGCTGCTGCTGCACCTGGTTCAGGCTGGACATCATTTCCTGCACGGGCGCCACAAACAAAAGCACGCCCAGCCGCCCGCGGGTGCCGATGAGGCTGGCGGTGCAGTAGGCCACATATTCGTCTGCCGCATCGGCGGTAAGGGAGCGCTGGCTGCTGCTGAGGTGGTGGATGCCATAGGCGGTGCTTTGCCCGCCGGTCAGCACGGAGAGGACCTCCGGCAATTGCAGGCGCACGCCGCACAGCTGGGAAAAGCTGTCGAACTGCACCTTGCCGTCTTCATCGATGATCATCAGCCGGCCGCCCATTTCGCCGCCGGAGGACACCAGCGCTTCCTGCAGGGCGTCCGCCTGGGCAGACTGAAAAAGCGGCGCAAAGGTCGTGGCCAGCTTTTCTACAGAAAGGCTGTCTTGACGGATGCGCTGCTCATAAAGATGCTCGCTGACCAGGTTGGTGAGAGAGGTGGCCATGATGGCGAAAGAACTGCCTATAATCAAAAGAAAGGCCAGCAGGATCTTCCACCTGATGCTGGCCCAAGGCAGGAGCTTAGTCCTTGTCCGTGAAATAGTAACCAACTCCCCATTTGGTAAAGATAAATTCCGGCTGGGAGGTGTTGCGCTCGATCTTCTCGCGCAGGCGGCGGATATGCACGTCCACAGTGCGGGCGTCGCCGGTGTAGTCGTACTTCCACACGGTTTCCAGCATCTGCTCGCGGCTGAAGACCTTGCCGCGGTTGTTGATGAACAGTTGCAGCAGGTCGAACTCCTTGGCGGTGAGGCGAACCTCCTTGCCTGCCAGGGTCACCGTGCGCTTCACCAGGTTGACCTCCATGTCCCGCACGCGGAGGATCTTCTTCTCCTCCATGGGCTGCATACCGCCAGCGCGGCGCAGGATGGTCTTGATGCGCGCCTTGACCTCCAGGATGTTGAAGGGCTTGGTCATGTAATCATCAGCGCCGTATTCCAGGCCCAGGATCTTGTCCATATCCTCGCCCTTGGCGGTGAGCATGATGATCGGCACATTGCTGTGCTCGCGGATGCGCTGGCACACGCTGATGCCATCCAGCTTGGGCAGCATCACATCCAGCAGGATCATATCGTAGGGCGTCGCAAAGAACTTGGCGAGGGCTTCCTCGCCGTCCATGGCGCTGTCGGTCTCGTAACCTTCCTGCTCCAAAGTATATTTCAGCCCCTTGAGAATCAAAGGCTCGTCGTCAACCAGCAGAATGCGCTTGCCCATAATCGTACATCCTTCCTCTTTTGCACCCAAAATAGATGGCGCTAAAATGATTGTACGATAAATTATGAAATAAATCAAGAGGTTTTGCAATCATTTTGTAATAATTTTTGGAGAAAATTTGGAGAAAACAGGAATATCTTTGGCGGAATCGCCGATGATGCGGCCAGCAGCAATGGTGATCTGCCGCTCTGCCCGCTGCGCCACCACCGAATCGTGGGTGATGAGCAGGATGGTGCGGCCTGCGCGGTGCAGTTCGTCCAGCAGGTGCAGCACATCGGCGGTGGCCTGGGCGTCCAGGTTGCCGGTGGGTTCATCCGCCAGCAGCACGGCGGGGTTCCGCGCCAGCGCCCGGGCAATAGCCACCCGCTGCTGCTGTCCGCCGGAAAGCTGGTTGGGGGTGTGGTGGAGGCGCTCTCCCAGTCCCACCTGCTCCAGCAGGGCGCGGGCAGCGGCGGCGCGCTCTTTGGGCGGTATGCCGCACAAAAGCAGGGGGAGGGCCACGTTCTCTGCGGCGGTGAGCCGGGGCAAAAGCTGAAAGCCCTGGAACACAAAGCCGATCTCCTGCCCCCGCACCTGCGCCAGCTCGTCCTTGCCCAGGGTGGACACATCCCGCCCGTGGAGGCGATAGCTGCCGGAGGTGGGGGTGTCCAGGCAGCCCAACAGGTGCATCAGGGTGCTTTTGCCGCTGCCGCTGGGGCCAACAATGGCGGCATACTCGCCCTTTTGCACCCGTAGGGTCACATGATCCAGGGCGGTGACGGTTTTGCCGTTCATGGTGTAGAGCTTGGTCAGGTTTTCGGTGCGGATCATGGGCGCCTCCCAAACAAAAATTCCCGACCATAGTATGGCCGGGATGCGGGACGTGATGCGCTTATTGCCGGTTCATCTGCCGCAGGAAGAGCAGCACCGCGCCCAGGGTGGTCACGGCGGCATAGCCCAGCACCACCGCAAGGTGCGGCCAGGCATCGGTCATGCCGCCGCTGATGGCGGCGCGCTCCAATTCTACCGCATGGACGAAGGGCAGCAGGTTGGCGATCTTGCTGAAAACGCCGCCCACCAGATCCAGATCAAACCAGATGCCGGAGAGCCAAGCCGACAGGTTGGTGAGCAGCGCACCGCAGATGCCGCCCACCTGCTTCACGTTGAAGAAGCTGCCGCACAAAAGCCCCAGGGCAATGTTGAACAGGGCGATGGGCAGGATCAGCACAAGGGCGTGGAGGATGTTCAATCTCAGGGGCAGCCCCAGCGCCACGGCGATGAGGTAGCTCACAGCGCTCTGGGCGACGGCAATGGGCAGAATGGGCAGGATGTACCCAAGGATGTAGTCAACAGCCTTCAGGGGCGTGGTGTATAGCCGCTGCAGCAGGGCGCTTTCCCGGTCGCGGGCTACCAGGGTGGCGGAGAAGAGCGTCATGAAGGACAGGCCGAACACCGCAATGCCGGGAGCCAGGTGGGCGATCTCGAACATTGGCACGGGGATATTGGCCTGGATGGCGCTGAGCAAAAGCAGCAGCACAATGGGGAAGCCCAGGCCGAAGAGCAGGTTCAGCGGGTCGCGCAGGATCTCCTTGGCGCAGCGCTTGGCAAAGGTGAGCATTCTCATCATTTGGCCTCCTTGACAATGGTGATAAAGGCATCCTCAAACTTGGCGGCTCCGGTTTGCTCCATCAGCTCCCGGGCGGTTCCCACCACCAGCAGCCTGCCGTTTTTCATAATGCCGATGCGGTCGGACAGGGCCTCGGCCTCTTCCATGTAGTGGGTGGTGAGGATGATGGTCACCCTGCCTTTCAGGCTGCGGATGATGTCCCACAATTCGCTGCGGGCAATGACGTCCAGCCCCAGGGTGGGTTCGTCCAGAAAGAGGATGGAGGGATCGCTGATCAGCGCCATGGCGATGCTCACCCGGCGCTGCCAGCCGCCGGAGAGCTTGCCCGCCTTTTTGTTCAGGATGTCATGCAGCTTCAGCTGGGAGGCCAGTTCGGTGATCCTTTCCTGACGCTTTTCCCTGGAGAGACCGTGGATGCCGCACATCAATTCCAGATTTTCCTTCACGGAAAGGTTGGGCGCCACGGCGGTCTCCTGGGGAGAAACGCCGATGATGCGCTTCACCGCCTGACGATCGCTGAGGATGCTGCTGCCACCCACAAGGGCGTCGCCTGCGGTGGGCATGGACAGGCAGGACAGCATTTTGATGGTGGTGGTCTTGCCTGCCCCGTTGATGCCCAGCAGCGAGAACAATTCCCCCTGGTGGATGGTCAGGTTCAGCCTGTCAACGGCCGTCAGGTGCTTGTATTGCTTGGTCAGGTTCGTGGTGTGAATGGCTTCCATAAGCGCCTCCTGTGTTTTGTTCAGGCACCATGATAGCAGCTTTTTCGGCAGAAAGGTGGAAAAACGGCTCATCGGTCATTTTAACGAAGTGAACGGTCAACGGGTACAAAAAAAGCACGATGCTGCATCGTGCTTTTTGGTGTGTATGGATCAGGCAATGCGCTGGTAATACTTCAGCAGGTTCTCGCCTGCTATGCCCGCAATGGCGGCGTCATCGTAACCCAGCTTACGCAGCTCGGTGAAAATGTTGGGGATCTCGCCGGGGTGGTTCACATCGGCGGGGGTGACCTCGATGCCGTCGAAATCGGAACCGAAGCCCACGATCTCCGCGCCGCCCAGCTGGCAGATGTGGTCGATGTGCCGGGCAATGAGCGCCGCATCGGCCTTGCCGTCCTCGGATAGGAAGTGGGGGTAGAAGTTCACACCCACAAAGCCGCCCTCGCGGATCATCAGCCGCAGCTGCTCATCGGTGAGGTTGCGGAAGTGGTCGCAGAGCTTGCGGCAGCAGCTGTGGCTGGCCATGGGCGGCTTGTCGGTCTTGTTGAACAGATCGTAGAAGCCTGCCTCGTTCAGGTGGGACACGTCCACCGCCATGCCCACGCGCTGCATCTCTTTGGCTACCTGCAGGCCATAGGCCGTCAGGCCGCGCTTGTCGCCGGACTTGGCAGGGTAGCCGATGGCATTCTCGTTGTTCCAGAGCAGCGCCGCCATGCGCACGCCCTTGTCCCGCCACTCCTGCACGGTGTGGATGCCCTTCTCGAACACCTCGCCGCCCTCCACGGAGAGCATAAAGCAATGCTCGCCGTCCTTGGCCTCGGCAGGGTCATCCACCTTGCGGATGCCTGCCTCCAGCAGGCGGGGCATGGCGGCCAGCTCGGCAGCCACAATGGCGTCCACGTCGCCCTTGTTGCCCTTGCGCCCCGTCCACAGGGCGCAGACCTGCAGGGTCACGCCGCCGGAGCGCAGGCGATCGGGGGTGATCATGAGGGGATCGTTCGGCTGGAAAGCCATGGCGAAGAGGGTGTCGGAGTGGGTGTCGGCGATGTACATGATGGCCTCCGGTGAAATTCGGAATTCGGAATGCGGAATTGAGTGCGTGGCAGCCCTCTCAGTCGCCTAAAGGCGACAGCTCTCCCGGAGGGAGAGCCAAGGCGTACGGGTATTGCGTCGCGGCGCATCTGTCATGCGCCGTGACCCCTGCTCGGAGAACGCCAAGCAACGCCATCCCCGCATGGGTTTCGAAAGGGTCGAAGACCCTTCGCGGGAGAGTCCAGAGAGGGCAGCGCCCTCTCTGGCAGGGGAGTTAAGAGGGGACGGAGTCCCCTCTTACAGTTCTTCGCCGTTTTCGATGGCGGTGAGCATATCGACGCGGCGCTGGTGGCGGCCGCCCTCGAAGGGAGCGGTGAGCCAATGGGTGGCGATCATTTTGGCCAGGTCGATGCCCACGACGCGGGCGCCCATGGTGAGGATATTGCTGTTGTTATGGCGCTTGGAGAGTTCGGCGCTATAGACATCGGAGCAGGTGCAGACGCGGGTACCCTTCACCTTGCTGGCGGCGATGCCGATGCCGATGCCGGTGCCGCACAGGAGGATGCCCCGGTCGCACTCGCCGGAGGCCACGGCCTTGGCGGCGCGGTAGCCATAGATGGGGTAATCGCAGCTCACGGCTTCGTTGGTACCAAAGTCCTTATATTCCAGGTTCATGCTGTCCAGCAGCTTCATGATCTCGTGCTTGAGTTCGATGGACGTATGGTCGCAGGCAAGTGCAATCATGGGGAGGCCTCCTTAAAATACTATTACATTATTTAATATACGGTAAAATGCCTGACAACTCCTGCCTGAATATGCTATAATATCTTGAATGTTTATACTCAAGGAGGCACATTATGCCGGAACACCATTGTTCCCTTTGTCATATAGGATTGGAGGGTGTGGGCGTACAGCGGGGCGGACAGACGCTGTTACACGACGTATCCATGCACATCCATTGCGGACAGCTCACCGCGCTGATCGGCCAGAACGGCGCGGGCAAGACCACGCTGATCCGCGCCCTGCTGGGGGAATTGCCCCACAGCGGGCATATCCGCCATGTGGATGACCACGGGCGGGATATCCCTCACCTGCGCACGGGTTATGTGCCGCAGCATCTGCATTTCGACAAAGAAATGCCGGTGACCGTGGAGGACTTTATGGCCGCGGCCTTCACCCGCCGTCCGGTGTGGACGGGCGTGAGCAAAAAGACCCGGCAGGCGGTGGAAGCAGCCCTTGACGATGTGGAGGCTGCGGAGCTGATGCAGCGTCCGCTGGGGCGCTGCTCCGGGGGCGAATTGCAGCGTGTGCTGCTGGCGCTGGCGCTGAACCCTGCGCCGGATCTGCTGGTGCTGGATGAGCCGGTGTCCGGCGTGGATCAGAACGGATTGCGGATGTTCCTGGACACGGTGCTGCGGCTGAAGGAGACCCACCACATGGCCATCCTGCTGGTGAGCCACGACCTGCACCTGGTGCGGGAGTATGCCGACCACGTGGTGCTGCTGGATAAAACCGTGCTGGCGCAGGGCAGCGCAGAGAACGTGTTTCAAACGGAGCAGTTCGATGCGGTGTTCGGCCAGGGGAAGGAGGCGCTGTGATGGACGTGATCTATGGCATCATGGACGCGGTGCTGCCCCTGGAGGCGCTGCAGTTCTCCTTTATGAAAAACGCCTTCCTGGCGATCCTGCTGCTCACGCCGCTGCTGGGGCTGTTGGGTACCATGGCGGTGAACCAGCAGATGGCTTTCTTCTCCGATGCGCTGGGCCACAGCGCGCTGACGGGCATCGGCCTGGGCATCGTGCTGGGGGTGAGCAGCGATCTGCTGAGCATGATCGTCTTCGGCGTGGTGTGGGCGGTGCTGATCTGCCGCATCAAGCAAACGGGAGCTACCTCCACCGATACGGTGATCAGCGTGTTCTCCTCCACCTCCATTGCGGCGGGTCTGCTGATCCTCTCCCGGGGCGGCGGCTTTGCCAAGTATTCCTCGCTGCTCATCGGCGATGTGCTGGCGGTGACGCCTGCCGACCTGGGCTGGCTGCTGATGGCCCTCATCGTGGGCGTGGTGCTGTGGGTGCAGATGTACAACCGCCTGCTGCTGACCAGCGTGAATGAATCCCTGGCCCGCAGTCGCGGCGTGAAGACCCACCTGACGGAATGCGCCTTTGTGGTGCTGGTGGCCGTGGCGGTGATGCTGGCCATCAAGTGGGTGGGCGTGATGCTCATCAACGCGCTGCTGATCCTGCCTGCCGCAGCTGGCCGCAACCTGGCGCGCAACAGCCGCCAGCACGCCCTGTGGAGCGTGGTCATCGCCCTGGGCAGCGGCGTGGCAGGCTTGCTCAGCGCCTATGCGTGGGATACCTCCGCCGGTGCCGCCATTGTACTGTATGCGGCGGGGTGCTATGCCATTTCTCTGGCGGGAAGATCCCTTTTGAAACGATAATACTTGACAATAAGTGACAAATATCGCATTATAATAGGATAAAGGGGGGTGTATCCATGAAGAAGATGCTGTGCCTGCTGCTGGCGTTGCTGATGCTTCCTCTATGCGCTTTCGCCGAAACGGTGAAGCTCTCGCCGGATGATCCTCAGGTGCTGACCCTGTGGCACTATTACAACGGTGCGCAGCAGCAGATCTTTGACCAGCTGGTGCTGACCTTTAACGAAACGGTGGGCATGGAGAAGGGCATCATCATCGAGCCTGTGAGCCAGGGGGGCGTGAACGACCTGGCCGACAAGCTGATGGACTCCGCCAACCGCAAGACCGGTTCGGATAAAATGCCCGATATCTTCGCTGCCTATGCTGATACCGCCCATGCGGTGAACAAAATGGGGCTGGTGGCGGATATCGCTGCCTACATGACCAAGGAAGAACAGAATGAATACATGGATTCCTATATGCGCGAAGGCCGCCTGGACGGCAACGACGCGCTGAAGGTGTTCCCCATTGCCAAGTCCACCGAAATGATGATGGTGAACAAAACCGAGTGGGATGCCTTTGCGGCCGATACCGGCGCAGATGTGTCCATGCTCTCCACCTGGGAAGGCGTGGTGGAGGCCGCCGAAATGTACTATGAGTGGAGCGGCGGCAAGGCCTTCTTTGGCCGGGATGCCTTTGCCAACTATATCCTCATCGGCAGCCTGCAGCTGGGGGTGGAGATGTTCGCCGTGGAGAACGGGGAAATGACCCTCAATGTGAATGGCGATGTGATGCGCCGCCTGTGGGACAACTATGTGGTCCCCTATGCCAGCGGCTGGTTCGGCGCCTATGGCCGCTACCGCTCCGACGACGTGAAGACCGGCCAGCTGGTGGCGCTGGTGGGTTCCACCAGCGGTGCGCTGTATTTCCCCACCGAGGTCACCCGGGACGATGGCACCACCTATCCCATCGAGTGCATCTCCCTGCCCCTGCCCAATTTTGAGGGGACGGATCCCTGTGCAGCCCAGCAGGGCGCGGGCATGGTGGTCAGCAAGTCCACCCCGGAGAAGGAATATGCCGCGGTGGTGTTCCTCAAGTGGTTCACCCAGGAGGAGAACAACATCGACTTCTCGCTGAACAGCGGCTATCTGCCGGTGAAAAAGACGGCCAACGAGCCGGAGGTGCTGGCGGCGGCCATGGATGCCCAGGGCATTGACGGTATGCTGCGGGAGATCATCGAGATCGGCTCCCAGATCACCAGCACCTATCGCCTTTACACCAACAACGCCTTCGACAACGGCTACGAGGCCCGCCAGGTGGTGGACACCAGCATGGCCGAGGCTGCCGAACGGGCGCTGCGCGAGGTGGAGGATCTGGTGAATGCCGGCATGGAGCGGGAGGCCGCCATTGAGCTGATGACGGGCGATGATGCCTTCGCACGCTGGCTGGAGGACTTCCGCAAGGAAATGAACACGGCGCTGAAGTAAAGCCTTGTACACGATGGAACAGGGAGGGGAGACGGGCATGGCTCGCAACAAGCAACGGGAAAGCACGATTTTCATGCGGCTGCTGGTGCCGCTGGTCGTTATTGTGCTGCTGACCATCGGCCTGCTTGTGCTGTCGCTGAATGTGGGCGGCACCTTCCGCGATCTGAACAGCAATGCATTGAATATGCTGGACGAGCGGGCGCAGAGCAAGCGCCAGAGCCTGCAAAGCGAAATGCTGGGGCGCTGGAGCAACCTGGATGCCACCGCAGAATCCGTGGCCAGCATCATCCGGCGCAAGCTGACGGTGGCCGGCGTATCCGCCGATGATATGAAGACCGATGCCGCCCTGAATGCTGACATCATGCTCAGCGTGGCGCCCACGCTGGTCACTCAGCTGCGGGCAGGCGGCACCACGGGTATCTTTGTGATTCTCAACGGCATCGGCGTGGCCGACCAGCCGGACACCTGGGCAGGCGTATACCTGCGGGACAACGATCCCACCACCAACAGCAGTACCAATAGCGACGTGCTGCTCCTGCGCGGTATGCCGCCGGTGAGCCGGGAACTGGATATCTCCCTGGACAGCTTCTGGAAGGCTTCCTTCACCTTTAACGAAGCCGACAGCAATTTCTTCTACAAGGTCGTAGGTGCCGTGATGGAGGGTACCTCCAGCGAGGCACGGCACTATGGCTACTGGTGTATGCCCTTCCAGATCAGCGAAGGCGACCCGCTGAAGGCCATGACCTACGCCATGCCCCTGTTTGACCGGGACGGCAATGTGCTGGGCATGATCGGCGTGGACATGACCACCAACTACATCATCAGCCTGCTCAACAGTGGCGAGTTCGTGCGCGAAGCCACGGGCAGCTATGTGCTGGGTATGCAGCAGGCGGATGGCAGCATTCAGGTGGCCTGTGCCGCTGGCGCCAGCTATAAGCAGTATTTCAATGCGGAGGACACGGTGCTGGTGCCGGATCAGAAGCTGGACAACAACAGCCTGAGCATCACCGGCAGCCGCAACGGGCGGCAGATGTACGCCTCCGTGATGCCCCTGAACCTCTACGATAGCAACACCGCCTTTGAAAACGACCAATGGGTGCTGGTGGGTATGCAGCCCGCCGAATCCCTGATGGCCTTCTCCGCACAGTTCCGCAACGTGGTGGGCGTGTCGGTGGTGGTGGCCATTGCCATCAGCCTGATCCTGGCCTCCCTTGCCAGCGGCCAGCTGATCCGCCCCATCAAGCGCCTGGTCAAGCAGGTGGAGAGCGCTGATCCTGGCAGCGAGCTGACCCTGGAAAAGACCAACATTGCGGAGATCGACACCCTGGCCAACGCCATTGAGACCCTGAACCACGATGCGCTGGAGGATGCAGCCCGCTTCTCCACCATCATGCAGATGACTGGTCTGCAGGTGGGCGTGTTTGAACTGAAGAAGGACGAGGATCAAGTCTTCTGCTCGCCTGAATTCGTCAATATGCTGGACATGGGCGAGGTTGCCCGCCAGAACGACATGATCAGCCGCGAGACCTTTGGCCGGGTGATGCGCGACCGCTTCACCAATGCCTATGACGAGGATGTGTGGCGCTTCCAGGTGCGGGGCGAGGAGCTGTACCTGCGCTACAAGCAGGTGGAACGCGACGACCGCATCGTGGGTACCCTGGTGGACGTGACCGATGAGATCAACACCCGCATCGACCTGGAGCGCGCCCGCGACATCGATGCCCTCACCGGCATCCACAACCGCCGCGCGTTTGCCCGCCTGACCCAGGATCTCTTTGGCCGCCGCAGGGATGAGATGGGCGTTTCTGCCCTGATCATGGTGGACCTGGATAACCTGAAGTTCCTCAACAGCACCTATGGCCACGATACCGGCGACAGCTTTATCCGCGCCTTTGCCCACGCGCTGGGCGTCTTTGAGCAGGAGAACCACAGCATTGTGGCGCGCCGCTCCGGCGACGAGTTCTATATGCTGCTCTACGGCTACGACAGCCGCCACGCCCTGGAGGATCACATCGATACCGCATGGCAGCAGGTCAGCTCCCAGGGCATCGTGCTGCCCGACGGCAGCTTCTACCGCTTCCGTGCCTCCGGCGGCATGGCCTGGTATCCGGATGATGCAGCCACCCTGTCCAAGCTGCTGCACTATGCGGACTTTGCCATGTACAAGGTCAAGCAGGACGCCAAGGGCAACCTGCGCACCTTCGACAGCGCTCTGTTCAACGAGGAGAGCTACCTCATCGATGCCCGCGCTGCCCTGGATCGCCTGATCGACAACCAGCTGCTGCACTACGCCTATCAGCCCATCGTGTCGGTAAAGACTGCCGAGCTGTGGGGCTACGAGCTGCTGATGCGCCCCGACGTGCCGGAATTGAAGAACCCCGGCGCCGTGCTGCGACTGGCCAAGGAGCAGGGCAAGCTGCACCACATCGAGCGACTGACCTGGTTCTGTGGCCTGGAATCTGCCCGGGTGATGATGGATCGCGGCCTGCTGAACAGGGACATGAAGCTGTTCATCAACTCCATTGCCAGCCAGAAAATGGACCTCACCGAGCGTCAGCACATCATCGACTGCTATACCGACCTCCTGCCCCAGGTGGTGCTGGAGGTGACCGAGGCAGAGGACAACAACAAGGGCTTTACCGAGCGGAAGATGAAGTTCATCCGCGGCAATGGCGGCGAGGTGGCCATCGACGACTACGGCACCGGCTACAACAGCGAATTGGCCCTGGTGGAGATCCCCTGCGAATACGTGAAGGTGGACGCATCCTTCGTCCGCGATGTGGACAAGGATCCCAACAAGCAGGCGCTGGTGAAGAACCTGATGAGCTACGCCAAGGCGCGTGGCATTGCCGTGCTGGCCGAGGGCGTGGAGACCCGCAACGAAATGGAAACCATGATCGGCTTCGGTGTGGACTACCTCCAGGGCTTCTACCTGGGTATGCCCCGGGAAAAGCCCCAGCAGGTGCTGCAATCCATCCGCATGGAGATCCGCGATATCACCTGGCGGATGCAGCATCCCCAGGCGTAAGGCCAATAAGCTCATATTCATGTAGGGACGGGGGCGCACCCTGCCCCTACAATTCTGTTTTACAGGAGGCGGTATGCCGCCATGGATCGTATTTTGCTGTTGATGGCTGCCCAGGGCTATCCCCAGGCCGATGCCGCCCTGCGCTCTGCCAGGGAAAACGCGGCCTCGCCTGCGCGGGTGTCCTATGGCCTTTCCCTGCAGGATGAGCCGGACGAGAATGCTCACTCGGCCATGCGGGCGCTGGGGTCGGTGCAGTTTCTGTGTCCCGGCTTCTCCAGCTGGACGGACATGGAAGCTCTGTGGCAGGGCGAAGGCTATGTGCTCATCGCCCACCCGGCCATGACCTTCACGAAAAACTGGGATATGCAGCTGCTGCGCGCCCTGCGCCAATGCCGGCGGGACAGCGTGTTCAGCACAGTGCTGACGGGCTATCTGCCCCGGCCGCAGGACCCGGTGGATGCGGTGTGTCCCGTGGCGGCAGAGAGCTTTGACGCCCAGGGACAACTGGTGTTCCAGCGCGGCACGCCCCTGCGCTATGCCACGTCCCCCCTGCGCAGCGCCTTTCTGCACCCGGATTTCTGCTTTGCCCCGGCGGCTTTCTTCCGGGAAATGCAGCAGGAGGAAGCGCCCCTGTTTCTGGCGGCTTTCCGGCGCAAGTGGGAGATCTACACCCTGCACCGCCCGGTGATCCACATCAGCGACGATATGCCCCTGCTGCCCTGCCAGCTGCCCCAGGAGACCGATACCAGCCTGAGCCGCTTTGAAAAGCGCTTCGGCCTGCGGCTCGCTACCCGGCAGCTTTCCGCCATGGCGCGTCAGGGCGTGTTCACCGCTGACCTGACCTTTCCCACCCATGTACCCTATGTGGTGCGCGGCCAGGAAGCCCTGCGGGAGCTGATGAGCCGCTGGGGGAAGGTCTCGCCCCTGTGCGTGACAGCCTATCTTTCCCTGCCCATGGACGGCCCCAATATGCACGAGCAGTACATCTGCTGGTTCGGCTATCTCTCCCGGCTGAAGAACCTGTCCCTCCTGTGCTATGGGGACGGGGAGTCCACCCGGAAGATCATGCCCATGCTGCCCAATGTGCTGGAATACAAGCGCCGCTACGGCCTGCCGGTGGAGGGGGAGATCCCGGCTGAGGAGACCATGAACTACATGAAGCTCTCCAAGCCCTTCATTCTGGCCCAGAGCCGGGAGAAATTTTTGAATCACAGCCACTATGTGTGGATCAATTTCGGCTATCTGCGGTATCCTGTGTATGAGCGCGCCGCCATCGACTGGGCCAATGTCTGCCACGACAAGATCATGCTGAGCATGGTGGAGGGCGTGCCGGATGTATCCATGCTGGTGGTGCCGGACGCCATGCTCCTGACCCTGTGCCGGGAGATCGCTGCCCTGTGCGAGAGCGAATTGAACAGCCGCGGCCACCTGCCCATGGAAACGGAACTGTGGCTGATGCTGATCAAGGAGCATCGGGACTGGTTTGAATTGATCGATATGCCCGGCAACAGGGAGCTTTTGACCCTGACCATGATGAGCCGGGAGGAGGAAGCCCATGTGTACAGCTAAAACCGTGGAGGAAAGCCGCACCACCCATGTGGAGATATTGATGCCCGGCGACCTGAACGGCTACAGCCGTCTGTTTGGCGGCAGGCTGATGGAGTGGATCGACGTGGTGGCCGCTGTGGTGGCGCGCCGCCACGCCGGGTGCGAGGTCACCACCGCCTCGGTGGACAACCTGGAATTCCAGGCCCCCGCCTTTACCAACGACACCGTTGTGCTGGAGGGGCGCATCACCTGCGTGGGTCGCACCAGCATGGAGGTGCGGGTGGACACCTTTGTGGAGGCGCTGGGTGGCAGGCGGCACCGGGTGAACCGGGCTTATCTGGTCATGGTGGCGCTGGACAGGAATCAAAAGCCTGTGCCGGTACCCCAGTTGATATTGGAAACGGAAGAAGACAAAGCAGAATGGGATGCAGGTATGCGCCGCCGTGCGCTGCGCACCCTGCGCCAGAAGGAGAATTACTGATGAAGATCGGCCAGCTTTTGCGGGACGGCAAGGTACACTTGTCCTGCGAGGTATTCCCGCCCAAGAAGTTCGATGGCATCGCCCAGGCGTCCCAGGTGGCGCAGGAGATCGCCGACCTGCACCCTGCCTTTATGTCCGTGACCTACGGCGCGGCAGGCTCCACCCCCGGCCACACCCTGGCGGTGGCCAAGGCCGTGGCGGAAAAGAACGTCACCCCCCTGTGCCACCTGACCTGCGTGCAATCCACCCGCGACCATGTGAAGCAGGTGCTTGCCGACATGAAGGCCGCTGGCATGGAAAACGTGCTGGCGCTGCGGGGCGATCTGCCCAAGGAGGGCGAGCCGGTGAAGGACTTCGCCTACGCCAGCGAGCTGGTGGAGTTCATCCATCAGCAGGGCGACTTCTGCGTGGGTGCGGCCTGCTATCCGGAGGGTCACCCGGAGAGCGGCGGCCGTATCCGGGACATTGAGTTCCTCAAGCGCAAGGTGGATGCGGGTGTGGACTTCCTCACCACCCAGATGTTCTTCGACAACGGCATCCTGTACAACTTCCTGTACCGGGCGCTACGGGCGGGCATCGACGTGCCGGTGTGCGCGGGCATCATGCCCATCACCACCACCCAGCAGGTGGAGCGCGTGGTGAAGCTCTCTGGCTCCATCATGCCGCCGCGCTTTGCCGCCATTGCGGATCGCTTTGCGGATGATCCCGCGGCCATGGCGCAGGCGGGCATCGCCTTTGCCACCGAGCAGATCATCGACCTGGTGGCCAATGGCATCAACAACATTCACCTGTACACTATGAACAAGCCCTGGATCACCAAGGCCATTGTGGACAACCTGTCCAATGTGATCAAGATGTAAATAGAACCGCCACGGCGGGAGAATGCAAAGCGAGCATCCGGCAAGAGGTCGGATGCTCGTTTTTTGTGGTGGGTGAATTGTAGTTTATTAAACTGAAAATACCTTTTAATCTTCCGGTCTCGGTCCGTTGGGCAGAGGCTTTCCGTTTTCATCTCTGTTGATAGGCGTTGCTTTAAGATGATACATTATGCACCTACAGGGGCATGGTAAATCCATTTCATATTTTTCTTTCTCGCCTCTGTAGGTAAAGTCACCGCCACATCGAATGACTTCGCACCAAGTAAATAATTCGGTCATTACTCTGGGGCACATTCCAGCAGGACATTCATATGAAAAAACGAATTTATCTCCTTTTTCTATACCAAGCCTGCAATGAGCTGCTTTTCCATCAATGGCAGTTAATTCAAACTGCCAATCTTCTGTGACCCATCTTTTCATAGCAGGTTGCTCCCTTTCAAATTACCTGGTTTCATTTCTTGCGTAGCTCTGGCTGGGGGTGAAGTCATACAGCACACGGCATACGGCGGGGAGGGTGGCGAGGATCTGCTCGGTCACGCGCTCCAGCAGGTCGTGGGGGAGGCGGGAGGCAATGGCCACATTGCCGTCGATGACCTGCACCGCCCGCAGGATGATCACATAGCCCTCACCCATGGGGACGGGGTTATCGGCCAGGGTGGCGTAGTATTGCCACAGGCGCTTGTGCTGTCCGGCGGCCTCGATCTCCTGGCGGAAGATGGCGTCGGCCTCCCGCAGGATGGCCAGCTTTTCCTCCGTGACATCGGAGAGGATGCGCGAGGCCAGGCCGCTGCCGGGGAAGGGCTGGCGGCGGATGATGCTCTCGGGCAGGAGCAGGTCCTCGCCCACGCGGCGCACTTCATCCTTGAACAGCTCCCGCACAGGCTCCACCAGGGGCAGACCTTCGGTGGGCTGGCTGGCCGGGGCGTCCAGAATATCGTTGTAGTTGGTGCCCTGGAGCATCACCTTCACGCCGGGCAGCTGCTGCACCTGGCGCTGGATG
This sequence comes from Clostridia bacterium, assembly GCA_017936765.1. GTDB lineage: Bacteria > Bacillota > Clostridia > Christensenellales > Aristaeellaceae > UBA11524. Next base: position 49,600 of record JAGBEX010000023.1, read on the forward strand.
ATCTCCTGCAGCAGGTCGTGGACGATGCGCTCCTTGGCGCGGATGGACACGATGCCCTGCAGCGCGGAGAGGATCTCCTCGCTGGCGTCCACCATTTCCACGTTCAGCCCCAGCTGGTCGCGGTAGAGGCGGAGGACTTCCTCCCCCTCGCCCTTGCGCAAAAGGCCGGTGTCGATCAGCAGGCAGCGCAGCCGATGGCCGATGGCCTGGTTGCCCAGCACGGCGCACACACCGCTGTCCACGCCGCCGGAGATGGCGCACAGCGCCTCGGCCTCGTCGGGGCAGGCGGCCTGAATGGCCTCGCGGGCGCGCTCCACTACCGCCTGACGACTCCACCATTGGGTGCAGCCGCACACGTTCATGCAGTAGTTCAGCAGTAGCTGGGTGCCGTCGGGGTCGTTGTTTTCGGGCAGGAAGGCCAGGCCGTACACGGACTTGCCCGCCGCGCGGAAGCCCAGCACGCCGTTTTCCACCTGGGCAATGGGGTGGCAGGCAGCGGACAGCGCCACGCACCGACAGGCGGGGATGTACCGCTCGTTGGCGGTCAGCCCGGCAAACAGGTCTTCCGCACCCTCGAAGTGGACGGGGAACACACCGGGCTGTTCGGCCTTATCCCCCAGGGAGCAGCCCAGCTGCAAGGCCAGGGACAGGGCGGCATCGCCCATGGCCATCACGGGCAGGCCGGTGGTGAGAATCTCGCCCAGGCCGGGAATGGCAGCGGGTTCGCCTGCATCGGCACCCGCCAGCAGGATGCCCCGGGCCTCCTGCGCCAGCACGTCCGCAGCGGTGGCGGTGGCGGGCAGAATGCGGCAGTCCAGGTGTTCCGAGCGCAGCTTGCGCGCCATGGAACGGCAGGCCTTGCTGTCGGCCTCGATGAGGATAATCATATCGCGCATGGGAGTTCACTCCTCTATTCAATGCAAAAACGTCGGCATTTCCTGTATATATTCGCCGCAGGGGCGGGAAAACCTTCTTTTGCGGGAAGGTGTTACAAAGTGCCCAATGAGCTGCTTTGATCAAATGCATACGTTTTTAAAATATTTTTTCAAAAACCTGTTTCACCCGCCGAAATATAGTGTATACTATCATCAGGCGGAAGCCAAACAACAAAGTAAGAAATAAAATTTGGAGGTAGATCATATGAAGTGGGTTTGCAAGGTTTGCGGTTATGTTCATGAGGGTCCCGAGGCTCCCGATTTCTGCCCTGTGTGCAAGGCTCCCAAGGCTAAGTTCGACCAGATGGCCGAGACCAAGACCTGGGCTTGCGAGCATGAGGTAGGCGTTGCCAAGGACGCTCCCGAAGAGATTAAGGAAATGCTCCGCGCCAACTTCACCGGCGAGTGCACCGAGGTGGGTATGTACCTGGCCATGGCTCGCGTGGCTCACCGCGAGGGCTATCCCGAGATCGGCCTCTACTGGGAGAAGGCTGCCTATGAAGAGGCTGAGCACGCTGCCAAGTTTGCCGAGCTGCTGGGCGAAGTCGTGTCCCCCTCCACCAAGGAAAACCTGACCGTCCGCGTGGAAGCCGAGAACGGCGCCACCGCCGGCAAGTTCGACCTGGCCCTGAAGGCCAAGCAGCTGAACCTGGACGCCATCCACGACACCGTGCATGAAATGGCTCGCGACGAAGCCCGCCACGGCAAGGCTTTCGAAGGCCTGCTGAAGCGCTACTTCGGCAAGTAAGAAATCTAGCAAAATCAAGGTTTTTGAGGAACCAGCTCTACATAGGGCTGGTTCCTTTTTTTTCTGCCAATAGCCGTTTCCGACACGAAAGTGGTACGAAAGTTGTACTTTCAAATCCACAAGTGGTACTGAAATCCGAGGGATTACAGGCCAAAGTGGTACTCTCTAAAAGTGGTACTACTTCGTGGCGGTATTATAGCATAAACTTTGTAAGCAAAACCAGGCATCTTTAATATATCTTACAAGCAAAATCCAAATCTCTTCCAAGCGTCTTTGAATCAACTTTGATACATCTTTTTGACCTTCACAAATGGTTTGAGGGTCAGCTTTTTATTTTCAAAAAGTTTTGCGAAAAACGCTGTGGTGTACCAAGTATGTGACAGGTTATGCCTTGCGATAGTATATACTGTAATCACAACGAAGGGAACAACACCTTCGGAAATAAAAACGACAGGGCCAAGAGCCCGGAAAGAAAGAGGTAACTACCATGACTACTACCATGACCGTGAACACTGCTGCTAAGACCATTGAGATGACCAAGACCTTCGCCACCAAGGCTGCCCGCTTCGGTTCTGACGAGTACAAGATGCTCCAGGAAGCCCGCCGTGACTACCCTGACTACAAGGTTGAAACTGTTGCCCGTAAGAATTCCAAGAGCAAGCAGGAAGAGAAGCCTTCCTACAAGGGTCTGACATACGAGTATATGGAAAAGTATATCGCCGTCCACGACGATGACGACCAGACCATTATGCAGGAATACCTTGAACTGCGCGGCATGTCCGAAGAAGCTGATGAGGCACTGGCAGAATCCTTCTCCTATCAGGAGATGAAGAACTGGTTCCTGGATAAGTTCCCTGCCATTGCCGATTTCCACAAGAAGCGTGCTGCCCTGTTGGAGAAGACCCACAAGAAGCCCACCAAGAGTGAAGCGGCTCGTGAAAAGATGGTTGCCCGCCGTACGGCTCTGCTGAATAAGAAGATTGCTTGATAACCGTTGACCTGCTGGCTGCCAAGGCAGCCAGCAAAGAAAAGGAGGATACGAAAATGAAGAATACCCTGCGGATTGACCATGCTAAGAAGCTGGTCGTAATGGATAGAACCTTTGCGAAGTTTGCTGCCAATACCCGTAGTGAAGAATATGCCCATCTCCAACAGGTGCGTCGTGATTATCCGAACTATGAGATTATCCTGCGACAGATTAAGCGGAACCCCAATAAGGAATGCTACCACGGTCTGACCTATGAGTACATGGAAGATTACATTATGACTCATGGCGATGCTGAGACTGTTAAGAAGAACTACAATGAGTTCTGTGAAATGCGCCTGATTTCTGAGTGCCACAGCAAGAAGTTCCGCTATCCCGTTATTAAGCAGTGGTTCCTGAACCAATATCCTGAAATTGTCAGGTTTGGCATGTGCGGCAAGCCTGAAGTTGAGGAAGTAGGCCAGGAGCAGAGCGCGAACCAGGTTAGGCTTGTTGGCTAAAGGGACAAAGGTTTAGCAAAGTAAGAATATACGATATTCTGCTAAACCTTTGTCCGGAAAGGATAAAACAATGTTACAGTTGGAAGAACGGTTCTACACCCTGGATGAAATTGCTGAACTTACACAGACCAACCGCCACTGTAAGCTGAAGCGTGATGCCTGCCGTAAGTTGAAAGCCTGGGGTTATGAGTATGAATGGCTTGACCGCAGGGGTGTGACTATCACTGCCTACCATCCTACCCCAGAAATGAAGTTGCGGGAACTGCTGGTTGAGTATCTGCGTTTGGATAGCCAGGTAGATATAATAGGATTTGCTGATTTTATCATTGCCTTGTCTCGCATACCTGGCTTTGATACAATGCCCTGGACAACTCGCACCGAAGTGCTGTATGAACACACGGGCAAGTATATTGCAGATTCCACACTACGGGGCTGGGCAAGCAAACTGATAGCAACGGACAACGCGATGAAAGGCGGAAAGGATGCCCTGTGGCATACCTACACAGAAAACGGCATCAAACGCCGCGAGTGGTTGCCAATGGATGACGCACGGTATAAGGAATACTGCGCCCGCCGCGTTGAGATACTGGAAGCTCTGAAGGATAGCGACCTGCCGCAAAAACAGCATTGGAACACGATGGAGAAAATGCTGTATGGCGAGTATGGAAAATATTATTACTGTTCAAGGCTGATGCTGAATGCTCTTGGCAAAAATATTGATGAACTGTGTGACTTGGTGGAACAAATAACTGAACAGCAGAATGAGTAGAAGAAACGCGATTGTGCGTTTCTTTTTTTGTGCGGATGGTGCTGGTACAGCCGAGCGGTGGAGGGGGCTATCCGTTCGGAGAGCAAGACCAAAAGTAACAAGCAGGTGAGCTTTGCGCGCACCTGCTTGTAAATTCTATTACATTGATTATTCCAGTGAATCCTTCTGTTTGTACTTCCAACAGTATCCGCCTGCGTGTCGCTGCACACCATTTGCTGCATCTCTAATGCTCTTTGAATTAATTCCTGTAGCGCGTACAGCAGCAGCGATTGACTCATATTCGCAAACAACACAATTATCATCTGTTAATTGAATAATACCTCTTCCTTGCACCGTCGGCGACACCTTTTCACTGGCCTTTTTCTCAGGTTTCGCCGCCTTCCTTTCAGCCGCCTTTTGAAGTTTTTCCAACTGTATTCTTTCTTTTTCTTGGACGGCAAAAAGAAGCTTGATTGCTCTATCTCTTCGAGACTCCAATAGACCAGCATCAGAAGGATGAAGCCTTTTCATTCCTTCTTCACATATTTCAATTTCGTTCTCATAGTCTTTCATTTGTCGATATGTCTTTACATAGGAATCATACAACGCAGGAGCATCGTAACCATTGTAACGAGCGCGGTCAAACAGACGAATGGCGTTTTCCAAATCTCCAGCTTTTCTTGCTTCTTCTCCCTTGAAATAATATGGAGAACCTTCATCAAATCCTTTATGCCAGTTGTCAAGGTTATGGATTTCCGAAAGGGGGACACGAGAATTTTTAGCATTGATAACTACAGATTCTCTTGTGATAGTTGGATTCGTTGATTCTTCATCGTGTTTTTGCGTGATAGAATCGGACGAGACAACTGCATTTTTTTGTGCGGATGAAAGAATGGAAGCGACCTCATCAGAGGAGAGTCTTTTTTGTTGCTGAATAATTTGCATAGCTTCTGCATTGGCTCGTTTGCTATTGCTGGTATATCGCAAAAAAGATTTTTTACTGGATTGAAATGCGGTAACAATGAAAGATGCAAGCGGCTCGAGTTCTGTTATGGATGAGTAAAACAGGCGCGAATACATTGCACCGCCTTCACTTGCCGTACATATTTCTGAATGATTGGGTAAGTCATTTGCTACTTCTTTGGGAATGATTATATACTTGCCCTTTGATGATGTTTTGAAGCGCAAAAAGGGATACAAAATAGTTGCTTCAACATAATTGCTACTATTTCTACGGAAACGAAGATGTGTTATGTCTTCTTGAAACTGAACTAATGTGTTTTGAATGTAGGCACAGGTTTCCAGTTCTTGAGGAAGAGGATATGTTTTCTCAATGCGTCGTTGCTGTTCGATTATTTCCATATTGATTTCGGGCAAAAGACGCAAAAGGATTTCACCGCAAACCCTTGCATCGTCTGCGGCTCGGTGTGCTTCTTCAATCTGGATGCCATAATGATTTGCTACTGTTCCCTGCTTATAATTCAGTAGTCCCTCAATATATTGGCGGGATAATTTCAGGGTATCGACATAAACTATATTTGCATCATATCCCAACCGAGATAATGTATTCCGCAAAAAATCCATATCAAATCTTGCATTGTGAGCGCACAATACAGTTTCGCCGGTTATTGCATCACCTAAATAGCTCATAAGTTGGGGATATACAACTTCTTCGGTTGGAGCATTAGCAAGCATTTCATTTGTTATGTGATTAACGGAAGTGGCTTCCGGTGAAATGGTTTTGTGTGGATTAACCAAGGTACTGAGTAATTCACAGGCTTTACCATCACAATACTTTACAGCACCGATTTCAATAATTCGGTCATTGTAAGGACTCAAACCAGTTGTTTCAATATCAAAAGCAATATACCTTTTTTGCAGATGCTCGATAGTGCTTGAATCTATATCAAAAGGGGTTGCAGTAACATTTCCTGCTCGAAGGACTACTTCGGGTTCTTTATGAATCGCGACATCAGAATTTTGAACAGTCTTTTTTCTGCGTTTAAAGAAGTCAAATAGTCCCATAATTAACCTCCTGCTATGAAATTGAATAACACACAACGAATAACACTTGGCAAAACCATTATAATCGAACATTGGTCATAAAACAATAGCACCTACGACCTTTTCGTCATAGGTGCTTTCATCATTTCGCCATCTTCATATACTTGTACACCGTTGGCCTGCTCAGTCCGCACACCCTTGCCAATTCGCTCACATTCATCTTCCCATCCATAAACGCCTGGTAGTGCCGGAAAAACACCGCTGGTATATCGTCCTTCGTGGTTGGCCTTCTACCAATCCGCTTGCCCTTGCTTTTGGCGTTCTCCATTCCACTTTTCACCCTGGCGCGTATCATCGCCAGCTCCAACTGGCTGAATACCCCTGCCATCTGCAAGAATGCTTCGCTCATTGGGTCGGTCTGCCCGCTTCGGCAATCAATAGTGATGCTTCCCACAATCATCAGGCGCAGACGCTTTTCACGAATGACCTCAATGATTTCGCACAACTGCTGTGTGCTTCTGGACAATCTGCTGACTTCCAGGGTGATGATGGTATCACCCTCAGTCACCATATCCAGGAGCATATGAAGCTCCTTTTTTACCTTTGCATCGCCGTGTTCATACTCAAAGATGACTTCCTCCGCGCCTGCGGTTTTCAGTTCTTTTATCTGGCGGTTGATGTCCTGCTTGCTCTCGTTGGTGGAGCATCGCGCATATCCGTATATCATTGTGTCCTCCCGTCAATGAAAGGGTCAAATGCCCGATTTACACTTTTCCGGCGCCAGAAGCCCAGGAAAACCGTGGGTTCCTTCTGGCGCAGGGAGTGATAAAGCTATCAGTTGTTTGATTTTACAGCCTGTTTCTCTATCTCCTTACGGCAGGCTTCATCCATCAAAATGATGTTCTCCCGAAGGGAAACCAAAGCCCTGCCGATGATGTCAAAGGCTGATGCAACTTCGGGCATTTCTGCCTTCAAGGCCATATTGTACAGAGGGGTTGCTTCGTCCTCATACAGCACGATAGCCCCTTCCACCACCAACCGCATTTCGCACAAGGCGTCGTTTGATTTGGATAGATACTCGTTCATCGCTTTCCCCTCCATATGGGGAGGCGGGCATCAGCCCGCACTCCCCAGAATCAGATTCACAGCCTTTTCGGCCTTGCCTGTTGCGCTGACGATGAACCGCTTGTCATCCTTCAGCACCCGCAGCCAGTTCTGCAAATAGGCCACATTGTTGCGCAAGCTGTGGGAGGTTTCCAGCCCGATGTGGTTCACCAGGGCGGACGCTCCAATCTCTGCGACAAGCTCTTCCTTGCTGTAATCCTCTGTCCCGAAGAAGGAAGGGCGGTTCAGACGGTTCAGGCGGGTGGGGTGTCCAGTGCTGTGGGTCAGTTCGTGGAAGACCGTGCTGTAATACTCTGCGGTGCTGACAAACTGCTTGCGGATGGGAAGAACCACTTCATCAGTCGCGGGGCGGTAGAAGGCTTTGTCGCCCTCCTGGTGGGTCAGCTTTACGCCTTCGCGGGAAAGGTAGTCATATATGATATTCTGCGCGGTTTCCAGGGTGTCCGCGCCATCAGGGAAGGCGGTTTCGGTGGTGTGCTTGGCGGTGATGCCCTCGCATTGGTCGATGTGGAAGACATTGTAATAGCGCAGGAAGGGAACCTCCTTCTTTTCGCCGGTTTCTTCGTCTTCCTGTTCAATCCACTTCCAGAAGACAACCATACTGGACTTCTCACCCTTGCGGACGCGCCCGCCTGCCTGCTGGCATTGCTTGAAGGTCAGGTATTCACCAGGACGACCCAGAAGCATCTGGTTCAGCAGGGAGTAAGCCTTGCCTGTGGCGTGGGAAACGGCTTTCCCGCAAGCAATCCAGGGCTTTTCCCAGGGGATGATACCTTGCTCCATCTGTTCCATAATGCGGGCGGTAACTTCGGCGTAAATATCCATTTTCTTTGCTCCTTTTCTTGTGGGGAGCAAGGAATTGTGGTAGAATGTCCTTGCTCCCCTGTTTGGTCGTGCTTACGGGGTTGCGTTTGCCGGAATGCTGTGGTAGGTGTTCCGGTTTTTACTTTGCCAGGGCGACATTGAAACGGCGGGTCGTGGTAGTCTTGCCGTATTCCTGCCACACTTCGGGGAGGTCTTTGCGCAGGGCGGTGGTATCAATGCGGGTGCTGGTGACGGGTTTCCAGGTGACCTTGAATGCGCCTGCCGTGATGGTGTCGGTGTCGGCTTCGGTCATATGGGCTTTGATTGCCTCCTGAATGGCTTCGATTTCGGCGTTCAGGTCTTCGGCCATCTTGCGGAGTTCGGCCAGTTCGTTCAGCTTGTTGATGATTTCGTTGGTTGCCATTGTGTTTGCCTCCTTTGTTGGGAGCTTTTTGCTCCTCCTTACAGTTATTATTATACACTATTTTGTTTCGCGCGTCAATAGTTTATTTACATCTTTTTGTGTTTTTGAAAACTTTTTTCTTGACTCTGGACACGATTTGGTATACAATGAGCGCAAGGAAGGTGATAGTGTTGAATTTGACTATGGGTGAAAAAATCAGGATTATTCTGAAACGGCGCGGGATGACGGTTGCACAGCTTGCAGACCTTACCAACCAGACCCGCCAGAACCTTTCCAACAAGCTGACAAGGGACAATTTCCAGGAGCAAGATATCAAGGCTATGGCCGAAGCCCTGAATTGTGATTATGAAGCATACCTTGTTATGAAGGACACAGGCGAAAAAGTGTAATTAAGCATAAACGCAAAAAATCAGGGGACAGCGCATTTTCTGCGCCATCCCCTTTGTGCTTGCTCCCCCATACGGGGGGCTGGGTTTCCGGATGGAAAAACTTCGTCACCCCATATCCGGCTCTGCCTGGCCTCTGCTCGCTCTAAATCGTCTCACGATTTCAGATGACGGTACTTGATGGACATCATCGGCAGTGGCATAGCCTTTTGTCTCAAAGCATACCTGTAATTCCGCAACAAAAGCATCGGTAATGACATCCCGTTCTTCCTGCGTAATTAGTCCGCACTCAAATGCTGTCTGCACCGACATACGGTCAATGAGTTCCAAGGCTTGACCGCAACCAACAGGCCAGCGGTAGTTCAGTCTGTTCATATTCATTTGCCCAGCCTCCAAAGTGAGTCAAAAAGGTCTTTGATAACCGCCTTGGTCTTGTTCAATGACTGCTTGTCGATTTCAACGCTCACTTTGCGCTGTCCGACTTGCTTTGCTACTTCCTTCTATATGGCCTGCGGAAGCTCTTGAAGTACGCCTTCCGCAACGGCTTCGGCAGTGGCATCCGCATAATCACAATAATCACGGATATGCTGGGCGTGTTTGCCTTCACTGTTGGCTATTGCTTGCATTTCCATCTGATGTCTGATGGAGGATGCTTTCATTCGGTTGATGTTCATAATGGTTCTCCTTTTCTGCGGATGATTGTCCGCTGTAACTAATGTAATCGCGTATCAATTTACGCATAATCTGTGAAATGGTGGTGTCTTTCCGTTTTGCGATTGCCGTAAGGATTTCTTTCTCCTGGGGCAAAAGCCTAATGCCTATAGATGCGATATAAACCACACTCCTTTCATAGTCTATGCGAAAGCAAACAAGGGATTTGTTCAGCTCTGTCCAACATTTTGAAGGGACAAGGGTTTAGCGCAAGAATAGATATATATATAGTTGATAAATCTTGGTCGCCAGGGAAGGAGGTGCAGCCGATGGCAGATGAAAAGAAAGATGAACGCGGAAAAAAGTTTCATCAAAAAGCCAAGCCGTATCTGGTGCTTCAATATCTTCTGAAATATTCAGATGAGAACAATGTGGTGCCAGGTGAGGAAATTGCAGAAGCAATCAAAGAGAATTACGAGATATCTGCTGAACGCCGCTCCATTTACCGTGACATCAAGGAAATAAATGCTGTTGCGTTGATGATGGAAGAAGGGTATACCTTTGATGAAGCATTTGAAATGCTGGAAAAAGACCCTGCCGATGACTTGCGATTGATTGTGTATGACCCCAAGCAGAAGGGTTTCTATGTACGCCAGCGACAGTATGACCTCAATGATATTCGCCTTATGGCAGAGTGTGTGTACTCCGCCAAGTTTGTTTCGGAAGGTCAGGCCAAGAGATTGGTTAAGGCTCTCTGCGGCATGGTTAGTGAACACCAGGCGGAACACATCAAACATGATGCTTTCCTGACTGACCGTGTAAAGACCAACAACCGCAGTGTTCTGAATAACATTGATACCATCAACCAGGCCATGAGCCGCCGCCTGAACGGTCAGCCGCACAAACCGGAGAAGGTCAAATTCAAATACATGACCTATTCCATCAAGGACATGCATCAGCAAGTGGAACGCCGCCACGGTGGGGACTATATCGTCAGTCCGTTCTCGCTGGTTATCAATGATGGCAACTATTATCTGTTGTCCTATGATGACGGAAAGAGAGATATGCGAACCTTCAGCCTTGACCGCATGAAGGAAGTAGGATTAACTGGCATACCAAGAGAGGGCGAAGAAGTTTTTGCTAAACTTGATATGAATACCTATTGCCAGCGGCGATTTGGGATGCATAGCGGCGAACAACGGGTGGTGACGGTTCGCTTTATTCCTCCGCTATTGGATACGGCAGTAGAACGGTTCGGTACGAAGGATGCTGTATATTACAAACCGGATAACCGCCATTATGCTGTCAGAGCCAATGTGCAAATCAGCGACCAGTTCTTCGGGTGGTTGTTGGGCTTTGGCAAACGAATGAAAATCATTGACCCGCCTGAAGTGGTGGAACAGTTTAAGGAGTACCTGGATAAGGTCAGGGGAATGTACGAATAAGAAAATGCGGCTGCCGCAGATGTGGCAGTCGCATTTCGTTACAGTTGATTCAGTTTGTTCCGCAGGATGTCAATGCCTCCCTGTGATATTGCCAGGTAATACCGCTGCGTCACATGAATGTTGCCATGCCCCATCTGATTACAGAGTAAATGCGTGGGGGTGTTCATTTCTGCCAGCATCGTTCCATAGGTGTGCCGGAGGTAGTGATATTTGAAGTCAATCCGCAGCATGTCCTTTATTTCCCGTGTGGCGTATTTCAGCGAATGCGGCGTTTGAAGTCTGCCGTTGTACAGGCAATTCACCATTTCCGTGGATGGTATTAGCTCGCCCGTCACATCAGTAATCCATCGCCGGTTCTGATAGCGAAGGTCTGCGTATTCCTTTTCTTCCTCTTGGCGGTGTGCATACCGTTCCTTCATGTGTTCCAACAGCACATCATTCATGTGGATGACTCTTTTTGAGTTCCGGGTCTTGGGAGACAGCAGTTTAATCAGCCCATCCTGATACTGCATCTGCCGGTCAATGGTGATAGTGCCGTTTTCCAAATCAACATTGCTCCACTTCAGGCCAAAGCATTCATTCACTCGCAGACCGCAGTATCGCCCCAGCATGTAGGCTGTTTCTGTGTTGGTTCCCTTGAAATACTTGTCCAGTTTCGCCAGTTCCTCTTGGGTGAATATAACAATGTCCATATCATCGTCACGCTTTAGTTTGGGCATCTTGATTTTGGTGTCTTTGTTGGTGCAAAATCTATCACAGGTTTCCCTATCCAGATAGCCGCGCGAGTACGCCTGACCGAATATCAGGTAGAACATTTTCAGAAACGACTCTACATAGCGATAGGAGTACCCATCCACATAGTACAGTTCCGTCAGGTAATCCATGATTTCGCCGCTGGTGAAGGTATCCAGATAGCGGTCACCAAACTTGGTGTACAGATGATTCTTCCACATGCTGTCCTGTTTTTTAATGGTTTGGTATGCCCTGTCCTTGCGGCCCTTGCTACGGAACTCTTCAAAGATGGTCTTGACTGTGCAGCGGGTAGGTGTCTGCCGCCCTGGCGGAACGCGCAAAGCACGAATAGCTGCATCACGGGCGGCGGCGGCATCTGACTTTGTTTTCAGTTTACGACCATCCTTATCTGTGCATTTCTTCCGGCATATCTTTTTGCCATCCACTACGACAGCAAAACGGTAGGCCCAGTATCCATCTGGCTTCTGGTAAATACCCGTCGTATCAACTTTACCCATTTTAGCACCTCAAAGTTGTACTAAAGTGGTACCAAAGATGTTAGAAAGATGTATGAAAGTTGAGTGACAGATGTACCAAAGATGCATCGGAAATGCTTGATTTTACTGACTTGCCGCAGTTCTCGCGGCGGCGGCCCAACGGGACGCCGACTTGGCCCAGCGTGCGAAGCCCGTCACGGCAAGGCTTTCGAAGGTCTCCTGAACCGCTACTTCGGCAAGTAATGCTAAATGAAAACAGGCCAGTCCCAAGTGGGGCTGGCCTTTTTTTGTGTGTTCACTTCTTCCTCCTGATCCTCGCCACGAAGAACCCCTCGTGCATCTCGTCCGGGCAGACGCACAGCGTGCCGGGCAGGGTCACGGGCAGCTGGGGGACGTGGCGCAGCAGCTCATGCTCGATGGGCAGCACCTCCGCGTTGGCGCGGGCGAGGCACTTGCGCACCACGTCCTCGTTTTCCATGCGCAGGATGGAGCAGGTGGAGTACACCATTTCGTGGCCGGGCTTCAGCAGGCGCAGCGCCTTTTGCAGCATGGCGGTCTGGGTGGCGGCGGTTTTGTTCAGCCAGTCCCGGGTCATGCGGCGCTGGGGTTCGCCTTCCATCAGGGCAATGGTGCCGCTGCCGGAGCAGGGCGCGTCCAGCAGGATCTTGTGGAAGGAGAACAGGTCGTCCAGGCGGCGGGCGTCCTCCATCATCATGCCTACGCGGGAGGCGCCCTGCTTTTCCATGTTGTATTGCATCCGCTCGGCGCGGATCTTGTTCTTCTCGCAGGCGGTGATCAGCGCCTGATTGCCGGAGAGCGCTGCCAGCTGGGTGGTTTTGCCCCCGGGGGCAGCGGCCATGTCCAGGATGGTCTCGTCGGCCTGGGGACGCAGCACCAGGGGCGGGATCATGGCGGAGAGGTTTTGCAGGTAGATGCCGCCCTGCTCGTAGACGGGCAGCGCCTGCAGGGCATCCTCGCGCACGCTGCGGATGATCATGGCATCCTCGTACCACGGCACGTTTTTCCAGGTGAGGCCGGCCTGGGTCAGCTGGGCTTCCACCTCCGGGCGGGTGGTGCGCAGGGGATTGACCCGCAGCGTCACCGGGCGGCGGATGGCATACCCCGCCTGGATGCGCTGGGCGGTCTCCGTGCCGTATTGTTCCTCCAAGAGGGTCGCGAGCAGTTCGGGGATCACAGGCAGCATGGTGCATTCCTCCAAAATTGGGTTGGTGGTTGGTTTTAGTGCATTATTCCGCCACCCACACCGGCGGCGTTGCGGGGCAGGAGAGGCTGCGCTTGGCGGCGCGGGCCTCCACATAGCAGCCGCAGCGGGCGCAGGTGCCGCTGTGCAGGGCTTCGCAGCTTTCGCACAGGGCGAGGCGGGCGTGGTAGCTTTCGTCGGACACGCGGCTTTCTTCCGGCAGGGTGGCGATGTACTCCGCCACCAGCCGCGCCATGTCCTCCTGGCCGCTGGCCATCAGCAGGCAGCGGCAGGGACGTTGTTCAGCCATGGGATGCCTCCATTTCCGGCAGCCGGATATCGCTGCGCTTCACTTTCTCCCAGCTGAACAGCGGAATGAGCTGTTCCAGTGTCATGGGGCGGTTTTCCTCAATGATGCCCGCGCTATAAGCCAGCATCCCCAGGATATCCTCCGGGGTGAAGCGGCGGCTGAGGGCAGACAGGTCAAGGTCTTTGTCCCGCTTGGCCAGGCGGCGACCTGCGTGATCCATCAGCAGGGGGATGTGGACGTACTCCGGTGCGGGGAAACCCAGCTTTTCCAACAGGTAGAGCTGCCTGGGCGTGGCGGAGAGAATGTCCCGGCCCCGCACCACCTGGTTCACGCCGGAGAGGGCGTCGTCCACCACCACGGCCAGCTGGTAGCCAAACAGGCCATCGGAGCGCCGCAGGATGAAGTCCCCGCAGTCCCGCGCCAGGTTTTCTCTTTGCAGGCCAAAGAGACCATCGGTGAAGGTGACCTCCGCATCCGGCACCCGCAGGCGCAGGGCGGGGGAGCGGGTCTGGGACAGGCGGGCGACGTCGTCATTGGAAAGATGGGCGCAGGCGCGGTTGTACACCACCTGGGTGTCCCCAAGATTGGGCGCCTGGGAGGCCATCAGCTGGGCGCGGGTGCAGAAGCAGGGGTAGATCAGCCCCTGCTTTTGCAGTTCATCCAGATAATGCTGGTAGATGGCGCTGCGCTGGCTCTGCCACAGGGGTTCCTCGTCCCAGGTGAAGCCCAGCCAGGCAAGATCCTCGATGCATTGCAGGGAGAGCCGCTGGGGACAGCGGGGAACGTCCAGATCCTCGATGCGCAGGAGAAATTTGCCGCCCTGGCTGCGCACGGAAAGATAGGCCAGCAGGGCGCAGAGCAGGTTGCCCAGGTGCAGCCGTCCGCTGGGGGTGGGGGCAAAGCGTCCGGTGATCACGGGTTCTGCTCCTCTTTGCGCTCGGCTGCCTTCTTTTGCAGCCAGTTGATCAAGAGGGACAGCAGCCCCAGCATGAGAAACACGCTCATGGAGCCGTAGATCCAGCCGGGCTGGGCCGCCAGCTGGCCGGTGATGGTGAGGATGATCACCGCCACCACGAACACCGCGGCGCTGATCAGCGCCAGTATGGCAAGAATGCGCTTGATGGTATCAATCATGCTTAGGCTCCTTCTTGAACAGATATTCGTCCACCTTGTCGCGGATCTCCTGGGCGATCTTCTTCTCAATAGGGAAGGAGGCCGCGCCGTCTACCCGCTGGGCCAGGTGCAGCGCCTGCTGCAGGGTGATGTTCAGGGACTTTTCGTCCAGGTAGTTGCTCTTAAGATTATCGCGGCGGTCGTGGATATACCCCGCGCCGGCGGTGCCGAAGCGGCACAGGTTGATGGCCGGCACGCCCTTATCCGCAAAGGGGATGCAGTCGCTGGAGTAGATGTCCAGCTTGGTCTGGCAGGGGATGCCGATCTCCTTCATCAGGGCATCCACATAGCCCACGGCGGCCTCGGTGGCCAGCACGGGAGCGTTGTTCTGTCCCAGGGTGGCGGCGGCCACGTCGATGTTCACCATCAGCACGTGCTGGGCAAGCTCCTCCTCGTGGGCGGCGGTCCAGGCCTTGGAACCCAAGAGGCCCTGCTCCTCGGAGCCGTACCAGTTGAACTTCATGGTGCGCTTGGGCGGGTGGGCGGCGAAGTAGCGCAGCAGCTCCATGATGATCACGCTGCCGGACATATTGTCATACACGCCGGTGGAGAAGTACACGCTGTCGTAATGGGCGCCGAAGGAGATGATCTCATCGGGCTTCTCGGTGCCTTCGATCAACGCGCACACATTCTGGCTGGTGCCGTCGTAGTTCTCGGCAGTCAGTTCGATGTGCATTTCCTTGGCACCCCGGCGGACGATCTCCGCTGCATCGGCAGCCCGCAGGTTCAGGGCGATGGCGTCGCCGAAGGGATCGGTCATGGTCTCGCGAAGCTTGCGGATGTCGCAGTCCGTTTCGCTGAGGCGGTCGATGGTGGAGCCGGAGAAGGTCAGGATCGCCGCAGCGCCAGCCTTTTGCAGCTTTTCATAATCGGCGCGGCGCAGGCGGCCGTTGATCATAACCGCCTTACCCTTCACCTGCTCCAGATGCACGGGCAGCAGGTTTTCGGCATAGTAGAAGGGCAGCTCCACGCCCTCTGCCGGGGTGGAGGCGGCACGCTCGTAGCCGGTGACCTCATATTCCTTCGCATAGGGCTTGGTGACCACCAGCTTGGCGTGATGCACCTTGCCGCATTTCACGGTGAATTCTTCGATGTGGGCTTCAGCGCCGGTGGCCTGGGCTTCGGTCAGCAGGCGCTGGGCGGCCTGTTTTTCAGCCTCGGAGCAGCTGACGCGCTCGTAGGCAAGCTCCTTCAAAAGGGAAAAGGCGCGGTGCGCGGATACGTTCATGATAACGACCTCCCATTCAATAGTGAACCTATTATAGCACACCTGCGCGCCGCCGTCACCAGTTGCGCGAAAAACTCTCTTGTGCTATGATAAAACCATCAAGATGGGAGGAATATTCAATGTACATTTCCAAGAAGGATGCCCTGGCTTGGTTCGAGTTTTTTGCTGCCCTGCCGGAGGATGAGGGCCTCATGCCCCGCCAGCAGGAGATCGCTTATGCCGTGCTGGCACAGATCGAGCGTGCGGTGGAGCAGCGCCGTGAAGAAATGAAGAAGGAGATCCCTGGCCTGAAATCCCTGCAGGGGCGTACCTATTATGTGGGCGACGACGAGAGGTTCCCCGGGGGCTGCCGCTCCTGTTTGCTGGGTACCGGTTTGAGCGCCATCCGCAAGACCAACAAGTGCAACATCCAATGCCCCTTCTGCTACAACTATGGCGAGCTGCATTGCCAGCCCCCCATTGGCGACGGGCTGTGGGAGATCGGCGGGACGAAGTTCTATGAGGACGACCTGGACCTGCTGCTGAGCATCCACAACAAGCCCACGGGCATCGCCTATGTGTATCTGGAACCCTTTATGGAGATCGAGAAATACTACGGCGTGATCAGCAAGTTCCACCAGGCGGGCATCCACCAGCATATGTACACCAACGGCACTCTCTGCACCGAGGAAAACCTCCGCGCCCTGGGCGAGGCCGGGCTGGACGAACTGCGGTTCAACCTGGGTGCGACCAACTGCGCCGATAAGGTGATCGCCAGCATGGCCATGGCGAAGAAGTACATCAAGAAGGTGGGCATCGAGACCCCCATGACCCCGGACTTCTTTGAGCAGTTCCAGGAGAAGAAGGAGCAGATCCTGACCACCGGACTGGACTTTATCAACTGCGCCGAGCTGCACCTGAACCCCAATAACATCGGCAATTATGAGGGTGAACCCATGTACATGACAAGGCTGGGGTATCTTTCTCCCATCTGGAGCCGTGACCTGACGCTGCGCTTCATGAAGCAGGCGGCGGAGGAAAAGTGGCCCATTGCTGTGCATGATTGCTGCAACCGCACCAAATTCGCCCGCGACCTGAACCTGAAAAGTAAGGAAGGCGGCTGGTTTGGCCAGAGCAGCTATGGCAGCGAGTTTGACGTGCTGCCCTGGTGGGCGTTCCTCCCCACACTTTACGATAAAGCTATCCAGTTTACAAAAGAAGAAGAGTTGCCCGATGGTTACAGGCCCGGCCAGTTGGTTTTCTAAGCAAATGTTGCGATTTTATTCAGCAGATTTCGCTTGACAAGTCGCTGATGGTCATATATGATACTTATGAAGCAAGATGTGAACACTTACACCTTTACTTAACAGCCTTGTTAAGAGAAAATGCTGTAAGGTAACACGTATCGAATGGGGGAGACCCATTCAGATAAAATGAGAGAAAAAGAGGAGGAAATTATCATGAGGAAGATCCTTTCCTTGCTGCTGGTCGTGATGATGACCATCACCATGTTCGGCGGCGCCATGGCGGAAGAGACCGTCAGCGCAGCTGACCTGCTCAAGCAGCTCCGCGAAGCCCAGGCTACCGTGAAGGAGACTGTGGAAGAAGTCGCGGAAGTCGTGGAAGAAGTTGTGGAGACCGTGGAAGAGGTTGTGGAGGCCGTTGAGGCTCCCGCCGAGGAAGCTGTGGAAGCTCCCGCCGAGGAACCCGCCGCTGCTACTGCTGCCACCGCTTATATCATGTTTGCCAATGCCGACTGGTCTGCCCAGTACTGGCAGGATGGCAACGAGTATGCTGGCGTGAAGGCCACCACCGTGGACGTGACCAAGCCCGGCAGCTACACCGTGGGCCTGGAGTTTGAAAACGAGTCCGCTGGCGTGGCCTTTGCTGCCCTGGGCCTGAAGGACGGCGAGAAGCTGTTCCCCGCCCACTACCTGAAGATCAACGAGATCCGCGTCAATGGCGAGGCCATCGAAGTGGACAAGGGCTACACCTCCTCCGACGATGGTGTGGAGACCCGCATGAACATCATGAACGAGTGGGTGGGCGAGCTGCCCGCTGACGCCCGTTCCTACGACGGCTATGTGGACGACGCCAACTGGATCATCGTGGACAAGGATGCCTTCGCTGCTGTGAAGAGCATCGAGATCGACTTTGACCTGATGAAGTACGGCCAGGACACCGCCTACATCATGTATGCGGATGCCACCTGGGAGCGTCAGTATTGGCTGGACGGCAACGACTGGGGCGGCGTGACCGCTACCAACGCCACCGTGACCGGCCCTGGCGACTACACCGTTGGCCTGGACTTCACCACCACCGAGTATGGCAAGGCCCACGGCGTGGCCTTCACTGCTCTGGGCCTGAAGAAGGGCGAGAACGTGTTCCCCGGCATGATGCTGAAGATCAACGAGATCCGCATCAACGGCGCTGCTGTTGAGATGACCAAGGGCTACACCTCCTCCGACGACGGTGTGGAAACCCGCATGAACGTGTGGAACGAGTGGGTGCCTGAGGTTCCCACCGATGCCTCCGTGCGTTCCTTCGACGGCTCTGTGGAAGGCGCTTCTGCTCAGATCGTTGACCGCGCTGTGTTCGACGGCGATGTGCTGACCTACGAGATCGACTTCACCCTGGTGCCCATCACCGACACCGCCTACATCATGTATGCTGATTCTGCCTGGGCCAACCAGTACTGGCTGGACGGCACCGAGTATGCCGGTGTGACCGCCTCCAACGTGACCGTGGACGGCGCTGGCACCTACACCGTTGGCCTGACCTTCGATACCCCTGCTGCTGGCGTTGCCTTTGCTGCTGTGGGCATCAAGACTGGCGAGAAGACCTTCCCCGGCTACTTCATCGACGTGAAGGAGATCAAGGTGAACGGCGAAGCCATCGAGATCGGCAAGGCCTACACCTCCTCCGACGACCAGGTGGAGACCCGCGCCAACGTGATGAACGAGTGGGTTTCCGAGCTGCCCAAGGATGCCCGCCGCGCTGATGCCAACCTGGAAGGCGCTGCCCCCATCATCGTCAGCAAGGACGACCTGGCTGAAGTGACCACCATCGAGATCACCTTCGACTACATCTACGGCGAACCCGCTGTGGAAGAAGGCGTTGCTCCCATGACCGAAGACGAGAAGGCCGCTGCCATCGCTGCTGATTACAACGCCTACTTCGGCTTCCAGACTGAGAACTACATCTTCCGCAATGCCTGGGATGACGCTTCCTATGGCAAGGACGTGGAAGGCGGCCTGTACTTCGGCCAGATGACTGGCTGGGACGGCGACGTGGCCGTGAACTACGGCGGCACCTATGCTGATGCTGCTGTGACCGCCAACGGCACCTACACCGTGAGCCTGACCACCGGCGACATGGCCTTCGGTCCCGATACCTTCTTCCGTATGCTGTATGTCTCTACCGACATCCCCTCCAAGGCTGTGAAGGAAGAGGTCATCACCATTTCCGACGTGAAGGTGAAGTTCGCCAACGGCAAGACCCAGGATCTGACCTATGTCAACACCTCTGGCGACTATGCCAAGATCAGCCTGATCGACGAATACGACTCCAAGGTTCCCGGCGAGCTGGCCTACACCATGCCCGCCGCCGGCGAAGCCATCACCGTGACCTTCACGGTGTCCGGCCTGGCCGACTAATGTAAACCTTTTTCCCGGCGCGCTCCTGTCCCCTGGATGGGAGCGCGCCGTGGATATACCCGGCCGATTCTGCTCTTTAGCGCCTTTTGCGGGGCGTTAAAGAGTTGAATTGGCTTAGGGGAAAAAACAACAATACTTTGGAGGTAATTGTATGCAGGCAACTGCCTTCCCGACAAAAAAAGCTGCTGTCCAAAAGCCGAATCATCTCCTGCGCCTCAACCGCCTGCTGATCCTTTTCCTGGGTCTGATGGTGTTCCTGCCGCAGTTCAATCCCGGACGCATCAGCATGAAGATCAACGAGAATGCGTCCCTGTTCACCACCGCCATTTCTTATGATACCCTCACCAACACCATGGGTCGTCCCCTGCGCATGGGCTGGGTGCTGCCCGAGCATTTCCATCTGCTGATGGGCGGCGCTGCGGTGATCCTGGTGGGCGTTCTGCTGTGCGCTGTGGGCGGCTGTATGTCCCTGGGCAACAACCGCATGAAGCGCTGCGCCATGCTCCTGCCCCTGGCGGGTTCTGTGGCCATGGCGGGCGGCCTGGTGATGATCAACCATGTGTACAACATCTTCATCAACCTGGAAAAGGCTGATAAGATCGAGCCGAACTTCCCCAACGGCATTTATGTTTATGCGGTGGTCACGGCGCTGCTTTTCATCACGGCGCTCATCGTGTGGCTGCGCCTGCCCAGGCAGGTGGAGGAAAAGATGGAAATGGAGGAGAAGTACCGCCTCTTCCTCATGTTCCTGCCCGTGCTGCTGCTGGCCTTCGTGTTCTGCTATCTGCCCATCTATGGCTGGCGCTTTGCCTTCTTTGATTACAAGATCGGCGATGCGCTGACCGCCGAGAACTTTGTGGGCATGAAGTGGTTCACCTACCTGTTTGAAAACGCTGCTACCCGCAACGACCTTCTGCGCGTGTTGCGCAACACGCTGATCATGTCCGGCCTGGGCATTGCCACCAGCTGGTTCCCCATTGCCTTCGCCGTGCTGCTGGCCGAGGTGCGCTCCACCAAGTTCCAGCGCCTGGTGCAAACGCTGACCACCATCCCCAACTTTATCTCCTGGGTGCTGGTGTACGCCATTGCCTTCGCCATCTTCTCCACCGATGGCTTCATCAACAGCTTCCTGCGCAATGTGATGAACATTGCCGGTGCCAACACCGACTACCTGGCCAATGCCGACGGCACCTGGATCAAGATGCTGGCCTGGGGTACCTGGAAGGGTCTGGGCTGGAGCGCTATTGTGTACATTGCCGGTATTGCGGGCATTGACCAGCAGCTCTACGAGGCCGCCAAGGTGGACGGTGCCAACCGCTATCAGTGCATCTGGCACATCACCATTCCCGGCCTGGTGCCCACCTACTGCGTCATGCTGCTGATGTCCATCGCGGGCATCCTGTCCAACGGCATGGATCAGTACCTGGTGTTCGAGAACGCCCTGAACAAGGACGTGATCGAGGTGCTGGACCTGTATGTGTACAACATTGGCATCAAGCAGGGTCTGATCCCCATCTCCACGGTGGTGGGCGTGTTTAAGTCCGTCATTGGTGTCACGCTGCTCTTCGGTGCGAACGGCATCTCCAAGGCCATTCGCGGCGAGAGTATCATTTAAGGGAGGGCGAGAGCAATGAGCAAGAAAATCCGCAATCAGATCGCCCGCAAGCCCAGCGATTACATCTTTGACGCCTGCATCTACATCTTCTTCGGCCTGTTCACCCTGCTGTGCGTGTTCCCCTTCTACTACCTGTTTATCAACACCATTTCGGATAACGACAAGGTGGTTTCCGGCCTGGTGAACTTCTACCCCATTGGCTTCCACATCAATAACTACATCGCCCTGAAGGACGTGGCCGACCTGGGTTCCTCTGTGATCGTTACGGTGGCGCGTACCATCATCGGAACCGCGCTGATGGTGATCGTCTCTGCCTGGGCGGGCTACCTGGTCACCAAGCAGAAGATGTGGCGGCGCTCCCTGTGGTATCGTGCGCTGGTCATTACCATGTATTTCAACGCGGGTCTGATCCCCTGGTACATGAATATGCTGATGCTGGGTCTCACGGATAACTTCCTGGCCTACATCCTGCCGGGCATGATCGCGCCCTATAACATCATTCTGGTGAAGACCTACATCGAGAGCATTCCGGCCTCCCTGGAGGAATCTGCGGTCATCGACGGCGCCAACACGCCCACCGTGTTCCGCAAGATCATCCTGCCCCTGTCCGTGCCGATCCTGGCCACCATCGCCATCTTCGGTGCCGTGGGCAACTGGAACTCCTTCCAGGATTCCCTGCTGCTGATGAGCAACCGCCCCGATATGTACACCCTGCAGCACCGCCTGTATGTGTACCTCAACCAGTCCTCCAACCTGTCCGCCCTGGTCAGCGGCTCCGGCGGACTCAGCACCCAGGCCGCCCAAAACATGCTCTCCAGCAAGGTCATCAAGTACACCGTCTCCATGGTCACCATCATCCCCATCCTCCTCGTCTACCCCTTCATGCAGCGCTACTTCGTCAAAGGCATCATGCTCGGCGCTGTGAAGGGCTAAAGGGGCGTTGCCCCTTTAGAATCCCCACCAGAGGCGCTGCCTCTGGACTCCGCGAAGGGCCGTTCGGCCCTTTCGAAACCCATTCGGGGAGGCATTGCGATGCGGTCTTTGAGTGGGGGTCACGGCGCATAACGGATGCGCCGCGACGCGGGGAACGGAAGGCTGCGCCGCCGGTGGTGGAAGCAGCTTGGAGGTCCAATGAGGCACAGAGTTCAGACAGCTTCAGCTGTCTGAACGACAATGCCGAATTGACGGGAAGCAGCCAAAAGGCTCCCTCCCCGAGGGAGCTGTCAGCGCTTGCGCTGACTGAGGGAGTGGTTCTGCCACTTGCTTCAACACCTATCTTTTTTTCGCACCTGCGCAGCGGCTTCGCGTCGCGGCGCGACTGTACTCGTGCCGTGACCCCTTCTCGAAGACCGCGGTGCTGGGTACCCCCGAATGGGATTCTTAAGGGACGAAGTCCCTTAAGCGGGGTGCAGGGGCAGCGCCCCTGCCCGCGTTTGATAGAAAAAACTGAAAGGAGACTAACCATGAAGAAAATCCTCTCTCTTGTGCTGGCGCTGATGCTGCTGGTGGGCGCTGTACCTGCCCTGGCAGAAGTGCCGTACTACGCTGTGACCAGCGATCTGTACGACTATTTCCCCCAGGATGGCGAGACCATCACCCTCACGGCTTACAGCCAGCTGGCCAACTACTCCGGCATTCAGACCGGCTGGGGCGCCACCCTGCTGAAGGATCTGTTCAATGTGGAATTGAACATCGTTCCCGACATGGACGGAACCTATGAGACCCGCATGTCCTCCGGCAACCTGGGCGACCTGGTGATCTGGGGTGCCAATGGCGCGGACTACAAGAACGCCATTGACAAGGACAAGTTGCTGGACTGGGAAGAAGACGACCTGGGTCCCACCTATGCGCCCTACATCTTCGAGAACTACGGCGCTGCTCTGAACTCCAACCGTGACATCTCCGGCACCGGCAAGGTGTACGGCATTGGCATGGACGTTGCCCTGCAGGAAGGCTCCCACAAGTCCTTCATGTACTCCTGGGATCTGCGCTGGGATCTGTACAAGGAGCTGGGCTATCCCGAGATCAAGGATCTGGACGACCTGATCGAGGTCTTCAAGCAGATGAAGGAGATCTGCCCCACGGACGAGCTGGGCAACGAGACCTACGCTGCCTCCCTCTGGCCTGACTGGGACGGCAACATGGTGATGTACGTCAAGGCTCTGGCCACCGCCTACTATGGCTATGACGAGCTGGGCCTGGGTCACTACGATCCCAAGACCGGCAACTACATCGACTGCCTGGCCGAGGACGATCCCGCCGTGGCCGGCGACAGCCCCTATATCGAAATGCTGAAGTTCTTCAACAAGCTCTATCGCGCCGGTCTGCTGGATCCCAACTCCATGACTCAGACCTACGACGAAATGGCGCAGAAGGTCAAGAACGGCGGCGTGTTCTGGGGCATCTTCAACTATGCTTCCTCCATGGTGTACAACACAGAGAACCACCTGAACGACGGCAAGATGATGTATGCCCGCGTGCCCGATGAGGCTTGCCCCATCGTGTACGGCCTGTCTAACATCGGTGGCAACCGCGTGTGGACCATCGGCGCTGATACCGAGTATCCCGAGCTGTGCCTGGCCATCATGGACTTCCTGGCCACCCCCGAAGGCTCCCTCACCATGTGGTATGGCCCCCGCGGTCTCATGTGGGACTACAACGAGGATGGCGGCCTGTACTTCACCGAGCTGGGCAAGACCTGCAACATGGACTCCAAGCATGACCTGAGCGGCGTGGAATGGACTTCCCCCTACACCGGCAAGACCTACACCCTCTCCGGTAACTTCAACGATGGCTGCATCCAGATCAACAACACCACCCTGGCCCGCGATATGCTGGCCCCCGACTCCAAGCTGGGCGAGGCCTTCAACAAGGACACCTGGGTGTCCGAGCAGACTGCCTCCAGCTATGCCATCCAGGAAGACTGGCGCAACTGGTCCGGCGTGTCCCTGGTCGATCCCTACTTCGAGAAGGTGAACAACTACGCCGTTATGCCCGACCTGCCCTATTCCGAGTCCGTCCGCGACGACACTCTGGAAGTGAAGTGGGGCCAGGTGACCAAGTCCATCACCACCAACAGCTGGCGCGCCATTTACGCCAAGGCTGATGGCGAGTTCGATATGCACATCCGCAATATGCGCACCCAGTGCCAGAACTATGGCTATGAGGAGTGCGTGGAATGGTCCCGCGGCGAGGCGGCCACCAAGTGGCAGCTGCAGCAGGAGCAGGCGGCTCTGTCCAAGTAAATCCAACATGGTAACCAAGGGGAAGGGTCATGCGGCTCTTCCCCTTTTCAGGAGGATCAGTATGAAAAAGTTCCTGGCGCTGCTTGTGGCGCTCTGCCTGCTGCCTGTTTTCTCCCTGGCGGAGGAAACCACCTATGCCATGCCTTTCCGTGACCTGACAGCCGCGGAGATCACCCGGGAAATGGGTACCGGCTGGAACCTGGGCAACACCATGGACGGCCACAGCGGCTTTACCCCTGGCGAAACCGTGTGGCAGCCCACCATCACCACCCAGAAGCTGGTCAACGCTGTGCATGATGCGGGCTTCTCCACCATGCGCCTGCCGGTGACCTGGGGTACCATGATCGACGACGCCAATGGCTACAAGATCGACGAAGCCTGGCTCTCCCGCGTGCAGGATATTGCGGACTACGCCGCCAAGCAGGATATGTACGTGATCATCAACCTGCACCACGATGGCGCGGAGCAAACCGGCTGGCTGCGCATTGCCTACGAGGGCGAGCAGCTGGAGGAAGTCAAGCGCAAGTTCGCCGCCGTGTGGCAGCAGATCGCCGAGACCTTCCGGGACTACGACGAGCATATCATCTTCGAGGCCATGAACGAGGTCTGCGGCGATGATCCCTCCCAGGCGGGGTACATCAAGGATTTCCGCACCATCGAGGCGCTGAACCAGATCTTTGTGGACACGGTGCGTGCCACCGGCGGCAACAACGCCCAGCGCTGGCTCAGCGTTGTGCCGCGCTACACCAACATCCAGAACGTGCTGAACGCCAACTATGGCTTCACCCTGCCCAAGGATCCGGCGGGTCACATCATGCTGTCTGTGCATGATTACGACTTCGCCTTCGGTATCCAGGCCAACATGAATGCTACCCTGTGGAACCAGGAAAAGGCCATGAACCTCAGCAAGCTGATGGAAAAGCTGAAGGCCGCCTTTGTGGACAAAGGTGTGCCGGTGGTGCTGGGTGAATACGGCGCGGTGAACAAGAACAACATCGGCAACCGCGTCTATTACTACGAGGCCATGAACCGCATGGCGCAGCTGAACGGCATTGTGCCTGTGTGCTGGGACATCGGCTGGTACGATCTTAACCAGGATCCGGACTACACCTTCTCCCTGTTTGACCGCGCCACCGGCAAGCAGCTTTTCCCGGAGATCATCCAGGGTGTGCTGCGGGGCTATTACAACCCCATTTCCGGCAACCTGCGCAGGAATATGCTGAAGATCGAGCATAGTAAGGGCAATGTGGCGCCCGCCTTTGAGCGCTACACCAAGGTGGAACTTGCCGCCCCCATGATGAACCTGCAAAGCGGCGCTTACGCCAGCTTAGCACCCACCGTGGAGCCTGCGGACATCCAGGACACCCTGCTGTACTCAACCACCAACGCGGACATCGTGACCGTGAGCAAGGACGGCGTGCTGCATGGCAAGGCCCAGGGGTCTGCCCAGGTGACGGTGCGCTCCGCCAACGGCGACGTGCAGGACAGCATCGTTGTGGTGGTGGGCAAGGCCACGGTGGAGCAGCCTGCGAGCAGCCTGGCCATCACCTCCACGGCTGACAAGCTGGAGGTGGGCGGCACCGCCAAGCTGACCATCGCTGCAGAGCCTGCGGACCACACAGACAGCATCTACTTCGTCTCCAGCGATCCTGCGGTAGTCACGGTGAACAGCATTGGCAAGCTGGTGGCCGTGGCGGATGGCGTGGCCACGGTGAAGGCCGTAACGGCCAGCGGCACCGCGGCGGAGGTGAGCATCACCGTGGGTAACGGCGAGGCTGAAGCGGTGGTCGCGGAGGAAAAGACGCCCCTGAAGCTGGGCATCGGCGTGTATTACAACGATGCCGCCCACAACTACTACAAGAACGAGACCAGCCCCACCATCGAGGTCTCCGGCGATGGCACCTATACCCTGACCTACGACGCCATCAACGATTCCACCACCGAGGCCAAGGCCGCGGGCGTGCTGAGCCTGAACGGCGCGGGCGCTATCTACATCTACGACGTAGAGGGCAACACCAAGGCGCTGGCCAGCTGCGACATCCACTACGACGAGATCCTGCTGGACGGCGTGGCCATGACCCTGAGCGACCATGCGCCCAAGTCTGCCCTGAAGACCAGCGGCAAGCTGGACACCAACGACCCCATCAACGCCTGGGACGGCTCCGTGACCCCCGATGTAGAAGCCAGCCCCGACAAGGTGATCACCTTCCTGAACAACCCTAAGCCCCGAACCATCTCCATCACCTTCACCCTGTCCAACTGGCAATACAAGTGACCAGGGGCTTTGCCCCTGGACCCCAGCAGAGGGCGCTGCCCTCTGCACTCCTGCGAAGGGTCTTCGACCCTTTCGAAACCCTTTCGGGGATGGCCAACTCGGCCGTCTCTTTTTGCTTGCCCCGCGTCACGGCGCAACCGTATTTGCGCCGTGACCCCAAAGGAAAACCCATCCTGTATGCTCACACAGGATGGGTTTCGAAAGGGCTGAAAGCCCTTCGCGGAGTCCAGAGGCAGCGCCTCTGGTAGGGATCCCTAAGGGGCAAAGCCCCTTAGGCGGGTTGTCAGGGCAGCGCCCTGACGAGCTGTTGCTTGTTATATTGCAGGGTGTACAGGTGGTGGTACGCACCTTTTTGGTGCAGCAGCTCCTGGTGGGTGCCTTGCTCCAGGATCTTGCCGTGGGAGAGCAGGATGATGTTGTCCGCGTGCTGAATGGTGGACAGTCGGTGCGCCACCACCAGCATGGTGCCGATGTTCTTCATCTTCTCCAGGGAGTCCTGGATGAGGATCTCGGTTTCCGTGTCGATGTTGGCGGTGGCCTCGTCCAGGATCATCACGGCGGGCTTGTGGAGGATGGTGCGGGCGAAGGACAGCAGCTGGCGCTGGCCGGCGGAGAAGTTGTTGCCGCGCTCGCGCACCACCTCGTCCAGGCCGCCCTCCAGCTTGTTGATAAAGGAATCAGCATTCACATACTTGCAGGCGTCCCAGATCTCTGCATCGGTGAAGCTATCCTCCCGCAGCACGATGTTGGAGCGGATGGTGCCGGAGAAGAGGAACACATCCTGCAGCATCTGGCCAAAGTGGCGGCGCAGGGAGGAAATCTTGATCTTGCGGATATCGATGCCGTCGATGAGGATTTGGCCCTTCTGGATATCGTAATTCCGGCAGATGAGGGAGAGAATGGTGGTTTTGCCGGAGCCGGTGGAGCCAACGAAGGCCACCGTCTGCTTGGGCAGCACATGGAAGGACACATCCTGCAGCACCCATTCGCCGGGCTTGTAGCAGAACCACACGTTGCGGAACTCGATCTCGCCACGGATGGTATCCAGCTCCATGGCGTCGGGTTCGTCCACCACCTCGGGCTGCATATCGAACACGGTGAAGATCTTTTCAGCCGAGGCGAAGGCGGATTGCAGCATATTGAACTGCTCTGCCAGGGTCTGGATAGGGTTGAAGAACTTGGACACATACATGTAGAAGGTCACAATGGTGCCGGAGGTGATGGCCTGACCCATGAAGGTGGTGTTCTGGATGATGCCCTTGGAACCCAGGTAAAGCAGGCACAGCACCGAGGAGATGTACAGCACATACACCATGGGGCGGAAGATGCCGAACACGAAGATCTGGTTCTGCTTGGCCTTCTTCAATCGGCTGCTCTTTTCCAGAAACTCGTTCATTTTGGCCTCTTCCCGGTTGAAGATCTGGGTGATCTTGATGCCGGAAAGGTTCTCGCTCAGGTAGGTGTTGATGTCCGTGGTACCGTCCTTCACCTTGCGGTGTACCGCACGGGAGAACTTGCGGAAGATCACCGTGAACAGCACCACAAAGGGAACGAAGCACAGAACCATCAGCGTGAGCAGGTAGTTGAGCAGCAGCATGGCGCCCAGCACGCCCACGATGACGAACACGTTTTTCACCATGGTGACCAGAATGTTGGTGAACATCATGGAAATGGCGTTGGTGTCGTTGGTGACGCGGGTCACCAGCTTGCCCACGGGGATCTGGTTCAGCTGCTCGTGGGAGAGGCTCTCGATGTGGGTGAACAGGTCCTGCCGCAGGGCGGAGAGGATCTTCTGGCCGGTCTTTTGCAGGATGATGGCCTGGGCATAGGTGCAGACCATGGAGATCAGCAGCACGCCCACATAGGCTACAACCATCTTGTAGAGCAGCGGCAGGTCAAAGTCGGCCTTCACCAGCTCCTCGATGTTGCCGATGATCATGGGGGAGATCAGGTCGTAGGCGATGGACAGCAGCATCAGCACCAGCACGATGAGGAACTGCTTCCAGTAGGGCGTGGCGTATTTCATCAGGCGCTTCAGGATCTCGCCATCGGGCATATGCCGGTCGAAGCCGATGGCCTCCTGCTTGTTTTTCATCATAAGGTAGGCCACGATGAAGATGATGGAGAACACGCCCACAATGGCGCCCACGATCAACAGGGGAAGATACTCACGCATTGTGATGCTCGCCTCCTTCCTCCTCCAGCTTTTGCAGATCCACCATGCGGCGATAGCTCTCGCAGGTGGCGTAGAGATCATTGTGCGCACCCACGGCCACCACACGGCCATCATCAATGAAGATCACCTTGTCCATCTGCTCGATGGTGGAAATGCGGTGGGCGATGAGGATGGTGGTGCGTCCGGCGCGGGTTTCCCGCAGGTTTTTCAGAATGCTGCGCTCCGTTTTGGTGTCCACAGCGGAAACGGAGTCGTCCAGGATCAGGATGGGGGCGTTCTTCATCAGTGCGCGGGCAATGGAGATGCGCTGCTTTTGCCCGCCGGACACGGTGACGCCGCGCTCGCCCAGGATGGTCTCATACTTGTCGGCAAACTCCTGGATATTGCCGTCCACATCCGCCAGGCGGGCGGCCTGCTGCACGGCGGCGTCGTCCACCGCATCGCAGGAGAAGGCAATGTTCCGGGCGATGGTATCGCTGAAGAGAAAGTTATCCTGTGGCACATAGGCCGAGGCTTCGCGCACATCCCGGATGGGGACGCTGTTCACGTCATGCCCGTCGATGAAGATGGTGCCGTCCGGCACATTGTAGGTGCGCAGGATCAGATCCACCAGGGTGGTCTTGCCGGAGCCGGTCTTGCCCACCAGGCCCACGTTCTCGCCAGCGGTGATGGTGAAGGACACGTTCTTCAGCGCGTCATACTCGCCTTCGGGATAGCGGAAGGTCAGGTCGCGGAACTCAATGTGACCCTGCACGTCAGTCAGGGGCTGCACGTCGGCGCGATCCACCACATCCTGCTTGGCGTCCAGCAGCTCGCTGATGCGCTTCAGCGAGGCCTTGCCGCGGCTGGTCATGTCGATCAGTTCGGACACGGCCATGATGGGCCACACCGTGGCGTTGAAGTAGCCGATGAACTCCATCAGCTGGCCGGCGTTGAACACATTCTCATGCACCAGATAGCCGCCGTAGCCCAGAATGACGCAGATCACGGACTCCACAAACAGCGTTACCAGCACACGCAGCAGCACCGAGGCGCGGGTGAAGTCCACATTGGCGTCCTCGTTTTCCCGGTTCAGCTTCTTGAAGGCCCACAGCTCCTTGCCTTCCTTCACAAAGGCCTTGATCACCGCGATGCCGGAGAAGCTCTCCTGGCTGAAGTCACTCAGGCTGGAGAAGGCCTGCTGGCGGATGTCCCACTTCTTCATCATGTATTTGCCGATCACCGCGCTCACGCCCAGCAGAAGGAACATGGGGATGAGGGAGAGCAGCGTCATCAGCGGGTTCATCATCCACATCTTGGTGATGGCCATGCTGCCCTGCAAAAGGGCATCGAAGAACATCAGAAAGCCGCCGCCATAGCAGTCCTGCACGGTCTCCAGGTCGTTGGTGAACAGGCTCATCAGGTTGCCCACCTTGTTCACCTGGTAATACTGGCGGGAGAGATCCTTGGCGTGGCTGAACATACGGTTGCGCAGGTCGGTCTCCACCTTGATGGCAGAGCCGAAGATGCAGATGCGCCACAAGAACCGCCCGAAGGCCAGCGACATGATGATGCCGATCATGGGCAGGCAGATGCGATCCAGCAGGAAATCCATGTCGAAGGGCAGCTGCACGCCATCCACAGTCACATAGCCTGTGTTCACACCGTTGATCACCATCTGATACAGGTTGGGGATCACCAATTGCAGATAGTCCACCGCCGCCAGGGTGATGAGACCCAGCAGCAGCCACGGGGCATATTTGATATAATACCGGTTGATATGCTTGCCGAAAATCATGAGGTTCTCCTTTGTGTGGGTGATGATTGCACGCAAAGCACATTATACTACTTTTTTGTACAATTGCACAGGGGAACATCAAAAAAGGCTGCCTTATCGGCAGCCTCTCTTGCGATATTACAGGGAGATATTCTCCAGGGGCAGGATGTACTGCTGGCGGCGGTTCTCCTGCTCGGCCAGGTAGGACTGGTCGCCGGAGGTGTGCAGCTCCTTGAGGTACTCGTGGTGGTTGTTGAGGATGGCCACGTTGTTCTTGGCCAGGATCA
This sequence comes from Clostridia bacterium, assembly GCA_017936765.1. Lineage (GTDB taxonomy): Bacteria > Bacillota > Clostridia > Christensenellales > Aristaeellaceae > UBA11524. Next base: position 80,485 of record JAGBEX010000023.1, read on the forward strand.
GCATGGCGATGGAGGAACACTGGTCAGCAGCGCGCTCCAGGTAGGTGAGGGACTCCATGAACACCAATCCAGCGTTGATGGAGCAGGTGCCGGCGCACAGGCGGGCGGTGTGACGATCCTTGAGCAGCAGCACCATATCGTCGATGACCTCTTCCAGAGGCTCGATGCGGCGGGCGGTGGCGTCGCTGTTGTAGATCAGGGCATCCACCGTCAGGCGCAGGATCTCCTGAATGGCGTCGGACAGCACGTCCAGCTCCTTCTGGGCACCCTCAGAGAAGGCGAGCTTCTGGTCGGCCATTTTCTTGGCCATTTCATCGAAGTTGGTGGCATAATCGCCCACGCGCTCGATGTTGGGGATGCACTGCATCAGGGTGTTCAGCAGGTGCTTGTCCTTGGGATTGTCGATGGAGCGGGACAGCTCGATGAGGTAGTTGTCGGCCGTATCGGCAAAGCGATCCAGCTGATCCTCGGTGGCGTTGATATCATCGGAGCGCAGCAGGTCGTAGCTCTTGAACTGGGCAAGGCCCAGCTCCACATTCTCCTTGGCGGCCTTGGCCATCACGGCTACGCAATGGGCAGCCTCGGAAAGGGCGAGGACGGGGGAAATCATCAGCTTCTTGTCCAGGCCGTTCAGCTCGGGGTACTTATTCTCCTTCACCGGATCATCCTTGATGATGGCGCAGGCCAGCTTCATCAGCAGGCCCGTGAAGGGCAGCAGCACGATGGCGGTGATCAGGTTGAACAGGGTCTGGAAGTTGGCGATCACGCCGCTGTCCACAATGCTGTTCCACAGGGTGGGCCAGGCGCCGCCCTTCTGCAGGAGGGTCATAACGATCATGAACAGGATAGTACCCACCGTGTTGAACACGATGTGGACAATGCCGGTGCGCTTGGCGTCTTTGCCGGTGCCGATGGAGCAGACCATGGCGGTGGTGACGCAGGTGCCCAGGTTGATGCCCATGATGATGGGATATACCAGGTTAAAGGTCATGGCGCCGGTGGAGGACAGCGCCTGCAGGATGCCCACCATGGCGGAGGAGGACTGCACGATCACCGTCAGTACCAGGCCGGTGAGGATGCCCAGCAGGGGCATATTGGAGAACTGGGCAAGCGCATTTTTGAAGGCTTCGGATTCGGCCAGGGGTTCCACGGCATCGGTCATGGAAAGCAGACCGGTGAACAAAACGCCGAAGCCCATGGCGATGAGGCCGCCGTTTTTCAGGCTGTCCCGCTTGATGAACATGATGAGGATGATGCCCAGCACCAGCGCAATGGGCGCCAGGGTATCGGGCTTGAAGAAGGTGAGAAGGGAGCCGCCGCCCGCATCAATGTCCATCAGACGGATGATCTGGGCGGTGACGGTGGTGCCGATGTTGGCGCCCAGCACGATGCTCACCGCCTGGCGCATATTCAGGATGCCAGCGCCGATCAGGCCTACCGTCAGCACAATGGTGGCGGTGGAGCTTTGGATAATAGCGGTCACGATGGTGCCGGTCAGCACGCCCAGCAGGGCATTCTGGGTCAGTTTGCCCAGGAACTTCTTCAGCGCTTCGCCGGAACCCTGCTTCAGGCCATCGGACATGATCTCCATGCCGTAGAGGAACATGGCCAGGCCGCCCAGCAGCTTAATGATCATCAAAATCGTATCCATGTGTTTTTCTCCATATCAATACTTGAGTATAGGGAAATAGAGATGCGTACCCCCCTATGATAAAGAATTTACGTCGTTTTTACAAGCCCTTGACAGTCGATTTTCGGAGGTTTCGTTGCATCTTGTCGAAACTCGCGGAAAAATGACCGGATGGCGTGTGATTTTTTCGGCAGGAATCTCCAAAGTGCATGAGAGCAACAAAACGAAAACCACGAAAAAGCCCCGGAGGGCCATGCCTTCCGGGGAAAAATCAGGGATTCCTGCGTTTGATGGGGAACATCAGGTCGATTTGCCCATCGGTGCCGTCGCTGGGGTTGCCCAGGTGGGCGGAGCGAACCCAATTCAGGTGTTCCTCCAGGCAGCCGCCCATGGTGTTTTCGTCCCCACGCCAGTCGATGTCGAACTCCTCGCTTTTCTCCACCCACTGGTTCAAATTCCACCAGTATTGGAATTCGGGGAAACGGATGGTCAGCACGGCGTAGAGGCCACCGGGGAAATGCTGCCGGGTGAAGTCCTCCGGCAGGGGAAAATCCTCGGGGATGGTGACCCAGTCCTCGTAGCCGTGGAGGTCGCCCTCCAACACGCCGGGGTTGGGGTGGTTGAAGCCGAACATCCGGGCATCGGGTTTCGCCTCATAGAGCTTGCTTTCCTGGATGAAGCGGGAGACCCTGTTGCCCACTACTTCCTCGGGGTCCTTGCCAATGTAGTGGTAGCTGGCCACGGTGCAGGGCGGCAGATGCACGATGCGCACGTTCAGCTTTTCCTCCAGCACCTGAGAAGCATTGTTCAGATCAGACATGCTTGCTTCCTCCTTGAGATTGGTCTTTGCAGGAGCAAGCGCTTCGGTCAGCTCGGTCAGCTCCGGGCTGAGCAACAGCACCGGGTCATCGGTGTGGTCGGCCAGGCGCTGCAAAATGTTGCGGATCAGCCCCAGCGCCTCGGTTTCCTGGTCGATCTGGTCAATGTGCCGGCGGTACACCTCCTGCCTGCGGGAGGGATCCTTCTCCTGCAGGATGACGGCGATGTCCCTGAGCGGAATGCGCAGCTTGCGCAAAACCAGGATCTGCACCAGGCGGGTCACGTCCTCGGCGGTGTACATCCGGTAGGCGTAGTCCTCCCGGCGGCTGCTGGCGATCAGCCCCTGCTTTTCGTAGTAGCGCAGCATCCGGGTGGAAACGCCGCAGGCACGGGAAACCTGGGTCACGGTGAGCAGCTTCTCCATGCGCTTGCCTCCTTTCGCATCCAGTATAAAGTGCGACACGGTGTCCAAGTCAAGGGATGATGTGCAGAATATTTCGCAGGGCGTGGGCAATGCCGTCCTCGTCGCAGGAGTGGGTCACATGGGCGGCAACGGCCTTCGCCTGGGGGTGAGCATTGCCCATGGCCACGCTGTTGGGACAATGGGAGAGCATCTCCACATCGTTCAGGTCATCGCCAAAAACGGCGATCTCCTCCCGGCTCAAGCCCAGCTGCTGGCGCACCCGCTCGATGGCCAGGTGCTTGCTGGCCTGCAGGCTGGCCACCTGCATGGTGCTGCCTCCATCGGTGAGGTAGATGTGTGCCTTGCTGCCGCAGGCGGCTTGCAGGGCAGGGTAGAGGGTCTGCGGCATCAGCTTGCCGGTGGCTTCCAGCAGGTAGTCGTAATAGATCAGCAGTTTCACGGCATGGTGGGCGGCAAAGTCGTCCAGGGGGAGGATGTCCTCCCGCTTCATGCCCCAGGGCGCTAACATCCTGTCCGGCATGAAGTGGTTGAAGGCGTGCAGGTCGCCCTCCATGTGCAGGGAGAGCTGCATCCCTTCGTGCTTGGCCACCTCCTCCACGCACAGGCGCACCGCTTCGGGATCGATGTAGGTGTAGGTGGTCTCGCTGCCCATCACCAGGCAGGCGCCGTTGCTGTGCAGCCCGCCATCAAACAGGGCGGCCACGTCCTCCGGCCAGCCCAGCTTTTGCGCCAGGCGGGGCGAGCGCGCCGTGGCCATAAAGACCTTCACGCCCTGCTGCTTGCAGCGGCGCAGCGCCTCGATGGTGGAAGGGAGCAGGGTTTTGCGGGAGGAGAGCAGGGTGCCGTCCAGGTCAAAGAAAAGGGCTTTGATCATCACATTTCCTCCTTTGCCGGGAAAAACAAAAAGCCGGAAACCTAAGTTTCCTGTGCGTGGAGCATCACTTGACAAAATAAACATACACGCTGTTGACGAAAGTGTCAATGATTTGTTTCTGACGAAAAAAGTATTGTAGCTTGAAAAAGCGCGCCAACCGGTCGCTCCGGCTGACGCGCAAAAAATGTTGAGTTAGAATTCGACCGTCACCTTTGTGCCTTCCTGCGGCTTGCTTTCCAGCTTCACCTGCGCCTGATGCACCTCCGCCACGTGCTTGACGATGGCCAGGCCCAGGCCGGTGCCGCCTGTTTGACGGGAGTGGCTCTTGTCCACGCGGTAGAAGCGCTCAAACACATGGGCCTGATGCTCCTGGGGGATACCGATGCCGGTGTCCTGCACCGTGCAGCGGATGTGTCCCTCCTGCTGGGACAGCCGAACCGTTACGCTGCCGCCTGCGGGGGTGTACTTGATGGCGTTGTCGATCAGGTTGTGGAACAGCTCCCGCAGCAGCACCGGGTAGCCTTCCACCGTGGCGTTGTGTCCTTCCACCTGCAGGTCAATGCCTTTTTCTTGGGCAATGGGCCAGAAAAATTCCACCAGCCCCTCCAGCAGGGGCAACAGGGCAACATGCTCTTTCGCGCCCAGGCCCTGCTTTTCGTCCAGCTGGGATAATTCCAGAATGTCGTTCACCAGCGCCACCAGCCGTTTGGCCTCTGCGCGGATCTTCCCGGCGAAGGCAGGCACATCCTCGGTTTTCGCGATGCCGCTCTCGATGATCTCCGCATAGCCGGAGATGGAGGTGAGCGGGGTTTTCAGCTCGTGGGACACATTGGCGGTGAACTCCCGGCGGCTGGCTTCGGCGGCGTAGCGGGCGGAGATGTCCAGCGCCAGCAGCACCACGCCGCGCACCTTGTTCTCTCGCAGAACGGGGCTGGCGAAGAGGCGGTAGGTTCGGCTGTCGCGGGGCAGCACCACGTCGCCGGAGTCGCCCTTTTGCGCGGCCTTGACGATCTCCAGCAGGTCGGCGTCCCGGCAGATGGTCAGCAGGTCGGCATCCGGCGCGACCGCGCCCTTCACGCCGAAGATGGTCTGTGCGCTGTGGTTGATGGAGACGATGCGGCTCTCCTTGTCCAGCAGGATCAGGCCTTCCCGCATATTGGCCATGATGGCGTTCAGGTCAGCGTGGGCGCGGGCAAGGTCGTGCATCTGCTGGCGGATCTGGCCGTGCTGCCTGTCCATGCGGGTCAGCAGCGGTGCCAGCTCGTCGTACACGTCATTTTCCAGGGGTTCGTCCAGGTTCAGGTCATTGATGGGCTGCACGATCTGCCGGGAGGCATACCGGGCGATCAGCAGCGACAGGGCAGCCACCATCAGCAGCATGATGATGATCTGCGGGGCGACGCTCAGGAACACGCCCAGCGCGGAGGAGCGGGTGCTGGCGATGCGCAGCACATTGCCGTCAGCCGTGCGGCGGGCGTAATAGATGGTCACCTCGGACAGCGTGTCGGAGTAGCGGGTGCTTTCGCCGATGCCCTTTGCCAGGGCGGCAAGCACCTCCGGACGCTGGGCGTGGCTGTCCATGCGGGCCTCGTCGGCGTCGCTGTCATAGAGTACAGCGCCTTCGGGGGCAATGAGGGTCACGCGGTTGTCGGGTGCGAACTCGTTGAAGTAGGTGCGGTCATCCGGCAGCATATCCAGCGCCCGGACGATGTACTCTGCCTCCGTTCGCATCTCGGCGGAAATGCGGCCCTCGTATACGTTGTACAGCGTTCCCACCAGCAGCGCGGAGGACAAAAGCAGTGCCAGCACCGCCGTCAGCAGGATGTTGCGGAAGATGCGCCGCGTCATGCTTCGCCACCCCCGAACCGATATCCCACGCCGCGCACGGTTTCAATCATGTGGCCACAGCGGCCCATCTTGGTGCGCAGCGTCTGCACATGCACGTCCACGGTGCGGGTGCCGCCGTCGTAGGCCATGTCCCAGATGCGTGCCAGCAGCTGCTCCCGGGTGAAAGCCGCGCCGCTGTTCTCCATCAGCAGGAGCAGCAGGTCGTATTCCTTCAGGGTCAGGAGCATTTCCGTGCCGTCCACAAAGGCCTTGTGGGCGCGGCGATCAATGGTCAGGCCGCCGCATTTGAGGGTGTCTGCATCGACCTTGGCCCCCGTGCGGCGCAGCCGGGCGCGGATGCGTGCCACCAGTTCCGCCATGCCGAAGGGCTTGGTTATGTAATCGTCGGCGCCATAGTCCAGGCCCTGCACCTTGTCCATCTCGGTACCCTTGGCGGTGAGCATGATGACCGGGGTCTCCGCCGTGCGGTGGTTCTCCCGCAGGAAGCGCAGCAGGGACAGGCCATCTTCACCCGGTAACATAATGTCGAGAAGAACAAGGTCAGGCGTAGCCTCTGCCACCGCAGCACGGAAAGCAGCCCCATCCGCAAAGCCGCGACAGGGCAGGCTCATCTGCGTGAGGGTGTAGACCACCAGCTCCCGGATGTTGTCGTCGTCTTCAACGTAGTAGATCATGTGAGGAATACTCCTTTATGCTTGCCAGTGAGGGCGTACTCAACCCACTCAGCGATGTTCTGCGCGTGGTCGCCGATGCGCTCGTAGTACTTGGCGATCATCATCAGGTCGATGGCCTGGGAACCGGCAGCGGCGTCATGACGGATGAGGGCGATCAGCTCGTCCTTCACGGTCACAAACAGCGCGTCGATGGCGTCGTCCATGCGCATGACCTCCTGCGCCAGCACCACATCCTTGCGGACGTAGGCGTCCAGCGCGCTACTCACCATGCGGATGGCGTTCTCGGCCATCTGGGGCAGGTGGGTCAGCTCCTTGATGTAGGGTTCCTTGGACAGGTAGATCACCAGCTCGGCAATGTCGCTGGCCTGGTCGCCGATGCGCTCCATGTCCGTTATCATTTTAAGGGCAGAGGAGATCAAACGCAAGTCCCTTGCCACAGGTTGCTGCTGTAAAAGCAGCTTCAGGCACAGGGATTCAATGTCCCGCTCCGCCTGATCCACCTCTTTATCGGCGGCGATGGCGTGCAGGGCGGCCTCCACGTCCTGCTTCACCAGCGCATCGGTAGCGCTGCGGATGGCACGCTCGATCAGCGCGCCCATTTCCAGCAGCTCATGGTTGAGCGTGTGAAGCTGCTCGTCAAAACGGTTTCTCATCAGCCGAACCTCCCTGTGATGTAGTCTTCCGTGCGCTTGTCCTGGGGCATGGAGAAGATCTTCGCGGTCTCGTCGTATTCCACCACCTCGCCCAGCAGGAAGAAGGCTGTCCTGTCGGAGATGCGGGCGGCCTGCTGCATATTGTGGGTCACCATCACGATGGTGTAATCCTGTTTCAGTTGCAGCGCCAGGTCTTCGATCTTGCTGGTGGAGATGGGGTCAAGGGCGGAGGTGGGTTCGTCCATCAGCAGTACCTCCGGCTCCACCGCCAGCGCACGGGCGATGCACAGCCGCTGCTGCTGACCGCCGGAAAGCCCCAGGGCGTCCTTCTTCAGCCTGTCCTTCAGTTCGTCCCAGATGGCGGCGTTGCGCAGGCTGCGCTCAATGATGTCGTCCAGCTTGGCCTTGCTGCGAATGCCGTGGGTGCGGGGGCCGAAGGCGATGTTGTCGTAGATGCTCATGGGGAAGGGGTTGGGCTTCTGGAACACCATGCCCACCCGCTTGCGCAGAAGGGCGGTATCCATATCCTTGTACACATCCACCCCGTCCAGCAGCACCTGTCCGGTGATCTTGCAGCCCTCCACCAAGTCGTTCATGCGGTTGAGGGTCTTGAGCAGGGTCGATTTTCCGCAGCCGCTGGGGCCGATGAAGGCGGTGGTCTCCTTCTCCCGGATGGCCAGGTTCACGCCCTTCAGGGCATGAAAGCTGCCATAATGCAAATCCAAATTGTTGATCTCTATTTTCATGTGTGTTTTCCTCCAACTCGTTTGGCGATCAGCGCGGACAGGCTGTTGATGAGCAGCACCATCACCAGCAGCACCACCGCCGTGGCATAACTCTGGTCGATGTACAGACCCTCGGTGGAGATGGTGTACATATGCACCGCCAGCGTGCGGGTGGAACTCAGCAGACTATCCGGCACCTCGGGCACCGTGCCTGCGGTGTAGATCAGCGCCGCCGTTTCGCCCACGATGCGCCCGATGGCGAGGATCACGCCGGAAAGAATGCCTGGCACCGCACTGGGCAGCACCACCTTAAAGGTGGTACGCAGCCGCCCTGCACCCAGGCCGAAGCTGCCTTCACGGTAGCTGTCCGGCACAGCGAGGAGAGCTTCCTGGGTGGTGCGCATAATCGTAGGCAGCACCATGATGGATAGCGTCAGCGCACCGGAAAGCATGGATAGCTTCATATTCAGCGCAACCACAAAAAACAGCGTACCGAACAGGCCGTAAATGATGGAGGGAATGCCCGAGAGCGTCTCCGCCGTCATGCGGACGAGCCTCACCAGCCTGCTGCCGCGGGGCGCGTATTCCGTGAGCCAGATGGCCGCGCCGATGCCCAGCGGCACGCAGACCAGCAGGGAGAGTAGGGTCATCAGCAGCGTGTTGATGATGGAGGGCATCATGGACACGTTGGTGGAGTTGTACTCCCAGGCGAACAGCTCCGGCGACAGGTGGGGAATGCCCTTGATGAGGATATACCCCACGATCAGCACCAGTACGCCCACGGAGAAGGCCGCGCCTGCGTACACGGCAGCGCGATAGAGCTTGGCTTGCAGCTTAGCCATCAGCTCGACCTCCTTTTCAGGATGCTGGTCAGCACATTGATCAGCAGGATGAACACGAACAGCACCACCGCCGTGGCAATCAGCGCCTCCCGATGCAGGTCGGTGGCGTAGCCCATTTCGATGACGATATTGCTGGTCAGGGTGCGCACGCCCTTCAGCAGTCCCTTGGGCATGGAGGTGCGGTTGCCCGCCACCATCATCACGGCGGTAGCTTCGCCAATGGCGCGGCCGATGCCGAGGATGATACCCGCCATCACGCCGGACTTCGCCGCAGGGAGAATCACATGGAACACGCTGCGCTCATGAGTGGCGCCCAGCGCCAGCGCACCCTCATAATAGGCGGCGGGGACGGCGTTCAACGCGGATTCCGCCACGGTGATGATGGTGGGCAGGATCATCATGCCCAGCAGCACGCTGGCCGTGAGCAACGAGGAGCCCGTGCCGCCGAAGACCTCGCGCACCAGCGGCACCAGCACCACCAGCCCGAAAAAACCGTACACCACCGAGGGAATGCCCGCCAGCAGCTGCACCGCCGGGCGCAGGAGCTTGGCTATCCGCTTCGAGGCAAAACGGGACAGGAACAGCGCCGTCATCAGCCCAGCAGGAACGCCGACAACCAGCGCGTCCGCGGTCACATACACTGAGCCGAGGATGAAGGGCAGAATGCCGAAAACCTCCTGGCCGGGCTTCCACTTTTCGCCGGACAGGAACTCCCATGCGCCGATCTTCGCCATGCCGGGGATACCGTTGGCGAACAGGAACACGCAGATCAGCGCCACCGCCAGAATCGAAACGAGGGCTGTGAAGGTGAACGCCACTTTTGCAGCGCCCTCCTTCACAACCTGCATATTGACCTTACTCATTGACCTCGCTCCAGTCGGTGATCTCGCCCATGTAGATGTCCCGCACCTGCCCGGTGGTTAGGCCGTCCACAGGATTATCCAGGCTCACGATCACCGCGATGCCGTCCATGGCGATGGTCAGGCCGGTGAGGCCCTTCTCGATCTCGGAATCCTTCAGCGCACGGGAAGCCATGCCGATGTCGCACACGCCGTCGATGGTGGAGGTCATGCCGGAGGAGGAGTCGCTCTGCTGAAGTTCAATTTCCACGTTGGGGTTGATGGCCTCGTAGGCCTCGGCGAGCTTCTCCATCACGGGGGTCACGGAGGAGGAACCGGCGACAACGATCTTCCCGGAGACCTTGCCGCCCTCAAAGGCGGGAGCATCCTCCACCACGGCGATGTAGCCGTTGGCCTCGATGACCGCCTGGCCTTCGGCGCTCATGATGAAGGCGATGAAGTCCGCCGCCGCATCACTCACCTCTGCCTTGGTAGCGATGTTGAAGGGACGCGCCACCTTGTAGCTGCCGTTCTTGATGTTCTCCACGGAGGCAGCCGCGTCATCGATGGTCAGCGCCTTCACGGTGTCGTTCATGGAACCCAGGCTGATGTAGCCGATGGCGCAGTCGTTGCCGGCCACGCTGGTCATCATAACGGAGGTGGAGTTGGTGATGTCGCAGTCGTCGGTGGTGTAGTCGATCTTCTTGCCCTCGGCGTTCTTCTGCTCGATGCCGAACAGCTCGATGAACGCGCCGCGGGTGCCGGAGCCGTCCTCGCGGGAGATGACGTTGATCTCGTCAGCCATAGCGCAGGCGGTGGTCAGCAGCAGGGTCAGGGTCAGCAGAACAGAGATAATCTTCTTCATGATTATTACCTTCCTTTCGTTTGGTACGTCTGCATCATACCGCAGCCGTATTTGAGACGAATACCGGGAAGGTAAAAATCGAGTAAAATGTTCTACGGATTCTCCCGTCCTCCTGCGGCTTTACATACATTTTACACAAGCTTTGCATGGCTCTGCTGGTCTTGACAAAACCCTGCAATTATAATGTTTGCTGTCGAAATATGAAAGGTTTCCGTAAAGGAGAGGCAACGATGACGGCTTACATTTTCAAGATCATTTCCCTGCTGGGTGGCCTGGCGTTGTTCCTGTTTGGCATGGATATCATGGGCAAGGCGCTGGAGCGCCAGGTAGGCGGCAAGCTGCAAACGATCCTGGCCAAAATGAGCAGCAAGGTCTGGAAGGGTTTCCTGCTGGGCATGGCCGTAACGGCGGTGATCCAGTCTTCCTCCGCTACCACGGTGATGGTGGTGGGCTTCGTCAACTCCGGCATCATGACGCTGCAACAGGCCGTGGGTGTCATTATGGGTTCCAACGTGGGTACCACGGTAACGGCGTGGATCCTGTCCCTGTCCGGCCTGGAGGGTGACAGCTTCCTCATCCAGCTGTTCAAGCCCTCTACCCTGGCGCCGCTGATCGCCGTGTTCGGTATCTTCCTTTATATGGGCAAGTCCGAAAAGAAAAAGGGCATCGGCACCATCATGCTGGGCTTCATGGCCCTGATGACCGGCATGGATCTGATGAGCAAATCCATGTCCTTCCTGAAAACCGAGGCATGGTTCGCCGACCTGATGATCTCCTTCACCAACCCGCTGGTGGGCATCCTCTTCGGCGCGGTGCTGACGGCCATCATCCAGTCCTCCTCGGCCTCCGTGGGTATCCTGCAGGGCTTGTGCGTGACGGGCGCTGTGACCTACGGCGCGGCCATCCCCATCATTCTGGGTCAAAACATTGGTACCTGCGTCACCGCCATGATGGGCGCCATCGGCGCGAACCGCAATGCCCGCCGCACGGCCATTGTGCATCTGCTGTTCAACGTGGTGGGCGTGGCGCTGTTCGTGGTGGTGTTCTACGGCCTGGGGATGTTCATTGACTGGGCGTTCCTGAACCAGCCTGTCAGCGCCTGGAACATTTCCGTGATCCACACCGGCTTCAACTTGGCCGCCACGGCGGTGCTGCTGCCCATGAACAAGCTGCTGGTCAAGATGGCCTATGTGGTGATCCCCCGCGAGGAAACGCCCCAGAAGCAGGAGCTGCTGGACGAGCGTCTGCTGGCCACCCCTGCCGTCGCTGTGCAGCGCACCCAGGAGATCGCTGCCGTGATGGCTGCCGACGCTGCCAAGGCCATGCGCATCGCCATTGGCCTGACGCGGAAGTTCGATGCTGCCGCCATGGAAGAGGTGGTCGAGCTGGAAGACCGCACCGATCGCTACGAGGACGCGCTGGGTACCTACCTGGTGCAGCTGTCCGCAATGAACCTGTCGGTGGCGGATAACCGCATCCTCAACACCCTTCTGTATACCATCTCCGACATCGAACGCATGGGCGACCACGCCCTGGCCGTTGCCAAGGCCGCGCTGGAGATCGAGGAGAAGAAGATCAACTTCTCCCGGCAGACTAAAGCTGAGCTGGCGGTGCTGGAGCAGGCTGTGGTGGATATCGTCAACCGCACGGTTGCCGCTTACACCAGCTTTGACATGGAGCAGGCCATCCAGATTGAGCCCCAGGAGCAGGTGGTGGACGCCCTCGTCCGCGAGGTGAAGTCCCGCCATGTGCGCCGCCTGCGGGACGGCCTGTGCATGGTGGAATACGGCTTCGTGCTGGAGGACCTGCTGACCGCCTGCGAGCGCACCGCTGACCATTGCTCCAACGTGGCCGTGGAAATGCTGCAGGTCTCCGAGGGCAAGCTGGAAGCCCACGAGTACCTGAACGCCCTCAAGGCTGGCGAGCTGCACGAGAGCGCTGCCTTCGCGGAGCAGTTTGCGAAGTACAAGGCGCAGTACGCGTTCCCGGAGGAATAAACATCAGCATATGCAAAAAACCAGGGCTGCAAGGCGCAATCCTGGTTTTGTATATGGATGGGATGTATATGAATGAAAAAAGAAATCCGAACCCGTTCCAACCGGAATCAGGTTCGGATTTCTTTTGTGAAGTGGAGCATAGCGGATTCGAACCGCTGACCCCAACACTGCCAGTGTTGTGCGCTACCAGCTGCGCTAATGCCCCACGAACAAGTGATAGTATAGCATAGGCCGGGGGATTTGTAAAGGGGGAATTTTTGATTTTCTGCTTCATTTGCTCCGTTTCGACAGCATTCGACAAAAATACTTCTTTTGGCCACTTCAATACTTTGAGAATGGTGATATAATATGGAAAAAAGCTGTTTTGCAACGGAAACGAGAAATGAAGGAAAAGAGGAGATGTCCATGGAACCGGTGCGGGTTCTGGTGGCAGAGGACAATCAGGAGCAGCGGGAGGCTTTGGTGAAGGAGCTTGGCCGCTGTGTGGACGTGTGCGTGGTGGGCGCGGCGAAGAACGGCGTGGAGGCCATTCGACTGATGCGGGAGCGTTTGCCGGCGGTGATGGTGTGCGACATGGTGATGCCCCAGCTGGATGGCTTTGCGGTGCTGGAGGCGGTGGCGCGCATGGAGGATGCGCATCGGCCGCGGGTGATCGCCCTCACGGCACTGAGCAGGGAAGACTTTATCACCAGAGCGATGGAACTGGGTGTGTCTCATTATATGATCAAGCCGGTGGATATGGCGGTGCTGCTGGAGCAGATCCTGCGTCTGGCAGGAAGGGGTGCGCTTCACGACCGGCAAGAAGAAAGAACGGTAGAGCATAAGGTGGCGGGAATGTTGCTGGATATGGGCATTCCTGCGCATCTGAGCGGCTATCGTTTTTTGCTTTGTTCGTCGCTGTTGGCGCTGGAGAGGCCGGACTATTTGGCCAGCATCACCCATGTGCTTTATCCTGCGGTGGCACAGTGCTTTGAAACCACGGCCAGCTGCGTGGAGCGCTCCATTCGCCACGCCATCAACATGGCCTGGCAGCGGGGTGGCTCGGCGGCCTTTGCGGCGGTGCTGAAAAGGCGCACCTTCTCGGAAAATGAAAAGCCCACCAACTGCGAACTCATCGCGCTGATCTCCGAGCGGATGCGGCTGCAGGAGTGGGCATGAGCCTCAGTCAAACACCGGGTCGTAATCGTCATACCACTCCAGGAAGGAATGCTCCTCCCCGCGCCACTTGTAGCCGGGCAGGGTGTCCAGGGTCACGTTGTGGATGGCGTTGAATACGTTCTTTTCCAGGTCAGGGGTCTCCTGGCACATTTTGCGCAGCAGCTCCTTGATCTCCTTGCGCTTGGAGCCGCCGCCCTGCTCCTCGGTCTTTTCGGTGAAGCGGCAGGCGCATTGGATAAAACGCAGGTCGTTGTAGCGGCACCAGGAGATGATGTCGTCCTCGTGGATGCAATACATGGGGCGGATCAGCTCCATGCCGGGGAAGTTGCGGCTGTGGAGCTTGGGCATCATGCCCTGGAGCTGTGCGCCATAGAACATACCCATTACGGTGGTCTCAATGACATCGTTGAAGTGATGCCCCAGGGCGATCTTGTTGCAGCCCAGCTGCTGGGCGCCCTTGTACAGGCAGCCCCGGCGCATCCGGGCGCAGAGGTAGCAGGGGTTGGCCGTTTGGCTGTTGGCCACGTCGAACACGTCGGTCTCGATGATGTGGATGGGCAGCTCCATCAGGGCGGCGTTTTCCTCGATCCTCTGGCGGTTGATGGGGTTGTAGCCGGGATCCATCACCAGGAATTCCAGCTCGAAGGGGATGTTGGTGTGGCGCTGCAATTCCTGCATCAGCTTGGCCAGGAGCATGGAGTCCTTGCCGCCGGAGATGCACACGGCGATCCTGTCGCCCGCCTTCACCAATTCGTAGCGCTTCACGGCCACGATGAAGGGCTTCCACAGCTCCTTGCGGAACCGCTTGATGATGCTGCGCTCGATCTTCTCGCAGGGGGTGAGGTCGCGGGGCATGGGATCAGCTCCTTTTGCAGGGGTACACTCGCATTCTTCTTCAGTCAGCCTTGCGGATGACAGCTCTCTCCCGGAGGGAGCCTGAGTTTGCGTAGCGCGGACGAACATATGCACAGCCAAGTGACTGAACGAAAATGGGTTTCGAAAGGGCCGAACGGCCCTTCGCGGGTGTGCAGAGGGCAGCGCCCTCTGCTGGGGTCCAGGGGCAAAGCCCCTGGCAGGGGATCAAAGGGGACGGAGTCCCCTTTGGGCATGAAAAAACCGCGCCACTCAGACTGGGCGAACCCGCAGCACATCCAGCAAACGCTTATTGCTGCTTCCGTCAGGACCTGACAAGGTTCACGCCGAAGGATCGCACGGGACCCAATCTTCATCGTGACACGGCCTAAATAGTATACTCTATTTGGTTTGAAATTGCAAGACTTATTTCACGGCGGCCTTCAGGGCGTCCACGAAATCGGTCTTTTCCCAGGGCAGCTCCACGTCGGTGCGGCCGAAGTGGCCGTAGGCGGCGGTCTGGCGGTAGATGGGCTGGCGCAGGTTCAGGCGGTTGATGATGGCGTTGGGGCGCAGGTCGAAGACCTTCTCCACCGCGGCAGACAGCACATCGTCGGCCACCACGCCGGTACCCTTGGTGTCCACCAGCAGGCTCACGGGCTTGGCCACGCCGATGGCATAGGCCAGCTGGATCTCGCACTTGCTGGCCAGGCCAGCGGCCACGATGTTCTTGGCCACGTGGCGGGCAGCATAGCAAGCGGAGCGGTCCACCTTGGAGGGATCCTTGCCGCTGAACGCGCCGCCGCCATGACGGGCATAGCCACCGTAGGTGTCCACGATGATCTTGCGGCCGGTCAGACCGGTATCACCAGCAGGGCCACCCAGCACAAAGCGGCCGGTGGGGTTGATGAAGTACTTGGTCTCATCGCTGAGCAGCTCGGCGGGGATCTCGGGCTTGATGACGTATTCCATCATGTCCTTGGCGATCTGCTCCTGGGTCACGTCGGGGTCGTGCTGGGTGGAAATGACCACGGTGTCCACGGCCACGGGCTTGTCGTCCTCATACACCACGGTGACCTGGCTCTTGGCGTCGGGGCGCAGGTAGGTCAGCAGGCCTTCCTTGCGGATCTTGGCCAGGCGCAGGGTCAGGCGGTGGGCCAGGGCGATGGGCATGGGCATCATTTCGGGGGTCTCGTTGCAGGCGTAGCCGAACATCATGCCCTGGTCGCCAGCACCGGTCTCGTTGGCGGCTTCGCTGCGGGTTTCCAGCGCGGCGTCCACGCCCATGGCGATATCGGGACTCTGGGCATGGATGGCGGTCATCACGGCGCAGGAGTTGCCGTCGAAGCACATATCAGAGGAATTGTAGCCGATGTCCAGCACCACTTCGCGGACGATCTCCGGCACATCCACCTTGGCGGTGGTGGTGATCTCGCCCATGACCATCACCATGCCGGTGGTGGTGCAGGTCTCGCAGGCCACGCGGGCCATGGGATCCTGGGCCAGAATGGCGTCCAGCACAGCATCGCTGATCTGGTCGCACATTTTGTCGGGATGTCCTTCGGTAACGGATTCGGAAGTGAACAGTTTGCGCATTTGTGTGTCTCCTTTGCTTCGGTCGAAAAAGAAAACCGCCTGATTTGCACATGAATCAGGCGGGATGCAATCTTGCGACTGTCCTTATCTGCCAGCGCCCCGGGGTGCGGGTCTGTGCTGCGCTGTGGGATTTGGCACCAAGCAAACGCCGGTTGCCGTGACTTCACAGGGCCCATCCCTCCGTCACTCGTGATAAGGTATTCAGTTACCGCTAAGGATGATAGCACACTTCCCCTGGTACGTCAAGGGTTGTAAACAAAAAAGCGAAGGAAATCCTCTCGTAACATCATGCCTGGATGATTTGACAACGCTGTTCTCATCCATTATAGTAATACATGGATGAAAGGAAGTGAACCCAGTGGCCAAGAAGGCGCTGAAGATCATATTGGGAACCCTATTGACCCTTGCGGTGGTGGCCGTGTTCTATGTGGCGGTGATCCTGGGTCACCCCCAAGCCAACCCGGAAAAGGTGATCGTTTCCCAGGATCAGCCCCTGCTGACGGCATCCCCCGCCACCACGCTGACCAGCGAGGCGGAATTGGAGGCCATGCTGCGGGCGTTCCCCGTTCCGGCGCTGTATGCTGTGAGCGGCAGCGGGCTGAACCTCACCGGCGGCATGAGCTACGACGTGGCCTATGGCGATGGCTTTGCCCGGGTGATGCTGCTGAATTACACCGCCGAACTGGCAGGGCAGCAGCTGCCATTGCAGGTACAGAGCATCTACCCCGCCCGGGCGCTGGACTTTGTACAGAAGGGGGATTACCACATTGCCCAGGTGGCTGGCCAGCCCCTGGCAGGTATGCAGTCCGTGCGCATGGAGGACGGGGAGAACATCCGCCTCCACGCCCAGGAGGCAGAGGGCATCTATGTGCTGACCGTCCCCACCATGACGGCGGATGACCTGGCGGCGGTGACAAGGTCGATGCAGCTGTATGCGGTAAGTGAATAAGCCATATGAGGCAGCGGACACTCCGCTGTCTTTTTCATGTACGCAAAAGGGTTCGCCCGGCGGCCTGTCGAAATTTTACATATTATTTGTATAAGGGGAGCTGATCCCATGAAACTGACTTGTCTGGGCGTGAACGGCCCTTTTCCGGCCACCGATGGCGCCACCTCCGGCTATCTGGTGAGCCACAATGATACCCGTCTCCAGCTGGACATGGGCAGCGGTACTTTGGCGGCGCTGTGCCGCTATACCGCCCCGGAGCAGCTGACGGCGGTGCTGCTGTCCCATTGGCATTACGACCATTGCAGCGACCTGCTGCCCCTGATCTACCGCATGGAGAGCCTGATGGTGCAGGGCGGGGAGCCGCTGCACATCTATGCGCCGCTGGACAAGCGCTCGCTGGTGCGGCAGGCGCTGCTGGCCAGCCCGGCCTTCTGCCTGCATGATGTGCAGAGCGGCGACTGCCTGCAGCTGGGCGACGTGCAGGTGCAGGTGGGTACAGCGCGGCATCCGGTGCCGGGGGTGATGTACCGCCTCACCGCCGATGGCCGCAGCCTGTGCTATACCGGCGATACCAACGAGGTGGCGGGCATGGTGGACTTTGCCCGGGACTGTGATCTGCTGCTGGCGGACGGTCTCTTCCCGGAGGCCGCCTGGACGGAGGGTAAGCCCCATCTGTCCGCAGCCCGCGCGGCACAGCTGGCCAAGGACGCAAATGCCGGCCGGGTGATCATCACCCACCTGAACCCTGGCATTGACCCCGTGGGGCTGCTGGCCGAGGCGCGGGCGGTGCGGCTGGACGCGGAGCTGGCCGAGCGCTTTGCCACCTACAACGTATGACCTACCGGGACTATGCCTGGCTGCTGCCGGGCGCGGCCCTGGCGCTGGCGGCGGGCATTTTGATCGGCCGGGCAGCGGCGGCGTGGGTGCTGTTTATTCCGCTGGTGCTGTGCGCCGTGTTGGCTTGTTGGCTGCTGAAGTGGTCGCAGCGCTTTGCCGGTGCCATGGCGGTGGTGCTGGCCGTGGGGTGCCTGCTGGGGTATGTTGCTTATCATCCCGCGCTGCCCCGGGAGGGCGAGTACACCGTTTCCGGCGTGGTGGCGGAGGATATCCGCCTGCGGGAGGACGGCCAGGTACGCAGCCTGTTGCGGGATGTGACGCTGAATGGCAAAAGGCTGCACAGCGGCGCGTATTGGTCATTCTACCTGAAGGATGAAGAACCCCTGCCGGAAGGGTTGACGCCGGGCTGTCGCATCACGGTAACGGCGCAGGTCTATCACCCCGGCGGAGCGGATAACCCCGGCGGCTACGACTTCCGGGAATACCTTTTGCAAAAGAACGTCACCATTGGCGTATATGGCCGGGACGGGCTGCAAACGGAGGCCAGCTGGCATCCCATGGGCATGGCGGCGGCGCTGCGGCACAGGCTGTCCCAATGGCTGATGCAGGCCATGGGGCAGCAAGCTGGGGAGTATGCCTCCACGCTGCTGCTGGGCAGCCAGAACCTGATCCAGGAAAGCGATCGGCAGGCCTTCAGTCGGCTGGGGATAGCCCACATCCTGTCGGTATCCGGCTTCCATGTGGGCGTGCTGGCTGGGCTGATGAGCAAGCTCCTGTGGAAGCTGCGGCTTTCCAGAAAACTGCGCTTTGCCGTCACCGCGGCGGTGCTGGCGGTCTACTGCTGGCTCACGGGCATGAATGCCCCGGTGCTGCGGGCGGCCATGCTGTTTCTGCTGTTCGAGTTCGGCGCTCTCAAGCATCGGCAGCGCAGTTCGCTGCATTTGCTCAGCGCGGCGTGGATCATTCAGCTGGTGCTGTCTCCGGCGCAGCTTACCAGCCTGAGCTTTCAATTGACCTATGGCGCTATGCTGGGGTTGACGCTGGTGGCGCCCTGGCTGAAAGGCCTGTGGACGCCCAAGCATCTGGAAAAGCCGTGGAACGGGTTGTGCCAGGCGCTGGGTGCGCAGATCGGCATTCTGCTGCCGGAACTGTACTGGTTCCAGGAGCTGCCCCTGCTGGGCATCGGCCTGAACGTGCTGGTGCTGGGTGCCGCCACGGGGCTGATCATGCTTTGCTGGGTCACCCTGGCGCTGCTGCCCTTTCCTCCGCTGGCTGCGCTGGTGGGGCGGTTGACGGCGCTGCTGCTGGATGGTATGCTGATGGTGGTGCGTTGCCTGGGCGAAGCACCGGGCATCACCCTGTGGACGTGCAGAGCCAATCTGCTCACGGCGGTGGCCTGGGTGCTGCTGGTGGCGGGCATGAGCTGGTGGTGGCGCAAGCGCCGAGCGCTGGCCATCGCGCTAAGCGTGGCGCTGCTGATCGTTTCAGTCTTCCCGTGGCCGCAGCATGGCACGCAGTATGTGCAGCTCAGCGTGGGTGAGGCCGATGCGGCGGTTTTGCAGGACGAAGGCTTCTCCATGGCCATCGATACTGGCGAGGACGGCGAAGCCCTGACCAGCTTCTTGCACCAGCGGCGCATCAGCCTGGATGTCCTGATGCTGACGCATCTCCACGCCGACCATGCTGCTGGCGTGGCTGCGCTGGTGGAGAGCCGCATCCCGGTGACCAGGTGCTATCTGCCCTGGGATGCAGAAAAGTCCCTGGTGGACGAAGAAGTGCTTGCGGCGCTGGAGCAGCTGCGCAGCACCGGCACGGAGATCGTTTATGTGGCGCGGGGTGATGAGATCACCTTGCCCAGCGGCAAGCTCACGGTGCTGTGGCCGGAGCGGGACAGGGTGCGGCCAAACCAGGATGCCAACCTGTATAGCATGGCATTGCTGGCAGAGGTGAGGGGCAGCACCATGCTGCTCACCGGCGACCTGGAGGGCGCTTATGAAATGTATGCCGCCGCGCCTGCGGATGTGCTGAAGGCGGCGCACCATGGCTCGGAAAGCAGCACGTCGCCCGCCTTTTTGCAGGCGGTCGCGCCGCAACTGCTGCTCCTGTCCTGCGGCAGCGAGGAGAGAAGTGCCTCCATGGAGGCGCGGCGGGGAGATATCCCTATGGCAGATACCAGCGTGAACGGCGCTGTGACCATCAATTTTGAACCGGACGGCTTTACTGTGGAAACCATGCGGTGAGCCGGAGAGGAGACTATGGATCGCAAGGAATTTATGCAGGCCATCAAGGAAGGCAAGCTGCGGGGCGCATACCTGCTGGAGGGGACGGAGGAAAACATCAAGGCCGCCGCCCTTTCGGCGCTGCGCAAGAAGCTCTTGCCCGAAGGCCTGGAGGAACTGAACGAGAACCTGCTGGACAATCCCCCCACCGATGCGCTGATCGCCGCGGCGGAAACGCTGCCCTTCCTGGCCGACCAGCGGCTGGTGGTGGTGCGGGAGCATCCGGCGCTGACGGGCCGTGCCGAGGCGGACGACCGGCTGCTGGACTATTTGCAGCAGGTGCCGGAAAGCTGCGTTATGGTGTTTGTGCAGCGGGGCAAGGCGGACGCCCGCAAGAAGCTCTACAAGGCGGTGCAGAAGCATGGCACCGTGGTGAGCTTTGCCCAGTTGAACGATGTGGAGCTGAACCAATGGATCATCCGCAGCTTTGGCAGCATGGGCAAGCAATGCGCACCGCAAACGGCCTCGCTGCTGGCCTTCACCGTGGGCAACGACACCGCCCTTCTGCACACCGAAATGGAAAAGCTGGCTGCCCTGGCCGGGGAGAGAGCGGATATCCTGGACGAGGACGTGCGGGCGGTGTCCACCCGCTCCATTGAGTGTACGGTGTTTGAAATGGTGGACGCTGTGGTGGCCGGGCAGGAGGGCAAGGCCTTTGGCCTGCTGCGGGATATGCTCATCAGCGGCTCCGACCGGATCGGCATCCTGGCCATGCTACTGCGGCAATATCGCCTCTTGCAGCACGTGAAGATCATGCAATTTGAAAAGAAGAGCGCCCAGGAGATCAAGCAGAAGCTGGGCATTGCGCCCTTTGCGGCGGAGCGGTGCATCCGGCAGGCTCAGGCCTACACCGGGCGCGAGGTGAAGCAGGTGGTGGAGATCTGCCTGGACACGGAGTACCGCATCAAGAGCGGCCGGATGAACCAGGAAGGCTCGCTGCAGGCAGCCATGCTGGAGATTTTCGCCCTGCGCCACCAGCGCAGGCAGGCATAAGGAGAAAACTATGCGTCGTGCAGATATGCAAAAGCTGTTTATTACCGAGTATCAGGTGGATCCCAAAACCGGCAAGGACAAGGCGGTGAGCCGCTACATCGGCACCTGGTACACCATGGACAAAAAGCTCCGCTGCACCTGCGCTCTCTTGTGCCTGGCGGGCTGGGTGCTGGCGGTGGCAGCGTTTATCACCGCGGGCGTGCTGCCCACCTGGACGGGACTGTGCAATTATGTGGTACCGTGGTACATCCTGTGTATGCTGCCCCTGTTCTACCTGCTGCTGGGCAGCATGAAGCTGCTGCGGCTGAAGAAGCAGTTCACCGAGATCGACAAATCCGAGAGCCTGGGCTACCTGAAAACCTCCGGCATCGGGCTGGCGGTGCTGGGCGCGGTGTGGAGCATTACCACCGTCGTCTTCCTTCTGACCAGCAACAAGACTATGATGCTGGCCAACGAGCTGATCTTCCTGGGCTGCGCGGTGGTGAACGCTGCGGTGGGCGCGGCGGCGTGGGGAATGGGGAAGAAGACGGGGGAGAAGGTTCGGGAAAATGAATAATGAATAGTGAATAATGAATGATGAATAATGAATGATGAATAATGTTAGTGTGTGGCGGCGGGCGATCGCAGATCGCCCCTACAGGTGCAAGAATATGTAAGGCGTTGAGGCAAGGGGCAGAACCACTCCTTCCGTCAGCCGCAAGCGGCTGCCACCTCCCTCGGAGAGGGAGGCTTAGTTGCCGCCTCCGCGTCGCGGCGCATCTGATATGCGCCGTGACCCCTGCAAAGGAAAAACCCACTTCCAATACAGAAAGTGGGTTTCGAAAGGGCCGAACGGCCCTTCGCGGGTTGTCAGGGCAGCGCCCTGACCGGGATTCCCAAGGGCAGCGCCCTTGGGCGGAGTCCAGAGGCAGAGCCTCTGGTGGTTACTTGCCAAACAGGCTCTTCACCGCGCCCAGGACGCCCTTGGCCTTCTTGGCGGTATCGTTGAGATTCAGCTTGGCCTTGATGGCGTCGATAACGGCGTTGATCTGGTCGTCGGGGAGGTCGACGTTCAGCAGGCCTTCCAGGGTCTTGACGGGATCGGCGGTGAACTTGGCGATGAGGTTATCGTCGCCCTCCAGCTTGGCCAGCACGTCGGTAATGATCTTCTGGATATCCATTGCAATCGTCCTTTCTTGCGGTAAACCGCTGTATACAGTATAATGGAAAGCAAGGAATAATTCAAGGGAAGACATAGAAAGTTCAATCAACCATCACAAAAGGAGGACATGAACATGGCAAGCAAGGTAGGCAAACTGATCAAGGAAGCCCGCACGGGTGCGGATCTGACCCAGGAAAAGCTGGCGAAGAAGGTGGGCGGCGGCCTGACGGCTAACGACATCAGCCTGGCGGAGCGGGGCGAAAAGGAACTCTCCCAGGCGCAGCTGAAGAAGATCGCCAAGGCTTGCGGCGTGACCCAGGCCTCGCTGCTGAATGCGGCCAAGGGTACCACCACCAAGAAGACCACGACCGCCAAGAAGACTACCACCACCAAGAAAACCACCACGGCGAAGAAGACTACCACCACCGAAAAGAAGCCCAAGACCCCGGCCAATGCTAACACCTCCATGAAGGTGACCACCACCGAGAAGAAGCTGATCGAATACTACCGCCTGGCGGACAGCGATACCAAGAAGGCGGCCACCAAGGTACTCAAGGGCGAGTGCGGCGAGTTCATCACCAATCTGCTGGGCGGCGGCGCCGGTGCCTCGGACGGGCTGAGCGACGTGATCGGCGACGTGCTGGAGAACCTGTTTGGGCAGTAAGGAGTGCTGCATGAAGTATCCGTGGATCAATGATTACCTGCTGGGTAAGCCCGGCGTGACCCGCAATGATGAAAACTGGAACTGGCAGCGCTACATGCTGGGCGACAAAATGTTTGCCGCTGTGTGCCTTGATGAAGCAAACATACCCTACTACATCACGCTGAAGCTGGAACCCGTTGAGGGCGAGGCGCTGCGGCAGCAGTATCCGGACATCCATCCCGGTCACTACATGAACAAGCTGCATTGGAACTCTGTGA
This sequence comes from Clostridia bacterium, assembly GCA_017936765.1. Classification (GTDB taxonomy): domain Bacteria; phylum Bacillota; class Clostridia; order Christensenellales; family Aristaeellaceae; genus UBA11524. The sequence continues at coordinate 103,401 of JAGBEX010000023.1, forward strand.
AGCCCGATGGCGATGTGCCGGAGGAATTGCTGCGCCATATGCTGGATGAGTCCTACCGGCTCATTCTGAAAAGTTTGAGCAAAAAGAAGCAAGCGGAATTGACGGGAGAGCAGCCGTGAAGAAAATGATCCCCCTGAAAAAGCAGAGCAAGCGCGCCCAGCGGGCATATCACCTGAGCCAGCGCGGATCCTGGGGCGATGTGAACCCGGTGAGTCGCACCGTGGAGAGCAAGAAGGTCTACAGCCGCAAAAAGCTGAAGCGGGTGGAGGAGGAATAGGCATGGTGAAGGCCGTCATATTCGATATGTACGAAACGCTGATCACCCTGCACGCCTGCCCGCTGTATTTCAGCGCGGAAATGGCGGCGGATGCGGGCATCCCGGTGGAGGACTTCCGTGGGGCGTGGTACCCATCGGAAATGGATCGCACGCTGGGCAAACTGACCCTGGAGCAGGCGCTGACGCCGGTGCTGGAGCGGTTCGGCCGCTATTCCGAGGAGCTGCTGGCCCTGATGGGCGAAAAGCGTCGCGCGGCCAAGCGGGCGTCCTTCGACCACCTGCACCCGGAGGTGCTGCCCATGCTGCGGGCGCTGAAGGCGCGGGGCGTGAAGATCGGGCTGATCACCAACTGCTTTCTGGAGGAAGCGGAGTACATCCGGCAAAGCGAGCTGTATCCCTTCTTCCACACGGCCATGCTCTCCTGCGTGGAGGGCTTGGCCAAGCCGGACGAGGCCATCTTCCACCGCTGCACGGCGGGGCTGGGCGTGGCGCCCCATGAGTGCCTCTACGTGGGCGACGGCGGCAGCCGGGAGCTGGAAACCGCGCAAGGCCTTGGTATGCAGGCCGCTCAGGCGGTGTGGTACCTGAAGGAAGGCACCCTGCAGCCCAAGGGCAGGATGCCGGAGTTTACCCAGCTGGAAACGCCCATGGACGTGCTGGGAATGCTGGGATAAGGAGAAGCAAGCATGAACGAAGAATTTGACCTGGACGAGCTGATGGACGAAATGGCCGCCCGCATTGAGGATGCGGTGGAAAGCGCGGTGGAGGATCAGGTGTCGGATGCCGTGATCAACGCCGTGCAGGATACGCTGCCGGAGGTCATGGGGGAGTGCTTTGCGGACTTTGAATTTGTGCTGCCAAACGGCACCATCGTCAGGCCTCGACAGTACATGAAGCTGCTCAGCCCGGACAAAACCAAGCTGCTGCTTTGCTATGGCGGGCTGAAGGTGGACGGCACGACCCTGCTGGTGCAGACGCGGGTCAGCAGCTGGGAGGCCGTTGCAGTTTACCCCAGCAAGGACGAGGCTGTGGAAGCGCTGCTGAAGGTGAAAAGCGCCATGGACGCCCATCAGGACATGCTGGAGCTGTAAAAAATGACAAACAAAAAAATCCTCCGCAACGAGTTGTGCGGAGGATTTTTTGTTACCTGCGAATGGTAAAGACCTCTTTGCCGTGCTTGTCCGTCATGTTGCCAAAGGCATCCTGACCGTCCAGGGAACGGGTGATGGTCAGGGTGTCGTTGTCGATGACCTCCACCTGGCAGAGGCCGAACTTCAGCACGTCGCTCTGCTGGTGGTGGGTCAGCTTGGCAGATACGAAGCTGCGCAGAGCTTCGTCCTGGTGCGCCCAGGGGAAGGGCCGGCGGCAGAAGGGATCGGGGCAGCCGGTGAGGCCGACCTCGTCGCCATAGTAGATGGTGGGGCAGCCGGGCAGCGCGCAGAGGATGTCCACGCAGAGCTTGTAGCGGCGCACGGCCAGCTCGTATTCATCGGGGGTGAGGCGCAGCGTCTGCTGCTCGGCTTTGCACAGCTCCTTGCCTTCCTTGCCGCACAGCACGTTCAGCACGCGGGCGCGGTCGTGGGAGCCGACGAGGTTCATCAGCGCATAGCGGAACTGGGCGGGATACACCTCGGCCTGGTGGTTGATGAGCCGTGCCAGGTCGTGGGCGGTGCCTTCGCCGGTCACAAAGGCCAGGATGGCCTCGCGCAGGGGGTAGTTCATCACGGAGTCCAGGGTGTCGCCGGTGCAGTAGCAGCGCATCTGGCCATAGGCAACCTTGTTGCTGGCGTCTTCCCACACCTCGCCCAGCACCACAGCCTGGGGATCGGCCTTCTTGGCGGCTACGCGCAGCTTGCGCAGGAAGTCCATGGACAGCTCGTCTGCCACGTCCAGACGCCAGCCGGAGGAACCGGCATGGATCCAGCGGGGGACGATGCCCTCCTTGTCCTTGAACATGAAGCGCTGATAGTCCGGGTTGTCCTTGCGGCACTCCGGCAGGGAGGGAATGCCCCACCAGCAGGCGTACTCATCGCGGGAACCCTTGAAGGTGTACCAGCTATAGTAGGGGGATTCAGGCCCCTGGTAGGCGCCGATGGTATCGTAGTGGCCGAAGTGGTTGAAGTAGCGGCTGTCCTCGCCGGTGTGGGAGAACACGCCGTCCAGAATCACATCCATGCCCTGTTCGCGGGCGGCCTTGCACAGGGCGCGGAACTCTTCTTCGTTGCCCAGCAGGGGGTCGATCTGGGTGTAATCGCCGGTATCGTAGCGGTGGTTGGAGCGGGCGCGGAAAATGGGGTTGAGGTAGATCACGTCAACGCCCAGCTGCTTCAGGTAGGGCAGCTTCTCCTGGATGCCGGTGAGGGTACCCGCGAAGAAGTCCAGCGCCATGTGGTCGCCGCTGCGGGGATCGCTGTCGGTGAGGAGATCCTCGTCCCAGCTCTGGTGGATGTGGCGATCCTTGCGATCGTCCACCGAGGCGGTGGGCGCACGGTGGAAGCGGTCGGGGAAGATCTGATAGATGGTGGCACCGTGCATGAAGTCCGGTGTGGTGAAGGACGGATCATACATGGTGATCTGGAAGGACTCGATGCCCTCGTCCCACAGGCGGCCTTCGCCACCCTGCAGGTCGGCCTGGTTGCCATAGCGCAGGATGCGGCCATCCTGGTGATAAATAATGAAATCATACCAGAACAGACCCGGCTCGGCGGGCAGGGTGATGGAAACGGACCAGGTTTCCTTGCCATCAAAGGTCATGGGATAGGCCAGCTCCTTGCCCGTCCAGGTGCGCAGCACAACGCTGGCGGCCTCGTCGCAGCGGAAGCGGATGGTCACGTTGGAGCCAGCCACGGCGGGGCCGGCGGGCTGGCGGAAGAATGCCTTGTGGGAATCGTGGAGCAGCATGGCAGTTCTCCTTGAGAGAAATTAGGAATTATGAATTATGAATTATGAATTGAGAGTGTAGCACGGCGGGCGATCGCAGATCGCCCCTACATTTCACTTTCGCGTCGCGGCGCGCCCATAGCGCGGCGTGACCCCTGCTCGGAGACGGCATAGCAATGCTATCCCCGAAAGGGAGTCCAGAGGGTCGAAGACCCTTTGGTAGGGGATTCCCAAGGGGACAACGTCCCCTTGGGCGGGGTCGAGGGGCAGCGCCCCTCGTTACTTGTGCATGGGATCCAGGTGCCAGATGGTGTCGTTGTACTCGCGGATGGTGCGGTCGGAGGAGAAGACACCGGACATGGCGGTATTGGTGATGGCCATCTTGAGCCACTTCTCGCGGTTGGCATAGTCGGCGTTGAGGCGGCGCTGGGCCATGGAGTAGGAGCCGAAGTCCTTGAGGACGAAGTAGGGGTCGGCCATGTTGCCGTAATCGCCGATGAGCAGGCTATGGTACAGCTCCTGCAGCACGGTGGCATTGTTGGGGAACAGGGTGCCATCGATCATCTGGGTCAGGGCCTGGCGGATCTCCTGGTTGGTCTCGTAGATCTGCATGGGGTTATAGTTACGCTCGCGGTACATATCGCGTACGGTGTCGCTACGCATACCGAAGATGTAGATATTGTCCATGCCGACCTGCTGGCTGATCTCCAC
>JAGBEX010000024.1 GCA_017936765.1 Clostridia bacterium
ACTCTTGCGTTTAATCCTTTATCTTATCCAACAGCTTTTACCCTGTCAGACAAACTCATTCGGAATCATCTGTCTCTTTACTTGCGTTTGTCAATTCTGTATCGTTTTCAAGGTTCATCCGCCGGCTCGCTCTCGCGAGGCAGCTCAGTTATAATATCAAATTCCGTTTTGTTTGTCAACACTTTTTTTCAAAAAGTTTTTCAACTTTTTCAAGAAGCTCCGCAGAGCCTTGTCCCAGGCGGTTTTCAAGGGCATTGAGCGCCGCCCCGCGGGACACGTAGCAGCTGGTTGCCACCTCCTCCGCCGCCATATTGCGGATGGCCGGCACGGGGCAGAGCAGATGCCCGGCAAAGCAGTTTGCCTCCGCTTCGTCTGCAGTCATATCGTCGCTGTGGTGGAGCAGGATATGCCCCAGCTCGTGGGCCAGGGTGAAGTTCAGCCGCGCCGGGTTACCGCCCTCGCGGTAGCAGACCACATACTGCTCTCCCCCGCGAATGGTGAAGGCGTCGGCGTTGCCGTACTTGCGTTCAAAATCAGTTTCTTCTATATGAAGGAACTCCGCCGCCTGCTGGTAGGTGTACACCACCGTGTTGCGGCACCTGCGCAGGATCTCCAGCGGGCGCACCGGCAGCTGAGTGATGTTCAGCTTCACCAGGCAACGATAGGCCAGCGTGGCGGCGCGGTCGTAGTCGGGCTGGCGCATCAGGCATCGCTCCCCTTGCCGAAGGCGTGCTGAAACAGCGCCCGTCCCACCGCCAGATACTTCTCCTGCTCTTCCGGGGTCAGCTGACGGAAAGCCCGGGTCATGATGGTGATGTTGGCGTCCGCGTCATCGGGCTGCACCGGCGGCTGATGGTCGCACAGCTCGTCGATGGACACGCCAAAGATGGCCGACATCTTCTGCAATGCAGGAATGTCCGGCTGGGACTGCCCATGCTCCCACTTATGCACCGCCGTGGCGGAAATGCCCAGCAGCTCGCCCAGGCCTTGCTGGGACAGCCCTTTTTTCTGGCGGAAATAGCGAATACGATCCGCGTACATACCATCACCTCCATTGTAGTATATAACTTTGGGTTAATAAAATCAAGTAACTTTTCGATAATTTTTGCTCTTGACAACAACTTTTCAGCGGTATATAATAACCGCAAGTTAATCTTGCGAATATATGTTCGCTTTTCGATAAGGAGGACACCGATATGAACAACGCCACTTTCCTCAAGCAGTATCGCGAGACCATCCAGGAGCTGCGGGTAATGGAGCGCCAGTTATCCCTCAGCGGCACCACGGGCAGGCCTGCCGGTGCGCGCACCTGCCGTTATGACAGTATGCCCCACGGAACCAACGACAGCATTTCCGCCGCTATCCAGCAGCAGGAAGGTCTGGAGGACGCCGTCCATGCCCTGCAAGCTGAACTGGCCACCATGGAGGAACGCTTCAGCACGCTGGTCGCCCACGCCCGCAATTATCGCGAACGGTACATTCTGCGCCAGTATTATCAGCTCTGTCTCACAGACAGTCAAATCGCGGAATACCTGGACATCAGCACCCGCCACGCCAACCGCCTGCGTACCGAGCTTCTCGCCCATCTGGACAACACGTCCACCATGTCCGCCGCCGTCGTTGTGTGTCCGTCTGCATCGTGATAATATGGCACCGTGGAAATCAGGAACAAACGTTCCCACTCCGCAAGAAAGCGCTCCGAAGCATCGGGGCGCTGTTTTCATGAAAGGAGGTCGTTCATGGCCAAAAGACGTACCGCTGCCGAGGATATCGCCACGCCGGAGGAAGTGCTGCGCACCTTCACGCAGATCATGCGCGGAGAGATGACGGAATCCACCGGACGCAAGAGCGCCTCCGGCGAGGAGATCCCCCAGACGCCCAAGATCTCCGAGCGCAGCAAGGCGGCGGAATTGCTGGGCAAGCGCTACGGCCTGTTCAGCGAGAAGGATCCCGGCGGCAAGCCCAAGGCGGAGCTGGCGGCAGAGATCGAGGCGGCCATGCGGGAGATGCATGGATCGTGATGCGCTGAGCCTTTTGGTGCAGCGTCCGGCGCAGGTGGCGCGGTGGTGCGGCTTTCCCTTGCTGACCGATGACCTCCACGGCCAATGGATGCGGCAGATGATCTCCGGCCGGGAGGACATGACCCTGCTGGCGCACCGCGGCTCCTACAAAACCACCTGCCTGGCGGCGGCCATGGCCATCAGCATGTGCGTGTACCCCATGCGAAACATGATCTTCATGCGCAAGACCGATGGCGACGTGGTAGAGATCATCCGGCAGGTCAAGCAGCTATTGCAGTCCGATGCCATGCTCTTTCTCACCCAGAAACTTTGGGGCGAGCCTGTGAACATTCTCCGGGCAGATCAATTCAGCATCACCACGGACTGCTACGCCGCCAGCCGGGGCGCATCCCAGCTGCTGGGGCAAGGCACCCGAGGCAGCCTCACCGGCAAGCACGCGGACATCATCATCACCGATGACATCGTGAATCTGCAGGATCGCATCAGCCCCCAGGAGAGGGAACACACCCGCGCCATCTATCAGGAGCTGCAAAACATCCGCATTCCCGGCGGACGGATCATCAACACCGGCACCCCCTGGCACCCGCAGGATGCCATCTCCCTCATGCCACGGGTGGAAAGGTACGATTGCTACCGCACAGGCCTTCTTTCACCGGAGAAGCTGGACGAGCTGCGGCGATCCATGTCGCCCACGCTCTTCGCTGCGAACTACGAATTACAACACATTGCCGACGACCACGCCCTGTTCGCCCAGCCTCCGGCCTTCTTTGATGATCCCCTGCTCCTGCGCGACGGCATCGCCCACATCGACGCAGCCTATGGCGGCAGCGACAGCACCGCCCTGACCTGCGCCAAACGTGAGGGCGATGCCATCTACCTGTATGGCCGGCTGTTCCCCGGCCATGTGGACACGGTGATGGAGGAGATCGTTTCCCAATGCGACCAGCTGCTCTGCGCCCCCATCTGGTGCGAGACCAATGGCGACAAGGGTTACCTGGCCAGGGAGCTGCGGCGCATGGGGGTGCAGGTGCGCACCTATCAGGAGCGGCAGAACAAGCACCTGAAAATCTCCACCCACCTGCGCAAATGGTGGCCGAAGCTGCGCTTCCTCCGCACCACCGATCCCGCCTATACCGACCAGATCCTCGCCTATTCCGATTCCGCCGCCCACGATGATGCCCCGGATTCCGCTGCCTGCATCTGCCGCATCCTTGACCACCAATAAAGGAGGTTCCCCATGTTTACCGACGTTACCTATCAGGATTGGCTTGCCGCTGCCGACCGCGACAGGCTGCTCCTCACCGCCATCGACCGCTACAAGGCCTCCCGGGATTTCCGAGGGGCGCTGGAGGCGGGCGACTACTTCCGTGGCTGCAACTCCGCCGTGGCCCGCAAGACCATTCTCCGCGCCCGCAAGATCGAGACCCGCGACGCATCCGGCCGCAAGCGCATCCGCACCGGCACCGAGGATGTGGTGGGCAACCGCATCGGCTCCGGCTTCCTGTTCCGCTTCATCACCCAGCAGAACCAGTTCCTGCTGGCAAACGGCTGCATCCTCCGCGACAGCGAGACCAAAGCCCGCCTGGGTGCTGACTTCGATCACCAGTTGGCTGCCCTGGGCGAAAGGGCGCTGATCCACGGCGTGAGCTGGGGCTTTTGGAATGTGGATCACCTGGAGGTGCTGGAGGCCGCCCGGGACAGCCGCAGCGGCTTCTTCGCCCTGATGGACGAGATGACCGACGAGGCCATGCTGGGCATCCAGTTCTGGCAGATCACCCCCGACAAGCCCATGTACATCCGCCTGTTCGAGATGGACGGCGTCACGGTGTTCAAGGTGGAAAAGAGCCTGCTGATCCCCATGATGCCCAAGCGCCCCTACATCGTGACCATGCGCAGCGATGCCCTGGGCGACGAGGTGCTGTCCACCGGCAACTACCAGCGTCTGCCCATCATCCCCCTCTACGCCAACACCGAGCGTCACAGCGAGCTGACCCCCGCCATCAAGGCGAAGATCGACGCCTACGACAACATCCTCTCCGATTTTGCCGACAACCTCGATCGTGCCAACGATGTCTACTGGGTGCTGAACAATTTCGGCGGCACCACCGATGACATTGCCCAGATGCTGGAGGAGATCCAGCGCATCAAGGCCGTGGCCAACCTGTCCGATGGCACCGGCTCCTCCTCCACCGCCGAGCCTCACACCATCGAGGTCCCCTACGCCGCCCGTCAGACCGCCCTGGACATTCTGGAACGCGCCCTCTACCAGGACTACATGGCGCTGAACATCGATGCCCTCACTGGCGGCAGCCTCACCAACGTGGCCATCCGCGCCGCCACCGCCAACCTGAACCTGAAGGCCGACCGCTACGAGTGGCAGGTGTTCCGCTTTGTGCAGCAGCTACTCTGCCTGCTGGGCGTCACCACCGAGGAGATCCGCTTCCAGCGCCAATGCATCGCCAACGAATCCGAAATGGTGGCCGACATTGCCGCCATGCGCCCGGACATCGACCGCCGCACCGCCCTGAAGCTGAATCCCTATATTCAGCCCGAGGAGATCGACGCGCTGCTGGAGGGGTGACCCATGTTCATCTCCCGCCTGCCGGAGCTGCTCACCCGGCTTGATCTCCCCGCCGCCGCCCAGGCCATGGGCGAAGCCGCCGTTGGCGCCGTCCGCACCCAGATGCTGGAGGGCTACGAGCGCCCCGTGTACCGCACCGGCGCGCTGCACGACAACGTGAGCTTCGCCCTGGATGGCACCACCGTGGCCATCGGCAACACCCTGCCCTACGCCATCCCCGTACACGATGGAACCTGCCGCATGGCAGGCCGCCCCTATCTGGCGGATGGCATCCTCAACCACGCAGACGCCCTCCGGCAAGCCGTCATGAGGACGCTGCGCCAGCAGGAAGCGTGACGTCGCGCTTCCTGTTTTCATATACGCATTTCCCCCGCGCAACGCACCGCGCAGAAAGGAGTCCCCATGTCCCTGACCCGACAGCTGCTGAAGGATCTGCAGCTGGGTGACGAGGCCATCGAACAGGTCATCGCCGCCCACATCGAAACCGTGAACGCCCTCAAGGCCGAGCGCGACGCCGCTACCGCCGAACTGGAAGCCCTCCGCGCCACCGCCGATCAGTCCACCGCCGAGGTACAGGCGGCCTTCGATGCCTATCGCACCCAGATCGAAACTGACCGCAACACCGCCAAAGCCCTCGACATGGTGCGCCTGGCCATGATCCAGGCTGGCTGCAACGAAAAGGCCATCGACCTGCTCATGCAGGCCATTGACCCCGCTACCCTGGAAATGGACGGCGGCACCCTGAAGAACCAGGCGGAGATCATTGCCGAGCTGAAGGGCAAGTATGCCGCCTTCTTCGCCCAGCCCATCCGCATGGCCGCACCCACCATTCAGCCTCCCATCCCTACGGGCGGCGCGCTGACCCGTGAGGATCTTTCCCGCATGAGCGCAGACGAAATCAACCGCAACTGGAACGCCGTGAAGGGCGTCCTTGCGAAAGGAGCGATTTGACCTATGGCTATCACCTCTTTCATCCCCTCCGTGTGGAGCGCCCGCCTGACCGAAAACCTGCACAAGTCCCTGGTGTTCGGCTCCCTGTGCAACCGTAACTACGAGGGCGACATCGCCCAGTTTGGCGATACGGTGCATATCAACAACCTGGCCGACATCACCGTGAAGCCCTACACCCCCAACACCGACATTGCCGAGCCTGAGCAGCTCACCGGCTCCGACACCACCCTGACCATCGACCACGGCGCCTACTACAACTTCTACCTGAACGATGTGGACGCCGCACAGGCCAATTCCGACCTGATGGACGCCGCCATGCGCAACGCCGCCTACAAGCTGGCCGAGGACACCGAGAGCTACATTCTGTCCGTGATCCGCGAGGGCGCTGGTACCAAGAAGTCCGGTGCCATCCCCGAGGGCGGCGTGTACGAGCTGCTGGTGAACATCAAGACCGCCCTGGACGAGAAGAATGTTCCCCGCGCCGGCCGCGTGCTGGTGGTGCCTGCCTCCATCGAGGGCGAGCTGCTGCTGGATAACCGCTTCATCACCGGCAACGGCGCCTTCTCCGAAGCCCACCTGGCCGATGGCTCCGTAGCCCGCGCCGCTGGCTTCGATATCTACATCAGCAACGATCTGAACAATGAGCTGGTGGCCATGACCCCCGACGGCGTCACCTTCGCCAACCAGATCACCCATATCGAGGCCTACCGCCGCGAAAAGGGCTTCGACGACGGCGTCAAGGGCCTCTCCCTGTGCGGCGCCAAAGTCGTCATGCCCTCCTGCGTCTACATCCACACGATCGCGTAAGAGCGGCGCCAGAGGGGACTCTGTCCCCTCTGGACTCCCCTGCGAAGGGTCTTCGACCCTTTCGAAACCCTTCTTTCGGGCAGCGACTTGGCTGTTTCTCCCTGGGGTCACGGAGCGCAACGGGCGCTCCGCGACGCGGGGGGAGTAACTTAGGCTCCCTCCCCGAGGGAGCTGTCGCCGCAAGGCGACTGAGGGAGTGGTTCTGCCGCTTACAGCAGACCATCTTTTTTGGCAAGAGTCCACACTCTCAATTCCTAATTTATAATTCCTAATTCATAATTACTTGGAGGTTTCCAATGTTTATCAGCGTCCCTGATCTCATGCGGGAGACCCGCAACTATTTCCCCGCAGCGGCCACGGATGGCACCTGGACGCTGCTCTCCGGTGCGCTGTCCCCGGCCGATAGCTTGCATGTCGGCGACTGGGTGGCGGTCACCGGGTCTGTTTGTAACAATGGCGTGTATCAGCTGAGCGAGGGGTGTGTCATTCCCGGCGCGACTGATGAAAGCTGGGAGGGGCGCATCTGGCTGCTGGCTCCCCCGGCGGATTTCCTCACCCTGGCTGAGGAGATCGGCCTGTGGGCAAAGCAGCAGGGTTCTTCTGCTGCGGTGAAGGAAAGCTTCGGCGCTTACAGCCGCGAGCTGGCCACCGACAGCCAGGGCAAGCCCATCACCTGGCAGGCGTACTTTGCCCGGCAGCTTGCCCCCTGGCGCAGGATGTACACGGAGGTGAAGCTGTGATGCTTCAGGACTATTTTGAGGATTTCATCCTGCTGGAGCGCACCCAGGCCGCCGATGAGCTTGGCGGCACCTCCACAGCTTGGACGGAGGGCATCACCTTCCGGGGCGGCGTGACCCAGGTAGTGGGCAAGGAGGTCGATCCCGCTGGCCTGCTGGCGCTGAAGACCGTCCCCATGCTGCTGCATGAGTGGGACGTGACCCTCGTGCAGGACGACCGGGTACGCCGCATCAGCGATGGCGCAGAGTTCCGCATCATCGGCCAGAGCGGCGATATGCGCACCCCCAGCATCTCCGGCATGGCCTTCTGCCAGGTGCCGGTGGAAAGGCTGGTGACCGCCCCGTGAGCATGAAGCAATACCAGAAAAGCGTGGTGGCTTTCCTCAAGCAGACCGGCCTGCCGGTGTACATCACCGGCCAGGTCCCCAGCGGTGCCACCTTCCCCTTCATCACCCTCACCACCGCCTACGCCCCCTTTGCCCAGTCCGCCGGACTCACCGTCACCGCCTGGTTTCGCGAGGAACACGCCCACACCCGCTGTGTGGAAACCATGGACGCCCTCTGCGCCGCCGTGCCGGAGGAAGGCGTTCTCCTGCACTATCACGGCGGCATGGCGGTGCTGCGCCGGGCGGCGGGCAGCTTCATCACCCTGGTGAACGATGAAAACGACCGCAGCATTCTCGGCGGACGTATGCGCCTGAACGTCCACCTCTACGACGCCTGACCAAACCAAAGGAGTTGACATCCCATGACCACCGCTTTGACCGCCTCCACCTATGAAAATCTCCAGCTCAACGCCGGACTTTTCCTGCGAGGCTTCGACTTTTCCACCGCCGCCACCGCCGCCCAGCTGCGCCTGCTGGTGGCCGACGCCATTGCCGAGGGCAGCTGCATCATCGGCGCCACCCGGGGCGGCGGCACCTTCCAATGCACCCCCAACCTTCGCGCCATCGAGGCTGATGGTCAGCGCAGCCCCACCGTGGGCGCCACCGTCAACGATGGCTGGACGGTGAAGCTCACCGGCACCATGCTGGAGATCACCCCGGACAATTTCGCCGCCGCGCTGATCTGCGCCGATGTGGACAAGCAGGGCAGCCTCACCACCATCCGCGCCCGCCGGGAGATCACCCAGGATGACTACATCCCCACCCTGTGCTGGATCGGCGACACCAGCCGCGGCTTTGTCCTCATCGAGCTGACCAACGCCCTGAACATGAAGGGCGCCGCCTTCACCTTTACCGATAAGGGCGAAGGCACCCTGCCCTTTGAGTTCCAGGCTCACCAGGACGCCGATGCCGACCAGGACTATGCCCCCTTCCGCATCGTGTTCTTCGACTGAGGTGGTTGAATGAAACTCAGCCAACTCACCACCCAGCAGCTGGCGGATGTGCTTGTCCGTCTCACCCCGCCCCTGTGCCGCATCCTGCGGGACGAAGCCACCCTGGCCGCCCTGGACGACCTTTCCTTCACCACCCTGGACGCCCAACCGCCCCTGTGCGCCGCCTCCCGCTTGTGGGAGAAGCTCGTCCCCGTCATCCTTCAGCACCATGCCGAGGATTTCTACGCCGCCCTCTCCGTCCTCACCGAAAAGCCTCCGGAGCAGCTGCGCCAGCAAAGCGGCCTGACCACCATCACCGATCTGATTTCCGTGTGGGATGGGGAGCTGACCGCTTTTTTCACCTCTGCCGGATCTGCGGAGCAGGAGAGATCCTGACCGTGGTCTCCGGCCTTCGTCCCCTGCCCATGGCGGCGCTGCGCGAGCTGCTGCTCCACCGCAAGGCCGCCCAGGCGCAGGAGACCTACCGCACCCACCTGACCTGGCTCATCGGCGCACAGCTCTTTGCCCTGGGCGGCGGGCAGGATTATCCCGTGCCGGATGTGTTCGCCCTCTTCCCCGATCCCGCCCAGCCCCATGATCGCCGCACCGCCGGAGACATCTGCCAGGGCATCCTGCACCGCCTGAGCCACCCGTCCAGAAAGGAGTCCCACCATGGATAAGCTGTTTGAGCTTTCTGCCGAATTGACGCTGGATGCCGCGGCCTTCCTCCACGGCCTCGCTCAGGCCGAGCAGGCCGCCCGTGCTGCCACCGTCACCCTCGCCCGGCTGCAAAGCACCGCCGCCAGCTCCTGGAGCGCCGTTGCCGCCAGCATCCAGTCCGCCACCGACAGGATGAAGGAGTTCCTCGCCCTGCAGGGCGGCAGCGCCCCCGCTCCCGGCTACGCCACCGGCATTGATTACGTCCCCTACAATGGTTTCCCCGCCCGCCTCCACGAGGGCGAGGCCGTCCTCACCGCCCTGGAGGCCGCCCAATGGCGCAATCCCCAGCCCTCCGCTGCGGATGCCGCCTCCATCGCCCAGGCCGTGGCCGGAGCGCTCTTCGGCATGACCGTGCAGATGGACGGCCAGACCGTCGGCCAGCTGGTAACCCCCACCGTGAGCCGGGAGATCGCCCGGCAGACCGGCGCAATGAAATACGCCTACTGATCCCTGGCGCACCCATGCTATCGTGGGTGCGCCTTTTTTCTTATCGAAAGGAGTCCCCATGAACCCCACCCTGCACTATTGCCACCGCAGCAACCAGGTCGCCCGCCTGCAAGTGATGCTGCGGGAAATGGACTTTGCCCTGGAGCCAGACGGCATCTTCGGCCCCATGACACGGGAATGTGTCAAAACCTTTCAGGCGCTGCACAGCCTGCCCGCCACCGGCAGCGTTGACCCCGCCACCTGGGATGCGCTGGAGCAATGCGCAGCCCAGGCACAGCCCCAGTAGCAGCAAAACGGCTCCTGCCCAATATGGACAGGAGCCGTTTTTTGTTATATGCGCCCTTATCAGCGATCCACAAAGGAGATCCACTGCTGGTTCTGCCAATCCTCCGCATAGCGTATATCCAAGCCGATATCGATGCACACCACATCACCTGTGACCGCCTCGACGTAGGCATCGCACCGGACGATGTATTCCCCCTGGTCAGTCCACTCGCCAAACTGAATGACCCACACCTGCGTATGCTCTTTTCCCGTCACGGTAGTCGCTGAGTCACCCCAGAAATCATAGTAGGCTGAACCAACGTGCAGTTGGTCGAGATAGTCATCCGTGATGCGCTGATCCCAATCGCACAGAAACTCTCTGGCGATGCGCACCGCTTCCTCATAGGGGATGCACTCGCTTGTCGGATATTTGGGGATATCCTCCCGCACGCTCTCGTCGTTCAAGTAATCCCCCGGCAGCCTGCCATAGATGGTGCAGAACATGGCGCGCTGGTTGTAATCCCACAGCACGTAGTCGCCCAGCGCGTTTTCCCATTCTTCGGTGCGCTGCTGATAAAACGCAGCCCGCTCCGGGGGAAGCTCTGCCAGGCAGCAGGTCTTGGGCAAGAGGCACATCAGCGCAATCGCCAGAGAAAACCATCGGCGCATCAGCTTCATATCATCACGTTCTTTCATCTTTTTTCTTTGATTATACCGCACCTGGCAGCACAGGGCAACGCATAGGGTGACATTTTGCAGTTGTAACAGAAAACAGAGCATATGCAAAAAGAAATCCGAACCACTTGGTTCGGATTTCTACTCAGTGCGGGAAACAGGACTTGAACCTGCAAGTTCGTACGAACACATGAACCTGAATCATGCGCGTCTGCCAATTCCGCCATTCCCGCAGAAAAGAGTGTGGGCAGGGGTGGATTCGAACCACCGAAGCGTGACGCGGCAGATTTACAGTCTGCTCCCTTTGGCCACTCGGGAACCTACCCATATGAAGTTTGTTTCTCCATTGTCCAAGGAGAATGGAGCTGGCGATGGGACTCGAACCCGCAACCTGCTGATTACAAATCAGCTGCTCTGCCAATTGAGCTACGCCAGCACGAAGCTCGCTTTGGTCCAAATCCCGAGGAAAAAGTGGCGACCCGGAAGGGGCTCGAACCCTCGACCTCCAACGTGACAGGCTGGCGCTCTAACCAACTGAGCTACCGGGCCACAAAAGCGTGGGCCTTCAGGGACTTGAACCCGGGACCAACCGGTTATGAGCCGGCCGCTCTAACCAACTGAGCTAAAGGCCCATGCCGTGTTAAGGAAGAAAAATGGTGACTCCTAGGGGATTCGAACCCCTGTAGCCGCCGTGAAAGGGCGGTGTCTTAACCGCTTGACCAAGGAGCCACGCTATTGGAGTGAGGTCTGGTCGGGGTGAAGGGATTTGAACCCCCGGCCCCATGCTCCCAAAGCACGTGCGCTACCAGACTGCGCTACACCCCGGTTTTTTTCATCCCCCGTGGTTACTTCCCGCAGGCGACGAAACATATAATACACGAACTTCGCCGTTTTGTCAACACCTTTTTCAAAACTTTTTTTGATATTTTTTCCCCGTTCTCTCCCGGCGTATTCCTTCATATATTGCACCAAAAGCCAAAGGAGTGAACCCCATGGACGAGAGCATCCGCCTGCGCTGCCTGGCCATCGCCACCTACATGATCGACCACCACGCCACCGTGCGCCAGGCCGCCAAGGTCTTCGGCCTGTCGAAGTCCTCCGTCCACAAGGACATGGGCGAGCGCCTCCCCCGCATCGACAGGCGCCTGGGGCAGGAGGTGGCGGCGCTGATGCAATACAACAAGGCCGTGCGCCACCTGCGGGGCGGTGCCGCCACACGGCAGCGCTATCTGCGCACTTGATTTTTTCCGCAGATGCGCTATACTGGTGATAGCATCAACCCTGGAGGTGTGTTATGCAGATCACCATCACCCCCAACGAAATGAAGGCCCTGGAACAAGCATATATGAAGGAAAGCGGCGTCCCCGGTGCGCTGCTGATGGAACACGCAGCCCAGGCTGTTTGCGCTGCGCTTGAGCGGCGCATTCCCGGCGGCAGGGCGCTGTTCCTTTGCGGTTTTGGCAACAACGGCGGCGATGGCTATGCTGCCGCCCGGCTGTGGCAAGCCCGGGGTGGACAGGCTTTGATCATGGAGCTGAGCGATGCACCCTCCGGCGATGCCGCCATGAACCGCCGTCTGACGCAGCAGGCAGGCATTCCCCTGCTCCCCGCCGCGCTTCCCCTGCCGGAGTGCAACGCCATCGTGGACGCTCTCTTCGGCACCGGTCTCTCCCGCCCAGTGGAAGGTCTGGCTGCCCAGCTGATCGCCGCCGCCAACCAGAGCGGCCTGCCCATCGTTGCGGTGGACATCCCCTCCGGCCTCCACGGCGAGACCGGCCATGTGCTGGGTGAGGCCATCCGTGCTGCGGAGACTGTCACCTTCCACCGCATCAAGCCCGGCCTGCTCCTGCAGGAAGGCGTTACCCACGCCGGGCGCATCACCGTGGCGCCCATCCTGATCCCCGCTGACTACGGCACCCGCAACGGCCTGCGCTGCATGGAGCCGGAAGACATCCCCTATTACATCCAACCTCGTCCCCTGGATGCCCACAAGGGTACCTTCGGCCGGGTGGTGATCTTCGCTGGCAGCGAAGGTATGGCAGGTGCTGCGGCCTTCGCGGCCAATGCCGCCATCCGCAGCGGTTCAGGGCTGACCACCGTGCTGTGCCGCCGCAATATCATTCCTGTGGTGCAGATGCTGGCCCCCGGCGCCACCTGCCTGTGCAAGGAGGAGGCGGACATCGGCGCTCTGCTGGACAAGGCCGATGCCGCTGTGGTGGGCTGCGGCCTGGGACTCAGCCCGGACGCCCGCCCCATTCTGGAATACTTCCGCCACGCCACCTGCCCCGTGGTGTGGGATGCCGATGCCCTGAACCTCATCGCGCCCTACCCCCGGATGCTCACCCTGCCGAAAAACGCCGTCATCACGCCCCACCCCGGCGAGGCGGCTCGGCTGCTGGGCTGCTCCACCGGCGATATCACCCGCGACCCCCTTGCCGCCCTGAGCGCCCTGCACGAGAAATGCGGCTGTACCGTGCTGCTCAAGGGCGCACGAACCCTGATGACCGATGGCCACCACACCGCCGTGAACCGGCACGCCTCCCCTGCCCTGGCCAAGGGCGGCAGCGGCGACGTGCTGGCAGGCATCCTGGGTGCGCTGCTGGCACGCAAGCTGCCCTGCACCCTGCTGGAAACCGTGCAGCTGGGTGCGCTGCTCCACGGACTGGCGGGCATCCGCGCCGCCGAAGCCCAGGGCGAGAACGGCATGGATCCCAGGGACCTGATCAACTGCATACGCCTTGACTGACAGCAAAAGGGAGGACGCATTCCTGCGTCCTCCCTTTTTTCATTCATCAATGCAGATCCGTCACCGTGGTGATCAACGAGCTTCCCTGCACAGCGCTGGTCTTGCTGCTGGTCACGGTGCCGTTGTATTCACCCGTGCCATTGACCACCACCCACAGCGCAAAGCCCACGTCCTCCGGCTGCACGGTGTAAGCCTTGGCCGTGCCGACCTTGGTGCCGTCGCCCCGCTTCCACACATAGGTGGCGGTGGCTCCGGTGGGCTGGATGCCCGCGGTGAGCGTCTGACCCACGGTGGGGGTGCTGTCGTCGATGGAGACGCTGGTCAGCTTGGTGCCGCCGGGCTTGCTGGTGGTGAGGTACTTGTTCATCATGTAGCCTTCGCGGCTGCCGATGCGCACATAGTCCCAGGTGGTGTTGTGCCGCAGCACGGTGACCTGGGTGCCTACGCCATAGAAACCGATGGAGGAATAGGCCGTGCTGGCACCGCTGCGCAGATACACGCCGCCGCCATTGGAGCTGGTGACATAGGCGGTGTAGTTGGTGGCCGTACCGCTACCGCTGCCGGTGCTGGGCTTGGTGGTGGTGATGTACTTGGTCATCATGTAGCCCTTCTGGCCGTTGATGTCCACATAGCTCCAGCTGCTGCCCTTATCCAGCACGGTGAGCTTGGTACCCACCGCGTAGGTGCCATAGGAGCTGTAGCGGGTGGAGGCACCGGAGCGCAGGTTCACGCTCCTGCCGTTGGAGCTGGTCACATAGGCAGTATAGTCCGTGGTGGTGGAGCCGGAGCTGCTGCCGCCGGTGCTGGGCTTGGTGGTGGTGAGGTACTTGCTCATCATGTAGCCCTTCTGGCCGTTCACGGTGATGTAGCTCCAGCTGCCGCTGGCGCCATGCACCGTCACCTGGGTACCCACCGCATAGGACCCCTTGGAGCCATAGCTGGTGCTGGGTCCCTGGCGCAGGTTCACGCTTTTGCCATTGCCGCTGGTGACGTAGGCGGTGTATTCCGGCACGTCAGCATCGGGAGCGGGGCTGACCGCCTTGGTGGTCAGGTATTCGGCCATCATGTAGCCCTTCTGGCCGTCCACGCTGATGTAATGCCAGTAGGTGCCGGCATTCAGGATGGTCACCTTGGTGCCAACGCTGTACTGGCGCACCACACCATAGGAGGTACCGGGGCCGGTACGCATACGCACGCCCTTGCCGTTCTTGCTGGTCACATAGGCGGTGATGTTCTGGCTGCTGCCCGTGGAGCTGGAGCCGGTGCCGCTGCTGGACAGATAGCTGCCATACATATAGCCCACCCGGCCATCCGGGGCTTCCACCTTATACCAGGCGCCCAGGGCGTCCAGCACGGTGACCTTGGTGCCGGTGTAATAGCTGGCGATGGTGTCGCCATTGAAGGAGGCAGTCTCCCTCAGGCGCAGCCAGCCGCCCTTCACCGTCAGGGTCAGGGGGGCAGCCTCTGCCTGGGGGGCAGGAATGATCCCCGCCAGCAAAACCAGCGCCAGACAGATTGCCATCATGCGTTTCATGCTTGTTCCTCCATTTCGACATTTACCCCAGACCCATTTCGTCCACGGTAAACGAATGCATCATATAATCGCTGTACAGCGAAAAATCCTTGCTCAAATCCTGGTCATAGCGCAGTTCCGCCTGATAAACATACTCCGGGGTCACGATGATGAACCGCACCAGCGTATCTGTTTCCCCATGAAGCACCAGGCGGCCTGTGCCTGTAATATCATTCATATTCGTTTCGGCACCGGGAGTTTCCTGCTTTTGGCTCGCCAGAAATGATTCTGTTGTCCAGAGCGCCTCATTGGCCGTGCAGCTGACCCGGAAGGACGCGCCCTCCACCTGACCGGAAAGGCCGTTTGCCTCCACGGTCACCGCATCCTCGCCGAACACGGCAGGGTAGAGAATGGAGAACCCCATTTCCGGATTCACATATTCCACCATGGCGCTGGCGAAATATTCCTGAGCCGCCTGCTCCATTTCCAACTCGGTGTCCAGAGAGAAAGAAGTGACCTGCCACGCATCTTTTTCCCAGCGCAGCTCCACCACCGCCCGGCGATCCAGCCACTCCACCTGTCCGTATTGCTCCTGGGTCAGCTGCTCCAGCTGTGCATCTGCCAGGTACACATCCCCCAGGATGCGAACTGCCCGGCCATCGTCGCTCTCATCCACCGCCATGGGGCGCACGCCGCAGTATCTATCCCCGCTTTGCTCCATGGCCTGCGCCGCCGCAGCATCCACCAAGGGAAGCGCCGCTTCCAGCACAAACTCCTCTGCCGCTGCCATTGGCATCAGCATACACAGCGCCAGCACCAGCGCCAAGAAACGCTTCATGGGTGTTTCCTCCCTTGCTTTCGTATCTACTGATCAAACGCAGCAGCCCGGTGGATTCGTTCCAGCCCTGCCTACAATTTACAATAATCACCGCACTTTGGCAAGAGAGACCCTCAGTTTGGTCACCTCCCCGGGTGGCGTCGGAGGGTCCGCAGACCCTTCGACTCAATTCGTATCCGCCGGGTCTCCCGGCGGGGCGGGGCGTTTCCGGCTCTGCCGGAAACTTTCCTTACAGATTTGGACGGCCGGGAGCGCAGCGACCAGTCCAAATCTGCAAAGTCTCGTCAAAGTGGCGCCGCCACT
>JAGBEX010000025.1 GCA_017936765.1 Clostridia bacterium
CAGTTAATTACGCTAACCCCGCTGCCCGCGAACAATTTCAATCCACCCACCCCGCGCGGGGTGGGACCGCGCTGGATAAAGAGATTAGCGATCTTGACAGCATTTCAATCCACCCACCCCGCGCGGGGTGGGACGGATTCCTCGCTGGTCAGGGTGCCGGTCTTCAGATTTCAATCCACCCACCCCGCGCGGGGTGGGACAGCAGAAGTAACAGACAAATCCACATGATCGATTGTCTACTTCTGACAAAAGGAGTCCGGAAAATGCTGGTCGATCCGCATTTCATGAGCGAAACGCTGGTGAAAGGGGATGCGGTGATGGATGAATCCGGTGCGAACCGACCGGGCATTTCATGCGAGCTAATGTTTCGCACAGTTACAGGATAAGGTCGCCTTCGATCTCGAAGGTTTCCTTGGCGCCGATGTGGGCAACCTTGTTTTGATAGTTATTGCCCAGCGTGTAGAAGCGCAGACTGTCGGAGTTGGTGTCGATGAGCTGTTCCAGTTCGTACTTCAATAGCTTGAATTGGCTGTTGTCAAGCACACATTCGAATACCGAGTTCTGCACCCGCGTGCCATGGGCTACGCACTTTTTGGCAACCATGCGCAAGCGGCGTCTGCCGGCGGAGGTCGTGGTGTTGACATCATAGGTGATCAGAACAAGCATGATTTCACCTCCTGCTTATTTCCACAG
This sequence comes from Clostridia bacterium, assembly GCA_017936765.1. Classification (GTDB taxonomy): domain Bacteria; phylum Bacillota; class Clostridia; order Christensenellales; family Aristaeellaceae; genus UBA11524. Next base: position 694 of record JAGBEX010000025.1, read on the forward strand.
GAAAGGCGGATATTCATCGACGTCTCCGCGGATGCATCGGGCAAGAAGTAGCGACTGCACATAGGGGACCAGCCCCCAGGGCAATTTTTCCTTCAGGAAGGGATGGGTGATCTCGTCTCGCTTTTTCTCCTGCCAATGCTTCAAAAACAGCTTCCGGCCGTTGTCGTTTAGGAGTACGGTGCCGCTCTCCTGGCGATCGAAGTGCTTGTCCTGAATGATGCGGTTGTTGATCAGCGTCAGCACCAGGCGATCGGCAAAAGGAGCACGCAGTTCCTCTTCCAGGTCGAGGGCAAGGGACTTGCGGCCGGGACGATCCTGATGGAGAAAACCGACATAGGCGTCCAGGCCAACGGATTCCAACGCAGCAGCGCAATCATTGGCCAGCAGGGTGTAGGCGAAGGAGAGCATGGCGTTCACGTTGTCCTGGGGCGGTCTGCGGTTGCGGCCATCGAAGATGAAGTCCACCTTCTGGCTCAGGATCAGCTCGTCAAGTACGCCAAAGTAGGCAGCAGCAGCTTCTCCCTCAAGGCCGCGGAGGGAATCCAGCTCCTTTGCACAGCGGATAAGCGGGATGAGCTGCTGGATTTGGTCGGAAGCAACGCTGACAGCTTGCTGATCGATCCGCAAAGCATGGTCGCGCAAAGCTCGCTCCAATACCCAGCGGCTGTTATAAGCCTTTCCGGTGATCATGTTGCGGGCGATGACGCAGCTGCGGGTATCGCTGTCGGCAATGCGACATTGCTCCCGCCGCAGAAATACATTCCCCTGAGACATACCATTGATGCGTGCAAGGAATCTGCCGTTAGGCGTCATGAAGGTGAGCTGAATGTTGCGCTTGGCACATTCGCCCATCAAGGCAGGGGTGGCACCGGCGTATGAGAAGGTGATGATACCTTCCAGATTCAGCAAAGGGAAGCGGGCTGTAACTTCGTCGCCACGGTTGACGACTACATTGCCGTTGCTGTAGGAGAGAAACAGATCTTCGCTGGTGATGTAGAGGGTATTGAGCAGCTTTCTCATGCGTTATCCTCCAATCTGGCTTTGATGTAGGATGACACATCGAAATTTTTGCCAAGCTTGGGAAGGCATAGATCCCGCAGCGAGCAGGCATTGCAGCCCTTGGTCTGCCGCGCTTTGGGCGTGTGATGCGCGTTGTAATACTTCTGCATTTGGTCGAGCAGCTGCTCGACTTCTGCCCGCAGCGCCGCATCCAGGGAAACCACCTCTCGGCGGCGAATCTCGCCATAGAACAAGCTGCCCTCCGGGATGTCGCACAAAAGCATCTCCTCTAGGCACATGGCCTGGGCGCAGAGCTGCAGCCTGTCGGCGTTGTTTTCCTTGGGTTCACCGCGCTTGTATTCCACCGGGTAGGGACGCCACGTTCCTTCAAAATGGGGCAGGGTAACTCCTGCGGCATCACGGTGAAACTCCACCACATCACAGGTACCGCTGATGCCCAGACGATCAGAGAAAACCCGCAGGCCACGCAGGATCAGCAGATCACCGCGCAGCTCATGGGAAGCACCATCATGCGCATTGCCATGGAAAATGCGGCCATCAGCGGTACGCTCGTTCTCCTGCCATTGCTGCTCGATGTGGATCAACGCCCATTGCCTGGGGCAATAGGCAAAGTGCTGCAAGCCGGAAAGCTGCAATAGCTCGCGGGGCATATCACATGCCCTCGATCACTTCGCAGGCCAGGCCGGGCAGCTCATCCAGCTGGATGTCATAGTCCTCCACGGAGGCAGGAGCATCGACCTTCGGGGTCACCTTCAGCAGCCGATGCACCTTAGCGGAGGAATACTGGCCGTCCTTGCAGTTGTGTTCCCACCAGTACACCCGAACGACTTCCATAGAGCCATCGGGACGGGCGGCAGAAGCATCGTTGACAAACAGGGTGCGCAGGGCTTCCTTCACCACTAGGGCATCCTCCTGGGAGAAGCCGGTTTTCTCGGCCAGCTGCACATTGATGGAACCCTTCACCTGATACAGTCCAAAGCGCACAAAGTGCTTCATGCCCATGGTGTCGCTTCCGCGGTCGGCTTCACTCTTGCGCTCGCCGCTGACGCTCTTGGTGATCTGCATGGAGTAGGCATCCACCGGGTCAGCACTGACGGCCTGATGGATGGACACCGGGCCGCGCACGCCGACAGAGGCACAGCCAAAGCCTTTGAAAGCGAATACCTGGCCAAAGGAACGCACGTCCAGCCATTTTTCGCAGGCAGTGTGAGCAAATTCATCCTGAGATTTGATCTTCTCCAGGAATTTGGCACGGTCTTTCAAGCTGAGGAAACCATCGTCTGCCCGGTCGTCGGACTGCACGAAGATGTCATGCCCCATATCCTGCATACGGTTGCGGATCTTGCGCTTGATGCACACATCGGACATCTCACCATAGCCCTTGTAGTCCGTGCGGGGGCGGTTGCCGTTGAGGGGATCGCCGTTAGGGTTGGCATTGGTGACGGAAAGCAGCACAGCAAAGTCGATCTTCTTGTCAAACTTCATCGGTATGTTCCTCCACTTCTTCGGTTTCCTTCTTGGTGTAAAGTGCGCTCTTTTGCAGATAGTAGCCGGGGAGATAGGTTTCGGTCAGGGGGTCACCATAATTCTCAGTTACTTTGAGTGACAAATGAATTTGTTCCATGATCTCGCCAATCAAACGTTCATACATGGCGCGAAGACCAACGTTCAGCCGAGGATAATAAGCTTTTTTGAGTTGTTCCATAATGACCATGAAGGCGTAGCCGGGACGCTTGACGAATACGGACTGCATACGGATCGCGTTGGGTTCGCGCTTTTCATCCGGGTCGTAAGTATCTCGTTCGATCTTCTCCATCACGGCCAGCAAACGCCCCCACTGATAGCTTCGATCCATGCGTTCGGGTTCCAGTGCCAATTTGAATTCCCCCTTCTTGTGGTCAAAGTAGCATTTTCGTATGACTGCGCAGATGATGCACAGCAGCTTGTTGCGGTTAGTCTTGCTGTAAATCTGGAGATTACCAGCCTTGGTCACTAGCGCACGCATGATATCCAGCGGGAATGCAGCCTGGTCGATGCGGCAGGAGAGCAGACGCTGCATCTGGGGCGCAATCAGCTTTTCGTCCGGCTCCACCTTGCCATTATCGCCGCGCGGTGTGCCAAAGGCAAAGGCAATGATGCTATACAGCAGCGGCGATTGTATGCCGTGGTAGTAATCTTTCCAGCAGCAAGTTTCGTCCCAATGGGCCAGGCGGTCAAGGAAATCGGAGCCAAGCATTTCGTTGTAGTAGGTGATGGCCAGGCGTCCGGTGGTAGCTGCATCGAAGGCGGCGATGATCACCTGATCCTCGGGCTGCCACTTGTCCTGATAGCCTTGCAGCTTGCGCCGGAGATCTTGGCAGTAGTTGCGGTAATCGAACAGGTCTTCCTCATCCTCAAACTGATCCTGAACGGGCTGTGTGGGTTGGGGAACGGCTCGTCCCTGGGGATTCCAGCAAACAAAGGCACGGCCGCCCTGGATCGTTCCCTGGGTGCTAATGAGCCACTTGAGGGCGTTGTGTGCTTTTTGCGAGGCAAGGTAACCCATGGAGGCTGCCTCCTCCGGCTCGGCAAAGCGGCCACGGTAGGTGAAGTTAGAGGAGTCATTGGCGGAGATGATCTTCGCGTTGCCGTTGAGGGAGAAAGCCCCTTTGAGGTGCTGCCATGTGATGTGCGTATCCTCGCCCGTCAGCATACAGAGATTGGTTTCGCCTTGCTTTTGCGATAGATAGTAGGAGGAATAGGCTTTCATCAGGTCGACATCCTCCCACACGGCAGAACGGTCTGAAATGCCAAAGCCAAGCACACGCCAGCAAACCATGTCCTTTTCTTTGTCAGGGGATATTCCGGCGTTGGTCAGGTCGCTGCGAAGCGTGCGCTGCTGTATATAGGCCAGAACCGCCTTTGCTTTTGGATGCGCGTGTGCTGACTGACACCATTGCGTGAGGTTGTTGATGTACAGGCCGAACTTGACTTCATCATCACCCAGCAGGTAGCCCAGTTGTTCGCATAGCGGGTGAGCGGCCGGGCTGCTTGTGCGGCCAGAGGATTCCTCCGTTACCGGAATGATGATCTTCTGATCCTTGTCAGCTTGTTTGGCACCAACGAACGTTCCCTCGGCATTGATGGTGACCTCGATCTGCGCCTTGGTTACGATGTGGCCGATGGGCGCCAGGGGTTCTTCTTTGCCGTCTTCATAGATGCCCACAAGGCCTTCCATGGCTTCGTAGGTTTCCAGCGCCTTTTTCAAAAGTCCCATCAGGTCACCTCCCCGTATTCACGCAAGCCGGAGAAATTGCCTTCGCCAAAGGATTTCATGCTCATGGCTTTGATGGGCTTGTGCATAGGACAATCTTCCGGACGGACGAATTTGATGATGCCATTCTCCATCACAGGCCGCCAGAGATTGACGGTCATTTTGCCTGCGGTTTCCTCGGAGTATGCTTCATCGGCATAGGTCATGCCGTGAACCATCACGCCGAAGGAAAGCTGGGGCAGCTCGTCGTAATAGCTCGCACCTTCTCCATACACGCAGGGTACCACATAGGCCTGACATTCCCGGGTACCCAGGAATACGTCCCTGCGGCCACCACGGCGGATCATCTTTTTGGCGATCTCATGGTGCTTGTTTTCGTTCCTGTCGCCAGCCAGTTCGGGACGATTCATGTTCCACTCGAAATGGGCGCGAACCTGGTAGCGGCAGTCCTTCAGGTAGGTGTAGTAGGCCAGGTCGTTGCCGCCGTTGTACTTGATGGGGCGGATGCTCTTGACCTCCGTCTGGATGCGGTTCATGATGCGTACTTCATCAATGTACCAGATGATGGTGGGTTTCCAGTAAACCGAAGACAAAACACCTTTCAATGCCTCGTATGTAGGCACCTGGTAGCTGTTTTTTTCACCGCCCACGCGCATCAGCGGATCGGAGAACAGCGCATACGGCCCGTAGACCTCGAATTCTACAATATTAGGGTGCTGCACAGATCATTTCCCTCCTTTATGCCGATATCCTGATCGAAATACTCATCATTGAGAACATAAATGCTGCCGTCCAGCCGTGTGTACAACATACCTTTCTTTTGCATTTGCTCTATTTGCCCGGCGGTGACGGAAATGGTGTAAGGCTTCGCATCTTCCAGCAGCTTGGCAATATTGGAAAGGTCGTATGGCGGCTTTCTCTCCAGCAGCTGGCCAATGATTTCCTTTCCCTCGCAGTAGGGAACGAGGATGCTTTCGCTGGCGCTGTCAAACACTTCGAACCACTCCCCAGCGGTGCGGAAGGCCTGATTGAGGTTGTAAACGGCTGAAGTGCTTGGGCAAAACTGCTTGTTGGTTGAAAGCAGCTCGAAAAGATACTGTCCGTGGGTGAAATAATCCTGCGCACGTTTCTTCATATCGCCATACAAGACTGTGTAATAATCCCGTACAGCCGCATCGGAGGCAAGGTCGTGATCGTAGTGATCCGGGTGGAGACGATATTCCTCCAACAGCTTTGTCAAGGCAGCTTGTGCCTCGCTGATCTCTTTCAGCGGCCCCAGCTTTTCGTCTTTCAGCGTACAAATGCGTACAGGCTGCGGCTGCGTGTGTTCGCCATGTCGATTGCATCGTCCGGCAGATTGCACAATGCTGTCCAGCCCGGCGGCCAGACGAATAACTGAACCGAAGCTGATGTCCACGCCAGCTTCGATCAGTTGGGTGGATACGCAAATCAGCTTTTCCCGGCATTCCAGAGCAGCTTTTATATCAACAAGAACCTGTTTGCGGTGCGCCATGCACATACCAGCGGACAGGTGGAAAAGCTTAGTGTCCGGAGTATCAGCCAGCGTGTGGAACAGATCAGCTGCTTCCCGTTTGGTATTGCAAACCACCAGCAAACTGTTGGAGGTTTCGAGCGTATCGATGGCTAGCTCGGCAAGCTCCGCCATGGAACAGGCTCCGGCGTACTGGATCGTTGTCCGTTGGAAAAGCGGTGCATATTGCTTGAACATGGCATCGCTGATCAGCGGCTCGCAGGGGAGCATTTTGCGGTCTGCTCTGTCGAAGGCCGGTTGCGTAGCAGAGCAAAGCACCACCGTGGCTTTGCAGCATCTGACCAGGAAATTGACAGCACAGTTGAACATGGAAAGCATCCTGGGTGGCAGGGATTGCACCTCGTCAATGATGATGACGCTTTCGCACAAGGCGTGAAAACGCCGCACCGAGGACATTTTGCCGCTGAACAGCGTGTTCAACAACTGCACGAAGGAGGTGATGATCATGGGTGCGTCCCATGTTTCTTGCATATATTCTGTTTGTGCCACCTGCTCTGGCGTTGCTTCTTCCTGAACCAGATTGGAATGATGCTCCAGCACGGGAATGCTGTCGCCCACCGCGGATCTGATCACATCCGCATTTTGCTCAATGATGGAAAGAAAGGGAGCAACATAGAAAACTCTTCGCATCTTGTTCGCTTTGGCATGAAGCACAGCAAAGCGTAAAGCAGCCAGCGTCTTGCCACCGCCGGTGGGCAGGTCGAGGCGGTAAAGTCCGGGTTCATTCTCTGCGGCTTCGGCACAGCGGTCGGAAAAGGCTCTGCGCGCTATCTGGATGGGCTTTTCCTGAGGAAAGGCTGCGATGTGTGCTTCGACCCGTGCGGCACAAGCTGCCCAATCGGTCGGATTACTCTGTGGCAGGGGAATGTTGTCCATAAAGCAGCGGGTATCCGTTCTGTCTGCTTCAACGATGGCCGAGGTGATCAGGCGCACCAGCAGGCCAAGAGCATAGCAGCATTCCTTTTGACTTCTGACATAAGCGTGGATCTTTGGCTGAAAATAGGATATGATCTCCTTTTTCGCGTCGTTGAAAAGCTGGTCGATTTCGTCTTTGGCTGCACATTCCTCATAAAAGGACGTGATCGCCCGGCGGTCATAGGCAGGCTGGTGTTTCAGCCGATGATCAAAGCCACTCTCATGCCGTTCATTCCACAGATCGATCAGGCCATGGTGACTGCCGATGCTGATGGCAATGACCTCGGCTGCAATGTTTTCCGCAGACTGATCGTTTGGAGCATGAAACAGCTCCATGATGCAGCGAACACCAGCAAAGGTATGGACTACATTGCCTTTGTGGACGGGTTCGTTGTTACTTGCCTTGGTGATGTACTCATCGAATTCGTCTGTGAACTTGCCGCAATCGTGCAACAAACCTGCAAGGTATCCCGTTGAACCCAAGCCGCAGGGTGCAAGGATGGCTTTTGTAAGATCGGCAACAGAGCGCGAATGATCGGCGCAAGTTTGGACTCGATGTGGAGTTGATCGAGGATCAATGTGGGCGGTGTGCATATTCTTTTCTCCGTATTTGGTCGGGAAATTACAGGATAAGAGTTGTGTTGAATCCATTTTAATACATGCATGGGTTTGTGTCAAGCACATAGAGATTTAAAACAAACAAACATTGAAATAATGTTGCAAATTGTAGATTGAAATGGTAAAATTAATTGTCGCATCAAGGAGTTCCTTTGATGTGTGGATTGAAAAAATGTATGTTTGTTTTTTCTCGCAGGAGAACGCCGGGATATGTTTTGCATATCCCGGCGTTCCAATATCATTGAGATAACTTCAAAAAACACCATGCAGCAACTTGTCGGCTGCATGGTGTTGCACGATCCCTCATAGCAGATGCCCATTTCGTTTGCTTAAACAGTTTTATGCGGAGTTGCCAGGGCCGAACGGCCCTTCGTAGGGGAGTCCAGAGGGGACAAAGTCCCCTCTGGTGGGGTCCAGGGGCAAAGCCCCTGGTCAGCTGCCGAGGTAGGCTTTGCGGACGGCGTCGTTGTGGAGGAGTTCCTGGGCGGGGCCTTCCATGCTGATGGTGCCGGTTTCCAGGACGTAGGCGCGGTCGGCCACGGAGAGCGCCATTTGGGCGTTCTGCTCCACCAGCAGGATGGTGGTGCCGGAGCCGTGCAGCTCCTTGATGATATCGAAGATCTGCTCCACCAGGATGGGCGCCAGGCCCATGGAGGGTTCGTCCAGCATGAGGAGCTTGGGGCGGGACATCAGGGCGCGGGCCATGGCCAGCATCTGCTGCTCGCCACCGGAGAGGGTACCGGCGATCTGCTTCTCGCGCTCCTTCAGGCGGGGAAAGCGCTGGAACATTTCGTCCATGGAGGCGGGGATCTCCGCCTTGTTGCGGGTAAAACCGCCCATTTCCAGGTTCTCGCGCACGGTCATCTGCTGGAAGATGCGGCGGCCTTCGGGGCAGAGTGCCATGCCCTGGGAGACCACCTTGCTGGCGGGGATGCTGGCCAGGTCGGTACCGTTGAAGGTGACCTTGCCGCTGCGGGGCTTGAGCAGACCCGCAATGGTGTTCAGCGTGGTGGATTTGCCAGCGCCGTTGGCGCCGATCAGGGTCACAATCTCGTCCTCGTTCACCTCAAAGGAGATGCCCTTGATGGCGTGGATGGCGCCATAGAACACGTGAATGTTGTCGATCTTCAAAAGGCTCATGCTCACGCCTCCTTCTGCTTGCCCAGGTAGGCTTCGATGACCACCGGGTTCTGCTGGATCTCGTCGGCCGTACCCTTGGCAATGATGCGGCCATAGTTCAGCACGCAAATGCCCTCGCAGATGCCCATGACCAGGTTCATATCATGCTCAATGAGCAGCACGGCGATCTGGAACTTATCGCGGATCTTGATGATGTTCTCCATCAGCTCCTCGGTCTCATGGGGATTCATGCCGGCGGCGGGTTCGTCCAGCAGGAGCAGGGAGGGATTGGTGGCCAGGGCGCGGACGATCTCCAGGCGGCGCTGAGCGCCATAGGGCAGGGAGCCAGCCTTCACGTCGGCCATGTCCTGCATGTCGAAAATGGACAGCAGATCCAGCGCCTGGGTGTGCTGCTTTTTCTCCTGCTTCCAGTAGGCGGGGGCGCGGAGAATGCCGGAGAACATGCCGTATTTCACCTGATTGTGAAGGCCGATGCGCACGTTCTCTTCCACGGTCATGTTGTTGAAGAGGCGGATGTTCTGGAAGGTGCGGGCAATGCCCGCCTTGTTGGCCTGCACAGTGTTCATGCCGTGGGTATCCTTGCCGTTGAGCAGCACGGTGCCTGTGGTGGGCTGATACACCTTGGTCAGCAGGTTGAACACGGTGGTCTTGCCAGCGCCGTTGGGGCCGATGAGACCGGCGATCTCAGTCTTGCCGATCACCAGGTTAAAGTCGTCCACAGCCTTCAGGCCGCCAAACTCGATGCCCAGGTGGCGGGCTTCCAGCACGGGTGCCTTGTCGATGTCGCGCTCAGGCACGATGGCCATGGAAGGCACGGGAACCATTTTCGTGTCGGACTTGCGCTTGATCTGCGTCATTGTGCTTCACCCTCCTTGGCTGCGGTCTTCTTCTTGGGGCGGATGCGCTCCACCAGGTTCATCAGCAGGGGGCTGTTGGTGGCCAGCATGACCACGATCAGCACGATGGCGTACACCAGCATACGGTAGTCGCTGAAGGCGCGCAGCACCTCGGGCAGGATGGTCAGCACCGTGGCGGCGATGATGGAGCCGCGGATGTTGCCGATGCCGCCCAGCACCACGAACACCAAGACCAGAATGGAGGTGTCGAAGCGGAACTTGGCTGCGGTAACGGTGGAGTAGTTCAGGCCATAGAGAGCGCCCGCCATGCCAGCCAGCACGGCAGAGGTCACAAAGGCCATCATCTTGTATTTGGTCACGTTGATGCCCATGCTCTCGGCAGCGATGCGGTTATCGCGGATGGCCATGATGGCGCGGCCGGAGCGGCTGTTGACGAGGTTCAGCACCACAAACAGGGTGAAGAGGATCAGCGCAAAGCCCATCACAAAGGTGGAGATCTTGTCCACACCCGTGGCGCCCGCGGGGCCGTTCACCAGCAGCTTGCCGGGCAGGTTGGGATTGCTGAAGCCGATGTAGAGCTTCGCCCCATCCAGGGAGAAGTACAGGCAGTTCATCACATTGCGGATGATCTCGCCAAAGGCCAGGGTCACAATGGCCAGATAGTCGCCGCGCAGGCGCAGCACGGGGATGCCGATTAAAACGCCCGCAATGCCTGCAAACAGGCCGCCGGTGACCATGGCGATGATCAGGCGCAGGGTCTCGTTTTCAAACTGGAAGGCACTCACCAGCCAGGAGGACATCACAATGCCGGAGAAAGCGCCCACGCTCATGAAGCCCGCATGGCCCAGGGACAGCTCGCCGGAGATGCCCACGGTGAGGTTCAGGGAAACGGCCATGACGATATACACGCAGATGGGTACCAGCTGACCCTTGAGGGAGCGGCTCATCTTGAAGCCATCGATGGTGCCTTCCACCGCCAGCTGGCAGATGATGAAGGCCACGATCACCAGCGCGTAGGTGATGAGATTGCTGCGGAATTTCTTGCTCATTTTCATCCTTCTCACCTCACACTTTCTCGTGGACTTTCTTGCCCAGCAGACCCGTGGGCTTCACCAGCAGCACCACGATCAGCACAGCAAACACAAAGGCGTCGCCCAGCTCGGTGGAAACATAGGCCTTGCCCAGGATCTCGATCACGCCCAGCAGGATGCCGCCGATCAACGCGCCGGGAATGGAGCCGATGCCGCCGAACACAGCCGCCGTGAAGGCCTTGATGCCGGGCATGGAGCCGGTGGTGGGCATCAGCGCCGGGTAGGAGGAGCAGAGCAGCACGCCCGCCACCGCCGCCAGGGCAGAGCCGATGGCGAAGGTGAGGGAAATGGTGGCGTTCACATTGATGCCCATCAGCTCCGCCGCACCGCGATCCTCAGACACGGCACGCATGGCGCGGCCCATCTTGGTTTTGCCGGTGAAGAGCGTAAGGGAGATCATGATCACGATGTTAGCCAGCACGGTCACCATGGTCTCGCCGGAGATCAGCAGGCGGCCATCCAGCAGATACAGCGTGGGGATGTTCACCACAGAGGGGAAGCTCTTGGGGTTGGCGCCCCAGATGAGCTGGGCAGAGTTCTGCAGGAAGTAGCTCATGCCGATGGCGGTGATCAGCACCGCCAGGGAGGATGCGGCGCGCAGGGGCTTGTAGGCCAGGCGCTCGATGATCACGCCCAGCACGGTGCAAACCAGCATGGCAGCCAGCACGGATACCACCGGCGGCAGTCCCCAATACTGCGTGGCGCAGAAGGTGATGTAGCCGCCGATCATGATGACGTCGCCATGGGCGAAGTTCAGCATCTTGGCAATGCCGTACACCATGGAATAGCCCAGGGCGATGATGGCATACACGCTGCCCAGGCTGATGCCGTTCACCAGGTGGGAAAGGAAGGAAATCATGTCCCAAAACCTCCATTTTCTCCTGTATTTTGCTTCCGTCTATAAAGCACGATAAGGTAATCAACAGCAATCAGCCCACAAACGCTGACTGGTGTTGATTACCTTGGACGGGGAAAAAGCAGCAGGCCCGGCTCCGGACAGAACCGGGCCTGCTGAGGGGTGTTTTTACTTCACGCCAACGTACACGCCGTTTTCGATCACAACAGCGGTGGGGGTCTTGTCAACCTCGCCCGTGGCGGCCCAGGTCATGGTGCCGGTCAGGCCAACGACCTCGATCTTCTGCATTTCGGCAATCAGCAACTCGCAGGCCTCTTCATAGCTGGTCTCAGCGGTGATGCCAGCGTTCTGGATGGCGGCATACAGGGCATACACGCCGTCATAAGCGTCGGCAGCGAACTGGTTGGGAACCTCGTTGTGGGCCTGCTGATACTTGGCCACGAAGTTCTTGGTCAGGTCGTCCTCAGCATCGGCAGAGAAGGGGGTCAGCAGCATGACGCCCTCGGCCAGGGTCTTGTCGAAGCCTTCCATGGTCAGGATGCCGTCCATGCCGTCCACGCCGAAGAACACGGGAGCATACTCAGCGGTCTTGGCCTGAGCCAGGATCATGGAAGCGGGGGTGTAGTAGATGGGCAGGAAGATCAGGTCAGCGCCGGCGTTCTTGCACTCAGCGATCTGCACGGAGAAGTCGGCGTTGTTGTCATCGGAGAAGGTGGTCTCAGCCACGACGTCCAGGTTCAGCTCGGCAGCCTTCTGCATGAAGGTCTGGTAGATGCCCACGGAGTAGTCGGAGGCGTTGTTGTAGATGATGCCCACCTTGGTGGCCAGCTTGTGATCAGCAATGTACTGGGCAGAAGCAGCGCCCTGAGCGGGGTCGGTGAAGCAGACCTGGTACACATTGTCCTTGCCCTCGATGACCTTGGTGGAGGAGGCAGAGGGGGTCAGCATGAAGACGCGCTCTTCATAGGCATCGGCAGAAACGGCGATGCAGGGGGTGGTGGTCACGGTGCCCAGGATCATCTGAGCGCCCCAGTCCATCACGTCGTTGTAGGCGTTGATGCCCTTCTCGGCATCGTTCTCATCGTCCTGGGGATTCAGCGCCAGCTGAAGGCCGCCCAGGGCATTGATCTCGTCCACGGCGATCTGGGCGCCGCGCTCAACGGCCAGGCCATACACGGCAGCGGGGCCGGTGGTGGGGCCGATAACGCCGATCTTGATCTCGCCTTCAGCAGAAGCGAAAGCGAAGCAGCTCATGGCCAGCGCCATAGCCAATACAGCAGCAAAGAATTTCTTCATGGTAGTTTCCTCCTTAAAGAAAAGTGGAATAGGAGTTTTTGTTCTTCCTTATTCTTATGGCAGAAGCAAAAACTTGCGTTCATTATACGCCCGCAACGCCCATGAAACAAGCGTTTTCCCTGATTATTTCATGTTTTTTTCGGGTTTGTGGTATCTGGCTTGCCATGTTCCCAATGCTCACTTCAAAAGGGCGATCAAATCCAGCAGCGGCTTGGGATTGCCCTGAATTTTGACCTTACCCAGCAGGAGCGCCTTGGTGGGGTTCATTTTGCCGGCGATCATGTCCAGCAGGTCGCGCTCGTTGGCGATCACGGTACACTCGGGCTTCTGGGCGCAGGCATCCATCACGGTCACCGCACCGTTAGCCAGGGCGATGAAGGCCTCCCGCCCCTGCCGGGTCTTCAAAAGAAACAGGGCGCTGCGGCCGTTCAGGGAATCCTGATGTTGCTGCGCCAGGGCAGGCAGCGCGCAGAGCAGCTCGTCCAATGTGTTGAAATTCATTTGCATCACCTCTCTGCCAGCATACCCGCAAGACGCACGCTTGTCAAGCAAGGGCATAAACTGGCAGGGGACTTTGCTTGGAAAGGAGCAAGCCTATGGCAGAGCTGACCTTTCAGGAACTGAACCTGATGCAAATGCTGGACGTGCTGCGCCCCGGCGGGATCGCGCGCCTGGCGCTGGCCAGGGATGGCCAGCCCTATGTGATTCCCATGGCCTTTCAGCTGGAAATGCAGGGGGTACGCCCCATCCTGCACCTGGCCAGCCCGGCCCAGGGCCGCAAGGTGGACATCCTGCGCAGCAACGACCGGGTGTGTCTGGAGATCGAGCTGCCCTCCTGCGCGTGGATCGACACCGTGCTGGTGGAAGGCCGCGCCACGGTGGACGCCATCCAGGGCGGGGTGGAGATCCGCGTGCAGCCCCACAGCATGACCGGCAGGAGATTTTTCCGCCCCACTTGACCCACGGCTTTTCCGGGCTTATACTGGGTGCCGGAAAGGATGATGCCCATGCACTGCCGCCTTGCGCGTCCCGCTGATGCACCCCGCCTGGTGGAGATCTACACCCCCTATGTGACCAGCACCGCCGTGACCTTCGCCACCGCAGCGCTGACGGAAGCGGACTTCCTGCACAAGATGCAGGATGTGTTTCCCTTCCTGGTCTGCGAGGAAAACGGCCAGGTAATGGGCTATGCCTACGCCGCAGCCTTCCGCGCCAAGGAGGCCTACCGCTGGGACGTGGAGCTGAGCATCTATGTGGACGCCACCGCCCACCGCCGGGGCGTGGGCAGCAAGCTGATGAGCGGCCTGCTGGGGCTTTTGCGGGCGCAGGGGTACAAGAGCGCCTATTCCTGCATCACCCTGCCCAACGAGCCGAGCCTGTGCCTGCACCGGCGCTTTGGCTTCACGCAGGTGGGCCTGTTTGAAAACGCAGGCTACAAGCTGGGCAAGTGGCGCAGCGTGACCTGGCTGCGGCTGCCCCTGGGGGATTTCGACGGGGAACCTGCGGAGCCGGTGTCCATCTCGCAGCTAAGCGAAAATCAAATCATGCACATTCTGGAACGCTAATTGACCAGCGTTCCATTTTTCATTTTCGGCCATCCCACGGCACAAGGCCGCGTGCTGGCTACACTCGGCCAACGCAAGCGTTGGCTCTCGTTAGTCGGGGCTGTGAGCCCCTCCCTCAATTTGTTCCGCAAACCTTGACAATATATAGCTTTGGGATATAAAATAAGAAATTGTGTGATTAACTATTTCAGGAGGGCATCCATGCTTCCCAGCACCGACTCTCAGGCGTTCCGCGACCTGCTGGATCAGCAGGTGGAAAAGCGGCGCACCTTCGCCATCATTTCCCACCCTGACGCGGGCAAAACCACGCTGACCGAAAAGCTTCTGCTCTACGGCGGCGCCATTCGCTCTGCCGGCAGCGTCAAGGCTCGCAAAAGCGACAAGCACGCCACCTCCGACTGGATGGAGATCGAGAAGCAGCGCGGCATTTCCGTTACTTCCTCCGCCATGCAGTTCGAGTTCGATGGCTTCCATATCAACATTCTGGATACCCCTGGCCATCAGGACTTCTCCGAGGATACCTACCGCGTGCTGGTGGCTGCCGATGCGGCTGTGATGCTCATCGACGCGGCCAAGGGCGTGGAGGCGCAGACCATCAAGCTGTTCAAGGTGTGCCGGATGCGCAACATCCCCATTTTCACCTTTGTGAACAAAATGGACCGCGCCGCCAAGGATCCCTTCTCCCTGATGGAGGAACTGGAGCAGGTGCTGGGCATCCGTTCCTGCCCCATCAACTGGCCCATCGGCGTGGATGGCGACTTCCAGGGCGTGTACCACCGCGATACCAAGATGGTGGAGCTTTACACCGGCGGCGAGCATGGCTCCAAGATGGTGGAAAAGACCGACGTTGCGCTGGATGATCCCGCCATTGAGGGCATCCTGGAAAAGCACTACCGCGATCGCCTGGAAGAGGAGATCGAGCTGCTGGACGAGGCAGGCGACGCCTTTGACCTGGAGGCCGTGCGCAAGGGCGAGCTGACCCCCATGTTCTTCGGCTCTGCCGTGACCAACTTCGGCGTGGAACCCTTCCTGGAGCGCTTCCTGCAGTATACGCCCCCGCCCCTGCCCCGCATGAGCGACCAGGGCGAGATTGGCCCCAAGGAGCCTTATTTCTCCGGCTTCATCTTCAAGATCCAGGCCAACATGAACCCCGCCCACCGCGACCGCCTGGCCTTTATGCGCATTGTTTCCGGCGCGTTTGAGAAGGGTATGGACGTGTGGCACTCCGGCACCAATAAGGTGGTGAACCTCAAGCAGCCCCAGCAGTTCATGGCCGACGAGCGCGAGGCCGTGGAAGAAGCCTGGGCGGGCGATATCATCGGCCTGTTCGATCCCGGCATCTACCAGCTGGGCGATACCCTCTCCTGCGGCCCCAAGCTGCACTATGAGAACATTCCCGTGTTCGCCCCTGAATTCTTCAACCGCGTGCGCCCCCTGGATTCCATGAAGCGCAAGCAGTTCCAGAAGGGCATCAGCCAGCTGGCCGAGGAAGGCGCCATCCAGACCTTTATCCGCACCGAGACCGGCCGCGAAGAGTTCATGGTCGGCGTGGTGGGCGTCCTGCAGTTCGAGGTGCTGGAACACCGCCTCAAAACCGAGTACCAGGTGGATATCGTGATGGAGGGTATGCCCTTCCGCTACGTCCGCTGGGTGGTCAAGACCCCCAAGCCCATCGACCAGCTGAAGCTCACCTCCACCTCCGGCCGCGCCAAGGACAGCCGCGACCGCGACGTTCTCCTCTTCGAGAACGAGTGGAGCATCCGCCTCGCCTGCGAAAACAACGAGGGCCTCGAACTGGCGGAAACCGCAAACAGAGCGTAAGAAGACGCGCCAGAGGCTCTGCCTCTGGACTCCGGTCAGGGCGCTGCCCCGACAACCCGCTCAAGGGTCTTCGACCCTTAAGAATCCCATTCGGGATTGCAAACGATATGATATCCTTGCAGGGGTCACGCCGCAGGGTCTTCGACCCTTTTCATGGATGCGCCGCGACGCACTGCCGCAACTTTATCCCCCTCCCAATCAACGCACAAAAAATGGGTGTCGAGAGGGCCGAACGGCCCTTCGCGGAGGAGTCCAGAGGAGGCAGCGCCTCCTCTGGTGGGGTTTCCAAAGGGGCAAAGCCCCTTTGGTCGCCGAAGGCGAAAGGAGAGGTTTTCATGATTCGCGAAGATATTCGCAACATTGCTATTATTGCTCACGTTGATCACGGCAAGACCACGCTGGTGGATCAGCTGCTGAAGCAGGGTGGTATTTACCGCGAGAATCAGCAGACGGTGGATCGCGTGATGGACTCCAACGATCTGGAGAGGGAGCGCGGCATCACGATCCTGGCCAAGAACACGGCTGTGCATTACGGCAACACCAAGATCAACATTGTGGACACCCCTGGCCACGCCGACTTTGGCGGCGAGGTGGAGCGTGTTTTGAAGATGGTGGACGGTGTGCTGCTGCTGGTGGACTCCTTTGAGGGTCCCATGCCCCAGACCCGCTTCGTGCTGAAGAAGGCGCTGGAGCTGAAGCTGAAGGTCCTCATTGTGATCAACAAGATCGACCGCCCCGACGCCCGCTGCGACGAGGTGGTGAACGAGATCCTCGACCTGCTCATCGACCTGGACGCCGACGAGGACACCCTGGAGAACCCCATCATGTACGTGTCTGCCCGCAAGGGTACTGCCACCGCTGACCTGGAGGTTCCCGGCACCGATCTGCGCCCCCTGTTCGACGCCATTTTGAAGTACATCCCCGCGCCCGAGGGCGATCCCGAAGGCCCTGCCCAGGTGCTGATCTCCACCATCGACTACTCCGAGTACGTGGGTCGTATCGGCGTGGGTCGCGTCACCCGCGGCAAGTTCACCGAGGGCATGAGCGTGGTCTGCACCAACCTGGAGACCGGCAAGACCAGCCCCAGCTGGCGTATGTCCGGCCTGTTCCAGTACGACGGCCTCAAACGCGTCCCCGCCAAGGAAGTGAGCATGGGCGACATCGTGGCGCTGTGCGGCATGGAGGACATCTCCATTGGCGATACGGTGTGCGTGCCTACCTGCGTGGAGGGTCTGCCCTTTGTGAAGATCTCCGAACCCACGGTGACCATGACCTTCTGCGTCAACGATAGCCCCTTTGCCGGTCGCGAGGGTCAGTACGTCACCAGCCGCCACCTGCGCGCCCGCCTGATGCGCGAATTGCAGACCGACGTGTCCCTGCGTGTCAATGACACCGACACCACCGACGCCTTTGAGGTCTGCGGCCGCGGCGAGCTGCACCTGTCCATCCTCATTGAGAATATGCGCCGCCAGGGCTATGAGTTTGCTGTGTCCAAGCCCCAGGTCATCTACAAGGTGATCGACGGCGTGAAGTGCGAACCCATCGAGCGCCTGGTGGTGGATACCCCCCAAGCCAGCGCGGGCGCGGTGATCGAGAAGATCGGCCGCCGCCGTGGCGTGCTGGAGAGTATGACCGGCCTGGATCGCGTACGCCTGGAGTTCCTGGTACCCTCCCGTGGCCTGTTCGGCTACCGCAGCGAATTCATGACCGACACCCGCGGCGAAGGCATCATGTCCTCCTCCTTTGAGAAGTACGAGCCCGTGAAGGGCGATATCCCCCACCGCAACGTGGGCGCCCTGGTGGCCCACGAAACCGGCACCTCCACCTCCTATGGCCTGTTCTACGCCCAAGAGCGCGGCACGCTGTTCATCGGCGCCGGTCAGGAGGTCTACGAGGGCATGATCTGCGGCCAGAACGCCCGCCCCGACGACCTGGTGGTGAACGTATGCAAGCAGAAGCACGTGACCAATATGCGCAACGCCTCCGCCTCTGAGGACGCCATGCGCCTGATCTCCGTCCATCCCCTGACGCTGGAGGAATGCCTGGAGTTCATCGACGACGACGAGCTGCTGGAGATCACCCCCAAGAACCTGCGTATGCGCAAGAAGATCCTCACCGCCGGCGACCGCGCACGGCAGTGGAGGAACAAGCAGAACTGATCTCACACAAAAAGTCCCATGCAACTGCATGGGACTTTCCTTTTACCCAATGAAATTCGTCCACAAATGCTTCTCCTGCTCCGGCAGGCCATACTTCTCCTTGCCCAGGGCGATGCTCTTCATCAGGAAGGCCATGTTGCGGGCCAGGGTGCGCATGGTCTGCATACCCTCGGCGTCCTGCTCCACCTCGCCGGGAGCGCCGCCGTGGACGCTGTTCCAGTACTGGCTGGAGGCCACGGGCATACCGCTGATGGTGAAGAACTTGTTCAGTTCGTCAAACGTGGCCGAGCAGCCGCCCCGGCGGGCGATGACCACGCTGGCGCCCACCTTCATGCGCAGATCGGCATGGTTGGAATAGAACAGGCGGGTCAGGGCGGCCACCAGGGTGGCGTTGGCCGAGGCATAATACACCGGGCTGCCCACCACCAGGCCGTCGGCGGCCTCCAGCTTGGCGGCCAGTTCGTTCACGATGTCGTCAAACACGCACTTGCCCAGCTTGCCGCATTGCCCGCAGGCGATGCAGCTGCGGATGTCCTTGTTGCCCACATGGACGATCTCCACCTCAATGCTCTCCTGGGCGAAGATGCTTTCCATTTCATGCAGGGCGCGGGCGGTGTTGCCCTGGGCCTTGGGGCTGCCGTTGAGCATGAGTACCTTCATATTTTGTTTCCTCCTTGTGTTCCTTTGCACATTAGTATAGCATACCGGGCAAAAAAATGGTATCATGTTCTTATTCCATGTGAAAGAAGGCTTTTGCCATGATCGCAGAGATCCTTTGCATCGGCACCGAGCTGTTGATGGGTCAGGTGCTGAACACCAATGCGCAGTTTCTCTCCCGGCGGCTCAGCGCCCTGGGGGTGAGCCAATATCACCAGACCGTGGTGGGCGACAACGCCCAGCGGCTGGAGGACGCCTATCGCCTGGCGCTGAGCCGGGCGGATGTGGTGATCACCTCCGGCGGCCTTGGCCCCACGGTGGACGACATCACCAAGCGTGTGGCCGCGAAAGTCGCGGGCAAGGAGTTGGTGCTGTTCCCGGAGGCGGAAGAGGCCATCCGCGCCCGCTTCCGGCGCTATGGCCGCCCCATGACGGAGAACAACCTCTCCCAGGCCATGTTCACCCCGGATACCACCCTGCTGCCCAACCCCAACGGCACCGCGCCGGGGGCCATCGTCCCCATGGGCGAGGGGAAGGTGGTGATCCACCTGCCCGGCCCGCCCAACGAGCTGCAGCCCATGTGGATCGATCAGGCCGAACCCTGGCTGCAACAGCGCTCCGGCAAGGTGATGGTAAGCCGGTACATTCGCATCTTTGGCATGGGTGAATCCCAGGTGGACGAGCTGCTCTCCGACCTGGAGATGGGCGGCAATCCGACCCTTTCGCCCTATTGCTCTCCCGGCGAGGTGATGCTCCGCGCCACCGCCTGTGCCGATGATGCCGCCGCTGCCGAGGCGCTGCTGCTGCCCCTGATCGGGGAGGTGCAAAAGCGCCTGGGGGATGTGATCTACGCCATCGAAGAGGACGACACCGGCTCCCTTGCCCGCTGCGCCGTGGAGGCGCTGAAGCGCCGCGGCTGGACCATCGCCACCGCAGAGAGTCTCACCGGCGGGCTGATGGCTTCCTCCATGGTGGAGATCCCCGGTGCTTCCGCCGTGGTGAATGGCGGCTTTGTGACCTACCAGACCGTATCGAAGACCATGCTGGTGGACGTGCCTGCGGAGCTGATCGAGAAGTACGACGTGGTGAGCGCCGAGGTGGCCTATGCCATGGCCGAGGGCGCCCGCAAGCGCCTGGGAACGGACATCGCCATCAGCGCCACCGGGCTGGCCGGCCCCGATGGCGGCACCCCGGAGAAGCCGGTGGGCACCGTGTTCGTGGGTATTTCCACCCCGGAGCGCACCCGGGTGCTGCCCCTGCGCCTGGTGGGCGACAGGCTGCGCATCCGCACCCTGACCATGAAGCACGCCATGAACGCCGTGCGCATCGAAGCGGAGCGTATGTAATATGAAGCAATTATTCATCGGCGGCCGGGTGTTCACTGGCGAGTTGCCCCTGCAAACCGCCTTTGCCATCGAGGGTGACCGCTTCGTGGCCGTGGGCAGCGATGGGGACATCCTTGCCCTGCGCCGGGAGGGCGACACCCTCACCGACCTGGCGGGGCAGTTCGTGTGCGCCGGATTCAACGATTCCCATATGCACCTGCTGAACTACGGCTATGCCATGACCTGCTGCGACCTGATGCAGCACACCAGCTCCATAGCCGACCTGCGAGGCGGCCTGCGCGGCTTCATCGCAGCGCAGCGCATTGCTCCCGGCAGCTGGGTGCGGGGTCGGGGCTGGAACCAGGATTACTTCACCGATGGCCACGGCCTGCCCACCCGCGCCGATCTGGACGCGGTGAGCGAGGCGCACCCCATTTGCATCGTGCGGTGCTGCGGGCATTGCCTGGTGGTGAACAGCAAGGCCATCGAAGTCCTTGGCTTGACGGGCGATGCGCCCCAGCCCGATGGCGGCCGCTACGACCTGGCCACCGGCCTGTTCGAGGACAGCGCCATGTCCATGGTGTACACCCGCTTGCCCGCCCCCACCCGGGAGGAAATGAAGGCCATGCTCCGCGCCGCCTCCGCCGCGCTGAACAGCTTCGGCGTCACCTCCTGCCAGAGCGACGACCTGTGCGCCTTTGAGAACGTGGACTACGTGGAGGTCATTGCCGCCTATCAGGAATTGCAGCAGGAGGGCGGCCTCACCGTGCGGGTGTACCAGCAGGCGCAGCTGCCCACGCTGGAGGGTCTGCGGGACTTCCTGGCCAAGGGCTACAACACCGGCTGGGGCAGCGGGCTGTTCCGCATCGGCCCCCTGAAGCTCCTGGGCGATGGCTCCCTGGGCGCTCGCACAGCCTTCCTGCGGGATGGCTACGCCGATGCCCCCGACCACTACGGCCTGGCCATCTACACCCAGCAGCAATTTGACGATATGATCGCCCTGGCGCATTCCAGCGGGATGCAGGTGGCCATCCATGCCATTGGCGACGGCATCCTGGATCGGGTGCTGAACGCCTACGAAAAGGCCTTTGCCGCCTGCCCCCGTGGGGATCACCGCAGCGGCGTGGTGCATGTGCAGATCACCCGCCCCGATCAGCTGCGCCGGATGCAGGAAATGCAGCTCCACGCCTATGTGCAGACCATTTTCCTGGACTATGACATCAATATTGTTGAAAGCCGCGTGGGCAAGGACCTGGCGGCCACCAGCTACGCCTTCCACACCATGAAGGAACTGGGGCTGCACCCCTCCAACGGCACCGATTGCCCGGTGGAAATGCCCATCGCGCTCAAGGGCATCCAATGCGCGGTGACCCGCTGCACCCTCTCCGGCAAAGGCCCCTATCGCCCGGAGGAAGCCATGACCGTGGAAGAAGCCCTGCGCTCCTACACCATCGAGAGCGCCCATGCCTCCTTTGAGGAAAATCAGAAGGGGCGCATTGCTCCCGGTTACCTGGCGGATTTCACCGTGCTGGACGGTGACCCCTTCGCCGTGGCACCTGGCGAGATCGGCAGCATCGCTCCCCGACAGACCTGGCTGGGCGGCAAAAAGGTCTATCAGGCATAAAACAAGACCTCGGCAATGGCCGGGGTCTTTCTGTTTATGCTTGCTGGCGGCGGCGCATCCGCTGCCAGTTCACAAAGCCGTAGAGGTCGTTGATCAGGAACATCACAAAGCACAGCACCATGGGCAGGCAGGTGACGTCCGTCATGGCGGCGAGGATCCACAGGACGATCAGCACCACGTCGTTGGCGGCGTAGGCCAGGGCGTAATAGGGGCTGCGCAGGAAGGTGAGGTAGGAGGCCAGGAAGCTGGTGGTGATGGACGCCGTGCTGATGGCCAGATTGGCGTTGTTCAGCGCCCGCAGAATGAAGTAGAACCCGGCGGTGACGATGACCGACCACACCAGCATCACACTCACCTGGCGGCGGCTCACGTCCTGCACGGTCACCTCCTGGGAATCCTGGTAGGGGTGGCGCAGCCAGGAGACCACGGACATCAGCGCGATGGGGGTGGTCATGCACAGGTAGGTGATCATTTCCCCATAATATTGGAAGAGGAAGGAGATCGCCCCGTAAAACACGGAGAACACCACCGTCAGCACCTGCCCCAGCACATAGCCCTTGGCCACAAAGATCAGCGCCGTGACGCCGATCAGCGAGGCAGCGCCGCTGAGCCAGTCGCCCCCGGACAGGGCAAAGGACAACGCCACCACGGCAACGGAGCAAAGCCACAGGCAGCGCTCGCCGCGGGTCAGGTCGCGAAAGGGATTGTGCATGGTCATTCCTCCTGAAACAAAAAACAGCATCCGTCTTGCACATCTTCAAAGACCTAACGATGCGCAAACGAATGCATTCAGCATTTTTGCTACCCGGTGGCAGCTGATATGGTTATACCACATCTGCTGGCGGGTGTCAATCCCAAAGCTTCGACAGGAAATTTTGCAAAATTCTAAAATCTGTTACAAAAATATGAAAAATTCTGTTGACATTTCTCTCCCACCGCCTTACAATAAAACATGGTAAACTATGCAAAGTCTATCCATGGATGTACCATCCATTGACCACTATATGGGTTCGGAGGAATATCAGATGCGGAAGAACGTTTGGTTCAAGGGAATCATGGCCACCCTGCTGGCGGTGCTGCTGGTAGACGTATGCTCCGTGGCGCTGGCCGCCCAGGGCTACCCCTTCACCACCGTGACCAACGACCAGGTGAATATGCGGCGCAATGCTTCGTCCACGTCCACCATCCTGGATCGCATCCCGGCAGGCGACAGCGTCACCGTGCTGGGTTCCCAGGGCAATTATTACAAGGTGAGCTACAAGGGCCGCACCGGTTATGTGATCCAGAAATATGTGGTGATCTCCGGCGATGCCGTGGTCACCGCCGCCCCCACGGCCGAACCCACCGCCACCGGCTACCCCTATGAGACCACCACCAACGACCAGGTGAACCTGCGCGCCAAGGCCTCCATCAACAGCCAGAAGCTGACCTCCATCCCCAAGGGTGCCACCGTGACGGTGGAGAAGCTCTCCGGCTCCTTTGCCAAGGTGAGCTACAAGGGCAAGAGCGGCTACTGCAAGCAGGATTACCTCAACCTGAAGAAGATCGTGAAGGCCACCGCCACCCCTGCGCCCGTGGCCACGCCCTCTCCTGTGGAGAACGCCTCCAGCTATCAGGTACTGCAGATGGGTTCCTCCGGCAGCCATGTGGCCGCCCTGCAGGAGGCGCTGATCGAGCTGGGCTTCCTCAGCGGCAATGTGGACGGCATCTTCGGCGCTGGCACGCAGAATGCGGTCATCGCCTTCCAGCAGAAGAACGACTATCCCGCCACCGGCATTGTGGACGCCAACCTGCAGGCCTTCCTGTACAGCGGCAAGCCCAGGAACGTGAAGAACACCAAGACCCAGATCAAGAC
Source organism: Clostridia bacterium (assembly GCA_017936765.1). Classification (GTDB taxonomy): domain Bacteria; phylum Bacillota; class Clostridia; order Christensenellales; family Aristaeellaceae; genus UBA11524. The sequence goes on from JAGBEX010000025.1 coordinate 24,298, forward strand.
CCTGGCGCCTGTTTCCGGCGTGATCATCCGCCTGAACAACCGTGGCGAACTGGTGCGCACCGTGCAGACCCGCCTGAAGGAGCTGGGCTACTACGCCGAGGACATTACCGGCATTTATAACAAAACCACCCAGTCCGCCGTGAAGGCCTTCCAGAAGAAGAATGGCCTGAAGGCCGACGGCATCTGCGGCAGCGATACCCAGGCCATGCTGCTGGGCGTGGGCGCACTTTCCGCCACCGCCACCGCTACCCCCGAGCCCACCGCTGCTCCCACCGCCGCGCCCACCTTCCAGGTCCCCAGCGCCACCGTGCGCAAGAGTTCCACCGGCGAGAATGCCAAGCTGGTGCAGCAGCGCCTGAAGGACCTGGGCTACCTGAAGGGCAAGGTGGACGGCGATTTCGGCACCTCCAGCGTCACCGCGCTGAAGTCCTTCCAAACCAAGAATGGCCTCAAGGCCGATGGCGAGGCTGGCCGCGATACCTACAAGCTGCTGTTCAGCTACAGCGCGCTTTCTGCCAATGCCCAGCCCACCGCAGTTCCCACCATTGCACCCACCATCGCCCCCGCCACCACCTATGCGCCCATCACCAAGGATAACGTGGTGACCATCAAGCTGGGCGTGCAGGGCGAGGCCGTGACCCGCCTGCAGATCCGCCTCACCGAGCTGGGCTACTACAACGCCTATGTGGACGGCAAGTGCAAGGCCGACGACGTGGCCGCCATCAAGGACTTCCAGAAGACCAACGGCCTCTCTGTGGACGGCGCGGCAGGTTACGACACCCAGGTGAAGCTCTACAGCGTCACCGCCCGGACTGCCTCCGGCGCCATTGCCGGCGGCACGGTGGACACCTTCACCACCCTGCGCAAGGGCGATGTCAGCGATGCCGTGAAGGAAATGCAGCAGCGCCTCATCGCCCTGGGCTACCTCACCGATGAAGCCGACGGCAACTTTGGCCGCAACACCTTCGAGGCAGTCTACGCCTTCCAGAAGGCCAACGGCCTGCCCCGCGACGGCATTGCCGGTGCCAAGACCCTCAGCAAGCTCTATTCCTCCACGGCGGCCTCCGCTGCCCCCAGCGCCACCACCGCGCCGGTGCAGTCCACCACCCTGCGCAAGGGCGATGCCAACTCCGCCGTGAAGGCCATGCAGCAGCGCCTCATCGACATGGGCTATCTCTCCGGCCAGGCCGACGGCGACTTTGGCGTGCAGACCTACCGCGCGCTCATCGCCTTCCAGAAGGCCAACCGCCTGGATGCCGATGGTGTGGCCGGTGCCAAGACCCTGGCCGTGCTGAACAGCGCCAATGCCGTCACCGCCCAGGGCAGCACCACCGTGAAGCCCTCTGCCGGTACCAGCAGCGCCACCATTTCCGCGGCCAATGTGCAGTACCTCAACTGGTACACCAGCATCCGTTCCCAGGCCAAGAAGTATCCCTACGCCACCGTGTATGACTTCTCCACCGGCATCAGCTGGCAGGTGCATATGTTCTCCTTCGGCGCCCATGCCGATGCCGAACCCATCACCGCCGCCGATACCGCCAAAATGGAGCGTGCCTTTGGCGGCAACACCTGGAACCCCAAGGCAGTCTGGGTCGTCTTTGGCGATGGCAGCATCTACATGGCTTCCACCCACTCCATGCCCCACCTGCCCCAGCACCGCACCGATAACGACTTCGACGGCCACGTGTGCATCCACTACCCCCGCACCGCCTCCCAGGTAGCCTCCATCGGCCCCTACGCCACCAGCCACCAGAAGGCCATCGACGCCGGCTGGATCAAAACCCAGGACATGATCAAGTGACCAAAGGGGCTTTGCCCCTTTGGAAACCCTACCAGAGAGGGCGCTGCCCTCTCTGGACTCTCCCGCGAAGGGCCGTTCGGCCCTTTCGAAACCCATCCTGTGTATATTAGAGACGGGGGTCCTTTTTACAGGGAACGCGAAGGATGCGGCGATTGAATGCGTTGTTCCGCCATCTGTTTTTTGCCATGAGTGCTTTGCGCTCCACAATTTCAATTCCACATTTTGCATACCAAAACACCTGCCAGCTTAGCTAGTAGGTGTTTTTGGTATGCCATGCATGATAGGGTATAGAAGAAGCCGTTCACCTGCCGCAGCTGTTGCGGCAGATGAGGTGAGGCTCGAAGACGATGGTCTGGGGTTCGAAGTCCTCGTGGTGGATGCGGCGGCGCAGCAGGGAGATGGCGCTGTCCACCATGCCGATGATGTCCCAGCCCACGGTGCAGAGCGGGGCGGGGAGGCTCCAGGCGTCCTGGATGTTGTCGAAGCCCACCAGGGCGAAGTCCTTGGGCGTACTCAGGCCATGCTGGAGCATCACCAGGTTGGCGTTCCAGGCTTCCAGGTCGCAGAACATAAACAGG
>JAGBEX010000026.1 GCA_017936765.1 Clostridia bacterium
ACGGTATCTACATCATCGACCTGCAGAAGACCGTGAAGAAGATCGACGAAGCCTACGCTTTCATCCGTGATGTGGCGATGGAAGGCAAGTCCGTCCTGTTCGTGGGCACCAAGAAGCAGGCTCAGGAGTCCATCGAGTCCGAGGCCAAGCGCTGCAATCAGTACTATGTGAACAACCGTTGGCTGGGCGGTATGCTGACCAACTTCCGCACCATCCAGACCCGCATCAAGCGCCTGAACGAGATCGATCGTATGGAGCAGCAGGGTCAGTTCGAAGTTCTGCCCAAGAAGGAAGTCATCCAGCTGAAGGCCGAGCGCGAAAAGCTGGAAACCAACCTGGGCGGCATCCGCGAAATGAAGAAGCTCCCCGGCGCCCTGTTCGTGGTCGACCCCCGCAAGGAGCACATCGCTGTGACCGAGGCCCGCATCCTGAACATCCCGATCGTGGGCATCGTTGACACCAACTGCGATCCCGACGAGATCGACTACGTGATCCCCGGCAACGACGACGCTATCCGCGCCGTGAAGCTGATCGCCGGCAAGATGGCCGATGCTGTGCTGGAAGGCAAGCAGGGCGAGCAGTCCGAAGTGGTGGAAGAAACCGCTAAGGTCGAGGAATAATTCCCTGGGCGCAAGCCTGAAACTCAACTACATCATAGGAGGTTGATTCCAATGGCAGCTATTACTTCTGCTATGGTTAAGGAACTGCGCGAGCGCACCGCCGCTGGCATGATGGATTGCAAGAAGGCCCTGATGGCCACCGATGGCGACATGGAAAAGGCCATCGAATGGCTGCGCGAGAAGGGCCTGGCTCAGGCCGCCAAGAAGGCCAGCCGTATCGCCGCTGAAGGCGTTGTGGCTCAGTACGTCGCTCCCTGCGGCTGCACCGGCGTCATCGTCGAGGTCAACTGCGAGACCGACTTCGTGGCTAAGACCGACAACTTCAAGGATTTCGCTAACAACGTGGCCAAGCACATCGCCAAGGCCAACCCCGCTTCCGTCGAAGAGATGCTGGAGCAGAAGTTCGTTGACGACGAGTCCAAGACCATTTCCGACCTGATCAGCGATGCCACCGTGGCCATCGGCGAGAAGATCTCCGTGCGCCGCTTCGCCCGCTATAAGACCGAGGGCGCTGTGTCTACCTACATCCACATGGGTGGCAAGGTGGGCGTGCTGGTGGAAGTCGCTTGCGACGAAGCCCACAAGGACGACGAAGCCGTGAAGGAATTTGCCCACGACCTGGCTCTGCAGATCGCTGCCGCCAAGCCCGAGGCTGTCCGCCGCGAGGAAGTCGACTCCTCCAAGCTGGAGAAGGAAAAGGAAATCCTGCGCGCTCAGGCCCTGAACGAGGGCAAGCCCGAGAAGATCGTCGACAAGATGGTCGAGGGCCGTATCGAGAAGTACTACAAGGAAGTTTGCCTGATCGACCAGGCCTTCGTGAAGGACGGCGACAAGAACATCAAGGCCTACATGGCTGATGTTGCCAAGGCCACCGGCGCGGAGCTGGACATCGTGCGCTTCACCCGCTTCGAGCGTGGCGAAGGCATCGAGAAGCGTCAGGACAACCTGGCCGAAGAAATCGCCAAGATGGCTCAGGCCTAATGGCATCAACGAAAAGGGAATCGCAGCGATGCGGTTCCCTTTTCCTGTTTGGTATGGAAAAGGAGGCAGACCTGATGTTCACCCTGCGCCCCATGACGGGCATCTATCTTCTCTGCGGCGACCGCATCCTCATGCTCCACCGCCACGGCTCCAAGGTGGTGGACGGCTTGTGGGTGGCTTCCGCCGGCGGGCATTTTGAGGAAAACGAAATGAAGCAGCCAGCCGCCTGCGTGCTGCGGGAATTGCGGGAGGAGCTGAACCTCGCCCCGGAGCAGCTGCAGGGCCTGGCCATGCGCTATGTCACCCTGCGCCGTGTGGGGGAGGAGATCCGGCAGAACTACTACTTCTTCGCGGAGCTGGCAGAGGAAGTGCCGCTGACCTCCAACGAGGGCGAGCTGCGCTGGGTGCCGCTGAACGAGGTGCTGGCGCTGGAAATGCCCTTCTCCGCCAGGCTGATGATGGAGCATTACCTGACCACCGGGCGCTTCACCACGGCGCTGTATGCTGGGGTGACCGACGACCACATGATGCACTTTGCGGAAATGAAGGAGAAGCGGTGATATTTTCAGGGGATGGAGGGCTGAGCCGGAAGGAGTCCCGCGCCCCGGCATCGAATCTCTATACGGCCGCCACCGCACCCGGCGGCTTTCACCGGATTTTCGATATACTGTGAGGTTAGCATCATGCAAGAAAGAACCCGACGTATCCTGATGTCTGTGCTGGGTGTGGTGGTCTGCGCTGTTAGCGTGGGCGCTTTCAAGCTGGCAGCGCTGGGCGTTGATCCCTTCCAGTCCTTCATGAGCGGCATGGATCAGCTGATCCCCATTCCCTTCGGCACGCTGTATGTCATCGTGAATGTGGCGCTACTGGCGTTCTCCCTGATCTTTGACAGGCATTACATTGGCATTGCCACGTTCATCAATCTGTTCCTGCTGGGTTTTGTGGTGGAGTTTTCCTATGCAACGCTGCTCGCTCTTTTCCCTGAGGCGGATATCGTGACCCGTGGCATCAGCTTTGTACTGGGCTTTGTGTTCCTGTGCCTTGGCTCTTCCTTCTACATCACCGCGGACATGGGCGTTTCCACCTACGATGCCATTGCCCTGATCCTGGCCAACCGGTGGAAGCTGGGCAAATTCAAGTACATTCGTATCATTACGGATTCGGTGTGCATCATTCTGGGCATCGGCTGCTTCCTGCTGGGCGGCGGCGACCCGGGACAGATCGTCACCTTTGTGGGTCTGGGAACCATCCTTACGGCTTTCTTCATGGGGCCGCTGATCGATCTGTTCAACCGTAAGATCGCCCAGCCGGTCAGGAACGGCGCGATGAACAAAGCCGCCTGAGGACTCCGCGCTGCGGCATAGCTGCAAAGAAAAACCCCCTCCGCACGGTGGACAACGATGCGGAGGGGATTTTTTGTGTATTCAGGAGGCTCACGCCGCCTTCTTCATCTTGATGGTAGCCGCATAGGCGCTGTTGCACAGGCCCAGCACAGCGGACACGATGAACAAAAGTTCAATGCCCAGGGTCTGCCAGATCCAGCCGCCGAACAGGGCGATGAAAATGGTGATCACATGGTTGATGGACACGCCCGTGGAAATGGTGGCCTTCACTTCCTCGGCGGTGTCGGACAGGTCCTGCACATAGAGGTTGGAGGCCATGGAGGCCAGGGAGATCACCGCGTCCAGCACGTAGTTCACGCAGCAGACGATGAAGGCGATATCCTTGGGCAGCACATGGTGGGCAAAGCCATAGCACAGGCACACCAGCACCAGGATCAGCGTGTCCGCCACCATGACCACCTTGTAGCCCAGCTTGTCAATGATGCGACCCACGATGGGGGAGGCGAAGAAGCAGGCAATGGCCGAAATGGCAAACAGCAGGCTGATGGTGGCGGCATTGGCGCCGTAGAAGAGGATCAGCACATAGGGGCCGAAGGTGAGGAACACCTGCTTGCGGGCGCCGTAGAACATTTCCAGCATATAGTACTTGGTGTACTTTTTGTGGAAGTAGAAGCGGCGCTTGGTGCTGTCGGTCTCGCTCTTGCCGGAAATGCCCATGGAGCATACCGCGCTGACGCCTGCCAGCACAGCCGCCAGCACAAAGAACAGGGTGTAGAGCTGATCCTTGGTGATGAAGCTGAAGGCCGCCACCACCGCCAGATAGCCGATGAGGGTGCCGATCTGTCCGCTGGCGTTCTGCACGCCCAGGGCTGCGCCGCCGTTGCCGGGGTTGGCGTATTTCAGCGAGAGGGTACTCTTCATGCCCAGTTGGATATGCTCGCCCAGGGAGTAGATGCAGATGGCCAGGGTCATCAGGACTTTCGTGGGGGGCAGGGCGGAGAGCATGGTCATGCCCGCCAGCATGATGATGGCGCCAGCCTTGTACATGGTCTCGGCAGAGAGCATATAGAACGCCGCCAGAATGAAGATCAGCAGAATGCCCGGTACCTCGCGGAAAAACTCGGTGACGCCGCGATCCATTTCGCCCATGCCGACCACTTCGGCCAGGAAATTGTCCAGCACGCCCTTGTAAAGCCCGCAGGAAAGCCCGGTGATCAGCACCGAGAGCAGGAAGAGCTTCACGCCCCTTTCCTTGCGGAAGGCGTCGCGATTCAGGAGTGTGTTCATGGTGATCCATCCCATCCTTTGTGATGCTTGCACCATTGTACATCATATGCAGGTGGCGCACAAGATGGGGCGGGAGAAAAAGTTGCCGCTGACCTTGCCAAGGGGAGATGCCTGTGCTATAATGCACCATCTCAAAAAACCAAGCATTTTTGGAGGCGAAAAACATGACTTGGGAAAAATCCTGCGGCGCGGTGGTGTTCACCAGAGAGAACGGCCAGGTGAAATACCTGCTGGTGGCCAACCTGGAGGGCATCTACGGCTTCCCCAAGGGTCACGTGGAGGCAGGCGAAACCGAGACAGCTACCGCCCTTCGCGAGGTGCGGGAAGAAACCGGCCTCACGGTGCGCCTCATCGACGGCTTCCGCACCACGGACGAGCATCCCATCCCCCAGAAGGCAGGCACCATGAAGCAGGTGGTGTACTTCCTGGGCGAATATGCGGGGCAGGAGGTGGCCTATCAGCAGGAGGAGCTTTCCGGGGCGTATCTGGTGAGCTATGAGGAGGCCATGGGGATGTTCCAGTTTGAAAGCTCCCGGCGGGTGCTGACGGAGGCAAATGCGTTTTTGCTGGGAAGGGAATAAAGGAAAACTATGAGGCGGCTGCACACTTATAGAGGCAAACTGCATATCAATACTAATATGTTTTTTATGCATACAAGGCACAAGGTTTGCACATTGAAGATGCGTTTGGATATGACACAACGCGCTTGTAGGTATGTACAGGCGATGAGAAAACGACGAAACTGGTTATTGATGTGACTGTCTGATTTTGAATTTGGGAACAAGGCATTTCTTCTTGGATACCGTTTCAAACTTTGTGTTAACTTGTAAAATAGAGACGCGATTTTGCGGTATTATTTCTGAGACGAAAACTGAATCGAAGTGCGGAGAAAATGACACGGAGAGAAAAAATTCGGAGATGCTGCTAGCTCTGAATATCAGTAGCTGGGTGACATCAAAGAACTGTACAGACAGATCATCGCGTAGTTTATGGAAGATAGCTTGGAAAGCGAACTGAACGAAAGTCTGGGATACGATCAAGGCAAAAGATACTGCAAGTAGCGAAACAGCGTAACAAGAAAACGCTGAAAACCAGCTTTGAAGATGTGGAAATCGCTATACCCTGGGATCGAAAAAAAGTGAGTTCAATCCACGGACTCTGAAAAAATTAGTATAGCGTCAGAGAAGAAGTTGATGCAAACATTCTGTAAAAATGTCTTGCTTGTATGAACACAAATACTGCACTGGCCGCCTGCGTAGTGTTTGCTCTTTCAATCCACCCTCTGCGTGGGGTGGGACTGAGCCCAAGGCTGACCCGCTGGATATGTTTACAATTTCAATCCACCCACCCCGCGTGGGGTGGGACAGCATAGGTGTATACCTATGTCAACATTTTTTAATTTCAATCCACCCACCCCGCGTGGGGTGGGACTCACCCTCAATGTTGCGCATGGTGGGGACGCATTGATTTCAATCCACCCACCCCGCGCGGGGTGGGACGCAGCGTTGTTTCCGAAGCGGGCGTATGCCTGCATATTTCAATCCACCCACCCCGCGCGGGGTGGGACGC
>JAGBEX010000005.1 GCA_017936765.1 Clostridia bacterium
AAAAAGAAATCGTGGCGAAGGGCATCCTGCTGCCGCCCAACGCGCCACGGGAATATACCGACCGTCAGACGCTCTGGAATGCCGTCGAAGCATCCGAAAAGCAATGGAACGCACAGCTGGCGCGGGGTATCATTATGGCGCTGCCGAGAGAACTGCCTGCTGATCAATATGAGGCCCTCGTCCGCGAATACTGCATGGAACAATTCGTGTCGCGGGGCATGATCGCAGACTATGCTATTTATGATAAGGGCGACGGCAATCCGCATGCCCATGTGATGCTGACTATGCGCGCACTGGACGAGCAAGGCAAGTGGCTGCCCAAGGGTAAACGTGTTTATGTGCTTGATGAAAATGGTGAGCGGATCAAGCTGCCCAGTGGCGACTATAAATCCTACAAGGTTCGTACCACGGATTGGGATGATCCAGGCAATTGCGAGCGGTGGCGCACCGCGTGGGCTGACACAACCAACCGATATCTGGAACGTGCCGGCGAAGAAGTCCGGCTTGATCTCCGTTCATACGCGAGGCAGGGCGTTGATCTGGTTCCCACGGTACATATGGGGCCGGTTGTCACTTATCTGGAACAACAGGGCATCCGCACCGAAATCGGCCAGTACAACGAGGAAATCAAGCAGTTCAACCGTGTGCTGCAATCGTTGAAAATGCGGCTGGCGTCACTGAAAAAGTGGCTGGCAGAGGTCATCCGCAAAACAGCAGAAATCATGAAGCCAGAGCCATATCAGCCGCCGATGATGGAGTACATCCAGGTGTTCCAGAATTTACGCAAGGCCGGTCGTGCGGACTGGGGCAAGAAGGCAAGGCAGACTGCTGGTATCAACGACCTGAAATTCGCAGCACAAGTACAGTTCTTCATGCAGGAAGCTGGCATCAGCACGCTGCAGGACTTCGAGAAATTTGTTGGAAAACAACAAGAAAGCCTCACCCAGCTTGACGGCGTGGGCAAGGCGATTCGCAAAAAGCAAACAGCGCTCAAACATATTGATACATTCCAGCGGCTCAAGCCAATCTCTGACAAGAGTAAGCGCGGCGTGGGATTTATTCGGAAGCAGTACGCTGAGAAGCATCAGCAGGAGCTGAACGAGTTAGCAAAGGCTGTGCGGTACATGAACGCCAATGGCATCAAGGCCGCCGATCATGATCGCATTGCCGGTGAATTGCAGCAGCTGCTGGATGAACAGACTCAGCTTCGCGCCTCGCTCGCAGAACAAAATGTTGATCCTGATCTGATTGATCGTATCCGATATTGTGTCGATACAGTTATCAAGGCTGGCGAGGAGCCGAGGCAGAGGGAGTCGATCAGGGCGCAGCTAAAAATGCTACAAAACAAGAGAAATTCAGACACAATAGACGACGTTGTCATTAATAGAATCTCCATGCCGGAAGGAACCGGCACCACAAGGGATGAAACTCATGGTATAATAGAAGCAGCGGGGAAGATGCCGTCTTTAATGGGCGAGAAGCTCAGAACAGAAAAAGTAACGTTTCAGCTTCAATAAAGCCAAAGCGCATCAGCCGGTTGCACCGGCTGATGCGTATGAATAATAGTGGCGAGTTAAAACTCGACAACAGGGCGCAGTATATTTTCCCGGAAGAAGCAGACTGAACTCAGCATCTTGATATTCCCGCGACTCAAGCCTATCTCCGACCGTATTCTATATGAACTCGAAAAGATATCAAGTTCCGACGACAACAAAATCAGAAGGGCTGCCTGCGCGGACATCATGTCACGCAGGCAGCCCTTTGTTTTATCCCTTGCGTACGCCGTACTTCTCAATGATATAGTCCATGTCCTTGTCGCCGCGTCCGGAGAGGTTGATGAGGATGGAGCCCTTGTCCATCTTCCTGGCCAGCTTCATGGCATAGGCAACAGCATGAGAACTCTCGATGGCGGGAATGATACCCTCCATCCGGGAAAGCTCAAAGAAGGCATCAATGGTTTCGTCATCGGTCACCACGTCGTACTTTACGCGCCCTAAATCGTGCAGGAAGGCGTGTTCTGGGCCGGAGGAGGGATAGTCCAGACCGCTGGCCACGGAGTAGACCGGCGCAGGCTCGCCGTTTTCGTCCTTGAGCATGATGCTGTTGAAGCCGTGCATGATGCCCTCTTCGCCGTAGGTCAGGCTGGCGGCGTGGTCGCCCAGCGCAGTGCCGCGCCCCAGTGGCTCCACGCCGTAGATATCCACCGGGTCATTGAGGAAACCGGAAAACAGGCCCATGGCATTGGAACCGCCGCCCACGCAGGCTACGATGGCGTCCGGCAGCTCGCCTGTCATTTCGAGGAACTGCTCCCGTGCCTCGATACCCACCACACTCTGGAAATCGCGCACCATCATCGGGAAGGGATGCGGCCCGACCACGGAACCGATGCAGTAGATCGCATCCTTGTACTCCCGGCAGTAAGCAGCGAAGGCAGCATCAACCGCCTCCTTCAGCGTCTGCAAGCCCTCCGTTACCTCGATCACGTTCGCACCGAGGATCTCCATCCGGGCCACATTCGGGGCCTGCTTGCGAATATCCACTGCGCCCATGTAGATGTCGCATTCCAGGCCGAAGTAAGCTGCTGCTGTCGCCAGCGCCACGCCGTGCTGACCTGCACCGGTCTCAGCGATCACCTTCCTTTTGCCCATATACTTGGCCAGCAGCACCTCGCCCATACAGTGGTTCAGCTTGTGCGCGCCGGTATGGTTCAGATCTTCACGCTTGACGTACAGCTGCACATTGCCCAGCTTACCGGACAGACGCTCCAGATAGGAAATGGGCGTGGGACGGCCCTGGAATTCTTTGCGAATGCGGCGCAGTTCGCTGATAAAGCGGCGGGATTTACAGATGGTCTGATAGGCCGTGTTGATCTCGGCCATGGCCCTTTGTAGCTCCGGGGGGATGTAGGAACCGCCGTACTTGCCGAAGAAGCCATTCGCATCTGGATAGTTCTTGAAATAGGTATCAAAATCGACATTGCCGAACTTCATAAATCATGTCCTCCGTTTCAGATGTGGGTCGTGTGGGAATGGTCGTTCAGCATGCGTCGCCATCGTCTGGTCAACAGTGCCATTGCACCCACCTCCTTGTCAGAAATCGCTTTTCTGTATTTCTGATCAGGGAAAACAAAAACGCCCCTGACAGAAATCAAACTCTGTCAAGGACGAATAATTCACATTATCCGCGGTGCCACCTTGATTCACAGGGCTGCCCCTGTGCGCTTAGCGGGATACCTGCATATCCCCGGCAAATGACGTCTGCCTCCAACGTCGCAGAATACTCCGGGAGCACCCCCGTTTCCCTGCGCCCTCAGCGGTCCATTTGACAGCTTGTTTCTTGCCTGATTCGCACCATCGCAGGCTCTCTGTGAAGTCATGACTGCCGTTATCTCCGCTTCAACGGTTTAAGTATGAAGTTTGGATACAGTATACTACTGGATTGGTGGGGTGTCAAGAGTGGCGTGAAAATTCTTCCGGGAGGTCATTCAGCGCTGCAGTGCGAACAATGCTCGCAGTCCGGGAATGCACTGCGGTCGTAGGCAATGCCGTTTCTCTCATAGTAATCCTGCAGCGCCTTCTTGATCGCTTCCTCTGCCAGCACGGAGCAGTGGAGCTTGTGCGGGGGCAATCCGTCCAGCGCCTCGGCCACCGCTTTGTTGGTCAGCGTCATCGCCTCGGCGATGGGCTTTCCCTTGATCAGCTCCGTTGCCATGGAGCTGGATGCGATAGCGCTTCCGCAGCCGAAGGTCTCGAACTTCACGTCCTCAATGACGTCATCCCTGATCTTCAAGTAGATTTTCATGATGTCGCCGCATTTGGCATTGCCGACCTCACCCACGCCGTCCGCATCCTCGATCACGCCAACATTGCGCGGATTTCTGAAATGATCCATGACCTTTTCACTATACAGTGCCATATGTGTTTCACCTCAAAATGAATGGTTCGCGTCCGGCTTCCATGTCCCGCCAGACCGGTGACATGCCCCGGAGATGAGCAACGACATCACGAACAGCCCGGATCGTATCCTCGATCTCCTCGTCCGTCGTGTCCCGGGAAAGGGTCAGCCTCAGCGAGCCGTGAGCGATCTCATGCGGACGGCCGATCGCCAGCAGCACATGGCTGGGATCCAGCGAGCCGGAGGTACATGCGGAGCCGGAGGATGCACAGATGCCGCGATCATCCAGCAGGAGCAGCAGGGATTCGCCCTCGATTCCCTCAAAGCAGAAATTCACATTGCCTGGCAGACGGTCATACGCATCGCCATTGAGCGCGGCATGGGGGATGTTCGCAAGCCCGGCGATCATCCTGTCGCGCTGGGCTTGCATGCGGGCGTTGACAGCTTCCATGCCTTCGCAGGCCTCGGTCAGCGCGGCTGCCATGCCCATGATGGCAGGCAGGTTTTCCGTGCCTGCCCGGCGGCTGCGTTCCTGTGAGCCGCCTTCGATCAGGGGGATCAGGGGGACGCCCTTTCGCACTACCAGCGCGCCGACACCCTTGGGACCATGGAATTTGTGGGCGGACAGGGATAGCATGTCGATCTGCTGCTCATGCACATGAATGGGAAGATGTCCGACTGCCTGCACCGCATCGCTGTGAAAGAGAACGCCTTTCTCCCGGCAGATCCGTCCGATCTCACTGATGGGCTGGATCGTGCCGATCTCGTTGTTGGCATACATCACCGTCACCAGGCAGGTATCGGGGCGGATCGCCTCTGCCACCTGCTGCGGCTGCACAATGCCGTTTTCATGCACGTCCAGCAGCGTGACCTCAAAGCCTTCCTTCTTCAGCTTTTTCAGCACATGCAGCACGGCGTGATGTTCAAATGCGGTGGATACGATGTGCTTCTTCCTCCGCTTTTCACCCCATCGGGCAGCGGAGAGGATTGCCTGATTGTCTGCTTCGCTGCCGCCGGAGGTAAAGATGATCTCCGAGGCATCACAGCCCAGCAGTGCAGCGATGGTTCTGCGCGCGTCACTCAGCGCCTCACCGGCACGCTGCCCCATGGAGTGGAGGCTGGAGGGATTGCCGTATACCGTGTCCATATACGGCAGCATCGCCTGAATCGCGGCGCTGCTCATACGGGTTGTGGCGGCGTTGTCAAGGTAAATACAGGGACTTGTCATGGGTTCTGTCCTCCGTGAAAAGCTGCTTGGGAATCAGTCTGCAAAGAGTGGGGTAGAAAGATACCTGTCGCCGGTGTCCGGCAAGAGCACGACGATGGTCTTGCCCGCGTTTTCCTCGCGCTTCGCCAATTCGATGGCCGCCCATGTCGCCGCACCGGAGGAAATGCCCACAAGCACGCCTTCCTTGCGGCCAATCAGCTTGCCGGTGGCAAAGGCGTCCTCGTTGGTAACGGGGATGATCTCGTCGTAGACCGCCGTGTTCAGCACATCCGGCACGAAGCCTGCGCCGATGCCCTGGATCTTGTGGGCGCCCGCTACGCCGGTAGAAAGCACGGCGGAGGAGGCAGGCTCCACGGCCACTACCTTCACCGCGGGATTCTGCCCCTTGAGGTATTCGCCCACGCCCGTCACCGTGCCGCCGGTGCCTACACCTGCCACGAAGATATCCACCGCACCATCGGTGTCCGCCCAGATCTCAGGGCCGGTGGTGCTGCGGTGCGCCTGCGGATTGGCAGGATTGACGAACTGGCCCGGAATGAAGCTGCCGGGGATCTCCGCAGCCAGCTCCTGCGCCTTGGCGATAGCGCCCTTCATGCCCTTGGCCCCCTCGGTCAGCACCAGCTCCGCACCGTAGGCCTTCATCAGCTGGCGGCGCTCCACGGACATGGTTTCCGGCATGACGATGATGATGTGGTAGCCCCTTGCCGCTGCCACCGCCGCCAGGCCAATGCCGGTATTGCCGCTGGTGGGCTCGATGATGACGGAGCCGGGAACCAGCTTGCCGGAGGCCTCCGCCTCATCGATCATGGCCTTGGCGATGCGATCCTTCACCGATCCGGCGGGATTGAAATATTCCAGCTTAGCCAGGATGCGGGCCTTCAGGCCGAATTCCTTTTCAATATGGGTCAGCTCCAGAAGAGGGGTGTTGCCAATGAGTTGATCAGCAGAAGTGTAGATGTGAGACATGGTTGCCAGCTCCTTTCTTATGGTCAATCCAACACAGGCTTTTTGAAAAACAGAGGTTACTTCTGTATACTGTCCATCAGCTTCCGAATTCCATCGGACCGGCGCAGCACAGGCGCAACAATGCCGGCAATAATGATACCAACAACGCCCTGGCCGATGTTCCCTGCAATGCCGCCTGCCGCGCCAATCCCCACGCCCAGCAGCACAGCCTCATAGAAGAAGTAACCCCAAACCATGAAGGCTTCCGCTACAACTCCTGCTACGATCAGGGCAACAAACGCCTTTTTCTCCGGGACGCTTTTGCCGATCCGGTTAAATATCAGCGCTGCAATCAGCGCGACGCCGGCCTTGATCACCAGCGTACCGGGCACAAAGGAGATGTATCCGGCCAGCACATCTGCCAGAGCGGAGCCCAGCGCCGCAGCGATGATTGCATCAAGCGGATGCAGCAGGAATGCGCAGATCAGAATGATGCCATCACCCAGATTGGCATAACCGCCGGTTGCAGGGATCGGGATCTGCACAAGCATGGTGGCTACGCAGATTAGCGCAGCAAACAGCGCAGTCAGAACTGTCCTGAGGGTGGAATGGTTTTTCAATGCAAAGACCTCTTTTCTTTGAGAATGCAGGCGGTGATCAAGCTTTCTTCACGGCGCGGAAACCTTTTTCCAAATCTGCAATGATATCGTCAATGTGCTCCGTACCAATGGACAGACGGATGGTGTTAGGCTTGATGCCCTGATCCTCCAGCTCTTCCGCGCTCAGCTGAGAGTGGGTGGTGGTGGCGGGATGGATCACCAGGCTCTTCACATCCGCCACGTTCGCCAGCAGGGAGAAGATCTCCAGGCTGTCGATGAACCGATGCGCTTCGGCCTGCCCGCCCTTGATCTCGAAGGTGAAGATGGAACCGCCGCCGTTGGGGAAGTATTTCTGATACAGCGCATGATCGGGATGGTCCGGCAGAGAGGGATGATTCACCTTCTCCACCTGCGGATGACCGGCGAGGAATTCCACGACCTTCCTGGTGTTCTCCGCATGACGCTCCAGGCGCAGGGACAGGGTCTCCACCCCCTGCAGCAGCAGGAAGGCGTTGAACGGGGAGATAGCAGCGCCGGTATCGCGCAGGAGGATCGCGCGGACGTAGGTCACGAAGGCTGCCGGGCCCGCCGCATCCACAAAGGATACGCCGTGATAGCTGGGGTTCGCCTCGGCGATGGGCGCATACCTGCCGCTCTTCTTCCAGTCGAATTTACCTGAATCCACGATCACGCCGCCCAGCGTGGTGCCGTGGCCGCCGATGAATTTCGTGGCAGAATGCACTACGATATCCGCGCCGTGCTCGATGGGGCGGATCAGGTAGGGGGTGCCGAATGTGTTATCGATGACCAGCGGCAGGCCGTGGCGATGGGCAATCTCGGCGATCGCATCGATGTCCGAAATATCGGAATTAGGGTTCCCCAGCGTCTCAAGATACACGGCCCTGGTATTGGGGCGGATGGCTGCCTCCACCTCAGCGAGGTTGTGCGCATCCACAAAGGAAGTGCTGATGCCGTAGAGGGGCAGGGTGTTGGCCAGCAGGTTGTAGCTTCCGCCGTAGATGGTCTTCTGGGCCACGATGTGATTGCCGTTCTGGGCCAACGCCTGAATGGTATAGCTGATCGCCGCTGCACCAGAGGCCACTGCCAGTGCTGCCACGCCGCCCTCCAGGGCCGCGATGCGCTTTTCCAGCACATCCTGTGTGGAGTTTGTGAGCCTGCCGTAGATATTGCCCGGATCCGCCAGGCCAAAGCGGGCCGCGGCGTGGGCCGAATTGCGGAAAACGTACGAGGTGGTCTGGTAAATCGGCACGGCGCGGGAATCCGTGGCAGGATCAGGCTGTTCCTGGCCTACGTGCAGCTGGAGGGTCTCAAACTTGTAATTGCTCATGTGACAACCTCTTTTCTGTATTCTTGTCTGATAAATGGACCGTTTCGTGCATTGCGTCTGATCAGGTGGAACTGCTTCCCATCATCACATTCGACAGTTTCCCACTGCCCGGACAAGGCTCCTCATTCGGGTCAACATCGAACCACCTCTTTCCATCAGAAATACAGCGTGATGCAAAAAAGCAGGATAAACGTCCCGCGTCCATCCCGCTGCAGCTGTTATCACATGCATCTGTTCAGATGCAACGCCGATAAACACCTCGCTGAGACAGACAGCAGGCGAAACACATGCACATGTACATCACGTTCGGTCGGAGCATCATGGCAGCTGTCCTCCTCCTTTAATACTTAATGTCTATCGACGTGGTGTATTATATGATTGTAATCCTATATTGTCAATAGAGTTTTCGTGATTTGCTGTGAAAATACAAACAAAGTACACTATACCGATGGACATACGGAAATAATCTGCAAGTGATTGCAAAACGCTGCAGGATAGGATAAAATAGAAATAGGAGTTGATGATCATGCTGATTTCCACCAAAGGACGCTATGTAACCCGTATGCTGCTGGATATTGCCCAGAATCAGGGAGATGGCTATGTCTCCATGAAGAGTATCGCCGAGCGTCAGGGAATGTCCAAGAAGTATCTGGAGCAGTTTACTGCCACGCTTGCCAAAGCCGGCCTGCTCGAAATTCGCCGGGGTAATCAGGGTGGCTACCGTCTGTTGGTCGATCCGGCTGCTATCACGCTGGCCGACATCCTCTACCTGACGGAGGACTCGATGCACGCGGTCGCCTGTCTTGAGCATACACCGAACCGCTGCGACAAGTGCGGATCTTGCCTCACGCTGCCCGCCTGGGAGGGGCTGGACAAGGTTGTAAACGACTATCTGACCTCTGTAACACTTCAAGATATGCTGGATCAGGCAAAAACTTCAGATTAATGTTCCTTCTTGTCATCTTGAGTCGCAAAGCATCATTGCATATATACGACCACGATTAATATGTCAAACACTATGTTGAGAATAGTATTGACAGGATAGATAATTCCAGTCTTTTCGACGGAATAAAGAAATCCGAACCCATTTCCAACCGGAATCAGGTTCGGATTTTTTTGTGAAGTGGATTATTTCAGTAAATGTACACAGCTACACGACTATGTCTTAATGGTGAAACACCCCTTGACAAATTGAATCACAAAAATCGTACCTGACCTCGTATGCGGCAGACCACGGCTTCACCCATTGCCGGCACTACACAGATGATGGCTTCAGCGGCGGCAACTTCGAACGCCCTGGATGGAAGCAGCTCATTGCGGACATTGATGCAGGCTTGGTCGATGTGGTGATCGCCAAAGACCTGAGCCGCATCGGGCGCGACTACATCCAGACCGGCTTCTATACCGAGGTGTACTTTCGGCGCAAGGGCGTCCGATTCATCGCCATCGG
>JAGBEX010000027.1 GCA_017936765.1 Clostridia bacterium
AGGATCAAACTCTTGCGTTTAATCCTTTATCTCATCCAACAGCTTCCGCTGCCAGACAAACTCATTCGGAATCATCTGTCTCTTCTTACTTGCGTTTGTCAATTCTGTATCGTTTTCAAGGTTCGGCGCACATCGCTTGCGCAACGTGCTTGATTATAATACCAAACGACGCCTTGTTTGTCAACACTTTTTTTGAAAAAAATTTGAGTTTTTTTGAATTTGTTTAAATAACGAACGCCTCGCTTTGATCTTCGCGGAGCGTTCGGAAATTCATCTAAATGTAGTGGTTTTGTAACAATTATTCCACAATTTCGTTCGGCACTTCTCCGGCGTCCAGCACGGTTTCCACCACGGCACCGCCCAGGCACTTGTCTCCCTGGTACAAAACGGCGCTCTGGCCGGGGGTGACAGCGCGCTGGGGAACCAAGCTGCGGATGTGCAGCTTGTCTCCTTGCAGGGTGGCTTCCACGGGCTGATCGCCCTGGCGGTAGCGGAACTTGGCGGTGCATTGCAGGGTCTCCCCTTCGCGGATGGGTGCGTCGCCGATCCACGTCACGCCGCCGGCAATGCTTCTACTACTATAGAGCATGGGGTGATCCTCGCCCTGGGCCACCAGGAGGCGGTTGCGTTCCAGATCCTTGCCGATGACGAACCAGCTGCGCCCGTCGCCGCAGCCGCCGATGCCCAGACCCCGGCGCTGGCCAAGAGTGTAGTACATCAGGCCGTCGTGGCGACCCACCACCTGGCCATCGGGGGCGACCATGTCGCCGGGCATGGCGGGCAGGTAGGTTTGCAGGAACTGCTTAAACTTGCGCTCGCCGATGAAGCACACGCCGGTGGAATCCTTCTTTTTGCTGACGGGGAGACCCTTTTCCTCGGCAATGCGGCGCACCTCGGCCTTGGTGAGGTGGCCCACCGGGAACATGGCGCGCTGGAGCTGATGCTGCTTGAGCATATAGAGGAAGTAGCTCTGATCCTTGTTGGGATCGGCGCCCCGCAGAAGCTCGCCCTGGGGGTTGGTCTGCACAAAGTGACCCGTAGCCATGCGGGAGGCGCCCAACTGCATGGCAAAATCCAGAAATGCGCGGAACTTGATCTCCCGGTTGCACAGTACGTCCGGGTTGGGGGTGCGTCCGGCGCGGTATTCGTCCAGGAAGTAGCTGAACACCCGATCCCAATACTCCTTGGCAAAGTTGACGGAATAGTAGGGAATGCCGATGAGGTCGCAGACCTCCCGCACGTCCCGCCAGTCGCTTTCGGAGGTGCAGACGCCGTTGTCGTCCTGCTCCTCCCAGTTTTTCATAAAGACGCCGATCACGTCGTAGCCCTGCTCCTTCAGCAGCAGAGCGGCCACGGAGGAATCCACGCCGCCGGACATGCCTACTACAATGCGCTCGCTCATGCTTCTGCCTCCATCAGGCGCGCAAGCACCTGTTCTGCCACCTGGCGGCCGATCTCCTCCGGCGTTTGCGTGGCGTCCACCACGATGAACCGCTGGGGATCGCGCTCAATCAGCTCCCGATAGGCCGCCTCGGTGCGGGCGTGGAAGCTGTCGGCCTCCATTTCGATGCGATCCAGGGTGCTGGCGGCGCTGCGGCGCTTCAGGCTGGTTTCATGGTCGATGTCCAGGTAGATGGTGGCCATGGGCAGGGTGCCGTCCACGGCGGGGGCGTTGATGTCCAGGATGCGCTGCACCCCCAGCTGGCGGCCGCCTCCCTGATAGGCCACGGAGGAATCCACAAACCGGTCGCACAGAAGCACCTTGCCTGCCGCCACCGCGGGACGGATGACCTCCCGCACGTGCTGGGCGCGGGCAGCGGCATAGAGGATGGCCTCGGTGACGCCGTCCATGCCCACGTTGTTCACATCCAGCAGCACCTGGCGGATGGCCTCGGACACCTTGCAGCCGCCGGGTTCGCGGCTGTGCTGCACCTCGAAGCCATAGCGATCCATGGCGTCGGTGATCAGGTTAATCTGCGTGGTCTTGCCGGAGCCGTCCAGACCCTCGATGGAAAGGAACGCGCCCTGGGGTACCGCAGCACCGGGGCAGAGGGCGTCGATCACGTCCTGCACAGTGGGGGCGTAGACGTCGCAGCCTGCGGTGCGCAGCTCGGCTTCGTCGCCGTAGCCATAGCCCACGCCAATGGTGCGGATGCCCACCGCCTTGCCGCCCTCGATATCGAACTTGCGGTCGCCCACCATCCAGGCCTCGTCGTAGGCTTCCGGCAGGGCGCTGCGGATGAGCCAGTCCTTCTCCGCACCGATGCTGCCGGTGGGGCCGACGATCTTATCAAAATACCTGCTCAGGCCGAAATGCTGGATGATGCGCTCCGCAGGCCCCTGGGGCTTGCCGGTGGCGATGCCGATGTACCAGCCCTCCCGCTTCAGGGTGCGCAGCAGGCGGCGAATGCCGGGGTACACCCGGTTTTCAAACAGGCCCACCACGGTGTAGCGCTCGCGATAGGTGGTCACGGCGCGCTGGGCCATGGCCTCGTCCATGCCCATGTATTCCTGGAAGGAATATTGCAGCGGCGGGCCTACGAACTTGTGCAGGGTGGCTGCATCAGGGCAGGGAAAGCCCAGCTTTTCTGCCGCATAACGAACGCAGTTGAAGATGCCCTCCTCGGACTGGGTCAGCGTTCCGTCCAGGTCAAAAATCACACAACGCACAGCAGTTTGTCTCCTTCCAAGCCAAATCGTTCCTGACTTCCCGCGCCCTGCAAAAGGCCAATGACCTCCGGGCTGATCCTCTCCCCCGGACACACCAGGGGGATGCCCGGCGGGTACAGCCCCGCAGAGGCCGCAGCGATGCGCCCCGCCGCCTGATGCAGCGGCACGGCCTCGCAGGCCGCCATCACCGCCGGACGCAGATCAAGCGCCTTTTCCGGCAGGCTGCGCATATCCGGCAGAGCGGGCAGCGCAGCGGCACAGGGGGGAATATCCCGCAAAATGTCTTTCAGGTGCAGAATGTCCTCCACCTCGTCCATGCAGGAGAGGATCAGCACCACCCCCTGCACATCGGCCATCTCCACGTCCACGCCCCGCTGGCGCAGGCTCTGCGCCAGGACAAAGCCGCCCTGGGGCGCAGCGATCACCAGCCGGGTGGGATCGAACTGCAAGCCGGTGTCCGCCCAGGCCGCATGGGCATCTGCATAGCCCAAGCCCGGCAAAGCCCGGCGCACTTCATCCGCCGCAGCGGCCACCGAGGCCAGGCGCGCCCGGCCTGTTTCTTCCATATAAGCACGGCTGTCGTCGATGGACATGAGCAGCACAAAACTGGGAGACGAGGTCTGCTCCCGGCGCAGGATGCGCATGGCCCGGGGCTTGTCCGCCGCGTCCCGCAGGTGCAGCGCCGCAGAGCCGGTCAATCCCGGCAGGGTCTTATGCACGGACTGCACCCAGGCATCCACGCCCAGCTCTCCGGCGGAGGCAAGGCTCTCCAGCCAGGGCAGGTGCGCGCCGTGGGCTTCATCCACCACCACCCGGATGCCCATGCTGTGCGCCTTTTCCACAATGCGCTCCAGGGGCAGGCAGCAGCCGTAGAAATCCGGGCGGGTCAGCAGCAGCGCCTTGGCGTGAGGATGCGCCTCCAGCGTGGCCAGCACATCGGCCTCGGCCATGTAGCAATAGCCGTCCTCCCGCTGGGTGATGGGGATCCACTCCGCCTTCACCCCGCCCAGCACGCAGCCATTGGCCGCGGACAGGTGGGCGTTGCGGGGCAGGATGACGGTATCGCCCTCCCCGGCATAGAGCTGCACCATGGCGTGGATGCCTGCGGTGGAGCCATTGTGCAGGAAGATGGTCGCCCCCGCCCCCGCCGCACGGGCGTACAGCTCCTGCGCCTGGGCGATGCCGTTCTCCGGGGCGTAGAGGTCGTCGGTCAGGGGGATCTCCGTGGTGTCCAGGGCGTAGAGATCCTCCGCACCGAAGGGCGCGCGGCCCTTATGCCCCGGCATATGGCAGCTGCATCGGCCTGAAGCAGCCTGCAGCATATCGTGTATCGGTCGCATAGTTTCTCCTTGCGTCACAGTCCCTGCTCCTTTGCCACTTCGCACAGCTGCTGTGAAATAATCTCAATGACCCCCCGGCCTTCCAGCGGCGCGAGCCACGCTTCGTCAATGCCCGCCGCCCCCAGCCATGCGCCCAGCAGGTTCCCGGCAATGGCTCCGGTGGAGTCGCTGTCCCCGTCATGGTTCACGGCGGCGCGGATGCAGGCAGAAAAATCGTCACGGTACTTCAGCACACAGTACAGGGCGATGGCCAGCGCCTCCTCGCCCACCCAGCCCTCGCCCAGGCTGCGGATGGCTCGCAGGTCGTCCACGTCCTCCTGCGCCAGGGCAATGGCCTTGCGCACCAGCCCGTGGAGGCTCATGCCCGCAGGCGCTTCATCGGCGCCCAGCAGGCGCTCGGTCTTTTCCAGGGCGGAGAGGGCGATATCCTCCAGGGTCATGCCGTTTTCCAGGGTGATCAGCCGGATCATCTCTGTCAGCATGGCCGCGGACATATACCCCATGGGATGCCCGTGGGTGATAGCCGCGATCTTCGCCGCCTGCCACAGGGGCGCGTCCTGGGGACAATCGTCATACCGGCGGCCAAAAGCACCCACAAAGCCCACCGGGGCCACGCGCATCACGCCGCCGCAGCCCTTGGAGTTATTGGCTGGTTCCCGCAGGCTGCCCATGTGGCCGGACAGCAGCGCCCCCAGGCAGGTGCCGCCCGGCGCCCGCTGGTGGAACAGCTCCGGGCATTGCATGAGATAAGAAAACTGCCGCCACATACCCTCTTTGGCATAGCCCTGGGTGCAGAGCCAGTTCATGTAGGCATCGTAAACATAGACCTCCATATCGGCGGCCATGCCTCCGGCCACCGCCCGGTTCCAGCCCATGATGATGCCCTCGGCGGTGAAGAGGGTCATTTGCGTGTCATCGGAGATCAGCGCCTTGCCCTTGGACAGGGCATAATGACGGATGCCGCCTGGACCGAAGTGATCCTGGATCATCTCGGCGGTGATAAACTCCACCGCATAGCCCAGGGCATCCCCCGCAGCGCCGCCCAGCAGGCTCCCGCGGATACGATCGATCAGCTCCACATCCATCACCTTCCTCTCCACATTACAGTATACCAGATGTGGTGGAATATGTACAGGCGAAAAAGAAAAGAGCGCAACATATCGCGTTGCGCTCCTTGTTCTGCAATCATTCTTGTTTCGCCCGCAGCATCCGCCGCACAAAGTCTGCCGATATAGCCGAAGCCTTCGCACAGTTCTCCTGAAAGGCAGCATCGCCGCTGTGCTTTGCGGTATCCGTCAGCGTTCGTACCGCAAGGAAGGGAATCCCATTCACATGGCAGGTATGCGCCACCGCTGCGGTTTCCATATCCACGCTCAGCGGCGCGAACCGGGCATTGATCTCCGGACGCTTCTCATCAACAATGAACTGTTCGCCCGTCACCATCCTGCCGAAGAACGTCCTTTCCCCAGCAACCAGCTTGGCAAGGTTCAGCAGCTTTTCGTCTGCCTTGAAGTAAACCGAATCCAGCCATGGGTGGAACTCCGTCAGGATTCCCGGTGCCACATCGTGATAGGCGACCTCCGTTGACACCACCGTGTCAAACAGCTCCAGCCTTTCATCCATGCCGCCTGCTGTGCCTGCATTGATCACGGCTTCGCAGCCATAGCAATCCACCAAAATTTGCGTAGCAACAGCCGCATTCACCTTGCACACGCCGGAAAAAAGCGTTGCAACTTCTACGCCCTCCACCATACCTTCGTAGATCGTCAGCATGGCCTTCTGCGTTTCCCGTATGTCATTGATCATCGGCAGGAACGGCGCAAGCTCCTTGTCTCCTGCAAACAAAACGCCTATCTTCATTTTCTCTCAAGCATCCCTTTCAGATACTGCCCCGTGTAGCTTCCCTCGCACTTCGCCACTTCCTCCGGCGTTCCGGCGCACACCACCGTGCCGCCGCCGTTGCCGCCCTCGGGCCCCAGGTCGATGAGCCAGTCCGCCACCTTGATCACATCCAGGTTGTGTTCGATGACCAAGACGCTGTTGCCCGTTTCCGTCAGGCGCTGCAGCACCTGGATCAGCTTGTCCACGTCCGCCATGTGCAACCCGGTGGTGGGTTCGTCCAGGAGGTACAGGGTCTTGCCGGTGGCGCGGCGGCTCAGCTCGGTGGCCAGCTTGACGCGCTGGGCTTCGCCGCCGGAGAGGGTGGTGGAAGGCTGCCCCAGCTTCATGTAGCCCAGACCCACATCGTACAGGGTCTCCAGCTTGCGCAGAATGGTGGGGTGGTTCTCGAAGAAGGCCATGGCCTCCTCCACGTTCATCTCCAGAACCTCGTAGATGTTCTTGCCCTTGTAGGTCACCTCCAGGGTCTCGCGGTTGTAGCGGCGACCCTTGCACACCTCGCAGGGAACGTAGATATCCGGCAGGAAGTGCATCTCGATCTTCAGCAGGCCGTCGCCCGCGCAGGCCTCGCAGCGGCCACCCTTCACGTTGAAGGAGAAGCGGTTCTCCTTGTAGCCCCGGGCCTTGGCCTCGGGACTCATGGCGAAGATCTTGCGGATCTGGTCGAACAGCCCCGTATAGGTGGCCGGGTTGGAGCGGGGGGTGCGGCCAATGGGGCTTTGATCGATGCAGATGATCTTGTCCAGCTGCTCCACGCCCTGCATATCGCGGAACTTGCCCGCGCGGGTCTTTGCGCGGTTCAGCACCTTGGCCAGGTGCTTGTGGACGATCTCGTTCACCAGGCTGGACTTGCCGGAGCCGGACACGCCCGTCACGCAGCACAGCACACCCAGGGGGATGTCCACGTCGATGTTCTGCAAATTATGCTCCTGGGCGCCCAGCACCTTCAGCCACCCGGCAGGGGTACGGCGGGTCTCCGGCACGGCGATCTTCTTCGCCCCGGAAAGATACTGCCCGGTGAGGCTCTCCTTGCAGGCCTTGATGTCGTCAATGCTGCCCTCTGCCACGATGTGTCCACCGTGGATGCCCGCGCCGGGGCCTACGTCCACGATCCAGTCGGCGGCGTACATGGTGTCCTCGTCATGCTCCACCACGACGAGGGTGTTGCCCAGGTCGCGCATACGCTTCAGGGTGGCGATGAGCTTGGCGTTGTCCCGCTGGTGCAGGCCGATGGAGGGTTCGTCCAGAATGTACAGCACGCCCATCAGCGCCGAGCCGATCTGGGTGGCCAGGCGAATGCGCTGCGCCTCGCCGCCGGAAAGGCTGCCAGCGGCACGGGAGAGGGTCAGGTAGCCCAGGCCCACGTCGATCAGGAAGCCCAGGCGGGCGTCGATCTCCTTGAGGATCTGCGCGCCGATCATCTGCTCCTTTTCCGTCAGCACCAGGCTCTTGAAAAAGCCGCGGGCATCCAGGATGCTCATGTCGCTGACCTCAGCCAGGTTGCGGCCGTTCACGGTCACGGCCAGGGCTTCGGGCTTCAGGCGCTGGCCATGGCAGGCAGGGCAAAGCTCCTCGGCCATGTATTCCTCATAGGCGACCTTCATGCCATCGGAGGTGGTCTCCTTGTAGCGGCGCTCCAGGGTGGGGATCACGCCCTCGAAGGTGGTGGAATATTCCGTCAGGCCGCGGACGCCCTCGTATTCAATGGTGATCTTCTCCTTGCCGGTGCCATAGAGGATGGCGTTCACCGCCTCCTTGGACAGGTCGCCCACCTTGGTGTCCAGGGTGAAGCCGAACTTTTTGCCCAGCGCCGTGAGGAACTGGCCGCCCATGCTGTCGCCATCGGCCACGTTGAAGCCCATGGCGTTCAGTCCACCCTTGCGCAGGGACAGCTCCGGGTCGGGCAGGATGATCTCCGGGCTGATCTTCATCAGCGTACCCAGGCCGGAGCATTCCGGGCAGGCGCCGAAGGGGCTGTTGAAGGAGAACATGCGGGGCGCCAGCTCTTCGATGGACACGCCGCAGTCCGGGCAGGCGTAGTTCATGGAGAAGAGCAGCTCCCCCTGGTCGAACAGATCCATCACCACCAGGCCGCCGGAGCGGGCGGTGGCGGTCTCGATGGAGTCGGTGAGGCGCTTCTGGAACTCCTTGCCCTGGCGGATAATGAGGCGATCCACCACCAGCTCAATGGTGTGCTTCTTCTGCTTGTCCAGCTGGGGGGTGTCGTCGATCTCGTAGATCTCCCCATCGATGCGCACGCGGACGAAGCCGCTCTTGCGGGCTTCTTCCAAGAGCTTGGCGTGTTCACCCTTGCGGGCGCGCACCACCGGCGCCAGCACCTGCATCCGGGTGCCTTCGGGGTACTTCTGCACAGCATCCACCATCTGATCCACGGTCTGCTGCTTGATCTCCTTGCCGCACACCGGGCAATGGGGAATGCCGATGCGCGCCCACAAAAGGCGCAGGTAATCGTGTACCTCCGTCACGGTGCCAACGGTGGAGCGGGGGTTGCGGCTGGTGGTCTTCTGGTCGATGGAAATGGCGGGGGAAAGCCCCTCGATGGCGTCCACGTCCGGCTTCTCCATCTGCCCCAGGAACATGCGGGCATAGCTGGAGAGGCTTTCCACATAGCGGCGCTGACCCTCGGCATAAATGGTATCGAAGGCCAGGCTGCTCTTGCCGGAGCCGGAGAGGCCGGTGAATACCACCAGCTTGTCCCGGGGAATGGTCAGATCCACATTCTGCAGGTTATGCTCCCGCGCCCCGCGGATGATCAGGTTCTCGTTGCTCATGATCTATGACCTCGCTGTTCAGCGGAATTTGCCCCCATAGTGTAGCAC
Source organism: Clostridia bacterium (assembly GCA_017936765.1). Taxonomy (GTDB): domain Bacteria; phylum Bacillota; class Clostridia; order Christensenellales; family Aristaeellaceae; genus UBA11524. The sequence goes on from JAGBEX010000027.1 coordinate 8,750, forward strand.
AATTTCGTCAATTTATCAACGCGAACACGAACAAATGTTTTTCAAATTCCATGCTTTGCGGCCTTTTCCACGAAAAAAAAAAGGAGGCCTCCGTTGAGAAGCCTCCTTGGGTGATGCCATTAGAGATTATCCCGTTTTGCCTTGCCCAGCAGCGCCAGTCCGGCCAGGGACAGCACAGCCAGCAGGCTGAGCAGCGCCAGAGGAGAATTGTCGCCGGTCTTGGGAACATCGATGGGCTTGGGCGTAGCCGTGGGGGTAGCGGTGGGAACCGCCGTGGGTGCCAGGGTGGCGGTGGGCGTCGCCGTGGCCGTAGGCGCAGGCGTTGCCGTGGGTTCGGGGGTGGGGGTGACGGTGGTCACCTCGTCGTAGGAAATGACGAAGGGACTCAGGGAGGACACCTCAAACCGCAGGCCATAGGGCGTGGTGGTCACTTCCACCTTTGTGCTATACCAATAGTTGCTTTCAAAATGCAGCAGCTCGTAGTCGTATTTCTTGTCGGGGGCAATGTCCTCCGGGTAGGGCATATAGAACACCACCGGCTCGGTGAGACCCTGGGGCGCGCCGGTATCGTTGATCATCTGCAGCTCGTAGTGGCGGGTGCGCTCGCCCTTCTGGGGATGGTGCAGCACCTTCAGCTTCCAGGGCTTCTTGCCGATGCAAACGACCTTCTTCACCGGGGAGGTGATCAGCGCCTCGTCGGCCACCATGTCGGTGTACTCTTCCACCAGGAACTTGTCAGCCGTGAGCAGAACATACTCCCTGCGCAGGAAGTTTTCGGGATGGTTCTCCGCATCGTCCTGGGAGGCGTACCAATAAACCGCGCCAGCGCCGCCCCTGTAGCGGGACGCCTCCACCGATTGCAGATAGACTGTGGAGGTTTCGGCCTGCACAGGATAAAGCAGGGAGTTCGTCCAGGTATAGCAGGGCTCGTCAATAGAATAAACATCGGGGGTATTGAAGGTAATATTGAAGTCCACCGACTCCACAAACATATCCGGAGAACCATACAGGCTGTCGATGCCCATGTCGCAGGCCACACGGTAATGGGTGGCGCCCTCCGGCGGCGTGACCATGACAAGGAAGCGATCCACCTCGCCCGACACGAAGATCTTGCCATCGTGGGTGGCGTGCAGGATGCCGGTGTCGTCATCGTAGGTATACTCGATGCCGGCGCTGGCGGAACCGTTCTTCACAGACAGACGGTTGGCGGGAACGGGGTGGAAATCCGCCACCTTGGAGAGGCAGATCTCGTCCGTATTCAGAATGGCCTGCATGGTGAAATTGCCGTAATCCACCACTTTCCCATTGCTGCCATACCAGACCAGGGTGAAACGATGTTCCCTGACGCTGGTGGGATCCAGGCTTTCCACATCATAGAAGGTAGCGGTGCCGTTTTCCACCGCCACCTCACCGATGGAGGAATACTGCGTATTGAGCGTAGCCCTTACCGCACCGGCGGGAGCCTTGAAGCGCAGGGCGTACATCGGTTGCTCATTGACCGCTTCGTCGGAGAGGATGGTGTACTCCAGGTAGCCGTCCTGCATATCGCTGACGATCAGCTTGTTGGTGGTGATCACCTCATCGCAAGGCTCGAAGGTCTCGGCAAGCACATTGCGATAAGGCACAGCGAAGGCCTTGTCGGCGGTATTGCTGATCACGATGTCGATCCACTCATAATAGCGGTAGCTGGGATCGGCGCTGTTGATCCAGCAAAACAGCAGGGTATCAGGGTTCTCGGCGGAGGTGGAGCGGGGCATAAAAAGGGCGTGTTCCGCATCAAAGGAGCCGATATCAACGCCTTCCGTCCAGGTAGTCACATCGCTCTGCCAGTCGGCGATCATCCACTCCATAAAATCGATAGCGGAATCTGCATCCTCCTTGGTGGCAAGGGAGCAGCCAAGGCTATAGCAGCCAGTCACCGTTTCGCCAGCAGGTGCAGTTCCCTCAAGGCCGCAGTTGGCGCTGCCGTTCACCAGGAGCTGCGTCCAGTCGGAAGCGGCAGAGTTCACGTGAACATTCAGCACATTGCCCGACTTGGACAGGGTAGCCTTCAGGCCATCGGGTACGGAGTAGGTATACTTGTCCTCCGCCACGGGATGGATCTCCACCCCATAGCTGTTCTCCACAGCCATAGCGGTGCTGCACCAGCACACCAGCAAAAGCAGCAGCACAAAAACCAGACCCAAACGGCGCTTCATACACATTTCCCCTTTGTATCAATTGAGGAGACCCTGCTAACCCCTGCCCGCCTCCGAACAGTGCGCTTGTCGGAGGACAGGCAGGGTGGATGGTGTACGTGCATACATCATCTTCATTTTTATACGGCAAAAGCCCGGTTTTGTCACGCAAAGATTCTTTTACATTGTGTGAACAGGTCGGAAAACCATGCCAATATGCACAAAACCACCCATCAGAAATTTGATGGGTGGTTTGCGTCACAGCTCGTCAGCGCTGGCATAATAGCGGCACTCGATCTGCTGATTTTTGTCGTTGGTAATGAAAATGTGAAAGCCTACACCGGTCAGCGTCTGTTCCTCTTCCGTTGCCAGTTCGATAAACAGGCGCATCACACCATAGCGGTCGATGTGGCTGCTCTGGCAGCGGGAGGCCAGCTCGTCCCGGCTGTAGTCCACACGCTGGTGGGTGCCATCGGCAAAGAGCGGCACCACGCGGATCTGCTCCACCTGCACGCCCACACCGGCTTCCTCCCTCAGGAGCAGGGCAAAGGGCCAGGTGGTGCGACCCTGTTCATCTGGCAGGGTCACGCTGGAGTTGTTGGGACGGATGTAGATGTTCAGCGCCGACTGCTCCTGCACGGAAGCAGCCTGCTGGAACCACGCCACGGTGTAGCGGGGTTCCCGTGGCTGGACAAGCAGCACCGCCGCGCAGGCGATGATCGCCAGCACCAGCAGCGCCCAGCCCAGCCACCAGCGCCGCCTGGGAGCAGGAGGCTGCACGACCTCCTCCTCGGGGGCGACCGCTTCTGGCGGCGGTTCTTCGGCAACGGGGGTAGGCTCCGGTGGCTCCTGCCCCAGCAGCAGGCTCAGCTCCACGCCCAGCAGCTCCGCGATCCGCCCCAGGGTCTCCAGGTCGGGTTCGGAGCGGCCGTTTTCCCAGTTGGAAACGGTCTGCCGGGTCACATAGAGGGCTTCGGCCAGCTGCAGCTGGGTCATGCCCCGCGCCTGCCGCGCCGCCTTCAGCGTTTGGCCAAGGGGCGGCATCATTGGGCGAGGACTTCTTTGGAGAGTTCTCGATACAGCACCGCCACGTGTTCGTTCCCTGCGGGATCCGTGGTGGTGAGGCGCACAGCCATGGCGCTCAGGTCCCTGTTGGGACACCAGTCGCCGATCAGCAAGCTAGAGTGGGCAGGCAGCTCCGTAGAGGGGCTTCCGCACATCAGGGCGGCAGCCTTGCCATCCATGTGCAGGTGCACAGCCGCCACACCTGCGGTGTTGAAGTAGTAAATGTCAAAATCCTTGATCTGCATGGGTTCCTCGGTGGGGTTGTTCACCGTCACCTCGGTGATCCACCACAGGCCGTCCTCCATTTCCTGCAGCTTCAGGGGCGATTCGCCGCTCGGGATCATCAGCAGGGACTCGCTGGTGGTCTGCTGGGCCAGTTCCTCCGCAGTATAGCTGGTGGTAAACTCCTGGGACAATTCATACAGCATGGGGAAGGTCAGCTTGTGGCCGTTGGCGTCGGTGCCGGTGATCATCATGCCGATGTAGGCCAGGCGCTCGTCCTGAGGATAAGCATCGTTGAAGAGCATAAAGTCGCCGGGGTTGATCTGGTTGGTATAAAAGTGGAACAGCTCATCAGCACCGCCGGTGATGTCCCGCACGGGGGTCAGGTTCTGGTCGAAGAAAACCATGCGCTCTTCCTCAATGGTGAAGCCCACGTTGTTGGTCTCGCACAGCCAGAAGTCCAGCGTCCAGTACACATCCTCGCTGCCGTTCTGGGCGCGGGTGAGCTTCACAGGCTCCATCAAGGGGATCAATTCAACATAAGCATGGCCTTCCAGGCGCTCGGGCTGCTGCTGGAACATTTCCCACAGGGATTCTTCCTCGGCCGCAGCCACAGCAAAGCAGCTGCACAGCACAAGCAGCAGACAGAGGAGAGTTTTTTTCATTGACTTCCCTACTTTCGTGATGATTTGTCTGTTTCCTCCAGCGCACGAAAGAAACAAATGGCCCTTTTCGAGCCGAACTGTGAACAATTATACAGGATGCAGCCGAAATTTGCAAGAAAAGCTATTAGGTATGCTCCTTCTTCCAGGCCTTGATCTGCTCCAGCCGCTCCTTGTAGCGGGCTTCCAGTCCCTGATCGGTGGGCTTGTAGTATTCCCGCCCCACCAGGGAATCCGGCAGGCATTGCATATTGGTCAGCTTCTCCTTGGTGTCGTGGGCATACTGATAGCCCTCGCCATACTTCAGGTTCTGCATCAGGGTGGTGGGCGCATTGCGGATCACCAGCGGCACCGGCTCGGCCAGCTGGGTGAGGGCGTCCTTGCGGGCGGCACCGTAGGCAGTATAGAGGGCGTTGGACTTGGGCGCCATGGCCATGTACACCACCGCGTGGGTCAGGTGAACGGTGCATTCCGGCATACCGATGTAGTGGCAGGCCTGATAGGCGGCCACCGCCACCTCCAGGGCGCGGCTGTCCGCCAGGCCGATGTCCTCGCTGGCGAAGCGGGTCACCCGGCGCGCCACGTAGAGGGGATCCTCCCCTGCCTCCAGCATCCGCGCCAGCCAGTAGACCGCAGCATCCGGGTCGGAATTCCGCATGGACTTGTGCAGCGCGGAGATCAGGTTGTAATGCTCCTCGCCGCTCTTGTCGTAGAGCAGGGACTTCTTGGAGGTGCATTGCTCCAGGGTCTCCGGGGTGATGGTCACGGTGTGGCCGTCGGTGTCGCCGTTGAGGACCACCATTTCCAGGGTGGACAGCGCCGAGCGGGCGTCCCCGTTGGCGAAGGCCGCAATGGCCTCCAGCATCTTCTCCGGCATGATGACCTGCTGGCTGCCAAAGCCACGGGGATCATGCAGGGCGCGATCCATCAGCGCCACCAGATCCTCGCTGGTCAGGCTTTGCAGCACAAACACCTTGCACCGGGACAAAAGAGCGCCGTTGACCTCAAAGGAGGGGTTCTCCGTGGTAGCGCCGATAAGGATGATGCTGCCCTTCTCCACAAAGGGCAGGAAGGCATCCTGCTGGGCCTTGTTGAAGCGGTGGATCTCGTCCACAAACACAATGGTGCGCTGCCCGAAGATGCGGTTTTCCTCCGCCTTCAGCATCACCTGACGAATTTCCTTGATGCCGCTGGTAACGGCAGAAAAATCAATGAACTGGCTCCTGGTCTTCTGGGCAATGATCCGCGCCAGGGTGGTTTTGCCCACGCCGGGCGGTCCCCAGAAGATCATGGAGGAAATGCTGTCGCTCTCGATGAGCCGCCGCAGCACCTTGCCCTCCCCCAGCAGATGCTTCTGCCCCGCAAATTCCTCCAGGGAGTTGGGGCGCATCCGTGCCGCCAGGGGCTGGGGTGCCTCGGCAGCGAACATGGTGGTCTGTTCCATGGAATCACCTCTTGACCCCATTATACTACGGATTTACGCGAACGCAAGGCGAACAAGCGGATTTCGCCGCCATCACAGCTCATACCTCACCCCATGGGACATCAGCACCGCCTGCGTTACCCGGATGCGCAAGATCACCGTGTTCTCGTCCTGGAAATCAGTATGCCCGTTGTCGATCCACCCGGCAAAGGCCTGGCGCAGCTTGATCAGCAGCGCCGCGTTTTCCGGCTTGCCCACAGCGCCCAGGCTCTCGCCCACGCCCCGGGCGGTGTACCAGTCCCCGGCCAGGGCTACCGCGGGATTGGCGGCGATCTGCTTCATCTTGCCCGAAAGCCCCCAGGTGATCACATAAAACGACCCGTCCTCATAATAGGCGTTCACGCTGCGCACAGCGGGTGCGCCCCCCTCCACCGTGGCCAGCGCCAGCACATTGTCGTGGCCAAAGCGCTCCTGCATAATGTCTTCTGCTTCCTTGCACCAGTTGGGCATGGAAAATCCCTCCTCGTTTTTTCCCCATTATAGCACCAGTATTTTATGGTTGCAATATGGCCAAAAAGATAGTAAAATGGGTCAGACTCAATCCATCTCCGGGAGGTTCTCTTTTGATGAAACGTGAAAGCTTCGGCTCGCGCTTGGGCTTTATTTTGGTCAGCGCGGGCTGCGCCATCGGCATTGGCAATGTGTGGCGCTTTCCCTATGTGGCGGGGCAGAACGGCGGCGGCGTGTTTGTGCTGTTTTATCTGCTGTTTCTGCTCATCATGGGCGTGCCTGTCCTCACCATGGAGCTGGCGGTGGGGCGCGCAGGGCGCTCCACGGCGGTGAATGCCTACAAGGCGCTGGAAAAGCCCGGCACCAAGTGGCACATCCACGGCTGGGTGGGCATCCTGGGCTGCCTGATTTTGATGATGTACTACACCACCGTGGCCGGCTGGATGCTGGACTACTTTGTCAAGTCGGTCTCCGGCACCTTTGAGGGGCTGGACACCGCCGCCATCAACGGCGTATTCGACGCCATGAAGGCCAATCCCGGCGAAATGCTGCTGTGGATGGTGCTGATCGTGGTGGCGGGCTTCATTGTGTGCAGCTTCGGGCTGCAAAAGGGCCTGGAGCGCATCTCCAAATGGATGATGTCCGCGCTGCTGCTTCTGATCGTAGTGCTGGCCATCAACAGCCTCACCCTTTCCAGCAGCGGCGAGGGCGTGAGGTTCTACCTCCTGCCCGATTTCAGCCGCGCTGCGGAGCTGGGCGTGGGCAATGTGATCACCGCCGCCATGAACCAGGCCTTCTTCACCCTGAGCCTGGGCATCGGCTCCATGCAGATCTTCGGCTCCTACATGAGCCGCCAGCAGACCCTGGCGGGCGAGTCCCTGCGCATCTGCGCCCTGGACACCTTTGTGGCGCTGATGTCCGGCCTGATCATCTTCCCCGCCTGCTTCTCCTATGGGGTCTCCCCCACCGAAGGCCCGCCGCTGATCTTCCAGACCCTGCCCAATGTGTTTGCCCACATGGCGGGCGGCCGCATCTGGGGTTCGCTGTTCTTCCTGTTCATGACCTTCGCCAGCTTCACCACGGTGATCGCCGTGTTTGAAAACCTGATGGCCGCCTGCATGGATAATTTCGGCTGGAGCCGCAAGAAGGCCACCCTGATCAATCTCGTTCTGGTGCTGGTGACCAGCGTACCCTGCATCCTGGGCTACAATGTGCTTAGCGGCGTGACCCTTGGGGGCAAGAACATCCTGGACATGGAGGACTATCTGGTCAGCAACGTGCTGCTGCCCAGCGGTGCGCTGGTGTACCTTTTGTTCTGCGTGAGCAAATGGGGCTGGGGCTACGACAAGTATCTGGCCGAGGCCAATACCGGCGAGGGCCTGAAGCTGCCCAACAGCCGGTGGATGAAGGTCTACCTGCGCTATGTGCTGCCGGTGCTGATCGCCATCATCCTGGTGCAGAGCATTTTCTAAGGAATAGGAACGGGGCGTCTCTCCGAAGTGGAGGGACGCCCCGTTTTTTGTTTTGGTTTATCGAATCGTCAGACTGCCGTCCTCCACATCCACCACCATGGTCTGGCCGGGCTGGATGTCGGCGGCGATGATCCGCCGTGCCACCAGGGTCTCCACCCGGGACTGCAGGTAGCGCTTCAGGGGACGAGCGCCGTAGATGGGGTCGAAGCCCTGCTCAATGACGTGTTCCATGGCCGCGGGGGTCAGGGTCACGGCGAGCTGGCGATCCCGCAGGCGCTTGTTGAGGCTACCCAGCATCAGTTCCACAATGCGGCTGATCTGGCTGCGGGTCAGGGGCTTGTAAGTCACGATCTCGTCAATGCGGTTGAGGAACTCCGGCCGGAAGTGGGTCTTCAGCAGGCGATCCACCTGGGCGCGGGCGCTTTCGGTGAGTTCGCCCTCCTGGATGCCCTCCAGGATGTACTCGCTGCCCAGGTTGCTGGTCATGATGAGGATGGTGTTCTTGAAGTCCACCGTGCGACCCTGGCTGTCGGTGATGCGGCCATCGTCCAGGACTTGCAGCAGCACGTTGAACACATCCGGGTGCGCCTTTTCCACTTCGTCGAACAGCACCACGGAATAGGGGTGGCGGCGCACGGCCTCGGTGAGCTGGCCGCCCTCGTCGTAGCCCACATATCCGGGAGGTGCGCCGATGAGGCGGGACACGCTGAACTTCTCCATGTACTCGGACATATCGATGCGCACCATGTTCTTCTCATCGTCGAAGAGGGACTGCGCCAGCGCCTTGGCCAGCTCGGTCTTGCCCACGCCGGTGGG
>JAGBEX010000028.1 GCA_017936765.1 Clostridia bacterium
ACTGCCCACATAGCTCACCATTTCCGGTGGCAATGACGAAGGGGTCCCACCTGTTCCCATCCCGAACACAGAAGTTAAGCCCTTCAGTGCCGAAAGTACTTGGCTGGACACGGCCCGGGAGGATAGGTCGCTGCCGGATTCTACTTTCCTCAGTAGCTCAATGGCAGAGCACCCGGCTGTTAACCGGGTTGTTGTAGGTTCGAGCCCTACCTGGGGAGCCATCTAATCTCGTTCTTCGGAACGAGATTTTTTCCATTCAAGGAGAAATGTAGAAATCGTCCGAAATTTGCAGGACGGATGAGAAGGAGAACAGAATGATTCAACGGATCTATCGCGGGCTTCTTTGGCTGGGGGTGATTGCCGTGGCGGCGATGATCTTCGGCCTTTCGGCGCAGGATGGCACGGCGTCCACCTCCGTCAGCACGGTGATCGTGCAGGCGGTGATCGAGGTGGTGGATCCGGACTATGGGCTGCGGACCATGCAGGAACAGCAGGACGTGTTCGGCTTTGTGGAAAAGCTGGTGCGCAAAGCTGCGCATTTCACGGAATATGCGGCGCTGGGCTTCTTCATCCGGCTGCTGGTGGGCAGCTATGGGCTGGGGTGGCGTACGCGTGTGTCCTGGCTGATCGGAACACTCTACGCCTGCACGGACGAGCTGCACCAGCTGTTCATTGCCCAGCGGGCGGCCATGTGGCAGGACGTGCTGCTGGACAGCGCGGGCGTGCTGGCGGGCATCGTGGTGGCGTACACCTGCACGGTGCTGGCGCAGCGCTGGCAGGACTGGAAGAAACGAAAGAGCGAAGGCTGAACGGAGGCTATTTTAATGAAGATCTTCATCTGCGGCGATTCCACGGCGGCCAGCTATGCGCCGGAGCGGGCACCCCTCACGGGCTGGGGGCAGGTGCTGGGGGAGCTGCTGCCCCAGGCGCAGGTGGTGAACAAGGCCATGGCAGGCCGCAGCACCAAGTCCTATCTGTCCGAAGGGCGACTGGTCGAGGTGGAAAAGGAGCTGCAAGGCGGCGACCTGCTGCTGATCCAGTTCACCCACAACGACACCAGCGACCTGGTGTGGCGGCACACCGACGCCAACACCTCCTTTATGAACAACCTGGCCATTTTTGTGGATACGGCGCGGCTGCGGGGTGCGGTGCCGGTGCTGCTCACTCCCATTCCCGGGCGGTGCTGGCAGGACGGGGTGTTCCAGGATTCCCACGGGGAGTACCCGGAGGCCATACGTCGCCTGGCCATGCTGAAAAATGTGCCGCTGGTTGAGGTGTATCACCCGGCGGTGGAGCAGCTGCGCGCCATGGGCGAAGAGGCCAGCCGCAAGCTGTATATGCACGTGGAGGCCGGGGTGTATGCCGACTATCCCAACGGGCAGAAGGACGATGTTCACACCCAGCGTGCCGGGGCGGAGTTCTACGCCCGACTGGTGGCGGATGGGCTGCGGACGCTGAAGCTGGTGTAAGGAGGGGGAAGCCATGTACATTATCACCAAGGATGGAAGCGGGGATTTCACCTCCATTCAGGCGGCCATCGACGCCATGCCGGCGGACAGCGCTGCGCCCATCATTCTGCTGGTGCGCATGGAGGAATACCACGAGCAGGTGCTGGTGGACAAGGACAACATTCGCCTGATCGGCGAGGCGGCGCGCCGCACGGCGATCAACGGCGACGGCGGCTGCGCGCTGAAGGTCACCGCCAGCCATGTGGAGGTGGAGAACCTCACTCTGCGCAGCCAGGGCGGCCAAGCGCTGTGGGCGGCCGGGGAGCATACCACCTGGCGCAACGTGCAGGTGCAGGGCGCGGTGGTGCAGGAGGGCGGTCAGCAGTATGATGAGGGATGCACCTATCAGGAAGAGCCGCTTCGGGCAGAAACGCCTGCGCCCCGCAAGCCCACCTGGTTCCTCTGCGGCGATTCCACCATGTGCGACTACACGCCCCAGGAGGCGCCCCGCACGGGCTGGGGTCAGGCGCTGAAGGAGCTGGTGCAGGAGGCCTGGGTGGAGAATTGCGCCATGTCCGGCCGCTCCAGCAAGTCCTTTGTGGCGGAAAAGCGGCTGGGCTTTGTGGAGCTGTGCCTGCGCAAGGGCGACAAGCTGCTGATCCAGTTTGGCCACAACGATGAAAAGCCGGATGTGGAGCGTGCCACCGTGGCGCGGGTGACCTATCCGGAATACCTGAATATGTACATCGATGCGGCCCGCCGCCAGGGCGCGGAGCCGGTGCTGCTGACCTCCATTGCCCGCCGTCATTTCGACGAAAACGGCCAGCTGAAGCACACCCACGGGGACTATCCCCCTGCCATGCGGGAGCTGGCGGCATACCGGGGCGTGCGCCTGCTGGACATGGAAAAGGCCACCGAGGCGCTGGTGCAGTCCCTGGGGGACGAGGGTTCCAAGGCGCTGTATAACTGGCAGGAGGTGGGGCATCCCAACTACCCGGAGGGCGTGCAGGACAACACCCACCTGTGCTACACCGGCGCTGTGCGCATGGCACAGATCGCCCTGGAATTGATGGAGAAAAGCGAAAAGTAAATGATAAGGCGTGCTTCCTGAAAGGGGAGGCGGTGCATCTGCGCCACACTCCGGCGCTGTACCTGCCCAACCGACTCATGCGGGAGCTGGCGGGCAGCCGTCAGCTGCTGCGGGTGCAGTATCATCAGCTGTAAAGGGGCCGGATTGTATCTGTTTTGCATTTTCTTTCACAAAGGATTGCAAAAAGCGTTTTGTTTCCGTATAATCATACCATCCCAATTCCGATAAGGAGTGAATATCGTATGAAAAAGATCCTGGCGATTCTGATGGTTCTGTGCCTGATGCTGCCCGCCTTCGCCGTGGCAGAAGATATGCCCGTTGTGAAGATCGGCGTGTTCGAGCCTGCCTCTGGTGACTCCGGTGCCGGCGGCAAGCAGGAAATGCTGGGTATGCAGTATGCCAACAAGATTGCTCCCACCGTGACCATCGGCGATACCGAATACAAGGTCGAGCTGGTGTATGCCGACAACGGTTCTTCTACCGACAAGGCTCCCACCGCCGCTGCCGAGCTGGTGAACCAGCAGGTCAGCGTGGTGCTGGGTTCCTACGGCTCCGGCGTGTCCATCGCTGGCTCCCGCAACTTTGCTGATGCTGGCATCCCCGCCATCGGCGTGACCTGCACCAATCCCCAGGTGACCCTGGGCAACACCCACTACTTCCGCATCTGCTTCCTGGATCCCTTCCAGGGTACCGTGCTGGCCAACTACGCCTACAAGGAGCTGGGCGCTCAGGTGGCCTACTGCCTGGCCGAGCTGGGCAACGACTACGACACCGGCCTGACCTACTACTTCCAGCAGGCCTTCGAGGCTCTGGGCGGCATGGTCATCTCCGAGACCTTCCCCACCGGCACCTCCGACTTCACCTCCTACATCAACAACGCTACCGGCTACGGCGCTGGCGTGTTCTTCGCTCCCTGCTCCCTGGCCTATTCTACCCTGATCGTTGACCAGGCTGCTGACCTGAACGTGAACTTCGCTCTGATGGGCGGCGACACCTGGGACAGCAACATGGTTCTGGAAGCTGCTACTGGCACCAACCTGAACATCCTGGTTTCCACCTTCTATCAGGAGGGCGGCAACCCCGAGTTCGACAACGGCTTCAAGGCCTGGCTGAACGAGGATGCCGAGGCGCTGACCAACAACGGCGGCAACGACATCATCGCTGCTGTGTCCGTCATGGGCTATGACGCTTACTTCACCGCTCTGGAAGCCCTGAAGGCTGCTGGCTCCACCGATTCCAAGGCTGTGAACACTGCCCTGTGGAACGTGACCCTGGAGGGTGTTTCCGGCAAGATCGCCTTCGACGAGATCGGCGACGCCATCCGCGACACTGCCTACATCAAGAGCGTCAACACCGCTACCGGTGCCTGGGACTTCGTGGCTGTGCAGGGCGTTAACTAAATTACCCATGCTACCGCAAGGTTAAGAATTTCTGATTGTTGTGGCGTGAGCAATGTCGCTCACGCCACAACGTTTCTTATCAAGGAGGCACTTACCCATGTTCAACACGGTGTTTCCCTACCTGCTCACAGGCATTTCCGTGGGTGGCCAGTATGCGCTGATCGCCATTGGCTACACCATGGTGTACGGCATTCTGCGCCTGATCAACTTTGCCCATGGCGATGTGTTCATGGTGGCCGGTATCGTGATGGTGTACCTCAATGCCAGCGGTATTCCCCTGTGGCTGTCCATTGTGCTGACGCTTCTGATCACGGTGGCCATCGGCTTCTCCATCGAGCGCATAGCATACAAGCCCCTGCGCTCTGCGCCCCGCATGTCCATCATGATCTCCGCCATCGGTGTGAGCTACACGCTGCAGAACCTGGTGCTGTACATCACCGGCGGCCTGAACCAGTTCTACCCCAAGATCCCCTTCATCAGCAATTCTGTGACCATCTTTGGTGCCAGCACCAAAATGGTCACGCTGGTGACCCCCGTCCTCACGGTGATCCTGGTGGTGGCGCTGGTGATGCTCATCAACCACACCAAGATCGGCATGGCCATGCGCGCTGTTTCCAAGGACTTTGAAACCAGCCAGCTCATGGGCATCAAGATCAACAGCGTTATTTCCACCACCTTTATCATCGGCTCCTTCCTGGCGGCGGTGGGTTCCATGCTGTATTTCACCAACTACAACACCGTTATCCAAACCTCCGGCGCCATGCCCGGCCTGAAGGCCTTCGTTGCGGCGGTGTTCGGCGGCATTGGCTCCATTCCCGGTGCGGTGGTGGGCGCCTTTGTTATCGGCATTTGTGAAAACATCATCAAGGGCCTGGACATCATTCTGTTCAAGGCGGGCATCACCACCCAGAACCTGGGCCTGGCCACCTTCTCCGATGCCTTCACCTTTGCCCTGCTGATTGTGATCCTGATCGTCAAGCCCACCGGCCTGTTCGGTGAGAAGACCACGGATAAGGTGTGAGGTGAGCGACATGAGAACGAAGAAGATCAATTCCAGCACGCTTTGGTCTGCGCTGGTGATCGCATTGGTGTATGTGGGTGTGTTTATTGCTGAGCAGTCCCTGCCTTCCACCTCCATGCTTTTCACCGTGCTGAAGAAGGGCGCTACCTATGCCCTGGTGGCAGTCTCCATGAACCTGCTCAACGGCTTTACGGGCCTGTTCAGCCTGGGTCAGGCGGGCTTTATGCTCATTGGCGCGTATACCTACGCCATCCTGACCATCCCCGTGGCTGACCGCATGAACGTGTATCAGTACTATGCCGGCGGCCTGGTGCAGTTTGCCATGCCGGTGATCCCCGCGCTGATCGTGGCCGGCCTGGTGGCGGCGGTGTTCGCCTTCCTCATCGGCCTGCCCGTTTTGCGCCTGAAGAGCGACTACCTGGCCATTGCCACCCTGGGCTTTGCGGAGATCATCCGTGCCATTTTCCAGTGGAACAAGCTGGGCGCGCTGACCAACGGCTCCAACATCCTGCGCGAGTTCCCCACCTTTAACGATTTCAACATCGTGAATGCCGAGGGCGAGGTGGTGGTGTACCTTTCCACCACGATCCCCTTCCTGATCGCAGGCGTGTGCATTGCCATCATCGTGCTGCTGATCAACTCCACCTACGGCCGCAGCCTGCGCGCCGTGAAGGACGACGAGGTGGCTGCCGAGGCCATGGGTATCAACCTGGCGCACCACAAGCAGCTGTCCTTCTGCGTGTCCTCCTTCTTTGCGGGCATTGGTGGTGCCATGCTGGCCATGTACCAGAGCACCATCCAGGCCAAGGCCTTCACCTCTGCCATGACCTATGAGATCCTGCTCATCGTGGTCATTGGCGGCATTGGCTCCATCACCGGCAGCTGCCTGGCCTCCTTCCTGTTCGTGGCCTGCTCCGAGTGGTGGCTGCGCTTCCTGGATCAGAAGCAGATGATCGGCGATTTCGAGGTGCCGCTGCTGCGCAATGGCTTCCGCCTGGTGGTGTTCTCCATCATCATCATGATCGTGGTGCTGTTCTTCCGCCAGGGCATCATGGGTACGAAGGAATTGCCTGATCTATTCGGGCGCAAAAAGAACCTCAAGCGGGAGGTGAAAGCATGAGCCAGAATGTTTTGAAGGTGGAAAACCTCACCATGCAGTTCGGCGGCGTTGTGGCCGTGTATGACCTGTGCATGGAGATCAACGAAGGCGAGATCGTGGCGCTGATCGGCCCCAACGGTGCTGGCAAGACCACGGCTTTCAACTGCATCACCTCCGTGTATGAACCCACCAATGGCCGCATCTCCTTCATGGGCAAGCCCATCGCGCAGAACAGCCCCCACAAGAAGATGCACTTCACCTACGCTGGCACCATGCCCGATGCCTTCCGGGGCAAGCACGTTCACCTGACCCCCGATAAGGTCACCAAGCTGGGCATTGCCCGCACCTTCCAGAACATCCGCCTCTTCGGCAGCATGACCGTGCTGGAAAACGTGATGACTGCTATGCACCTGCGCCGCAAGAGCAATATGTTTACCGCCACGCTTCACCTGAACCTGGCGGAAGAGCATTACATGAAGAACAAGGCGCTGAAGCTGCTGGAGACCGTGGGCCTGCTGGACGTGCAGGACGAGATCGCCACCTCCCTGCCCTATGGCAAGCAGCGACTGCTGGAGATCGCCCGCGCCCTGGCCACCGACCCCAAGCTGCTCTTGCTGGACGAGCCTGCCGCTGGCATGAATCCCCAGGAGACCGACGAGCTGAGCGCCTTCATCAAGCGCATCAAGGATCAGTTCAACCTCACCATTCTGGTGATCGAGCATCACATGAACCTGGTCATGGAGATCTCCGACCGCATTTACGTGGTGGACTTCGGCAAGCTGATCGCCGAGGGTACCCCCGCGGAGATCCAGGAGAATCCGGCGGTTATCGCTGCGTATCTGGGAGGTGAGGACGAATGAGCCTGCTGCATATCAAGGATCTGAAGGTGTCCTATGGCGGCATCGAAGCCCTGAAGGGCATTTCCCTGGACGTGGAAAAGGGTCAAATCGTGGCGCTGATCGGCGCCAACGGCGCTGGCAAATCCACCACCCTGCGGGCCATTTCCGGCCTGATCCCCAGGAGCCAGGGTACCATCACCTATGATGGCCAGGTCATTTCCGGCATGACGCCCCAGCGCATCGTGTCCGAGGGCATCTGCATGGTGCCGGAAGGCCGCCGTGTGTTCCCCAACCTCACCGTGCTGGAGAACCTGCGCATCGGCGCTTACCTGCGCAAGGACGACATCCAGGCCGACCTGGAGCATGTCTACGACCTCTTCCCCCGCCTGAAGGAGCGCGCCTGGCAGCTGGCCGGCACCCTCTCCGGCGGCGAGCAGCAGATGCTGGCCGTGGGTCGTGCGCTGATGATGCGCCCCAAGCTCCTGATGATGGACGAACCCTCTCTGGGCCTGGCGCCCCTGGTGATCAGGGACATCTTCTCCATCATCGAGACCCTGCACGAGGAAGGCATCACCATCCTGCTGGTGGAGCAGAACGCCAACGCGGCGCTCCGCATTGCCGACAGCGCCTTCGTGCTGGAAACGGGCAACCTGTCCATGAGCGGCACCGGCAAGGAGCTGCTGGACGATCCCCGCGTGAAGGAAGCTTACCTGGGCAAGACCAAGCCGAAGAACAGCAAGATCGGCTAAGCAATGAAACCTACCGACTCTCCCCCAAAAGGAGGGTCGGTTTTTCTGTTCCGGGCTATTGCGTTCATGGCTTTTCCATGCTACCATGTAGAAAAATCCCGTTCAAAAGGAATGACGGCACCATGGAACATAAGCCCTACGATACCCCTGAATACATGGACTGCGCACCTCAAATTCAGGCGCAGCTGGATGCGCTGGCTGCCCATGGCGGCCTGGTGCGGCTGGACAACAGAAGCTACAGCATCCATCAGCCGGTGACGCCGGACGCTTCCTCCCTGTGCTTTGCGGGGGAGGTATGGGCCTGCAACACCGATCCCAATGGCGTGTTTGAAACGGATCACGGCACCAAGCTGCGGATGTGGGGGAGGGACTTTCCGGCCATCCGCGTGGGCAGCAAGGCCGACCCCATCAGCGGCATGGTGGTGCGGGATCTGGGCGTGCAGGGGGACATCATCGGCATGGACACCCGCCCCCTGGTGGATTTTGCCCATCCTGCCCGTTCCGCTGGCCTGTGCCTGGACAGCGTGCGCACCGATCAATGCGAGTTCAGCAAGCTGTCCTTCTGCGGCTGCGCTAATGCGGTGTGCGCCTGCGGTGATTCCGAGATCGACGCCTGCATGTTTTCCCGGCTGAATGTGGACGGCTGCGGCAACGGCTTCTGGTTAGCGCCTCGGGCGTCCTTCTACGCCCATGTGCGCTCCTGCGTGGTGGCGGACAACCCCTATTACGGCTTCTATGCTGAGGGGAAGGGGCGCATCATCCACAACCTGGACGTAAGCGACTGCATCTTCATCCGCAGCGGCGGCGCCTTTGTGGATGGGGACGGCCGCATCCCGGCGGCGGTGCTGTTTGACCACATTTCCAATTGCGCGGTGGATCGCTGCCTGTTCGACGATCCCGGCACCCATTGGTATTTTGCCGACCACGCCGGAAAGAACGACCAGCGCCAGCCCAGCTATCGCAAAACCGTGGCGCTGTACATCATCGGCGATGCCAACCGCATCACTGGCAACACCTTCCTCCACAGCTCCGACGACGCCATCTGCGTGGAGGGCGACGGCAATGTGCTGCTCAGCAATATTTCCGATGGCAGCGTGCGCATCACCGGCAGCGGCAACACGGTGGTGAACCAGGTGTTCACTACGCCCGACGCCCGGCTGATCCTCCAGGGCGCGGCGGCCAGCACCACCACGGTGGTGGGTGTGCCGGAGGAACGCATCCTCCGTTGCTAAATTTGTCACATATTTTGTTGACCAACGTCCTGTTGGTCAACTTTTTTCTTGCGCGCACAGAAAAAGATGGTTATAATGATAGTATCTGAAAGTGGGTTCATATGCCCATTTGAGGATGCTTATGGCCAAGGAGGTATCCCGCATGAAGAACATGAAGTGGTTGAGCCTGGTGCTGGCGCTGGTGCTGTGCCTGTTTGCGCTGCCTGCGCAGGCGGAGGTGCAGACGGTGACCATCGCCTTTACCCCGCAGGTGGAGCTGCCGGACAATGACGAGCTTTTCGCCATGTATGCCGAGGGGCAGCTCTATGGCTACGGCGGAATAAGCTTTTTTGGCACGCGGGCTGGTGATGCGCTTTCCGGTGTGCCGAAGCAGATCTATTCCGGCCTGAAGCCGATGATCGAAGCGGTGGCGGCGGGTACGCAGACATCCACGGTGTTCACGGTGGAGCTTACTGCGGCTTATCCGGGGGCGGCTGATATCAACGCGGCAGCAGCTTTGTTCCAGGCTGATTTCAGCAAGGCGACTGATGCGCTGCTGGCAGACTGCCCCTTTGAGCTGTTCTGGTTCGATAAAATTTCGAAAACCGATATCAGCATGACTTTTTCCAACAATGATCCTTGGACGATCTCCAAGGCTGTGGTTTCTATGCCCGTGGCAGGTGACTATGCCAATGGCGAATACACGGTGAACGCGCTGCCTGCCAAGGTGGCCACCGCAGCCTCGGCTGCCCAGACGCTGGTGGCAAACAACGCCAGCAAGTCCGACCTGGAAAAGCTGGAGGCCTACAAGGAGTACATCTGCGACGCGGTGAGCTATGACAAGGCGGCAGCCGGGGCGGGGGATGACTACTTCTCCGCTACGGATATTGACCCCTGGCAGCTGATCTCCGTGTTCGACGGCGACGGCTTCACCAACGTGGTCTGCGAGGGCTATTCCAAGGCGTTCCAGTACCTGTGCGACCTGAGCACCTTCAGCAATGAAACGCTGGCGGTCTACACCGTCAGCGGCACCATGGCTGCGCCGGATGAATCCGGCGTGGTGGGTGCTGGCCCCCATATGTGGAACATCGTGTCCATGGACGGCAAGAACTACCTGGTGGACGTGACCAACTCCGAATATGAAACCGTGGGCATGGGCGGCGAGCTGTTCATGGCCAAGGCGAACAAGGGCGGCAGCGTAGCGAATGGCTACGTTGTGGCTGGCTACAACGACACCCCGGTGACCTATAAATACGACAGCGACCAGAAGGCGCTGTGGGGCGAGAGTGTGCTGAAGCTGGCGGAGAATGTGCCTGTGGCCAGCATCACCAGCGGCACCACCGTGACCGAGTACATGGACTTTGCCGACGCGCTGGCTGCCTGGACGGACGGCACCACCCTGACCCTGCTGGATGATGTGAGCTATGACAGCGGCATTACGCTTGACGCAGGCACCCGTACCTTTGACGGCGGCGACTACACGCTGGATCTGGCTGGCAAGGGCCTGTTGAATGAAGGTACGCTGACCATTCAGAATGCGAAGATCACGTCAAACGCCGCTGGGGTTATTGTTGTGGACAATCGGGGTATGATGGTGATCAAGGAAAGCACCATCACCAACAGCAAAGGCACGGCGATAGGCAATGTTGCCTCGCTGACTGTAGAAAACTCTGTGCTGAATGCCATGTCTGCCTGCCTCTCTACCGATGGTGATACTGCGGCGCTGACCAACTGCACGCTTAACTGCCAGGAGATCGAGATCGAGTACGCCAAAGGAAAGCTGACCATTGTCGGAGACTGCGACGGCTGGGAAGTGAGGAACACCGGGGACGTGCTTGTTGCCATCGGCACGGACATCGAGTTGCCCGCGGGTTACTATATGTTTGAACTCACCGAGCCTGGCGCCCCGGAACGGCTGGTGACCAGCCTGAATAGATATGGCACCATCAGGGCGCACGAACACGAATACACCTACACCGACAACGGCGACGGCACCCACAATTACGGCTGCACCTGCGGCCTGGCGACCGCCGCTCGCCACGACTTTGCCGAGAACGCTGCGGGCGAGTGGGTGTGCGACTGCAAGGCAAAGGCCGTTGCCAAGGTGGAAGCTGGCGGCACCGCCACCTGCTACACCGTCTTCGCCGACGCGGTGGCTGCCTGGACGGACGGCACCACCCTGACCCTGCTGGACGATGTGACTTACAACAGTAGTATTTACTGTCGCTTTGACGAGAGCTACACCTTTGTTGGCAACGGCCACACGCTGGATCTGGGTGAACAGAAGATTACCAACGGAGGTACGCTGACCATTAAAGGCGGCAGGATAACGACTGCCAGTAGCCAATTTTATGCCATTTGCAACCAATCCGGTGGAACGCTGATCATCAGCGATGGCGCCGAGATCATCAATACCAATAACTATGCTGTGACTAACTATGGCGGCACGCTGACGGCAACGGGTTGCACGCTGACGGGTATGGACGAAAGTTTTTACATTGAAGGTGGATCTGCTGAGCTGACCAACGCTACCATCAAGGGCGTGACGATCTACGGCGGCACCTTGAAACTCACCAATTGTACGGTCAAACCTAACAATTATCACATTGAGTTCTTCGGTGGAGAACTCGTCATCGATGGTGATTGCGCAGGCTGGGCGATCGGAAACATTAATAGCGCAGCGGCTGCCATCGGCACGGACAAGGCCATTCAACTCCCTGCCGATCACTATGTATTCGTGGGCAACACCATCGTTACCGAGCTGGCGGGGAATAGGATCGGCACCATCGGCAAGCACACCTCTGCCGACCACAACTATGAATACACCCCCAACGGCGACGGCCTGACCCATGACATGACCTGCACCGCAGGCTGCGGCGCGGGCGAGACGAATGTTCCCCATACTGCCCCGGATGCCTCGGGCAAGTGTATTTGCGGTGCGCAGATCGTGGCTCAGGTGGGCACCGCCTATTACAGCGACTTCGCCAAGGCGGTGGCTGCCTGGACGGACGGCACCACCCTGACCCTGCTGGACGATGTGAGCTATGACAGCGACATCGAACTTGGGGCTGGCACCCGCACCTTTGCAGGCGGGGAGCATACCCTGACGCTGACCAGTGAGGCGAACTGGATAGACAACGAAGGCACCCTGACCATCGCCAGCGGCACGATCACCTCGGAAGGTTCCTGTGCCATCCAAAACAGCGGCACGCTGAACATCACGGGCGGCATGGTTTCTGCAACGGCGGAGGGCGGCGTTGCTGTGATGAACAATAGTGGTACGCTGAACATCACGGGCGGCAAGGTTTCCGCAATGGCAATGAATGGCTTCGCCATTACCAACAACGGCGACATGACCCTGGACGGTGGCACCATCGAGGGCTATTCCTGCATTGAAAACTCCGGCACCGCAGAGCTGAAGCGCGGCACGGTCACCGCAAGCGACGTCTATGCGCTGAACAACGCCGGTACGGCGACCCTCTCCGGGGCTGACCTGGCCACAGAGGGCAATAACCCTGCGGTGTTCTGCAACTCCGGCAAAACGACCATCAGCGGCGGCACGCTTGACAGCAACGGCACATATGTCATCCAGCGAGTAGACGGTACGCTGACCATCACGACCACCGGATGCAACGGCTGGAAGGTTATAAGCTCTGCCGAGACTGCCACCATCGGCAAGGATATCACTCTGCCCGATGGCTACTGCCTGTTTAACGATCATGGCAAGTTCATCGCCAACCTGGAGGCGGGTGTGATCGGCACCATCACGGCGCATACCCACAAGACCCTGCCAATTGATAATAAAGACGGCAAGAGCCATGATTTTGGCTGTGCTTGCGGTGCGATGAGCAACCAAGTAATTCCTCACTTTGTCCTGAACGCCGAGGACAAGTGTGTTTGCGGTGCGCAGCTCGTGGCCAAGGTGGGCGAAGCCTATTACAGCGACATTGCTGTGGCGATGGACGATTGGGTGAACAACGGCGGCACCATGACGCTGCTGCGGGACGCTACCTACACGAGTGAATATGGAGTGAGCTTGTGGTCCGAAAAACCCTACACCTTCGTGGGCGACGGCTGCACGCTGGAGCTGCAGGCTGTGTTCTCGAACCACGCCCAGCTGACCATTGAAAGCGGTACGATAAAAACTTCGGAAGGCATCCATAATGTGGGTACACTTCACGTGAAGGGCGGCACGATTGAATCCGAAAGTAGCGGCATTTCGAACGAAAACATTCTGACGATTGAGAACGGCGTGACCGTGACGGCGAAAACCGTGTGTATCGCGGATTCGCAGATTCGGACGGGGAATGTATGCCAGATTACGATCAACGGCGGCACCTTCAGCAGCGATGACTATGTCATGACCCTCTCCGGCGGCACCGTGGCCATCAACGGCGGCAGCATGAAGAGCGTCAATGGAAAGGAATTGCTCTTCGAAAATGGCGATAGTTGGGTGACGATTAAGGATGGCGTGATTCCTGATGCTGGCTGGAAGGTGTCCAACAACAGCAATACGCCTATCGTCCTGAGCAATTGTCTGTCCCTGCCCAGCGATCACTATGTGTTCGTGGGGGACGAGATCATCGACACCCTGGAGATTGCCCAGGCCGGCGTGATCAAGCAGCACAGCCACAGCTACACCGCCACCGCTGACGATGACACCGATACCATCACCTATGCCTGCTCCTGCGGCATCGGCACCCAGACGGCGAAGCTCCTTGCGTCTGCGGAACCCCTGGTGTACAACGGCATGGCGTACATCTCCACGGTGAAGCTGACTGGCAGCACGGTTGCACCTGCGGTGGTCTACACCCAGAATGGACAGGGTGTCGCTGAGATGAAAAACGCGGGCGACTACACCGTTACCATCAACTGGCATGGCAAGGAAGTGAGCATGAGCATCACCATCCTGCCTGCTGACATTGAAGCTGCCACGGTGACGGAAGGTTCCCGCGCCTATGACGCTACCGCCGAATGGGTCGCCCCGCTGGAGCTGGACGGCGTCATCGATGGCGATGATGTGAGCGGCTGGGCGGAATTCCAGCTGCCTGGCATCAATGTGGGTGAATACACCGAGGCGACGCTCTGGGAAGAACCTGAACTGACCGGCGCGGATGCTGGCAACTACACCCTGGCACCCCAGGACGTGACCTTCGTGAAGGCCACCATCACCAAGGCTGCAGCGGACAAGTGGAGCGTCAACGTGGCCGCCCAGGAAGTGCTGATGGGCAGCGGCCTGAACGCGGTGGTCGTCCCGGCCACCGGCACGGGCATTGGCAGCGAAGTGGTGCAGATCACCGCCATGGCCCTCTATTCCGACGCGGAGCTGCAGAAACCCGCCACGGATGCGGACATCAGCGGCCTTGGCAAGGATGAGAGCATCACCCTGTACTACAAGGCCACCGCCGATAACTACGAGGCCGCCACCGGCCCCATGACGGTGAAGGCCATCGCCCACCAGCATGAGTGGACGTATGCTGCCGACGAGGCCACCGATACCATCACCGCCAAGTGCAGCGGCACCATCGGCAACTGCCCCAGCGCAGAGCAGAGCATCACGCTGAATGCGCCTGATGCGGTGTACAGCGGCAATCCCGTGGAGGCAGAGGTGACCCCGGACGGTGCGGATCTGACGTACAATCTGCGTTATACCGGAACCAATTATGATTCTGCCGATGCGCCCGCCAATGTAGGTGACTACACCGTCACCATGACCGTGGGCGACAAGAGCGTCAGCGATACCTTCACCATCAGCCCCAAGGATATTTCCGTTGTCCAAAGCATCCAGTTCAGCTTGGCCCAGACCAGCTTCGTCTACAGCGGCGAGGCTCCTGCGCTGAATGTGACTGGTGTTGACAGCAGCGTTGGCAACTACACCATGCAGGAGAATACCGACTATACCGTTGGTACTGTTCAGGTCAATGCTGGCAGCCACAAGCTCACCATCACCGGCAAGGGCAACTACACCGGCACTGTTGAGGTAGACTACACGATCACCCGCGCACCTATTGGTGCTGCGGAGATCACCGCGGAAGCCCAGGTCTACACCGGCGAAGCGCTGATGCCTGCCTTCACCGTAACGTTGAACGGCAAGACGCTGGGGTACAGTGACTATGTTTTCGAATGGACCAACAACGTGAATGTGGGCAAAGGCAAGATCGTGATCAACGGCGTTGCCAACTATGTAGGCCAGGCCGAAGGCACCTTTGACATTACCAGCGCCCCTGCCAACCTGACGGCAGAAACCTACCTGGGCGAAAGCCAGAAGGGCGATTTCACCTATGGCGATGTGATCACCATCAAGGGCGCTGTGACCGTTGATCGGCAGAACACCTTCAGCCTGCGCCGCGCTCCTGCGGCCAATGAGGTGGCGCTGTATCTGGAAGGCGGCAACGATGTGATCGCCGGGCCTGTGGCGGCTGATCCTGCCACCGGCGAGTTCACCATGACCTACGATACGACCAACAAGGATATCCAGATCGGCCAGAGGAACCTGGCGCTGAAATACGTCAGCGATGGCAACAAGAAGAACACCGAAGGCTCCCTGACCGTGACCCTGAACCCGAAGGAGCTGACCATCGCCAGCGCCGAGGCCACCGACCGCGTGTATGCCAAGGACAATATGCTGGTGGCTGTGACCAGCGTGACCCTGGAGGGCATCCTCTCCGGTGACGACGTGGCTGCCGTGACGGGCGTGCAGGGTACCCTGGCCTCCGACAACGCGGGCGACTACACCACCATGGCGCTGCCCAAGCTGGAGCTGACCGGCAGCAACAAGGACTACTACATCATCGCCGCCGACGAGGCTGTGCCTACCGATGTGACCATCACCAAGGCCCAGCTGGTGAGCGTCGAGCTGCCCACGGATGTGACCCTGGATACCTACCTGGCCACGGCCGACCAGGCGGCCGCCAAGCTGCCTGCCACCGTGGTCTATACGGCCACCAATGGCGACACCGTGGAGCTGGATGCTGCCTGGACTTGCGCCGACTTCGACGCAACGCCCAAGGCGGTCAACACCTTCACCTGGACGGTGGATGCTTCCACCCTGACCAACTACGAGCTGTCCTCCGCTGTGGCGGCCACCGGCACCATCAAGGTGACCAACACCGATGCCCTGCCCGTGGTCATCACCGCCACGGATGATAGCATCACCTTTGCCCAGCAGCCCTACGGAGTGGCGGGTATGTTCGCCGTGGATGCCAATGCTGGCGACGCGCACTACGAAGTGGTGTCCGGCGACGCCGTGCTGAATGGCGCAACGCTGACGGTGAACAAGGTGGGCGAGATCGTGATCCGCCTGACCACCGAGGCCAACGGCGCTTACGCCTCTGCCGAAGCCACCGCCACCCTGACGGTGACCAAGGCTGACCCGGACGTGACCGCGCCTGCGGGCCTCACCGCCACCTACGGCCAGACCCTGGCCAGCGTTGAGCTGCCTGCCCATGATGAAGGTACCTGGGCTTGGGTGGACGAAGCTGCTTCTGTGGGCGATGCTGGCGTGCAGACCCACGAAATCACCTTTACCCCCAACGATACCACCAACTGGAACACCCTGACCCTGGACGTTCAGGTGACGGTGAGCAAGTACAACACTCAGGTGGAAATGATGGTGCTCAACGGTGAAACGGAGACCAGCATCTTCACCTACGGCGAGACCGTGACCGTGAAGGCACAGCCCCAGCGCCCTGCCGTGCTCACGCTGCGCAGATTCGCAGCGCCCAAGGCCAACCAGATGGCGCTGTTCCTGGGCGATAAGCAGATATCCGAGGCGGTGGATCCCGACGAGAACGGCATCTACACCATGACCATCCCCACCGCCGACAAGGCGCTGAAGCCCGGCGACAATGCCGTGACGATCAAGTATGTGGGTACGGACAATGTGGAAGACGCCCAGGGCGTGGTCACCGTGACCCTGCTGAAGAAGAAGCTGTCCATTGTGAGCATGGCCGCCAAGAGCCGCGAATACCAGCCCGAGAACCAGCAGGTCGCCGTGACGGCGGCGGAGCTGGAGGGCAAGATCGAAGGCGACGACGTGGCCGTTGGCACCCTGACCGCCCAGGTCAGCAGCGCCAATGTGGGCAGCTACGCCGCGGCAACGCTGCCCCAGACCGTGCCGCTGACTGGCGAAGATGCCGACTACTACGAGGCTGAGGGCGATGTGGAAGTGCCTGTACCCCAGAAGGTGAACATCACCCAGGCCACCCCCGAACCCACCGGCACCGGTGCTGATGCTGGCCAGCCTGCCGTGACCCCCGTGACCGAGGACGGCAAGACCCTGGCGGATATCCCCCTGTCCCTGCCGGAGGGCGCCTACAACGTGCCTGGCACCATCCATTGGGTGGACGGCGACGATACCCCTGTGGAAGAGGGCAAGGAATACGCCTGGGTGTTCATCCCCGATGATCCCAACTACGCGCCTGTGAACGGCACCGTGGTGATCTACCCCGCGGGCGAGGCACCGGTGATCACCGCACCCACCGCCCCGCAGACTGTGACCGTGGTGGAGGGCGAGACCGGCACCATGACCGTGACCGCCACCGAGGCGGAGAAGTACCAGTGGTACATCGACCGCAACGACGGCAAGGGCTATGTGGCCGTGGACGGCGCTACCGCCGCCACCTACACTACCAGCAAGGTGAACACGGACAACGATGGCTTCACCTACTACTGCCAGGTCAGCAATGCCTATGGCGAAAGCAAGTCCCCCGTCTTCACCCTGAAGGTGAAGGCTAAGGTGGACGTGCCTCAGACCGGCGACGAAGTCCAGCTTGGCCTGTGGCTCGCCCTGATGGTGCTGAGCCTGGGCGGCATGGCTGCTATGGTGATGAACTGCAAGCGCAGGGAGAACTAATTCCCAAATAAAGGATCGGCATAGTCGGATCTCCTCCGGCTATGCCGATTTTATGTGAGATGGAGCAAGTTTTTTGCAGGAATCCCTTGACACTTACCCAAGGTCAGCCTGTATGATGGTGCCAGCAAAAGGCGAAAGGAGCCATGTGCATGAAGATGAAGAAAGCCTGCGAGGCCACGGCGCTGACGGAGAGGGCCATACGCCTGTACATGAAAAAAGGACTGATCGCGCCCCGGCAGGTGGAGGGGATCATTGAATTCACAGCGGAGGACATCCGGCAGCTGCGGGACATTGCCCTTCTGCGGCAGCTGGGCTTTACCATTGAGCAGATCGACGTGCTGCTCCACGAGCCGCAAGCCATGGAAGCTGTTCTTCGCCAGCGGAAGGCTGCCGCCCAGGCCAGCAGCGGCCAGGAGCAGGATGCCTTGGCGGTACTGGATGGGATGGAGATCTCGGCTGGGGACAGCTTGCAGGATGTGATGGAGAAGCTTCGCGCAGGCGTGCGGCGCATATCCCCGCCGGAGGTGGATTTCGGCCAGTTTGATGAGACCAGCGAAGACGAACGTGAACAGGGCAAGGAAGGCGCTTCGCGGGAGATCGCCCGGCTGGAAAAGCGGGGAAATAGGCGCAGCAGGCTGACCGCTGCTGCGTTGATCGCCGCGGTGCTGCTGGTGGTGGTGATCGCATTCCTGGCCAGCCCGCGGATCAGCGGCAATGTGAGCATCACACCCATGCAGGTGGAGGCGCGCAACAGCGAGACGATCACCCTGCGGATGAAAAAGCCGCAGGCTTGGGAGCTGCTTGGCACGGATACCATCACCGTGCCTTATCGGATGTATGGCAAGCAGTATGAGGCTGGCGAGACCATTGAGCTGGGGGCGCAGCTGGCGGTGGAATTGTCCAATTTCGATCTGCTGCGCATTGGCATCAACCCCTTGCAGAGCTTCCAAACAAGGAGCGCAGAGCTGCATAACCAGTGGATGCGGATGATCCTGCATTCCCTGTTCGCCCATGGCGCGGGCGGGAATGCGGTGCTGTGGGTGGGAGACATATCCACCCTGCAGCCGCTTTTGTGGCCAACGGAATGAAAAAAAGCACCGAAAGGTGCTTTTTTCTATGCAGTTAGTGGTCATACACATTCTGGATGGTCATGCCCTGAATGTGCCGGGCGTCGTTCATCAGTTCAAACCGGGGGGAGACCAGCGCGCTGGGGGTGTCGGGCAGGGTGACGATGGTGATGCCCGTGTAGTCCGGCCCCATGGCGGTGCAGACAAAGGGGAAGGCCAGGTTGAACAGGTGGCTCATCAGCGCTGCGGAAGCACCCCCGTGGCCAAAGGCGGCAATGGTGCGGCGGGTGTTTTCGCCCACGCGGTAGTACAGGCCTTCCCGGGTGTAGCCCAGGGTGGCCAGCCATTCGTCCATGGCTTGGGCAATGAACTCGGTGTGCTGCACCACGGTGTTGCGGCGGAAGGGTTCCTCCTGCGCCCAGGCGGGGGAGAGCAGGCTTTCGCCCTGGGCCACCATGCGGTCGGCGGTGGACCAGGGGTGGCCGTCCTCGAAGAGGGGCTGGCCATCGGCAGCGCCCCAGCCGATCTCCCGCATAAAGTCGCAGCGGTGGATGGGCAGGTGCAGGGCATCGGCCAGGTGGGCGGCGGTTTCCAGCGCCCGGCCGCAGGTGGAGGAATAGATCTGCTCCACGCCCTCCTTCAGCAGGCGCTGGGCGGCGGCTGCGGCGTGGCGGTGCCCCAGCTCGGTGAGGCAATCGTGAACGTAATCCGGATGGCCGTGGCGAACAAAGATGATCCGCATAGGTATGCTCCTTTGGCGTTGCTGTGCTTTCATCATAGCACAGGCAAGGCCGTATGCCAACATGGATTTGACATTTTTCTGCTGCATACCTATAATGAAACAAAGCACACTTTCATGCGATGATGAAGGAGTCGGTTCCATGGAGAAGATGATCTGTTCCAGCTGCGGCGCCACCATGACGCCCAACAACACGCAGCCTTTTCTGACCTGCGAATATTGTGATACCACCGTGACCAACCCTCATTATGTGCAGGGGGAGACCACTGCTGCCCCGGCGGTAGACTTGCAGGAGCTGTGCATTCGCCTTCTGATGGAGATGGGCAAGAATGAGAACCTGGCCGATGTGGCCGATGGCTGCTTTGGCACGCCCATCCGGGAGGCAGGCACGGCTCGCACAGCCATGGAGATCCCCGACAGGGAGAAGGTCTACCTGGTGATGGATCGTTCCTCCATCTTCTGGTCGGTGGAGGAAGGCCTGGCGCTGGCGGAGGGCGGGCTGTATTACAAGCACGATGGCGAAACCGGCAAGCGCTCCTGGGAGAGCTTTATCACCGGAGCGATCTCTTTTGCGGCGGGCAGCAGCAAGGCACAGCCGGGGGAGCTGCGCATCGGCACCGGGCTGGCCTTCAGCATCACCACGGAGGAGGACGCCCGCATTGCCCGCTTCCTGGTGGATTATCATAATCAGGTGTATCGCCAGTATACCGGCAATGCCGCGCCGGCGGCCTGGACGGTGACGGAGCGCGAGACGACGGAGGAGGAATCCGTTGGCATTGGCGGGCTGCTGGGTACGGTGGCGGCAGCGGCCACCGCGCTGATGCGCAATAACCGCGCCCGCACCATGGTACCCCGCTCTGTGGTGCAGCGGCCGGTGGTGCAGCGCTCCTTCCGGCAAGCGCCCCCGGTTAAGCCGCAGCCCCGGAGGGTAGAGCCTGCTCGCCCGGAACGTCCGATGGGTCAGCCTGCGCACCGCCGCAGCGCTCAGCGCCCCGGTGGCATTTACCGTCCCGGCGGCCATGGTGGCCCCGGCGGTATGGGTGGCCGGGGAGGTCATGGCGGGCCTGGCCGCGGAAGACGATAAGTGGAGGGGAACAACATGACGGCCATCATCATCGCTTGTGCGGCGCTGTCCCTGGCGGCGCTGATCATCAGCCTCCGCGCCTTTCAGGAGAAGGGCTTCCTGCTCAACAATGCCTACATCTACGCCTCCCCGGAGGAACGGGAGAAGCTGGACAAAAAGCCCTGGTATCGCCAGACGGCCATTGCGTTCCTGCTGATCAGCATCGTTTTTGCGGTGCTGGCCCTGGAGGTGTGGCTGGACGCTCATTGGCTCTTCTTCGGGGTGCTGGGCATCGGCATCGCCACGGTGGTGTATGCGGTGGCGTCCACCATCGCCATTGAAAGGAAAACCAAATAAGCAAAAGAATCCCGCCAGGGCGTGAATGCCTTGGCGGGTTTGTGTTATTCGTTCTCTTCCGGCCAGCCAAGCAGCTGCAGCTGCTCCATGGCCTGGGCGTGCCAGTCCTCGGGGGTCAGCTTGCCCTGCTTCATCTTCAGCCAGGCGGCGGGGCGCTGCTGCCAGGGGTGGGAGCGGATCAGCTTGCGCTGCGCTGCGCGCTGCAGGGCGGTGCGCACCTCCGGCTCGTTCAGCATGGTGGTGAGGACGGCCTTGGCGCTGTCCTCCCGGAGGATGAAGGTGAACTTCTCGTGCAGGGCGGTGAGCTGCTGCTGCTCCAGGCGGTGGATCTTTCCGGCGCTGCTCACGGCCAGCTGGCGCATCTGCTGGGTGCGCCACAAGGCGGCGGTGTCATCGGGGATGATGGGCAGCGCCATGCCCTCGGCGGTGCGGATGCCCTGCTCTACCGCAGCGGTGAGCTTCTCCTGCCAGGCTTCGATGCCCATGGGGTTCGTCCAGCTCTGGGGCATACCGCCCTGGCGCAGCTGGTGCAGGAAGGTCTCCACAGGCTGGGTGCGCACCATCTGATCCATGGGTGCGAAGCGGGTCACGTCCTCGTAATCGCTGTTGTAGAGCAGCAGCACCGGGGTCCCCATGGCCAGGCAGGCCATGGCGCAATGCAGGCGGCGGGTGACCACGAACTTGGCTCCGGCGTAGATGCGCAGAAGCTGCTTCACATTGTCCATGCGGGTGTTGAAATCGGTGGAGGCATCGGTGAGCTGATGGGTCAGCTCCTGCACGGTGGTGCCTGCGGCATAGGTTTGCAGGGTCTCCACCACCTCGTGGGGAACGTCCACACAGCAGACGTAGCTTTGGGTGCGCACCTGGGGGCGCTTCAGCGTCAGGGTGAGGCAAGCGGTGAGCTGGTGGGGGATGCCGATCTGCTCCAGCAGGTTCACGGTGCGCTGGTCACGGCAGCCGATGGGGGCGCAGGCGGTGAGGTAATCCTTCCCCGCGCCATTCAGCTGAGCAAAGGGAATGCCCCACACGTCCTCCTGGGAGAGATGCACGCCCACGCACACCGGAGCGATATGCTTTTCCGGCAGCCAATGGGTGTTCTCCCGCAGCACATTGCCGGAGATCAGGGTCACCAGCCGGTCGTCGTCGCTCAGGTCAGGGATGGGGGCGTCCAGGTTGTCGGCGTCCAGCACCCGGTCGATGCGGGGCAGGAGCTGCATGGCGGCATAGGTGCGCAAATCGTCGCCCAGGTTGTCGGATTGAGGCTGCCAGGCAAGGGCATATTGGATCATCAGGGTCGCTCCTTATCAATAGCTGCCGTATTTGGCGATGTATTCTTCCAGGCAAAGGTTCTCGTCGCGCATGGGGAGGGAATGCTCCAGCCCCACATAGCGGATGTGCCAGGGTTCAGCCAAGATGCCGGTCACATCCTCCTTGTCCGCGCTGTAGCGGATGATAAAGCCGTAATCCCAGCAGTTGTCTGCCAGCCACTCGGCCTGCTCCGTTCCCTTGAAGGACACGCCCGGCACGGTGATGTCAAAGGCCAGGCCGGTGTGATGCTCGCTGGAGCCGGGTTCCATCACGGTGAGGCGGGTGGCGCTGACGGCATCGTTGTAGCTCAGGCCGTTCTTGTCGATGTACTCATCCACCTGCTGGTCAAACAGCTGCTGCTGGTAGCTTTCGCTGCGGTAGGCCGCGCTGACCTGCCACACGGTGATGCCCTGGGTGTGCGCCACCTTCAGCATGGCGATGAGGGCATCCACCGCCACCCGCTCGGCCTGGGTGCTGCTGTATTTGATCTTCACGATATTGCTGGGGCAGTAGTCGGCCATGTTCACCAGTTCGCCGGGCTGATAGCCCTGGGGCATATGGTTCTCCCGGTTCACCAGCAGGGGCAGGCCGTCGGAGCGAACCCACACGGGGATCACCTCCGGCACGGCGGTGGGCAGCGCGGTAGGCGCAGGGGTGGCCTTCAGCTGCGCCTGATCGGAATACAGCACCGCCTTGGTACCTTCGCCCACAATGCCATCGGCATCCAGGCCGTGCTGGCGCTGGAAGGCGATCACCGCATTCTTGGTGCCGGGGCCAAACTGGCCATCAATAGAAGAATTGTAGTAGCCCAGCTCCCGCAGACGGGTCTGCAGCTGCCACACCTCCTCGCCCTGGGAGCCGCTGCGCAAAACCGGCTGAGGCGTGGGTGCGTTGGGGTCGATGGTGACCTGCATCACATTGCGGACGGGCGGCTCCGGGGTGGGGGTGGTGTTCATTTCCACATAGGTCAAGTCCACCAAACGTGCTACCCGAACGCCCATCACCACGGCGGCGATGACCATCACCGCCAGCACCGTGAGACCAACGATGCGCTTGATATCATGCTTCATGTAAAATTACCTCACAATAAATCCATCTAATAGTATACGATAAAATAGCTGGAAAGGCAAATAAATTAAATTCGGAATGCGGAATGCGGAATTTAGTTTGTGACCTGGTGCCGCGTCGGGCAAGCACAAGGTACACCATCAATTCATCATTCATAATTCCTAATTCATCATTGAAAAAGCTTGCATTCTCCCGCACATCATGCTATAATACATCCGATTACGCACCTTTGTCCCGCGATTGCTTGTGCCGCCACACGGCGGTGGCTGGTCGCGCAGGGTCAGAGGGTGGAAAAACAAGGAGGAATACCCAAATGGCAGTCATTTCCATGAAGCAGCTCCTGGAAGCGGGCGTGCACTTCGGTCACCAGACCCGCCGCTGGAACCCCAAGATGGCTCAGTACATCTTCACTGAGCGCAACGGCATC
>JAGBEX010000029.1 GCA_017936765.1 Clostridia bacterium
AGCCCAACCGCAAGGATCATCGTCTGCGCGACAGCACGGGACTTTTGTCCATCATGCATGAGTACAACATCACGGATGCTGCGTCCTGTCTGGCAGCAATTCAGACCGTCAACACGAAGATCTACGGTCTGAAAAGCAAGCGGAAGGAGAATCACGACCTCGCCCTTGAACTGAGTGTTCGGATCGAATCCTATGAAAAGTGGAAGAAATACCAGAAGCATTACCGCGCATGGGAGAAGCTGCCGGAAGCAAAACGCAGTGGCTTTGAACGAAAGTATGAGTATGAGCTTCGCCAATACAGACAGGCGGTGTCTGTCTTGCGTCGCTGCCAGGATGACGGGGAGAAGATCGACTACAAGGGCTGGAAGGCAGCTCTGGAGTATCTGGAAAAGGAACAATTTATGCTGGATTATCAGCTGGAAGATATGAAGGAGGAAGTGCGGCGGTTGGAGATCGTGAAGCGAGAGTTTATTCAGGAGAATAAGAAAACGAAACCGGATAGGTATGCACGATGAACAGTCATACATCTATGATGTTCGTGCTTGCAACAAACCCTCCGCATGAAATACACCATGCGGAGGATTGTTAGCTTTAGCGGCTGATTATTGAAACGTTTGCTTTAGTTTGTCACTCAGGAGGGAACGCGAGCTAATCTATACTTGGTAGATCGCGAATCCCCACTGACAACTTGCTTGTCAGTAGTTTTGTCCCCGGCTCGCCCTCAATTTTCGGGCGTCTTCCAATACTGCAATGATTAACAGATTGACGGAAAGGCCACATGTTAATATAATGGATATGACTCTCAGGAGTATGTGGATCAATGCATGAGTTTGTTACACTATTATCCAATTACAACAAACCACCACATATTAACTATGATCTGGCTTGGATGTGCTGGATATAACCCATGTGGTAAACAAGACCACCCATCAGGAGGCCAAAGACTATGTGCTGGAATAACAACCCGTGACCATCGCATGATCCTCGGTGTGCTTTGCCCCTTCTCTTCAGTCAGAAGAACTGTAGTGTTCCCATACACCCATCTTGATGCCTTCATTCAGCCACGATGATATGCTGAAGCACTCTTACAGAGCCCACATCGTTTGCCTCCCAAATGCACCTTAGAAACGGAGTATCGTTACATGATCATCATCCCTGTTGTCATTCTCACCATCGAATCTGAGGATGACCGTGCGTACATGACCGCACTTTACCAGAAGCACTACGCCCTTATGCTCAAGACTGCATGGGGATTCACTAAGGAGCGTGCTGATGTTGAGGACATTGTATCCGACAGCTGTGCTGCTCTGATCTTGAAGTTGGATACAGTGCGCACACTTGAACAAGGCAAGCTGCGTTCTTACATCGTCACCACTGTACGCAACACGGCTATCGACTTCTGTCGCAAGCAGCAGAGACAAAATACCCGCTTCGTGCAGATTGAAGATGGAGATATGCAGCAGTACCCCGCCACAGTATCCGTGGAAGGAAGCATCCTGTTGATGGACGAGCTGAATGAGGTTCGGAAAGCGCTTCATTCTCTGCCCGAACGCGAACGAGATATCTTGCGTATGAAATGCCAGCAAGGTATGAAGGATGCTCAAATTGCTGAGATCATCGGCCTGTCTGAAAGCAGCGTCCGCAAATATGTCAGCCGTGCCCGCGAACACCTGAAGGCCATGATCTACAGGGGTGTGACGGAATGAAAGAGCATGTTGAAATCTCCACGTTGCAGGATCGGCATCTGGATTTGATGATCCGGCTATCCTTCGACATGGATGACGCAGACGAAGTACAACGCCTGCTGGACTCTCCCGATCCCGTGCTGACCCCGGAAGAGCAGGCAATGGCGCAGGAGATCTTCGCCACTGCCCAAACCAAAGCCAAGCATCATTCCCGGACTGAAAAGCGAAAGAAAACGCGACAGACTGCCGGGCACATTGCTATGCGAGTCATTGAAGTAGTGGCCTGCTTGGTCCTGATCGCCATGATTGCTGTACCGGTTGCCATGGCTGCTTCCCCCACCTTCCGGGCAAGGGTCATGAAGCTGCTTATCGAGATGAACCCAGATACGCAGGAGGTGCAATACACCTTTGTGGAGGATCCGGATGCTTCCTTTTTTGTCCCGGAGTTTTGGCAGGGGGACTATTACCCCTCCCATATTCCAGAAAGGTTTGTATTGCAGAATTACGATCCATCATTCGCAGAAGCTGAATATCAATGCGGAATAGCAAAGTTCTATTTCAGTGAAGAAACAGATTCAGCAAATCTGCTCGTATCCCATGAAGGTGAGGTTGGTTATGGGGAGGATATCAACGGCTGCCCCGCAATCATCTTTGAAGGGGGCAGCGGTTCCTCCGCCTATTGCCACATTCTCTGGAGCAAGGATGATCGTTGGTTCTCCCTGTCAAGCTATGCACTTGACCGAGAGGAAGCCTTCCGCATTGCCCGCAGCGTCCGCCGAACCGGACTGGAACATCCCGTATTTACACCCGACAAAGATGCAGCCCTTGCCCCTCCTTACGGGTGGCTGGGTACACACTACCCCACATGGATACCTGACGGCTGGTATGCCTCCAGCTTTCAGATTCCTGGCAGTAACATATTCTTCAGCAATGGCGTAGAAGAGTTGTGGTTCGTTAATGATACAAGTATGGACTGCACTTTGGGAACCTTCGTCGCAGCGCAGGTTGTTGATCTGAACGGTCATACAGCTTGGCTCTATGAGCCAGACGATATTCAAGCCGCCGATCAAGATCGTGTGCTTATCTGGGTATGCGGCGACAGAACACTTTGGTTACGATGCGCTGCTCTTCGCGCTGAAGAGTTGTTTGCCATTGCCCGGAGCGTAGTGCCTCTTGATGGCAGCAACTGTCATCAAGACGCCGCCCACGGCCAGCCTGTGTGGAACAACACGCCCTTCAGTGAAGCCGATACGCTCGGAACGAAGTGGCCATATTCACACATTCCCACAGCTATTCCAGAGGATTACTACTACATCGGCTGGATATGGGGTAGTGATGGAGAAGAGTATGGATTCTGGGACGGCATTCAGCGCTGTGTTTTCTACGCAGAGGTTGATGCGCCCACCGAGTCCGCCCTTAACTGCTATACACCCGTCATCCTTGGTGATAAAACCGGTTGGCTCCTCACGGAGAACGACTTCGATGGCAAGGGAACGACTCGGCTGGAGATCCTGTGGGAAGGCGAATCCTGCTGGCATCGATTACGTACCCTTCACTTCACTGAAGCCGAAACCATCGATCTTGCTTGCAGCGTACAGCCTTTTGACCCTACGAAAGGCGGTGAAGTGCAATGATGAATCGTGAATCCTTCGTGCGTGCGCAGAATGAGCATTTGGATATCATGATTGCCCTTGCCTTCGACCTGGATGACGCAGAAGCCGTCCAGCAGCTGTCCGAAACAGATGATCCGCCGCTCACCACCGACGATGAGAGACGTGCTGACGTGTTGCTATCCAGCGCCTTCACAAAGGCAGGACAGCAGCAGCGGCAGATGCGTGCCAATGGTTTCCGCGCCGTGCTGCGCAAGGTGCTTCCTGCAACTCTCCGTGCTGCGGCCTGCCTGCTGCTGATACTAACGGTATCCTTTTCCGTTGCATTTGCTACCTCTGCCGTGTTCCGCTCCAAGGTGCTGACTCTTGTTGTGCACATAGACGAAGAAAGAAATTGGGTCTTTGTAGATTTCCTGGAGGATCAGGATAGCGCTTTTGACGTACCGCAGAACTGGACGGGGCTCTATTTCCCTTCTGCTCTCCCGGAGGGATACGACATCAGCATGACGGACAGTACGCCGCCACGCATCATCTATCAAAATCATCTGGGGCAGAATTTCTGCTACGCCGAGTACGATGAGTCCGACAGCATAAGCGTCTCCACGGAAAATGCAACCACCCGTTTCATCAACATTGGCGGGACTGTTGCCCATCTGGTTGAAAGCGAATCGTTTGACGGATCTGCCCATGTGACCACTATCACATGGACGAACGACCACCGCTGGTTCTCTTTAACAAGCGAGAACATGACCTTGGATACGCTGGTCAAAATTGCAGCCAGCGTCAGGAAAATCATCCATTAACAAAAGATCGGCTTCCCCTGTTCAGACAAGGGAGGCCGATCTTTTCATTTGCCGTTACCGCTGGATGCTGATCGCCTGGGTACGATCCTCATTCCCCTGAGCGTCAATAGGAACGATCAACAGATCATACACGCTGGAATCCGCACTGCCCTGACCATAGAAGCCAGCCGCAGCCTGCGAAGCGGTGACGATCTTGCGACCAGTCGTAACATCGTAGAGGGCGAACGAAGCTGCCTGCTGACCATTCGCAGTACATGCTGCAGTCGTGATTGAAAGCGTAATCCGGCCAGAGTTGGTGATCGTCAGGGTTCCCCTGAGAGGATAACGCTGCAGGCTCGCATCAGGATGATTCTCCAGATGGAACACCACATCCGACGTCAGTGCGCTCTTGGGGACAAAACCACGAATCAGGTCGCCGGTGCTGCTTTCAATATAGGCCCATTCACCCATGGTCGCGAGCCATTCAACCCATGCACCCTGCGGCAAAGTCAGCACAGACTTTTCGCTGAACAGCGGATCGTCCGTCACAGAGACACTGCGAGTCGTATATGCTGCCATAGGAGAGAAATTCAGCGTTGACACCTGGGCGTTGCTGGGCAGCGCACTTTCACGAATCCAGCCGATACGCATATGATCGCTGGTGATGTCATACTGGATCATGATCCAGCCATCTTCCTTGCCGAAGACCTGAATCCAGTCGTTAGTGCTGACAGCGGCCTTACCATTCCCGCTGCGGCCGTAGCCCACGCCAGGCCCCTGATAGACCTCATACTTCTTGCCACCGGTGAACTTGATGCTTTGCGCGGAAAGCTCGCCGCGCGGGATATCAGGAGCAACGCTCAGCACCTTCTTCGCCTGTGCGCGGGTTTTAGGCAGAGCGTCAAAAGACACATAGCGCAAATTCCGCTGTACTGTGCCAGCCACACGGCCAAGCTTCTTCGACTCAGTAAAGTTATAGTAACTTACACCGCTGTCCGTCACATAGGCTCGCTCGCAGTTGCCGTTACGACGATCCATATAGGCATAGAGCTGGAAGCTTCCACTACGCCAGTGGTAGGATACGGTCTGCATCCAGTATTCCTCATGCTCCTTATCAATACGGATCACATCGAAGCCCAAGGCGTTGCTGTACTCGTCATTGGTATTCCCCTGGCTGATGGACTTGCCTGCCATATGACGATCAAAGTATACATAGCCGTCGCCCTGCGGAACAGCATCTGCATTCCGCATCCAGTATTTCATGCCATCACCGTTATCGTGATAGCCCAAGAGAATACGGCTTCCATTCAGGGAAATCAGGGCAAAGCCGTAATCGCCCTTGGATGTACCGCTGATGGTGATGTAGTCTTCCATCAAATAACCAGCGTAGTTGTTCTGAATATGC
Source organism: Clostridia bacterium (assembly GCA_017936765.1). Classification (GTDB taxonomy): domain Bacteria; phylum Bacillota; class Clostridia; order Christensenellales; family Aristaeellaceae; genus UBA11524. The sequence continues at coordinate 5,483 of JAGBEX010000029.1, forward strand.
AGAAGAACCTCTACAGGCGGTTCCTCTACATAGGTATCTCTGAACCGATCCGCAAATGCAGTACCCATACAGAGTATCGTAAGAATCATCATGCACAAGAAAATTTTAATAAAAAGCTGTTTCATTATCACAGCACCTCCTTGCTTAGTAAACGATAAGCACCAAGAATTTGTGACAAAATCACCAGCAGTCTACAGTTTTTTTAAAATAACTCTATAAGATTTGTCACGAAAATGCCTCCAAATTCGTATTACTATACGAGAACTACATCAGGAGGCATTCTTATGGAAAAGACATTTTCGTTATCGAAGTGCTGGTCAATGCTGTATATACGAATTTCTTTCTGACGGACACAAAACAACTGGTTGCAACTGGGAAAACATCAGATACGCTCTATATTGGTACTATGGTTGAATAGTTTGAACACTATAAACCTGAATTTGATGAGGAGTGTGATTGTATTAAAAGAGCATTGATAGGTGGGTTCATCTCACTCATAGGCAGCATATGGGCGTTAGCGATTGTTTTTCTTGCAGGAAGCAATCTCGTTACCTCTTGGGACACCAAACTCGGTAGATTATGGTCAACTGTTATTGAGATGGATTTAGCTTGTCTGTTTGTCATTTCTGTTGTGTTTATTGTGCTTGGCTTGATCCTAATGGCGGTTGAGTTGTTTTGTAAAGAGAAGTAAACTGATGCCAATTCGTCGAGCAGACTAATCTATATGAAAACGAGCATCCAAACGCCGGATGCTCGTTTGCTCATCGAAGAAGAATTGTTTCTTGTGAATCCTCCCCGCACGGTAGTACCAGTTTCACGCACCCGTTCCTTGGGACGGGTACAATGCCGAAGACGCTGACCATCTATGTATACTCCATGTGGGAAGGCATCGACGATCCTGACCTTACCACACTGGATGGCATTGTTCTTACAATAACCAAGTGAATAGCGGGAGCCGATGCACACGCATCGGCTCCTGTCTTGCATTTCAGCACCATACTCAATATAATATTCTTAAGAAAATTTTTTCTCGCGCATTAAACTTCATGATCATTCTGCGTCTAAAGGGTGTAACGTTACAAGAGGTGATCGAATGGACAGAAATGATTTTGCATCACGGGTCGTGGAACAGACTGACCGGATGTACCGGATAGCCTATGTCTTGCTCCACAATGACGAGGACTGTCGTGACGCAATGCAGGAAGCTGCCTTGAAAGCCTGGGAGAAGCGTTTCACTCTGAGAGAGCCCAAGTATTTTGCGACATGGTTGACCAGAATCCTGATCAATGAATGCCGGAACATACAACGGAAACGGAGAACCTTCGTACCAATAGATGAAGCCATCATTCCTGCTGCACCGGCACATGATCCAACACTATCCATGGTATTACAGAGCCTTCCTGAGAAGCTTCGGCTTCCCCTGGTGATGCACTCCATGGAAGGTATGACCTATGAGGAAATCTCCCATACGCTACGGCTGCCCCGTTCGACCATCATCGGCCGAGTACAACGAGCAAAGCAACAACTAAAAAAGGAGCTGGAGGTGTGAGCATGGATCAGAAAAACGACATCGATCTGCGCGGAGCCATTCCGGAGACGCCAGAGATGTGCCGCGATGCTGTGCTGCAAGCCGTCAGCACGTATCGGGAGGAACGCTATATGAGAAAACCCAACAAAGTTGTTTTGATGGCAGCAGTCATTGTCATGCTGCTGTGCAGTACGGCATTTGCACTTGTCCATTTCTACAGCGTCCGCAACTATGTTGCGGATGGAAAAACCAGCGAAGCCTTCGAGGAAGCTATTGTGCCGCTGGAGACGACAGCGAAGTCCAATGGACTGTCCTTCACCCTTGGTGATGCTGTCTTTGATGGGAAAGACCTGGCCTTCACCATGACCATGGGCGCCGACGAAGGTACGTCTCCCATGTATGTGTCCCCGAAGTTGCAGGCATTCTGCGGCGAACGGGAGCTGAGCATCTCCCACAACGGCTTCGGCGGAGCGTACGACTTCGGCTTTCTCCTGCCCGGCACCGATCCGAACTATGCGCCAGCAGCCGATCAGGGTGTAAACGCATCCCTGTTCAATGATGCAGCCGATGGCCCCGTAACCTGGCGCTATACCCTGACGCTGTACCGCCCCAAGGGCGAGCTGGTGGAAATCCACGACTGGCAACCTGCCTCCGAGTCTTTCGAGACCTTTGAGGACGGTCTACGTGCGCTCCACGCTCAGGGGAAGATCGGCTGCAGCTACGGCGTGGATATTATGGAGTATCTGGATGCCGTCACTTCTACCCCCATCGACGGAACGGGACGCGCCCGCTACACCACCTTCGACGAGCGCCTCATGTCCACCGGCATGTTTGAACCGGTGGATACGATCACTTTCGAATTCACCACAGCCGTGCCGGAGAAGGTCAGCCTGACCAGCCCCACTACCTTTGACTTCGACGGCTACACGGTGACGGTGAAGTCCATCGCCCAGAGCTTCCTGCAAGTAGACTACGAGTTGGAAGTGATCTATGATGAGCCGCAGCCTACTGAGCACAACTTGGAGCAGTTCTACACACTGACTGATCAAAATGGTAATACCTTGGCTTGGCGTGATGCACTGCTGCATCTGGACGATGACATGGTGACTGCTACTATCACCGGCAGCGTTACTCGCATCAGCGATGAACCGTTGACTGCTATCACCTTCACGCTGGATCACAACCTGACCATTGACCAGAACGATACTGCTGAGGATATGCCGACCTTCACCGTAACGCTGGAGAAGTGATTCAAACAACTACCGCCGACACAGATGATGTGTCGGCGGCTTTTTACATGAGTTAACTCCCTGCTTACTCTGGGAGTTATTCTTTATTGGCACACAAAAAGCACAAATCAGAAGCGGCGTTTACGCAACTTCTGATTTATGGCTCATGCCGAAACGCTCGCATCATGGAGCGTGTAGCTTCTTTCTGTTCAGGTGTAAGGACGATCCAGCTCTCAAACACATCTTCCAGCTCTGGGGTTACTTCGATCATCTTGCCATCAGCAAAAAACTGCGCAAGCGTAATCCCGAAAGCCGTGCATATTGCTTCGAGGGTTGGGATGGAAGGCATCGTGTTACGCGAGTAGATGTTATAAACAGTCTTCTCATTCAGCCCTGCTTCATGGGCAACACGATATACCGTCCAGCCGCGCTCATCCATCAGACGGCGAAGTCTTTCAAGTACATCCATAGCGTAATCTCCTCCATTCATATTTTACCGCCAAACTGTCGCGTAAAATACTGGCGACTTGTGCCAGCTGTACCGCCATGTTATACTGTATTTGATGTACAGAAAGGCGGTAACGAGAATGAACGAGATCGAGAAGAGGAAGAAGCGGTGCTGCTTCACCGGACATCGACCAGAAAAGCTGACAGTTGATGAGGCTGAATTGCGTAAAGGATTGGAATCCGCGATTGACGATGCAATAGCAGCTGGCTTCCGTACCTTCATTTCCGGAATGAGTAGAGGAACCGACCTATGGGCAGCGGCTATTGTTTTAAGCCGTAAGAAGGTTCACCCTGATGTTCACCTGATTTGTGCCGTTCCACATCCGGGTTTTGAGGAACGTTGGAACAGCGACTGGCAGCGCCTCTACCATGATGTCCTCGCCGAGGCTGATCTGGTCCGTACTATATCACCGTCCTACACCAGAGGTTGTTATCAGATCCGAAACTGCTGGATGGTTGATCACAGTGCCCTTGTGATCGCTGCGTATAATGGCAGCAATGGGGGAACGCAGAACACCATATTCTATGCAGAGAAGCAAGGCGTCTCTGTTCGTATTGTCCCGGCTTGAGCGGTTGATGGAGGAACATATGAAGAAGCTGATCGTTATCCTGGCTGTGCTCATTGCTATCTGCTTACTCATGTACTTCTCAGTATGCAATGATAGGTCAGAGTGTGTCTGTTCCGTCTTAACAACAGAAGATACCAAGTACCCCATTACCTCTATCCTTGAATCCGTTTGGGACCCTTATTCTGCATCCGAGGGGACATTCACACGATTATTCACAACATGCAAGCACGGAAAGAGAGTCAGCTTGACCGTCTTCACTGATGAGGGGTACTTTGTCGGGCGCATCATGAAATAGTTCCCTCAATAGTTAGACGAAACAGAAAGCAGGATGTGCATTTTTTCTTGAATTTGTTACGAATGAATAAGAGAGCCAGCCGTCCGCACGGCTGGCTCTCTTGCGTTAGTAAGTCTGTGTTTCTTCTTCCTGCTTTTCCTCCGAACCGGTTGGCCCCAATCATGTGCCTCGATGCTGAATGCTACACGCACAGTCTTAGAAGAAGAATCACTGTACACATCCTCATGGGCAAATTGACTGGGTTCGGCTATTTCCGAACTAATATATCTCGGCTCATACCTTCTCAATACCGGGAACTCAGATCCGATCAGCCCAGGGTATCTTCTTCAAGTTCATTGGTGACGCCCTGCACTGCGATGGGGGCTTTCGCCAACAGTCGGATGCTGTTGAGCATAGTAAGTGCATCCTGCGGAATAGCGTCCTGCCCCTGCTTAGCAGGGAATTCATACCAGAAACGATAGCTGAAACCGCTGTCTGTTAGCATGCAGATACTCCAGATCCAGTTGCAGTCGCTGGCATGGTGAATCAAATAGCTGAAAGCACCAATCTGTGTATGATCATACACAACGGCACTATTCTTATCGCCGCGCACGGAGTTCAGGATTTTTCTCTGGCTCTTTGCATCCTCAAGCGTTCCATGAACAGAAAAGATAACGCCGGTTTGCTGATTCACAAAGACATACTTGCTGCCTTTATGGTAGGCATCGGAAGTCACTTCCTGCAATGTATACCCATCCAGGATCGTGATCGCCATATCTGCATCAGCGCAGTCAAGGAGCATTTCTGTTCCCGCCGGAGCCTGGGTAGGTGCAGCTGTGAATTGCGAAAGCACAACAGTTGTGTTGAAATCCTCCGCCGCATTGACAGGTTGAGCAATCGGATCGATGCCTTCATCCGGCTGCATGACAATGACGGGCGCAGCCACCATGGCGATGATTGCAAGGCCGGCAAGTAAGATGAGAAGTTTCTTCATATGGTGATGCCTCGCTTCTGTTTAGTAACCTACATCAGTCAGTCTTGCGAAATGGAAAAATGTTGAGCTATAGTTTCCAGCATGGAAAACTCTTACCTTTTAGGGCTTTACAACAAATCCACTCGCTCCGCGCAGACTAATCACTAAGAAACCATCAATCTCCCCAATGATTGGATATCTTGTTTCGCCGCTAATCAGTCCAACTCTTTTTGCACTACCAGAAGGCATAGCATAAACTGGGGTTTCTCCATCTGGTATAAAGTAGTCGGGGTTCACAAGAACATATTCCTTTCTTACCCAACCACTGTAACGCAAGCCTTCTTCATCACGATAAGTGACATTGTACCATGAGCCACTCTCCTCTATTACTGTAAAATATGTCCCATATGTCATTGTCTGGATGATCTTTGAAGTGGCATCCGGATTTTCCCTTAACGAAAGAGTTTCGCATAAAACAAACCCAAGGTCATACCCATTGTATTCTTCGCTTGAAGTATCGTCGAATACACTCATATTGATCCCAGTGATGGCTTCAGTATTTGCCACAATCCATCCCTGCTGCACATTACCTTCTCTGTCATGATAAGAAATCCTGATCCACTCTATCGGAGAATCTGAATAAAAATAGGAATCAAATGCAGTATCGACCTGTGTAACAATCTTCTCTAATGGACAATACTCTGTTCCTTCGTCCAAGACTGTCACAATATGCATTTTACGCCCGTCATCTGTTATTTCAAATACATCCGTTGCGTGTTGAAGTGTTTCGGTATGATTCCATTCTTCCTGTGTCTGAGCAAAAACAACAATGGGCAGCATGAGGATTACCAGCATCAAGCATACAACAGTATTTAGTTTCTTCATGGAAGTTCCTCCTTCTCATTCTTCATTACTGTATCCTTTTTCGAAGTTATATAAGGTGAATCGTTCTGAAGTTATCCCAGTCATCCGGGTCATTCATATCAATTCCTATATCGATGCAGACCACGCGGCCAGTAACAGCATCAATATACGCATCACAGCGAACCATATAGTTGCCAGAGGCATGTTCCTCACCGAACTGAATAATCCAAACCTGTGCATGCGCTGTTTTGGTTATAGTGGTAATTGGATTCCCCCAGAAATCGTAGTAGGCTGAAGCTACATTCATTCTGCTCAGATACTCTTCTGTAATGCGGGGTTCATAATCACACAGGAATGTTTTTGCGATCATCAACGCTTCTTCATATGAAATGCATTCTTCTGGTGGGAACTTGGGAATATCCTCTTGAACATCCTCGTCATTCAGATAGTCACCTGGACGTCTGCCATAAATAGCACAGAACATCGCTCTGTCATAGTAATTCCACCGCACATAGTCGCCCAGTGCATCTTCCCATTCTTCGGTGCGTTCTCGGTAAAATTCTACCCGATCAGGAGCAAGCTCGGCTGAACCATACTGTATGGGAAGCAGACATACAACCATCAAGACAACCATAATGTATCGCTGAAGTATTCTCATGTGTCAATCTCCCTTCGTTCCTTTAACAAAACCAATGCTGCTGTTAATCACGAGACGGCATAACCGCTACATCCTTAGCCGTTACCTTCCCAGAACCATTCCTGTGGCATATAGCCTGTCTCTCCGCGAGTGGTGAGGATCACGTAGAGCTCATCATCCACGACGCCCGCAATCCATACAGTACCATTCAAGCGATACCCATTGCCATCCATGTCCTGATCCGCATAAGCGAGGGCATCTTGATGTTCTTCTTTCAAGCACAGTTGTGGAAATACACAGTCCACATCCTGCATCTGTGCTCCAAAGGCAAGAAACTCTTTCATCATCCAACCTTCAAGATGCCCATCCAAGCCTATAGTGACGCGACACCAGTCGCCCTTGGTTTCATGCACCCGTACCGGAGTACCATTGTAGAACTTACCCAACGATTTAGCTCCGCGCTTCGGATCAACGCGAAGATGCAACCGATCCGCTGGATCGGGGTTGTTCACGACTGCCCAGCCATCTGAGTCAATCAGAGAAAGCAACGAATCCATTGATGTGGGCAGCTGATTCAGATCAATCGTCAGCAGATTATTCATACCGGCAGACAACGAACCAATGTAGATTCCGTCTGTTCCCTGATTCGACCACTCATAGGCTACTCCACAGAATTCAACATTATAATCAAAGCTCGGAGCGCCACCGTTCATCACCCATTCAATCTGCCAGGTACCATCTGCCATCCGCTGGAAGCCCGCTTGCTGCGCCTGTCCATTCCATTCAAGGCCAATTTCATCTTCACCGCTATGGAAAATATCCATATACACATTCCCCGGCAGAGGTCTGGAACTGTCAACAGAATAGATGCCATCTTTCAATGTCACAATATGAATCTGTGATGTGATCTCATCCAGCCTTGTCAGCAGGATCAAAGCATTCTCCTGCGCATCGGATTCAACGATTAAACCGGGAACAGGCACACGATCCAGATCAAGCGCATCCTCCACAAGAAACAAATCTGAACCTCCGTGTGTCGATATCAGTTCACTGAAAGGTTCTGTTTCAAGTCGTTTCAGAAGTGCCTCTGAAAGAGGAACGGGTATGGTATCCATCACATACATATCATCTTCTCCAGCTGTGAATCCTACTCGCTTGATATACAGGCAACCATTCTCGACTTTGCTATAGCTTGCATCAGTATCATATCCAGAATAATAAGAACTATGGCTACGAAGGGTATACCCTGGAAATAGATCGGCTACGGATGCTTCCGTGATAGCCACCAGTTCCTGTGCTGTCCCAGGTGTACCGGGGAGATCGTCAAAATCTCCAATCCAAGTTACCAGATCATCATCTAACGTGAATGTAGCTTCGGCTACCTTAGTGCCATCCGGATAGTACGACAGCTGATGTTCATCAAGGATGACATGTCCCTGATATTCGGATGCTTTCCGCCAGCCGCATTCCACCATATATTCACCGTTGTAATGATAGGCAATGTAATCACCATTCTTCTGGTTTACCAAATCAAATCCAAGTTCATCGGGATAGAATGAGCCATCAGAACGGGGGGTTGTGGTATCATGACGAACAAAAGCAATTTCCCATGTGCCATCCACCGGTGAAAACTGAGCTTCTGACTTCCACTCTCGGTTCACGCAACGGTAGTAATACATATGTCCCCCTGGCGAAATGATGGCCGCCATTGTTGAATCGTCCGGCAGAGAAAAGAAGAAGCATTCTGCAAATTCCTCTGAACCTTGGGAGGAAACATACTGTACCCACATCTCCTGTGGAAACTCGCTTTGTGCGCAAGCCTGTTGAGAGAATGCCAGTAGTAGCACAGCGATGAGAATAAAAAATAATTTCTTCATGGTGTTTCTCCTTTTATGCGTGAGTGAATGGCTATCTATGTATTATAACGCATCATGGCAATCTTTTCTTGCAAATGCTGAAAAAACCCGCCCGGAGGGGGCGGGCGAGATAGGTCATGTGTTGGGTTGAGATAGCCTCCACGCAAACCAATGGGTGTTAACGTTTATTCAGAGACTGAATCCGGAGTATAGGTTTTGATTACTTCCCCAGTAGCGGCATTGATCGTGACTGTAAACGCTTTTGCTGGCTGATCGAGATCGTCAAAGAAATCTGTAGATTCTTGCAGCCAGCCTATACAGTACTCGAAAGAAAGCGTCTTATCGGATAGCGCAGAAGATGTTCTTGTTCCAAACCATCCATTCGAGCATACTTTGTCTTTGCTCACTCTTGGAAAAAAGATAAAACACCCTTGACAAAACAACTCGAATGATCGGAGGCTCTTTTCTGTGCTTTATTCTGCTGTCTCGCCCCTTAGGCCGGGAGCCAGCACGGCAACGATGTCGTCGGTCTGTTCCTCCAAGGTGCGGTTGGGGTCGTATTGCACGGGCTTGGCAATGGTGAAACGGTGGTTGCGGTGGTCGATGTGAACGGGGTAGAACCGCAGGGCTTTGCCGGTGGCCTTGTAGAACAGGGGCGCCACGTGCAGGAAGCCGGTGTTGATCCAGGTGTGGTGGCTCTTGTAGCCGCTGGGCTGCTCGGGAAAGATGATCAGGTAGCGGCCGTCCTTCAGGTGACGGATGCTCTGGCGCATGGTGAGCATCACCCGCTGGTCGTGGTAGACCGGGATGCCCGGAGCGCTGCGCAGCACAGGGGGCATCACGGCAGCAGCCAGGTAGGGCAGGGTGACGTTGAGCAGGGGTTCTGCCCAGCAGCCGGGTTTCCACCAGTAGTCCTGACGGACGTAGGCGGGGACCAGCTTGGCGTCCATCACATCATGATTCAGCCAGGAATAGCAGTTCTTGGTGAAGGGGAAATGGGCGCACATATCGATGGGGCCAAAGGCACCGGAGTGATTGCCGATGAACACGCAGGGTTCGTCGATAAAGGGTTCGGCCCAGGTGGTTTCAAACTTGGGTGTCAGGCGGCGATAAGCACCGATCAGCGTTTCATAAAGCTTGCCCATGGATGCGCTCCTTCGTAACAAAATAGAACAAGATATTCTATCATAAAGGAGCGGATGCGTCAAATATGGCGGGTATAGTGGCGAATGGCCTGGGCGGCCAGAGCAGCGGTGCCGGAGCCGCCAGCCTTGTCGATGTTCTGCGTGAAGCTGCCGCCGCCATCGTAGAGGTTGGCAAAGGAGGCCAGGATCTGGTCGGTGCAGGTGTAGAAATGCTCGGTGATGTAGGCCTGCAGCTCGGCCACCAGCGCCTGCACCTCCGGGCTTTCGGGAGCCTCGCCCAGGTGCGCGCCAAAGCGGCTCAGCAGGGCCATGAAGTCCTGGCCGGTCTGTGCCTGACGGGCAGAATCCTGGGTGAGAAAGCGCTGCTCGTATTCCTTGTAGGCCTCCGTTTTGCCATAGGTAGCCTTGGCTTGGGCGGCGTATTCGTCGATTTGCTTGTTGTCGAATCCGGTGAAATCCAGGTGGTTGGTACCCATCAGGCATAGCCACCTTGTTAAGTCGATCAGGTTTTCCAGGTGTTGCTTTTTCAGTTGAAGGAGCTGCAAGTGCTGCTCCAGCGCCTTGGTGCGGTCGAAGGCGGGATCATCCAGCAGGCGGGCGATATCCCGCAGGGGAAAGCCCAGCTCCTTGAACAGCAGGACGTGCTGCAGTCGCTCCAGGGCGGCGTTGTCGTAGAGGCGGTAGCCTGCCTCGGTGGTCTGGGTGGGCTTGAGCAGGTTGATCTCATCGTAGTAGTGCAGGGTGCGCTGGCTGACACCGGTCAGCTCGGTCACTTGGCTGATGGTGAGCATCACATCAACCTCCTTTCGGCTCTATGGTAAGGCATCACGCGGCGTGAGAGTCAAGGGGCAAATTGAAAAAAAGCGGCGGGTGCCGCTTGCATTACGGGGTGGATTCCACGGTGAAGGCGACCTGAGGCAGGGCGCGCATCAGGTTGGCAATAAAGGCGCTGCCGGGCTTGCCTTCGCCCAGGATCAGGTGGGTCACGCTGCGCTCCTTCACAAAATCGCAGATGGCGCGGTGGGCATCGGTGTGGTGGAGCATGGTCATTTCAGCACCCACCTCGCCGCTGAGGCGATACAGGTCATTCAGCGCCTGGCTGACATCCGGGTTGGAGAGAAGATTAACGCCGCTGCCGGACACGGACAGCACCAGCAGCGAGGCTCCCCGCTGCTGTGCAAGCTCCGCACCGCGGTGGATCAGCCGGCTGGAGGATTGCTGCCCGGTGACGCAGACAAGAACGGTTTCAGCCATGGGCTTGCGCCCCCTTCCTTGATGTGGAGATCACACGCGATCCAGGCTTGCGATCATCCTGTCATGATAAACGATGTGGAGCTTATCGCCCTGCTGCAGCTGGGGGATGGGCTTCTGGGCATCCCAGTAGAGCAGACGCTCGAAGGCGTCGCCGCCGTCCTCGTCATCTTGCAGCACGGTCATGCCGTAATATTTCACGCCGTCCACCAGGGAGATATCGGCATCGATGCTCCGATAGGCGCAGTCCAGCTGGCGGGTGCGGCCATGGAGCAGATCGTCCAGCAGGGAGGCATAGCAATGCAAAGGCTTCAGCGTCAGGTCAAAGGCGAGGATGAGAATGATGCCCAGCGCAATGGTCAGCCCGGTGGTGAGGGCCTCCACGCGGATGATGAGGGAATAGACGATACCGGCGATAAACACAAGGACGACCACGCCAAGGATCGACCAGCGGGTTTTCAATTGCTTGCGGATGGAAAGAAGATCCTGCTCGGTATACAAGGGAAAGCCTCCTTTGGAATAACGGATTTGCCTGTGTTTATTATGACGCAAAGTTCCCTTCAGGTCAAGGGGCGCAAACGGGCTTTGCGACATTTTGACGGGAGAAAAGCAAGGAAAAGCAAGGCTTTGCGGGAAAGAATGAAGAATTTGTAAAGCTTGCAGAAAGTCGCATTTTGTACAATACTGACGATTGAAATACACAGAGGGAATATGCTACAATCATAGGGAAGAAAGGAGTGTCCACCGTGAAGAGGCAACAGCAGGGAGAGCAGGGTCGCAGCGCCTTTGGCGCCATGGGCGACCTGTATGCCTATATATTCTGTATGCTGGTGTCGCGGATGCTGGTGGATATGCCCATCTTTGGCGGCGCGCTGTATATGAGCGGGCGGGTGGCCGTGGCGTTTTATGGCAGCTTTATGCGGGATCACTCGGCCTTCCTGCCCAAGACGGTGCAGGGCTGGCGGCGCGCCATGCTGGTGCTGCTGCTGTTGGTGAACCTGTGCGTGCTGGTGATCTACCCCATTCAGCTGGACAGCCCCAGCCTGTGGATTCTGTTTGCGCTGGTGTTGGTGATGCTCCTGCGGGATGCATTCACCCTGCGGCTGGTGCGGCTGTCGGTGCATCAGGGCATGGAGGAAAAGCGATTCGTGCTGCTGCTTTGCGGCGTGCAGCTGCTGCATCTGCTGGTGATGGCGGCAATCTTCCTCTACAATCTCACCATGGAGGAAGGGCTGTTCCTGCTGGGCTGCTACGCGCTGTGCAGCGGTATGGCGGTGTATGGCCAGTTGAAGGAACGTACCTATATGCGGGCCATGGATGCCGCTGCCCAGCCTGAGCAGGTGCAGAAGACCCATGAGACCCTGTCCCGCGCCAATGCCTATACAAGCTATGAGAAGCTTTCTGCGCTTATTCTCATCGCCCTGGAAATGACGCTGGTGCTTTTGTATACCTACATGGCGGCTACGGCCAAGCAAATGCTGGGCTATATGATCCTGGCTGTGGCCTGCACGCTGATCTCCCGGGAGGCGGCAGAATATACCCTGCGGCGCAGGGAAAAGCGAGGCAAGCCCAACGACCCCACCAACCTGATGCTGGCGGCGCTGCTCTTGTGGCTGTATGGACTGATCGTGTTCAACCGCTCCATTGGTGCGCAGGTGTTGCAGCACGGGTATGTGTTCATCAGCCTGGGGCTTTGCACGGCGGGTGCGTCCATCTGTGCCACCTGCATGGGGCGAATGGAACAGGCTATGGCTGCGGTGGCCAGATTCACAGCCGATGGCGGCACGCCGGGGTTCCGGCAGATGCGCACGGCCATTGTGGAGTTTGCCATTCTGCTGGGGCAGATGCTGGCGCTGGTGACCCTCACCGCCCTGTGCTTTGCCACCGGCAAGGACTTGCCCAGGGATGTGAGCCAGCTGGCCGCTCGCTTTCAGCCGCTGATGGTGCTGCCCGCCATGCTCACGGTGCTGTCGGCCCTGCTGAGCGTGCTGAAATTCCCCCTCAGCACTCGGCATATGCAGAAGCTGAGCCGCTTTCTGCACCTGAAGGAGGCGGGCGGGGATAATCCTGCCCTGCGGCGGCAACTGGAAGGCGTGGTTGTCCAGCGCAGGAGCCAGCCCTTCTTCATTCGGGCGCTGATGGCGCTGCTGCGCCCCTTCTTCCGGCATGAATTGAAGGGCGCGGAGAACATTCAGCCGGACGACGATAACCCCATTGTGTTCCTGTGCAACCATGGCGAATTGTATGGCCCCATTGCCTGTATGCTGAACATTCCTGTGCCGATCCGCCCCTGGAGCATCAGCGAAATGGTGGTGGACAAGGATGAGGTGGCGGCCTATGTGCATAAGTACACCATTTCCAGGCAAAAGTGGCTGCCGGAGAAGCTGAAGTGGCCCATCGCCAATCTGATCGGGCCCTTGTCCGTGTGGGCGATGGGGCAGCTGGAGAGCATCCCGGTGTACCGCAACAAGCTGCGGGAGCTGATGAAGACCTTCACCCTCTCGGTGGAGGCCATGGAGGCGGGGGATAACCTGCTGATCTTCCCGGAGAACCCGGACGCCGTGGAGCAGGGCAAGGGCTACGAGCGCGCTGGTATTGGCGAGATGTTCCGCGGCTTTGCCATGCTGGCGCCCATCTATTACAACAAGACAGGCAAGCGCTGCCGTTTCCTGCCCATGTTTGCCCACAAGAATGCCCGCACGCTGAGCTTCGGCACCCCCATTACCTATGATCCGGACACGCCGCCCAATGAGGAGCGCGACCGCATTGTGGATGCCATGATCCAGCAGATGCAGGAGATGGCGCAGCGAGAGGAAGACCTGTACCAAAGCAAGCAATAACAAAGGAACCGCCCTTCCGGCTTGAAAAGGGCGGTTCTTGTTTATTTGCCCACAGCTTTGCGCAGCAGGCCGGTCAGCTCGGCACGAACAGCGGCGTTGCTGACAGGGTCGCGGTTGATCTCCCACAGCTTCTTCAGCTCCACGGCGCGGGCTTCCTCGGCAGGGGTGATGTGGCCATGACCCACCTCGTCGTGGATCCATTGCTCAAAGGTGCCGATCCAGTCAGCGTCGTAGCCCACATCCGCCGGGCAGCGCTCGATTTTGTCGAAGTCCAGGCGGTCGTAGTAGAGGCGATAGGTGCTGGTTTCGGGGGTGTTGCCGCTGGCGATCATCACCTCGAACACGGGATCCATGGCCAGCATACCATAGCCTGCTAGGGGGCCATGCTCGTTGGCGTCCACCAGGGACTTGTGAACCGTGCTGTAGACAATCTCGCAGATGAAATTCGTCCAGCGCTTGCCCAGCTTGTGAACGTGCAGTACCTTGGCCTCCAGGTTGATGGGACACTCGGCAATGCCGCAGGGCTTGACCACCTTGGAGGGCAGGGGCGTGCAGCCCATCACGTCGATCTCGCTGATGCCCTTGGGTACGGGGCAGCCGGCGATCCAGCTCTCCCGCACCATGTCGTGGCCGTAGTAGCTGATGACGCACTCCGGCACCTCCCGCAGGTTGGCATAGCCCTGCTTGATGCCATCCTTCCAGTCGTTGCTGTCCAGATCCCATTCATCCGCACCGGCGTGGAGATTGGACAGGGTGAAGGAGAAGAAGTTGTGGCCAATGCAGGTCCCCATGGTGACGGGGGTGGTGTTCATGTTGCCGTATTTATCGCAGGTGGTGACGAAGTAGGCGATCTGCGGCGGCTGGATAAAGCGGTGGTGCAGGCCGTTCAGCTCGCCATCCTCACAGGAATAACGCACGAAGTCCATGATGATTTCCTCCAGTATGTTGTTGTGCTGGTATGTTGATGAAAGTATAACACGGCGCATCTGGCGAATCAAGATGAAATCTGGCAAGAAAAAAAGCGCTCTCCTGTGCGGGGAGAGCGCTTGCGCGTCAAAAAAGTGGAAAGCCACTTTTTTGAGATTGCACTCCGTCACTGTGTCCGGCGCAAGCGCCGTCCACGGCCGTTCCTCCGTGTAAGGAATGTTTTCGCTGAAGCGAAAACGACCCGCCCCGTCGGCAAAGCCGCCGGATACGATTACAGTCAGAGGTGCTGAGGCACCTCCGACACCTCCATGAAAAAAAGCGCTCTCCTGTGCGGGGAGAGCGCTTTTGCTTTGCTTTGATGTGTTTGGGTGTTAAGTTAGATCAGCTCGAGAATGACCATCTCGGCAGCGTCGCCGCGACGGGGTCCCAGCTTGTAGATGCGGGTGTAGCCGCCGGAGCAGTTCTTCTCAGCGTTGCGGGCCTTGTACTTGGGGCCGATTTCGCGGAAGAGCTTTTCCACCACAGGATGCTTGTTGTCCTTGGTGCGCTCCTTAAAGTCAGCCTTGGACTCGTCGGCCTGCTTCTGCTCCTTCAGATCATACAGGTAAGCCATCATCAGGCGACGGGCGTGCAGCTTGGAGGGGGCGTCGTTCACGACATCAATGGTCATGACCTGACCCTTGTCGTTGTGGGTCTCCTTGGTGGTGGCGATGGTGTTGTCGCATTCCTTGATGGCCAGGGTGATCATCTTATCGGCAATGCGGCGGACTTCCTTCGCCTTGGCTTCGGTGGTCTCGATGCGGCCATACCAGATGAGGTTGGTCACCTGGTTACGCAGCAGAGCCTTGCGCTGGTCAGCGGTGCGACCAAGCTTGCGCTGATGTG
This sequence comes from Clostridia bacterium, assembly GCA_017936765.1. Lineage (GTDB taxonomy): Bacteria > Bacillota > Clostridia > Christensenellales > Aristaeellaceae > UBA11524. The sequence continues at coordinate 20,968 of JAGBEX010000029.1, forward strand.
CCATGGGATATTTCCTCCTTCACGGGCTATGCGGAGAGGGGAGCCAGGCTCCCTGCCCACGCTTGTGTTATTCTTCGTTGGGACGCAGGCCGAGACCGAGAGCTTCCAGCTTCTGCTCGACTTCCTCCAGGCTCTTGCGGCCCAGATTGCGAACCTTCATCATGTCTTCCTGATTGCGCTGCACCAGTTCAGCCACGCTGTTGATGCCGGCACGCTTCAGGCAGTTATACGCACGAACGGACAGATCCAGCTCTTCGATGGTCATCTCGAGGACCTTTTCCTTCTTGTCGTCCTCGGGCTGAACCATGCTCACCGGCATAACCTGATCGGTCAGAGACACGAACAGGGACAGATGCTCGGAGAGGATCTTCGCAGCGCCGCTGATGGCCTCTTCGGGCTTCAGGGTGCCGTTGGTCCAAATCTCCAGGGTCAGCTTGTCATAGTCGGTGATCTGGCCCACGCGGGTGTCTTCCACGGTGTAGTTCACCTTACGGATGGGGGTGAAGATACTGTCCATGGGGATCACGCCGATGGGCATACTGGCGTTCTTATTCTTGTCGGCGCTGACATAGCCGCGGCCCTTCTCCAGCATCAGCTGCATCTGCAGGTGAGCGTCTTCGTTCAGGGTCGCAATGTGCATTTCAGGATTGATGATCTCAACCTCGTCATCCACCTTGATGTCGCCCGCGGTGAGAACACAGGGGCCCTTCACATCAACGATGACCTGCTTGGGGTTGTCGGTGAACATCTTCACAGCCAGACCCTTCAGGTTGAGGATGATCTCAGTCACGTCCTCCTTCACGCCGGGAACAGTCGAGAACTCATGCTGCACACCTTCGATGTGTACAGAGGAGACCGCCACGCCAGGAAGGGAGGACAGCAGCACACGGCGCAGGCTGTTGCCCAGGGTGTGACCGAAGCCGCGCTCCAGGGGTTCCACAACAAACTTGCCATAGCAGTTGTTCTGGCCAACCTCCACGCACTCGATGCGTGCCTTTTCGATTTCTACGATCATTTCGTTTACCCTCCTCAATCGGATCCTGGGTGAAGAGCGATGCTGTGAGGTGGGGGAGTATGACTCCCGCCAGCCTCAAGCGCTCTTCATTAACGGGAGTAGAACTCGACGATCATGTTCTCCTGCAGCTGCAGGTCGATGTCTTCGCGGGCGGGCAGGGCAGCCACGGTGCCGGTCAGGTTGGGAGCGTCGAAGGTCAGCCACTTGGGGGTCACGGTAGAGGTGCCCTCGCGCAGAACCTTGAACATCTCCAGCTCGGCGCTCTTCTGGCGCAGGGTGATCACGTCGCCCACCTTCACAGAGTAGGAGGGGATGTCCACCTTCTGGCCGTTCACACGGATGTGGCCGTGCACGACGATCTGACGGGCCATGCGGCGGGTCTTGGCCAGGCCGAGACGATACACCACATTGTCCAGGCGCAGCTCCAGCAGGCGGAGCATGTTGTCGCCGGTGATGCCCTTCATGTTGGCAGCCTTGAGGTAGTACTTGTGGAACTGCTTCTCCAGGATGCCGTAAACAAACTTAACCTTCTGCTTTTCCTTCAGCTGAGCGCCGTACTCGGAAACCTTCTTACGGCGGTTGCCGCCAGGATTGCGGTTAGACTTCTTATTGCCATAGCCCATCGTAGCCGGGGAGATATCGAAAGCCCGGCACTTCTTGGCGATCGGCTGCTTATTGATAGCCATTGTTCTAAGTCCTCCTTCGTTACCTTACACGCGACGGCGCTTGGGCGGACGGCAGCCATTGTGGGGGATGGGCGTCACGTCCTTGATCATGTTCACATCCAGACCTGCAGCCTGCAGGGCGCGGATGGCAGCCTCACGGCCGGAGCCGGGGCCCTTCACGTACACTTCGACGGTCTTCAGGCCGTATTCCATAGCGGCCTTGGCGGCAGTCTCAGCGGCCATCTGAGCAGCAAAGGGAGTAGACTTCTTGCTGCCGCGGAAACCCAGACCGCCAGCGGAGGCCCAGGACAGGGCGTTGCCCTGCGTGTCGGTGATGGTCACGATGGTATTATTGAAAGAAGAACTGATGTGGGCGGCGCCGCGCTCGACCAGCTTACGCTCCTTGCGCTTACGCACGACCTTCTTAAGCTTCTGCTTGGGTGCCATTGATTTTCCCTCCGATTTTCAATTCGGTCAGCCGATGCAATTACTTGCCGGCCTTCTTCTTGCCAGCAATGGTCTTCTTGGGACCCTTGCGGGTACGAGCATTCTGCTTGGTGTTCTGACCACGAACGGGCAGGCCACGACGATGACGAACACCACGATAGCAGCCGATTTCCATCAGTCGCTTGATGTTCAGGGACACCTCACGACGCAGGTCACCTTCTACCTTCAGGTTGTGCTCGATGTAGTCACGCAGCTTGCTGATCTCGTTCTCGGAGAGATCCTTCACTCGGGTGTCGGGGTTGATGCCGACTTCCTCGAGCATCTTCTTAGAGGTCGTCAGACCAATACCGTAGATATAGGTCAGGCCGATCTCAACGCGCTTTTCTCTGGGCAGGTCTACGCCCGCAATGCGTGCCATGGATTGAATACACCTCCAAATTGTGCTTTGGCTCTATGAGCCGGGAAACGGAAGACGCAGGCTTTTCACAATCCGTGGGGAGCAACCCACTCCCGGGGATTTGTCCCGGCCTGCAACCTTGTTAAGGAAAGCCGAAACCGTTGGGGAGAATGGCCTTCCTCCATCAGGCGACCTTAGGAGTCAGCCGCCTGAGGTCGCTCTGCGCCTGGTGAAAGCAAGCGCAGAACAACGCGTCCATCCGCTATGGAAGGTGCGGAGGGATGCGCCTTGCTGTTATCCGCAGGCTGTATGGTGGAACACGTGCGGGGATGCACATGCAGCCGCCCACCAATGGAGCCTACTTGCTAACCATCTCATAATATCACAGATCGTGCAACTTGTAAATCATTTTTTATCATTTTCACAAACTTTTTTTAGGATTCCCGCGGCACTTGCGCGGTTTGTTCTCTTCTATTATAATATTGCCGTTAAGGAGTGAGGAATTTGAGGTTTGAATTGCCTGCGGGAGCGGCGTTTATCATTGATCGGCTGAACCAGCATGGCCACCGTGCCTATGTGGTGGGCGGCTGTGTGCGGGACTGCCTGCTGGGCATCATGCCCAAGGACTGGGACATCTGCACCTCTGCCCTGCCGGAGGAGATGCAAGCCATCTTCCGCGACCAGCACGTGGTGGAAACCGGATTGAAGCACGGCACGCTGACGGTGGTCATTGACCATATTCCTTATGAAGTTACCACCTTCCGGGTGGATGGTGAATATACCGATCACCGCCATCCGGATGAGGTGCGTTTTGTTCAGGACGTGCGGGAGGATCTGGCGCGGCGGGATTTCACCGTGAACGCCATGGCGTACCACCCCAAAGAGGGGCTGGTGGATGCCTTTGGCGGGCAGGAGGACCTGACGGCGGGGATCATCCGCTGCGTGGGCGAGGCAGAGCGCCGTTTTGATGAGGACGCGCTGCGCATCCTGCGGGCGCTGCGGTTTGCTTCCACCTATTGCTTTGCCATTGAGGAACAAACGGCAGCCGCTGTGCATAGCCTGAAGGAGACCCTGGCCGATGTGGCGGCGGAGCGCATCCGGGTGGAACTGGCGAAGCTGCTCTGCGGCAAGGGGGCCGGGGATATCCTGCGCAGCTATCATGATGTGATGGGCCAGGTGATCCCGCAAGTCAACCCCATGGTTGGCTTTGAACAGCACACGCCTCACCACCGCTACGATGTGTGGGAGCATACCATCCGCGCGGTGGAGGCTGTGCCTGCCACGGAGGTGCTGCGGCTCACCATGCTCCTGCACGACAGCGGCAAGCCCGCGGCCTTCACCATGGACGAAAATGGCGTGGGTCATGCCTATGGGCATCAGAAGATCTCTGCGGAGATCGCCGATAAGGTGCTGACCTCCCTACGGGTGGACAATGCTACCCATGAGCGGGTGGTGCTGCTGGTGAACTGCCACGACTGGCCGCTTTCCACCGAGCGCACGCTGCTCAAGCGCCGCCTGCACAAGTTTGGCGAGGAAGCCCTGTGGCAACTCATCGAAGTGCAGCGAGCCGACGCCATGGGCAAGGGAACGCTGACGGATGAGGAGATCGAACAGCGCTTTGCGGAGATACGGGCTGCATTGGTGGAGCTGATCGCCAGCCAGCCCTGCGTGACGCTGAAGGATCTGGCGGTGAAGGGCGGCGACCTGATGGCTGCGGGGCTAAAGGGCAAGGCCATTGGCGCTTGTCTGGAATATCTGTTGAACGAAGTGATGGCGGAGCGGCTGGACAACCAGCGGGATGCGCTGCTGGCGGCCGCTGCCCAATGGAAAATGGAGGAACAGGGATGAATCAGTGGCTGCTTGATCGTTTGATTGGTGACAGCGACGACCGGGGCAAGATCGGCCAGGCCGGGTCTGCCACAGGTATCGTGGTGAATGCACTCTTGGCGGTGATGAAGTTCATTATCGGCAGCGTCACCGGCTCGGTGGCCGTGGCGGCGGATGCGGTGAACAACCTCTCCGACGCAGGCGGCAGCGTGGTGTCGCTGGTGACGATGCGCATTGCCCAAAAGCCTGTGGACAAGGAGCATCCCTTCGGCCATGGGCGCATGGAGTACATTGGCGCTCTGGGTGTGGGCGCGCTGATCCTGCTGATGGGCTTTGAGCTGCTCAAGGACGCGGTGAACAGCATCCTGCACCCCTCGCTGCTGGCCTTTGGCTGGGTCTCTTTCATCATTCTGGTGATCAGCATCCTGATGAAGGCCTGGCTCTACCAGTTCTACAAGGACGTGGGCGGGCGTATTGATTCCGCTGCCTTGCTGGCCGCCAGCAAGGACTCCCTGTCGGACGTGATCGCTACCAGCGCGGTGGCGGTGAGTATGCTGGTGGGGCATTTCCTTGGTTGGCCGGTGGACGGCTGGATGGGTCTCATTGTGGCGGGGCTGATCTTCAAGGCGGGCATTGACGTGTGCAAAAGCACCATCGACCAGCTGCTGGGCGGCGAGCCGGACAAGGAGCTGGGACGGAAGATCTACGACATGGTGCTGGCCTATGACAATGTGCTGGGCGTGCATGACCTGATGGTGCATGACTATGGCCCCGGCCGCTGCATGGCCTCGCTCCACGCGGAGGTGCCGGCGGACGGCAATCTCATCGACCTGCACGAGATCATTGACCGGGCAGAGCGGGAGATCGCGGAGAAGCTGAACATCATCGTGTGCATCCACATGGATCCCATCGTGACTGGCGATGAGGAGACCGACCGCGTTCATGCCCACCTGAGCGCCTGCCTGGAGAAGGAAGGCCTGATGCTCCACGACCTGCGCCGCGTGCCGGGCAAGGAGCAGATCAACCTGGTGTTTGATGTGGCGCTGCCCGTGGACTACAAGGATGTGGAAGGCCTGCGCAAGCGCATCTCGGATGCTGCGAAGGAGGTCGATTCTCGCCATGTGTGCGTGATCCACTTCGATCTGGATTTCTACCACCATGCCAATGGATAAACGAAAGGAGCTTTCATGCTGAAACGCCTGCTGTGCCTGCTGATGATCCTGCTGGTCGCCCTGCCCTTCGCCCATGCAGAGGACGGACTGGTGGTTTACACCGACGATGAACTGCTGGACATGATGGCGGCCATACCGGAGGAGGGCGAGGAGGACAATTCGGCTTTCCTGGTGCTGCCGGAGGATATCGCCATGCCGGAGGGCAACACCTACACCATTCTGCTGGTGGGCAGCGACGCCTATGACGATGATAACCGCGGCCGCAGCGATACCATGATCCTGGTGCAGGTGGACGGCGACGACAAGACCATCCGCATGGCCTCGTTTTTGCGGGATATGTATGTGAAGATCCCCGGCAAGGGCAGCAATCGACTGAACGCCAGCTACATCTGGGGCGGGCATGAGCTATTGCGCAGGACGCTGGAGACCAACTTCGGCGTGACGGCGGATGCCTATGTGGAGGTCAATTTCGAGCGGCTGGTGAAGGTGATCGACGCCATTGGCGGCGTGGAGGTGGAGGTCAGCGAAAAGGAACGCCAGCAGGTGAACAGCATCCTGCGGTTCTATAACGAGAAGATCGGCGATGCGGTGGAGGATCAGCTGCTGCAGGAAAGCGGGCTGGTGCATCTGACCGGCAAGCAGGCGCTGTGCTTCAGCCGGATACGGAAGATCGACGGCGACGTGCAGCGCACCGCCCGCCAGCGCAAGGTGCTGGAGGCCGCCTTTCACAAGGTGACCCAGCTGAGCATGGCGGAGATCACCATGCTGATCCTGCAAAACATGGACGCCGTGCAAACCGACCTGACCATTGCGGACGCCGTTGACCTGATCCCCCTGGCGCTGCGGTGCAAGAATGCCAGCTTTGAAACGCTATCCATCCCGGTGAGCGGCGCGGGACACCACACCACGGTGGACGGCATGGCGGTGATCAAGCCGGACCTGAAAAAGAACCAAAAGGCGCTGAAGGAATTCTTCGGGCTGGAGTGAGAAAAAACCTGGAAGCTTGCTTCTAGGTTTTTTGTAATGCGGAATTCGGAATGCGGAATTGAGAGTGTGGGACTGCGGGCGAGGGGGAGTTTGGTGTTGAAGCAAGCAGCGCAGCCCTCTCAGTCAGCGCAAGCGCTGACAGCTCCCCCAAAGGGGGAGCCAAGATATTTGCCCCGCGTCGCGGCGCGACCGTATTCGCGCCGTGACCCCCGCAAAGGGAAAACCCATCCTCCAATCACAGAAGATGGGTTTCGAAAGGGTCGAAGACCCTTCGCGGAGTCCAGAGGCAGAGCCTCTGGTGGGATTCTTAAGGGCGAAGCCCTTAAGCCGTGATAGCGTTGCCGGTGTAGAGTTGGTAGTATTTGCCCTGGAGGTCGATGAGCTGGTCGTGGGTGCCGCGCTCGATGATACGGCCTTGCTCGAGGACCATGATGCAATCGGAATTGCGGACGGTGGAGAGGCGGTGGGCGATGACGAAGGTGGTGCGGCCTTTCATCAGGGCGTCCATGCCTTGCTGCACCAGGGTCTCGGTACGGGTATCGATGGAGGAGGTGGCCTCGTCCAGGATAAGGGCGGGCGGGTCGGCCACGGCGGCGCGGGCGATGGCCAGCAGCTGGCGCTGACCCTGGGAGAGGTTGGCGCCGTCGCCGGTGAGCATGGTGTTGTAGCCATCCTCCAGGCGGCGGATGAAGGCATCGGCGTTGGCCAGCTTGGCGGCGGCGATGCACTCCTCATCGGTGGCATCCAGGCGGCCATAGCGGATGTTGTCCAGCACGGTGCCGGTGAACAGGTGGGTATCCTGCAGCACCATGCCCAGGGAGCGGCGCAGGTCGTCCTTCTTGATCTTGTTGATGTTGATATCGTCGTAGCGGATCTTGCCGTCCTGAATATCGTAGAAGCGGTTGATCAGGTTGGTGATGGTGGTTTTGCCTGCGCCGGTGCCGCCCACAAAGGCGATCTTCTGGCCGGGCATGGCATACATGGTGATGTTGTGCAGCACGGTCTTCTCTTCGGTGTAGCCGAAGTCCACATCGTCGAAGGTCACGCCGCCCTCCAGCTTCTTGTAGGTGATGGTGCCGTCCTTGTGGGGATGCTTCCAGGCCCAGAGGTGGGTGCGCTCGCTGGTCTCGGTGAGGGTGCCATCGGCATTCTCAACAGCGTTGACCAGCTCCACATAGCCTTCATCGGCCTCGGGCTTTTCGTCCATCATGGCGAAAACACGGCCCGCACCAGCCATGGCCATGACGATGGAGTTCAGCAGCTGGGCGATCTGCGTCACGGGCTGGGTGAAGTTCTTGTTCAGGGTCAGGAAGGACACCAGGCGGCCAAGGGTCATGCTGGCAAAGCCGGAAAGCGCCATGGCAGCGCCGCTCACGGCGATCAGCACATAGGAGATATGCCCCAGGTTGTTGTTGATGGGGCCAAGGCGGTTGGCATAGGAGTTGGCGTTTTCGGCAGAGGAACGCAGCTCCTCGTTCAGGGTGCGGAACTTCTCGATGGCCTTGTCCTCGTGGCAGAAGACCTTCACCACCTTCTGGCCGTCCATCATTTCCTCAATGTAGCCATTCACAGCGCCCAGGTTCTTCTGCTGGGCAACGAAGTAGGTGCCAGCCTTGCCGGAGAACTTGCCTGCGGTGACCATCATCACGGCGATCATCACCAGGGAGAGCAGGGTGAGGGGGAAGGACATGGTGACCATGCTCACAAAGGTGGAAACGATGGTGATGGCGGAGTTGATCACCTGGGGCAGGGTGCCGCCGATGAGCTGGCGCAGGGTGTCCACGTCGTTGGTGTAGACGGACATGATGTCGCCATGGGCGTGGGTGTCAAAGTAGCTGATGGGCAGCTTTTCCATGGTGGAGAACAGCTCCGTGCGGATGTGGAGCATACTGCCCTGGCTCACGTTGACCATGATGCGGTTGTAGCCATAGGAGCTGGCAATGGCCAGCACCAGGAAGATGGCCAGGCGGCCAATGGCGGCGGCCAGGGGAGCAAAGTCGGGGGCGATGCCCTGCTTCTGGGCCTCCAGCATGGGAAGGATGTAATCGTCGATGAGGGTGCGGGTGAACAGGGTGCTTTGCAGGGCAGAAAGCACGGAAACGATGATCAGCACCGTTACAGCCAGGAAGTGCCACTTGTATTTGGCCATGACCAGCTTCAGCAGGCGGGCAAGCACCTTGCCCTGGCCCTTGAAGGAACCCTTGGGCATCATGGGGCCGCGACCACGACCGGGACCTTTCATCATTTGGCGTCGCCTCCTTCCGCATCGGGCGCAGGCTCGTCAAAGTCGCCGCTGCCCTGGGTCTGGGTCTCGTAGATCTCGCGATAGATCTCGTTGGTGGCAAGCAGGTTTTCGTGGGTGTCGAAGGCATCGATGCGGCCATCCTCCATCACGATGATGCGGTCGGCATTCTCCACCGAGGCAACGCGCTGGGCGATGATGATCTTGGTGGTGCCGGGGATCTTCTGGGCAAAGGCCTTGCGGATCTTGGCATCGGTGGCGGTGTCCACGGCGGAGGTGGAGTCGTCCAGGATCAGCACCTTGGGCTTCTTCAGCAGGGCGCGGGCGATGCACAGGCGCTGCTTCTGCCCGCCGGAAACATTGGTGCCGCCCTGCTCGATCCAGGTGTTGTACTTGTCGGGCATACGCTCGATGAACTCATCCGCGCAGGCCTGGCGGCAGACCTCGCGGCACTCTTCCTCGGTGGCGTCCTCCTTGCCCCAGCGCAGGTTGTCCAGAATGGTGCCGGAGAACAGCACGTTCTTCTGCAGCACCACGGCCACCTGATTGCGCAGGGTGTCCAGGTCGTATTCCCGCACGTCCAGGCCGCCCACGCACACCGAGCCGCTCTTTACGTCGTAGAGGCGGCTGATGAGGTTCACCAGCGAACTTTTGCCGCAGCCGGTGCCGCCGATGATACCGATGGTCTCGCCGGAGTTGATGTGCAGGTCGATGTCCTTCAGGGCGTCCTCGCCGCTGCCCTTGTGGTAGGAGAAGAAGGCGTGATTGAAATCAATGGCGCCGTCCTTTACCTCCATCACGGGGTTAGCGGGATTCACGATGTCGGGCTTCTCGTGCAGCACTTCGCAGATGCGCTTGCCGGAGGCGGTGGACATGGTGAGCATCACGAAGATCATGGAGAGCATCATCAGGGACATGAGGGTACTCATCACATAGCTGAACAGGGAGGTCAGTTCGCCGGTGGTCAGGTTGCCGGCAACGATAAAGTGCGCGCCGAACCAGCTCAGGGCGATGATGCAGCCATAAACGATCAGCATCATGAAGGGGCCGTTGAGGGCAACGATGCTCTCGGCCTTCACAAAGAGCTTGTAGACATTCTCGGCGGCCTTGGTGAACTTGCTGGTCTCATGCTCCTCGCGGACAAAGGCCTTCACCACGCGGATGGCGGACACGTTCTCCTGCACGGAGGCGTTCAGCGCATCGTATTTCTGGAAGACCTGCTGGAACAGCTTGGACACCACGCGGATGATGCTGAACAGCACCACCGCCAGAATGACCAGCGCCACAAGGAAGATCAGGCTCAGGCGCTGATTGATCACAAAGCACATCACCATGGAGCAGATCATGGTCAAGGGTGCGCGCACGGCAATGCGCAGGATCATCTGAAAGGCGTTCTGGATGTTGCTCACATCGGTGGTCATGCGGGTGATGAGACCAGCGGTGGAGAACTTATCGATATTGGAGAAGGAGAAGGTCTGCACCGTTTCATACATGGCCTCGCGCAGGTTATAGGCAAAGCCTGCGGAGGCCTTGGCAGCCGTTTTGGCCGCAGCCACGCCGAAAAACAGGCTCAAAAAGGCCAGCAGGATCATATACAGGCCATATTTGAGGATCTCGGCCATGTTGCCAGCCTGGATGCCCTGGTCGATCAGCGAGGCGGTGGTGAAGGGGATCAGTACCTCCATCAGCACCTCCAGCGCCGCAAAGGTGGGCGTGAGGATGGAGACAGTTTTGTATTCCTTGATCTGCCTCATCAGGGTTTTCAGCATAGGGTAGGATCATCCTTTCTTGCAGGAATCCGGAAGGAATGGTAAACAAGCGGGAGACCCGCTGATAATTCAGTATAACGAATTGGCAAAAAGGTGTCAATGGTTCGCTTCTGAACATTTTGTGAACATAAAAGCCGCCAGCAGGGAAGCGGCATCCTGCTGGCGGGTGTGGTGGTACTTATTCTTCGTCAGGCGCCTGACCGTCGTGGGGGAGCCACTTGCACTCGGTCATCTCCAGGTGGGTGAAGGTAGCCTTGAAGGAGCTTTCCTCCGGGCTGCAGGCATAGATGCCGAAGGTGACGGTTCGATCCACATTGAACATATGGCAGATGCGCATCTGCTTGTAGTGAACGCCGTCGGTGGAGTTTTCCACGCAGAAGTCCTGGCCGCGGCGGCTGAGGCGGAACCACATGGACTTGATGGAGGCATCCACGTCCACGCTGGCCCAGTCGGAATAGCCGTTGTTGGTGACCACGCTGCCCAGACGCTGGATCTCGCCATTCTCGTATTCCACAGAGGCTTTGAGCCAGTTGTCGCTGTTCAGGTACATCACCACGCCGCTCTGGTCAAAGCGCACCCGGCTGTCGAAATCCGTTTTGAAGGAGAAGGAGAAATACTCTTCCTCCGTGGACAGTTGCAGCACGGGGGCATTGTCGTTGCGGAAGTGGTAATAGGTGCGCTGCCACAGGTCGGTGCGCGGCTCGGTGATGATCTCCACCCGATCCTCGGTCACGGTGTACTGCTGGGGCGCACGGGTCCATTGCATATCGGCGGTGTTGATTTTCATGATGCGTCCTCCGGCCTTATGCTTCCACAATGTGGATCAGCTTGCCCTTGTAGTCGCCCCACAGGTTGCCGATCAGGATACCGGCCTGCATCAGGGTGCTGCCCAGGTAGGTGCGGTCTTCGCCCTCGATGCGGTAGGTCTTGGTGGGACACAGCCCCTTGAGCAGGATGCGGCGGGAGTGGGCGTTGGGACGACCCATGACCTGGATGTAGGTCACCAGGGCTTCGGACTTGTCCTTCTTCACCACCATCCAGCAGTCGTACATGCGGTTTTGCTGGTAGGAGGCCACGCGGTAGTAATCGCCGGTGCGCACCAGGTCGTTGTACTTGTGGTACATGGCCACCTGGTCGGGGATCATGTTGCGGTCTTCCTCAGGGATCTTGGTCACGTCCAGCTCATAGCCGAAGGTACCGGCCAGCGCCACATAGCCGCGGGTCTCGAAGGGCGTGGTGCGGCCAACGGTGTGGTTGGGGCAATCGCTGACGTGGGCGCCCATGGCGGAGAGGGGATAGATCAGCGCGGTGCCTTCCTGGATGGTCAGGCGCTCGATGGCGTCGGTGTCATCGGAACACCAGATCTGCGGGCTGTAGTACAGCATACCGGCATCGAAGCGGGCGCCGCCGCCGGAGCAGTTCTCCAGCAGAATGTGGGGGAACTCGCTGGTCAGGCGCTCCTGCAGGCGGTACATGCCCAGCACATAGCGGTGATACAGTTCGCCCTGGCACTCGGCAGAGAGGGCATAGCTGCCCAGGTCGGACAGGGGACGGTTCATGTCCCACTTGACGTACTCGATATTGGCGCTGCGCAGCACCTTGGCGATCATGTCGAAGACGTAGTCCTGGATCTCCTGGCGGGACATATCCAGCACATACTGGTTGCGGGCCAGGCCAGCCGTTCTGCCGGGAACCTGGATGGCCCAGTCGGGGTGAGCGCGATACAGGTCGGAATCGGGGCTGATCATTTCCGGCTCTACCCAGATGCCGAACTTCATGCCCAGCTTGTTCACCTCGTCCACCAGGTGCTTCAGGCCGCCGGGGAGCTTGTCTTCGTTCACGAACCAGTCGCCCAGGGCGCGGTTGTCATCAAAGCGGTTGCCGAACCAGCCGTCGTCCATCACCAGCATTTCGATGCCAAGCTTGGAGGCCTGGCGGGCGATGTCCAGCAGCTTTTCGGTGTTGAAATTGAAATAGGTAGCCTCCCAGTTGTTGATGAGGATGGGGCGCTTCTTGTCCCGATACTCACCACGGATGAGATGCTGACGATACAGGTCGTGGAAGGCGTGGCTCATGCCGTTGAGACCCTCGGCAGAGTACACCATCACGGCCTCGGGTGCCTGGAAGCTCTCGCCGGGGTTCAGCTTCCAGCAGAAGCCCTCCGGGTTGATGCCGGTCATGACGCGCACGGTGTCGAACTGGCCACGGTCGGCCAGGGTGAGGAAGTTGCCGGAGTAGACCAGATTGATGCCATACACATCGCCGGCGTCCTCGGTGGCAGTCTTGTCCAGCAGCGCCATGAATGGGTGGGTCTGATGGCCTTCCTCGCCGCGCAGGGAGGACATACCCTGAATGCCGTAGTTCACCGGGGTGCGGTTGATGTGGCGCTCCCTGGCCCAGGAGCCGGTGAGCAGGATCTTGTCGTATTCCCTGTTGTCCATGTCCATGGAGGCGGACATGATGCGGTCGATAAACACGGGGGCGTCGCTCTCGTTGATCAGCTTCACGCTGCGCACCACGGCGTCGATGCCCTCGAAAATGCTGTAGGAAAGCACGGCCTTCACGTTCAGTACCTTGTCGGTCAGCACCAGTTCAAGGGTCTCGGTGTCGTTCTCGTTACCCCAGGTGGCAGGGAGACCTTCCAGGGGCTTCTTGCCCTTGTAGATGTTGTAGCTGTCCAGGGTCAGTTGCAGGGCGCGGTGGCCACCATTGCTGCGGACGACCATGGCGCTCTCGCGGAAATCGCCAATGCCGCCGGTGGGGTATTCCATGGGGAAGCTGTCCAGGAAGGACAGGCGGTCGCGGGCGTTGGTTTCCGGGGTGAAGGGGCCTTCACCGGTGCGCATGAGGTAGGTCACATCGTCCTGGCCCAGCTTTTTGCCAAAGTAGGCATGGCCGACGAAGCCCTCTGCATCCACGATGCCAATGACGTAAGAGGCTGCCTTGGTGTCCAGCTGGAAGCTCCTGCTGCTTTCGTTGTAACGGATGGCCATATGATCACTCCTGTATGGTTGGATTGGGGTCAATCGTAATACTCTTCTTCGTAATACTCTTCCTCAGAGTATTCTTCGTCGTATTCGTCATATTCAGCCGCACCGCCGTTGACCAGCAGATCGATCACGCCATGCTCGGTGAGCAGATCCAGCAGGCTCTGCACGGTGGAGGCGGGCATATGCACCAGGATCGGCACCAGGCCGTCGAACATGGGCTGCGCCACATTGCCCAGCAGCTCGGTGAGGGTCACGTCGTTCATGGAAAGCAGGTTCATGCCCTCCATCAGCTGGGCGGTGGTGAACTCCGGCACGGTGCTGGGGGTGGTGGCCTCCAGCGTGCCGAACATGGTCAGCTGGGGCTGGCGGGTGGCGGCGTTCAGCATCCGCAGGGAGAAGTTGTTGCCCTCGCCCTCGCCTTCAAACAGCAGGTGGAGCTTTTCTTCCATAAAGTCGCCGGTCATTTCCACTTCCAGCGAGAAGGGGGACGCAATGGGAACCTCCCGGGTCAGGTCGGGAATGTTGTTGGCCTTGATGGTGCTGTCCAGCATGGTGTCGCCATAGTCGTCGTCGATGCGCACCTGCAGGATATGCTCCCCATCGGGCTGGCCGTTGTAGAAGGCGGAGAAGGCGTAGCCATTGGGGAAGGCGGGCAGGGTGATGCTCCAGGCGGTAACGCTGTCCTCAACGGTGCGGGTGAACAGGGTGGTCTCGCCGGTGCGCCAGGTTTCAGTGGCACCCTTGGTGGTCACGGTGATGCCCTCTTCGTCCAGAATGGTCTCGGCCCATTCCGGCAGGGAGAGCATGACCTCCATCAGGGTCTCGTCATAACCGGCCTCCATGCCCACGGATTGCGTCCAGTAGTAGAAGGCGCGGTCACCCTCGGCGATCTCCGCCAGCTGGCTGGCCAGGGCAAGCAGCTGATCGTAGGGGATGGTGCGGTCACCCTCCTGGGCAAGCATCACGCTCTGCCAGGCGCTGCCCAGAGCCTCAAAGGCGCTGGTGTGGACGTAGGGGGAGATCAAAAGCGTGAGGCGCTGCAGGGGGATCTCCAGGTGGAAATACATCTTCATGGAGAATTCCAGCAGGGAGATCATATTCACCATCAGCATCTCATCGCCCAGCAGGCTGGATTCCACACCCCAGAAGGCCTCGGTGCCAAAGAGGCGCAGGGTGGTGCGGGTGGCATCCTCGCCATTCAGCATCCACTCGGTATTCAGGTCGAAGCAGCCGGTGTAGGCCTGATCCAGGCTGCCCTTCAGGGTGAGGATGTTCATCAGATCGGCCAGACCGGTGGCCAGGGGGCGCTGCTCGGGAGAGAAGGCCTGGGGATCCATGGTAAAGGCCACGTCGAAGCGCACGCCGGAGACATCCCTTTCGGCCAGGGCGGCGCAGGGCAGCAGGCACAGGCAGAGCAGCGCACACAGGGCGCGGCGGAAAATGGAGCGCATAGGCGCACCTCGCTTTCGGAAAATATCAGCCCCAGAGAAGGGACAGGGCGGGGACAATCTGCTTTTTGCGGCTCACCACGCCGGGGAGGAACACATGGTTGTCCTGCACCTCGGCATTGAAGGCCATGCGGATCACATCATCATCGCCCAGGAAGATCAGCTCGGTGCCTTCGCGCAGCACATCGGTGAGCATCAGCAGCTGCATATCGTATTCCTTGTCGTGCTTCATCTTCTCCATGGCGGGGAGCAGCTCCGGCAGGCGGGCAAGCACGCTGTCGGTATCCAGGCAGGTGATCTGCCCGATGCCCAGGGTATGCCCGGCGATGTGGAACTCCTTGAAGTCGGTGGCCAGCAGTTCCTCCACGGTTTTGCTGGCATCGGTGCCAAGGGAGAAGATCTCCTTGCCCAACTCGTCCAGGTCGATGCCTGCAATGCGCGCCAGGCGCTCGGCAATGCGGCGGTCGTGGTTGGTGCAGGTGGGGGACTTGAACATCACCGTGTCGGAGAGGATGGCGGCGGCCATCAGCCCGGCCAGCCGCTGGGAGGGCATCAGCCCCCGCTCCTGATACATGGTGGCCACGATGGTGGTGGTGGAACCCACCGGCTCGTTGCGCATGAACACGGGATTGCCGGTCTGTACATCCGCCAGGCGGTGGTGGTCAACGATGGCCACGATCTCCGCCTGCTCCAGTCCCTGCACGGACTGGGCGCGCTCGTTGTGGTCCATCAGCACCACGCGCTTGCGGCGGGGACGGATCAGATGATAGCGGCTCAGGGTGCCGACGACCTTCTGGTTCTCGTCCAGCACGGGGTAGGAGCGGTAGCGGCTTTGCAGCACGGCGTCGCGCACATCGTCGATGTAATCATCCATGTGGAAATGGACAATGTTCTTGATCTGGGCAATGCGCCCCACGGGAATGGCCTGGTAGATCATGCGGGCGGCACGATAGGCATCGCAGGGAGTGGCAATGATGCAGGTGCGGCTGGAAATGCCGCGATACTTGTCCGCCAGGTCGGTCTGGCAGAGGATCACGCAGGAGGCCTGCTTTTCCAGGGCCAGCTCCACCACGTCCTCCTGGTGGCCGCAGATCACCACGCTGCCTTCCTTGATGCCGCGGACATCGCCGCCATTGCAGGGCAGGGCGATGGTCACCTCGCCGGAGATGCAGTCGAACACGTCGCTTTCGTCGTTGATGATCAGACCCTCCAGCGCGGAGAGCAGGTTGAACACCGGCACCGCGTTGATGGCGGGATGCTGGATGGAGTCCATGTCCTTTTCAGCAATGCCGCCAGCGGTGACCATACCGTAGAGCTTGCCCTGCTCGTCGGTGACAGGCACGGCGGAGAGGCCCACGTTATCCCGCAGCACATCCCAGGCGCGGCTCACGGCCACGCCGGAGGACAGGGTGGGAGGACAGTCGAACTCGATGTCCCGCACCTGGGTGCGGACGGTGGTCATGTACAGGGGCGGCTCAAAGCCGAAGCGCTCCAGGAGGAACGCGGTCTCGTCGTTGAGGTGTCCCAGGCGGGCAGCCACATATTCGCTGCTGCCCAGGGAGTTGTTCAGCGCGGCATAGGCCATGGCGGAGACCACGGAATCCGTGTCGGGATTGCGGTGGCCGAATACATAAATGGGATCCATAGGCAAGCCTCCTTGTCGGGTGGCGTTATTCGTCGATGACCGTCCAGGTGAGCGGGTCGTTGTCGATGGCTTCGTCAATGGCGAAGTCGAGGGCCTTCTGGGTGGTGATATTGGCAACGCCATAGGTCTTCAGCCCATGGTCGGCCTGGAAGGCGCGGATGGCGTCGGCGGTGCCTGCACCGTAGAGGCCGTCGGCCTTCTCGGCATCCAGGTAGCCCAGGTACACCAGCTTTTCCTGCAATTGCTGCACCTTCACGCCCTGGTTGCCATAGCGCATGGTCACGTCCAGCACGTCATGCACGGTGCCGTAGCCCAGGATGCGGGTGTAGGTCAGGTCGTACACATTGCGCTGCACGGCGGAGGGCGCATTGCCCTCCAGCACGTGGATCTTCACATTGCCGTGCTGATCTTTGGTGCAATATTCCACCATGGCCACATGGTCGGTGTCCTGGTCGCTGTCCCAGGTGAAGAACACCCAGTCGCCAGGCTGGGGGATGTAATCCCCGGTGGAGATGTAGCTGCTTTCGCCCTTGAGCCATTGGTAGCCCCAGTTTTCCAGGTTGCCCCAGCGCACCAGATAGCGGCCTTGCTGGATGAACCAGTTCTTGCCCGTGTTGCTGCCGGAATACATGGGGTACACCTGGCGCAGGAGCTTAGTGCCGTGGCGCTGATCCACCTGATCCACACACCAGCACAGGTACTCGGCACACCATTGGGTGTAGGGGTCGCCCACCCATTCGCCATATTTCGACCAGCCGTGGTCGCCCTCGGTGTAGCCGACTTCTTCAGCGGAGATCTCCAGCAGCCAGCTCACATAGTCCGGCACGGGATAGGCAGGAGTAATGCGGGTGTAGCTGGCCAGCTCCTCTGCCTGGGCGGGAAAAGCAAAAAGAAGCAGCATACACGCAAGTGCCAGCAGCTTCTTCATGGCGGAACCCTCCTTACAGGATAATGGGAACGGTGTGGGTGATGGTGCAGCTATCCGGCGTGACATGGCACACCGCTGCGGTGATGCGCACCCCGGCGGCATGGGCCTGGCGCAGCGCCTCGCCAAAGGCGGGATGGGTTTTGTCGTTGGGGGCAAGGCCGATAACGTCCTCCCGCTGTAAAACGAAGCAGATGCCTGCATCATATCCGGCGGCCCTGGCGGCCATCAGCTCGTGGATGTGCTTCACGCCCCGGTCGGTGGGGGCATCGGGGAAGTAGGCCATGCCCGCCTCATCGAAGAGGGTCACGCCCTTGATCTCCACAAAGCCCTGCTTCTCGCCAGCGCGATAGCTGAAGTCGAACCGGGACGCGCCGTAGGTGGTCTCGGCCTTCAGGTCGGTGAGGCTGGGAAGATACCCGCCGCTGCGCGCCCATTCGGCAAAGATGAGGTTGGGGGCCTGGCTGTCCATGTTCACGGTATAGCCGCGGCTTTCCACCGCCACCAGATCAAAGCGGGTCTTGCGGGCAGGATTGGCGCTTTCCTCCAGCCACACCCTGGCGCCGGGGAGCAGCAGCTCCTTGCAGCGGCCGGTGTTCTTCACATGGCACACGGTGGAGGCGCCGTCCACCTCGCACAGGGCGATGAACCGGTTGGGCCGGGAGAGAAAGCGGGCCTCCTTCAAACGGTGGTAGAGCTTCACTGTTCCACCTTGTAGACCAGCATCAGCAGAGCGCCATCGTCGGAGGTGTGGCCTTCCACGCGGATGGGGAAATCGTAGTTGTTGCGGAAACGCAGGTTCAGGTTATCGCTGCCCACGGCGGCGTCCACGCCATGGGGCAGGTATTTGGCACCGGCAGGGCCATGGGGACGGCGCTGGAGGATCTCCACACCGGGGAGCTGCAGCAGCGCATTGTACAGCGTGGAGGACACCTGGCAGGTGCCGCCGCCGTAGCCGGGTACGGACTCGCCGTTGATCAGCACCCATGCCTTCTGGTAACCGTACTGGGGACGATAGGGACCCACCTGGGTGTTGAAGTTGAGGGATTCGCCGGGCTGCATCACCCGGGTGAGGCGGTCGCAGGCCACGCGGATGTTGATGATGCGGCTGCGGTTGATGTCCGTCTGCACCATGGTGTAATAAGAGGTGTAGGCGGCGATGGGGGAATCTGCGCTGATGGGATCATCGGTGGGGGACACGGGGATCAGGTCGGCGAGGTCATTCAGGTTGATGTAGCCATAGGTGCGCCAATAAGGCACGATGGCCCAGCCGTCTTGGATCTTCCATATGCTCAGCTTGGTGCCGGGGTTCAGCACCACCCAGCTGTCGTCGGTATCGCTCATGGATTTGCGCACCTCGCACACAGCGGCGGTGGTAGCGACATAGGCCGACTTCTGCACACCATAGGGCGGGGTGTTGACGGGATCAACAGGGGTGACCTGATGGATGCGGTCGCGCTTGATGTAGCCAATGTCGTTGCCATAGCGGACGATGGCCCAGTAGCTGCCCACATACAGCACATCGATGGGGCCGCTGGTGCGCACATAGGCCACGCGCTCGCTTTCCAGGCTGCGCTCCTTGAAGAAGCTGGAGGCGTCGGTGAGACGGCAGGTGTAGAGGGCGGGGGAATTCTTGTCGAAATCCTCGCGGTTCTTCTCCTGATAAACAGCACCCACCACCTGTGCGGGAGCTTCGTCCTCTTCCACTTCGTCCAGCTTGAGCAGCTCGTCCAGCTCCTCCTGGGAGAGGGATTCCCCGGCAGGCTCTTCGGCCAGGGAGGGGAGTGTGGAGAGCATCAGGCACAGCGCCATCATCAGCATCAGCAGGCGTTTCAGCATAGGTCAGGGACCTCCTTGGTAAAATCAAAGCATATCCACATCATTATATCATTGTGGAAGGAATGCCGCAAGAGTTCCGGGCGGGGATTTACAAAAATGGAGACAGCCGTGGTGGCTGTCTCCGGGGGATCATCCATTGCCCAGGGTGGTGTACTCCAGGCGTTCCAATTTGCCGGTCTGGGTGTTGATGCACACGGCGACGTAGTAGTTTGCACCATCCATGGTCAGCGTGGCGGAGAATACCCGCACACGGATGCCGGCATCGGATTGGCGCAGGGCCGCGTACTGTGGGTTAAGTTCGCCGCCCATGATGGTGATGAGCTGCTCGTGGGTCAGGCCGAACTGGCGGGCAAGCGCCGAGTGGGCAGCGTCTGTCAGTGACTCTGCAGGGAGGTCGCCCGGTGCGGGTTCCACGTCCGTCAGCGGGTCGCCCCAAAGCTCGGTGCCCTCGATGTAGTAGTAATCGACCTTCACATCGTCCTCAGCGTTGGTTTTCTCGGTGATGCTCCAGGCCTCGCGGGAGCCGGTGGTGCGGGCGTAGAGCAGCTGGGGCTGGCCCCAGGCTTCATGCTCCAGGCTGCCATCGGCCAGGAGGGCGAGGTCTACATCATCATGCGTCCAGCTGGCGGTGATGAAGCCGTGTTCCTTTTCCACGGTGTATTCACCGGCCAGGCGGGGGCTGATCTGCCCGTTGGTGTAGAAGCGAACCACCCAGCCGCTATCGGTGAGGCGGCAGTCGTCGCGGAAGACGCCCAGGGTTTGCAGGGTGAGGCCGTATTTCTCCATCACAGCCTGACGGGCGAGATGGACGGCTTCGGCGCGGGAATCGCTGGGAAGGTCGATGGCCGTAGCAATGGTGCCGGGCTGCGCAGCCACCACCGTGTCAGGCAATGCGGGGCGGTGCAGCAGGGAGAGGCTTACCAGGCCCACGGTCAGCAGCACCACGGCAAAGGCCAGGCCATAGCGCAGGGTGCTGCGGGGAATGCAGGGTTGCTTTTCTTCGTTCAGCTTGCGGAAAACAGCGTTGCTCAAGCGGCGATCCCATTGGACATTGGCAAGCTGATGATCCACAAGCTGCTGGAACTCGTTGCGTTCAGTCCTCATTGAAATACCACCTTTCGAGCCTGCTGTGCAGGATGGTGTTGGCACGGTCGAGCCGCTGCTTGACGGTGGAAGGCGAAATGTGCAGCGCATCCGCCACTTCTTTCAGCTTCATGCCCTGGTAATAGCGCAGGAGAACCGCCTCGCGCAGCTTGTGGGGCAGGCTCATGACTTCGGTGATGACGGTTGCATCCGGCCAGATGCTTTCGCAGGTCGGTTCGGGCAGCAGATCCAGGGAAATGCGGCGGTCGGTATGGCGGAGCCACGCGGTGCGCAGGTAATCGCGGCAGGTGTTGATGGCAATGCTCATCAGCCACGAGCGCTCCCTGCTGGCATCCCGCAGATCATCAAGCCGCTTGTACGCCTTGAGAAAGGTATCCTGCACAGCATCCTCGGCCAGGGCGGCATCGCGGAGGTGGAGGGTACACATTCGCAGCAGCGTGCTGCCGTACTGCGTCATGAGCCGTTCAAGGACGGCTTGCCTGTCAGGCGTCAGGTCGGGTTGCATAAGGTCAACCTCCTTTCACATATATGACGAGGCGGGAAAAGAAAAAGGACACAAAGTTGGAAAAAATTCGGAATGCGGAATGCGGAATTCGGAATTTAGAGTGTGGCGGTGGGCGATCACGGAACGCCTGTACAGTATATATGATACGGTATGGTGGATGCAACAGCCAATCCCTCCGTCAGCCCAAAGGGCTGACACCTCCCTTTACACAAGGGAGGCTTTTGGCGGGTGCATAGCCTAACAGTCTTCGCGTCGCGGCGCAACCGTATTTGCGCCGTGACCCCTGCAAAGGAAAAACCCATCTTCCAATAACAGAAGATGGGTTTCGAAAGGGTCGAAGACCCTTCGTGGTGGAGTCCAGAGGAGGCAAAGCCTCCTCTGGTGGGATTCCTAAGGGCAAAGCCCTTAGGGCTGCTTGCCGATGTAGGCGAGGATGCCGCCGTCGACGTAGAGGATGTGGCCGTTGACGAAGTTGGATGCGTCGGAGGCCAGGAAGACGGCGGGAGCGGCCAGGTCTTCGGGGTTGCCCCAGCGGTTGGCAGGGGTCTTGGCCAGGATGAACTGGTCGAAGGGGTGGCGGCTGCCGTCGGGCTGGATCTCGCGCAGGGGAGCGGTCTGGGGGGTGGCGATGTAGCCGGGGCCAATGCCGTTGCACTGGATGTTATGGGCGCCGTATTCGGAGGCGATGTTCTTGGTGAGCATCTTCAGGCCACCCTTGGCAGCGGCGTAGGCGGAGACGGTCTCGCGGCCCAGCTCGGACATCATGGAGCAGATGTTGATGATCTTGCCGTGGCCCTTCTTGATCATGGAGGGGATCACAGCCTTGGCGCAGATGAAGGGGGCGTTGAGGTCAACGTCGATGACCTGACGGAACTGGTCGGCAGTCATTTCGCACATGGGGATGCGCTTGATGATGCCAGCGTTGTTCACCAGAATGTCGATGATGCCGACTTCCTTTTCCACCTGAGCCACCAGGGCGTTGACGGCAGTCTCGTCGGTCACGTCGCAAACATAGCCGTGGGCCTTGATGCCCTTTTCTTCGTAGGCGGCCAGGCCCTTGTCCACCAGCTCCTGCTTGATGTCGTTGAAGACGATGGTGGCGCCTGCATCATGCAGGGCGCAGGCGATGGCGAAGCCGATGCCGTAGCTGGCGCCGGTGATGAGGGCGACCTTGCCCTTGAGGGAGAAGGATTCCATAACGTTCATGATGGTAAGCTCCTTTCAATCGGTGGATTACTTCAGATCTTTGGTGGCAATGCCGTCCATGTCGTCGAAGTCCTGGTTCTCGCCGCACATGCCCCAGATGAAGGTGTAGTTCTGGGAGCCAGCGCCGGAGTGGATGGACCAAGAGGGGCTGATAACGGCCTCTTCGTTGCGCATGATGATGTGGCGGGTCTCGTTGCCCTCGCCCATGAAGTGCATCACGAAGGCGTCCTCAGGCAGGTCGAAGTAGAGGTAGACCTCCATGCGGCGGTCGTGAGTGTGGCAGGGCATGGTGTTCCACACGCTGCCGGGCTTCAGGCTGGTCATACCCATGACCAGCTGGCAGCTTTCCACCTGGCCGGGCAGGATGTATTTGCAAATGGTGCGGTGGTTGGAGGTCTCCAGGGCGCCCAGCTCCACGCGGACGCAGTCCTCGGGACGGATGTACACGGTGGGGTACTCCTTGTGGGCGGGGCAGGAGTTGAAGTAGAAGTGGGCGGGCTGATCGGCATTGGTGCTTTCCAGCACGATATCCTTGCAGCCGCGGCCGATGTAGATGCCGTCGCGGGGACGCAGGGTGTACACGGTGCCGTCCACGGTCACCTTGCCCTCGCCGCCGATGTTGATGATGCCCATCTCACGGCGCTGCAGGAAGTATTCAGCACGCAGCTCGTCGCCAGCATCGATGGACAGCGCCTTGGTGACAGGCACGGCGGCACCGGTGATGATGCGGTCGATGTGAGAGTAGACCATCTTGACTTCGTCGGCCACGAAGAGATTCTGGATGAGGAACTCCTCGCGCAGGCGGGCGGTGTCGTAGGTTTTAACGTCGCGGGGGGAGGAAGCAGTGCGAAGTTCCATGGGACAGACCTCCTTTTATCATATGAAAATACTTACATTTTGGTGGAGCAGAGGAATGCAGATGAGCATTCAATTTTCCGCTAAGTCTATTTTACAAGGTCAAACAGCGTTTGAAAAGGGACAAAACGGACTTATACCAAACAAATGGCGAAAAAGTGACCAAATCAACACCCATTTTATGCTTGTGTTTTGGAGAAACGTGTGGTATCATAGTTAAGCGAAACGCCAAGGAGGTTTTAACATGGGTGTTGTAAATGTGCTTCTTTCTATCGTGCTGATCCTGGCTTGCCTGTTCATGATCGTGACCGTTCTGCTGCAGAGCAGCAATGCGAAGGGTCTGGGCGCTGTGGCTGGCCAGATGGAGAGCTACTTCAGCAAGAACAAGGCTAAGACCATCGACGCCAAGCTGGCTCTGGGTACCAAGATCGCTGCGGCTGTGTTCGTTGTGATTGCCCTGCTGATGCTGGTGCTGAACTAAGCTTTCCGCTTCTGCTGAACGGTGTAAAAAGGCTGCTTCCTGCATACTGAGGATAGCGGCCTTTTTGCGTAGGTGAAAAACACAAAAAATACACGCTGCTACATAACGGCAGCGTGTATTTTTGTGGTATAATTTACTTTATTCTGCTGCGTGAGGAACAATCAGCTCAGCGCCGATCTGGGCGGGGAGAGACATGGTCATGGCACCGTTGAAATACACGGTCACCTGGCTGCCAGGCTCCAGACCGACAAGCTGCTCCGCCAGGGCATTGACTTGAATGATCTCCATGCCATCGTCCAGGGTGAAGCCGTTTTCCGTCAGTTCCACAATGGCGCCGGTGCGGGCATAGCAGCCAATGCGCAGGGCGTTGATCTGCGGGGGCAGGGAGCGAGTCATCATACCGTTGTAGAGGACGTGGATCAGCGCGCCCACCGCAGGCGTTTCGCCCTCGACGATGGTCTCGTCATAGATATTGACCTGCACCTGCTGGCCGTCGGTGTTCTCGATGAGATAATGATCAGGGGCGATCTCCAGGATGATACCGGTCATTTCGAAGATGTTTTCAACATCCTCGGTGGTTTCAACCTCGACAGGGGGCTGGGCGGTGACATTGGCGAACAGACCCAGCAGCGCAATGGCAATAACGGACAGGATAGCAATGAATTTCGTCATGGTGGTTACCTCCTTGATTGTGGTTACATTCTATCAGACGAATCAGACGCAAAATTGTTCCCACAAAAATTAGTTTTTTTCATACGATTTTGATGCCTTTTGATTTTCGGGCAGTATGCAAGGTTGCATAAGGTGACACGTTGTGGTATACTAACCATGCAACCGGGTGAAACCTAAAAATAACCTAACGAGCGGATGGGCTTGCAAATGAGAAGAAAGCGTATTGCGGCTTTGATGGCCGGACTGGACAAGGAATACCAGCAGGACTTCTCCAAGGGAATGGCGAAGGCTGCGGCTCTGCACGATATTGACCTGTGCATTTTCAACTGCCAGGGTCAGGCAGAGGAGGACGTGATCCGCAATGACATGGGCGAGAATTCCATTTTCGACCTGCCGGATCTGAAATCCTTCGATGGTGTGGTGGCGCTGTGCTATACCATGGTGTCCTCCATGGCGCTGGATCATATCAACGAGCTGCTGGGCGAATTGGGCGATGTGCCGCTGGTGACCATCGATACCTTTATCGAGTCTGCCATTGAGGTCACCTTCGACGATGTGACCAGCGTGCAGGAGCTGATGCGCCACATGATTGTGGAGCATGGCTATCGCCGCTTTGCGCTGGTGACTGGCCCCATGGGCAACAAGGTGGCCATGGGACGCTATAACACCTGTGTGGAAATGCTGCGGGATCATCGCTGCCAGCTGGATTATGTGTTTGACGGCAGCTGGACCCGCGATGGCGGACGCACCGCCGCAGCCAGTATGCTGAAGGATCCCAAAGGCCTGCCGGAGGTGGTGATCTGCGGCAACGACGACATGGCCTTTGGTGTGATGGAAGGCCTGAGCGCCGGCGGCGTCCGTGTGCCTGAAGACGTGAAGGTCACCGGCTTCGATGCCCTGCGCGAGGCAGTTGGCCGCGGCCTGACCACCATTCTGCGTCCCTCCAAGGACGCGGGCATTGCCAGCGTGAACATCCTGGTGGACTGGATGAACGGCCACAAGCCGGAGAACCGCCTGGTGACCCTGCCCACCCGTGTGATCCTGGGTTCCTCCTGCGGCTGCGAAGCCAAGGCGGGTACGGCAGAAAAGTATATGCGCAAGATGAGCGAGCAGCATCGTAACATCGAGCGTAGCCTGATGCGGGCTTCCAGCTTCTCCAGCTCGCTGGCTGGGGTTTCCGGCCAGGTGGAGGCGGGCAAGGTGATCGCCAATTTCGCGGGCGGCTGGGGCGTAAACGATATGCACGTGTGCGTAACGCCGGACTTCCTGAACCCGGAGGCGGGCGATCAGGGCGAAGGCTACCCCGAGCGGATGCTGCTGCTGGCCTCCTGGTCTGGCGGCAAGGAGCGGGTGCAGACCACCTTTGACACCCACGACCTGCTGCCTATTCTGACCCAGCAGCACGAAAAGCCCCTGGCGCTGGTGTTCAGTCCCTTGTATTATCTGGACAAGAACTTCGGCTATGCGGTGTTCGACCTGAAGCACGCCACGGGCTTTGAGCTTTATTCCGTGCTGACGCTGCTGGGCGGCGCGCTGATGAGCCTGAACCTGAAATGCACCGTTACAGCCTATGCCACGGCACTGGAGGATATGTCCATCCATGACCCGCTGACGGGCCTGTATAACCGCCGCGGCTACAACCAGCTGGCTCCCATGCGCTTTGACGAGGCCAAGGAGCAGGCGCAATGCTTTGCCGTGATCAGCTGCGACATGGACGGCATGAAGCGCATCAACGACGAATATGGCCACATGGCTGGCGATACCGCCATTACCCGCATGGGGCGCGCCCTGCGGGTGCTGGAAATGGACGGCATGACCTGCGTCCACATCAGCGGTGACGAGTTCATTGCCGTGGGCACCGTGCGGGATGCCGACCACGCTGCCCAGCTGGGCGAGAGCCTGCACCTGGCCATTGACGACATCAACCACCGGGACCGCTGGATCACCGATATCGGCGCCAGCGTGGGCGTGTTTGCCTCTGTTCCCAGGGAAAACGACAAGCTGGATGATTTCCTCATCCGTGCTGACGGCGCGATGTACCGCAACAAGCGCAGCCGCCGCCGGGACAGCCGAGCTGAATAACGAAAAAAGGAAGCGAAAGCTTCCTTTTCTCATTACCCTCTGGGTGGGATGGTGATGCACACGCCCGCCGTGAACTCGGAGGGTGCCAGGCAGGGATTGGCACGGAGCAGTGCACCCACGGAGATGTTCCATTGCAGGGAAACGGTTTCCAGGGTTTCATCCTGGGTGAGGGTGTGGGTGGTGGCGCTGGGGCAGGGCTGGTTCTGCTGGGGGACGCACAGCACCTGGCCGGGGGTGAGAGCGTCCAGGTCGGTGTTGGGGTTGGCCATTTCAATGGTGTGCCGGTTCAGGTCGGCGCTGAGCTGGATATCCGAAATGGTCTCGCCCTCGCTGACCGTGCGGCGGTCTGCCTCCGGGCAAACGGCCATGTCCTCGTCCATCACGCCGTCCTCCGGGGCGGCGGGCTGATCCAGGCTGTCCTCGGCATCGGGTTCCTCGGGGGAGGGCATGACCTCCGGCGCAGGGGTGATGAGGGGCGGCTGGGGTGCGTCGTCCTCCTCCATGGGGATGCACAGCACGTCGCCCACCATCAATCGGGCAGGGTTGATATCCGCATTGGCCTCCAGCAGGTCGCGCAGGGGTACGCCCAGGCGGTGGGCAATGAGGTAGAAGCTGTCGCCCCGGCGAACGGTGTATTCGTAGCCGCAAACCTTGTCCTGGGGCGCACGGGTGGTGGTATCGGTCATGATGGATGCTCCTTTCTTTGCAGGTGCTGGTGGAGCATATGCAGGGAAGGGGCGACTTAGACGCAGGAAAGGGACTGCATGGTGCAGTCCCTTTGCTTATTCCTCGCGGGTCTTGATGCCCACGTAGACCGTTTTCTGCTTGGGTTCGTAGCGGTCGGTGTACATATGGATGCGCTCGGTTTCCACGCCGTCCACATATTTCACCGTCCAGCTGTCCACCACATAGCCCTCGGCGGCCTCCTGGTAGACGTGTTCCTCGTCGGTGTAGGTGACGTAGGTCTCCTTCTTATCCCGGATGGTTTTGGTTTCCTCCGGGGGCTGAAGCACCTCTGTGGTGGCGGCCTCCAGCTTGTAGGAAACATTGCCCATGTCCTCGCCGTAGATGGACACCTTGGCCACCCAGCGCTTGCGGTTGTCCGGGTCGGTCTGCACGGCGGAGACGATGTAGATGGGGTAGTTGGTGTTGTTCTTGAAGGCGAAGTCGATCTTGCGGTTCTTGCTCCAGAACACGGTGGCGTCCAGACCCATATCGGTGTAGTTTACCGGCAGGGAGTGCTGCTCGCGCTTGGTGATCTGCATCCCGGCATTCACAGCAGCCTGATAAACGGTGCTGCTGGCCTGGCACACGCCGCCGCCGATGCCCATGGTCTGCTCGCCATAGGCGTATTCAATGGCCTCGTAGAAGCCATTCTCCACGCTGCGCGCACCCACGCTGCCATTGAAGCTGAACTGCTCGCCGGGCTTGACGATGGTGCCGCTGATGAGCTGGAAGGCACGGCGGATGTTGTTGGTGCGGTTCTCGGTGCTGCGGGTGGAGATCTTGGTGCTGGCGCTGCCGCGCAGGGTCACCAGCTTTTGCAGATCGGCCACGGTGACCTGGGGCTGGATGATATCCGGCTCGATCTCGATGCTGCCGCTTTCCAGGGTGGAGACCATCTGGTAGATCTTCTGCTTGATGGGGTTGGTGTCCAGGCTGCGGCCCACCACTTCCTCGCGGAAGGTGAAAGGGTTCGTCGTATTCTGGGGATTGAACTCGATCAGCGCGGCATCCTGGGGTGCGCGGTAGACCTTGGTGCGGATCTCGGAAAGCACATTGTCCACCACGGAGGTATCGCCGCTGGGCAGGGCTGAGTAAGCGTGATAGGGGGTCTGGGCCAGCTCTTCCATGGCGGCCAGGCGCTGGTGGGCGTCACCGGTGTGGCCCTGGCTCCAGGCCTGGTTCAGCTGCTCGTATACGTCCACCTTCATGCCCAGCTGGCTGGCGTTCAGCTCGGTGACCAGCTGCCCCTGGAAGGTTAGCTTCACCGACCAGGCGTTGTTGCGCTGCTGTGCCTTGGCGGTCACGGCATTCACGGCCTCCTGCTGGGTCATGCCACCCAGATGGATGCCGTCCACATACACGTTCTGGCAGAACACATTGTCGAAGGAGGCCACGTAGCTTTGCAGCTGCTGTTCCTCGTGGGCGTTTTTGCCCAGGATGCCCGCCACCACCAGTCCGGCAATGACAACGAGGGCAAGGAGGAGAAGCTTCCAGTTGAAGCCGGGCTTCTTGGCACCGGAGCCACCCTTGGGGGGCTGCTGCGGCGGCTGATAGCCACGGGTGGTGCTTTGCTGCTTCTGGGCGTGGTTCCATTGCCCGGTGGGCTGCTGGGGGTGATAGCCCCGGCCGTAGTTCTGCTGCTGGGGCGGCGCCTGCCAGGTTTGCTGATAGCCCTGGGGCGGCATCTGCTGTGCCTGGGGCGGAATACCCTGGCGGGGCTGATAGCCCGGCTGGGGTGCTGCATTTTGCTGATACACAGGCTGCTGCCAGCCCTGGACGGAAGACGGCTGACTTTCCTGAACATAGCGGTCGCTGCGGCGACGGCGTTCCTGGGGTTGCTGGGGCGTATAGCCATTGTTGGGGTACATCGTCTTCCTCCTTTCCATCTTAATTGACGGATCAACTTACGTTTTTTTCACATTTGAGCAAATTATTCTTTTTGCAGGGCGTCCATCAGCCGCGCCATGTCCTGGGGTGCCTCCGCCCATTCCTGGCAGATGCAGCCCGGCGCGCCGTGGCCGTCGCCATCCTTGTGGAAGTCGCTGCCGCCTGTCACCAGGAGGCCCATGCTGCGCACCATGCGCTCCAGGGCGGCGGTGCGCCCCAGCAGGGTAGGGTGATAGACCTCCACGCCCATCAGACCTTGGGACTGCCAATGGGCGATCAGCGTGCGCAGGGTGAGGTCGTCCTTGCCCAGCAGGGCAGGGTGAGCCAGCACAGGCACAAAGCCGCTGCGGCGCATCAGGGGCAGCGCCTCGGCCATGGAGAGTCGCTCCCCGGCGGCGTAGGCGGGTTTGCCTTCGCCAAGGTATTTGTCAAAGGCCTCCTGCAGGGAGAGAACATACCCCTGCTCCAGCAGCGCCCGGGCGATGTGCGCCCTGCCCAGCGTGCCGGAATAGCCTGCGGTCATGGCGTGCCAGTTGAGGGGCATCCCCATGCTGGCCAGGCGGCTGACCATGGTCTGGGCGCGGGTGAGGCGCTTGGCGGCCAGGTCGGCCACGGTGCGGCGCAGCTCAGGGGCGGCGGTGAGGCCGTAGCCCAGCAGGTGCAGGCCGTGCATATCCTTCAGGCTCAGCTCCACGCCGGGGATCACCGGGATAGCCGTACTGACGCCCTGCAGGGTATCCACACCCTCAAAGGTATCGTGGTCGGTGATGGCCATGGCTGTTACGCCAGTAGACGCAGCGCGCTCCACCAGCAGCGCGGGCGTAAGTACGCCATCGCTGTAGGTGGAGTGCATATGTAGATCAGGTCTCATCATGGTGTTCTTCGGCAGGCTCCACAGGAAGCTCCACGGCGGGTTCCTCCTTGGCTTCCTCCTGGGGGATCTCGGCCCCGGCCTGGGGCTTGGTGTCGTCCTCGATCACAGGCACCACGCCGGTCTCCATCAGACCAACGAACTCAGCACGGCTGAGGGTATCCTGGGCCAGCAGGGCATCCACCAGCTGGTCGAAGCGCTCACGATTGTCGTCGATGGCCTTCAGCGCCATGGCGTAGCCTTCGTCCAGCAGGCGACGAACCTCCTGGTCGATCTTGGCGGCCACCTCTTCGGAATAACCGCGGCTCTGGCCAAACTCCATGCCCACGAACACTTCCTGGTCGCTGTCCAGGTACACCGGGCCGATCTCGCTGCTCATGCCGAACTGGGTCACCATGCGGCGGCACAGCTCGGTGGCGTGCTTCAGGTCGCTGGTGGCGCCGGTGGAGAACTCGCCCAGGCCGCGCTCCTCGGCGGCGTGGCCGCCCAGGGTCATGGCGATGCGAGCCATCAGCTGGCTCTGGGTCATCAGGTCGTTTTCCTCGCCGGGGAGGGAGAGGGTGTGGCCAGCAGCCTGGCCGCGGGGGACGATGGTGACCAGATGCACATCATCGGCACCGGGGGTGAAGTGACCCACCACCGCGTGGCCGGACTCGTGAATGGCAACCATGCGGCGGTCGCGTTCGGTGACCTTGTGGCTGCGCTTTTCGGGTCCCATCTGCACGCGGGCGATGGCATCGATCAGCAGCTGCTGGGTGATCTCCTTCTTGCGGGCGCGGGCAGCCAGGATGGCGGCCTCGTTCATCATGTTTTCCAGCTCGGCGCCGGTGGCATAGGGAACACGCTTGGCAATGTTGCGCAGGTCGATGTCCTTGCTGAGGGGTTTGCCCCGGGAATGCACCTTCAGGATGGCGATGCGGCCCTCCAGGTCAGGGTAATTCACGGTGACCTGACGGTCGAAGCGGCCGGGACGCAGCAGGGCGGGGTCCAGGATATCGCGGCGGTTGGTGGCAGCCATGACGATCACGCCCTCGTTGATGGCGAAGCCGTCCATTTCCACCAGCAGCTGGTTCAGGGTCTGCTCGCGCTCGTCGTGGCCGCCGCCCAGACCGGCACCACGGTGACGGCCCACAGCGTCGATCTCGTCGATGAACACGATGGCGGGAGCGGCCTTCTTGGCCTGCTCAAACAGGTCGCGGACGCGGCTGGCGCCCACGCCGACGAACATTTCAACAAAGTCGGAACCGGAAATGGAGAAGAAAGGCACACCGGCCTCGCCGGCCACGGCCTTGGCCAGCAGGGTCTTGCCCGTGCCGGGAGGGCCAACCAGCAGCACGCCCTTGGGGATGCGGGCGCCCAGCTCGGTATAATTCTTGGGATTGCGCAGGAAATCCACCATCTCCTGCAATTCTTCCTTTTCCTCGTCAGCACCGGCCACGTCGGCAAAGGTGATCTTGTTCTTGGAGGGATCCTGCATCCGGGCGCGGCTGCGGCCGAAGTTCATCACCTTGCTGTTGCCGCCGCCCTGGCTGCGCATCATCAGGAACCAGAACACCAGGAACAGCGCCGTGATGATCAGGAAGGGGAGGAAATCGTACCACCAGGGGATGGTCACGGGGGCGCGATATTCCACGGTGAAGCTCAGGTCGCTGACGGAGACCTCGTCCAGGGGCTTGCCCTGCTTGGTGGCTTCCATCTGGCGCACGGTTTCGATAAAGTCCTCGCCGATGGTGGTCTCAAAGTCGTAATTCTTGTCGGGGAAATCCACAGCGGCAACCTTGGTGGTGCTGGTAAGGCCCACCAGGGTGTTGTTGCGGATGGCCACACGGGCCACATCGCCATCCTCGATCATTTCCAGCAGCTTGGGATATTCAATGCGCTTGCTGACGGGCGTACCCAGGGTGCCGTTGAGCAGAATGGCGATCAGGAGAAAGGTGCCGATCCATACAACGATGCTCAGCAATCCTTTGGGAGATTTCTTCAAAGCCGGGTCCTCCTTCGATGGAAATAAATAACTGAAACATTATACCATGGTTCACTTGTGAATTGCAAATGGAGGCTGCGGATCATTCGCCGCCGTAGATGCGGGGATGCAGCACACCGATGTCCGGAATGTTGCGGTACTTTTCATCATAGTCCAGGCCGTAGCCCACCACGAATTCATCGGGGATGATGAAGCAGTAATAGTCCGCCTTCAGCTCAACGCGGCGGCGGGCAGGCTTATCCAGCAGGGTCACGATCTTGATGGAAGCGGCGCCGCGGTCGGTGAGCATCTTCTTCAGGTAGGAGAGGGTCATGCCGGAGTCCACGATGTCCTCCACGATCAGCACGTCCTGACCCACGATGTCCCTGTCCAGATCCTTGAGCACCTTCACCACGCCGGTGGTCTTGGTGGCGCTGCCATAGCTGGAAACAGCCATGAACTCCGTGCGCAGGGGCAGGTCGATCTCACGGATCAGGTCGCTGTAAAACACCACGGCACCCTTCAGGATGCCGATCACCACGGGGGACTTGCCCTGATAGTCAGCGGTGATCTGCTGACCTAGCTTTTTCACAGCGGCGTGGATTTCCTCGCGGGTCACCAGCACCTTGGACAGATCGGCATACAGCTTGGCATCGCGTTCCATGTGGTTGCTCCTCCTTATTCCTGCGCCCAGGGCATTTCGCCCAGCCAGCGCAGCATGACTTGGTCGGTGGTCGTGTTGAAGGGTGGCACATCGCCAGCGCCTACGCCGGAAACCAGCAGCACCTCGCTGCCGCGGCACAGGAGCGGCACATGATCCCGGAAGGGAGCGTCCACCCGCTTGTTAACAAAGTAGTCCTGCAGGGATTGGCGGCCACGCTGGCCAAAGGGTCTGATCCAGTCGCCCGGCTCCCGGGTGCGGAGGGTGCATTCCTCCAGCAGCGCCTTGGGCAGCGCCTGCTGATGGCGGCCATCGCCGGGGGTGGCGGCACCATCGGTTACCTGATAGGTGACGGGAGAGAGGCACAGCGGCTTGCCCAGCAGATGCAAATGCGTCCAGCCGCAATAGCCATGGCAGTCGCCGGGGAGATTGCATTGGCTGCCAGCAGGGGCATTCACCAGGGCAGATAACGCTGCTGTTTGCTGGTGGGTCAATCCGCGCTGGACGGAGGCACCACCGGCGTATTGCAGCCACCACAGCCGCAGCACGCGATTCGCAAGGCCGGCGGGCAGCTGACGCAGGGCGTTCAGCGGCAGGAAGCTGTTCCCGCCGTGCTGCTGCAAAAAGGCCTGGGCGGAGAGCGTCAGCGCAGCATCGTCCTCCCGGAGAAGGCTGGCGGTGGTCGCCATGCGCTGGGTGGCGCCGGGGGCAAGCTGCTCCATCAGGGGCAGCAACTGGTGGCGCAGTGCATTGCGCAGGTAGCGGGGATCCTGGTTGGAGGCGTCCTCCCGCCAGGGAATGTTGGCCTGGGTGAGGATATCCCGCAGCTCCTGCCGGGAGTAGTCCAGCAGCGGGCGCACCACGCGCACACCCAGTACTTCGCTGTCGGCAGCCATGGCGCTCAGACCGGTGAGGCCCGCCCCCCGCAAAAGGTGGAGCAGCAGGGTCTCGGCCTGGTCGTCCCGGTGGTGGGCCAGGGCAATGGCCTCGGCCTGGCGTTCCTCCATGGCCTGGCGGTAGAAGCCGTAGCGTGCCTGTCGCGCCCAGTCTTCCCCCGGATGCTCCGGCGGTTGAGCGCGATAGACCAGCAGGGGCAGCTGCCAGCGCTGGCAGATATCCCGCACAAAGGCTTCGTCGGCATCGGAGGCCTCGCCCCGCAGACCGTGGTTCACATGAACGGCGCATAGGTCGAGATCTTCCCGCTGGCGCAGCAGATGGCACAGCGCCATGGAGTCTGCCCCGCCGGACAGGCCGATGAGCAGGCGGCGGGGGAGCTTCATCTTAATAGACACGGAGGGGAGCGCCGCACTCGGCACAGGGGGTGAGCTTGGCATAGTCGCCCTCGTTGATCTGGCTGAAGGTGAACTGGCCGTCAAAGGGCAGCCACTTGGGGGCGGTGGACTTGCAGTTCTGGTCGATGTGGTAATAGGAGCCGCCGCCGGACTTGTTCCAATACAGCACCGTGTTGGCCGAGCCTTCCACCGGGGCGGGCGGGGGTTCGGGGGTGATGTTGATGGTCACGGCTGCGGTGGTCTCCACCACGTTGGATTCCAGGGATTCCGGATCCACATACCACACGCCGTCTTCCTTCTTCATAATGACCTGGAAGCGGTACTTTTGCGGATCCTGGCCGTTGCGCTTGTTGATGTCGGCTACCACGGTCACGGTGCGGGCGGTATCGTTCTCCGTGCCGGAGATCTTTTCCACCTCATACTCCACGGGAATACGGTTTTGCAAGATGGAGAACAGCGCCTTGGGCGGCTCCTCCACGCTGCGCTGCCAGCTGGGCGCGCATAGGGTGATCATGTTGTCCTGGTTGTTCACAGACCAGAAGTAGAAGAAGGACTTCAGCTGCTCCACGGCCTGGCTGGTGAGGCCGGTATCCGGCGCGGCGGTGGGAACTGCGGCGGGGATATCGGTGGCCCAGGTGCCAAGGACGTTGCTATTGTTGTTCGTGGTCTGGTTGGTCACGCTGGATGTGGACTGCTGACTGGTGACCTGGTTGCCCTGATTGGCGGGCGTGTTGGTGTCAGCAGTACTATCTAAAGGGGGCGTGCCGGTGAGGGCGCTGACCAGCGCCACGATCGCCAGCGCACCATAGACCCCGGTGAAGGTCAGGCGCACATTGGAGGCCACCACGGGCTTCACCCACAGGAAAGCCACAGCGGCCACAGCCAGCACCACGAAGATCCACTTCAGCACCGGCAGGCCGGGGAACACCAGGCCAAGGATGAACAGCACCGGCAGCAAGCCGCAAAGCACCACCATGGCCACGGTCTCCAGCTTGATGGCGGGCTTCTTCATGCCCTGCTGGCGCGGCACAGGCTGGGTGTAGCCATAGCCCTGGGGCTGGCCGCCCTGGGGATACTGGTAGCCCTGCTGATAGGGGGACTGGCTCTGCTGGGTGATGGGCTGATAGCCGGGACGCTGCTGATAGTTGGGGGAGTAATTCTGCTGGGTGTAGCCAAAAGGCTGCTGCTGGGGATAGCCCTGCTGATAACCCCGCTGGGCAGGCTGCTGCTGCGGGTAGCCCTGGGGCATATTCTGCTGATAGGGCTGCTGATACGCCTGCTGGCCAAAGCCGGGCTGATACCCCTGCTGGGGCTGGTAGCTCTGCTGGGGGTAGCCCTGGGGCTGCTGCTGGGGATAGCCCTGCTGGTAGCCCTGTTGATAGTTCCCCCGGGGCTGATAGCCGGTTTGCTGGGGCTGCTGGGGGTAGCCATTCTGCGGCTGCCCCTGCTGATTCCACAGGGGCGTATTTCCGTAGTTTGGACGGCCGTTATTCATCCGTATACCTTCACCTTTCTGCCGCTTTGAGGGGCGGCATCCTTCATCCTTCAAGCACATCCATGCTGAAAAAAAGCGTCGTTAACAGACATGGCTCAACGCCATACATCCATTAGTATAACACAGTTTCCTGCCTTGTAAACAGGCATTTCGTAAAAATATGCCTATTCAACGTTGGTGAAGGACGCAAAACCCCGGAGAGGTGTCGGAGAGGCAATGGTCCATCTAACTTAGCCGTCCGCAAGGACTGCAATCGTGTAACCCGGCTTTGCCGGGTTCGCGGGGGTTTTCGCCTCTGGCGAAAACATTCCTTACAGATTTGGACGGCCGGGAGCGAAGCGACCAGTCCAAATCTGCCAAAAACTCAAAAAGATGGATCCCGAAGGATCCATCTTTTTGAAAGCGCAGCTTACGCCTTTCCGTTGCAGCCCAGAACGTTCACGATCTTGTGCGTGACCATTTCCTTCACAGCCTGACGGGCGGGCTTCAGCCACTGACGGGGATCGAAGTGATCCGGATGCTCCGCCATGTACTTGCGGACGGAAGCGGTCATGGCCAGACGAATGTCGGAGTCGATGTTGATCTTGCACACGGCCAGCTTGGCAGCCTGAGCCAGCTGCTCCTCGGGGATGCCGATGGCGCCGGGCATGTTGCCGCCGTACTTGTTGATTTCCTCAACGAAGTTCTGGGGCACAGAGGAAGCACCGTGCAGCACGATGGGGAAGCCGGGCAGACGCTTGGCGCACTCTTCCAGCACGTCGAAGCGGAGCTGGGGCTTGGTGCCGGGCTTGAATTTGTAAGCGCCGTGAGAGGTGCCGATGGCGATGGCCAGGGAGTCGCAGCCAGTCTTGGAGACGAACTCTTCCACCTCTTCGGGACGGGTGAACATTTCCTTGCCAGCCTCGACGACCACTTCGTCTTCCACGCCAGCCAGGGTGCCCAGCTCGGCCTCGACCACAGCGCCGTGATCGTGAGCATACTCAACGACCTTGCGGGTCAGCTCGATATTCTCGGCAAAGGGCTTGGAGGAAGCGTCGATCATGACGGAGGTGAAGCCGCCATCGATGCAGGACTTGCACAGCTCAAAGCTGTCGCCATGGTCCAGGTGCAGAGCGATCGGGATGTCGTTCTCCTGGGCGGCGGCCTCCACCAGCTTCACCAGGTAGGTGTGGTTGGCGTAGGAGCGGGCGCCCTTGGACACCTGCAGGATCACGGGAGCCTTCAGCTCGCCGGCAGCCTCGGTGATGCCCTGGATGATCTCCATGTTGTTGACGTTGAAAGCGCCGACGGCATAGCCGCCTTCGTAAGCCTTCTTGAACATTTCCTTCGTAGTAACAATCGCCATTGGAAAAACCCTCCTTTGCGAATTCTTCACCATTATAGCACAACTCTTTACGGATGAAAAGAGGTTTGTGGATTCTTTCACAAAAACGGCAAGAAAGTTGGCAAGGGATGGTGGGAGGAAATGGGTGATGTGTGTCGAAATAAAATGGCAAGATGATATGCGAGAATCAAGGAGGTATAGGTATGGCAGAAACAAGGGTAGGCGAAGCGCGGTTTTCCCTGCTGCTGCACGGAGATGAACTGCCCATGGAGCAGATCGAAGCTGCATTGGAGCTGAAGGCGACCCGCACGCTGCGCAAGGGTGAGGTGATCAACCGGCTGCCGCTGATCGAGGCCACGGCAGATGAATGGACGCACAGCATTTCGCTGACGGCGCCTGAGACCACCGATGCCGGGCTGAACCAGCTGCTGGCGCACCTGACTGCCCGCAAGGCGGTGCTGGCGCAGCTGCAGGAAAAGTACAATGTGGAGCTGCGGATGTACGTGCAGTCCGACTACGCACAGATGGCCTATAGTCTGATGCCGGAAACGCTGGCGAAGCTGGCAGAGCTGGCGCTGCCTTTAAGTGTTTCCAGCCTGAGCTGGGGAGAGTTTGCGCTGTAAGAGAAAAAGCAGCTTGCTGAGGCAAGCTGCTTTTTTTATGCGGAATTCGGAATTCGGAATGCGGAATTTAGTTAGTGGCACAGGCGGGCGATCACAGATCGCCCCTACATTTGCGGAGAAAAGATGAGCGATGAGGCAAGTGGCAGCACCACTCCTTCCGTCAGCCGCAAGCGGCTGCCACCTATCCGCCGTTACACTCCCTCACAATTCGGCATTGTCGTTCAGCCAGCCAAAGCTGTCTGAACTCTGTGCCTCATTGGAACTCAGGCTGCTGCTTCCGCCACAGGCGGCGCAGCCTTCCGTTCCTCAATCGGCGCGAGCAAGCTCGCTTGTTTCGGTTGATTCGCTCAGCTCGCTCATTGTCGCCACTGGCGACGCTCGCATCGCTCACCTCGGAGAGGGAGGCTTTTGGCGAGTGCAAAGCCTTACAGTCCCCGCGTCGCGGCGCAACCGTATTTGCGCCGTGACCCCAGCTCGGAGACCGCCCAGCAACGCCATCCTTGCATGGGTTTCGAAAGGGTCGAAGACCCTTCGTGGGGAGTCCAGAGGGGCAACGCCCCTCTGGTGGGGATTCCTAAGGGGCAAAGCCCCTTAGGCGGGCTTCAGGCGGTAACCAAGCTTGTAGACGGTTTCGATGCAGGAGGGGCCGATCTTGCGGCGGAGGCGCTGGATGTGGACGTCTACGGTGCGGGTCTCGCCAACGGTTTGGTAGCCCCAGGCGGTACGGAGGAGTTGCTCGCGGGTGAGGGCGGCATCGGGGGAGAGCATCAGCGCGTGGAGGAGGGCAAACTCCTGGGCGGTGAGGTACAGTTCCCGGCCATCCTTGGTGACCTGGCGGCGGCGGGTGTCCATTTGCAGGCTGCCCAGGGTCAGCAATTGACCGGTGGCTTGTGATAGATTAGCCACGGCGGACAGCAGGGCGTGGCCGTCAAAGGGTGTGGGCAGCACGGCGCATTCGGCGGGGTACATGGCGCGGAGATGCTCTGCGTTTGCCTCGTCGCCGGTGATGAACAGCACGGGCCACTCGCGGTCACTCAGGGCGCGGAGAAAGGCAAAGCTGTCCTTCCAGGGCAGGCGCGCGTTGAGGATCGTCAGCAAATGGTCGCTGGCTTCCAGCTTGGTCAGGCCATCGGCAATGGTTTGCGATAGGGTGCAGGTGTGGCCTGCACGGGTCAATGTGTCACACATTTTCATACCCAAGCGCAGCTCGGGTTCCATAATCAATATTTCAGCCATGAGTATCACCTCATCCATTCAACGAAGGCTGGGGCGGTTTTCTTCCCGGTGATGTAAATTTGCGAAAAGTGATTTGATGTGGTATACTGCATACAGAAATGAAAAGGAGCGGATGTGCAATGAAATGCCCTTATTGTAATGAAGAAATGCAGCATGACGTGCTGCGCGGAGATGGTCGCAGCCGGGTGCGGTTTGTTCAGGCGGACAAAAAGCATACCTGGGCTGATGACCTGGCTGGCATAGGCGTTGTGAAGACGAATAATGCCTCCGGGGCGAGCTTCTGGAAGTTTGAGCTGGAGGGTGACTATTGCGAGAAGTGCAAGAAGCTGATCCTGGACGCTGAGGTAAGCAAATGACCATGGAACTGAAGTATGAGCAGGCTTCCGGTGCGGACGTGGAGGCGATCTTCGCCCTGAGCAAGGTGCTGATCGACCAGTATGAGGACGTGGCCAGCATCGACTACGACAAGGTGCTGCAATGGGTGCGCAGGAAGATCGGCGCGCAGATCGGCGAGTATCAGCGGGTGCTGATGGACGGCGGCCTGGCGGGGTATGTGCATTTCCACCCAGATGGAGAGCGCATGGAGCTGGACGACCTGTACATCCTGCCGGAATACTGGGGCCGGGGCATCGGCACAGCGGTGGTGAAAAAGTGCTGCGCGGAAACGGAGAAGCCGGTGTATCTGTATGTGTTCCGGCGCAACGAGGGCGCGGTGCGGCTGTATCGGCGGCTGGGGTTTGAGATCGTGCAGGAGGTCGGGAGCAGCCGGTATATCATGCAGAGAGGGTAAGGAAAGACTGGATTTGGTGGTGCGCTATGAATCTGGAGAAAATGTATGTAGAAGAGGATCTGTTCCCGCGAGAGATAACCTCTTATGAACAGCGGGATTATGGGCTTTTATTTTATAATGAAGAGAACAAGGATTCCTTTGATTCCAACCACGCCATCATATTCAGAGAGAAAATACACGATGTGGGAATGGTTCTCAGGGATATCATCAGGTTTTATAACGAAAAGGGGATCAGACCCAATATATATCAATCCATTCGCGAGGAAGGGTATTTTGAAGAGATAAAGGGCGAGCTTTCGGCTCATGGTTTTGACTGCTGGACTGAACCGCAAAGATACATGGTCTTGGCCGAGAAAAACGCGATCGTATCCAATCCCGAGATCCTTGTGGAAAAAGCATCTGAATGGAAAGATGAATACGGAACCGAGATATTTGAAAAAGCAGGGGAACCGTGGGAAATCGATGTGGCTAAAAGAGCGCTGATGAACAGCAATACGCTGTTCTTTGTTGCCTATTATCAAGGGCAACCAGTAGGAATGACGCATTGCCATGTGACGGATGATATTTGCAGAGTTGACTATTTGCTTGTTTCAAAGACGCACAGACAGATGGGCGTGGGGCGAGCGCTGATCAACAGCTTTGTAAAGTATTGTCACGAAAACCAGATAGCAAACTGCTATTTGTGGCCGGATGGAGACACGGCGGAGAAAATCTATTACGAGGCTGGTTTCCGCTATGTAGAAACAAAGCAGGCAGGACGGGCAACCTATAAGGGATGATTCGGGCCAATCGTGCTGTTCGCCACCAATATCAAACGCCAGACCGCTTTCGCAGTCTGGCGTTTGTTGTGCTTATTCACAATCGAAGATAGCCTTCTTCTCGATCAGCGCTCCGTATTCATCCTTCCAGCGGTGGTGGGCGTCGCAGTCATCGTAGAGGGGCAGGGCGGCTTCATCCATGGTGATACGGATGAGCAGGTCGTAGCGGTTGGGGCGGTCGATCACATTGGGGATGACCTCCACCCGATGCACGCCGGGAACCTCCAGGCAGGAGGCAAACACGTTTTCCACCTCGCGCTGGCGGGCGGAGGCATCGGCGGGGCGTTCCTTCCACTTGACTAAAATGTGATGCTGCATGGTGTTGCTCCTTTAGTAAATGTCGGGTATGGCGATCTGCTGCGGCGGCTCCAGCATATCCTCCAGGAAGATCTGCAGGAACTTGTAGCTGTTTTCGTCGTTGCCGTTGGTGGTGGTGATGGAGAGGTAGGTATCATCGTAGGTATAGGCGAAGGCGGCCAGGCCGGGGAAGTTCTCCATGGGGATGCCGTAGAGGTGCTTCTCGCCGGATTCAGCCTCGGTGCGCCAGCCGCGAGTCAGGTCGATGCCGGCGGTCTCCAGCTTTTCTACCAGACCGGGGATGGTCTCCAGGGGCAGGAAGGCGCCCTGGGAGGCATAGTCCTGGAAGTAGCTCTTGGGCAGCATATACAGGTGGCCTTCGCCCACGGCGATGTAGGTGGCCAGCTGCATGGGGGTGTAGGTATCGTCCACCAGCAGGAAGGCGCTGCCCATTTCCTCCATGTCGGGCATTTCGTTGACGCGAATGTCCTCCATGTAGGCATCCATCAGCTCCTCCTCGCCAACGCCGAAGATGAACAGATCGATCTTCTTGTCCGCCGGGGGACGGTATTCGGTAACGGTGTAGATGAGGTTCCAGCCGAAAATGGCCAGCAGGGCCAGCAGGGCATACTTCCACCAGGAATAGGTGAAGTGCTGGCGGATGGCCTTGATGGTGATGGGGGTCTTCATGGGCAACCCTTCCTTGCGTAGAATCTTACGGATAACAGTATAGCGCCAAATTATGAAGCGCCTGTGAACAAGGGGAAAACATAACGTTACTATTGTAAGGGATGGCGGGGGATTTGTCCAGAAAAAATCGTTCCTGACTCAACGAATCAGGAACGATGGAAAACAGGATTATTCTTCTTCCTTCTTGCCC
Source organism: Clostridia bacterium (assembly GCA_017936765.1). Lineage (GTDB taxonomy): Bacteria > Bacillota > Clostridia > Christensenellales > Aristaeellaceae > UBA11524. The sequence continues at coordinate 62,104 of JAGBEX010000029.1, forward strand.
AGGGGCTTCATGGTGGGGAATCCACCCAAAGCAGCAATGCATCTTCTCATAAACTCTCACAACCCAGTATTTTCAAGGGTTTCAGGATTTCTGGACGGATGTATCTTCTCGCAGGTTTTTGTATTTTCACCGTCAATTGGTGTAAAAAGTGGTGTAAATTCCGGTGTAGAACTCAGGTGACTGCGATGGACATTTTTCCTTCCAGGCGGGCGAAACTCTCGATCTTCTTTTCCTTTGTCGCTTCGTTGTAGACGTCCATGGTTGTCTGGATGTCACGGTGCCCCATGATCTCCTGGATGATCTTGATGTTCGTCTCGTTTTCACACATTCTGGTGCAGAAGGTGTGGCGAAGGTTGTGGACGCTGAAATGGGGGAGCGTCTCATGCTCGCCTTCTTCGAGGTTGGCATCACGGATGATCCGGTCGATCGCTTTGTTGACAGCATGCGGATTCAGAATCTCGCCGTACCGATTGGCGAAGATGAAGCCGCTGCAGCCGTCAACCGTGGAAGTACAGGCATCGCGGGGGAGGAACTGCAGGATCGCTTTGACCTCCGAGAACATCGGGACGATCCGCTTGCCGCTTTCCGTCTTGGGCGTGGTGATCTGATACGCCATCTTCCCGTCATCCATCTGCCGGTAGATGAGATTGTGGTTGATGCTGATCAGACAGTGATCGAAATCACAGTCCTCCCAGCGCAAGCCCAGGATCTCACTGATTCTACCGCCGGTGCCGAGAAGCACGGTGAACAGGGGCAGCCAGTGACTGTACACCTTCGACCTGGCGACATAGCTGATGAATCGTCTCTGCTGTGCTTCGGTCAGAGCGTGCCGTTTCGGTTTTTCCCAGTTGTGACTCTTCTTGATCTCCTTCAGAACGCCTTCCGTCGGATTGGTACGGATGTAGCCGTCTCTGACTGCGGCGGCGAATACGGGATGAAGAATCGTCTGGATGTTTTCGACACTGTTGGGTTTGAAGCCATTCACCCGGATCAGCGATATGTAGAACTTCTTGATATCGCTGAACTTGATCGCTCCTACCTCCATATGCCCGATGGCGTCCTTGATGAACTTCCGCCAGAAATACTTGTAGCTGTTCAGGGTGGAGTCCTTCAATTCGTACTTCATCGAGATATACTCGTCGTAGAAGCTGTTGAGCGTCGTGCTGCGTGCCCTGTAGCCGTCGATGCCATCCTTGATGTCCTGGGCTACCTTTGCAATCGTTTCACGAAGCGGTTCGCAGGCCCGTTTGCCGTCAGGGAGTCTGTCGGTTTTCACGAGCCGCCAACTGTAAAGACACCTGCGGACGCCTCTTACATCGGTGTAGCGGTACATATACATGCCGTCGGCTCGCTGAAGCTCGCCCTCGCGTAAGATACGTCCCTTAGAATCACGTCGTTTTTCGGACATAGTTACCTCCAGTCCGAACCCAACGTACCAAGGTCATTGTAGCACATCGGATTCATTATATCAAGCCAATGCTGTCGATCATGTGTTCAAAGAGAACCCGTTTGATCTGGGGGCGATTCCCATTCCACAGAATGTAGTTCGCGTTTCGATTATCGGCGATAAGCCTGCGCAGCTTGTTTTCGCCAATACGGAAATAAAGGGCTGCTTCTTCCACGGTCAGTGTATATTGTTCCCAAAGGGGAATATCTCTCATGTTGATCACTCCTTTTCTGTGGAAGGGTCGATTGCTATCAAAACTGATAGCGGTGATGATGAATTGACAAATAAATACGTATTGCAGTTAGCAGTTGGCACTGCATCATAGTCCGGTCATACCACAGCCTCATTCCGGATCGGCGAGTATACCAGGGACTCCTCTCAAGTCATCAAGAGGTTGTGAGAAAGTATCATTATGTCCTGTGCGTTCTCGTCGCGCCCTGACTGCCGCATCAGGGTCTGTGGATCACGTTGATCGCTCGGTTGGTCTGTCATCGCGCCGCTCCACAAGCCGCTCCTCCACACAGGAAAGTCCTGCAATAGGCTATTCAGTTGTCAAGGTACAGGCTTAGCATTCTGTTTTCACGATTGTCAGGGTACACAATGATGCGAGGTCTGAGCAAATACGTTATCAGGATATCAGGAATGAAAAAACGACTTGTGTCTCGGTACCTGCCAGCGCATCCAACAAAATAAGCAGGGCAAACAGAAGCGGTTGCTTCTCCTTACCCTGCTGTGTATTTGCAGGAACTCACCCACTAGGGGTAAGCTGGTATTTAACCGCTTGGTAGATATTGAAGTTTGAGAACTATCGGATAACTGTTAGTGAGTACCATTAAGCGCATCTCCTACAGCACCATCTTCCAGATCATCAACTTTGAGCCATTCAGGAGGCGTTGCTCCTGGAATTCGGGGATTTGCTAACCAGCAAATCTCGTCGTTACTCAGACCGAGGGCAGAGGAGATCGAGTGCAGCTCTCCGAGATCCATTTCGGATCTTCCTACCATCAAATCTCTGAGGTGATGCCACCGCATCTGACTCTTCCTTGCAAACGATGCAATCGAGTAGCCCTTTGAGCGGAGCAACGCACCAAGTCGCTGGCCAACTGTACTTAACATTGAAATCCCTCCTTGACAAGTACGTTTGTTCGTGTATATAATAAATGAGAACAAATGATCCTGTCAATAGATTTTGCGTAAATCGTCTAGACGATTTAGGAAAAATGCGTTACAGGCTCGAATGCGATCGTTGCAGAAACAGTGCAGATGCCCTTTGCAAAACTGATGCATAAACAAAAAGCACCATCGGCTTCTGGTGAAGAGACTGGTGGTGCTCAATAAAGTGAAGACATTTGCGCTTATTCATTGAGTTTGTAGGGGAAATGTGTTATCATAAAACAATACTACTAAGTGTTTGCTTCATTTCGGCTCCTGCCTTAAAGGGTGGAGCCGATAATCATATAAGCAGGTCTTTCCAGCCAAGGCATTTTGATTGGATTGCCGGGTTGTTCACATTTGATGACACGAAAGGAGCGTGTAACATGGATCAATACAAAGACTATTATCGACTGCCGTTACTTTTGAAGCGATTTCGCTTTGGAGATAAAATGAGCCGGTTGTTCTATATGTCTCAATTTGATCAGAAATTGTGGCTTACTGGCGCGCATGATAAGAAATCACGCACCTATTTACCTTGGGTTCTTGAACAATTATGCATGCTCTTTGTGGATTCAAAAAACGAATACGGAAATCAAACGCTGGATGAGCGCATATTTGGAAAAATTTACAATACAGTGTATGACCATTCAGCTGAATTCATTCATCCAGATGACACTGCTACATTTGCAAGTGACATGATGCAAGTGATGGGCTTGACGCAATTTAAGTTATCACAGCGCGATTCAATCTTGTGGTATAGGCATAACTATTTGTTCAACTACTGCAGCGAAAAAGTCGATGTTCGGTCGGCATATCTTGAAAAATTCGGAGCGAATTTCGTCGATTATGTTCAGATGGCATATGTTTGCAATCGGCTGTCAGCAATGCCAGAGGCCTATAAGTATTGGGATGTGTATGTATATGCGTTCAAGGCTAGCTTTCCGCAATGCATGCCGGCATTAACGATTCTTCGCGACGAGTATATTGAACTAAACAAACGCTTTTCTGCCGGAAATATTGATAACTATTCATATTGTGTACGGCCATCATATCAATATGCCTTCATTCAGGAAAAGAACTCACTGTATTTCCCACTCCCGCATTTATTGACCATGAATATTACCAGTGGATTTATGTATCGCTTGACAGAGGATAACAACAAACTGAGAAGTGACATAGGTAAGTTTGTGTTGGAAGACTACTTATATGATCTCATTGAAGGGGCTCATTCCTATGATAAAGTCTTTAGGGAACAGAAATACAATAGTGCGCAAGGAGGAAATGCGCAAAGCCCAGATGTTATTGCAAGATGCAATGATGAAATAGTTCTGTTTGAATGCAAGTCAACAGTACCACGAATGGGCATACGTTGGCTGGCTCGTGAAGAGATTGAAGAGCAGATAAACAGAGTTGCTGATCACATAAGGCAACTCTATAAGCAAATGAAAGTCTTTAGCCGATATAATCCGTTTCCGGAACAAGAGTATTCGTACGATCAACTGTGGGGGATTGTTGTTATTCAGGAAGATCCGTATGTTGACCGAAGGAAGCTTTATGCAAAAGCAGCAGAACTGCTAAAGATTTCTCCAGATAGTGATGACTACAACTGGTTAGTTCGTCACATAAAAGTCGTTGAGTTGTACGAAATCGAAGCACTTCACTTATTTGGTATGAACTGCATCGGTGTTCTTCATGCGTTGACAGACGAAGCGCGTGTGTACGATGTTGGTTTTCCTGCGTGCAAGTCCGATGGTAGCTTTGTCCATTCTGCGTATTCTGCATTTCGTGACCGACACCATGAATGGTCGGAGAGTCTGACTGAATTGTTGAGAAAAGGTGGGTATCTTACGCAGTAACAATTCACGTACAATTTCTCGTTGCAAGCAGTGTCTTTGTGGCCACAAAGCCGATTTTGCTTGTTGGGGTAGAACCCCAATCCCCTTTGCATGATGGTATCATGCAGCTGTTATGAGCGTACTGTACAACGGACATGCAATACATATACCGCTTGCATCACCAACGGTAAGAATGATATACTGTCTCTAAGAATCCATACCAAATGATCATATTCAGAATCATACAGCGTAACAACGGAGGATGCCATGATGAAGGGTTATGAAGAGTGGATCCGATTCTATACGGAATTTGCAGATAAGCTGCGCCATGTTGATCGCAAAGAGATGATTGAACGCATCAAGAAAGTGTATGCGTCCATTGGTATGCGCCTGCCTACGCTGGAGCGCGGCGGTGATGTGATCGACATTGATCCATTCACCGTTTTCGGTCTGTTCAATAAGGGAATCACGAATGCGAATCGAATCACCATCATTGCTGGCTTCGCAAAGGAATTTGGTGTGGCAGCAGCCGTCCCGCAGAATTTCGATGGCATCCCGGTGCTGAACAATCAGTCTGCCACGTTCTATTACTTTGTTGGCGACCGTGGCGAGCATGACATTGATAACCTGTGGGATTTCTTTTATGCTGCGCTTGATTATGCCGATGAACCCAATACTGCTAATAAACAGCGCTTTGTGAGTGCGTATGACATTGTGCTTGCTCAGCGCGGCGTCAAATGGAATCTGACCATGGGGCTGTTCTGGATCAGGCCGTATGTGTATTTGAATCTGGACTCCAGGAACCGCTGGTTCATCCTTAACGAGAAGAATATGCCTGCTGATTTCGTGAACAGCTTGAACAAACTTCCCGCTCCGCCCAGTGGCGAAGAGTACCTGTCAATTATCGATCGTTGTCATGCTGCGTTGGCAACGAAGGCTTATCCCTATGACTCCTTCCCTGAACTTTCCAGTTATGCTTGGCGGATTTCTGAGGAAGTGAATGAGCAGAATCGTCGCGCTAGAGAGAATGCTCAACCTGAAGAAAATGGCACAGCGATCGGTGATGCAGGGGTTACCACAACCCGGTACTGGATGTACACGCCCGGGTATGGCGCAGAGATGTGGGATGCATTCCATGCCGAAGGAATCATGGGTATCGCCCGAGAGTATATCGGTGACTTGAGTGCATACGAAACCCGTGCAGCAATGCAGAAAGCAATGCAGGAGAATCAGGATCCGGAGCGCTCTTACAGGCATGCTTCGTTGGAAGCCTGGCAGTTTGTGCATGAAATCAAGCCTGGTGATGTGGTCTTTGCCAAACGTGGACAGCATGAGATTGTTGGCCGCGGCATTGTGGAATCAGACTATTACTATGAGGGATTGCGTAACAGCAATTATAAGAACCTTCGGCGTGTAAAGTGGACACATGCCGGTAGCTGGGAACATCCGGATGGTGCTGCGGTTACCAAGGTGCTGACAGATATCACGGCGTATACGGATTATGTTGCAAAACTGAACGCCCTCTTCGAGACAGAGGATGTCCAGCAAGAAATCGATGAGCCGGTGATGACTTATCCGCCATATACGGCGACTGACTTCCTCTCTGAGGTTTACATGCCCTCTGAAGAATACGACACGCTCGTTAATCTGGTTCGTACAAAGAAGAACATCATCCTGCAGGGCGCACCCGGCGTAGGCAAGACTTATGCTGCCAAGCGTCTGGCGTATTCCATGATGGGTTTGAAGGATCAGAACCGCGTCATGATGGTGCAATTCCATCAGAGCTATTCTTATGAGGATTTCATTGAAGGTTATCGCCCGGCAGCCAATGGATTTGTGCTGAACAAGGGTGCCTTCTACAAATTCTGCAAAGCAGCTGAGATGGATGACGAAAATGAATACTTCTTCATTATCGACGAGATCAACCGCGGCAACCTGAGCAAGATTTTCGGCGAGCTGTTTATGCTGATCGAAAGCGACAAGCGCGGCATCCAGCTGCAACTGCTTTATTCCGGCGAGAAGTTTGCAGTGCCGAAGAATGTGTATATCATCGGTATGATGAACACAGCTGACCGCAGTCTTGCCATGCTGGATTATGCGCTCCGCCGGCGCTTCGCTTTCTACGAGATGCGTCCCGGTTTTGAAACTGATGGTTTCCGCGAGTACCGCATGTCGCTTGGCAGCGAAAAGTTTGATCGCCTGATTCACGGCGTCGAGAGGCTGAACAGTGTGATCGCTGCTGACGAGTCTCTCGGCGAAGGATTCTGCATTGGTCACAGCTATTTCTGCAACCTGACTGCGGATAAGCTGACGGATCGCGCGTTGTCTGCCATTGTGGAATATGAGCTGATCCCGCTCCTGAAGGAATACTGGTTTGATGAGCCGCTGAAGGTCAAGGACTGGACGAACAATTTGAGGAGTGCCGTCAAGTGATCCCTGTACAGAATATTTACTACATGCTGTCCTACGCCTTCCAGGTACTGAACGAGCAGGGCTACAAGGACATTGCTACAGAACAATTCGACAATGTGGCGGAGCTGTGCGCATCGATCCTCACGAAGGGCATTGCTGTGCAGCTGAAGCGGGGGTTGGGTAAGGAGTATATCCCGCAGACCGAAGCGCTCTCATCGCTGCGCGGGAAGATTGATATCACGGAATCCATCAAAACCCAGTCTGTTCTTAGAAAACAGCTGGTTTGCACTTATGATGATTTCACCGTCAACAGCCATTTAAACCGCATTCTGAAATCCACCATGGAGCTGCTGCTGCACGCAGACATTTCCAAGGCTCGGAAGAAATCGCTGCGGAAGATGATGATCTACTTTGCCGATGTAGATGTGCTGGATATCCATGCCATCAATTGGAGCATCCGGTATGATCGTAACAATCAGACTTACCGCATGCTGATTTCGATCTGCTATCTGGTTGTGAAAGGACTTCTGCAAACGAATTCCGATGGCAGCACCCGGTTGATGGATTTCATTGATGAGCAGCGCATGTGTCGCCTGTACGAGAAGTTCATTCTGGAATACTATCGGAAAGAACACCCGGAAGTAACGGCCAGGGCATCGCAGATCCCGTGGCAGTTGGATGACGGTTTCAGTGATATGCTGCCGGTCATGCAGTCCGACATCACATTGTCCCAAGGCAACCGCACGCTGATCATTGATGCGAAGTACTATGCGCAAAACACGCAGACGCAGTATGATGTGCATACTGTTCATTCCGGCAATCTGTATCAGATCTTCACCTATGTGAAGAACAAGGATTCAGAATATGGAGATACTCCGAATGACGTGGCAGGCATGCTGCTGTATGCAAAGACGGATGCACAAGTGCAGCCGGATCATGTGTACCATATGAGCGGTAACAAGATCAGCGTCCGGACGCTGGATCTGAATTGTGATTTTTCCGGTATTGCCGCACAGTTGGATCAAATCGTTGAGGAGCACTTTGTTTGCTGTGGATAAGCAGAGATCCTGATCGATCAGAAAAGAGAATTGGGAATATTTAACTTCGCGCCAACTTGGCACGAAGTTAATCCAGCTCAGCAGACCCGGAACAGCTGCACCATCAATGATGCAAACAGGGCTTTGGGTACGCCCCAACAAGCAAAATCGTATTTGTGGCCACAAATACACTGCTTGCATATTGATATGTATGCGAATTGCATGGTGATAAGGAGTTCCAAAGATGACGCCAGTTATGGACTATGTGAATGAAATTGCTGCTCGATTTGATTCTGCTATTGAAAGCCGTAATAACAAAGCTATAATGAAACAGATTAGCTGGGCAAAAAAAGAATGTGAAACCGTGTCCGGATTCATTAAAGCAGCATATCATTATTACATAGCAACGGCATATGGTGCAATTGAGCCTCGAGGAAGTGTGGATGCCGATAAGTATACAAGAAAACAAATGTTGCATTATCGATTGAGTGTGGACGCGTTCGATGCTGTTGCTGAAATAGATAGAGATACAGATTACTATCTGCTCAATTCAATGATGCTAACAAACTATGCTAATCTGCTGAGAAACTGCGGACGTTTCATTGCAGCAATACAGAAATATAGACAGGCGGTTTCCTGTTGGCCAGAAGCCGGAATGGCTTTGGGAAATCTAGGAATTCAGTATAACTACTATGGTCGCGTGGCAATAAACCGAAATGATTCCGTGTATTTTCACAAAATGGCATACGATGCACTGCAATTGTCCGTGACATTGGATGATCCTAATGTATATGATAAAGCAAAAAATCTCTTTGAGCAGTATCTTACTGCGTATTCTGAAACGCCTGTTGCCCAGATGCAATTATGCTTAGAAACGGAAGAAAAAAACGCTTCAATGACAAAAACAGAGTATCGATATCGAAAATGGGCGCTTCAAAATAACCTGTTTCTTAATGAACTGAATGATACTCCTCTTGAATGGCTGTGGATAGCGGAGGATGATATACACATTGGGCCTATTACCGAGGATACTGTAAATCCACCTGTCTACTTTAGCATGTTCAATCAAATAAAACAGGAATACGCATATGCCCGATATCTGATTCATGAAGCCTTCCTAATGAAAGAAAGGAAACAACCATATTATGCAGATAAGAAGATTCATTTGACATATTCACTCGATTATGCTTGCTATAGTATGCGTCTTGAACATCTAAAGTCGGCGTTTACAACGTTATTCAATTTATTTGATCGAATAGCGTTTCTTTTGAATGCGTACTTTAAAATTGGAATCAGGCCTGAAGATGTATCGTTTTCATCCATCTGGAACAAGCATAAGGGTAATCCCGATACAACGGGCTATGTATATAGCAATCCACTTAGCTTACAATCCAATTACGCTTTGCAAGCATTGCACTGGATGTTCTATGATATGGAATGCCAGACTGATGCAAGCAATCCGCATTTACCACGTATGCGTGATATTCGACACGCATTGACGCATCGTTATACAAAAGTTATCACCGAAGGAATTGTCAGCTTAGAAGGGGCTGCGACACTCGATGAAGTCGCCTTTCATGTTACAGATGAAGAATTGGAAACATTAACAATGGAGTTGATTGCATCACTCAGGGAAGCGATCATGTACGCTGTGTTCAGCATTCGAATTGAAGAGGATAAGAAGCGTGAAGCAGAGCCGAACAGAACGATCATTCAATTACCTATAGATGAGTATTGTGATGAATGGAAAAAATGAACAACAATGCAGCGATCAATGTGAGATGCACCATATATAGTACAACAGTGAATCCTGGCGATAGACAGACAAGACCTCCGGATAAACGAAAGTTCATCTGGAGGTCTTGTTTTATTGGATTCTAATAGTATGCTGATACGAACTTATTCTTCACGGGGTGCTGTCGTTCCCCTGCAAACGAGTGTAGGCGTCGTGATGTACGTTTGTATCTGAGTAGACGGATGCCGCAGCTTTTGCAGTACAAGCCGTCCAGCTTCCTGTCCCAGCTCATACATATTGATATCTACCACAGTCATGGGCGGTTCGGTAAACATGGAGAAGGGATAGGAGTCAAACGTGATCAGCGCCATGTCTTCAGGAATGCGAATGCCTTTTGCTTGCAAAGCTTGCATAAGTCCCAATGCAATCGGATTGTTTGCGCAGATGACGGCTTGTGGTCTGGGCTTCATGCGCAGAAGCTTTTTCATGGCCCTTGCACCATCAGCCAGAGTTGATTGACTCTGCAATACACGCTCGTGGGGCAGATCAAGCTCCATTTCCTGCAACGCCTGACGGACACCCTGCAACCTTCGCCAAGAGATCATGTCATCACCGCGCCCGCCGACGTAACAGAAATCGGTATACCCTTGCTCAGCAAGATGGCGCGCTGCCATTTCACCAGACAAGCAGTTATCTGTATCAATCCAGCACAGACGCTTATCAATATTGGGTTTGCCGATCACAATATGAGGAATGCTTTCCCGACTGATATAGGCAGCAAGCTTTTTTGTCATGACGGACATATGAAGCACAAAACCATCCACCACATGCTGCGACCAGGCTTGTTCCACATAGGTAATGGCATCCTTGCTGTTCAGATGCTTCATCACCATGGCGTAGCCCTTTTTGTCCAGCGTGTGCTGAACGCCGCGCATGATCTCAAACAAATGAGGATTCACAAAAGCCGCATCAAAAGGAAAGTCTGCGAGAAATGCCATCTGATAGGTTGCACGGGTCGCAAAATTGCGGGCGCGGGCATTGGGCTGATATCCCAAAGCCTTTGCAGCCTGTCTGATCTTCTGCTGTGTTTCTTCTGATACTGAGCCAGAGCCGTTCATGGCTTTTGACACAGTTGCAGGCGATACTCCTGCTTTCAGCGCAACATCACGGATGGTGGATGGCATGATGTTTCCTCCTGGAGGTTTTACTTGCGATAGAGAACGAATCCATACGCCCCCAGTATATCACAATTCAATTGCTCCTGCCACAGAATTTCGCCAGGAATGCCCACATTGACAGATTCATTGGATCGATTCATCATCACACCGATGACTTCACCAGCTATCTCTCTCGTGTAGTGAACCATGCCGCCATCACGCCCAGCGAAGATCATCCGGAAGTCGCCACGCCGGAGTGCAGTATATTGCTGGCGAAGACAAGCTGCTTTCTTGTAGAATGCCTGGATTTCACTGTCTTTGTTGTCCCAGGGCATAGGATGACGATACTCTTCCTCCAGCACACCGGTCATGCCCTTCTCGTCGCCGTAAAATACGCAGGGCATACCGACGAAGGTCATCTGGAACAAGACCGCCAGCTTCATTCGGCTGATGTCTCCGTCGCACAGGGAAAGGAACCTGCTGACGTCATGGCTGTCCAGCAGATTCAGCTGACCATAAGTCACCTGACAACGATAGCGCATGAGCATGTCCGTCACGCGGCTACTGAAGGCTTGTGCATCAATATCCTGTAACGCAAAGAAGCGGCGGCAATGACGGCGGAAGTCATAGTTCATGGTGCTGTCGAACATGCTGCCCTCCAGCCAGTGGGAAGCGGTTTCCCACACTTCGCCGATCAAAGCACAGTCAGGTTTAGCTGCCTTGACCGCACTGCGGAAAGCGCGCCAGAAACCATCGTTGACTTCGCTGGCTACATCCAGACGCCAACCGTCGATGTCGTACTCCTTGACCCAGTGAACGCCCACGCGGCAGAAGTAATCCTGCACGGCGGGATTGTCCGTGGCGGTCTTGGGCATCATGCGCTCATAACCGAAGCACTCATAGGTGGGGTAGTCTTCCATGTTGTCTGGAATGACGACTGGTTCCTGCAAGTGGAAGAACCAATCCCAGTATTCAGAGGCCTTGCCCTTTTCGATAACATCCTTGAAAGCGTCGAACTTCCAACCGACGTGATTGAACACGCCGTCGATCATCACACGAATGCCCATGCTGTGTGCTGTTTGCACCAGCTCCCTGAAATCCTCATCCGTGCCAAATGCAGGATCAATATGGAAGTAGTCAATCAGATCATACTTGTGATATTCACCTGCCACAAAGATGGGGTTCATGTAGATGCAGTTGAAGCCCATGTCCTTGATATATGGCAGGTTCTCCATGATGCCGCGAATGGTGCCGCCCAGCTTGCCACGGACGATCTCGCCGCTCCAGGTGGTTTCCGTTGGCTGACCGGTGATCATACCTTCAGCCGTTGCGAAACTGTCCGGGAAAATGTTGTAGACAATCGCATCCTGCATCCATGCAGGCACATCCGCCCTGTCGGCGCGATGATTGTAGGGCAACTGAAAATACTCAGAGCGGTCAATGGTCAGCTCATCATTGAACTGATCGCCATAGTACAGCGTGGACTCATCCGTTTGATCCACCAGACGGAAGCCATAACACAAACGCTTGATGTGCGTCTCCAGCGTGACCTCCCACCAGTCGAACAGCTTATCCTGGCAGACTTTCTCCATTTCAGCATAGAAGTAATCCACCGGTGTGCGACGGCAGGAACGATCACCATAGATCAGCGTGCAGCTTTTCAGGTCGCCCCGTGCAGCGCGGAGCCGGTACACCACATGAGTTTCATCCAGCCCGAAGGCATATTGCGACATGGGGATATGAAGAATGGCTTCGTATTTCATGGTCGGTCATCCTTTCACTCCGCCCGAGGTCAGGCCGGAGACCATGTGTTTCTGGGACAGGAAGAAGATCACCAGCACCGGGAAGCTCACCACCAGAGAGGCAGCAGCAAACACGGGCCACGATCCGCTGGTTTCGGTTGCCTGCAGAGAGTACAGGCCGGAGGCCAGCGTCATTCTGTCCGAGCCGGTCAGGAAATTAATGGAGAAGATGTACTCGTTCCAAACAAAATTCACAATCATCACGCCAGTCACAATCAGCGTAGGTCTTGCCAGCGGCAGAACGATCTTCGTCACGATATTCAGGTCGCTGCAGCCATCGATTCGTCCGGCCTCTTCGATTTCCACGGGGATTGCATCAAAGTAGCCCTTCATATTCAGCAGCGCGAACACGGACATGGTACCTGCATAGATGATGATCAGACCAATATGGGTATTGACCAGGCCCAGAGTGCTCATCAGCTTGTAAATGGCAAACATAGACAGGATTGACGGGAAGGAGTACAGGAGCAGCAGCACCCGCAGCACTGCCGTCCGGCCTGCGAAGCGCTTGCGCGAGAACACATACGCTGCCGGAACTGCCGTTGCCATGGCAAGGATCACCGTAGCCGCCGTCAGCAGCATGGTGTTCTGGAACCAGAGGATGACAGGCTCATCGGTGAAAACCTTGGCATAGTGCGCCAGCGTGAATTCCTTGGGGATGAAGGAGAAGTTTGATGAAAGCAGGCTGCCCTTGGCGTCCAGCGATACAGACAGCGCGTACAGGATAGGCAGCAGTGCCAGGAAACAGCAGACAATGAAGAACAGATTGATGACGGTACCGGAGGCAACACGCCGGATTGTTTTCACTTTCATGCGTTTGCCTCCTTACTGCGCCGGTTTGTCACTTGTGCGAAGACGATCAGCAGCACAAAAATCATGATGGAGATAGCAGATGAGTAGCCGTAGTTGTTGGTGATGAAGGCATTCTCGTACGCGTAGGTAATGATCGTATGGATATGCGCACCTGTCTGCGAACCCACCTGCTGGGTCATCAGATAGATGACGTCAAACTGCTTGAAGGTGGTGAACAGCGTGATCATCACCGAGGGGCCGATGATGGGCTTCAGGCAGGGCAGGGTGATGGAGATTGCCTGCCGGATCGGGCCTGCGCCGTCCAGCGTAGCGGACTCGTAATAGCTCCGGTCGATGGACTTCAAGCCGCCGTCCATGATCATAATCATGAAGGGCAGCGCCAGCCACAGGTTGACCACCGTGCAGCAGATGAAGGCGCTCACATCATTTTGAAGCCAGCGCACAGTCAAGCCGGACAGATCCTCCATCCATTGCGTCAGGAGGCCGAACTCGCTGTTGAACATGCCGGTTTTCCACAGCAGAATACTGACATAGCCGGGCATGGCCCAGGGAAACATCAGGATCGTCTTGTACACATTCCGCAGCGGCAGGTGCTTCACGTTCAGCAGATTTGCGATCAGAAACGCAATCACCAGTTGCATCACCATGTTCACTGCCGTCCAAACAACAGTCATCAGCAGCGCGGACAGGAAGCCGGAATCAAAGACCAGCAGTGCCCGTTCGTAGTTGCGCAGACCAATGATATCGAAGTTGAACCAGTGGTAGGTGTTCATGTTGGTGAGCGAGATATACCCGGTATAGAGGATCGGGAACACCACGATCAGGAAGATCAGCACCAGCGACGGTGCGGATACCAGATACGCAACTGCCGCTTTCCTCCCGGCCTTTTTGTTGGTGGGCTGTTTCATTATTTCATCGCCTCAATCAGTTCAAGTGCCTTTTTCTGCGCCGCAGCAGAGGCGGGCTCAATATCCTGGCCGCTCATGTTGACGTCGGTCAGCAGGTTGCCGGTAACCGTCCACATCACATCCATTTCAGGGATGTTGGGCATGGGAATGGCGGTTTCAGCGGTCTGCTTCATGGCCATGATCAGCGGATCGGAGGTCACTTCCTCCAGTGTGTAGCAGCTTTCCACAGCAGGAGCGCAGCCGCTGACCTTCGCCAGCTTGACGCTAACTTCCGGCTGCATCAGCACTTCGAGTACCTTGACAATAGCTGCCTGCTTTTCCGGTACATGTACCTTGAGAACATGCAGACCCTGGATGCCGGAGTACGGAGCCAGCGGCAGACCGGTTTCATCCACGATCGGCATGGGGGCAATCCCTACATTGATGCCGGCAGCACGGACGGTAGGAACAAACCAGGGGCCAGCGATGGTTGCATGCGCCATACCCTCGGTAAAGAGCGTATTGACCGTAGCATACTCCGTTTCACCGGGCATGTAGTCCACAAACTTCTTGTGGTAAGCCAGTGCAGCCTTGACCTCGCTACTATCCAGGCAGGGAACGCCCGCGTCAGTGATCAAACTGCCACCAAAGCCATGAATCCAGCCAGCCGCATAGTAGGGTGTGGAGTGCTGCTCCACAAAGCCATAGTGACCGTACTTGGTCTTGCGCTGCATGTAGGAGTAGAGCTGTTCCGTAGTGGCGGGAACATCTTCTTCAGCCATGTACTTCTTGTTGTACATAAACAGCAGCGTCTCAAAGTACAGGGGCACCTGGTAGAGCTTGCCCTTGTAGGTTGCGCCCTTGACCGTCAGCGGTACATAGCCAGCCAGCGCATCCTCGCCCAGCAGCTCGGTGATCGGCGTCAGGATGCCCATTTCGGCATATACGCCAATCTTATCATGGGCGAAGAAGTACATATCGGGCGCAGCGTTCTTATCATTGCCTACCAGCTTCAGGGATTCCGTCATGCCGGTCTTCTTTTCGAACACCACCACGATGTCAGGCTCCAGTACCTTGACTGCCTCCTGCAGCACGGCGATGACAGCGTCTTCCTTATCATGCCAGATGGTGATTGTCACAGGGCCGCTCTTTCCACCCTGATTGCCGGTGTTGCCGGAGCAGCCGGTCAGCAGGAAAAGAATGCAGACCATCAGGATACACAAGACTTTACGCATGACAGATACCTCCTGAATAACGGATGATAGCGAAAACAGGAGAGGAGCGTCATACTCCTCTCCTGCGAAAGACAAGCTTTACTCGGCAGGCTTTTCGTAGGCCACAGTCGCTTCTTCTGCGCTGACGACCGTCACATACAGATCCTTGCCAGCGTCGACGCGAAGATCGGTGGTCTGAACGCTGCCTTCATTGGCATTGATGATCACGCTGTTGATCCAGCCGGGAACGGTGATGGCATACCAGCCGTCTTCGCCAGCAGTCAGAGCCTCACCAGGCCAGCCAGCAAAGGCGTTGGTTCCGGAGGGATGCTCCCAAGCCCACAGGCAGGGATTCGCCCAATCGGCAGGAACCTTGGCGTAAACGGTGATGTCCTCGGCCTTGGGGGCGGTGGGATCGTCGTAGGTCACTTCGACAGCCCCGTCGGCAGCCACGGTGATCCACAGATCAGCGGGATCCAGATCCTTGAGGTCAGCGGTCTGAACGGTACCGCCGTTGGCATTGATGATAACGCAGTTGCACCAGGTGGGAACCTTCGCGGAATACCAGCCGTTGGCATTGGCCTTCATGGTGCGGCCAGGCCAGGGAGCAAAGGCGTTCTTGCCGGAGGGATCTTCCCAAGCCCAGACGCCGGGGTTTTCCCAGGAAGCATCGACCTGTGCATACACGGTGTAGCGCTCGGTGTAAGCGGGAGCCTCACCGGTGGTCTGCGCCTCGAAGGACACGGCAGCGGTCTTGTCTTCGGCAACGGTGATCCAAGCGGACTGCTTGTCGATCTTGACTTCATCAGTCTGGACGCCGCCGTCATTGGCGTTGATGATCACGCTCTCCATACCAGCGGGCAGGTAGATGTAGTACCAGCCCTCGTTGGCAGGATCGGGTTCCATTTGATCGCCCGGCCAAGCGGCAAAGGCGTTGGTGCCATCGCTGCTCCAGGCCCAAACGCAGGGCCAAGTCCAGTCAGCGGGAACCTTAGCATACACGACCAGCATTTCCGCTTCTTCTGCCATAGCAGGCAGGATGGGCAGCATCATGAGGCAGAGCAGCAAAGCAATCAGTTTCTTCATCTTTGTTTCCTCCTTATTTTCCGGCCATCCCCCGACGTTGCGTCGGGTGCTGGCTTCACTCGATCATTGCAAGCAATGATCTGCGTTCGTCGGCTTTACCGACCTTCATTCGAGTTTGAACGGCAACTCTGTAATTCAAGTATATCGCAGCGAAATGGAAAGTCAACAACGAAAAAGGAAACCGGTTTCCTCAATGTAATCCTTATAAATCAACGGTTTTACGATTGCTCTCTCGAAAGAAAAG
The DNA here is from genome assembly GCA_017936765.1 of Clostridia bacterium. Taxonomy (GTDB): domain Bacteria; phylum Bacillota; class Clostridia; order Christensenellales; family Aristaeellaceae; genus UBA11524. Next base: position 78,928 of record JAGBEX010000029.1, read on the forward strand.
AGTGATAACACATCGATTTCTATAGTTTGACAGATAAGAGGGCAGCCCGCATCGCAGGCTGCCCTCTCCCTATACTCCCCATCAATCATATGCATCGTAATACACAATCTCTGCTAGTACGATTTCCTCTGCCCGGCTACGGATACTGTTCATCGCACGAACCCAGGCCATCTGGTCGCTGGCCTTCAAAGCCTCCGTAATGCCCTCGGCTTTCTTCATCTGCTGCATGATCAGCTCCAGCCTGTCGTGTGCCTGCTCGTTCAAATCTGCCAGGTAGGTCTTCAGCTTCCCGCTGAGCGCAAGCTGGTTGAACAGTATCGGACGATTCTTCCTGATGTACTCCAGGTGCTTCCGTCCCCAATACCCGATGGATCTGTTTTCCTCCGGTAGCGTCAGCAGGGGGAAATAGTAGTCGCCAACCAGAACGTAATTCAAGCCGTTTTCCGTGATCATTGGCTTCAGGATGCAAGTGATAGATTCTGTATTTTGTGTCATAGCGCCTGCTCCTTTCGGTGTTTGTGTATCGCCGGCACTATCATCGTACATGTGATGGAAGCATATTGCAACGAAGTCGAGGGCTATTTCAGATATTTAGCAAAGTTTTCCTAAACATCGCAAAATGGCTTGACAGCTAATTACAATTAGCCTATAATCGAAATGGCTAATTGCAATTAGCTAAAGGAGATGTTTCATGAATACGAAGCAAAGAATCCTTGATGCCGCATTGACGCTGTTTTCGCAAAATGGGTATGCCAATGTTTATGTGGGACAAATTGCGGAAGCAGTGGGCATCAAGGCGCCGTCGCTGTACAAGCATTACAAAAGCAAGCAGGATATCTTCCAGGCGATCCTCGATGAGATGAAAAGCCGCTATGATGCACAGGCGGCTGCTCTGAACATGAATGGTAACAACGCAGTTGCCGATGCCAATACATTCGCTGCTGTTTCGGAAGATGGACTTGTCCGCATGGGGATGGGGCTGTTCATGTACTTTCTTCATGATGATTATGCTCAGCGATTCCGCAAGATGCTGACCGTCGAACAATTTCGTGATCCAGATCTGGCGCAGCTGTTCGGTCGACAGTATGCGGATGAACCGCTGGCCTATCAAGCCTTGATGTTTTCCATGCTTGAAAAAAACGGCGTGCTGAAAGAACAGGATCCGAATGTCATGGCGATACAGTATTATGCGCCGATCTACATGCTACTGACGATGTGTGACCGTGAACCCCACAGGGAGGCAGAACTCACTGTACTGCTTGAACAGCATATCCGGCAGTTCAGCAGGATCTACAGCAAGGAGGACAACGTATGAATATCGTACTGATCCACGGACAGAACCATACAGGAAGCTCCTGCCACATTGGCCGGAAGATCGTGGACAAGATCACAGGGGAAAAGACAATCACTGAGTTCTTTTTGCCGAAGGATCTGAATCACTTTTGTACGGGCTGCTACAGCTGCATCGATGATGACAACAGATGCCCTTATGCTGCGGAAAAACGCCGCATCATGGATGTGGTGGAGCAGGCGGATCTGTTGATCTTTACAACGCCGACATACTGTATGCGGGCCTCCTCGCCGATGAAGGCGTTTATTGAGCTGAACTTCACCTACTGGATGGTACACAGACCGCGTGCCTGCATGTTTGAAAAGAGGGCGGTTGTTGTTTCCACAGCAGCGGGCATGGGCACTGGCTCAGCGATCAAGGACATTGCAATGGCCCTGGAGTATTGGGGCGTGCCGCACATCACAAAGTACGGCATCAGCGTGCAGGCGGCAAACTGGGGCATGGTGTCAGAGAAGAACAAAGCCAAGATCGAAAAGGACACGGCAAGAATCGCTGGCAAGCTGTCCTGTGCTGGCAAGCCGAAGGTGGGAATCCGGACGAAGCTGCTGTTCGGTATGATGCGAATGATGCAGCAGAAGAACTGGGGTTCCAGCCCTGCAGAAAAGCAGTACTGGATTGACAAGGGCTGGCTGGGCAAAGGCCGTCCCTGGAAAAACTGAATGCTTAATTGAATCGCGAGCCTGCACCAACGGTACGGTGCAGGCGCGGTTTTTTGAAGGCGTTCCATTCATGATAATGCTTTGCAACAAACCAAACGGGAGACTATTGTCCATCTTCCAGAAGCAGCCCATTTCGCTCCCCGCATCGAAGCAGGAAGCTCGGCTGCCCCGTTCCGATTCCCTCAAACGCCGGATTCGCCAGCAGATGATTTACCGTCAATCCACCGGCATCCTCATTGCGCAGATGCTTTGTTGCCTCGGCGATGTATCTGCGTTTCGCCTCAAGGCGTTCATGCTCCCGCTGCTGTTCCGGAGTAAACGGTATGCCGGCGGCAACCATCATGTCAAAAGCAGTGTCCGGCGTTGCGGCAGCATAATGCATATCGCGGCACGCTGCGCGAATCTCTGCCACCGTGGGCAGCCACTTTGACTTGGAAACAAGCTGCATCACGGCCATCATCACGATGTCCGTGGGCAAGTCCTGCAGCGTCACTGTCCATGTGCAGAGCAGCATGTACTTTTCCTCCTGGCTCATGGTCTTGAATGCGTAGCTGTAATTGGCCTTCATGATAGCCAGCAGCTGGTTCACATCTTCCGTTGTCATGGGTTATCCTCCTTTCGCAGGGAGCGGCAGGAAGCCGCTGCATACAGGCGGAGTGTTCAGATCAACGAAGACCATGCCTTGATTTCCACCTGATGGTAATTGATTTGTTTCTCTATATTTATTATATGGCGATCTGCTTGGGTGCGGTTTTGTTCCTAACTTTGCTCCATGAGTGGCAGGAATGGGTGCTGCGTTGGGAGCAACGTTAGTCTCATAGTTGGGGGCATAGTTAGGTACACTTTGGTACCCAACGGTCAGGTAATTCATCTTGTATGCCGGGTTGCGCTTGTTCTTGATCCCGGGCTGATAGTCCAGAATACCGCGCTGCTGAAGGGCAGTGCGCAGCGTTTCGACTGCTCGCTTGTCGAGACTGCTGTACAGGTTCAGCTCGCCGTTTGACACCTGGAAGAATCCATCCGGCCAGTCGTACTCCTGGGTATGCTCGTTGTACACGGCACGGTCGTTGGCGGCATAGAACAGCGCGATCCACAGCATGCGCTCGCGCAAGGTAAAGCTGTAATCGCGGGCATATCGCATGATGGCGATAAACTCGCTCACGAAATTGACTTTGCTCATAGGCGACTCCTTTCTTTCTCGTCGCGGGTAACAAAAAACTCCCACAGGTTCTGTGAGAGCAGGGGATAATGATGATATGAAGTTGGCGTGATGGACAAAAAGTAAAGGCATCTTCCATTGCTGAAAGATACCTTCACGATGCGGTACATTGGATTCTGTCTCAATTGGTGTAAAAGTGGTGTAAATTCACCGGAATGAGAGCTTCGGAAGCCATGAACCGCTTGATTTTCAAGGGTTTCACTTCTCGATGGGCTTCATGGTGGGGAAGAGCAGCACGTCGCGGATGGTGGCGCTGTCGGTCATGAGCATCACCATGCGATCCAGGCCGAAGCCCAGGCCGCCCGTGGGGGGCATACCGTATTCCAGGGCGTTGACGAAGTCCTCGTCCACCTCGGCGTTGATGCCCTGAGCCTTGCGGGCGGCCACCTGCTCCTCGAAGCGGCGGCGCTGGTCGATGGGGTCGTTCAGCTCGGAGAAGGCATTGCCGAACTCGCAGCCGTTGATGAAGAACTCGAAGCGCTCGGTGAGGTCGTTGTTCTCGGGCTTGCGCTTGGCCAGGGGGGAGATGTCCACCGGGTAGTCGATGACGAAGGTGGGCTGGATCAGGTTGGCCTCGACATACTCGTCAAACAGGGCGGCCAGGCAGTCGCCGCGCTTGGCGGTCTTTTCCACATAGATGTCGCGGGCGTCGCAGCAGGCGCGGGCGTCCTCGTCGGTCTTCCACTCGGTCCAGTCCACACCGCAGGCTTCCTTCACGGCATCGGCCATGGTGATGCGCTTCCAGGGAGCCTTCAGGTGGATGGTCTTGCCCTGGTATTCCACATCGGTGGTGCCAAGGGTCTTCATGGCGACGAACTCGTAGAGCTGCTCCACCATTTCCATAATTTCGTTGTAATCCGCATAGGCCTGGTAGGTCTCCACGGAGGTGAACTCGGGGTTGTGGGTGGCGTCCATGCCTTCGTTACGGAAGATGCGGCCCACCTCGTACACGCGCTCGAAGCCGCCGACGATGAGGCGCTTCAGGGCCAGCTCGGTCTCGATGCGCAGGAACATGGGCAGGTTCAGGGCGTTGTGATGAGTCTTGAAGGGACGGGCGGAAGCGCCGATCTCCAGGGTGTGCAGCACGGGAGTGTCCACTTCCAGGTAGCCGCGGCCATCCAGGAACTCACGCACGGCAGCGATGATCTTGCTGCGCTTGCGGAAGGTGTCGCGCACCTCGGGATTCACGATGGTGTCCACATAGCGCTGACGATAGCGCAGGTCGGTATCCACCAGGCCGTGGAACTTCTCAGGCAGAACCTTCAGGGACTTGGTGAGCAGCGTCATGGACTTGACGTGGACGGAGATCATGCCGGTCTTGGTGCGGAAGGGAATGCCCTTGATGCCGAAGATATCGCCGATGTCGCTCTTCTTGAAGGCGGCGTAGGCTTCCTCGCCCAGGTCGTCGCGGGTGACGTAGATCTGGATGCTGCCCTGGCCATCCAGGATGCTGGCGAAGGAGGCCTTGCCCATCACGCGGCGGCTCATCATGCGGCCGGCAATGGAGACCTCGATAGGCTCGGCGTCGTCCACAAAGCTGTCGATGATCTCCTGGCTGTGATGGGTGACATCATAGCGGGTGATCTCATAGGGGTTCTGACCGGCGTCGATCAGCGCCTGCAGCTTCTGGCGGCGGATGATCTCCTGCTCGGAAAGCTCAGGGGTGAGGGGAGTTACGGGATAGTCTGCCATGAGGATCGCTCCTTTGTATGTGGGAATGAAACGGGCGCGAACTCCCTCAGTCAGCCATACGGCTGACAGCTCCCTCAAAGAGGGAGCCTAAGTGAGGGGACGCGGGCGAACACAGTTCGCCCCTACAATTGCACAGCCAAGCAACTGCACAAAAAATGGGTTTCGAAAGGGTCGAAGACCCTTCGCGGGATTCCCAAGGGCAGCGCCCTTGGGCGGGGTTAAGGGGCAGCGCCCCTTACCGCTTGATCTCAAGCACCTTGTACTTGAGCATACCCATGGGGACTTCGATGTCCAGCACGGCGCCGACGGTGGCACCCATGAGGGCGGCACCCACGGGGGACTCGTTGGAGATCTTGTCCTCGTAGGGATCGGCTTCTTCGGCGCCCACGATGGCGTACTCGAAGATGTCGCCGGTGTTCACGTCTTCCAGCTTCACGGTGACGCCAACGGAGACCTTGTCGGTGGAGATCTCGCTATCGGAGACCACCACAGCGGTGGAGATGACCTTGGTCAGGCGAGCGATCTCGTCTTCCAGCTGGCCCTGCTCCTTCTTGGCCTCGTCGTACTCGGCGTTTTCGGACAGGTCGCCAAAGCCACGGGCGACCTCGATTTTATGGGCGACTTCGTTGCGGCGGACGCCGACCAGGAAGTCCAGCTGTTCCTGCAGCTTGCGAAGGCCATCTTCTGTCATGATGTTGCGCTTTTCTTCTGCCATGGTTGGTTAGCTCCCTTCGGAATGTCGATTTTAAGAGAAAACACCCCGGCATTTGTCAAGGCCGAAGTGCATCTCAAGGCTTCTGAACTCGATACTGGTTGATTATACTGGATTTCCGCCCACTTGTCAATGTTTATGGGGGATGAAGCCCTCGAAGATTTGCAGATCGTAGCGGTGGCGCAGCACATTCATGTCGTATTGGGAGCGCACCGTCCAGCAGACGAGGTGGGGCTTCAAAATGCGCATGAGGATCATGGGCAGGTTGCGGTCGGTGGAATGCTCGTAGGCGATGAAGTCCGGGCGACCCACCACGTTCTGGATCAGGCTGGCCAGGCCGCGCAGGAGCCAGGTGCGCTCCTTGGCAGGCTTGCCGTAGAGGCCGTGGGCCAGCTGGCCGCGAATGACCTGCGGGGCGTTTTTGCGGAACCATTGAACCGCCAGGGGGTGAAAGCTTTCGATGCAGTAGGTACCGGTGTACTGCTGCAGACGGGCATGGACGCGCTGGCATAGTTCGCTGATGCGCTTGTCGGGCTTGATCTCGATGATCAGCGGCACCTGGCCGTTCACCATGGTGAGCAGCTCATCAAAGGTGGGGATGCCCTCGGCGGTGCCGTTCAGCCGGTACTGGCGCAGCTCCTCTAAGGAGCAGTCGCAGATGGGCTTATCCACGCCGCACATCCGCAGGAGGGTATCATCGTGGAAAACCACCAGCTGGTCGTCCTTGGTGAGGTGAACGTCCAGCTCCATGCCGAAGCCATGGGCAACGGCATTGCGGAAGGCGGCCATGCTGTTTTCTGGCAGGGTTGCGTTCCACAGGCCACGGTGGGCGTAGTCATAGCCCTGCAGGTGCCTGATGTCACGCTTGGGCAGGTTGGGGAAAATGAGGAACAGGTACAGGGCGAAGAGGATCAGCAGAAAGAGCAGCATGGCTTAATCCTCCACATCCAGGGCTTCCAGACCCTTCTTGGCCTGGGGCTTGCTGTCGCCATGCTTCACGAAGAAGAAGGTGGCAAAGGCACCCAGCATCATGACCATGGCATAGGGGAAGAGGGTGTGGTAGCCCACGTGTTCCAGCAGCGCACCGGAGAGGATGGGCGTCAGCACCTGGGCGGCCATGGAGAAGGTATAGTAGTAGCCGGTGTACTTGCCGGTGTCAGCGCCGGAGGCCATTTCCACCACCATGGGGAAGGAGTTCACGTTGATGGCAGCCCAGCCCACGCCCACCAGGGCAAACATGATATACATAATGAAGCTCATTTCCGGTAGCAGCGCACCCGCCAGGAAGCAAACCACCATCAGCAGGATGCCGAACTGGATCACCCGCTTGCGGCCGAGCTTGCTGGAAATGATGCCCACCGGCCAATAGCTGATGATGGCACCCACCGTACCCACCAGCATACAGTTGGCAGCGGCGCTCTCGGCCACGCCCCAGACGGTGGTGGCGTATTTGCTGAAGGCGGAGGTGACGGCGTTATAGCCCATGAACCACAGGCTGACGGAGAAAAGGATCAGGATCAGGGAACGCAGCACGTCCTTGGGCAGCTTGGCTTTGCCGGTGGGCTGAACGGGCTGGGGCGCGGAGGTGGTCTCGCCGTAGTTGATGGCTTCCATCTCGGCCACCAGCTTGCGCTCGCGGATGGTGGCGAAAAGCACAGCCACGCACACCACCATGATGATGGCTACGCTGACGAACAGCAGCGTGTAATCGGACTGGGTGGCGCCTGCTGCGTCCACGGTGCGGATCACGGCAAAGTTCACCAGCACCAGGGAGAGCGCGCTGCCGATGGCACCCATCAGGTTGATGATGGCGTTGCCCTTGGAGCGCAGCGGCTTGGGGGTCACATCGGGCATGAGCGCCACGGCGGGAGAGCGGTAGGTCCCCATGGCCAGGAGCAGCAGCGCCAGCGTGAACAGGAACACCACAAGCGTGCCGTGCCTGACCACAAAGGGCAGCGCCAGCAGCAGGATCACCGCGGCAACGGTGCCGAAAAGGATGAAGGGCATCCGGCGGCCAAGGCGCAGGGTGCAACGGTCGCTCATGGCACCAAAGAAGGGCAGCAGCACCAGCGCCACGATATTATCCATGGCCATCACGGTGCCGGCCCAGGTATCGCCCAGGGCGTAGGTGTTTTTCAAAATCAGCGGGACAACGAAATCATACAGTCCCCAAAAGGCGCTGATGGACAAAAAGGCCAGACCGACCAGAAAGGTCCGCTTGACGTTCAGCTTCATTGGTTTGCTCCTCCTGGCGCTTTGCGCCGGTCAATCGAGTCCATCATATCACATATTCGGTCGTTAGGGAAGAGTGGAGGCAGTAGCGCATAGCAAAAAACTGTGCTGGGAGGCAAGGAATTGACCGGTTTTTCCATGGAGTTAGTCATGCAAAACTTTTTTGTTAAAAAGGTGGCAAAAGCTGTTGACAAAACGCTGGAAAGGTGCTATATATTTGGTTAGTCGAGGCTAATTAACCAAGACTAATCGCGTGATACACAGGAGGATCATTGCTATGGAAATGACCTTGCTGACGGCGCAGGAGGGCAAGGAATACATCATCCAGCGCATCGATACGGATGACGAGGAAATGGATTCCTTCCTGTTTTCGCTGGGGTGCTACTCCGGCGAGCCGATCACCGTGGTGACGCGCAAGCGCGGAGGCTGTGTGATCTCCGTGAAGGACGCCCGCTACAGCATTGATGATCAGCTGGCACGCGCCATTGTGGTCTGATGAAAAAGAAATCAGCGGCAGGGATGCCGCATTTCTTTGGGATGAGGGTTAAGCACGGCTAACTACAAGCAATCGGGTTGGATCGAGGAGGAAATTCCATGAGAATTGCACTGACTGGTAACCCTAACAGCGGCAAAACGACCATGTACAATGCGTTGACCGGCCGCAATGAGAAGGTCGGCAACTGGGCGGGCGTGACCGTTGAAAAGAAGGAAGCGCCCATCAAGAAGGCCTATTGCACCGGCCCCCAGGAGCTGGTGGCGGTGGACTTGCCCGGCGCGTATTCCATGTCTCCCTTTACCTCTGAAGAGAGCATCACCAGCGGCTATGTCCGCAACGAGCATCCCGATGTGATCGTGAACATCGTGGACGCCACCAACCTGAGCCGCAGCCTGTTCTTCACCACCCAGCTGCTGGAGCTGGGCATCCCCATGGTGGTGGCCCTGAACAAGGCTGACGTGAACGAGAAGAAGCACACCACCATCGATACCGCTGCCCTTTCTGCCAAGCTGGGCTGCCCTGTGGTGGAAACTGTGTCTACCACCAACGAGGGTCTCAAGAATGTGATCGATGCGGCTGTGGCGCAGTATGGCAAGGAGCAGAAGGCTCCCTACAGCCAGGGCGACATCGACCTGACCAGCAAAGAGGCGGTGCAGAAGGCCGACCGCGCCCGCTTTGCCTTTGTGAACGGCATTGTGAAGAACGTGGAGACCCGCAAGGTCTTTACCAAGGACAAGAACTTCCAGGATAAGATCGACGCGGTGGTGACCCACCCCATTGCAGGCCTGGTGATCTTTGCGGCCATCATGTTCGGCGTGTTCTGGGTCTCTCAGGCCGAGGGCGGCCTGGGCATCTGGCTGGCCGGTGTGCTGGAAGGCTGGATGGAGACCTTCACCGAGTGGGTTTCCGGCCTGATGGAAAATGCTTCTCCCATCCTGTATGCACTGGTGGTTGACGGCATTGTTGGCGGCGTGGGCGCCGTGCTGGGCTTCCTGCCCCTGGTGATGGTGATGTATTTCCTCATCGCCCTGCTGGAGGACTGCGGCTACATGGCTCGCGCCTCTGTGGTGCTGGATCCCATCTTCAAGAAGGTGGGTCTCTCTGGCAAGTCCGTGATCCCCTTCGTCATCGGTACCGGCTGCGCCATCCCTGGCGTAATGGCCTGCCGCACCATCCGCAACGAGCGTGAGCGCCGCGCCACCGCCATGCTGACGCCCTTCATGCCCTGCGGCGCCAAGATGCCCGTGATCGCCCTGTTTGCCGGTGCGTTCTTTGCCGATGCCAGCTGGGTGGGCCCGCTGATGTACTTTGTGGGCATTGCCATCATCTTCTTCGGCGCGCTGCTGATCAACAAGATCACCGGCTACAAGGCGCGCAAGTCCTTCTTCATCATTGAGCTGCCCGAATACAAGATCCCCAGCTTCAAGCGTGCGTTCCTGTCCATGTGCAGCCGCGGCTGGTCTTACATCGTCAAGGCTGGCACCATCATTCTGCTGTGCAACACCGCCGTGCAGATCATGCAGACCTTCACCTGGAGCTTCCAGCCAGCTGAAACGGCGGATGCCTCCATCCTTGCCTCCATTGCCCGTCCCTTCGCCTATCTGCTGGTGCCTGTGGTGGGCGTTGTGAGCTGGCAGATGGCCGCCGCCGCCGTGACTGGCTTCATTGCCAAGGAGAACGTGGTGGGTACCCTGGCCGTGTGCTTCGTGGGCCTGGAAAACCTGATCGATACCGAAGAGCTGGCCATGATGGAAGGTGCCGGTGCTGAGATCGCTGGCATCATGGCCATCACCAAGGTGGCTGCCATGGCGTACCTGATTTTCAACCTCTTCACCCCGCCCTGCTTCGCGGCCATCGGCGCCATGAACTCCGAGATGAAGAGCAGCAAGTGGCTGTGGGGCGGCATTGGTTTCCAGCTGGGTACCGGCTTCACCATCGGCTTTGCCGTGTACCAGATCGGCACCCTGATCACCACCGGCACCGTGGGTGCGGGCTTCCTTCCCGGCCTGATCGCTGTGGCTGCCTTTGCGGCGGTGCTCGTTTACCTGATCAAAAAGACCAACAAGAGCCTCCAGAAGGAATATGCACTGAAGGCTCGGGCCTGACCATAAGGAGACATTCCTATGACGGATATCATTGTGATTGCTGTGCTGGCGGTGATCCTGGGCGCTGCGGCGGCCTATATCATCCGCGCCAAGAAGAGCGGGCAGAAGTGCATCGGCTGTCCCTACAGCAAAACCTGTGCCTCCAAGGGCTGCGGTTGCGGCTGTGGCGGCGCGGAGAAGTAAATTCCTCTATCAAGAAAGAGCAGATCCTTTTGAAAGGATCTGCTCTTTTGACATGAACGGATCAAACGACTAATATGCTATCCTGGCACGTTCTGCAATAGAAGGTGGAAGCCCAGCGGCTGCGCAGGCTTCGGGCGGCATCTCGGGCGGCCTCTTCGCTGTCGAACACGCCGAACACCGCCGAGCCGCTGCCGGTCATCAGGGCGGTGAGGGCGCCCCGTTTTTTCAGGGCGGCGATGGCATCGCCAATGGGGGGACGCATGTCCTGGCTCACGGCCTGCAGCACATTGCCCAGGCTGGCGCAGAGCAGGGCCGCGTCGCCATTTTCCAGGGCGCGCTGGGCGTCGTCGGTGGCGGGACGGGGGATATCGGCCTTCTCGTGATAGGCGGTGAACACCGCGCCGGTGCTGAGGCCGCGGCAGGGCTGGATGATCACCAGGTCGTAATGCCTGCCGCAGGGCAGGGAGACCATGGTTTCGCCAATGCCGGTGGTGCGGGTCAGCCCGCCACGCAGGCAGAAGGGTACGTCTGCGCCCAGGGTGAGGCCGATGGCCTCCAGCTGCTGCTGGTTCAGCCCGGTTTCCCACATTTGGTTCAGCCCAGCCAGCACGCCTGCGGCATCGGCGCTGCCGCCGCCCATGCCAGCGCCTACGGGGATGCGCTTTTCCACATGGATGGCCGCACCCCTGCGGCAGCCCGTGGCCTCCTGCAGCGCCAGGGCAGCGCGGTAGGCCAGGTTGCGCTCGTTGGCGGGGAGCTTCGGCGTGCCGCCGGTGGTGATGCTCAGCTCGCTGGCAGGGGTCAGGGTGATGGTGTCCGCCAGGGTGACGGACTGCATCAGCATATCCATCAGGTGGTAGCCGTCCTCACGCTGGCCCAGGATGTCCAGCGTCCAGTTGATCTTGGCGCGGGCTTTGATGCGCATGGTGAAATGCCCTCCATTTGTGCTTGCTCTGTTTATGATAACCCGATGGCGAAAAAAGTGCAATACAAAATACACAAAGTATGCTATACTGATGGGGCAAAAGAAAAGGAGCGATGATCCCATGGATATGAAGGATAAAGGCCGCCGCGTGCTGGTGACCTTGCTGGGTGCGGCCAAGAATGAGCAGGGCGAAAGCGACGAACCCATTCGGCTGATGACCACGGGCGAGTTGAAGCCCACGCCCAATGGGTACATCCTGCGGTATCAGGAAAGCCAGACTGACGACAGCGATGGCAGCGTGATGACCCAGGACATCGTGCTGATGATGCAGCCTGGCCGGGTGAGCATGAACCGCCTGGGGGAGTACGGCACCTCCATGGTGTTTGTGAAGGATCGCCGGTTTGAGGGCGTGTACCACACCCCCTATGGGGATATGGACATGGCGCTGTTTGCCACCCGCGTGGACGTGAACCTGGGCGCGGAGCATGGCAGCGTGTATCTGGAATATCAGCTGGATTTTGCAGGTGGCTTTGCTTCCATGCACACCATGCAGCTGGAATATGCCGCCAGCGATAAGCCGTGCTGACCGGGTTGCGTCAGGCGGTGCAGGCGCAATTGGCGCGGGTGCCTGTGAAGCGCAAGCCTGCCCTGCGCCGTACGGATGATCCCCAGGCGCTGCTGATGTGCGACCTGCCCCGGGTTGCCGATGAGGCGGCGGTGGCGGGCTTCGTTGCTGCATTGGAGGCGGAGGACTGGCACATCTGGCAGGAGCCGGGCTGGTTGCTGCTGGATCATGCGGTGCCTGCGCCTGCCATGGTGTGGCCGGAGGACTATCCGGGGGAGAGCGGCTGCTGCCTGTGGCTGCTGCGCCAGCACCCCGGTGATGCGGCGGCAGAGGCGTACATCCGCGCCCTGGTGAAGGCTGCTGAGGTAGGCCAGCAGCGGGTGGAGTGGCTCTGCGCCCAATGGCATGGCGAGTTTGCAACGCGGCTGCGGGAGCATCTGCCGCTGCCGGGAGGGCTGGCACCCTATCTGGCGAAGGGCATGAAGGAGGAAGAGAAATGATCATCAGCTGTATCGGCCATGCGGAATTTCTGCTGGAATTGGACAATGGTATGCGCATTGTGACGGATCCCTATGACGCAAGCTGCGGCTATCCCATCCTGCCCATGAAGGCCGACGGGGTGCTGGTGTCCCACGGGCATCATGACCACAACGCGGTGGAGAATGTGCAGGGCGCGAGCCGCATTATCGACACGGCGGGCAGGCACACCCTGGCACCCGGCGTGGAGGTGACGGCGGTACCCTGCTTCCACGATGAGGCCCAGGGCAGCAAGCGGGGCAACAACCTGATGTTCCTGCTGGAGGCTGAAGGCCTGCGGGTAGCGCACCTGGGGGATCTGGGACATCTGCCCACGCCGGAGCAGGCTGCGGCGCTGGCTCCCGTGGATGTGCTGATGCTGCCGGTGGGCGGCTTCTACACCATTGATGCGGAAACCGCCAGGGAAACGGCGCAGCTCCTGCAGGCGCAGGTGATCCTGCCCATGCACTACCGCAGCGCTGCCAATGCGGATTGGCCAATCAGCCCGGTGGAGGACTTTGTGCAGCTGTATGGCGGCGCGGAGCGGCTGAACCTTTTGAGGGTGTGCAAGGGAGACATGGACTGCCAGCCTGCGGTGGCGGTGCTGGAACCCCAGAGCTTGAAATAAAAAAGTTACATGAAATGTGGAGCTGCTTGTGCATAAAGCAACTCTTTTTTTGCGAACTTAATGTGAACTTGTAGACAGGCGCGAAAGCCTGTGCTATAATGGGGCAGACAATCGGTTATTAAGAAAGGGATATAGCGATGGGAAACAAGATCATTCTGGTTGCGGAAACCGGGTCAGACGTTTCTAAGGAACTTGCGGAGCAGCTGGGTGTGGTGCTGATTCCCATGCACGTGTCCATGGGGGCCATCAGCAAGGACGATGGTGCTTTCCCGCCGGAGGAGGTCTGCGCGTACTACGACCAGACCGGCAAGGTTCCCACCACCAGCGGCAGCACGGTGTATGACTTCGAATCGGTGTACGAGCGCATTTTTGCGGAGGACCCCGATGCACGGCTGCTGCACCTGGCCTATTCCGCGGTGACCACCTGCTCCTGCCACAGCTCCGAGCTGGCCATTGAGGGCAAGCCCTATGAGCAGAATGTGCGCATTGTGGATACCAAGCACGTCTCTGTGGGACAGTGCGCGGTGGTGATCGCCATGTCCGCCTGGCTGGATGAGCATCCCGACGCCACCCTGGACGAGGCTGCTGAGGTGGCCAAGACCATTGGTGAACACACCAAGATGTGCTTCATCCCCAAGAACCTGGATTACCTGCGCGCCGGTGGCCGTTGCAGCAATGCGGTGGCGCTGGTGGGCAATCTGCTGAACCTGCACCCCTGCATTGAGATCACCGATGGCAAGCTGCTGGCGGGCAAGAAATTCCGCGGTGCGCTGCCCCGCATTGCGCCCACGCTGCTGCGGGAATTCGCCCAGAAGCACGACCTGAAGAAGGAGCAGATTTACTTCATCTGCACCCCCTACATGGAGGAAAACGTCCGCATGGTGCTGGACGCCGAGGCCAAGGCGCTGGGCTTTGAGAAGATCACCTGGGTGAAAACCGGCTGCGTGATCACCTGTCACGGCGGCCCCGGAGCCTTCGGCATTGTGGGTCATAACTAAAAAACTGCGGTGTGTCGTATCATGCGGCACACCTTTTTTGATGCAAAAAAAACATCCTGCAAGAGAATGCAGGATGGGAAAAGCCGTTGGTGCTTATTCTTCGTTGGACCAGCTGCACTGGGCCAGGGCATCGCTGATGGTCTTCTCATAGGCCTCGTGGCCGTATTTGTCCACCTCGCCAGCGTCCTTGGGACCGTGGGTCAGGCAGCCGGCACCGCCGATGCAGCCGCCCACGCAGGCCATACCCTCAATGAAGTTTTCCTTCAGCAGGTTCTTCTGCTTCTTCAGCAGGGCGACGCGGCAGGCCTCGATGCCATCGCAGATGATGGGATTGGCAATGAATTCGGTGTTCTTTTGCTCCTTCAGCGCCTGTGCCACGGCGTCGCTCAGGCCGCCGCTGCGGGCGAAGATGCGGCCGAAGTAGCTGGCGTTGTCCAGCGCGCATTCGGGCAGGGTCTTGGGATCCAGGTCGCGGCTGTCGATCCAGGCCTGCAGCTCCTCAAAGGTCAGCACGCAGTCCACCCAGGGCTTCACGGCATCGCGCTGGGCCTCCTGCTTTTTGGCGGTGCAGGGGCCGATGAAGATCACCTTGGCGGAGGGGTCGGTCTTTTTGATGAAGCGACCCAGCTCGGCCATGGGAGAGAAGTTGTGGCTGACGTGCTGCTTCAGCGTGGGGAAGGACTTTTCGATGTAGGAGACAAAGGCCGGGCAGCAGCTGGAGGTGAGGAAGCCCTTCTCCACCAGCTCGCGGGACTCCTTGAAGGCGACCATGTCGGCACCCAGCGCAGCCTCAACCACGCTGAAGAAGCCCAGCTCCTTCAAAGCGGTGATGATCTGCCCCACCTTCACGTGGACAAACTGGCTGGAGATGGAGGGCGCCACCACGGCATAAACGCGGTAGTTCTTGTTCTGCTGGCTGTCGCGGATCAGCTTGATGGCATCCAGCAGGAAGCTCTTGTCCTGCAGAGCGCCGAAGGGGCATTGATACACGCAGGCGCCGCAGTTGATGCACTTGTTTTCGTCAATATTGGCCACATGGTTTTCACCCTGAGTGATGGCCTTGACCTTGCAGGCGCGCTCGCAGGGACGCACGTGATTCTGAATGGCGCTGTAGGGACACACAGAGGCGCACTTGCCGCAGTTGATGCACTTGTCGGGATCGATATGGGCATGGTGGTTCTCGTCAAAGGAGATGGCATTGCGCGGGCAAACGCTGGCGCAGCGGTGGGCAATGCAGCCGCGGCAGTCCGGACCTACGCGATAGCCGCTGACAGGGCATTCGTCGCAGGCGATATCGATGACCTCCACAATGTTGGGGTTGCTCTTGTCGCCGCCCATGGCCAGCTTTACACGCTCGGCCACAATGGCGCGCTCCTTGTAGATGCAGCAGCGCAATTCGCTCTTGGGGCCGGGGGAGATCAGCTTGGGAATGTCCAGGTAGCAGTCCTGCAGGTTGTCCTCATAGGCATGGCGGGCAACCTCGCGCAGGACTTTGTATTTCAGTTTCTGCACATAGGTATCGAACAGTTGCATCTTCTGGTGCCTCCATTCAGCTTAGAAATAGGATAGCCGGATGTGCTTGCCCATCTTTTCCAGGCATTCAGCCAGGCTGGTGATCAGCTGCTGCTTGATGGCGAAGTTGATGGGCAGATCCGGATTCTGATGTGCCGGGTTAATGGCGCGCCCAACGAAGAAATTCACGTCGGTGGCGTTTTCAAACAGCTCCTTGGCGATGAGGCTGGCACCGTCCTTGCGGGTGAGCCACATGGGCGCCAACTTGGCCTGGTCGAGGAAATCCTCGGCATAGGTCAGCACCTTAGCCAGGGTGATAACGCCCTCGGTGGTCAGGTCAACACCCTTGATGGTGCTGATGGGCGGAACCTCCGGGTCGGGGTAGTCCAGCGCAGCCACAATGGGCTGGTGCAGGTAACGGGAAACCACATTGCTGGTGGTGCCGCCGCAGACGATTTTCGTACCCTTTTTGCCGAAGAACAGGTTCATCATGCGGGTATCGTCTTCCTTGTTCTCAGGAGGGCCTACCACCAGGTTCACGGTGTGGCGGTTGCGCACACGGGCCACGGCAATAGTGGTATCATCGCCGGGACGACCGCCATAGAGCCGGTCGCACTCATCGATGATGAGGCTGGCGGTGGACTTGGCGCTGTTTTCCGGCAGATAGTTGGCCATGGCGTAATCCGCAATGGAATCCCGCGTCCAGCCAAAGTTCATGGTCATGCCCACGCCTGCCCACTCGGCACCGTCGCTCATGGCGATGAACAGGTCGTCCACCTCAATGGGGAAGGTGCTTTCCCAAATGGTTTTGCCTGCAATGACGCGGGTGGTGCGGGGATAATCGAACACTTCGCCCTTGCGCAGCACGATGGTGGCAGGGTTATCGAACTGGATGATATGTGCGGTTTCGTTGTTGCGGATCTGCAGGATGGTGAAGGTGGAGTAGGCCACCTGGCGCACGCTGCAAACCGGCAGGGTATTGGCAATGGTGGCAACGCATTCCTCCAGGGGAATGCCGCCGGAGATCATGGTGCAAAGGATTTTGGAGGTCAATGTGGAGAGAATGTTGGCCTTCACGCCGCTGCCCAGGCCATCGGCCAGCACAAGGGTCAGGTTTTCATCGCCGCCGCCGTGTATCTCCACTTTGTCGCCGCACAGGGTTTCCCCCACATGGTTCAGGCTGATCCAGCCCGTTTCGATCCACAGGTCATTCATGAGCCATCGCATCCTTCAGTTTGGTGAGGGCAATCTGCGTTTCGGCGGTGGTTTCGCCCAGCAGCGAGGCGATCTCCTGCACGATGCGCATCTGCTTGTCGATCACCTTGTTGGTGATCTCCACCGTCTGCTGTTTCAGTTCGCTGCCCTGCAGGCGCAGCCGCTCCTGCTCGGTCACGTCGCGGATGAGGGTGATCACCACATGATACTGACGGTCGTAGAGGATGGTTTCATCCACATAGCGGCCGTAGTCCGCCAGGTAATGCTTGCAGGCGGTGGTGTGCAGCGCGGCGTTGACGATGTTGAGATAGGGTTCGGGGCTGAGAATGCGGACAACGTGTTCATGCAGGATGTCGTTGGCGTTTTTCAGGCCGAATATTTTCAACGCAGAGGGATTGATCTGCTGCACCACCAGATCCTCGTCCATCACGATAATGGCGGTGGGCGTGTTGTTGATGATGGTATCGGAGAAGCTTTCTGCCTTTTCCTTCAGGAAGGGGAGGCACATTTCGATCTTGGCCTTGCCCTCCAGGATGGCAATGGCCTTGTCCCGGCAGGTGGGATAGCCGCAGCTGCCGCAGTTCAGCTCCTTCTCGGGGCTTGTCTTGCCCATCTTGAAGAGCATATCGCGGATGGCGTCGCTGCCGAAGTTCATGCGGCGTTCACCCTCGAAGGCATAGGTGGTGCGGATGTTGGGCTTGTGGTCGATCACATAGGGGGTCTCGCCATTGCCGGAGAAGGTATCCACGCGCATGGCGCCCTTCAAGCGGCGCTCGGCATGGTCGCGGATGCAGGGGCCGTTGACGCAGCTACCCTCGCAGGCGCTCATTTCAATGAAGACCTTGCCGAACTCGCTGTTTTCGATCTCATCGAACACGCCACGGCAGTTGTCGATGCCGTCGATGGCGATGCGGCGGTAGCCCTCCACCTTGGCGGTGGCCTTCAATACGCCGCCGGTGGCGGGGTACAGGCGAGCCAGAGCACCTTCGCTGGCGGGATCCACGTGTTCGTAGGGAAGTTCGATGCCCTCCTGGGCAAACCAGTCGGCCAGCTCGTCAAAGGTGAGCACGGCGTCCACATAGTTGCTCTCGTCGCCCTCCTGCTTCTTGGCGATGCAGGGGCCGATGAACACCGTGTAGGCATCGGGATGCTGCTCCTTGATCAGCTTGCAGTGCGCTTCCATGGGGGTCATCACCTTGGCAAGATAGGGCAGCATGGTGGGATAGTATTTCTTGATGAGCATATTGATGGAAGGACAGCAGCTGGAGATGATCACGTGCAGCTTGCCTTCCCGCATGATGTTGGCATACTCCTCGCTGACCAGCTGCGCACCGATGGCGGTCTCCTGCACCTCGGCAAAGCCCAGGCTGGTCAGGGCGTTGGCGATCACAGAAAGATCGCGGATGCGGAAATTGGCGATGAAGGACGGCGCCAGGCTGCACACCACCCGCTTGCCGGCGGCAATGGCGGCCTTGACCTGCAGCACATCGTTGCGCACCTGCTTGGCCTTTTGCGGGCAGGTGACGTAGCAGCGGCCGCAAAGGATGCAGTCGTTATGCACGATCTCCGCGGTATCGTTGGCAAAGGTGATGGCCTTCACCGAGCAATCGCGGATGCACTTATAGCAGTCGGTGCAATTATTCTTGTTCAGGTTCAGTATATCTTGCATGGTAGCTCCTTTGGACAAACGCTGCGATAGGGCTGACGCATTGCACGTCAGCCCTTGGGTGAGTATTGAGCGCCTTACAGACGGGGGAGAATATCCTTTTCAAAGAAGGTGCGGGTGTCGGCAGGGGTGAGGGAGAAAGCCTCGCCATCCACGGTGACGCACACGCCCTTCTGGCAGTTGCCCATGCAGAACTGGCCAGCCAGCTCGATCTTATCGGTCAGGTTATTATCCTTCACCAACTTCTGCAGGTCTTCCACGATCATGCGGGACCCCTTCAGGTGGCAGCTGGAACCAATGCAAATGGTGATTTTCATCTTGGTCGTCTCCTTTTGTGATTACTGATAATCCACAACGTTGACCCAGCTCAGCAGGAATTCCCGCTCGTTGGCATTGCCCTTCACGGACTGGCTGGCAGCCACGATGGGCATCCACTTCTGCACATACTGCATGGCGGTATCGCTCTTCTTGCAGAACAGGTGCAGATACTTCTTTGCCAATTCTTTGTCGCCGGAGAGGCAGAAGAGCAGGTAGGTGCGGGCGGCATCGGCCGAGGCGTTGCCCTGGGTGGCGTGGGACCAGTCCAGGATATAGGGGGTGCCGTCCTCGGCGATGATGATGTTGGAGGGGTTGAAGTCGCCATGGCACACCTTGTTATGCTTGGGCATACCCTCCAGGCGGGTGTGCAGGTCATAACGGGTGGTGGCGTCCAGCTCCGTCTGGCTGATCTTGCGGTTCATCTTGTCCTTCAGCTTGTTCAGCATGGGGCAGGTCTTGCTGTGCATTTCCAGCTGCAGATCCACCAGCAGCTCCAGATATTCATCCTGGCGCTCGCCTTCCTCGTCCTCCTGCATCAGCTGGGCGAGGGTCTTTCCCTTAATATATTCGGAAACGATGGCCCATTTTCCTTCTACCATGGTCACTTCCAATACGCGGGGAATGTTCAGCCCGGTCTCCTCGATGCGGGCCTGGTTCAGCGCCTCGTTCAGCACGTCGGCCTTGGAGTATTCGGCGTCGAATACCTTAACACACTTGTCGCCGTCGCGGTAAATGGTCTTTTTGTTGCGCAGGGCGATCACACGATCCAGCTTCATATCCGTTTCCTCCTTTTACGCCTTGCGGCCCTTGCTGTACACAGCCTTGATGGTATCGGTGGTATCTTCCACGGGCAGATTCTTCTCGCTGGGCATATCCTGCTCCTGGAAGTGCTTGCCGTAGTAGGCGTTCAGGTACATCTGCTTGATCTCGCTCATCAGGGGATAGCGGGGATTGGCGCCGGTGCACTGATCGTCGAAGGCCTGCTCCACCATCTCGTCCAGGGAAGCCATGAAGCTTTCCTCACTGATGCCATACTCTGCGATGGTGTCCTTGATGCCCACCTTATGCTTCAATTCGTTGATGGCGGCAATAAGTCCTTCCAGCTTCTGCTGGTCGTTGTCGCCCTTGATGCCCAGGTAGTCGGCGATCTCGGCATAGCGGGCCAGGGTGTGGGGATGATCATACTGGGAGAAGGTACCCATCTTGGCGGGAGCCTCGCTGGCGTTGAAGCGCAGCACTTCTTCGATCATCAGGGCGTTGGCCACGCCGTGGGGCAGGTGATGGAAAGCACCCAGCTTGTGGGCCATGGAGTGGCACACGCCCAGGAAAGCGTTGGCGAAGGCCATACCAGCCATGGTGGCGGCGTTGGCCATCTTCTCGCGGGCTTCCACATCGGTCTGGCCATGCTCATAAGCGCGGGGCAGGTACTGGAAGATGGTCTTCAGGGCCTTCAGTGCCAGGCCGTCGGTGTAGTCAGTGGCCAGCATGGCGGCGTAGGCTTCCAGCGCATGAGTGACAGCATCGATGCCGGAGGCGGCAGTCAGTCCCTTGGGAGCGGACATATGGAAGTCGGTATCGATGATGGCCATGTTGGGCAGCAGCTCATAGTCGGCCAGGGGATACTTCACGCCGGTCTTCTCGTCGGTGATGACGGCGAAGGGGGTCACCTCAGAGCCGGTGCCGGCGGAGGTCGGAATCGCGATGAAGTAGGCCTTCTCGCCCATCTTGGGGAAGGTGTACACGCGCTTGCGGATGTCGATGAAGCGCATGGCCATGTCCATGAAGTCGGCTTCGGGATGCTCGTACAGCACCCACATGATCTTGGCCGCGTCCATGGCGGAGCCGCCGCCCAGGGCGATGATGGTATCGGGCTGGAAGGCAGCCATCTGGGCCGCGCCGGCCTTGGCATTGGCCAGGGTGGGATCGGGCTGCACGTCGAAGAAGGTGGTGTGGGCGATGCCCATCTCATCCAGCTTATCGGTGATGGCCTTGGTGTAACCATTCTGGTAGAGGAAGTTATCGGTGACGATGAAGGCCTTCTTCTTGCCCATGACGGACTTCAGCTCGTCCAGCGCCACGGGCAGGCAGCCCTTCTTGATGTAAACCTTCTGGGGGGTGCGGAACCAGAGCATATTCTCCCTTCTTTCGGCAACGGTCTTGATGTTCAAAAGGTGCTTCACGCCCACGTTCTCGGAAACGGAGTTGCCGCCCCAGGAGCCGCAGCCCAGCGTGAGGGAGGGAGCCAGCTTGAAGTTGTACAGGTCGCCGATGCCGCCGTGGGAGGAGGGGGTGTTCACCAGAATGCGGCAGGTCTTCATGCGGGCGGCAAACTGGTGGAGCTTCTCCTGCTCGGTGGTCTCATTCAGATAGATGGAGGAGGTGTGGCCATAGCCGCCGTCCGCCACCAGCTGCTCGGCCTTGGCCAGAGCGTCCTCGAAGGAAGTGGCCCTGTACATGGCCAGCACGGGGGACAGCTTCTCGTGGGCGAACTCTTCGCTCAGCTCCACGCTCTCCACCTCGCCGATGAGGATCTTGGTGCCAGCAGGCACGGTGACGCCAGCCAGCTCGGCGATCTTCGCGGCCTTCTGGCCCACGATCTTGGCATTCAGGCCACCGTTGATGATGATGGTCTTGCGCACCTTCTCGGTTTCCTCGGGATTGAGGAAGTAGCAGCCGCGGGCAGCGAACTCGGCCTTCACGGCATCGTAGACGCTCTCCATCACGATAACGCTCTGCTCGGAGGCGCAGATCATGCCGTTGTCGAAGGTCTTGGAGTGGATGATGGAAGAGACGGCCAGCAGCACATCGGCGGTATCGTCGATGATGGCGGGGGTGTTGCCAGCGCCAACGCCCAGGGCGGGCTTGCCGGAGGAATAAGCGGCCTTCACCATGCCGGGGCCACCGGTGGCCAGAATGATGTCGCTCTCCTTCATGACGGTGTTGGTCATCTCCAGGCTGGGAACGTCGATCCAGTCGATAATGCCCTCGGGGGCGCCAGCAGCCACAGCGGCTTCCAGCACCAGCTTGGCAGCGGCCATGGTGCAGCCCTTGGCCCGGGGATGGGGGCTGATGATGATGGCGTTGCGGGTCTTCAACGCCAGGAGGCACTTGAAGATGGCGGTGGAGGTGGGGTTTGTGGTGGGGATCACCGCGGCGATAACGCCGATGGGTTCGGCGATCTTCTTCACGCCAAAGGCCTTGTCCTCTTCGATCACACCGCAGGTCTTGGTGTTCTTATAAGCGTTATAAATATATTCGGCGGCATAGTTGTTCTTGATCACCTTGTCTTCCACAACGCCCATGCCGGTTTCCGCCACGGCCATCTTGGCCAGGGGAATGCGAGCCTTGTTGGCAGCGGAAGCAGCCGCCAGGAAAATCTTGTCCACCTGCTCCTGGGTATAGGTGGCGAAAATCTGCTGCGCCTTGCGGGTCTTGGCCATGGCGGCAAGCAGCTTGTCTACACTGTCGATCACGGTGCGATTCTGGTCATTCATCGATACGTCCTCCTGTTCTGGACTTTGCGTGGGAGCCGTTCATCCTTGGCTCGTTAAAAGTTTAACAAAAAGAAGGACGTTTGAAAATAATCAAAAAGTTCATGGGCATTATCAAAAATGATAACAAAAAAAACCGCCCGAATCTGGCCGGGCGGCAGGGGAGCATCAGAGGTATTTTCGCTTGGTTTGGCACAGGGCGGTGATGAACTGCTGATCCATTTCCGTGAGGCGATAATTCTTGCGGTAGATCAGAATATCCCGGTAGCGGCGGGTGTTGTCCACGCAGGGCTTTTCCACCAGCTGATAGCGATCCAGCAGGTTCTGGGGAATGGGGGAGACCCACATGAAGGTTTGTGGATTGCGGCTGAGCAACTCGAACTGGCTGGCACGCTCATACACGAAGATGCGGCGGCGCACATTGTCGGGCAGCTCGTCCTTGACCACTTTGGAAAGGGGCAGGGAAGGCACATAGGGGTCGGCATGGGCGACCTCGATGTAGGGCGCTAGATCATCAAAGGTGACCTGCTCGGCATTGGCCAGGGGATGGTTGATGCTCATCACCGGGCGATAGGTGAACTCGGTCACCAGCTCGTAGTGCAGGTTTTTTTCATCCAGCAGGGATTTGAAATACACATCGTAGGATTCCGCATAGCGGAGAATGCCCAGCTTGTAGTCGTTTTCCAGAATGTTCTTGATGGTGCGCTGGGAGTTGGTCTCCTTGTAAAACAGCTCGGCATCAGCATCAGAAAGGGACTTGGAAAACTCCGCAAAGGCCTCGGCAATATAGCTGGCGCGGGGAACGGAAATGGAAAAGTGCTGCTTTTGCGCCAGGGTGCCGCGGTAGAGCTGCTCCACCTCATCGATCTGGCTGAGGATGCGCTTGGCATAGGCCATGAACTCCTCGCCCTGGGCGGTCAGCCGCATACCCTTCACCGTTCTGTCGAAGATGGTGATGCCCAGGTCAGTCTCCAGCTCCTTGATGCTGCGGCTCAAATTCGGCACCGCCACGAACAGCTTCTCCGAGGCCTTGCTCAGCGATCCCGTGCGCGCCACCTCGCAGGCATATTTCATGTGCATGATGTTCAAGCCCATCCCTCCCAGTTACACCTTTGTGTACACATATTATAACACACGTGGGCGAGAACCACCATGGAAAGTTAGGAAATCTTTAGTTGCGGGGGCGGGCGATCACAGATCGCCCCTACAATTGCGCAGAAAAGGCTGGCGTTGAAACAAGCGGCAGAACCACTCCTTCCGTCAGCCGCAAGCGGCTGCCACCTATCCGCAACCTCAATCGGCGCGAGCAAGCTCGCTTGTTTCGGTTGATTCGCTCAGCTCGCTTTTTGTCGCCACTGGCGACGCTCGCATCGCTC
>JAGBEX010000030.1 GCA_017936765.1 Clostridia bacterium
AGGCAGGCACGGTGATGACGGCCTGGGTCACGGTTTCGCCCAGATAGGCCTCAGCGGTCTCCTTCATCTTCTGCAGCACCATGGCGGAGATGTCCTGGGGGGTGTAGGTCTTGCCGTCGATGTTCACCTTGTAGCCGGTACCCATCTCACGCTTGATGGAGATAACGGTGCGGTCGGGGTTGGTGACGGCCTGGCGCTTGGCCACCTGGCCGATGAGACGCTCGCCGTCCTTGGTGAAGGCCACCACAGAGGGCGTGGTGCGGGCGCCTTCAGCATTGGTGATAACCATGGGCTGGCCGCCTTCCATCACGGCGACGCAGCTGTTGGTGGTACCCAGGTCGATACCGATGATCTTACCCATAATTCATTTTCCTCCTATATTTCCGGTTGGTCGGTTGATAGCTTGGTTGGATGTATATTCATAAAAGAGTTTGACTCTTTTATTGCCTGCTTAGTCCGGTACAACCTTCACCATGGCGAAGCGCAACACATGGTCGCCCATCTTGTAGCCCTTCTGCAGCACCATGCACACGGTGCCGGGTTCGCCTTCATCGGGGCTGCCCTGCATGATGGCGTTTTCCAGGTTGGGGTCGAACTTCTCGCCCAGGCGGTCGATGGGGGTCACGTCGTATTTGGCGTAGGCGTCCCGCATCTGCTTCAGGGTCAGCTCCACGCCGCTCTTGAGGGCTTCGTCGCTGGAAGAGGCAGCGGCGTCCAGGGCGCGCTCCAGGTTATCCAGCACGGGGAGCATGGCAGCGGCCACAGCGCGCTGGCCTTCGGCATAGGCGTCGGCACGGACGGACTCGTTGCGGCGGCGGAAGTTATCGAAGTCCGCCTGCACGCGCTGGGCCAGGTTCAGGTATTCTTCAGCCTGGGCGGCGGCTTTGTCGTAGTCCTGCTGCAGCTTGGCCACGTCGATGGCGGGGGTCTCTTCGGCAGTTTCCTCAAGGATCTCTTCCTGGAGGACTTCCTCCTGCTGGGCTTTGCGTTCTTTTCTGCTCATTCGGCTATGTACTCTGCCTTTCTGTGATGATCAATCGTCGCTGAACAGCTCGGAAAGCTGGTGTCCCATGGTGCCAAGGATGGACAGCACCCGGTTGTACTGCATTCGGGTGGGGCCAATGACGCCGATGGTACCCTGCTGGCCGTTGCCGGTGGAATAGGTGGCGGTGACGATGGAGCAATCCGCCATTTCCGGCACGCCGGTCTCCGGGCCGATGCGGACGGTGAAGGCCATCTCGCCCTGCTGGGCGATGATGGAGGCCAGCTTATCCCGCGTCTCCATCAGGGAGAGGAAGGAGCGGGCCTTTTCCGTATCGCTGTATTCGGGGTAGTTGAGGATATTGCTCCGACCGCCGATGGCCACATGAGCGTGGTGGTTGGCAGCATCGGAATTCTCCTGGAAGAAGTTGTTCAGCCCCTGCAGAAGCTTTTCGTTGTCCTGCATCCGCCCGGTGATCTGGGGCAGCAGCTCCACGGCCTCCTTCAGCGTGCGACCGGAAAGCTCCTTGGTCAGCGTTTTGGAGATGGCGTAGAGCGTATCGCTGTCCAGCTGCTCGGATACGCGGATCACCGCGTCCCGCACGATGCCGCTGTCCGTTACGATCACCACCAGCGCGGCGTTGTTGCTCACCGGCACCAGCTGCAGCGTGCGGATGCGGGGCTGCGGCCCGGTGGGGGGAAGCACCACGGCGGTGTAGTTGGTCAGGTTGGACAGCACCTGGGCAGCGTGGTCGATCACGTCCTCCATCTGCCGCATCCTGCCCAGGAAGTGGGCGCGGATGGCGCTTTCGCTGTCGGAATGGAGCAGACCCTGGTGCAGCAGCTGATCCACATACAGCCGGTAAGCCTTGGCTGAGGGGATGCGCCCTGCGGACACATGGGGCTGATCCAGGTAGCCCAGCTCCTCCAGGTCGCTCATCTCGTTGCGGATGGTGGCGGATGAAAGGCCCATGTCGTACTTCTTGGAGATCGTTCGGGAACCCACAGGCACAGCGGTGAGAATGTAGTCATCGATGATGGCCTGCAGGATGCGGAATTTCCGCTCGTCCATGCCCATGTGTTTCACTCCTTTCGTGTACGGCGGTCGGTGGCCGCTGTTAGCACTCACCGGAGTCGAGTGCTAACTACGATGATAAGATAGCACTCCCCGGATGTTTTGTCAAGGGTTTTCCACAGAAAGGGTGATGAATTTTTTGTGAATGGGGGATGGCTGCGGTTCTTTCGCTGTACTTGCCTTGTCAACATTCTTCGGAAATGCTACAATAATATGGGAGATGATTGCAATGCTGAATATTGTGCTGGTGAACCCGGAGATCCCGCAAAATACCGGGAACATCGCCAGGACCTGCGCAGCCACAGGCGCCATGCTGCACCTGATCGAGCCGCTGGGGTTTTCGCTTTCCGATAAATACCTGAAGCGTGCCGGGCTGGACTACTGGCACCTGATGAACTACCGCACCTATCCGGACATGGAGGCCTTTTTGCAGGCGCATCCCGGGGCGCGGATGCACTTTGCCTCCACCAAAGCGCCCAGGGGGTATCATCAGGCGGAATACCGGGATGGGGATTTCCTGGTTTTCGGCTGCGAGACCCGCGGCTTGCCGGAAAACCTGCTGGAGAAGGTCTATGACCGGTGCGTGCGCATCCCCATGCGGGAGGAAGCCCGCAGCCTGAATTTGTCCAACTCCGTGGCCATTGTGCTGTATGAGGCGCTGCGGCAGCTGGACTTTCCCCAGCTGAGCGACCACGGCAGCCTCACCGGCCGGGACGAGGCCGCTGCCCCCTGGCTGGACTATGTGTAAGCAGGGATCAGGGCGGTTGACCCGTTATATGCTGTAGAAGGAGGAAGCAGCATGGCGTATTTCAACAACGATCCCCAGGATGTGCTGGAAGAGGACTATCAGCCCGTGTTCCAGCAGCCTGTGGAGGACGACTATCTGGACGACGACATGGAGTCGGACGAATACTATACGGATGAATTGTATTATGATGAAGAATACCTCACCGAAGAGGAACGCCGGGAGGCGCGGCAGATGCGCTGGAAGCTGATGGCGGGTGTGGGGGACTTCATCGGCGTGCTGGCAGGCACGGTGGTGATCCTGCTGCTGGTGGCGCTGCTGGTGAGCCTCATCACCTGGGTGCAGGCGGACATCAGCCAGACCTTTACCCTCTGGCAAACCAAACTGTAATGGGAGGTGTATCCCGTGGCAGAGATCAGCTGGGAACTGTTTGAAAGGCAGGTGGAGG
Source organism: Clostridia bacterium (assembly GCA_017936765.1). GTDB lineage: Bacteria > Bacillota > Clostridia > Christensenellales > Aristaeellaceae > UBA11524. The sequence continues at coordinate 3,250 of JAGBEX010000030.1, forward strand.
CCTGCACCATGTGTCCGCTGCACCGGGGCATCCACCACAAGGTGCCGGGGCAGGGCGACAGGCGTTCGCCCCTGATGTTCATCGGCGAAGGCCCCGGGCAGGTGGAGGACGAGGAAGGCCTGGCCTTTGTGGGGCCGGCGGGTCAGCTGCTGACGAGGATGCTGGCCGCCATTTCCTTGCCCAGGGATCGGGTGTACATCTGCAATATCGTCAAGTGCCGCCCGCCCAACAACCGCGTGCCGGAGGAAGCCGAGGCCGAGGCCTGCAAGCTCCATCTGCGGATGCAGGTGGCGCTGGTGCAGCCCAAGGTGATCGTGCTGCTGGGTTCCACCGCGGCGAAAAACACCCTGGGGCCGGAGATCCGCATCACCCGGGACAGGGGACGGTGGTTCCAGCGCAAAGGCGTGTGGATGATGCCCACCTACCACCCCTCCGCACTCCTGCGGGACGCCTCCAAGAAGCGCGAGGCCTGGGAGGACATGCAGTCCCTGCGGGATAAGCTGATGGAATTGGAGCTGTATGAGGATATATACGGCCGCACAGAATAATCCGGATCAATTGCAGCAGGAGGTACCCATGGAGCAATTCCGCAAGCGTTGCCGCGCTTTTTTCGATACCCTGTGGCCTGCGGAGGAAAAAACGCTGGTCTTTGGCGAGGGCAGGGCGGATCACCCACCCATCATGCTCATCGGCGAAGCACCCGGCGAGCAGGAGACTCTGCAGGGACGGCCCTTTGTGGGCAAGGCGGGGAAGAACCTGGACGCATTCCTTGAGGTGGTGGGCTTGAGGCGGGAAGACATCTACATCAGCAATGTAGTGAAGGTGCGCCCTACCAAGGTCAGCCCCAAGGGCAGCGTATCCAACCGGCCGCCCAACCGGGAGGAACTGGCGCTGTTCACCCCTTATCTATATGAAGAGATCCTGCTGGTGCAGCCGGAGATGATCGTCACCCTGGGCAATGTGGCGCTGAAGGCGCTGCTGGGCAAGGATGCGGTCATTGGCGAACACCATGGTCAGGTGACCCGGGCGCAGGTGCAGGGACAGGCGTTCCAGGTGTTTCCGCTGTACCACCCGGCGTCCATCATTTACAACAGGAGCCTGACGGAAATCTACCAGCAGGACCTGCAAAAACTGAAAACTGTCATTTGAGGCAGCAAAACGTATCTTTGGTGCAGGATGTGTAGACGGCGGCAGGGTGCTGTGCTATACTGGCCACAACAGCAAGGGAGGTATCAATGATGTTAGAGTTTATTGCTGCGAATCTTCCGATTCTGGTCTGTCTCGTGGTTGGCCTTGGTCTCATCGTACTGGAGGCCTTCATGCCGGGCTTTGGCCTGCCGGGTATTGCCGGTGTGATCCTGCACGTGGTGGCGGTGGTGTTCACCTGGATCAACCACGGCCCCGTGGCTGCCCTGGGCATGACGGTGATTCTCCTGTCCATCATCGCCATTGCCATTTCCATTTCGCTGCGCTCGGCGGCCAATGGCAAATTGAGCAAGAGCCGCATCGTTCTCAACGAAACGGAGAGCAACGAGGCTGGCTATCGCTCCAGCGAGGACATGCAGGTGTTCCTGGGTAAGGAGGGCGTGACCACCACGGTGCTGCGTCCCACCGGCATGGCCGAGTTCGACGGTGTGAAGCTGAATGTGGTCTCCGATGGCGAGTTCATTCAGCCCGGCAACAAGGTGCAGATCGCCCGGGTGGAGGGCAGCCGCATCGTGGTTCGTGCCATCAAGTAATACCATTGGATGAAACCATCAATGAAATGATGGTTCAAATAGAAGGAGGATTGGATTATGGGAGCTGAATTTGCCTGGATCATCTTTGTCGTCGTGTTGGCGCTGATCGTGCTGACGGTATTCCTTCGTTTCTTCCCCATTGGCCTGTGGATCTCTGCCCTGGCCAGCGGCGTACACATTTCCATTGCTACGCTGGTTGGTATGCGCATCCGCCGCATCCAGCCCCAGCGCCTGGTGCATCCCCTCATCAAGGCCAACAAGGCCGGTCTGGATGTGACCATCAGCAAGCTGGAAACTCACTTCCTGGCTGGCGGTAATGTGGATCGCGTGATCAACGCCCTCATCGCTGCCCAGCGTGCCAACATCGAAATGGCCTTTGAAAAGGCCTGCGCCATCGACCTGGCTGGCCGTGACGTGTTCGAGGCCGTGCAGATGAGCGTTACCCCCAAGGTCATCGAGACCCCCGTGGTGGCTGCCATTGCCAAGGACGGCATCGAGCTGCGCGCCAAGGCCCGCGTCACCGTGCGTACCAACATCGAGCGCCTGGTGGGCGGCGCCGGTGAAGAGACCGTCATCGCCCGTGTTGGCGAAGGCATCGTGACCACCGTCGGCTCTGCCGAGACCCACAAGCAGGTGCTGGAGAACCCCGATCTGATCAGCCGCACCGTGCTGTCAAAGGGTCTGGACGCCGGTACTGCCTACGAAATTCTGTCCATCGACATCGCTGACGTGGACGTTGGCCGCAACATCGGCGCTCAGCTGATGATGGATCAGGCCGAGGCCGATCGCCGCATTGCTCAGGCCAAAGCCGAGGAACGCCGCGCCATGGCCGTTGCTCACGAGCAGGAAATGAAGGCTGCCGTGCAGGAAATGCGCGCCAAGGTCGTGGAGGCCGAGGCCGATGTGCCCCGTGCCATGGCTGCTGCCCTGCGTGAAGGCAAGCTGGGCGTGATGGACTACTACAACATGCAGAACACCGTGGCGGATACCACCATGCGCGATTCCATCGCCAAGGCTTCCGCCCCCCAGCAGACCCTCCCCGGCACCGATAAGAAGTAAGGCGGATGCTGCCAGGCCTGAACTGCCAGGCCTGGCACATCTCCCCGGAGAGGAGGGATGACCGTGGAAGATTTTCTGGGATTTCTATTCGTGATCATTGCGATCGTTTCGTCGATTGCGAAGAACAAAAAGAAAAAGCAGCAGGCGGCAGGTCGCAAGGCTGCCCGGCAGGCACAGGCTGCCAAGCCGCAGACCAACCGGGCGCCCTACTCCATGGAGTCGCTGCAGGCCTGGCTTGAAGAGAATGAAGAGGACGCCGAGGCTAAGAAGCCCGCTGTACCCGCCGAGCCTGCCGTGGCTGCCAGCACAGGCAGCATCAAGGAGCAGACCCACGAAGGAATGCATCCCTGCGATGTGCATGAAGATGCACCTGCGCAGGTGGCGCAGCCCCGCATCCAGGCCCGCGTGCAGGTGACGGAAAAGCCGAAGGTCGTGCTGGGCAGCATGGGGACGGACACCCACGAGGGCATCCACCCTTGCGACGAGCATGAGGACGAATTGCTGCAAAGCAACAAGCCCCTCATACCCATGCCCGTGGAAAAGCCTGGCATCCAGCTGGACTGGACGGGCGAGAACATGGTGAAGGCGTTCATCATGCAGGAGGTGCTGACCCGCCCCTGCCAGCGCAGACGCGCGTAACAAGTCAGTGCGGAGAGGTGTGATACCTCTCCGCATTGATCCATTCAAAAAGGTGTGATGTACAGATGGAACCCATTCGTGTGGTTATTGCGGACGACGACGAGGGCATGCGCCTGATCGAGCGGCGCATGATCGAAAAGGTGGAGGGCTTCGACCTGGTGGGCGAGGCTAAGGACGGCGAAGAGCTGCTGGACATGGTGGAAGAACTGCGCCCGCAGATCGTTTTCCTGGACGTGGAAATGCCTGGCAAGACCGGCGTGGAGTGCGGCCGCATCATTCAGGACATGGATCCCTCCATTGTGATGATCTTCGCCACCGCCCACGACCAGTACATGGGCGACGCCTTTGAGGTCTATGCCTTCGACTACCTGATCAAGCCCTTCAAGGTGGATCGCGTGCTGAAGACCCTGGAGCGCGCCCGCGACCGCATCGGCCGCGTGGACGAGGAAGCGCCCCTGCCCGTCCCGCCCAAGGCTGCACCCCGTGCCGCCACCGGCAGGCTGATGCTCCACCACAAGGAGGGCGTGTCCTTCATCAACATGAACGACATTCTGCTGGTGCAGCGCGAGAACCGCGCCACGGTGATCTACACCCTGGGCAATGGCCGCTACGTCACCGGCGATTCCCTGGGCGACACCGAGGCCCGCCTGGATCCCAGCGTGTTTTTCCGCTGCCACAAGAGCTACATCATCAACCTGAACTACATCAGTAACATTACGCCCTATGGTCGCTGGACCTACGTGGTGCGCCTCAACGGCACCGACCACGACGCGCTGATCACCCATGAGAAGTACGAGGAACTGGAGAGGATGTTCTCGTGACGAACAAGCTGAAGTACCTGGTGCTGGTGAACGGCATCCTGACCATCATCGGTGGTGTGATGATGATCCTGTACGGTCTTGAGCTGATCCAGCTGGGCAAGCCGGTGCGCATCGCCATCGTGGTGGTGTTGTGCATCAACGCGGCGGTGAACTGTGCGAATTACTACAATGTGCGTAAACAGCAAAAGGCTTCCTGAAAAGGAAGCCTTTTGCTATGCAGCCGGGCTTATCCCAGCGCCACGTCCAGCACCATCATCAGCGTGAAACCGATGGCGAAGAGGATGGTGCCGATGTTGGAGTGGGGTTCCTCGGACATTTCCGGGATCAGCTCCTCCACCACCACATACATCATGGAGCCGGCGGCAAAGCTGAGCAGGTAGGGCAGGGCAGGGGTCACTAGGCTGGCCGCCCAGATGGTCAGCAGCGCGCCGATGGGTTCCACTACGCCGGACAAAACACCATAGAGGAAAGCGCGGCCTTTGCCCACGCCCTCGGAACGCAGCGGCATGGAGATGATGGCGCCCTCCGGGAAGTTCTGGATGGCGATGCCCAGGCTCAGCGCCAGGGCGGCGGACAGGGTGATGGCGGTGCCGCCGTTGAGGATATCCGCATACACCACGCCCACGGCCATACCCTCGGGCAGGTTGTGCAGCGCCACCGCCAGCACCAGCATGGTGGTTTTCTTCATGTGGCAGCGGGGGCCTTCGCACACGGCGCTGTTCATGTGCAGGTGGGGGATGATCCTGTCCAGCACCAGCAGGAAAGCAATGCCCAGCAGAAACCCGATGGCCGCGGGCAGAAACGCCAGCTTGCCCAGGTGGTCGGACTGGTTCATGGCGGGGATCAGCAGGCTCCAGATGGAGGCAGCCACCATCACGCCCGCCGCAAAGCCGGTCAGCGCCCGGCGCAGCAGCGGGTTCATGCCCTTGCGCATCACAAACACGCAGGCCGAACCCAGCGCCGTGCCGATGAAGGGGAGCGCCAGCCCCTGAATGATCTCATATGTCATAGGAAAACCTCCTTTGCAAGCATCTGTATAGGTTATACCCCCCCGCTTTGGCAATGAAACGCAAGAAAACTTGTTTTTCCGGGAAAAAAGCAAGAAAAAGTGCTTGCTTTTTCTTTTGGGGCATGGTACAATTATCAGGCTTTGATGTGTGCAAACTCCAACAAGGAGGTGGAATCTCATGGGTAAGTATTGCGAGATTTGCGAAAAGGGTACGCTGAACGGCCATAACGTCAGCCACTCCAACCGCAAGACCAACCGCACCTGGGCGCCCAATGTGCAGAGCGTTCGTGTGATGGTGAATGGTGCTGCCAAGCGGATGAACGTGTGCACCCGTTGCCTGCGCAGCGGCAATGTGCAGCGCGCTCTCCCCAAGACTCAGGAAGAAGCCTGAGATTAGCTTAGCATAAAATGCCCCGTCTGTTGTGCGACAGACGGGCTTTTATCGTTACAGGAAGGTGTGTTTCCCTTGAAGAAGCAATGGATCAGCATGGTGTTTGTCAATGTGATGTGGGGTCTTTCCTTCATCGCCAGCAAGCACGCCATGAACGCAGGCTTCACCCCCATGATGCTGGCGCTGTTCCGCTACATCGTGGCCTCGGCCTGCCTGGTACCCATCACCCTCATCACCGAAAAGCGGCTCAGGCTGCGCAGGCAGGATATCATCCCCATGCTGCTCTCCGGTCTCACGGGCATCACCTTCTACTATTTCTTTGAGTATCATGGCATCCAGCGCACCTCCACGGTGAATGCCTCGCTGATCCTGGCGGCCATCCCCATCCTCACCATGCTGGCGGAGGCGGTGGTGTACCGCACCCGGCTGCGTCCGGCGCAGATCGTGGGATCGGTGATCTCCATGGTGGGCGTGGGCATGATCCTCTTCTCCGGCAGCAACGAAGGCCAGGCCTCCATCGTGGGCGACCTGCTCATCATGGGCGCCAGCGTAGTGTGGGTGCTGTATATCTTCATCAGCCGCAGGCTGCGGGGTCAGTACACCAGCCTGGGCATGAACTCCTGGCAGGCGCTCACCGCCCTGGTGACGCTGCTGCCCCTGGCTGTTACCGAGGAATGCAACCTGGCGGCCATCCCCTGGGATGGCTGGGCGGCCATGGCTGTGCTGGCGGTGATCTGCTCCGCCTGGTGCTACTATCTCTACGGCAACGCCTTGTATGCGATGAGTCCGCTGGCCTCGGCCATTTTCATCAACCTGATCCCCCTGACCACCATGGTGGGCGGTGTGGTGCTGCTGGGCGAAAAGCTGACCTGGCTCACGGTGGTGGGCGGCGCCATGGTCATCGGCAGCATCTTCCTGGTGAACATGACGGAGGGAAAAAAGGCATGAGGAAAATCGTTGCCTGTCTGCTGGCGCTGGTCCTGCTGATGAGCAGCGCGGCGGCAGAGGATATCACCATCCTGGAGATCGCCAAATACGGCAACCTGGTGCTGAGTGTTTCGGGCACGGAGCTGCTCAACCAGGGCTATGAGTACGGCGACGTTGTCACCGTGCAGATCGGGCAGGACAGTTATGATATGCCCATCGGCAGCAATTACTCCGATGTGGATAACGGCAGCATGGTCTGCCGGGTGAATATTGACGGCGAGACCGGCGAGGACACCGTGACCCTGGCCATTTGCATGGGTGATATGGCTACCGCTGCAGGCGTAGCGGTGAAGACGGCCATCGAGGATGAGCCTGGCTACCGCTGGGATTATGTCGCGGGCATGCCGGAGATCACCTTTGCCATGAAGGAGCAGGGTGGCTATGCAGCGGAATACCAGCTGCGTCAGCTTACCCGCACCAACGCCCGGGAGGAATATGCCCACCTGAGCGATACGGAATTTGCCAACTTCCGCATGATCGCCACCACGGGCATGGGGAAGGGTGTCTTGTACCGATCCTCCTCTCCGGTGAACCCGGAGCTGGGCCGTAACACCTGCGCCGATGCGGCCCTGCAGGCGGCTGGGGTGCGCACAGTGGTGAATCTGGCAGACTCCGCGGCGGAAATGACGGCCTATCCCGGCTATGACCAGTCGGCCTATGCGAAGTGCAGCGTCATTGCCCTGTGTCTCTCGGTGGATGTGCTGGCAGAGGACTTCCGGGCAGGACTGGCCAAGGGACTGAGGCATATCATCGTCAACGAAGGCCCTTACCTGGTGCATTGCACCGAGGGTAAGGACAGGGCGGGCTTCGTCAGTGCGCTGCTGGAATGCCTGATGGGCGCCTCCGCCCAGGAGGTCTGCGCGGATTACATGACCACCTATGCGAATTACTACGGCGTTGTGCCGGGCACAGAGCAGTATGCAAAAATCGAGGAGAGCAACATCCGCAAGCTGCTGGCAGAGGCCTTCGGTGTGGAGGATATCATGGATGCTTCCGTGGATCTGTCCGCTGAGGCGGAAGCATACCTGCTGGAGCAGGTGGGACTTGGTGCGGAGGAGATCGCCTGGCTCAAGCAGAAACTGGCCTCGGAACCCTGATGAAATCACAGCATCCGTTTCCTTTGGGAGACGGGTGCTGTTTTTTGTGCATATAGTGGATAGTTTCTTTTGCGGAAGGAGCGCTTTCCTCTTGTGAAAATCCGCAGAAAACGGTATAATGGATAGTGGATTGGTTTGTACATCGAGGGGGTGAGGGGATGCTGGCGCAGGTCATTGTGGACATCGTTCACGAGAATGTGGCGCATACCTTCACCTACCGTGTGCCGGAGGGCATGGCGCTTTCCGTGGGGCAGCGGGTGGAGGTTCCCTTCGGCCCCCGCCGCAAGGAAGGCGTGGTGGTGGGCTTTTGCGATACCACCGATGTTTCTCCGGAAAAGCTGAAGAGCATCCTTGCGCCCCTGGAGGACTATCCGGCCATTCTGCCCTGCCTGCTGGACTTGGCCGAGCGCATGGCAGACAATGCCCATTGCCCCCTGGCGGAGACCCTGCGGCTCATGCTGCCTGCGGAGATGCGGGGCGGTCGGGTGCAGGTGAAGCAGCAGCCCATTGTGCGGCTGGCCATTCCCAAAGAGGATGTGGACGAGGCTATTTTCAAGCAGGGCAAGTCCCAGAAGCGCAAGCGGCTGCTGGACATCCTGCGGGACGGCATTCCACACCCCGTCAGCGAGCTGAAAATGGTGGTCCGCGACCCGCTGGAGGCGCTCAAGCAATTGCAGCAGGCCGGACTGGTGGAGATCTTGCAGGAGGAAGTGCTGCGCCGCCCCGGCGGCAATGCGGAGCTTCCCCCCACCCCTGACCCGACGCTGACTCCGTCCCAGCAGGAGGTGCTGGGGGAGATGCTGCCGCAGCTGGCCAAGGGGCAGGGGAGGTTCCTGCTCCACGGCGTCACCGGCAGCGGCAAAACGGAGGTGTTCATCCGCCTCGTGCGGGAGACCCTGCGCATGGGCAAGTCGGCCATGATCCTGGTGCCGGAGATCGCCCTCACGCCCCAGATGGTGGACTGGTTCCGCCGGCGCTTCGGCGCGGTGGCGGCGGTGCTGCACTCCCGGCTGTCGGCCGGGGAGCGCTTCGACGAGTGGCGGCGCATCCGGCGTGGCGACGCACGGGTGATCATCGGCGCCCGGTCGGCGGTGTTTGCCCCTGCGGAGAAGCTGGGGCTGATCGTGGTGGACGAGGAACACGAGACCACCTACCTTTCCGACCGTCATCCCCGCTACGATGCCCGGGAGGTGGCCCGCTGGCGCTGCGATAACGAGGGCGCCATGCTGCTCCTGGCCAGCGCCACGCCCAGCATCCTGTCCTTTGCCATGGCGCGCCGGGGAGACTACACCCTGCTGGAAATGCCCACCCGCGTGATGAACCGCCCCCTGCCGGAGGTGGAGATCATCGATATGCGGCAGGAGCTGGAGCAGGGCAATCGCTCGGTATTCTCCGGCAAGCTGGTGGCCGCGCTGAAGGACTGTATGCGCCGCGGCCAGCAGGCCATGCTGCTGATGAACCGCAGGGGGTACAACGCCTTCATTTCCTGCCGCAGCTGCGGCCATGTGATGAAATGCCCCAACTGCGATGTATCCATGACCTACCATGTTTCCGGCGGGGATGGGCAGCTCCATTGCCACTACTGCGGCTATGTGCAGCCGCCGCCCACCACCTGCCCGGAGTGCGGCAGCAAGTACATCCGCTATTTCGGCGCGGGTACCCAGAAGGTGGAGGAGGAGCTGCGCAAGCTTTTCCCCCATGTGGGTATCGTGCGCATGGACATCGACACCACTTCCGGCAAGGATGGACACCAAAAGCTGCTGGACGAGTTCCGCTCCGGTCGCGCCCGCATCCTGGTGGGCACGCAGATGATCGCCAAGGGGCTGGACTTTCCCAAGGTGACGCTGGTGGGCGTGGTGGCGGCGGACATGACGCTGAACCTGCCTGATTACCGCGCCCGGGAACGCACCTTTCAGCTGCTGACCCAGGTGGCTGGCCGCGCAGGCCGGGGCGAGACCCCGGGGCAGGTGATCATCCAGACCTATAAGCCGGAGGACGAGGTGATCCTCACCGCCGCCAGGCAGGACTACCGCGCCTTCTTCGAGCAGGAGTTCGACAAGCGCCGCACGGGGCTGTATCCGCCCTTCACCATTCTGGCGCGGCTGCTGGTGGAATCCACCTCGGCCAAGGCGGCGCAGGAACACGCCGAACACCTGATGGCCGAGTGTATGCGCCTGCTGGAGGAGCATCCCGCCTGGAAAAAGCGCACGCTGATGATCCGGCTGGATCAGCCCTCGGTGACCATCCTGCGGGGCAAGAGCCGCTGGCATATCCTGATGAAGCTGCTGGTTCACCCGGAAACGGAGCGTTTCGCCGCTGAATTGACGGAGCTGGCGCGGGAGGAAGCCGACCAGGTGGACACTTACTTTGAATATAATCCGACAACGATGATGTAAGGAGAAACGATATTTATGGCGATTCGTAGCATTGTGAAGCTGGGGGAGGAGTGCCTGCGCAAGGTGTGCAAGCCCCAGGAGAAGTTTGACCTGCGGCTGTGGATCCTCTTGAAGGACATGGCCGATACCATGTACAAGGCCGAGGGCGTGGGTCTGGCCGCGCCCCAGGTGGGCATCCTGCGCCGGGTGGTGGTGATCGATGTGGGCGAGGGCCTCATTGAGCTGATCAACCCGGTGATCGTGGAGCGCAGCGGCTCCCAGTGCGGCCGCGAGGGCTGCCTGAGCCTGCCCGGCCGCCAGGGCATCGTGACCCGTCCCAACTGGGTGAAGGTGCAGGCCCAGGATCGCAAGGGCAAGGCCTTTGAGTTCGAGGCCGAGGGCTTCTTCGCCCGGGCGGTGTGCCACGAGCTGGATCACCTGGATGGCCGGGTGTACATCGACGTGATGGATCGCGAGCTGACCCCCGAGGAGATCGAAGGCCATGTGCCGGAGGATGATGAGGAATGAGAATCGTCTTTATGGGTACGCCGGAATTCGCGGTGCCTTCCCTGAAGGCGCTGTGCGAAAACGGTTATGACGTGGTGGGTGTGTTCACCCAGCCCGACCGCCCCAAGGGCCGGGGCAACAAGGTGACCATGTCCCCGGTGAAGGAGTATGCGCTGAGCCAGAACATTCCCGTGTTCCAGCCCCAGCGCATCCGCCGGGATGGTGTGGAGGACCTGAAGGCGCTGGCACCTGACCTGTGCGTCACCGCGGCCTTCGGGCAGATCCTCTCCCAGGAGATCCTGGACATCCCGCCCATGGGGAACATCAACGTCCACGCCTCCCTCCTGCCCCGGCACAGGGGCAGCGCGCCCATCAACTGGGCGATCCTGCAGGGGGACAAGGAAGCGGGCGTCACCACCATGATGATGGACAAGGGCATCGACACCGGCGACATGCTGCTAAAGAGCGCCACCCCCATCCAGAGCGGTGAGACCGCGGGCGAGTTGACCCTGCGGCTGAGCCAGCTGGGCGCGGACCTGCTGCTGGAGACCCTCCATGCCCTGGAAAACGGCACGCTGGTGCGCATCCCCCAGGATGAGAGCCAGATGACCTACGACCCCATGCTGGACAAGCAGATGGGCATCATCGACTGGACGATGGACGCCCAGAGCATCGTGAACCGCATCCACGGCCTGAACCCCTGGCCGGGCTGCTCCACCGCCTGGCAGGATGGTCGGCTGAAGCTGCTGCGGGCAACCGTGGCCCAGGGCAGCGGCGCTGCCGGTGAGATCATCGGTGCGGACGCCAAGGCGGGTCTGACCATCGCCTGCGGCAGCGGAGCGGTGAACATCACCATGCTGCAAGCCCCCGGCGGCAAACCCATGAACGCGAAGGACTACTTGCGCGGCCACCCCATGGCCGTGGGTACGGTATTAAAAGAGGAACAGGCATGAGCGACGATTTCAAGCGTGGAAGCAAGCCGCTGAACGGCGGCGCAAAAACGGGCTTCCGTGGGAATAATGACAAGAAATTTGCCGGAAATGGCAGCAAAAGTGGTAGCGCCATGGCACCTCGTGGCGACAAGAAGCCTTTTTCCGGCGAAAAGCGCGGCTTTGGTGGGGATCGCAAACCCTATCAGGGCAACAAGCCGGGCTTTGGTGGGAAACCGGGGAATTTCCGGGGTGAGCGCAAGCCGAAAGTGGTAGCGCCCGTGGAGGGCCTGGCTGCCCGCCGCATGGCGCTGGCCGTCATCCGCGAGGTGACGGAGAACGACGCCTATGCCTCCCTGTCCCTGAACGAGAAGCTGGTGAAGTCCGGCCTGAACTCCGCCGACCGCCGCCTGGCTGCCCGCCTGGCCTATGACACCATCGAGCATCTGCTGACCATCGACCATGCGCTGAGCCAGGTGATGGCCAAGCCGGACACGGACATCAAGCTGCGGAACATTCTGCGGCTGGGTGCCTGCCAGATTCTGCTGGAGGACCGCATCCCTGAAAGCGCAGCCACCAACACCTGTGTGGAGCTGTGCAAGGAGCTGGGCATGGAAGGCCTCGCTGGCGTGTGCAACGGCATCCTGCGCAACCTGATCCGCAAGAAGGACGAGCTGACCTGGCCGGACGCGGAAGCCGAACCCATCCGCGCCCTGTCCATCAAGCATTCCGTGCCGGAGTGGCTGGTGGAGAAGCTCATGGCCGACTGGGGCAAGGAGGAGGCCGTGGCCCTCATGAGCCACGCCGAGCCGGAGACCTACATCTCCGTGCGCCCCAACATGACCGAATTGGACGATGAGGCCTTCGAGACCCTACTGAACAAGAAGGTCTGGGAGCATGAAAAGGGGCTTGTACCCCACAGCTGGCGCATCCGTGGCATGGCGGATATCGGCCAGGATGCAGACTTCCTGGGTGGCAAGTTCTCCATCCAGGGCGAGAGCAGCATGATGGCCTGCATGGCCGTGAGCCCCAAGCGGGGTTCCCAACTGCTGGACGCCTGCGCTGCCCCCGGCGGCAAGACCTGCCTCTTGGCAGAAATGATGGGCGGCACCGGTCGCGTGCAGGCCTGGGAGATGCACGAGCATCGCACGGCGCTGATCACCGCCCAGGCCAAGCGCCTGCATTTGGAAAACATTCGTCCCATGACCCGCGACGCCTCCAGGCACCGCGAGGACATGGACATGACCATGGACGCCGTGCTGCTGGACGCACCCTGCTCCGGCCTGGGCGTGATGAGCGACAAGCCCGACGTGAAGTACCGCGTCACCCCCGAAAGCGTGGCCGAGCTGTGCGGCATCCAGGCCAAGCTGCTGGACGCAGTGGCTCCCTATGTGAAGGAGGGCGGCACGCTGGTGTACTCCACCTGCTCCATGCTCAAGTGCGAGAACCAGCAGCAGGTGGCGGCCTTCCTCCAGCGCCACCCGGAGTTTGAGATCGACAAGCTGCCGGAGAGCATTCCCGAGCAGTTCCGCGCTCACTACGGCGTGGGCTTGCAGCTGCTGCCCCACCGTGATCATGTGGAGGGCTTCTACATCTGCCGGATGCGGAGGAAGCGTTTATGATCGAGCTGACCGGGATGAACCCGGCGGAACTGACCGCGTGGTGCAAGGAACAGGGTCTGCCCGGCTTCCGGGGCAAGCAGATCTTCAAGTGGATCCACCAGGGGGCGGACTTCGAGGGTATGACCAACCTGCCCAAGGACCTGCGCGCCCGCTTGCAGGAGATGGCCATCGCCCAGCCGGTGGAGATCATTGAAAAGCGCCAGTCACGCCTGGACGACACGGTGAAGTTCCTCTTTGGCCTTCGTGACGGCAACTGCGTGGAGGGCGTGCTGATGCACTACCACCACGGGTACACCCTGTGCATTTCCACCCAGGTGGGCTGCCGCATGGGCTGCACCTTCTGCGCCAGCACGCTGGATGGCTGCGTCCGCAGCCTGACTCCCGGCGAAATGCTGGGGGAGATCCTGTGCGCCAACCGCTTTCTGGAGGGTAAGGACAGGGTGCATAACGTGGTGCTGATGGGCAGCGGCGAACCCCTTGACAATTACGACAATGTGATGAAGTTCCTGCGGCTTCTGCGGGAGCCGGACGGGGTGAGCATCGGCCTGCGCAACGTGAGCCTCTCCACCTGCGGCATCGTGCCGAGGATGTATGACCTGGCGGAGGAAGACCTGCCGGTGACGCTGAGTGTTTCGCTCCATGCGCCCAACGACGAGATCCGCCGCCAGACCATGCCCATCGCCAAGGCCTACCCCATGGAGGACTTGCTGAAGGCCTGCCGGAATTACATCGACAAGACCGGCCGCCGGGTGATATTCGAATACGCCCTGGTGGGCGGCGTGAACTGCGAGGAAAAGCACGCCGTGGAGCTGGCCTCCCGCCTGCGTGGGATGCAATGCCACGTGAACCTGATCCCCCTGAACGTGGTGGAGGAGCGGGACCTGCGGGGCGTGAACGAGCGCATTGTGAGTGACTTCCTCAAAACCCTTGAAAAGCTGCACATTTCTGCTACCCGCCGCCGCGAAATGGGCGACGACATCGAAGGCGCCTGCGGTCAGCTCCGCAGGAAGACCATCATGGAGAAGAAGCAATGAGCCACAAATTCCGTTTTTCCAAGGAAAGCAAAGCCCGGCTGAAGAATTTCCTCCTGGGGGAGAAAGCTGCCCCGGTGGAGGAACCCAAGCCGGAGGAAAAGCCCGCTGAGCCGCAGCCTGCTGCCGAGGTGCAGCCTGCTTCGCCTGCCGCAGAATGCCACGTGACGGCGGTGTGCCGCACGGACATCGGCAAAATGCGCAAGACCAACCAGGATGCGCTGATCGAAGCGCCGGAGATGCACCTGTGGGGCGTGGCCGACGGCATGGGCGGACATAATGGCGGCGAGACTGCCTCCGCTGGCGCCCGGGACGGCCTGAAGGAACTGCTGAAGGGCAAAGCACCGGAGCAGGGCAGCCTGCGCACGGCCATCGGCGCGGTGAACCGCCGCCTGTTCCTGCAGCAGAAGGAGGACGAAAAGCTTTCCGGCATGGGGACCACCCTCACCGTGCTGTGGTTTAGCGATAGCTGCGTGCATATCGGCCATGTGGGCGACAGCCGCGCCTATCGCCTGCGGGACGGGGCGTTCCAGCAGATCACCGACGATCACTCGGTGGTGGCGGAGCTTTTGCGCTCCGGCATGATCACCGCCGAGCAGGCTGCTGCCCACCCCATGCGCAATGTGATCACCCGCGCCGTGGGTACCGAAGAGGGCATTGAGATCGACCTTTTGTGCGAAGAGCGCCGCAAGGGCGATGTGTGGCTGGTTTGCTCCGATGGCCTCTACGGCATGGTGGGGGACGAGAAGATCGAGGAGATCCTCAAGGCCAACAAGCCGGAAAAGGCTGCGGATAAGCTCATTGCTGCGGCCCTGGAGGGCGGCGGCCGGGACAACATCAGCCTGGTGATCCTCCTGGATAAGGAGGGCAACGCATGAGCGAGAAGATCCTTGCAGACCGCTATCGCTTAGTGGAGCAGATCGGCGTGGGCGGCATGGCCATCGTGTACCGCGCCATCGACCAGCGCACCGGCCACAATGTGGCGGTGAAGGTGCTGCGCCCGGAATTCAACCAGGATGCGGAGTTTGTGTCCCGCTTCCAGCGCGAGGCCGAGGCTGCCAGCAAAATGACCCACCACAACATTGTGAACCTGCTGGACGTGGGCATGGATGGCGAGAACCGCTATCTCGTCATGGAATACGTCCAGGGCAAAACGCTGAAGGAGCTGATCAAGGAAAAGGGTCGCCTGACCCCGGTGGTGGCGGCGCAGATCACCATCCGCATCCTGTCGGCCTTGCAGCACGCCCACCAAAACGGCATCATCCATCGCGACATCAAGCCTCAAAATATCCTTGTCCATGCCGATGGCCACATCAAGGTGGCGGACTTCGGCATCGCCCGCATGGCCAACAGCTCCACTCTCACAAGGGGCGACAGCGTGATGGGTTCGGTGCATTATTTCAGCCCCGAGCAGGCCAGCGGCCAGGCGGCCAATGTGACCAGCGACCTGTATTCCGTGGGTGTGGTGCTTTATGAAATGCTCACCGGCCGGGTGCCTTTCGACGGCGACAGCCCTGTGGCGGTGGCCATGCAGCACCTCCACGCCCGCCCGACCCCCATTGAGAACTTCGCCCCGGAATCCCCCGCGGCCATCAACCATGTGTGCCTGATGGCCATGGAAAAGAAGCCCCAGTATCGCTACCAGAGCGCCCGGGAAATGGCCACCGAGCTGCGCATGGCGCTGGAAGGCCGCACCGAGCAGATGCAGCCGCGCCTGGTGGAAAAACCCATTGTGCCAGGTGTGCAGCAGGGTGCAGCAGGCGTCCAGGGCAAAACGGAGCTGGGCGCTGCGCGGTATAACACCGTGCGCCGCCGCCCGGTGAAGAAGCACCAGGGACTGTGGATCCTCTTCTCCCTGTTCATGACTGCCCTGGTGTGCTATGGCCTGTATGTGGGCGGCGCGATCATTTATGAAAACGTGGTGAATTCCACCCCCGTGCCGGACTTTGTGGGCATGGAGGTCACGGTGGCGCAGCGCACAGCCCAGCGCGCCGGACTGAATCCGCAAATCGTGGAGATCAACCACCCCACCATTTCCTCCGGCACGGTGATCCTGCAAGCCCCGGAGGTGGATACCACCCTGCGCAAGGGCGACTCCGTGGTGCTGACGGTCTCGAAAGGCCCGGCCACCCAGCAGCTGCCCAGCATCGAGGGTATGTCCACCCAGGACGCCATCAACACCCTGCAGCCCATGGGCATCACGCTGATGGTGCTGGAGAGGGTGGTCTCCTCGGAGGTGCAGGCTGACCTGATCATCAAGCAGACCCCGGAGGCCAACACCCCCTGCAAGGTGGGCGACATTGTGCAGGTCACGGTGTCCGGCGGCATGACCTATGTGCCGAACCTGCTGGGCAACCCGCTCTCCGCCGCCCAGGAACGCCTGGGCAGCCTGGGGCTGAGCATGAACGCCAGCGTGACCTATGTGGACACCACCGAGGCAGCCCTGCACAACACCATCGCCTCCCAGACCCCCGCGGCCGAGACCCCGGTGATCCTGGGCGGTCAGGTGGCGGTGACGGTGTACCGTGTGCCGGAATTGATGGCCGGTGCCAAGGTAATCCTGGACCTGCCCCAGTCCGACAGCCTCACCTCCGTGCGCATCACGCTTAACGGCGGCATGGGCGAGGTGACGGTGTTCCAGGGCGAATTCCCGGCCAATGCCAGCCGCCACCCGGAGGTGGAGCTGAAGGCGCAGGAGGCCGGCGACTACACCTATCGTGTGTATTTCAACGAAAAGTTTGCCTATCAGCATCAGGTGACGCTGAAATGATGGGAGGAACCATGACGGAAACCGAAATGAAGCAGGGTACGCTCATCCGCGGCTTTGGCGGATTCTACGTGGTGGTGGACGGCGAAGGCTGCGAGTATACCCTGCGCTGCAAAAAGAAATTCCGGCGGATGAAGCTCTCGCCCCTGGTGGGAGACGAGGTGATGTTCACCCCCGGCAGCGGCGAGGAGCATGGCTGGCTGGAGGAGATCCTGCCCCGCACCTCCGAGTGCCTGCGCCCGCCCGTGGCCAATGTGGCGCTGCTGCTCATCGTGGTGGCGCCCGTGCCGGAGCCTGACCTGCTGCTGGTGGATCGCATGATGGTGCGCGCCCGCGCCCAGCAGATGGACATGCTGCTGGTGATCAACAAATGCGACCTGGATGAATCCCTGGCGGACGAGCTGCGCGCCCAATACGCCGGAGCCAATGTGCAGGTCTGCCCGGTATCGGCTAAGTCCGGCCGGGGCTTGGGCGAGCTGAAGACCCTGATGGGCAGCCGCCTGTGCTGCCTCACCGGGCAAAGCGGCGTGGGCAAAAGCACGCTGCTCAACGCCCTCTTCGGCCTGGAGCTGGAGACGGGGGAGATCAGCCGGAAGATCCAGCGGGGCAAGAACACCACCCGCCACGCCGAGCTATTGATGCAGGATGGTATGCGGGTGCTGGACACGGCGGGCTTCAGCCTGCTGGAGCTGGATGGCGGCATGGAACCCATCACCCTCAAGGAGTATTACCCGGAGTTTGCCGACCACGAGGGCGAATGCCGCTTTGAACCCTGCTATCACGACAGGGAGCCGGGGTGCAGCGTTACCGCCGCCTGCGGGGCGGGGGAGATCCACCCGGCACGGCTGGCGCGCTACCGCGAACTGCTGGCTGAAGTGAAACAGGCATGGAGGGATAGGTATGATTAAGGTATCACCGTCGATCCTGGCAGCGGATCCCCTGAACATGGAGCGCGATGTGCAGCGCATGGTGGATGCCGGCTGCGACCTGCTCCACGTGGACATCATGGATGCGCACTTTGTTCCCAACCTCAGCTATGGCCCTGCCCTGGCCGAGGCGCTGCACCGCCGCTTTACCATTCCGCTGGATGTGCATCTGATGATGGACAACCCGGAAAGCTACATCGATACCTTTGCCAAGGCCGGCGCCTGGGGCATCACCATCCACGCGGAGATCCCCGGCAACGTGCCTGCCATGCTGGGACACATCCGCGAACTGGGCCTGAACGTGGGTCTGTCCATCAAGCCCGGTACGCCCATCGAAGCCATCCGCGACCTGCTGCCCATGGTGGACATGGTGCTGATCATGACCGTGGAGCCTGGCTTTGGCGGGCAGAAGTTCCAGAGCGCCATGCTGGAAAAGATCCGCGCCCTGCGGGCCTGGGGCTATGCTGGCCTCATCGAGGCCGATGGCGGCGTGTCGCTGGCCAACCTGCCCGACCTGAAGGCGGCTGGCCTGGACGTGGCCGTGATGGGTACCGCCATGTACAAGAGCGAGAACCCGGCCAGGGACATGGAGATCATCCACGCGATGTAAATACTTGCGCCTCCTGTGGGGAAAACTGCCCCCAGGAGGTGTTTTTTGTGGAGCAGAAACCGAAAAAGTCGTCCCGCAGGCTCTTCATTCTGGGCAAGAAAAAGAACCTGATGGAACGCAGACACAACCAGTAGACAAAAATATTTTTCAAAAACACAATATATAGTGTTTCACTTTCCTGAAATGGGTGTATAATACATCCAAGGAGATGATCACTATGGCTTGCAATGTTACGGTAACCGGCGGTCAGCTGGAACAGGCCGAAATCAATGCCTACATCCAGCGCGCCAAGGAGAAATTCGGTAAGGAACCCTTCGGCATCGACATCCATGTGGACGGCGAGTACGTCGACCTGTCCTACGACTTTGGCAACCAGCCCTTCCACCGCATCCGCCGCATCACCGGCTACCTCGTCGGCACCCTCGACCGCTTCAACAACGCCAAGCGCGCCGAAGAATCCGACCGAGTAAAGCACGGTATCTGATGGAAGCGGCGCCAGAGGGGACGCTGTCCCCTCTGGACTCCCCTGCTTAAGGGCGCTGCCCTTAAGAATCCCGCGAAGGGCCGTTCGGCCCTCTCGACACCCATGCGGAGGGGTCATACCCTCTGATCTCCGAGTGGGGGTCACGGTGCGCAACGGGCGCACCGCGACGCGGGTAGCCAACAAAAAGAGCCAGCTGCATGAATCTTGCAGCTGGCTTTTTGCGCACCCAAAGGGGGAGGTATCGGAGGTGGAACGCCTCCGATTCAATTCGTATCCGCCGGGTTTCCCGGCGGGGCGGGGCGTTTCCGGCTCTGCCGGAAACATTCCTTACGCGAAGGAGCGGCCGTGGGCTTTAGCCCACAGCGACGTAGCGCCAAAACTCAACAAAGTGGCCTTCAGGCCACTTTGTTGAAGCGCGTAGCGCTATCAGTACATTCCGCCCATGCCGGCGCCGCCAGCGGGAGCAGCGGGTTCGGGAGCGGGGATGTCGGCTACCAGGGATTCGGTGGTCAACACCATCGCAGCCACGGAGGCGGCGTTCTGCAGAGCGGAACGGGTCACCTTGGTGGGGTCGATGATGCCGCGCTCAATCATGTCCACATATTCGCCCTTCAGAGCGTCGTAGCCATAGCCGGGCTTCTTGGCATTCTTGATGTTCTCCACGATCACGCTGCCGTCAATGCCAGCGTTCATGGCGATCTGACGGATAGGCTCCTCCAGGGCGCGCAGCACGATCTGCACACCAGTCTTGGCGTCGCCAGCGTAGTTGGCCAGCTCAGCCTGCACCTGGGGCAGCACGCTCAGCAGGGCGATGCCGCCGCCGGGGACGATGCCCTCTTCGGTGGCAGCGCGGGTGGCGGCCAGGGCATCCTCGATGCGCAGCTTGCGCTCCTTCATCTCGATCTCGGTGGCAGCGCCGACCTGGATCACAGCCACGCCGCCAGCCAGCTTGGCCAGGCGCTCCTGCAGCTTCTCGCGGTCGTAGTCGGAGGTGGTTTCGGCGATCTGAGACTTGATCACGTTCACGCGGGCTTCGATGTCGGCCTTGTCGCCAGCGCCGCCCACGATGGTGGTGTTTTCCTTGTTGACCTTGATCTGGCGGGCGCGGCCCAGAAGGCTCAGGTCAGCTTCCTTCAGCTCCATGCCGGTCTCGGAGGAGATCACGGTGCCGCCGGTCAGGATGGCGATATCCTGCAGCATTTCCTTGCGGCGGTCGCCAAAGCCGGGAGCCTTGACAGCCACGCAGGTGAAGGTGCCGCGGAGCTTGTTCACCACCAGGGTGGACAGGGCTTCGCCCTCAACATCCTCGGCGATGATCAGCAGCTTCTTGCCGGTCTGCACCACCTGCTCCAGGATGGGCAGCACCTCCTGGATCACGCTGATCTTCTTGTCGGTGATCAGCACCAGGGGATCGTCCAGCACGGCTTCCATCTTCTCGGTATCGGTGACCATGTAAGCAGAGGCATAGCCGCGGTCGAACTGCATACCTTCCACGGTGGTCATGCCGGTGGTCATGGTCTTGCTCTCTTCCACGGTGATCACGCCGTCGGCGCCCACGATCTCCATGGCGTCGGAGATCAGCTTGCCGATGGTCTCGTCAGCGGCGGAGTTGGCGGCAACCTGGGCAATAGCCTGCTTGCCGGTGATGGGCTGGGACAGGTTGCGCAGGCCTTCCACGGCGGCCTCGGTGGCAGCCTCGATGCCCTTCTTCAGCACCATGGGGTTGGCACCGGCGGCCAGGTTGCGCAGGCCCTCGCGGATGATGGCCTGAGCCAGCAGGGTGGCGGTGGTGGTGCCGTCGCCAGCCACGTCGTTGGTCTTGGTGGAAACTTCCTTCACCAGCTGAGCGCCCATGTTCTCAAAGGGATCTTCCAGCTCGATCTCCTTGGCGATGGTCACGCCGTCGTTGGTGATGAGGGGAGCGCCGTACTTCTTGTCCAGCACCACATTGCGGCCCTTGGGGCCCAGGGTGATCTTGACGGTATCAGCCAGGGCATTGACGCCCTTTTCCAGGCTGCGGCGAGCCTGCTCGCCAAACTGAATCTGCTTAGCCATAATTGATAGACTCCTTTACAAATCGAAATTACTCAACAATCGCGAGAATGTCGCTCTGACGGACGATGATAAGCTCCTCGCCATCCACCTTCACTTCGGTGCCGGCGTACTTGGAATAGATGACCTTCTGGCCAACTTCCACCTGCATGGCAACTTCCTTGCCGTCCACCATGCCGCCGGGGCCAACAGCCAGCACCTTGGCCATCTGGGGCTTCTCCTGGGCAGCGGTGGTGAGGATCAGACCAGACTTGGTGGTCTCCTCGGCTTCAACATTCTTGATGACAACGCGGTCACCCAAAGGCTTCACGGTCATGATTTCAATTCCTCCTGACTTCTGATTGAGGGCTGTTAGCACTCTTAATGGGCGAGTGCTAAAATCGTACGTTGCTAATATACGCTATTTAAGGAAGATTAGCAACTGCGCAGGGTGGTAAATTTGGGAAAAATCGGGTAAAAAACATTGAATAGGTGCAAATATCTCGCAAATGCTTGCAATTTTGAAAAATCGTCATTTCGTGGTACAATAGCGCCGGAAGGAGGCTGAACCATGCACTTTGCCGAACTGCTTTTGCGCTGGTATGATCAGCACGCCCGTGTGCTGCCCTGGCGGGGCATCCACAATGCTTACCACACCTGGGTTTCCGAGACCATGCTCCAGCAGACCCGGGTGGAAACGGTGCTGGCGTATTTTGACCGGTTCATCCGGCGCTTCCCCACGGTGGAAGCCCTGGCCGCTGCCCCGGAGGATGAGGTGCTGAAGATGTGGGAGGGCCTGGGCTACTACCGCCGCGCCCGCAACCTGCACAAGGGCGCCCAGCAGGTGGTGGCAGAGCATGGCGGGGTGATCCCCAGCGATGTGAAGGAACTGCTGAAGATCAGCGGCATTGGCGAGTATACCGCGGGCGCTATTGCCAGCATTGCCTATGACCAAGCCGTGCCTGCGGTGGATGGCAATGTGATCCGCGTGGTGAGCCGGGTCAAGGGCATACGGGAGAACGTGGGCATCCCCTCGGTGAAGCGACGCATTGCCCAGGAAGCCGCCGCCCTGGTGCCGCAAAGCCGCCCCGGCGACTTCAACCAGGCCATGATGGACCTGGGCGCAACCATCTGTGTGCCGGGAACGCCCAGCTGCGAGCGCTGCCCTGTATCGGCCTTGTGCGACGCCTATCGCGAAGGCGACGCGGAGGACATCCCCGAGCTGCCCCGGAAGAACCCGCCCAGGGTGATCGACTACGACCTGTGCCTGATCTTCAACGGCGACCGGGTGCTGATGCGCCAGCGTACAGAGACTATGCTGCAAGGCCTGTGGGTATACCCCATGGTGGAAGATCACCACACCGTAAAGCAGCTGCCCGCCCTTGTGAAGCGCAAGATCGGCCTGCCTGTAACGGACATACAGACAGCAGGCGAGGCCAAGCACATTTTCACCCATCAGGTGTGGCAGATGAAGCTCTACATTATGCACACCACCGCCGAAGCACCTGCAGGCTGGCGGTTTGTGACGATGGAGGAAATGCAGCAACTCACCATACCCACGGCGGTGAAGAAGGCGAAAGAAGTTGTCCTGAATTATGAATGATGAATTATGAATTAGGAATTAAAAGCAGCTCCGGCTAAGCGTTGCCGGAGCTGTCCTTATTTCTATGCGAAAGTCGCCGTTCTTCGGGAGAGAGCGCGAGAGAGGGGCTTCTTTCAAAGAAGCCGCCTCTCTCGCACCTCGCATCAAAGCTCCCGATTCTGCTTCTGCGCGGCCAGGGCGGCGAGGCAGTTTTGCTTGCTGCGCTCGATGTGCTTGCCCATCAGCTCGGTGAAGCTTTCCAGGTCGCGGTTTTCGACGTATTCCACCAGCTTATAATGCTCGTCGTGGGCGGCGGAGCGGCGGTTCTCCTGCTGGATGGACATGGCGGAGAAGCGGGTGATGAATTCGTCCTGGCTTTCGATGACGCGCAGGATGCGGTTCTGGCGGCACAGGCGGGTGAGCTGGGTGTGGAAGGCGCGGGCCATGGGGGACAGGGTCTCGATATCGCCGCGCTCCATCACATCGTCCATCTCGTGGAGGCGCTGCTTCAGTTCGGCAATGTCCTCGGCGGTGGCGTTTTTCACAATGGCGGGCAGGGTGAGCATCTCCAGGGAGTTGCGGATGGTGTAGATCTCCTCCACATCAGCGATGGTAAAGGCGCGCACCACCACGCCGCGGCGCAGCACGTATTCCACCAGGCCGTCGCGCTCCAGCTTGCGCAGGGCTTCGCGCAGGGGCGTGCGGCTGATGTGCAGGCGCTCGGCATAATCGGTTTCCACAATGCGCTCGCCCGCGGGGATCTCGCCGGTGATAATGGCGTGCTTCAGCACCTCGTAGGCGATCTCGCGGATGGGTCGGCTTTCCATCATGGGCTGGAAGAGGGAGTTGGTCATCATGGTCAAAGCAGCTCCTTGCAGGTCGGTGGTCAAAGTGCCAATGTACATTGTATGCACTTTGTATACAAGGATAATACAATCTCCTTTTTCTGTCAAGAGTATGGGTGAAGTTTCGCGAAATTTGCAAAAATGGGTTTACAAATTTTTGTGTTAGGTGTATACTTTGTAAGGTTGTCAAAGCTATCCTTTAATCACAGCACCGCGAGGCTGGGAAGGTTCGCGCAGACATCAAAGACGATATTTGCACGTATACGCCTTTTTCCGCCAGCGCGGGAGAGGCGTTTTCTTTTTGGAAATGGAGGTCGTGACAATGGCAGGCGGAATCCCCAAGGCGCAACTGATGAACGGCGAAACAATGCAGCGCGCGCTGACCCGCATGGCGCATGAGATCATGGAGCAGCTGGCTCCCCTGGACAATGTGGTGATGGTGGGCATCCGCCGCCGCGGCGTGCCGCTGGCCAAGCGCCTGGCCGATATCATTGAGGCTTATGAACACGTGAAGATCCCCGTGGGCGAGGTGGATATCGCCATGTACCGCGATGACCTGGCCAACCGCCAGGTGAAGGTGCAGGCGCAGAACATCCCTGTGGATGTGGCTGGCCGCACGGTGGTGCTGGTGGACGACGTGCTGCACACCGGCCGCACGGTGCGCGCTGCCATGGACGCGATCCTGGACCAGGGCCGCGCGGAAAAGATCCGCCTGGCGGTGCTGATCGACCGTGGCCACCGCGAGCTGCCCATCCGTCCCGACTATGTGGGCAAGAACGTCCCCACCGCCCAGAACGAGCGCATCGGCGTGCAGATGGCCGAGATCGACGGCGGCGACGGTGTGGCGCTGTATTGATTCTGTTCTATCGGGTTGCTCCGGCATAAGCCGGTTGAAGCTAAATACATTAAATTATGAGGAAGGGAAGTTACCACCATGAGCAAGATCCAAAAGCTTTCTCCTGCCAAGTTTGGTCTTCTGGGCTTCCAGCATATGTTCGCCATGTTCGGCGCCACCGTGCTGGTTCCCACCCTGACCGGACTCTCCGTTAGTGCCACGCTGCTGTTTGCCGGCCTGGGCACGCTGCTGTTCCACCTGGTCACCAAGGGCAAGGTTCCCGCTTTCCTGGGTTCCTCCTTCGCTTTCCTGGGCGGCTACTTCGCCGTGGCTGCCATGGAGCAGTTCGCGGGCGAGGGCGCTCCCAACTGGATCCCCTACGCTGGCGTGGGCGTTGCCGTGGCTGGCCTGATCTACTGCGTTGTGGCCTTCCTGTTCAAGCTCTTCGGCGCTGAAAAGGTCATGCGCTTCTTCCCCCCGATCGTCACCGGCCCCATCATCATCGCCATCGGCCTGATCCTGTCCAACAGCGCCGTGAACAACTGCGCTGCCAACTGGCCCATCGCCCTGCTGGCTCTGGTCATCGTGATCGTGTTCAACATCTGGGGTAAGGGTATGCTGAAGATCATCCCCATCCTGCTGGGTGTTGTGGGTTCCTACCTGGTGGCTGCCCTGTGCGGCCAGGTGGACTTCACCTCCGTGAAGAACGCTCCTTGGTTCGGCCTGCCCTTCCAGATGAAGGATACCGCCTTCTCCCTGATCGGCAATGTGGATTGGTCCCTGCTGATCACCGTGATCCTCACCATGGCGCCCATCTGCCTGGCCACCATGATGGAGCATATCGGTGATATGTCCGCCATCTCCTCCACCGTGGGCGAGAACTTCATCGAGGAACCCGGCCTGCACCGCTCCCTGCTGGGCGACGGCCTGGCCACCACCCTGGCTGCCCTGTTCGGCGCTCCTGCCAACACCACCTATGGTGAGAACACCGGCGTGCTGGCGCTGACCCGCGTGTACAACCCCGGCGTTGTCCGCATGGCCGCCGTGCTGGCTGTGATCTTCTCCTTCTGCCCCAAGTTTGCCGCGCTGATCTCCTGTATGCCCGCTGCTACCATCGGCGGCGTGAGCCTGATCCTCTACGGCATGATCTCCGCTGTGGGCGTGCGTAACATCGTTGAGAACCAGGTGGACTTCACCAAGAGCCGCAATGTTATCATCGCCGCTCTGATCATCGCCCTGGCCCTGGGCATCAACTTCTCCAGCGCCCTGGGCTGCGATACCGCCGCTGGCGTCAGCGGTGCCGTCTCCTTCATGATCGGCAACGTGAAGATCAGCCTCTCCGGCTTGGCCGTGGCCTCTCTGGTGGGCATCATCCTCAACGCCGTTCTGCCCGGCAACGACTACAAGTTCGGCAAGAACGACCAGGGCGACCAGTCCGTCAACTTCAAGGTGTAACCAGAGGGCGCTGCCCTCTGGACTCCCGCCCAAGGGGCGCTGCCCCTTGGGAATCCCTGCGAAGGGCCGTTCGGCCCTTTCGAAACCCATCTTCCGTATTTGGAAGGTGGGTTTTTCCTTTGCGGGGGTCACGGAGCGCAACGGGCGCTCCGCGACGCAGATGAGTTGCTAAGCCTCCCTCCTCGAGGGAGGTGGATTCGCCGTTAGGCGAAGACGGAAGGAGTGGTTCTGCTACTTGTTTCAACGCGCATCTTTCCCTTGCATCTGTAGGGGCGATCTGCGATCGCCCGCCGTCCACCAACTAAATTCCGCATTCCGAATTCCTAATTCCGAATTAAAAACCCGCCGCGTCTTCTTCCGGAAGACGCGGCGGGTTTTCTCACGCTTTCTTTTCCTTCATCATGGCAATGCCTGCCAGGATCAAAACGGGGAAGATCATGGCCACCATCAGGCCATTTTGTAGGCTGCCGCCGGTGGCGTTGGCCACCATGCCCACCACCGTGGGACCGGAGGAACAACCCAGGTCGCCAGCCAGCGCCATCAGGGCATACATGGCGGTGCCGCCGGTGGGCAGCGCTTTGGCACCCATGCTGAAGGTTCCCGGCCAGAAAATACCCACCGAGAAGCCGCACACCGCGCAGCCCAGCAGCGCAAACAGCGGGCTGCCGCTGAAGGCTGCCACCAGGTAGCACATAATGCACAGCGCGGCGCTGCCCATCATGAATTGCTTCAGGGGGATCTTCTCGCTGAACTTGCCATACAGGGCGCGGGCGGTACCCATCAGGATGGCGAAGGCGCAGGGGCCAGCCAGGTCGCCCATGGTTTTGCTCACCTTCAGGCCGCTTTCGGCAAAGGCGCTGGCCCATTGGCTCATGGCCTGCTCGGAGGCACCGGCACAGACCATCAGCACCATCAGCAGCCAGAAGACCTTCTGCTTGAACAGCCCCGTGATGGACAGCTTCTTTTCTTCTTCAGCCACGATGGGGAAGAGCGGCACCAGGGAGAAATAGGCGATGTTCAGCATCGGCACCAGCGCCCACAGGCAGGCCAGCACCCGCCAGCTGCTAATGCCGAATACCGCAAAGAACGCCGTGCTGACCACCACCAGCAGCACATGACCCCAGCAGTAGAAGGAGTGCAGCAGGCTCATGGCGGCTTCCTTCTTCTTGGTGGGGCAGGCCTCCACAATGGGGCTGACCAGCACCTCAAGGATGCCGCCGCCCAGGGCATACAGCACCACGGCGGTCATGAGGCCTGCATAGGGCGTCAGCACATAGGGCAGCACCGCCAGGCCGATGAGGCCAGCAGCGCACAGCACATGAGCCGCCACCATGCAGGGGCGGTAGCCGATCTTATCCACCACCTTGGCGCTGATCAGGTCAACGCCCAGCTGCACCAGAAAATTGATGGTGGTGATCAGCGTGATCTGATCCAGCGTCAAGCCGAAGTCATTCACGAAGGTGAGGAACAGCAGGGGCGCGAAATTGTTGATGATGGCCTGGGTGATATAGCCCAGGTAACTGGCGTAGATGGTATGCTCGTGGCTCTGACGGATGCGCGCAAGCATGGGGCAGAGACCTCCTTTGGTGATGTCCCGGCCATGATACCATAATATGAAGGAAAAAGGAAGAGCGAAAAAAGCCTTGCAGGGGTTGACAAGAGGGGAAAACGGAGTATAATAACATATGAACAAATGCTCATATGTTATGCGGGAGGCGCATTCCTTATGAAGAAGACCTGGCGGATCGAGAACCTGGATTGTCCCAACTGCGCGGCTAAGCTGGAGCGGGCGCTGGCGGCGCTGCCCGGGGTGGAAGCGGCCAGCGTGAATTTCGTGAACAAAACTGTGGCTATCATCGCAGGGGAGAAGGAGTTTGCCGTTGTGGAGCAGGCCGTGCTGGCCGAAACTGCCCGGGTGGAGCCGGAGGCAAAGCTGGTGGAGGAGGCGCAGGAGCATCACCACGAGCATCACCACGAGCATCACCACGACGAGAAGCCTGTGCTGCTTTACCGCGTGGCGGCTGCTGCGGTGCTGCTGGTGGCGGGTCTGCTGTTGGGCGCGCCCTTCAGCCTGGTGCTGTTTGTGGCGGCCTATCTGCTGGCGGGGTATGACATTCTGCTGGCGGCTGTGCGGAACATTCGCCGGGGCGAGATCTTCGACGAGAACTTCCTGATGTCCGTGGCCTCCCTGGGGGCGATGCTCATGGGGGAGTATGCCGAGGGTATTGCCGTGCTGGCGCTGTATCAGGTGGGCGAGTGGTTCCAGCACCGGGCGGTGGACAGGAGCCGCGCTTCCATTTCCGCGCTGATGGACATCCGGCCGGACTATGCCAACCGTGTGGTGGACGGCCAGGTGGAGCAGGTCTCGCCGCAAGAGGTGCAGGTGGACGATGTGATCCTTATCCGTCCCGGCGAAAAGGTGCCGCTGGATGGCGTGGTGGTGGAGGGCGTTTCCAGCCTGAACACCGTGGCGCTCACCGGGGAATCCCTGCCCCGGGATGTGCGCAGCGGCGATACCGTCCTCAGCGGCAGCGTGAACCTTTCGGGGATGCTCACGGTGCGGGTCACCAGCGCCTATGGTGAGTCCACCGTGGCGAAGATCCTGCACCTGGTGGAATCCTCTGGCGAAAGCAAGGCGCAAACGGAGAAGTTCATCACCCGCTTTGCCCGGCTGTATACGCCCCTGGTGTGCCTGGCGGCGGTGCTGGTGGCGGTGGTGCCGCCTCTGTTTGACGGCCAATGGCTGGAGTGGCTGCGCCGCGCCCTGACCTTCCTGGTGATCTCCTGCCCCTGCGCGCTGGTGATCTCCGTGCCGCTGACCTTCTTCAGCGGCATTGGCGGCGCCAGCCGCAAGGGTGTGCTGATCAAGGGCGCCAACTATCTGGAAACCCTGGCGCAGCTGGATACTGTGGTGTTTGACAAGACCGGCACCCTGACCCGGGGCGAGTTTGCCGTGACGAAGGTGGTGCCGCAGCTCGGCACGTCCGCCCAGCTGCTGGAAATGGCCGCCCTGGCGGAGAGCAGCTCCACCCATCCCATAGCCCGGTCGATTATGGCGGCCTGGGGTGGGGAGATCGACCACAGCCGCATCGGGCAGGTGGAGGAAACCGCTGGCCATGGCCTGATGGCGCAGGTGGACGGGCGGCGCATCCATGCGGGCAATGCCAGGCTGATGGCCGCCATCGGTGTGGAGGCTGCGGCGGTGCAGGAGAGCGGCACCATCGTCCATGTGGCGGCAGAGGGCGTGTATCAGGGGTATCTGGTGATTGCGGATGAGATCAAGCCCACCGCGGCCCAGGCCATGGCCGACCTGAAGGCGGCAGGTGTGCGCCGCCTGGTGATGCTCACCGGCGACCGGCAGGCCATGGCGCAGGACATTGCTGACCGGCTGCAACTGACGGAAGTCCACGCGGAGCTGCTCCCCGGGGACAAGGTGACCCACCTGGAGCGCCTGCTGGGCGAGGGCAAGGTGGCCTTCGTGGGCGACGGCATCAACGACGCCCCGGTGCTGCGCCGTGCCGATGTGGGCATTGCCATGGGCGGCGTGGGCAGCGATGCAGCCATCGAGGCCGCCGACGTGGTGCTGATGGACGACGATCCCGCCAAGTTGCCCCTGGCTATCCGGATCGCCCGAAAGACCATGGGCATCGTGAAGCAGAACATCGTGTTTGCGCTGGGCATCAAGCTGGCGGTGATGCTGCTGGGTGTGCTGGGCGTGGCGAATATGTGGATCGCCGTGTTTGCCGATGTGGGCGTGGCGCTGCTGGCGGTATTCAATGCCATGCGGGCGATGAAGTGACACAAGCAAAAGGAGCTTCCCGTGGCGGGAGAGGGCTTAAGAAACAATTTATCCAATAGCGAACAAGCGAGCATCCAACAATCGGATGCTCGCTTGCTTATGTGCTTATGTAAACACAATGAACCGGAACGGTGCGTATAATTGCGCCCTCTTGAATGGAAGGTAAGTGAGTTTTCGGATGCTTGACAAATTGGAATTTTTCAGCCTAATGTTTCGACAAATATCTTCCTCAACACATCAGCAGGAATATCTTGTTTTAAGAAAATTTGCAACATACCTTTAGGCGTTACTTTATAGCCTGATAACATTTCCGTATTTGCCAACACAGCCTTCGCTTCAATATTAATATGGTCTTTGAAAGGAATAAGCCTTACAAAAGATTCCCCAACATAATAGGTTGGGAGTTTAGCCCACATTGTTTCTTGTGGTTCAGATGAAACACTATCAAAAATTAGTTTTCTTAATGTATTGTACATTTCGATAATGTTATTTGGATATTTATCTATATATTCTTTTACCTGCTCATTCATTTGAATACCTCGTCAAATTCAAGTTTGCGCTTTCATTCTATCACGCAGAACAAGAAATAGCAAGCCTGGACGGGCTTGGTGTTTCGGTGTTTCTTTGGTGCAAAGTGAAGGATAACTCCTTCCTTTTCATCCTTCTCGCTGGTGGGAAGCTCCTTTGCTATGCTGTTCTACTGCACCTGCACATGCTTTCGCATATGAAGCAGCGCATTCTTCTCCAGCCGGGACACCTGCGCCTGGCTGATGCCGATTTCCCCGGCCACCTCCATCTGGGTGCGGCCTTCGAAAAAGCGCAGCCGCAGGATCTTCTTCTCCCGCTCGTTCAGCCGCTGCAGGCCTTCCTTGATGGACAGATCCTCCAGCCACTTTTCGTCCCTGGTGTTCTCGTCCTTCACCTGATCCATGATGTACAGCGCGTCGCCGCCATCGTTGTACACCGGCTCAAACAGGCTCACCGGATCCTGAATGGCCTCCAGGGCGAACACCACGTCCTGCCGGGGGAGCTGCATTTCCTCGGCGATCTCAGTCACGTCCGGTTCACGGTTCCATTGGGCCTGCAGGCGGTCGCGGGCTTGCAGCGCCTTGTAGGCCGTGTCCCGCATACTGCGGCTGACCCGGATCACATTGTTATCCCGCAGGTAGCGGCGGATCTCGCCGATGATCATGGGTACCGCGTAGGTGGAGAAGCGCACGTTTTGGCTGGTGTCGAAATTGTCCAGCGCCTTCATCAGGCCGATGCACCCCACCTGAAACAGGTCGTCCGCATTCTCGCCCCGGCCGGAGAAGCGCTGGATCACGCTGAGCACCAGCCGGAGATTGCCCTGGATGAATTCATCCCGTGCCTGCCTGTCGCCCCCATGCACCAGGGGGAAGAGTTCCCGCATCCGCTCGTTGGACAGCACCGGAAGGGTGGAGGTGTCCACCCCGCAGATCTCGACCTTGCCGTAAGCCATACCGCTGTGCCTCCTGTTCAACTGATACACAGAGTATGGCACCGGGGGTGCAGGCTTATTCAGGGGCGACAGAAGGTGACAAAGGTGGTGCGGATGCGGGGAGATTCGCCCCTTGTGACGCTATATGTACACCTTATCCGCTGACGCGCAATAATTCGCCATGGAGGCGGTGGAGGATGCGCTTTTCCAGCCGGGAAATGTAGCTCTGGCTGATGCCCAGCACGTCCGCCACCTCCTTCTGGGTCATTTCGGTGCGGCCACCCAGGCCGAAGCGCAGGTTCATGATCTGCTGCTCCCTGGGGGAGAGGTGGCTCAGGGCGGCGAAGAGCATCTGCTTTTCGGCATTTTCCTCCATGCCCCGGTACACCGTATCGCTTTCTGTACCCAGCACGTCGGAGAGCAGCAGCTCGTTGCCGTCCCAGTCGGTTTTCAGGGGTTCATCCAGGGAGACCTCCACCTTCGTGCGGGAGAAGCGGCGCAGGAACATCAGCACCTCGTTCTCGATGCAGCGGCTGGCGTAGGTAGCCAGCTTGATCTTCTTGCCGGGGTCGAAGGTGTTCACGGCCTTGATCAGCCCAATGGTGCCGATGGAGATCAGATCCTCCAGCATGACGCCGGTGTTCTCAAACTTGCGGGCGATGAACACCACTAGGCGCAGGTTGCGCTCGATGAGGGTCTGGCGGATGGTGCCGTCGTCCTGGTGGAGGCGGGCGCAGAGGGCTTGCTCTTCCTCCAAGGTCAGGGGCGCGGGCAGGGGATCGGGGCCGCCGATGTAATACAGCTCCTGGGTGGTGAGGCGGGAGAGCAGCTCGGTGAGGCGCTGCCGGGCAATGGAATAGAGCTTGAAGGTCACGGACATACAGAGATACCTCCTTGCGGGGATGAAGTGACGCTGGCGGGAACAAGTGCCTGAAAGCCGCTGTAGCCATCGGGACTCAGCCCGACCACGGCGTGGACGCTCTGCCAGCCCTGGGGCAAAAGCAATTGCAGCTGCTGGGGACGGAAGATGGGCATCAGCGCGGTGCCTGCCACCGTGCGCACGCTGATGAGCCGCATACCGGGGAGCAGCTCGCCGGTGTTGGGCAGGAGCTTGCTGGCGGCCTGGCGGGAGATGACGATCACCGGCAGGCGGGTGAGGGGATCGTGGAGCAGGTTGCCGGTATCTACCAGGGCGGTGAGGCTCAGGCATTGGCAGGCGTGGGTGATGCGCAGGGTGATGCAGCTGCTGCGGGCCATGTCCGGCACCAGGTGGATCAAAAGCGGCAGCAAGGCAAACTGTGCCATGACCAGCGGCGCATGGTGCAGGCCAAGGGAGTGCAAGAGGCGGGTGCAGCCGGTCATCAGCAGGGCAAGCAGCAGGCTGCACAGGCACATGGCACGGCGCCTGGCGCGGGGGATATTCGGCCAGGCGGCCATGGGGGCGAGGGTGGTGATGGCCAGCAGCGCTGTGGTTCGCAGCAGCGGGTCGCCCTGCATGGCGCACAGCAGGCAAATGCTGCCGCAGGCCAGGGCGGTGGCGGTCAGCCGCAGCAGGCTGGCCTTGCGCAGCCCCATGTGCAGCCCCAGGGAGAGCAGCAGGCTCCAGGCGCTGGCGCTTTGCTGCAGCAGATAGAACCAGGCGCTCACCGGCACCGCCTCCTTTGTGGGGAGAGTATAGCGCAAGGGACGGGGTGGGGGTGTCGAATGGGGGCGCGAAGGGTGTCGAAAGGGTGCAGAGGGTAGCAGTCGCTTGCGGCATGGCGCTTGGTGTGGCGTTCCACCTCATCCGGTCGTGCCTTGGCTCCCCCTTTGGGGGAGCTGTCGCCTTTAGGCGACTGAGAGGGCTGCGCTGCAATAAAACCAACTAGGCAATTGTGCAGCGCAACCCTCTCAGTCTTCGCTTCGCTCAGCCAGCTCTCCCAGAGGGAGAGCCAAGCTGTCGATTCCCCCGCGTCGCGGCGCGACCGTATTCGCGCCGTGACCCCTTCTCGGAGACCACCCTGCAACGGTGTCCCCGTATGGGTTTCGAAAGGGTCGAAGACCCTTCGTGGGGATTCCCAAGGGGCAAAGCCCCTTGGGTCAGGGGAGTCCAGAGGGGGACGAAGTCCCCCTCTGGCGCATAGGATGAAGAAGGAGATTTTATGCATGGATGCATAAAAATTTCCGGCGAGGGTTGACTTCCGGGATGGAGTGTGACAATATGAGACGTGGAGAGATTTATCGGGCTGATCTGGATCCGGTGGTAGGCTCCGAACAGGGGGGTATACGGCCGGTGGTGATCATCCAGAATGATATAGGCAACCAGCATTCGACCACGGTGATCGTGGCGGCGGTGACCACCAGGAGCAAGAAGGCCAATCTGCCGGTTCACGTGGCCATCACAGCAGAAGAAAGCGGGCTGGAGCGCGACTCGGTGGTGCTGTTGGAGCAGGTGAGGACGCTGGAGAAATCGCGGTTGACGAAATATCTGGGCTGTTTGAGCCGGGAGGCCATGCGCCGTATTGACAAGGCGCTGGCGCTGTCCCTGGGAACGGCATGAACGGGCGAGCCGATGTGGCTCGCTTACATAATCAGCAGGAGGAACAACATGACCTTACAAGACAAGCTGCGGAGCAGATTTCCTCATTTCGATTCGGTGATGGCGTATATACAGATCATACTGGGCTGCCTGATCGGCGGTGCGGCGTATCCGCTGTTTTTAGTCCCCAACAGCATTGCCCCCGGTGGGCTGAGCGGCCTGGCCATGGTGCTGAATCACCTGTTCCATTGGCCGGTGGGTTTGACCAGCCTGATCATGAACATCCCCCTGTTTTTAGTGGGCTACAAGGCCATGGGCAAGCTGTTTGTATGGCGCAGTCTGGTGGCCACGGTGGTCTTCTCCCTGTCCATCGACCTGATCAAGCTCCCGCCCATGACGGTGGATCCCCTGCTGGGGACGCTGTATGGCGGTCTGCTGCTGGGCGTGGGCCTGGGGCTGATCCTCCGCGGCGGCGCCACCACCGGCGGCACGGACATGATCGCCCGCATGGTACACAGCCGGATGCCATTCATCACCGTGGGCGTATTCCTGCTGATGATCGACTGCGTGGTGGTGATCCTGGCGGGTGCGGTGATGGGTACCTCCGAGGGTTTGTATGCCATGATCAGCATCTTCATCTCTTCCAAGGTCATCGACATGGTGATGGCGGGCTTCTCCTCCAACAAGGCCTGTTTCATTATCACGAAGCAATGGGATGCGGTGACCCAACAGATCCTACGGGACATGAACCGCGGCGTGACGCAGCTCACCGCCCGGGGTGCCTATTCCGGCGAGGAACGCCCGGTGGTGCTGTGCGTGGCCAGCCGCCAGGAGGTGGCGCGCCTGAAGGACATCGTGCGCGAGGCGGACGAGAACGCCTTCATGTTCGTGACCGAGGCGCATGAGGCGCTGGGCGAGGGATTCTCCAAACTGGCAGATGGGGAATGATTTTGCGCTTGAATGTTGCGGGCAGGTATGCTATACTTGTTTCAGTCCCCAATATGGGAAATGTACAAGGAGGAGAATACTCATGAAAAAGTTTCTGGCACTCGTTCTGAGCATGATCATGGTGTTCAGCTGCGCTGCTGTGGCTGAGACTGTGAATCCTGACGACATCGCGGATACCTACACCGCGGAAGACGGCGTGTACGAACTCGCTTTCGTGACCGACGTCGGCCAGCTGAAGGACAAGTCCTTCAACCAGGGCACCTGGAATGGCGTGAAGGCCTATGCTGCTGCCAATGGCCTGAGCTACAAGTACTATCAGCCCGCCAACGGCGATCAGGCGACTGACGACGACCGTTACGACGCCATGAAGGCTGCCTGCGAAGGCGGCGCCAAGGTGGTTGTGGCTGCCGGCTTCATGCAGGCTGCTGCTCTGGAAAAGGCCGCCAAGGAATATCCCGAGACCAAGTTCGTCTTCATCGATGGCTGGCAGATGGGCCTGGCCAACGTTGCCCCCATTGCCTTCATGGAAGAGCAGAGCGGCTATCTGGCTGGCTATGCTATTGTGAAGGAAGGCTTCACCAAGCTGGGCTTCCTGGGTGGCGGCGGTGGCACCAACCCCGCTTGCTGCCGTTATGGCTACGGCTTCGCTCAGGGCGCCAATGCTGCCGCTGCTGAGATGGGCGTGAATGTTGAGCTGAAGTACTCCTGGCAGTACGGCGCTTCCTTCAGCGCTTCTCCCGAGCTGGAAGCTATGGCTAAGGGCTGGTACGAGAACGGCACCGAAGTGATCTTCGCTTGCGGCGGCTCCATGTTCTCCTCCATCGTTTCCGCTGCTTCTGCTAACGATCTGTTCGTGGTCGGCGTTGACGTTGACCAGAGCTTCGAGTCCGAGACCGTTGTGACCTCCGCCCTGAAGGGTCTGTCCTCCGCTACCGAGTGGGCCATCAGCAAGTTCTACGCTGGCGAGTGGGAGACCATCGGCGACGTGGCCAACAACCTGGGCGCCAACGACAATGCTGTGGGCCTGCCCACCGAGACCTGGTCCCTGGAGAACTGGACTGTTGAAGAGTACAACACCCTGCTGGCTTCCATCGCCGAGGGCACTCTTGTGATCGACAACTCCGTTCTGGAGGCCGACAAGATCACCAGCGCCGAGCTGTCCAACGTGACTGTGATCTACGAGTAATTCAACCTGCAACAGGGGAGCGCAAGCTCCCCTGTTTTTTGCATTCCAATAAGAAAGTTCCGGCCGAAACGGGGCTTTTTTTCTTGCTTTTTCCACCGCCAGCCGATATAATAAAAATATATGGTCAAAGCCGATTTTGTTCGGTTGTACATACGGAGAGGGAGGTGACGCAGATGAGTAGCGTACCTGAGTACGTTATTGAAATGCTGCACATCACAAAAGAGTTCCCTGGCATCAAGGCGAATGATGATATCACCCTGCAGCTGCGCAAGGGCGAGATCCATGCGCTGCTGGGCGAGAATGGCGCCGGTAAATCCACGCTGATGAGCGTGCTTTTTGGCTTGTATCAGCCTGAGCAGGGCGTGATCAAAAAGGACGGGCGCGAAGTCAAGATCAACAATCCCAACGATGCTACTGCCCTGCACATCGGCATGGTACACCAGCACTTCAAGCTGATCGATGTGTTCACCGTGCTGGATAACATCATCCTGGGCGCGGAGGACGTGGGTGCCTTGGGCTTCCTGAAGAAGAAGGAAGCCCGCCGGAAGGTGCAGGAGCTTAGCGAGCGCTATGGCCTGAAGGTGGATCTGGATGCCAAGGTGGAGGATATCACCGTAGGTATGCAGCAGCGTGTGGAGATCCTGAAAATGCTCTACCGCGACAATGAGGTACTCATTTTCGACGAGCCTACTGCCGTGCTGACGCCCCAGGAGATCGACGAGCTGATGGAGATCATGCGCGGATTGACCCGCGAGGGCAAGAGCATCCTGTTCATCACCCATAAGCTGAATGAGATCATGGCTGTGTCCGACCGGGTGACCGTGCTGCGCAAGGGCCGCTATATCGGCACGGTGAACACCAGCGAGACCACCAAGGCTGAACTGAGCAGCATGATGGTGGGTCGCCCCGTGCAGCTGGTGGTGGACAAGCAGCTTGCCCAGCCTGGCGAAACCGTGCTGGAGGTGGAGAACCTCTGCGTTCCCTCCAAGCTGTATAAGCGCAACGCCGTGAACAATGTCAGCTTCAAGGCTCGCGCTGGCGAGATCCTGTGCATAGCCGGTATCGACGGCAATGGCCAGACGGATCTGGTTTACGCCATCACGGGTCTGGAGCATCCCTCTTCCGGCAAGATCACGCTGGGGAATAAGAATGTGACCCGCCTGCCCATCCGTCAGCGCAGCGATGCGGGCATGAGCCACATCCCCGAAGACCGGCACAAGCATGGCCTGGTCCTGGATTTCACCCTGGAACAGAATATGGTGCTGCAGCGCTTTGATGAAGGTCGCTTTCAGAAAATGGGCTTCATCCGTTTTGACGAAGTGCGCCGCTATGCGGATATGCTGATCGAGCAGTATGACGTGCGTTCCGGTCAAGGCGCCGAGACCACGGTGCGCAGTATGTCTGGCGGCAATCAGCAAAAGGCCATCGTTGCCCGTGAGATCGACCGCGACAAGCCGCTGATCATCGCCGTGCAGCCCACCCGCGGCCTGGACGTGGGTGCCATTGAGTACATCCACAGTCAGCTGGTGGCGCAGCGTGATGCGGGCAAAGCCGTGCTGTTGGTCTCCCTGGAGCTGGACGAGGTGATGAACCTGTCCGACAGGATTCTGGTGATGTATGAAGGCGAGATCGTGGGCGAGTTTGATCCCAAGCAGATCACGGTTGAAGAGCTGGGTCTGTACATGGCAGGCGCCAAGCGACAGGAGGTGGCGGAGCAATGAGTAAGACACCCTTTTTCCGGCAGCCGGGTACCCGCTCGGTGATGGCGTCGGTGATTTCCATTCTCTGCGGCCTGGGCGCGGGCAGCCTGATGATCCTCATCGTGGGTCTGTGTACGCCCTCGCTGGGTCTCAAGAGCGTGTGGGACGGCATCCGTCTGGTGATCGGCGGCCTGTTCTCCACCGGCCGTGACGCTGCCGGTGCGCTGACCTTTGGCTTCAATCCCACCAACATCGGCAATATGCTCTTCCGCGCAACGCCTCTGGTACTCACGGGCCTTTCCGTGGCGGTGGCGTTCAAGACGGGCCTGTTCAACATTGGCGCCCCCGGCCAGTATCTGGCGGGTACCTGCGCCACGCTGTTCATTGCGCTGAGCATCCCCACCACGGAGATGGCCATCCCCGGCATCGAACCCACCAGCATCCCGCCGGTAGTGGTGTGGATCCTGGCCTTTGCAGGTGGTATGCTGGCTGGCGCGCTCTGGGGAGCGATCCCCGGTCTGCTTAAATCCCTGCTGAACATCAATGAGGTGCTGGCCTGCATCATGACCAACTGGATCGCCGCCAACCTGGTCACCTGGGCCTTCGATATCTCCAACCTGAAGAACCTGGTGGAAGGTACCAAGACGGGATATATTTACAAGACCACCATCAATGGCGTGGCCACCTCCAAGATGGGGCTGGACAAGCTGTTCCCCGGTTCGCAGGTGAATGGCGGCATCATCATTGCTGCGGTGCTGGCGGTGATCGTCTACATTCTGCTTACCCGCACCACCTTCGGCTATCAGCTCAAGGCCTGCGGTTCCAACCGCTTTGCGGCGCGCTATGCCGGCATTAAGGACAAGCGCAACATCGTGCTGAGCATGGCCATTGCAGGTGCATTGGCGGGCGCGGCCGGTTCGCTGTATTACCTCAGCGGCAACACGGAGTTCTTCTGGTCCACCTATCAGCAGCTGCCTGCTGCCGGCTTCAATGGCATTCCTGTGGCGCTGCTGGCGGCCAATCATCCGGTGGGCGTCATCTTCACGGGCGCATTCATGTCCATGCTGGATATCTGCGGCCTGCAGCTGACTAACCTGACTGCCTACAACGAATACATCACCGATGTGATCATCGCTGTGATCGTGTATCTGAGCGCCTTCTCCCTGCTGATCAAGAGCCTGCTCGCTTCCCGCAAGAAGAAGGACGAACCCGCTGCCAAGGAGAATCCCCAGCCGACCCTTGCCAATGACCAGGAGGTGAAGCCTGAATGAACGTCCTGCTTGACAATCTCACCTCGGGAAGCATGGTCTTCCTGATCCGGCAAACCCTGATCTACGCTGTGCCGCTGATGATCGTTGCCCTGGCAGGCGTGTATGCGGAGCGCAGCGGTATCATCAACCTGGCGCTGGAAGGCATCATGATCTTCGGTGCGTTCATTGGCGTGCTGTTTGTGCGACTGGTGCAGCAGTGGGGCTGGTTTGATGCCGTATACCAGGCGAAGAACTGGATCGGTCTGCAGGGATTTGTGCTGCTGACGATGCTGGTGGCTGCTGCCTTGGGCGCTGCATTCTCCATGCTGTTGGCCTTTGCGGCGATCAACCTGAAGGCCGACCAGACCGTGGGCGGCACCGCCCTGAACCTGATGGCTCCTGCCCTGGTGCTGTTCTTTGTCCGCCTGATCGCCAATCAGAACACCCTGCAGATGGCTACTGGCGACAGCGCCAGCTGGTTCATGCTCAAGAAGAGTACCTTCGGCTTTGGCCGAACGCAGGAGGTTGGCTTCCTGTTTGATACCTTTGTGAACAAGGTGTATCCGGCCACCTATGTGTGCATTCTTGTGTTCATCGTCATGTCGGTGATCCTGTACAAGACTCGCTTCGGCCTGCGCCTGCGCAGCTGCGGCGAGAATCCGCAGGCCTCCGACAGCCTGGGCATCAACGTGTTCAAAATGCGCTATGCGGGCGTGGCCATTTCCGGTGCGCTGGCGGGCATGGGCGGCTTTGTTTACGCCATGACCACCACCAACTGCACAGCCAATGGCGACGTGGCCGGCTTCGGTTTCCTTGCCCTGGCGGTGATGATCTTTGGCAACTGGAAGCCCCTGAGCATTGCCGGCGCGGCGCTGCTCTTCGGCCTGTTCAAGTGCATTGCCGCCAGCTATGGCAGCCTGTACCTGGTCAACGAGGCTGGGGAGAAGTTCTATTTCCTCAAGGAACTGCAGATCAACACCAACTTCTACCGCCTGTTGCCCTATCTCATCACCCTGGTGGTGCTGGCGTTCACCTCCAAGAACTCCCGCGCCCCCAAGGCGGAGGGCATCCCCTACGACAAGGGAAGTCGATAAGGAACATCCGGGACAGCCTTTACCGGCTGTCCTTTTTCTATTTGTCCATTTCACGTCATAGATCGGCCATACACGACAAAGGCAAAACGAAATCTTACAATTCGCTGAAAATGTTCGGGAAATGCCTTGACAGCCGATGGGCTGTACGGTAAAATGAATCGTAATGTTTGGAGGGAGGATGCCGCTTTATGAAGCTGTTCACCTGTGGCAGTCAGCGCTGTTCCCTCTACGGTCATATGCTTTTTGCTACCCACAAGAGCGTGGTGTAAGTTTTTTACACTACGCTCTTTTCTTTGCGAAAAGCACGCTGGAGAAGAAAGGAAAATCCACAATGAAGAAAGTTGCCATCATCATGGGAAGCGACAGCGACCTGCCCGTATTGAAGCCTGCCTTCGAGCAGCTGCGCAAGCTGGACATCCCCTTTGAGGCTCATGTTTATTCTGCTCACCGCACCCCTGTGGAGGCGGCTGAATTTGCCCGCAACGCCCGTGATAACGGCTTTGGCGTGCTGATCGCCGCCGCTGGCAAGGCGGCTCACCTGGCCGGCGCTCTGGCCGCCCAGACCACCCTGCCCATCATCGGCATTCCGGTAAAGTCCTCCACCCTGGATGGCCTGGACGCCCTGCTGTCCACCGTGCAGATGCCCTCCGGTATGCCCGTGGCCACCGTGGCCATCGACGGTGCTGCCAATGCCGCCCTGCTGGCTGCCCAGATGATCGCCATCGAGGATGCTGACCTGGCTGCCAAGCTGAACGCCCAGCGTCAGGCGCAGCACGATGCGGTGATCGCCAAGAACAACGCGCTGGTCATCGACTAAGGCCAAAAACACGAACATTCCACTTCAAAAACGATCCGAACGTTTGATGGGAGATTGATGCTTTATGATGGATAAACTCCACGAAGAATGCGGCGTATTCGGTATTTTCCGCCGCAGCGGCGAAACGGTGGTGCCCGAGACCTACCATGCGCTGTATGCCCTGCAGCACCGCGGCCAGGAGAGCTGCGGCATCGCTGTGAACACCGATGGCGTGATCACCTGCCGCAAGGGTGCGGGCCTGGTGAACGAGGTCTTTACCCGCGAGACCCTGCTGAAGATGCAGGAGGGTCACATGGCCATCGGCCATTGCCTGTATGGCTCCATCGGCAACGCCAGCGAGAACATTCAGCCGCTTTTGATCAACCACATGAAGGGCGCCATGGCCCTGGCCCACAATGGCCGCCTGACCAATGGCCTGGAAATTCGCGAGGAGCTGGAGAAGAAGGGCATGATCTTCCACACCTCCTCCAACAGCGAAGTGATCGCCTACGCCATCATCCAGGAGCGGGTGCGCTGCGGCTCCATTGAGGAAGCCGTCCGCGCTGCCATGAAGGTCATCAAGGGCGCTTATTCCCTGGTGATCATGAGTCCCACCAAGCTCATTGCCGCCCGCGACCCCCAGGGCATCCGTCCCCTGTGCATGGGTACCCTGGGCGAGGATGTGGTCTTTGCTTCCGAATCTTGCGCCCTGAATGCCATCGGCGCTGCCTTCGAGCGGGATATCGAACCCGGCGAGGTGGTGGTGGTGACCAAGGATAGCGTGAAGAGCTACAAGCCCGAGGTGAAGGAAAAGACTGGCCTGTGCGTCTTTGAATACATCTACAATGCCCGCCCGGACTCCGTGATCGACGGTGCCAGCGTGCATGAGGCTCGCCTGCAGGCGGGCGCTTTCCTGGCCCAGGAGCATCCGGTGGAGGCCGATGTGGTCATCGGCGTGCCGGACAGCGGCCTGGACGCCGCCCTGGGCTATGCCCGGGAGAGCGGCATTCCCTACGGCATTGGCTTTATCAAGAACAAGTATATCGGCCGCACCTTCATCCAGCCCACCCAGAAGGAGCGCCAGGATGCGGTGCGCATCAAGCTGAACGTGGTCTCTGCCACGGTGAAGGACAAGCGCGTGGTGATGGTGGACGACTCCATCGTCCGCGGCACCACCTCCCTTCCGATCATCAAGCTCCTGCGCGATGCGGGCGCCAAGGAAGTGCATATGCGCCTGGCCTCGCCGCCCTACATCCGCCCCTGCTATTTCGGCACGGACGTGGTCTCGGTGGAGAATCTGATCGCCGCCAACCACACCGTGGAGGAGATCGCGAAGATCATCGGCGTGGACTCCCTGGGGTATCTGTCCGTGGAGGCCTGCGACAAGCTGGCCAAGGGCTGCGGTCTGAGCTTCTGCAAGGGATGCTTTACCGGCGAATACCCGGTGGATCCCCCGAAGAAGGATCAGACTCCCCGGCACGAAAAACCCATTTGAGCATAACGAACGACGACATACACAAGGAGGAGCTTCCCCATGAAGAGCGAAAGCGCAAGCTACAAGGCAGCAGGTGTGGACATCGTTGCCGGTTACCAGGCTGTGGAGCTGATGAAGAAGCACGTGGCCCGCACCAAGAATGAGGGCTGCATGGATGACATCGGCGGCTTCGGCGGCCTGTTTGGCCTGAACCTGGAGGGCATCAAGACCCCCGTGCTGGTCTCCGGCACCGACGGCGTGGGTACCAAGATCAAGCTGGCCATGCTGCTGGACAAGCACGACACCATCGGCATCGACTGCGTGGCCATGTGCGTCAACGACGTGATCTGCTGCGGCGCCAAGCCCCTGTTCTTCCTGGATTACATCGCCTGCGGCAAGAACTATCCTGAAAAGATCGCCTCCATCGTCTCCGGCGTGGCCGAGGGCTGCGTGCAGGCTGCTTCCGCCCTCATCGGTGGCGAGACCGCCGAGCATCCCGGCATGATGCCCGATGATGATTACGACCTGGCGGGCTTCTCCGTGGGCGTGGTGGACAAGGATCGCATCATCGACCACAACACCATGAAGGCTGGCGACGTGATGATCGCCCTGCCCTCCACCGGCGTCCACTCCAACGGCTTCTCCCTGGTGCGCAAGGTCTTCCAGCTGGATGCTCCCAACGCCGCCGACCGCACCTATCCCGAGCTGGGCGACAAGTCCCTGTGGGAGACCCTGCTCACCCCCACCAAGATCTATGTGAAGTCCGTGATGGCCCTGCTCAAGGAGATCCAGCCCCGGGCCATCAGCCACATCACCGGCGGCGGCTTCTACGAGAATATCCCGCGCGCCCTGCCCGAAGGCCTGTGCGCCAAGATCAAGAAGAGCGACGTCCGCGTGCTGCCCATCTTCGACATCATCGCCCGTGAAGGCAATGTGCCGGAGCGCGATATGTACAACACCTACAACATGGGCGTGGGTATGCTGATCACCGTGGCCAAGGAAGACGCTGACAAGGCGCTGGCTATTCTCCACGCCAACGACGAACCCGGCGCTTACATCCTGGGCGAGATCGTGGAAGGCGAGAAGGGTGTGGAACTGTGGTAAGAGTTGCTGTACTGGTTTCCGGCGGCGGCACCAACCTGCAGGCCATTATTGATGCCAAGAAGGCTGGCAAGATCCCCTCTGCCGAGCTGACGCTGGTGGTGGCCTCCAACGACAAGGCCTATGCCCTGACCCGCGCTGCCGATGCGGGCATCAAGGGTGTGGTGGTGCATAAGGAAAAGGGTGAGGACATCGCCCACTACGGCGAGCGGCTGCTGGCCGTGCTGAAGGAAAACGCCATCGATATGGTGGTGCTGGCGGGCTTCCTCACCATTCTGCCGGAGAATGTGATCCAGGCCTATGACCACCGGATGATCAACATC
Organism: Clostridia bacterium; assembly: GCA_017936765.1. Classification (GTDB taxonomy): domain Bacteria; phylum Bacillota; class Clostridia; order Christensenellales; family Aristaeellaceae; genus UBA11524. The sequence goes on from JAGBEX010000030.1 coordinate 46,639, forward strand.
CACCCCAGCCTGATCCCCTCCTTCTGCGGTGCAGGCTTCTATGGCCTGAAGGTGCATGAGGCGGCGCTGGCAAAGGGTGTGAAGGTCACCGGTGCTACGGTGCATTTTGTGAACGAGATCCCCGATGGCGGCGACATCATTGCCCAGAAGGCGGTGGACGTGCAGCCTGGCGATACCCCTGAGATCCTGCAAAAACGCGTGATGGAGCAGGCTGAATGGATCATCCTGCCCAAAGCGGTTGAAGACGTAGCGAAAACGCTGGAGGTATAAATCATGCAGACCTACGATTTGAACGAACTCCTGGCTAACAACACCTATCCCGGCCGCGGCATCGTGCTGGGCCTGGACGAAACGGGCGAGAATGCTGTGATCGTGTACTTCATCATGGGCCGCAGCGTGAACAGCCGCAACCGCATCTTTGAGGAGACCGACGAGGGCATCATCACCAAGGCCTATGACGAGAGCAAGATGACCGATCCCCACCTGATCATCTACGCCCCTGTCCGCGCCCTGCCCGACGGCAAGACCACCATCGTGACCAACGGCGACCAGACCGACACCATTTACGATTTCATGAAGGAAGGCAAGACCTTCGAGGATGCCCTGCGCACCCGCACCTTCGAGGATGACCGCCCCAACTGGACGCCCCGCATCTCCGGCGTGGTGAAGGTGGAGGACGGCAAGGCTGAGTACAAGCTGTCCATCCTGAAGAGCGACTGCGGCGACGAGAACAGCGTCCTGCGCTACTTCTACGATTACTGCCAGCCCAAGGCCGGCGAGGGCCGCTTCATCCACACCTATGTGGGCGACGGCAACCCCATTCCCTCCTTCGAGGGCGAGCCGGAGAAGGTGACCCTGAAGGGCGACATCGAGACCCTGGCGCTGAACACCTGGCAGAACCTGAACAACGACAACAAGGTGAGCCTGTACGTCTCCTTCATCAATCTGAAGAACGGCGAGACCGACAGCATCATCATCAACAAGCACGAGCAGGATGAGGAGTGAGAACCATGACTGAACTGGAACTGAAGTATGGCTGCAACCCCAATCAGAAGCCTTCCCGCATTTTCATGACCGAGGGTCAGCTGCCCATCGAGGTCATCAATGGTAAGCCCGGCTACATCAATTTCCTGGACGCCCTGAACGGCTGGCAGTTGGTGAAGGAGCTGAAGGAAGCCACCGGCCTGCCCGCTGCTGCTTCCTTCAAGCACGTCAGCCCCGCCGGTGCCGCCGTGGGTATGCCCCTGGACGAGACCCTGCGCAAGATCTACTTCGTGGGCGACGTGGAGCTGTCCCCCCTGGCCTGCGCCTATGCCCGCGCCCGCGGCGCTGACCGTATGTCCTCCTTTGGCGACTGGATCAGCCTGAGCGACGTGTGCGACAAGGCCACCGCCTTGCTGATCAAGCCTGAGGTCTCCGACGGCGTGATCGCCCCCGGCTATACCGACGAGGCCCTGGAGATCCTGAAGGCCAAGCGCAAGGGCGGCTACAACATCGTCAAGATCGACCCCGACTACAAGCCCGATCCCATCGAGCGCAAGCAGGTCTTCGGCGTGACCTTCGAGCAGGGCCGCAACGAGTTTGAGATCAACAACGCCCTGCTGGACGACATCGTGACCAAGAACAAGGAGCTGCCCGAGGACGCCCGCCGTGACCTGATCATCGCCCTGATCACCCTGAAGTACACCCAGTCCAACTCCGTGTGCTATGCCAAGGGCGGCCAGGCCATCGGCATCGGCGCTGGTCAGCAGAGCCGCATCCATTGCACCCGCCTGGCTGGCCAGAAGGCCGATAACTGGCTGCTGCGCCAGCATCCCAAGGTCCTGAACCTGCCCTTCGTGGAGAAGATCGCCCGCCCCGACCGCGACAACACCATCGACGTGTACATCTCCGACGACGCCGATGAAGTCCTGGCCGACGGCCGCTGGCAGCGCTTCTTCACCCAGCAGCCCGAGGTGCTGACCCGTGAAGAAAAGCGTGCCTGGCTGGATCAGCAGACCGGTGTGGCCCTGGGCAGCGACGCCTTCTTCCCCTTCGGCGACAACATCGAGCGCGCCAAGCGCTCCGGTGTGAGCTATGTGGCTCAGCCCGGCGGCTCCATCCGCGACGACCAGGTGATCGAGACCTGCGACCTGTATGATATGGTGATGAGCTTCACCCACATGCGTCTCTTCCACCACTAAGAAAAAATGTGCCAGCCCGACGGAACCATCCCTCGGGCGCACTTTTGCGTAATCCCCACCCCAAAAGAAAGCACAAAAAGCGGGTTTCGAAAGGGTCGAAGACCCTTCGCGGGATTCCCAAGGGCAGCGCCCTTGGGCAGAGGATTCCAAAGGGGACAGAGTCCCCTTTGGTCGCCGCAGGCGAAACGTGCTGACGGAGGATAAAATGAAAGTATTGATCGTTGGCGGCGGTGGCCGCGAGCATACGATTGCGACCAAGATCGCTGAGAATCCCAGCGTGACCAAGCTCTATGCTGCGCCCGGCAATGGCGGCATGGCGGATATTTGCGAGCTGGTTCCGCTGAAGGCCACGGATATTACGGGCATTACCGCGTTCTGCAAGGAAAACCAGATGGACTACGTGGTGGTGGCGCCGGATGATCCCCTGTGCCTGGGCCTGGTGGATCTGCTGGCCGAGGCGGGCATCCCTGCCTTTGGCCCGGAGAAGAAGGCGGCCATTATTGAGGGCAGCAAGGTCTTCTCCAAGAACCTGATGAAGAAGTACAACATTCCCACCGCGGCCTACGAGGCCTGCGATGAGTACGACGAGGCGGTGGCCTACATCAACTCCCTGCCCGAAGCGCCCCTGGTGGTGAAGGCCGACGGCCTGGCCCTGGGCAAGGGCGTGCTGATCTGCCAGAACAAGGCAGAGGCGCTGGACGCCGTCAGCACCATGATGAAGCACAACGCCTTTGGCGCTTCCGGCCACCGTGTGGTGATCGAGGAGTTCCTCACCGGCCCGGAAGTTTCTGTGCTGGCCTTCACCGATGGCAAGGTGGTGAAGCCCATGGTGTCCTCGATGGACCACAAGCGCGCGCTGGACCATGACGAGGGTCTCAACACCGGCGGCATGGGTACCATCGCCCCCAACCCCTGCTATACCCCTGAACTGGCCGAGCGCTGCATGAAGGAGATCTTCCTGCCCACCATCGAGGCCATGAACGCCGAGGGTCGCACCTTCAAGGGCTGTTTGTACTTTGGCCTGATGATGACCCCCAACGGCCCCAAGGTCATTGAGTACAACTGCCGCTTCGGCGATCCGGAGACCCAGGTGGTGCTGCCCCTGCTGAAGAGCGACCTGCTGACCATCATGCAGGCCACCACCAATGGCACCCTGGCAGAGACCGAGGTGGTCTTCGATGATGGTGCGGCGGCCTGCGTGGTGCTGGCCAGCGGCGGCTATCCCCAGAAGTACCAGACCGGCTATCCCATCTCCGGCCTGAAGGAAGCGGGCGAGACTGCCTGCGTGTTCCATGCCGGCACCAAGCTGGGCGAGGATGGCGAAATCCTCACCTCCGGCGGCCGTGTGCTGGGCGTGACCGCCACCGCCGAAAACCTGAAGGAAGCCATCGCCAAGGCCTATGAGGCTGCGGAGAAGATCAGCTTCACCGACCTGCACAAGCGTCACGATATTGGCCAGAGAGCCTTGATGGAGGTACAAGCATGAGCGTCAAGCGCATCTATGTAGAAAAAATGCCCGAGTATGCGGTGGAAGCCAAGCAGCTGCTGTGGGAGATCCGCCACATTCTGCTGATCAAGAACATCACCGGTCTGCGCTTCCTGAACCGTTATGACGTGGAGGGCGTGGCCGATGAGCTGTACAACACCTGCAAGCCCATTGTGTTCTCCGAACCCCAGGTGGACGTGACCTACGACACCCTGCCCGAAGGCGGCAAGGCCGTGTTCGCCGTGGAATACCTGCCTGGCCAGTACGACCAGCGCGCTGCCTCCTGCGAGGAGTGCATCCAGCTGGTGGGCCAGTGCGAGCGCCCCACCGTGCGCACCGCTCGCGTGTACATCCTGGAGGGCGACTTCACCGAGGACGAATTGAACAAGGTGAAGAAGCACGTGATCAACCCCGTGGAGAGCCGCGAGGCTGACCTGGCCGAGAAGGCCACCCTGCAGCAGGTCTACGAGACCCCCGACCATGTGGAGACGCTGAACGGCTTCACCACCATGGACATGGAGGCCGTGCAGGAGTTCGTGAAGAAGTACGGCCTGGCCATGGACAAGGACGACCTGGCCTTCTGCCGCGATTACTTTGCTTCTGAGCATCGCGATCCCACCCTCACCGAGATCCGCATGATCGACACCTACTGGTCCGATCACTGCCGCCACACCACCTTCCTGACCACCATCGATGAAATGAACATCGAGAAGGTGGCCGTGGAGAAGGCCTTCAAGCGCTACCTGATGGCCCGCGAGACCGTGTATGGCGAGCGCATCAGCCAGAAGCCCATCAACCTGATGGACATGGCCACCATGGGCGGCAAGTATCTGAAGAAGATCGGCCAGACCCCCAACATCGACGTGAGCGAGGAGATCAACGCCTGCTCCATCAAGATCGACGTGGACGTGAACGGCGTGAACGAACCCTGGCTGCTCATGTTCAAGAACGAGACCCACAACCACCCCACCGAGATCGAACCCTTCGGCGGCGCGGCTACCTGCCTGGGCGGCGCTATCCGCGACCCGCTGTCCGGCCGTACCTATGTGTATCAGGCCATGCGCGTCACCGGCGCGGCTGATCCCCTGGTGCCCGTGGCCGACACCATGCCCGGCAAGCTGCCCCAGCGCAAGCTGGTGACCACCGCTGCCGCTGGCTATTCCTCCTACGGCAACCAGATCGGCCTGGCCACCGGCCTGGTGGACGAGCAGTATCACCCCGGCTATGCTGCCAAGCGCCTGGAGATCGGCGCGGTGGTGGGTGCTGCCCCCGCCAAGAACGTCCGCCGCGACGTGCCTGCCCCCGGTGACAAGATTGTGCTGCTGGGCGGTCGCACCGGTCGTGACGGCATCGGCGGCGCCACTGGCTCCTCCAAGTCCCACAAGCTGGAGTCCATCGAGACCTGCGGAGCCGAGGTGCAGAAGGGCAACGCCCCCACCGAGCGCAAGCTGCAGCGCCTCTTCCGCAATGGTGAGGTGACCCGCCTCATCAAGCGCTGCAACGACTTTGGCGCGGGTGGCGTGTCTGTGGCCATTGGCGAGTTGGCCGATGGTTTGATGATCGAGCTGGACAAGGTGCCGAAGAAGTACGACGGCCTGGACGGCACCGAGCTGGCCATTTCCGAATCCCAGGAGCGCATGGCCGTGGTGCTGGCTGCGGAGGACGTGGAGGCCTTCATGGCCGCTGCCCGCGAGGAGAACCTGGAGGCCACCGTGGTGGCTGAGGTCACCGCCGAGCCTCGCCTGCGCATGACCTGGAAGGGCAACACCATTGTTGACCTGAGCCGCGAATTCCTTAACTCCAACGGTGCCGAAAAGCACACCACCGTGGCCGTGCCTGAGGATGCCGTGCAGCAGGTGACCTTTGCTGGCGACACCGTGGCCGAGAAGTTCGCCAACATGGTGGGCGACCTGAACATCTGCTCCAAGCAGGGCCTGAGCGAGCGCTTCGACGCCACCATCGGCGCGGCCACCGTGCTGATGCCCTATGGCGGCGCCCGTCAGCTGACCCCCAACCAGGCCATGGTGGCCAAGCTGCCTGTGCTGGACGGCGTGACCGACACCGTGTCCGGCATGGCCTATGGCTTCCACCCCGAGATCCTCAGCCAGAGTCCCTACGAGGGTTCCTACCTGGCTGTTATCGAGTCCGTCACCAAGCTGGTGGCCGCTGGCTTCGACTACAAGGAAGCTTACCTGACCTTCCAGGAATACTTCGAGCGCATGACCTCCGATCCCAAGCGCTGGGGCAAGCCCTTTGCCGCGCTGCTGGGTGCCTTCGATGCCCAGCTGGATCTGAACATCGCCTCCATTGGCGGCAAGGACTCCATGTCCGGCACCTTCGAGAAGATGGACGTGCCGCCCACGCTCTGCTCCTTCGCCGTGGCTCCCGGCAAGGCCAGCCAGGTGATCTCCCCCGAATTCAAGGCCGCTGGCCATGAGATCCGCCTGCTGAGCTGCGATCCCCACGACACCGCTGCCCTCACCGCCAATTACGACGCCGTACGCGAGGGCATCCTGAATGGCAAGATCGTGGCTGCCTGGGCGCTGGGCCTGGGCGGTGTGGCGGAAGGCCTGTTCAAGATGGGCCTGGGCAACGCCATCGGCACCCGCGTGGACGACGATTACGAGGGTGACCTGTTTGCCCAGCAGATCGGCGCCATGCTCATCGAGTGCGCCGAACCCTGCGACCTGGGCGTAAAGGTGGGCGACACCGTGCCTGAGTGGGCGCTGGAATACGAAGGCGATCGCATCGACCTCGCTCCCATGCAGGAGATTTACGAGGGCAAGCTGGAGAAGGTCTTCAAGTATCGTGGCCGCACCGGCGAGACCACCGAGAAGTTCACCCAGAAGGCTGAAAAGCGTGTGGCTCCTGCCATTCACGTGGCCAAGCCCCTGGCCTTCATCCCCGTGTTCCCCGGCACCAACTGCGAATACGACACCGCCCGCGCTGTGGAGCGTGCCGGCGGCAAGGCGGAGATCCTGGTGATCAACAACCTGACCCCCGCTGACATCACCGCCTCCATCGAGAAGGCTGCCTCCATCATCGCCCGCAGCCAGATGATCGTGCTGCCCGGCGGCTTCTCCGGCGGCGACGAACCCGACGGCTCTGCCAAGTTTATCACGGCCTTCTTCCGCAATCCCGCCATGAAGGACGCCGTGGCCGACCTGCTGGAAAACCGCGACGGCCTGATGCTGGGCATCTGCAACGGCTTCCAGGCGCTGGTGAAGCTGGGTCTGGTTCCCTTCGGCAAGATCGTGGATACCGATGACCAGTGTCCCACCCTGACCTTCAACGAGATCGGCCGCCACCAGTCCATGCTGGTGCGCACCCGCATCGCCTCCAACAAGTCTCCCTGGCTCTCCAAGTGCGACGTGGACGACATCCACACCATCGCCATCAGCCACGGCGAGGGTCGCTTCGTTGGCCCCGAGGCGCTGCTGCGTCAGCTGGCCGCTAATGGTCAGATCGCCACCCAGTACGTTGACCTGGCTGGCAATCCCTCCATGGACACCCGCTTCAACCCCAACGCCTCTTACTTCGCCATCGAAGGCATCACCAGCCCCGATGGCCGCGTCCTGGGCAAGATGGGCCACACCGAGCGCTCCGGCGAAAACCTCTACAAGAACGTCCCCGGCAACAAGTACCAGCCCCTCTTCGAAGGCGGCGTGGAGTACTTCAAGTAAGACGCCAGAGGGCGCTGCCCTCTGGACTCCCGGTCAGGGCGCTGCCCTGACAACCCGCCCAAGGGCTCTGCCCTTGGGAATCCCGCGAAGGGACTTCGTCCCTTTCGAAACCCATTCGGGGACGCCCGAGTGGGTTTTTCCTTTGCGGGGGTCACGGCGCGAATACGGTCGCGCCGCGACGCCGGGCATTATCTTGGCTCTCCCTCTGGGAGAGCTGTCAGCGCTTGCGCTGACTGAGAGGGCTGCCCTTCATCTTCTGCCCTGCAACTTATCTGTGCATATGTAGGGGCGATCTGCGATCGCCCGCCCGTCCACACTCTCAATTCCGAATTCCGAATTCCGCATTCCGAATTTCCTCACGCTTGCATTCTTTGCCATCTTCCGCTATAATAAGCATCATGCGTGAAAGGGGAGAACCCCATGCTGCTCCACGAGTTCGACTCCAGCCAGGTGGCCATGTTCAACCCCACCACGGCGCACCAGCCCGTGCCGGGGATGCCCAAAGTGGCGGTGAGCTGCTTCTCCTTTGTCACGTTCCAGCGGCTGTTGGAGGGCCTCGACGCCCAGCCCATTGCCCAAATGAAGACGGCCAGCCAGGTCTACCCGATCTACAAGGCTGTTTACAAGGGCGTGGAGGTGGCGCTGTATCTGTCCGGCGTGGGTGCGCCGGTGTGCGTGGGCAGCCTGGAGGAACTTTTTGTCATGGGTGTGGAGACCGTGGTGCTGTTTGGCACCTGCGGCGTGCTGGACCGGGAAATCGGGGATTGCTCCATCATCCTGCCCACCTCAGCCCTGCGGGACGAGGGTACCTCCTACCACTATGCGCCGCCGGGGGACGAGATCGCCGTCAACACCCGCTATGGTCAGCTTTTCATGGATATGCTGGAGGAGCTGCACATCGGCTACGCATCCGGCAAGTGCTGGACGACGGACGCCATGTACCGCGAGACCCGCGAGAAGGTGGCCCGGCGCAAGGAGCAGGGCTGCATCTGCGTGGATATGGAGTGCAGCGCCTGCGGGGCGGTGGCGCAGTTCCGCGGCAGGGACGTGCTGCAGTTCTTCTACGCTGCAGACAACCTGGACGCCGAGGAATGGGACGCCCGCAGCCTGTCCAACCACGCTTTGTTAGAGGAAAAAGACCGCATTGCCCTGCTGGCCCTGGAGGCCGCGGTGCGCATCAGCAACACGACCAGATAAAGGAGAACCATCATGCCTTACATTCAAACCATGACCAACGTTGGCATTTCCGGCAAAAAGGAGCAGACCATCAAGCAGCGCATGGGCGAGGCCATCGAGCTGATCCCCGGCAAGAGCGAAAGCTGGCTGATGCTCTCCTTCCAGGACGATGTGCATATGTACTTCCGGGGCGAGGATGAACCCTGCGCCATCTGCCAGGTGAAGCTCTACGGCTCTGCCAGCGAGCGCGCCTATGATGACCTGACCGGCGCGCTGACGGACATCCTGTCCGAGGAGCTGGAGATCGAGCCGGATCACATCTATGTGACCTACGACGAGATCGGCACCTGGGGCTGGAACGGCGGAAATTTGTGATTAAAAAGTGGCGGCGATTGCCGTCCTTTTTTGTGTGATGAAGATGTATTTTCCGGAAGAATTGTCACAAAAAATTTTCAAAAACCCGTTCATATTCCTGCTGTGATGTAGTATAATAATGGTGGTGTCTTATCGTGTACGAAAGTGGGGGAGAAATCGCGTGGAATCGCTGTGGCAAACGATCCAAACCATGATATGGAACGTGTTTCATCGCCCCGGTCTGTCTGATATCATCGATATCATTATTGTTGCATTCATCGTATACGAGCTGATCATGCTCACCCGCCAGACCCGCGGCAGCGCCGTGCTGAAGGGTCTTGTTTTGCTGCTGCTCATTGTGGGCATCAGCGACCTGCTGGGGCTGACGGCCCTGAACTGGCTGCTGATGACCATCGTGTCCAATGGCGCGGTGGTGCTGGTGATCCTTTTCCAGCCGGAATTGCGCAAGGCCCTGGAGCAGATGGGTCGCGGCACCGTGCTGGACAAAAACCACGAGGACAAGAGCGAGGAAGCCCGCATTGTGGACGAGGTGATCAAGTTCCTCACCAACCTCAGCCGCCGCCGTGTGGGTGCGCTGATCGTGTTTGAACAAAAGACTGGCTTGCAGGACGTGATCGAGACCGGCATCAGCATCGATGCCCAGATCTCCTCCGCCCTGCTGGAAAATATCTTTGAACCCAACACCCCCCTGCACGACGGTGCTGTGGTGATCCGCGGCACCCGCGTGATGGCCGGCGCCTGCATCCTGACGCTGACGGAGGGCGCGGGCATCAGCCACGAGCTGGGTACCCGCCACCGCGCGGCCATCGGCATCAGCGAAACCACCGACGCCGTGGTGCTGATCGTCTCCGAAGAGACGGGCATCATTTCCATGGCGCGGGAGGGCAAGCTGACCCGCCACCTGGACGCCAAGTCCCTGCGGGAGCTGCTCACCGGTATGTACGAGCCGCCTCACACCAGCCTGGTGTCCGTTTTCCGCGACCTGGTGAAGGGAAAGGAGGGTGACAAGTGATGCAGAATCATCCCCAGCAGCCCGAAAAAAACAGCCAGTGGAAAACCATTTTGCTGACCCTGTGGCAGATGCTGAGCAAAAACTGGGGCTTCAAGCTGCTGGCGCTGTTTGTGGCCATTGCGCTCTGGGCTGGCCTGATCACCCAGGATCCCTCCCTGACCCGCGAAAAGATCTTCAACGATGTCACCATCTCTGTCACCGGCAGCGAGACCATCAAGCGCAACGGCATGATCGTGACCAGCGATCTGGGCGAGCTGATGCAGGGCGCACAATTGCAGGTGGACGTGCCGCAGATGCAATACAGCAATGCCAATGCCAGCACCTTCAATGCCCGCATCGACCTGAGCCGTGTGAATACCACCGGCGTGCAGGAGATCAAGGTGCTGACCACCAACAGCGTGGCCTATGGCACGGTACGCCAGGTGATCCCCTCCACGCTGGAGATCGAAGTGGATGAATACGTGACCCGCTACCGCATTCCCATGAATGTGAACATTATCGGCGAAGCGCCTGCGGGTTACTATGCCGGAACCGCCCAGCCCGACCCGCCCATGGTGGCCGTCAGCGGCCCCAAGGCCCTGGTGGAGCAGATCGTGCGGGCAGAGGCGGTGCTGGACCTGAGCAGCCTCCCCGCCAGGGAAGGCACCATGCGCGTGGCCAGCGCCTTCTACCTCCTGGACGAGCAGGGCAATGCTGTGGAAAGCGACCTGCTCTCTGTGACCAGCGAATCCGTTCTGCTGGACAGCGTGGTGGTGGAGCTGACCATGTATGCCACCAAGGAAATGGATATTTCCGGCCTGAGCATGATCAATGGCGAGCCTGCTGAGGGCTATGAGGTGAAATCCGTGAGCTACACCCCCACGGTGATCCGCGCCGCCGGACGCTCCATCAACCTCGATCTGCTGGACACCCTGTATGCCTCCAGTGCCGTGGATGTGACGGGCAAAACCGATTCCCTGCAGCAGCAGGTGCGTGTGCGCCGCCCCACCGAGCTGATCTACCTCAGCGCCGATACGGTGACCGTGGAGGTGGAGATCGGCCCCATCATCCAGGAGAAGAGCTTTACCGACCAGAAGGTCAGCGTCGTGAACCTGAAGAGCGGCCAGCGGGTCAGCACCGATGTGCGCACCGCCAATCTGATCATCACCGGTCCCCAGCTGTGGGTGCAGGGCCTGCGCAGCTACCACGTCACCCTGAGCTGCGATGCCTCCGGCCTGACGGCGGGCGAGTACGACCTGCCGGTGATCTGCCGCATCCAGAACGATGCGGGGCAGAACTACACCGTGGACGTGCAGCCTGCCACCGTTCATGTAACGATTCGATAAGCAAGCGCAGCCTTTGCTGCCACTCCGGCCAGCCCACGGTGTAAGGCCGTGGGCTGCTGGTTTTTGTCAAACGATCCTGCGGAAAGGAGGTCGCCTATGGGAAGCTTTGCCAATTCCATGTTCAGCGTGCTGCTGGGCTGGTTCCGTGGTGCGGTGGACTGGGTATGGAAGGTGCTGTTCAACGCCGAGGATGGCGGCCTTATCGGCTGGATCGGCGAGAACTGGGTGGGGCTGATCATCTTCCTGTGCGTGGCCTGCATGGCGGTGGATGCGGTGGTGCATCTTTTGCGCTGGCGTCCCTACAAGGTGTGGGCAAGCTTTTTCCGCCGCCTGCTGGGCAAGGCCGATGGGAGCGAGGACACCGGTGAGTTCTCCGGCCGGATGCGCCGCGAGTGGTACTATGCCGATGGCACCGCCCGCACCGAAGAGGTGGAGGTTCCCCAGGAGGAATGGTACGAGGATGAGCTGCCCCCGGCGCGGGTCAGCAGCGCGGAAATGCCCCAGCAGTACGTGCAAGCCTTTGCCAAGCCGGAGAAGCTGAAATATCAGGAGGAATTGAAGAAAGACCAGCCCGTGCAGGGCCTGGAGGACTATCCCCAGCCCCGTGCTGCCCAGGAGGAGCAGCCCGCCGCCCCCACCCGCACCGAGCGGATGCGCAAGCGCATGGCGCGGCTGAACGCCTATCTGGATGGCGACGACGAGCTGCAGCTGCGGTACCGCCCCGTTCCCCCGGCGGTGGACAAAAACGAGGCGTACCGCGCACCCTATTATCCGCCCCAATGGAAAAAGCCCCAGGCGGGCGCGGATGTCAACGAGGAGGAAATGCATGACAGCGCTTACTGACAGCCGCTTTGTGGTGCTGGTGGGCAATTATGGCAGCGGGAAAACCGAGCTGTCGCTGAACCTGGCGCTGGCTTCGGCCAAGCAGATGACCACCACGCTGGTGGATCTGGACATTGTGAACCCTTATTTCCGCAGCGGCGAAAAGGCCGATGAGCTGAAGGCCGCTGGCGTGCGGGTGCTGATGCCCACCTTCGCCATGTCCACGGTGGATATCCCCGCCTTGCCTGCGGAGATCCAGAGCGTGTTTGAGCAGCCCAGCCAGCGGGTCATTTTCGACGTGGGCGGCGACGATACCGGCGCGGCGGCCCTGGGGCGGTATGCTCCCTCCTTCCGGCGCTACCGGGAGGATACCACCGTGTGCCTGGTGATCAACGCCATGCGCCCCCTGACCCAGACCGCCGAGGACGTGGTGGACCTGGCCCAGCGCATTGCTGCCCGTGGGCGCATGAACATTGACGTGATCATCAACAACACCAACCTGGCCGACCAGACCGAGCCGGAGATGCTGGCTGCGGGGCATCAGGTGGCGGTGGAGGCTGCCAAGCTGCTGGGCGTGAGCCGGGTGGTGGACGTGGCCATGCCTCAGCTGGGCGTAAAGGAAGCCCTGCCCCTGACGCGCCACATGGCGCCGGACTGGATGGAGGACGCATGAACGAGCTGCCTCAGGCCTTTGTGAACCGAATGAAAGCGCTGCTGCAGGATGAAGCGGCAGCCTTTTTGCGCTCCTATGATGAGCCGTATCAGCGTGGGCTGCGGGTGAATCCCATGAAGATGGTGGACGCTGCCCTGATCCCCGGCTTGCTGGATGCTGTGCCGTGGGAGGCGAGCGGGTACTACCTCAGCCAGGAGTCCAACGCGGGTGCGCTGCCCCTGCACGAGGCGGGCGCGTACTATTTGCAGGAACCCAGCGCCATGCTGCCTGCGGCGGTGCTGGATCCTAAGCCCGGGGAAACGGTGCTTGACCTGTGCGCTGCGCCGGGGGGCAAGTCCACCCAGCTGGCGCTGCGGATGCGGGGCGAGGGCCTGCTGGTGTGCAACGAGCCGGTACCCAAGCGGGCGCAGATCCTTTCGCGGAACGTGGAGCGCATGGGCATCACCAACGCGCTGGTGGTGAGCAGCCTGCCTGCCCCCCTGGCCAAGCGCTGGCCGGAGGGCTTCGATTCCATTCAGGTGGATGCGCCCTGCTCCGGGGAGGGGATGTTCCGCCGCCACCCGGAGACCCGGGACGAGTGGAGCGAGGATTCCCCTGCGGGCTGCGCCAAGCGCCAGGCGGAGATCCTGGACTGCGCGGCGGAGATGCTGCGCCCCGGCGGGCGGCTGGTGTATTCCACCTGCACCCTGAACGCTGTGGAGAACGAGAACACCGTGGCGGCCTTCTGCCAGCGGCATCCTGACTTTGAGCTGGCTGCGTTTGACCTGCCGGGTGCCTCTGCGCCCACGGGAATGCTGACCTGCTACCCCCATCGGATGCGGGGCGAGGGGCATTTTGTGGCGCTTTTGCGGCGCAAGGGCGAGGGCGTGGCACAGCTGCCGCTGGACGCCTCCCTGCCCAAGCCGGACAAGGCGCTGGTGAAGGCCCTGCAGGCTTTCGTGCCGGAGGCCCCCATGCCTACCGCCATGCTGGGCGACACGCTGGTGCATCTGCCAGGCTGCCCCGATGTGCGGGGCCTGAAGGTGCTGCGGGTAGGTTTGCACCTGGGCGCCATGAAGGGCAAGGTGTTCCTGCCGGATCACGCCTGGGCGGTCTCGACTGCTGCGCCGGATGTGCCGCAGGTTCCCCTGACGGAGGAGGAAGCGCGCCGCTATCAGGCGGGGGAGACAATTGCGGTGGTGGACGGGCTGCGCGGATTTGTGCTGCCCACGCTGGCGGGGTTACCCCTGGGGTGGGGGAAAGTCAGCGATGGGGTGATGAAGAATCATTACCCGAAGGGGTTGCGGAGGTAAAGGAAAAGCACCAGCGGAAGGGCTGGTGCTGCTGCCTTTTTTGCTTGGTTTTTCTTTTGCAACTATGCTTTTGTGCGAGGTTGTTCTTTTCGTCTCGGCGAAAAGAACCAAAAGCCGCCCGGGGGCGCTGAATTGAGCCTGTTACGCAGCGCCCCCGGACCCCCTTACCCGCCATGGGGTAGCGGCCCGGTCGGGGTCGCCCCACCGGCTTCCTCGCGGGGGCGTGCAGTTTCGTACGCCGTGTAGAACATCGCTATGGTGCCTATCGCGCGGCATTGGCTCGCGCTCTGTGCGCGGGTTTGTTGTTCTGGTGCGCAGGAAAGCAGCTTGATCTGCGTCGCGGCGCGACCGTATTCGCGCCGTGACCCCTGCTCGGAGACCACCTGGATGGGCATCCCCGCATGGGTTTCGAAAGGGTCGAAGACCCTTCGCGGGTTTCCCAAGGGCAGCGCCCTTGGGTGGGGATCCCTAAGGGGCAAAGCCCCTTAGGCGCGTGCTACTCCGGTCTTCCTCGCGGCTTCCATGACGGCGGTGGCGACGGCGGAGGCGACGCGCTTGTCCAGGGCGTCGGGGAGGATGTAGGTGGGGGAGAGGTCGGCGGCCACCAGGTCGGCAAGGGCGTGGGAGGCGGCCATCTTCATTTCCTCGTTGATACAGGTGGCGCGGCAATCCAGCGCGCCCCGGAAAATGCCGGGGAAGGCCAGGACGTTATTGATCTGGTTGGGGAAGTCGCTGCGGCCGGTGCCGACCACTGCGGCGCCTGCGGAAAGCGCCTCATCGGGCATGATCTCCGGGGTGGGGTTGGCCATGGCGAACACGATGGGGTCAGCCGCCATGCTGCGCACCATGTCCTGGGTGAGGACACCCGGCGCAGACACGCCGATGAACACGTCGGCACCCTTGATGGCATCGGCCAGGGTACCGCGCAGGTGGCTGCGGTTGGTGACCTGCGCCATGGCAGCCTGGGCGGGGTTCAGCTCGGCCATGCCTTCGTCGATGATGCCGAAGCGATCCACCAGCGTCAGGTGTTGCACGCCCAGGTTAAGCAGGTGCTTGGCAATGGCAATGCCCGCCGAACCAGCACCGTTGAGAACCACCCTGGCGGTGGCAATGTCGCGGTTGGTGACCTTCAGCGCGCCCAGCAGAGCGGCAGCCACCACCACGGCGGTGCCGTGCTGATCATCGTGGAAAACGGGGATGTCGCAGCAGGCCTTGAGCTTCTCTTCGATCTCAAAGCAGCGGGGCGCGGCAATGTCCTCCAGGTTGATGCCGCCAAAGCTGCCTGAGAGCAGCGACACCGTGCGGACGATCTCGTCCACGTCCTTGGAGCGGATGCACAGGGGGAAGGCGTCCACGTCCGCAAAGGCCTTGAACAGGGCGCACTTGCCCTCCATGACGGGCATACCGGCCTCGGGGCCGATGTCGCCCAGGCCAAGCACGGCGGTACCATCGGTGACCACGGCCACCAGGTTGGCACGGCGGGTCAGCTCGTAGGACTTATTGACATCCGCCTGAATGGCCAGGCAGGGTTCGGCCACGCCGGGGGTGTAGGCCAGGGAGAGGTCGTTGCGGTCGTTGATGGGCGCGCGGGAGATCACCTCGATCTTGCCGCGCCACTCGTAGTGCTTTTGCAGGGATGCTTCGCGAATATTCATGCGTATGCCATCTGCCCTTGACCCTGGGCGGCGGGAAATCAGTCACAAGGAATAGTTTACTCCGTTAAAGTGGATTTGTCCATAGCAAATTGTGTGGAGGTGCGGTATGCTCAGCAAGCGGGAGAAGCTGTATCAGGCGGCGGAAGGGTTGAACGCCCTGCGCTGCCCGGTGTGCGGCGGCAGTTTGACCCGGGTGGGGGATGACTTTGCCTGCGAAAAACGGCACCGGGTGAACGTGAACCGCAAGGGCTGCCTGAACTTCCTGTCAGCGCCGGTGGACAGCTGCTATGATGCGGCGCTGTTCCAGGCCCGGCGGCGGGTGTTTGCGGCAGGGTGCTATCAGCCTGTTGCGGAAGCCCTGGAGGCCATGCTGCCCCAGGGCGAGCAGCGCCTGCTGGACGCGGGCTGCGGCGATGGCTGGTACCTGAACGCGCTGCTGGAAAAGCACGCCGACTGGCAGGGTGCGGGGGTGGACATCAGCCGGGATGCCATTTTGCAGGCCACAGACCAACCCTGCACGGCCTTGTGGTGCGTGGGCGACCTGCGGAAGCTGCCCTTCCGCAACGGCGCTTTCACGGCCATTCTGGACGTGCTGACGCCTGCCAACTACGAGGAATTCCGCCGGGTGCTGGCGCCGGAGGGCCTGCTGCTGAAGGTGTACCCCGGCAGCGGGTACCTGCGGGAGATCCGTGCCGCCCGTGGCATGGAACCCTATGCTGAGGGGCAGGTGGAAGCCTACCTGCGGGAGAAGGCGCAGGTGGTGGAAGAGCGCCGGGTGACGGTGAGCCACGGGGTGACCCCGGAACTCTGGCGGGACTTTGTGTGGATGACGCCGCTGAACCAGGACCTGACCGATGAAGAAAAAGAAGCGCTGGCGCAGCGGCCAGCGGAGACGGTGACGGTGGACCTGCACATTGCGGCGGTGAAACTGTGAGGAAAGAGCCTTTTGACGGTGGGTCAAAAGGCTCTTTGCGTGTTACTGAACATTCAGCACGTCCAGCGTCGTGTCGCTGAGGGTAACGGCGTATTGGGGTTGGTTCGGGAGAACGTGGTGGAACTGCACCAGCCATTGGTCATCGGCAGGGCGGTAGAACGCAACCGCACCATAGAGGTGAAGCGGAATATCGGCAGGCAGCTGGGCCGCGGCTTTGTCGGTCACATCAAACACGGATGCGCTGGCAAACTTGCCGGTGTGGGCATCCATGTAGGTGCGGTAAGCGGTGCCGTCGATGGACACGGCGTGGTACCACACGGGATGCTCCGGATCGTCCACCAGATAGTAGAAGCCAATGTCTGCCGTGTCGTCAGGCGAAAGCACTGCGCCTTGGGCCATGAATTGGTCACAGGCCATGGAGCGGGCGGTAGCCTGGTCAATAGCGGTTTCATCCGGCAGGCCATGCTGGTAGATGCCCAGGGGATAGGCGAAGCGGGTGGTGAGATCAGCCCCCATGGCTTCACGGCGGGCGTTCTCTTGGCTTACCAGCTTGTCCAGCTCACCGGAGAGCCAGGCTTTCTGCTCCAGCGTCCATTGGTTCACATGCCCCCATTGCCGCTCCAGGTCGCCGTAGAATTGGCTGAGACTGTAGGTGGACGTGAGTTGGGGCAGTTCGGGCGGGGAGATGGGTTCATCAGCCAACGCAGAGGCGGTGCATAGCAGCACCAACAAAAGAAGCAGGGCAACAGTTCGCTTCATGGTCATTCCTCCTGAAATGGATTCTGACCATACAACGACTGTTGCCCTGCTTTTCTTCCAAGATTGTTACTTGTTGGCAATATTCCTTGCCACATGCACGCCGCTGGCGCTGGCGTGGGACAGGGAGTGGGTGATGCCGCTGCCGTCACCGATGATGTACAGGCCATCGTAGCGGGACTCCAGCTTCTCGTTGACTTCCACTTCCATGTTGTAGAACTTGACCTCCACGCCGTAGAGCAGCGTGTCCTCGTTGGCGGTGCCGGGGGCCACCTTGTCCAGGGCGTAGATCATCTCGATGATGCCGTCCAGGATGCGCTTGGGCAGCACCAGGCTCAGGTCGCCGGGGGTGGCGTTGAGGGTAGGCGTCACGAAGGATTCCTCAATGCGGCTGGGGGTGGAGCGGCGGCCCCGGATCAGGTCGCCGAACCGCTGGACGATGACGCCGCCGCCCAGCATATTGCTCAGGCGGGCGATGGACTCGCCGTAGCCGTTGGAATCCTTGAACGGCTCAGAGAAGTGCTTGGCAACCAAAAGGGCAAAGTTGGTGTTCTCCGTCTGCCGGGCCGGGTCCTCGTAGCTGTGGCCGTTGACGGTGATGATGCCGTTGGTGTTCTCATTGACCACCGCGCCCCGGGGATTCATGCAGAAAGTACGCACCAGATCGCCGTACTTCTGGGTCCGGTATACGATCTTGCTCTCGTACAGCTCGTCGGTCAGGTGGGAGAACACCTCCGCAGGCAGCTCCACACGCACGCCGATGTCCACAC
>JAGBEX010000031.1 GCA_017936765.1 Clostridia bacterium
CAAAAACGGCGGCTTTACGACATCATATATACTCCCCTGTCCCTGGGTCTGGAGACCGAAGGCCACATCTTCACCCGCCTGATCGACCGCAACACCACCATCCCCACCAGCAAGTCCCAGGTGTTCTCCACCGCCGCTGACGGCCAGACCACCGTGGAGATCAACGTGCTGCAGGGCGAGCGCCAGATGGCCTACGACAACAAGTCCCTGGGCCGCTTCCAGCTCACCGGCATCGCTCCCGCTCCCCGCGGCGTGCCTCAGATCGAGGTGACCTTCTCCATCGACCGCAACGGCATCGTGAACGTGTCCGCCAAGGACAAGGCCACGGGCAACGAGCAGAAGATCACCATCACCGCCTCCACCAACCTGACTGAGGAAGAGATCCAGCAGCGCGTGAAGGAAGCCGAGCAGTTTGCCGAGCAGGACAAGAAGCGCAAGGAAGAGGTCGAAACCCTCAACCACGCCGACTCCCTGATCTACGAGATGGAAAAGCAGCTCCGCGAGAACGGCAACAAGCTCACCGACGAGGACAAGACCACCATCCAGACCGAGATCGACGCCTTCAAGAAGGTGCGCGAGGGTGGCAACGCTGAGGAGATCAAGGGTGCCATGGATGCCTTCACCCAGAAGGTCTACGGCATCTTCGGCAAGCTGTATCAGCAGCAGAACCCCGAAGGCGCTCCCGACATGGGCGCTCAGCCCGGCACCACCAACCCCGATGGCTCCGTGAATGCCGACGGCTCTGTGGAGTAAACACACCAACACAACGCAATCATCCCCCGGGAAGCTCTCCCTGCTCCCGGGGGATTTCGAGGTGAATCTCATTGGCAAATAAGAGAGACTATTACGAGGTGCTGGGCGTTGACAAGAACGCCACCGAGGATGATATCAAGCGCGCCTACCGCCGAAAGGCCAAGGAGTGCCATCCCGACCTGCACCCCGATGACAAAGAGGCCGAGGCACGCTTCAAGGAGCTGAACGAGGCCAACGAGGTCCTGTCCGACGCCAACAAGCGCGCCCGCTACGACCAGTTCGGCTTCGAGGATCCCATGGCCGGCATGGGCGGCGGCGGCAACCCCTTCGGCGGGTTCGATTTCGGCGGCATGGGCGGCATGGGCGATATTTTCGACCAGCTGTTCGGCGGTGGCATGGGCGGCGGCGCCCGGCGTCAAGGCCCCCAGCAGGGCAACGACCTGCGCTACGAACTCAAGATCACCTTTGAGGAAGCCGCCCACGGCTGCGAAAAGTCCTTCGAGTTCTACCGCAACGAGAACTGCACCACCTGCGGCGGCAGCGGTGCCAAGCCCGGCACCTCCCCCGTCACCTGCCAGACCTGTAAAGGCACGGGTCAAATTCGCACCAGCGGCGGTTGG
Source organism: Clostridia bacterium (assembly GCA_017936765.1). GTDB lineage: Bacteria > Bacillota > Clostridia > Christensenellales > Aristaeellaceae > UBA11524. The sequence continues at coordinate 1,374 of JAGBEX010000031.1, forward strand.
ATGACCACCGTGCGTACCTGCCCCACCTGCGGCGGCAGCGGCAAGGTGATCCAGGACAAGTGTACCTCCTGTGGCGGCAGCGGCCGCACCCGCGTGAAGCGCACCGCCAACATCAAGGTGCCTGCGGGCATCGATAACGGCCAGACCATCATCATGAACGGCCAGGGCGAACCCGGCCTGCGCGGCGGCCCCAACGGCGACCTGTACATCAGCATCTCCGTCAAGCCCCACAAGCTCTTCAAGCGCGAGGGCTATAACCTGCGCCTGGACCTGCCCATCTCCTTCACCCAGGCAGCCCTGGGCGGCGACGTGGATATCCCCACCCTCACCGGCCCCATCAAGTACCGCATCCCCGAAGGCACGCAGAACGACACCGAGTTCCGCCTCAAGGGCTACGGCATCCAGCAGCTCCGCGGCACCCAAAAGGGCGATATGATCGTCCGCGTCCGCGTGGAGATCCCCAAAAAGCTCACCGAAAAGCAGCGCGACCTCCTCCGCCAGTTCGACGACACCACCACCGGCAAAGAGTACGAGCAGCGCAAAGGCTTCTTCGACAAAGTAAAAGAATTGTTCAACTGACGGGGGCAGAGGGCGCTGCCCTCTGCACTCCCGGTCAGGGCGCTGCCCTGACAACCCGCCCAAGGGCGCTGCCCTTGGGAATCCCGCGAAGGGACTTCGTCCCTTTCGAAACCCATTCGGCGATAGCCGGGTGGGTTTTCTCTTTGCAGGGGTCACGGCGCGAATACGGTCGCGCCGCGACAGACCGGAAGGCTGCGCCGCCAGTGGCGGATGCAGCAGCCTGGAGTTCCAATGAGGCACAGAGTTCAGACAGCTTTAGCTGACTGAACGACAATGCCGAATTGAGGGGGAAGTAACGCCTTGGCTCTCCCTCCGGGAGAGCTGTCAGCGCTTGCGCTGACTGAGAGGGCTGCCCCGCTTCTGTTTCCCCTCCCCCGCCCCGTCCACACTCTCAATTCCGAATTCCGAATTCCGCATTCCGAATTTCCCCACAAGAAAAGCAGCTTGCTTTCGCAAGCTGCTTTTCGTCGCCTCACGCTTCGGGATGCTTCGCCTTATAGTCCTCGATCGCCGCGTGGATGGCCTGTTCCGCCAGCAGGGAGCAGTGCATCTTCACCGGGGGCAGACCGTCCAGGGCTTCCGCCACGGCCTTGTTGGTCAGCTTCAGGGCATCCTCGATGGTCTTGCCCTTCACCATTTCCGTGGCCATGGAGCTGGTGGCGATGGCCGCGCCGCAGCCGAAGGTCTTGAACTTCACGTCCACGATGACGCCGTTTTCCACCTGGATGTCCATCTTCATGATGTCGCCGCACTTGGCGTTGCCCACCGTGCCGGTGCCGCTGGCGTTTTCAAGCTCGCCCACATTGCGGGGGTTGGAGAAATGATCCATCACTTTTTCGCTATACATAGGGTGTTTCCTCCTCGATTACTCGTCGTCTTCTTCCACGTCGCCGTGGTCGTGATCAAAGGGGCAGGAGCTGGTCAGCGTCTGGTTGTAGAAGTTCAGGGGACTCATATCCCGCAGGCTCTTGATGATGCCCGGCAGCTTGTCCAGCACGAAGTCCACATCTTCCTCGGTGGAATCGGTGCCCAGGGACAGGCGCAGAGAGCCGTGGGCGATCTCGTGGGGCAGGCCGATGGCCAGCAGCACGTGGCTGGGATCCAGGCTGCCGCTGGTGCAGGCAGAGCCGCTGGAACCCGCGATGCCTGCCAGGTCAAGGCGCAGCAGCAGGGCTTCGCCCTCGATGTAGCGCACGGACACGTTCACATTGTTGGGCAGGCGCTCGGTGGGGTGGCCGTTGAGCCGCACGTCGGGGATGTTCTTCAGAATGCCGTCGATCAGCTTGTCCCGCAGGGCGGTCATGCGCTGGGCGTTGGCTTCCAGGTTCTGCACCGCGATCTCGATGGCCTTGCCCATGCCCACGATGCCCGCCAGGTTCTCGGTACCGGCACGCTGGTTGCGCTCCTGGGCGCCGCCGTGCATGTACTGGCCAATTTTGACGCCCTTGCGGATGTACAGCGCGCCGATGCCCTTGGGGCCGTGGAACTTGTGGCCGCTCATGGACAGCATGTCGATGTTCATGGCGTTCACGTCCATCGGGATGGCGCCGATGGCCTGCACCGCGTCGGTGTGGAAGAGGATGCCCTTTTCCTTGGCCAGCTTGCCGATCTCCGCAATGGGTTCGATGGTGCCGATCTCGTTGTTGGCAGCCATGATGGTGATCAGGATGGTCTTGTCGGTGATGGCCTTCTCCACGTCCTTGATGCGCACGCGGCCGTATTCGTCCACGGGCAGGTAGGTCACCTCAAAGCCCTGCTTTTCCAGCCACTGGCAGGTGTGCAGCACGGCGTGATGCTCGATGGAGGAGGTGATGATGTGGTTGCCCTTGTCCTTCTTTGCCATGGCCGCGCCCTTGATGGCCCAGTTGTCGCTCTCGGAGCCACCGGCGGTGAAGTAGATCTCCTGGGGCAGGGCGCCGATGGCGGCAGCCACCTGCTTGCGGGCAGCGTCCACCGCACGGTGAGCGTCGCGGCCGGTGGAGTGGATGCTGCTGGCATTGCCGAAAATCTGGGTGAAGTAAGGCAGCATGGCCTCCAGCACCTCGGGGGATACGGCGGTGGTAGCCGCATTGTCAAGATAAACCTTGTTCATAGTTACGACTCCTTTGTGATACCGAATTGCTCTTGTTCGAGCATATCTTGCAGGGAGATGGATTGCAGTAGGTCATTGATGCTGTTGGAGAGGTACTCCCACACGCGGCGGGTCTTGCATTGACCGGCGCGATGGCAGCTGCCCTCGTCGCTCAGGCATTCGGAGATGCTCAAGGGGCCTTCCGTGGCGTCGATGATGTCCCCCACGGTGATGGCCTGCGGCTCCTTGGCCAGCTGATAGCCGCCCTGGGCGCCCCGCACGGTGGTCACCAGGCCAGCGCGGCGCAGGTTGCCCAGCAGCTGCTCCAGGTAGTCCTCCGGCACGCCGATCTCCGCCACGCTCTTCAGCGGCTGGGGACCATTGCCCGCGTGCTGCGCCAGGTAAAACATGGCGTACAGCCCATACTTGCCCTTGGTGGAAAGCTTCATCCGGCGCCTCCTTTCATAATCCCGACCAAAATTCTCGGAATTACCGATTGCATTCTATCATACCCGACTATTCTTGTCAACATTAGCGTGAGCTATGCGTAAAAATATGTGCAACCCACAGCTTTTTCCACAAGTTTCCCGTCTCTTTACGATCATGTTAAGTTTTTCATACTTTTTGTTGACGAAAACGCATTTCCCACCAAATCGTCCATGGCGTGGCCCGGGGTCCTTTGCAGGTCTTGTGGTGAAAGTTATTCTTGACACAATCCCTTGTGGAGGCAAGTTATCCACAGGGCGGCATTTCCACCATTTGCCGCACCCCTTGAATTTTCTAAGTTTTCGTGATATGATGAGTCAGCAGAAAACCTCAGCAGAAGTTTTCCACAAGCAGTTATCCACAGCACACGATGCACCGCAATCGTGGGCTTTTTTTCCCGGCGCCCTGCGGGGTGCAGCCGGATATACGCAAGCGGAAGGAAGATACGCATGGACATGAAGCAACTATGGGACAGCGCCTGCGAGCTGCTCAAGAGTGAGATCAACCCGGTCTCCTATAATACCTGGATTGAAACCAACCTCACCCCTGTGAAGCTGGAAAACGATGTGCTGACCCTGCGCATCGGCATCGATGCCATGAAAACCATGGTCAACAACCGCTACGCTCCCCTGATCTCCAACTGCCTCACCCAGGTCGCCGGTCACAAGATGTCCGTCACCATCCTCACCCGCAGCGAATTGGAAAACGACGAGGTTCGCGCCCAGGCGGCGGCCTCCAGCGGGCTGGCGGTGGGTTCGGTGCAGCTGAACCCCAAGTATACCTTCGATACCTTTGTGGTGGGCAGCAACAACCGCTTTGCTCACGCGGCCTCCCTGGCCGTGGCCGAATCCCCTGCCGATGCCTATAACCCCCTGTTCATCCACGGCGGCGTGGGTCTGGGCAAGACCCACCTGATGCACGCCATCGGCCACTATGTGCAGCAGCAGTACCCTGAAAAGCGCCTGCTGTACATCACCAGTGAGAACTTCACCAACGAGCTGATCTCCGCCATCCAGCAGAACCGCAACACCGAGTTCCGCAACCGCTTCCGCAATGTGGACATCCTCATGGTGGACGACATTCAGTTCATCGCTGGCCGCGACAGTACCCAGGAGGAGTTCTTCCACACCTTCAACGCCCTGCACACCGCAGGCAAGCAGATCATCCTCACCAGCGACAAGCCGCCCCAGGAGATCGCCCGACTGGAGGAACGCCTTTCCAGCCGCTTTGCCTGGGGACTGATCGCCGATATCGCCCGCCCGGACATCGAGACCCGCATCGCCATCCTTCGCGAGAAGGCCCGGCAGGATCATGTGAACGTGGGCGACGATGTGCTGGAGATGATCGCTGCCAACGTGGACAGCAACATCCGCGAGCTGGAGGGCAGCCTGACCCGCCTGGTGGCCTATTCCAACCTGGTGGGGCAGCCCATCACGGTGGAGCTGTGCCAGGAAGCCCTGCGGGATGTGTTTGTGAAAAAGACCCGCGCCATCACCGTGGACGTGGTGATGCAGACTGTCAGCGACTACTACGGCATCACCGTGGCCGACCTGATCAGCTCCACCCGCCGCCGGGAAATCACCGTTCCCCGGCAGATCGCCATCTACCTCACCCGTGAGATGACCGCCATGAGCCTGCCCCAAATCGGCCAGGCCTTCGGCAACCGCGACCACTCCACCATCCTGCACTCCTGCAACACGGTGGCGGCCAACATCAAGTCTTCCTCCAGCATGGCCAGCGTGGTGAACGACATCAAGAACCTCATCAAAGAGGGAAAATAATGCAAGCAAAAAGCGCCTTCCACACCGGAGGGCGCTTTTCGCTTGCACACAAAACCTTTGGAGGTGTCGGAGGCGCCGCAGCGCCTCTGACTGCAATCGTATCCGGCGGCTTTGCCGACGGGGCGGGGCGTTTCCGGCTCTGCCGGAAACATTCCTTACGCGGAGGAACGGCCGTGGACGGCGCTTGCGCCGGACACAGTGACGGAGCGCAAAACCTCAACAAAGTGGCTCCGCCACTTTGTTGATGCGCTTAGCGCGCGAAGAACGCCACTGCCACCGCGCCAGGCCCCGCATGGGTGCCTACCACGCTGCCGATCACCGTCCGGGGCAGATGATCCACATTCCCTTCCCACAGCTCGGCGCTGTCCTGGATGTACTTGCGCAGCAGCGCATCGCTGATGCCGGTGTAGCCCAGCATCAGGGGCTTGGCGAAGTTCACGCCGCCCGCCTGCTCGATCTCCTTCACCAGCAGGTTGTTGCCCTGCTTGGAGCCGCGGGCCTTGCCCAGCACCTCAATGGCCCCCTCCCGGATGCAGATCACCGGCTTGATGTTCAACAGGCCGCCCGCGAAGGCCACCGTTTTGGAGATGCGGCCGCCGCGTTTGAGGTATTCCAGGGTGTCCAGCAGGGCAATGAGCCGCACGTTCTCACGCTCTTCCATCAGGCGCAGGGCGATATCCGCCGCGCTCATGCCCTGCTGCGCCAGGCGCAGACCCAGCTGTGCCAGGATGCCCGCACCCAGCGCCACGGAATTGCTGTCCACCACGAAGACCTTGCCGGGGTATTCCGCCGCGGCGATGCAGGCGCTCTGGCAGGTGCCGCTGAGCTTGGAGGACACGGTGATCACCACCGCCGTGTCGCCTGCCTCCATCATGGGGCGCAGCACCCAGTCAAAGGCCGCAGGCGTGGCCTGGCTGGTGGTGGGCAGCACGTCGCTTTCGATCAGCTTTTCATAGAATTCCCGGTGGGTGATGGTCACCCCGTCAATGTATTCCTGCTCGCCAAAGTGGATGGTCAGGGGTACGATATCAAACTGCGCCTCCTGGCCAAAGGGCAGGTCGGCGGTGGAATCGATCACGATCCTTACGCTCATGTTATTCTCCTTTTGCTTCATTCTTCGTCGGGAATGCCTTCCCGGCCAATGATCTCCAGGTTCCTGGCGATGCGCTCCAGCACGGCAAAATACACCAGGCGGTCGTTTTCCGTAAGGCCGAAGCCCGCGGCATCCACCGCCGCCTGCGCCTTGCGGCACACAAAGGCCGCCACCCGCCTGCCCTCTTCCGACAGGGTAAGCAGCGCACGATAAGCCGCGCCGCTTTCCCGGATGACCAACCCCTTGGCCTCCAGTTCCCCCACCACGCGGGACACGGCCGCCTTGTCCTTATCGCAGATCTCGCACAGCTGGGCGGCGGTCACCCCCAGGGGATAGCGCTTCATGGCGGCCAGGTACTGGGCATAAGCGCCCTTGTAGCCCAGCTTCACCATCTCGTCCCGCTCGATTTTCTGAATGCCCCGCTCAATGCCGGAGATCAGGGTGGTAAATTGCTCATAGCGGCTGATCATGGTCAGGCTCCTTTCAGGTTGACTAATCAACGTTGCTATTGTAGCGCATGTTTGTTGACTTGTCAACATCCATTTTCGCCTTGACAGTTTGGTAAGAGCGCAATACTATGATGTTATCCTTACCATATTTGAACAGGGGACAGCAGCCATGAAAAAGCTCTATGAAAAGAACGAAGTAAACTTTGCCCTGGTGTGGATCGGCCTGTATGTGGTGGTGATGAACATCGCCCTGCAAATTTGCGGCGGCTTCGATCATCTGGCCAGCAAGACCGTGCCGCAGCTGCTGGTTCCGGTGGTCTGCGTAACGGCGCTGGCTGTGGCTGCCACCGCATGGATCCTCCGCAACGGCCTGGCAGAGCATTTCGGCCTGTGCCGCTTCAAGGGCGATGGGAAACGCTATCTGTGGTTCATCCCGCTGGTGATCATGTCCTGCACCAACCTGAAAAACGGTCTGGGGCTTACCGCCCCGCTGGCCGTGTCCCTGCTGATGATGGTCAACATGGCCGTTGCCGGTTATGTGGAGGAGATCATCTTCCGCGGCTTCCTGTTCCGGGGCATGGCGAAAAACGGCTTGCGCAGCGCCATCATCGTTTCGGCGGTGACCTTCGGCGCGGGGCATATCGTCAACCTGGCCAATACTGCCGATATCGCGGGCGTGCTGCTGCAGGTGTGCTACGCTATTGTGATCGGCTTTCTGTACACCGTTATCGTATACAAGGGCGGCAGCCTGTGGCCGTGCATCCTCAGCCATATGTTCGTGAATGGCAGCAGCGTGTTTGCCCTGGAGCAGGGACCCTTCAGCCAGCTGGTGACCGCCCTGTTCGGCCAGGCCACCGACGGACTGGTGCAGGTGTGCAGCGCGGTGCTGATCATCATCATTTCCGGCAGCTATGCGCTATGGCTGTGGAAAAAGGCATAAGCGGAAAGGGGGAGGAAGGCTGGTTGTTTTCCTCCCGTTTCTGTGTTAAACTTATGCTTGTGTTCATACACAAGGAGGTTCATTATGCCCATCACGGCTTATTGCAAAAAATGCGCCATGGACGTTGCCCCTGGCGAGCGCTGCCCCCATTGCGGCGGCAAGCTGGCCAAGTCCGCTGTGCGGGTGGCCTGGTGTGCCGAGCATCACCCGGTCAGCGATTGGATCAGCTGGAACGCCGCCATGCGCATCCTGCTGCCCCTGGCGGGCATGGTGTTTCTGCTGGTGCTGCTGCTGGAGGCCATGGCCGGTGGCTTTCAGGCGGTGGACGACCTATTGCGGGGCGGGCTTTTGTTCGCGCTGCTGGGGCTTTTGATCATCGTGGCGGCGGTGCTGCTGCTGGCCTTTATTTTGCAGGGCGAGGACCTGCAGGACTGCGTGGTGGACGGCCGGGGCATCCACATTCAGCAATATCTGCCCCAGCCCACCGCCCTCAAGCTGCTCCTGCGGCTGAAGTCCCCCAGCCTCATGCAGCAGTACGACCCCGCAGAGGGCATTCTGCTCATCAGCCAGAAGGAGCTGTTGTGGAAGGACATTACCCGGGTGCAGCTGTGGCCGGAAAAGACGCTGATCCTCTTCTACGCCCCCGCCTGGTGGATGCGCCTGGCGCTGCCCTGCACCCCCTTCACCTACGAGGACTGCTTCACCTTCATCCAGGAGAAGCTGGGCAAAAAGAAGGATGTCGCGCTCCCCGCGGAGTTGCTCCTGCCGCCCCAGCCCAAGCCGGAGAAGCCCAAGGCTAAGAAGGAGCCGGAGCAGACCCAGCAGCTCTCCTTTGCGGACATCCCCGCCCCGGAGCCTGCTGCCGAGCCAGAGAAGGAGGGCGACTTCGTTTCCCTGGAGGATGTGCTGAAGGAGATACAGGAAAACGAAAAACAGGAATAAACAACGGAACCTCCGCTTTAACCCTGCGGAGGTTCCGTTTTTGCATATTCGGCTTTGGTCATTTCAAACTCAATGATGCGCCAGGTCTCATCTCCCACCCGGCAGCTTCTATGCACTTCCTGCTCCACCTTGCGGAAGCCCGCCGCCTGGTAGCAGCGATAGGCAGGCAGATTGTTCTCAAACACGCCCAGGGTGACCTTTTCCGCGCCCAGAATACCAAAGGCATACCGCTGCGCCAGGCGGATCATCCCCTTGCCGTAGCCCATGCCGCGCCGGGCGTCGTCCACGATGACAAAGCCAAAGCGCAGGGTCTGCTGGGCGGCATCGGTGTAGCGGAGGATCATGTGTCCCACCACCTCGCCGCCATCCACCGCGGTCACAGGGTAGAAATTATCCGACTCCGGGCAATCGCCATTGCAGTCCACATACTTGTGATTCATGTCCGCAGCGGTGATGGGGAAATGGTCGTACCTGTCGGACGTCCAGCAGCGGAAGCTGCTTTCATCCTTGCACCAGGAGATGATGGTCTCCGCATCGCTGCACTTGTAGGGGCGAAGCTTTAGCATGGTGCCTCCTTCTGGCCTTTCCCGGCGATCACATAAACGTAGGATGCAATCGATTCTGCATAGCATTCCTGCGCGAAGCCCAGCTTCTCAAACAAGCTGATGCTGGCCGCATTGTCCCTGTCGATCAACGCCACGATATCCATGGTCGGGAATCTGCTTTGCACAGCGGCCACCACAGCCGCCAGCATTTCATATGCATAACCACGCCGCTGATGTGCCGGTGCCACCGTGACGCCTAAGGTAATGCAATTGTCCTGTGCGTTGAAAAAATACGCCAGATCGCCGACTATTTCTCCTGCCTGCGTACAAATGGCATACCGCTGCTCATCACGCATTGAAAGAAAGCCATCAGCAGCATGGTCTGCAATCAGCGCCTGTACTGCCACCCGCGAAGTATCGTCCCAGCGCTGATAGCGGCTGCATTTTGCATCGTTGCGATATTCCGTGATGGTCTCCGCATCTTCTGCTGTCAAATTGCGCAGCAGCAGCCTGGCTGTTTGCAAAAACGCCATGGTCTCACCCCTTGAGCCTGTTCAGCGCATCCAGCGCCGCAGCCTGCTCGGCCTGCTTTTTGGATCGGCCAGCGCCGCGGCCCAGCTCCACGCCATAGCGGTACACCGCCGCCTGGAAAACGCGGTCGTGGGGCGGCCCGTCCTGGGCAATGATGGCGTAGTTGGGGGCGTCGCCGCCATCCTTCTGCAAATGCTCCTGCAGGGCGCCCTTGCTGTCCTGCATGGGGCGATGGACTTCCTCCGGCTTCGGCCAGAAGTCACGCACAATGCGCCGCGCCTCCTCCATGCCGCCGTCCAGGTACACCGCCGCCAGAATGGCCTCCATGGCGTCGCACAGCACGCTGGGCTTGTCCCGGCCGCCGGTCATTTCCTCGCCGCGATCCATCCGCAGCGCCTCGCCTACGTGCAGGCTCCGCGCCACCTGGCTCAGCGCCGCCTCGCACACCAGCAGCGCCCGCAGGTGGGTCAGGTTGCCCTCCTGGCTCTCCGGGTGTGAGGCATAGAGCAGGTCGCTCATAATGTATTGCAGCACAGCATCGCCCAGGAACTCCAGGCGCTGGTTGTCATGCTTCCCCATGGAAGGGTGCGTCAGCGCCTGAGCGAGCAGGGCAGGATCCTTGAACTGGTACCCCAGTGCGTCCATCAAATTTTGCATATGAACCTCCAACGGGCAGAACGGAAGAAATTCACAGAACGTCCTCGGTTCTACACATTAAAATGAATTCGGAATTCGGAATGCGGAATTCGGAATTGAGAGTGTGGCACGAGCGGGCGAGAAAGCATGGCGTTGAGGCAAGTGGCAGAACCACTCCTTCCGTCCTCGCTGCGCTCGGCCACCTCCCTCGGAGAGGGAGGCTAAGTTACTCTCCCCGCGTCGCGGCGCGACCGTATTCGCGCCGTGACCCCTGCTCGGAGACCACCCCGACGCACCCTCCCCGAAGGGGAGTCCAGAGGGTCGAAGACCCTTTGGGCAGGGGAGTCCAGAGGGGGCAGAATGCCCCCTCTGGCGTCACTCACTGATGCTGCTCGATGTAGGCGACGACGTCACCGACGGTCTTGAGCTTCATGATCTGGTCGTCCTCGACCATGATGCCGTACTTGTCCTCCAGGTCCATGATCATGACCATGACGTTGGCGGAATCGGCCTTCAGGTCCTCGATGAGGCGGGAATCGGCGGTAATGGCGGCTTCGTCCACCTTGAGCTGCTTAGCGATCATGCTCTTCACGGCTTCGAAAATCATTGTGGTTTCCTCCTTATTATTCCTGAATAAATCTATTGCAATCCCGCAAAACGGGGTATGCCCTTATTCCTGGGTAGCGGCGACGCCCTTTTCGATGACCTCCACCACGTGGCCGTCGGCCATCTTGATCACCTGGCCAATGGCGCAGGAGAAGGCGTGGGCATTGCTGGAGCCATGGGCTTTCACCACATTGCCCTGCACACCCAGCAGCGGTGCGCCGCCCACCTCGGTGTAGTCCATCATCTTCTTCACGCGGCGGAAGGCAGGCTTGGCGATGAGACCGGCGATCTTGCCCCGCAGGTCGGCCATCATTTCCTTCTTGATGATGCCCATCAGCGTACCGGCCACGCCCTCCATGAACTTCATCACCACATTGCCGGTAAAGCCGTCGCACACCAGCACGTCGGCCTGGTCGGCGGTGATGTCGCGGGCTTCCACATTGCCGACGAAGTTATAGGGCGCCTTCTCCATCAGGGGGAAGGTCTCCTTCACCAGGGCGTTGCCCTTCTCGGACTCCGCGCCGATGTTGATCAGACCCACGCGGGGTTCCTTGATGCCCATCACGCCCTGCATATAAGCCGAACCCATCACGCCGAACTGCTGCAGGTATTCCGGCTTGCAGTCCACATTGGCGCCGCAGTCGATGAGCAGGAAGTGACCCTTGCCATTGGGCAGCAGGGGAGCCAGCGCGGGACGCTCCACGCCGGGGATGCGGCCCAGGCGGAACATGCCGCCCGCCAGCACAGCGCCGGTGGAGCCAGCGGACACAAAGCCGTCCACCTGCTTTTCCTTCAGCTGCAGCATACCGATGACGGTGGCGGAATTCTTTTTGCTGCGCACGCCCATCACGGGGCTTTCGTGATTGGTGATGACCTCGGGGGCGTCCACCAGGGTGATGCGGCTGCGCACATCGTCGCAGTCCTTCAGCAGGGGTTCCACCTGTGCAAGGTCGCCCGCAAGGACGATCTCGATGTTGTCATAACGGCGAAGGGCCTCGATGGAACCCTCCACAGGAGCCTGGGGCGCAAAGTCGCCGCCCATGGCATCCACAAAAATACGCATAGCAGTTCCTCCTTTGTTAAAACAAAGCCAATCTATTTTATCAAACATCTGGGAAGAATGCAAGTTTTGGGGTTAAAGCAACTTGTCAAGCTCCCGGTTCAGCATTTCCCGCATCTCCGCCAGGGTCTCATCGTCGGGCAGGAAGGTTTCGTTGTACATCTCCGCTGCATCCAGCTTCCATACCGGACCAGGCGCAGGCGTATCCCCTGCCCTGCGCGGGAAGATGTGCCAATGCATATGCACCCCCTTGCCCTGCCCCAGCAACTCATAATTCAGCTTGTCGGGCTTGAAGGCATTCCAGACTGCCTCGGACACGGTGGCCATTTCCATCAGGAAACGGCTGCGGAACTCCGGCTCCAGCTGATGTAGCTCGGTAGCGTGCTGCTTGCACAGAAAAAGCGTATAGCCGGGGAAGCGCTGGTAGTCCCCCAGCACCACATAGCCCGTTTCCAGTTCTCGGACAAAATAACGGTTCTTCCCCTCAACGGTCAACCCGATGCGGGCGCATACCTGACAATCGTTCATATTGCTCACCTCAGAAGAGATTATAGCACAAACGCAAAAAAAGAGCGACTCTTTTCAGAATCGCTCTTAAGCACCTCCGACGGGATTCGAACCCGTGTTTCAGCCTTGAGAGGGCCGCGTCCTAGGCCTCTAGACAACGGAGGCATATGCGCTGGGGAACTAGGATTCGAACCTAGACAATACGAGTCAGAGTCGCAGGTGCTGCCGTTACACCATTCCCCATCGGCATAGTGCAGTTTTCTTGACTGCGAGAGCTATTATAGCAAAGATGTCGCACCTTGTCAAGCGGTTTTTTGAAGAAAATTTTATTTTCTGGCGATTGTATTTGCTGCGCTCTGGATATCCATTTTCCACCATAGTATTCGGAGCAAGCAGCAGAACCACTCCTTCCGTCAGCCCCAAGCGGCTGCCACCTCCCTCGAGAGGGAGGCTTTGTGCGCAGCCCATGCGTTGTGGAAAACCCAAGGCGTTGGGAACCGACCAAAAGGCTCCCTCTCGAGGGAGCTGTCGCCTTTAGGCGACTGAGGGAGTGGTTCTGCTGCTTACCCCAGCGCCTTTTTGCAAAGGAAAAGCGCCCCGGAAAATCCGGAGCGCCTGATTATTAGAACTCACAGTTCATGGGAGTGCGTGCGTAGGGGATCACGTCGCGGATGTTGTCCACGCCGGTGAGGTACATCAGCAGGCGCTCGAAGCCCATGCCGAAGCCCGCGTGGGTGCAGCCGCCAAACTTGCGCAGGTTCAGGTACCAGTCCAGGGACTCCTTGGAGATGCCCAGCTCGTCCATGCGGGTGGTCAGCTTGTCGTAGCGGGTCTCGCGCTGGGAGCCGCCCATCAGCTCGCCGGAGCCGGGGACCAGCAGGTCAACGGCGGCCACGGTCTTGTCGTCGTCGTTCTGATACATATAGAAGGCCTTGATCTCCTTGGGCCAGTTGTACACGAACACCGGGCCGTGGAAGTATTCCTCAGTGAGGTACTTCTCATGCTCCTTGGCGGTGTCCTGGCCGTATTCGGGCTTGAACTGCCAGTCCTTGCCGGAATTCTTGAGGATGGTGATGGCCTCCTCGTGGGTGATGCGGGCGCACTTGCTGTCGGCCAGGGCGGTGAGCTTCTCCACCAGGCCGGACTTGCCCTTGCCACCGGCGGCAAAGCTGTCCAGGAAGTCCAATTCGTCGGGACACTTCTCCAGCACGGTCTTCACCAGGAACTTCAGGAAGTCCTCCTCCACGTCCATCAGCTGATCCAGGTCGCAGAAGGCGATCTCCGGCTCGATCATCCAGAACTCGGCCGCGTGGGTCTTGGTGTTGGAGTTCTCGGCACGGAAGGTGGGGCCAAAGGTGTAGATCTTGGAGAAGGCCATGGCGAAGGTCTCACCCTCCAGCTGGCCGGTCACCGCCAGGGAGGTGGGCTTGCCGAAGAAGTCCTCGTCATACTTGCCGGCCTTTTCAGGGGGCAGGGTGGTGACGGTAAAGGTGTTGCCAGCGCCCTCGGCATCGTTGGAGGTGATCAGGGGCGTATGCACATACACATAGCCGCGATCCTGGAAATAGGTGTGGATGGCCATGCTGGCCACAGAGCGCACACGGAACACCGCCTGGAACAGACGGGTGCGGGGACGCAGATAGGCGATCTCGCGCAGGAACTCGATGGAGTGGCGCTTGGGCTGCAGGGGATAATCCTCGGGGCAGTCGCCCTCCAGGATGATCTCGCTGGCCTGCACCTCGGGGGTGGTGGGATCCTTATAGGAAGGGACCACGGTGCCTACCACCGTGATGGCCGCACCCACGCGCAGCGCCTGAATAGCCTCGAATTCGTTGATATTATTGTCATACACCACCTGCGGATTCTTAAAGCAGGTGCCGTCGAAAAAGTCGATGAAGCCCATGTTCTTCTGCTTGCGGTGATTGCGGATCCAGCCCTGCAGTTTCACCTGCTGCCCTTGCAGCTCTGCCAGACGCTCTTTCAGCTCCAGCGTGGTGGTCAATTCCATGGTAATCCCTCCCGGAATAAAGATTTGATAATTATAGCACAAACCTCGCATTCTGGCAATGAAAAAACGAATTTACCCCGCTCATCGCTGTCGATATGTCCAATTATGCATAATGTTTTACATTTCTATGTCATTTTCGCTTGACAGAAACCCCCATTTCCTATTACAATATCATAGCAAGACTGTATCTGTGGATTCTGGCCATTTTTCGGCCGGACGCGGAAGGAGGACGGGTGGAACTTCTCTGCCCAACAAAACCATGAAACAACGCCTGATCGTATGCCTGGTCATCCTGATGACGGTGCTGCTGGGTGTGGCCAATGTGGCCAGCGCCGACCCCATCGATAATTACAACATCGCCATCGAGCTTAGCTCCACCAAGCTGGCCGAACCCAAGGAGATCACCGTGTCCATCAAGGTGACCAACGTGGGCGATACCGATATGCCCGGCCCCGTGACCCTGTATTACCCCAATGGCAAGCAGGTGACGGAGTTTGGCTCCCCCACGCTCACGGCTGGCTCCTCCAAGTCCTGGTCCGGCACGTGGAACGTGACCCAGACCCAGCTGGAAAGCGGCAGGCTGATCTTTAAGCTGAAGTATTCTGTTTATAATGATGCGGGCGAATTGATCAACAAGACCGTCAACTTCGGCAAGGAGATCGAGTACTCCGGTGCGGTGACCAATGTGGAGATCAACCGCACCATTACCCCCACCACTGCCCGCAAGGGGCAGGAGGTCTCCGTGACCTATGACGTGATCAACGCCGGCAATGTGGACATTACCGATGTGACCATCAAGGAACACGCCAACATCTCCACCAAGAACGGCAAGATCGCCTCTGTTCCCGCGGGTGAAAAGGCCAGCTATACCTTCACCACCACCATGGGAACCAAGAACCTGACCAGCCAGGCCACCATTACCTATAAGGCCAATGGCAAGACCACCACCGACAAGAAGGCCGCCGCCACCATCAAGTATGGCGAGGTGAAGCTGGCCGCCACCCTCTCTGCCGACAAGAAGGGCGGCGCTGTGGGCGATACCATCAAGCTGACCCTGAAGCTGAAGAACTCCGGCACCGTGGACTTCCAGAACATCGTGGTCACCGATCCCGTGCTGGGCGAGGTCTTCACCGGCCAGGCTGTTCCCGCCGGTCAGACCGTGACCCTGGAGAAGGACGTGGCTATCGCCCAGACGGTGGATTATCAGTTCACCGTGAAGGGCGCCGACGCCACCGGCTCTGCCGTGGAGACCGCCAGCGACCGCGTGACCGTGACCGCCGTGGATCCCAGCCAGGTGATCCTGCTGAATGTGGAAGCCACCGCCGATACCGAGGTGGTCTACACCCTGCCCGGCACGGTGAAGTTCAACGTGAAGGTCACCAACGCCAGCGCCACCGAGGTGAAGGATGTTACCGTCACCGCCTCCGGCGTAACGCTGTACACCTTCCCCAGCATCCTGCCCGGCGAGACCCGGGAGTTCACCCGCGATGTCCACGTCTCCATGGCCGGTCAGTATCGGTTCGATGCCAGCGTGCGCAACCAGCTGAACGAGACCCAGACCTTCCAGAGCAACGTGATCCGCATCAGCCACCAGCTGCCCACCCCCGAACCCACCGAAGCGCCCATCGTGACTCCGCCCAAGCCCGTGTATGAAGAAGTCCCCACCTCCGACGGCCTGCCGGAGTATGTGGCCACCGTGCAGAATGCGCTGAACACGCTGTACTGGGTGTTCCTGGGCCTGGGTTCCGTGTGCCTGGTGCTGCTGGTGGTGGGTGTGGTGCGCCGCATCCAGGCCAATATGCAGTCCGCCAAGGCGCAGGATCACCTGGAGCGCGGCACCTACCGCGATTACACCCAGCCTGCCCCCAAGAGCAGCAAAAAGGCCGCCCGCAAGGAAGAGCCGGAAGCCGACGCCCCCGCCAAGGACGACGAGCTGATGGCCGAGACCCTGCGCAAGCTCTACCCCGAGGAGAACAAGCCCGCTGACGCCGCCGTGACCGTGGAGGTGGAAGGCGAAGAGCCTGCCGCCGATGCTGCCGAAGCCGCCGATGAAACCGGCCGCCGTCGCCGCAGCCAGCGCACCCCCGAATAACCGACCATCCCGCTCCCCTTTCTGCCCTGCCGGGCCATCCGGCAGGGTCTTTCCGTTGCGATTTCTTGCCAAATCTGACGATTGCATTTCCACCCCATTTGTGATATACCGGGAAGCGTAGACATATGTCTGTATGATATGCCCTTTTGAAAGGAAGAAACGGGATCATGGCTCGTTCAACAGTCAAGGATTTCACCCAAGGCTCTCCCCTGAAGCTGATCCTCGGCTTCTCGGTTCCCCTGCTGTTTGGCCTTTTGTGCCAGCAGCTGTACAACTTTGTGGATACGGCCATCGTGGGACGCTTTCTGGGCAGCCATGCCCTGGCGGCGGTGGGTTCCACCGGCTGTGTCAATTTCCTGATCATCGGCTTCAGCATGGGTATGTGCGCGGGCTTCGCCATCCCCATCGCCCAGTCCTTCGGCGCCAAGGATGAGGTGGAGCTGCGCCGCTATGTGGCCAATGCTGCCTATGTGAGCGCGGTGCTGAGCATCGTGCTGGCGGTGGTCACCTCGCTCCTCTGCCCCAGCCTGCTGCGCCTGCTGAATACCCCCGAGGACATCATCCAGGACGCCATTGCCTATATTCAGCCCATTTTCATGGCGCTGCCGGTGACGGTTTTGTATAATATGTCCAGCGGCATCCTCCGCGCCCTGGGCGATAGCAAGACCCCTGTGTATTTCGTGGTGGCCGCCTCCATCATCAATGTGGTGCTGGACACGGTGTTCATCCTCTACTTCAACATGGGCGTGCGTGGCGCGGCCATTGCCACCATCATCAGCCAGCTGTTCAGCGGCGTGGGCTGCCTGGTGGTGATGAAGACCCGCTTCCCCATCCTGCAGTTGAACAAGGACGAGATGCGCTTCCGTCCCTCCCACGCCAAGAGCCTGGTGGGCATGGGCATCCCCATGGGCCTGCAGTTTTCCATCACGGCCATCGGCTCCGTGGTGATCCAGACCGCCATCAATGGCCTGGGTACGGTGGCTGTGGCCGGTGTGGCCGCCGCCAGCAAGCTGTGCAACCTGTTCTATTGCGTCATCGACGCCCTGTCCACCACCATGGCCACCTTCTCCGGCCAGAATGTGGGCGCTCGCAAGGTCTACCGCATCCACCAGGGCCTGAAGACCGCCACCATCATCGGCGGTGTGTACTGCGTGATCGTGTTCCTGGTGGCCTGGCTGCTGGGTCCCAAGCTGCTCACGGTGTTCATCAGCGCCGCGGAGACCGACGTGCTGTCCCACGCGTACCTGTACCTGATGTACAACACCGTTCCCTACTTCTTCCTGCTGATGGTGAACCTACTGCGCTTCTCCATCCAGGGCATGGGCTTTACCCGTGCGGCCATGTTTGCCGGTGTGGCTGAGATGATCGCCCGCACACTGGTGGCTGTAGCGCTGGTGCCTGTGCTGGGCTATGCTGGTGCCTGCTGCGCCAACCCCGCCGCCTGGATCGCTGCCGACCTGTTTCTCTTCCCCTGCTACCTCCATGTGAGCAAGCGCCTGGCACAGCAGCTGGGCTGCCCCTACAGAAAGGATGAACTCCATGCTGCGTAAGATCGCTTCCTTCACCATCAACCACGACCTGCTGACCCCCGGTATGTATGTTTCCCGCATCGACGGCGAGGACATCACCTACGACCTGCGGCTGAAGTTCCCCAACCAGGGCGACTACCTGGCTCAGCCCGCCATGCACACCCTGGAGCATCTGGTGGCCACCTTTGTGCGCAGCGGCGATATGTCCGACCAGGTGGTGTACTTTGGCCCCATGGGCTGCCGCACCGGCTTCTACCTCATCCTGCGGGACAGCGTGAGCAAGCAGGATGCCATCCGCCTGGTGCAGGACGCCTTTGCCTTCTCCGCCGCCTTTGAGGGCGAGATCCCCGGCGCGAAGAAGATCGAGTGTGGCAACTACCTGGAGCATGACCTGGCCGGTGCCAAGGCCGAGGCCGCTGCCTATTGCCAGGTGCTGGCCGCCTGCACCCCCGAGACCATGGTCTACCCCGAATAAAGGAGCTGACCCATGAAGATCGTGATGCTGGGCGACCTGCACGGCAATCTCCCCGCCACCCTGGCCATGGAGAGGATGCTGGAGCAGATTCAGCCCGATGAAGTGTGGTTCCTGGGCGATGCGGTGGGCAAAGGCCCCAGCAATGCCGAGACCTGCGACTGGGTGCGCAGCCATTGCACCCTGTGCGTGGGCGGCAACTGGGATTACGGCATCGGCGGCAAGGAGTTCCCGGAGGACGGTTACTTCTGGAACCAGCTGGGCGAGGAGCGCATGAATTGGCTCAACTCCCTGCCCAGGGAGCAGGAGGTGCTGCTCAGCGGCATTCGCTTTCGGCTGTTCCACGGCCGCCCCGTAACGCCCCTGCTGCAGGTGCAGGACGACAAGGAGAAGCTGGGCCAGGCCTTCCACACCGAGAAGGGCAACTTTGGCGGCGTGATCTTTGCCGACAGCCACCGCCCCTTCTTCCGCTCGCTGCACGATGGCTACATCGTGAACACCGGCAGCGTTGGCAACAGCATGGGCGTCAACCGCGCCCACGCCCTGCTGGTGGAGGGCGAGAAGGACTCCGCCAGGCCTGCTCCCCTGCTGTTCACCATCCTGGCCGTACCCTACGACAACCAGGCCGCAGCGGATATCGCCCTGATGGACGACGCCCTGCCCCACCGGGATGCCTATGTGAACGAGGTACTCACCGGACGTTATAGTCGGTGAAGGGAAATTTCGTGAAATCTGCTTGACAAGCCCAGCCAAAACAGGTATACTGTTAGGGCTGTTGTGTAGCAATTCGGATGCAAGTCCGATTAACCAACTTTGTGAGGAGTGTTGACCATGTTCCGTACCTATCAGCCCAAGAAGCGTCAGCGCAGCAAGGTGCACGGCTTCCGCGCCCGTATGTCCACCAAGAATGGCCGCCGCGTGCTGGCTGCCCGTCGCCGTCGTGGCCGCAAGGAACTGACTGTGTAAGTCAGTCCCCTGCCCTGAGCCTTGTGGATGAAGCCCGCCCATAAGCGCGTTTCGCGCCGTGAGGCGGGCTTTTCCTCATATTCCGGCAAGTTGGCCGCGCCCGATGGGTGGCGGCCTAATGCCATGCCAACGGATTTTTCTCGCACGGTGTGAGAGGATGATGTCAACCATGGAAAGACGTTATCGGCTGCAAAAAAACAAGGCGTTCCAGTACGTGTATCACCGCGGAAAGAGCGTCGCCTGTCGGGATCTGGTCATGCTCTATGCCAAGGGCAGAGGGCTGCAGGTCGGTTTTTCCGTCAGCAAAAAGGTGGGCAACGCTGTGACCCGCAACCTGGTCAAGCGCCGCCTGCGCGAATGCTTCCGGCCCCATCTGGGGGATGTGAAAAACGGCCTGTACGTGATCGTAGCCAGGCCCTCAGCCGCCAATGCCACCTTCCAGTCCCTGCAAAAGGACGTAGGCTATCTGCTCAAGAAGCACGCTGCCTTTAAGGAAGGGAATCGCGCGTGATGAAACGCTTTCTGCTCTGGTGCATCAACTTTTACCGCCGCAGCATCAGCCCCAACAAAAGGAACGGCCCCTGCTGCCGCTACATTCCATCCTGCTCGAAGTACGCCGTTACGGCCATCGAGCGCTATGGTGCATGGAAGGGCGGCTGGATGGCCCTGTGGCGCATTTTGCGCTGCAATCCTTTTTCCAAGGGCGGCTACGACCCCGTGCCGGAGGATCCCAACGTTATCCTAAGGAGGGAATAACCCGAAATGAACGAATTCCTCAAAGGTATCCTGGATGGTATCAATTCCCTGTTCGGCAACTACGGCTGGTCCATCATCGTGTTCACGCTGCTGATCAAGCTGGTCCTCATGCCCTTCGACTACAAGAGCCGCGTGGGTATGCGCAAGACCACCAAGATCCAGCCCCAGATCGCTGCGCTGCAGAAGAAGTATGCCAACGACAAGGACAAGCTGAACGCCAAGATGGCCGAGCTGTATAAGAAGGAGGGCGTGAATCCCATGTCCTCCTGCCTGCCCATGCTGCTCACCTTCCCCATCCTCATCGCCATGTTCAACGCCATGCGCATGGTGTCCAACGAGCATCTGGTGCAGCAGACCTTCGACATCCTGCTGGGCAACGAGCCTGTGCTGGAGTCCTGGCTGTGGATCAAGAACCTCTGGATGCCCGACAGCCCCTTTGCCGCTGCCTGGCCTGACCTGAACAGCCTTAACCTGATCCCCGCCGATATCTGGCAGAAGGCTCTCACCGCCCTGCCTGCCGAGACTGTGGACGCCCTCTCCGGCGCTGTGCAGTCCGCCACCGGCACCGTGATCTCCTACGAGTCCTTTGGCACCAACCTGCGCGGCAGCATCGAAGCCATTTACAACACCATGGCCGCCATGCCCACCTATGTGGAGCAGGTGTCCACCCTGCCCGGCTTCAACTTCAACCTGATCATCACCACCGTGAGCGTGATCAAGAACTTCAACGGTTGGTTCCTGCTGCCCCTGCTCTCTGCCGGCAGCCAGTACCTGATGTCTGCCATGACGCAGCCTGCCCAGACCGATGGCCAGCAGAACTCCACCGGCAATTTCATGAAGTGGTTCTTCCCCCTGTTCACCCTGTATCTGTGCTTCAGCTACACCGCCGCCTTCGCCCTGTACTGGGTGGCCAGCAACCTCATCGCCATGGTGCAGAACTGGGGCATCAACAAGTATCTGGACATGAAGGAAAAGAAGGCCGCCGATACCGTGGCCGTGGAAGGCAAAGTGAAGTAATCTGCCATATATATTGGAGGAATAGAGCAAATGAAGACCTACGAATCTTCTGCCAAGACCATTGAAGAGGCTATTTCTGCCGGTCTGGAAACCCTGGGCGTTTCCATCAGCGATGTGACTGTTGACATCATCGACGAGGGCAGCAAGGGGCTCTTCGGCCTGTTTGGCTCCCGCCTGGCTAAGGTGCGCCTCACCGTGAAGGAGCAGGAGGAAGACCTGCTGGCCTCCCTCACCGAGGAAAAGCCCGCCAAGAAGCCTGCCAAGAAGCCCGCCGAAAAGAAGGAAAAGGCCGAACCCAAGCAGGAAAAGCCCAAGGCCGAGAAGAGCGAAAAGCCCGCCGAGAAGAAGCCCGCTCCCGAAAAGAAGGAGAAGGCTCCCAAGCAGCCCAAGCAGGAGAAGCCCAAGGCTGAAAAGGCCGAAAAGCCCGCCGCCGAAAAGAAGCCCCTGCCCCCCAAGGCGCCCGCCAAGCCCATCGAGAAGCCCGTGGTGACCATGCTGGAGAACGACCAGGTGGTGGCCGACTCCGCCGCTGGCAAGGCTCAGGCCTTCCTGAAGGAGCTGACCCACCTGATGGGCGTTGAGGTGGACGTGGCCGTGGGCAACGACGCCGAAGGCAATGTGTTTGTGAAGATGACCGGCGACACCCTGGGCATCCTCATCGGCCGCCGCGGCGAGACCCTGGACGCCCTGCAGTACCTGACCAGTCTGAAAATCAACCGCGGCCAGGAAGGCTACACCCGCGTCACCCTGGACACCGAGAACTACCGCGCCAAGCGCGAGGATACCCTCATCCGCCTGGCCAACCGCATGGCCAACCGCGCCGTGAAGACCGGCCGCAAGGTCTCCCTGGAGCCCATGAACCCCTACGAGCGCCGCATCATCCACAGCGCCCTGCAGGCCAACGAAGCCGTCGATACCCACTCCGAAGGCGACGAACCCAACCGTCACGTCGTCATCACCCTGCGCAAGTGACCAGAGGCGCTGCCTCTGGACTCCGCTTAAGGGCTTTGCCCTTAAGGATCCCACGAAGGGCCGTTCGGCCCTTTCGAAACCCATTCGGCGATAGCCGGGTGGGTTTTTCCTTTTGCGGGGGTCACGGCGCGCAACGGGCGCACCGCGACGCGGGGGAAGGAGCTGTCTTGGCTCCCCCTCTGGGGGAGCTGGCTGAGCGTAGCGAAGACTGAGAGGGCTGCGCCGCTTGCACCAGCGCGAATCTTCTCTCCGCAAATGTAGGGGCGATCTGCGATCGCCCGCCCCGTGCCACACTCTCAATTCCGAATTCCGCATTAAAAAAGAAGGAAGCGACCCTTGGTCGCTTCCTTCTTTTTACTTCAGTTCGCTGGTGCAGTGCGCGCAGCGGGTAGCTTCCAGCGGGATCTCGCTGAGGCAGTAGGGGCATTTCTTGGTGGTGGGGGCAGCGGGAGCAGCAGGCTTCTTGCCGATGCTCATCAGCTTGTTCATGCCACGGATCAGGCAGAACAGCACGAAGGCGGTGATGATGAAGTTGATCACCGTGGTCAGGAAGGCAGAAGCCGCCAGACCCCAGGACCAGGCCACACCCTCGCTGATCTCGCCAGGGGTGCCGGTCATGATCAGGTTCAGCAGCGGGTTAATGAAATTGGCCGTCAGGGCAGTCACAATGCCGGTGAACGCGCCGCCAATGATAACGCCGACGGCCATATCCAGCACATTGCCGCGCAGAGCAAACTTTTTGAAATCCTCAAAGAACTTTTTCATGGGTAACTCCTCCTCCAAGTTGGTTGTTGGGTTCAGTATAGCACAATCTTTCCATCGCATCAAGAGAAAAAGAGCCTTGGATCTGCGTCCAAAGCTCTTTCTGTGCCGAAGGTGGGACTTGAACCCACACGACATCGCTGCCAACGGATTTTGAATCCGCCGCGTCTGCCATTCCGCCACTCCGGCGTACCTGATGATTATAGCACACTCCCATGACAAATGCAAGAAAAAACATTGCACCCGCCGCTTTTGTGGCCTATAATAGGGTGGAAGGGAGGTGCGCGCATGGCTAAACTGAACTGGGGCGAGACCCTGGAGACCAAGATCGCCAAGCTGCCGGAGAGTCCGGGTTGCTATCTGATGAAGGACGCTGAGGGGACCATCATCTACGTGGGCAAGGCCGTGAACCTCAAGAACCGCGTGCGCTCCTACTTCCGCGACACCTACCACACGCCCAAGGTGGCCGCCATGATCTCCCACATTGCGGATTTCGATGTGCTTTTGTGCGACACCAACCTGGAGGCTCTGTGCCTGGAATGCAACCTCATCAAGCACCACAAGCCCTATTACAACATTCTGCTGAAGGACGACAAGCACTACCCCTACCTGCGGGTGGACTTGAAGGAGCCGTTCCCCCGCCTCACCCTGGCGCGGCGCATGGAGAAGGACGGCGCCAAGTACTTCGGCCCCTATATTGGCGCCACGGCGGTGAAGCAGGTCATCGACGCGGTGCGGAGCGTGTTCCCCCTGCGTACCTGCAAGCAGGCCCTGCCGCTGAAAACGCCCCGCAGGCCCTGCATCAACTACGATATCGGCCGCTGCATGGCGCCCTGCGCTGGCAAATGCACCGAGGAAGCCTACTGGGATATGCTGGACGGCGTGTTGTCCTTTCTCAATGGCGATTACAAGCAGGTGGTGGATAAGCTCAAGGCCGACATGATGGCCGCCGCCGAGAAGATGCAATACGAAAAGGCCGCGGTGATCCGCGACAAGATCCGCGACGTGCAGGGGCTGATGGAGCGCCAGATCGCCATCCAGACCGAGCAGGCCGAGCAGGACATCATCGCCCTGGCGCAGGACGGCCTTGACGCCATGATCCAGATCGTGTACGTCCGCGGCGGCAGGATGATCGGCGGCGAACACTTCGCCCTGCCCCAGGAGGGCAGCGAGGAACCCGGCGAGGTGCTGGCCTCCTTCCTCACCCAGTATTACGAGGACGGCAACCTGATCCCCCGGCACGTGCTGTGCCAGGCCCTGCCCGAAGGCGCCACCGAGCAGCTGGAGCAATGGCTGCGCCAGCAGAAAAACGCCGCTGTGAGCCTCCGCACGCCTCGCCGTGGCGAGAAGCACGACCTGGTGCTGCTGGCCGCCAAGAACGCCGCTGATGCCCTGGAAAAGCGCAACGCCCGCACCGCCATCCGGGAGGAGCGCACCGTGGGTGCCGCCGCCAGCCTGGGGCGCATCCTGGGGCTGGAAAACCCGCCCCGCCGCATCGAGGGCTACGACATCTCCAACACCCAGGGCGTGCTTTCTGTGGCGGCCATGGTGGTGTTTATCGACGGCGTACCCGCCAAGAAGGAGTACCGCCGCTTCCGCATCAAGACTGTGGAGGGCGCCAACGACTTTGCCTCCATGAACGAAGTCCTGCGCCGCCGCTTCACCCACGGGCTGGAGGAAAAAGCCCAGCGGGAGGCCGCAGGCCAGTCCCCCATGGGCGGCAAGTTCAGCGACCTGCCCGACCTGATCCTCATCGACGGCGGCCCACAGCAGCTGCGCTTTGCCCAAGAGGCCCTGCAGGAGCTGGGCGTCACCGTACCCATGTTTGGCCTGGCAGAGGTGGGCGAGCGCATCTTCCTGCCCGGGCGCGAGGAACCCATCTGCCTGGACCACCACACGCCGGAACTCCACCTGGTGCAGCGCATCCGCGACGAGGCGCACCGCTTTGGCATCACCCACCACCGGGCGCTGCGGGGCAAGGCCTTTGTCCACAGCCAGCTGGAGGACATCCCCGGCATTGGCCCCAAGCGCCGCAAGGCCCTGCTGAGCCGCTTCGGCTCGCTGAAGGCCATCCGCGAGGCCACCGAGGAGGAGCTGCTGGCCACCCCGGGCATCAGCAAGCCCGCCGCCGAGGCCGTTCTGGCCTGGGCAAGGGACAGCAAGGGAGACAAGGCCTGATGAACATTGCGATCCTGCATTTCAGCGCCCGCAGCAGCGGCAACTGCGCCGCCATTGCCCACCAGCTGCGCCAGCTGCATTCCGGGGCTGAAATTGCTCTCTATCCCGTGGCCGCGCTGGACATTTCTCCTTGCTGCGGCTGCAACTGCCAATGTTTCACCCGCGCTGAAGCCTGTCCCCATGCCCATGACGATGTTCGCCGCATTTATCAGGCCATCATGGATGCTGACCTGGCTTACTTCATCCTGCCCAACTATGCTGATCAACCGCCTGCCCTGTACTTCGCCTTCAACGAGCGCAGCAATTGCTTCTTCCAGGGCAACGAGGCGCTGCTGAACGCCTATCTGGCCGTACCCAAGCGGTTCATCATCGTCAGCAACCGACCCACGCCCGCCTTTGATGCTCTGCCCCAGTACCACACCGCCGAGGGCGCCACGCCGAAGTTGCTCTACCTGCCACCCCGCCGCTACTGCCGCAGCAGCCTTGACGGGACGATGATGGAGGCAGAAGAAGCGCGAGAGCTGCTGCGAACGTTCGTTCACGAGTAAAACGAAAACGCTATGCCGTAAAGCATAGCGTTTTCGTTTTATTCCACCGTGCGGATAAACAGCTCATCCCCCTGGTCGCCCAGGAACACCAGCTGCCCGTGCTCGTTCACAGCACTTAATCCGCCGTCCAACACCAGGTGCTTCAGCACACCGATGGAGCCATCCGCCTCGATCTCCACCGCGTAGGCCTGGCCTTCGTTCTCGTTGGATATCGCATAGCAGTTTTCCATACCTACTGCCACATGGTAGAAGGTATAGCGCCCGCTGACCTCCGGATACGCCATCTGCCATTGCCGGGTGCCATCGGTCGCATAGCGCATAATCGCACTTCGCTGGTTGATTAAGCAGCCATACTCATCCCGCTCACCCGCGACGCCCACCAGATAGACAGAGCCATTCATTACTGCCAGATCATTGGTATAGAAGGAAGCGGGCAATTCCACCATCCACAGCATCTCACCCCTCTGATCAAGACAGATCAGCTGTTCCTTGGCCATCAGCGTACCGGCCATGCCAGTCTTGGCCAACAGGTAGAAGTTCTCACCATCGCTGGTTGCATGTGATTCGGTGGCATACCACAGCGCGCCCGGCTCTTTGGTAAAGGGAATCTGCTTCTCAAATATCACTTGCCCAAGGGAATCAATCTCCGTCAGGTAAAAGCTGCCTTTGCTCTCCCCATCGTCCGTCGCACCCAGCACCAGCATCCCCCGCTGGGTCGGGCGCATTTGGTTGATAATCACATTCTTCGGCAGGGTATTCCGTGCAATTTCCTTCTG
This sequence comes from Clostridia bacterium, assembly GCA_017936765.1. Classification (GTDB taxonomy): domain Bacteria; phylum Bacillota; class Clostridia; order Christensenellales; family Aristaeellaceae; genus UBA11524. Next base: position 27,676 of record JAGBEX010000031.1, read on the forward strand.
GCTCTGGTCAAAGACGATCACCTCGCCGCGGAAGCTGTTGAAGTCCATGCAACCCAGCAGCGCATTACCGTCAACGCGATTCATGCAAAGGATCCTCGGATCCTCGCCTGTGATGGTCTGGACACGCCATTCATCCATCACCTGGCCGTCTGCATTGAAGCGCACAAGCACGCTGTCGGTGGTGCCGTTCTCGAAGATGAACCAAATCTCGTCATCAGAAAAATAGAACGTATCGTTCAGCGCTTGATTTTGGTAATCCTGATAGGTGAAGGTGATCGTGCTGACCTCGCCCTCCATCACCGTTTCAGCATTTGCGCCGCAATAAACAAGCAGGCACAGCAGCAAAGCCATCAGCATCCGTTTCATAGGCAGTCCTCCTCATTGGTATTTCACCTATATAGACGATGCCCGGAGGCAAAACAGTCACATATTTTGCAAAAAAAGTTAATTCCTCGAACACTTCTCCGCATCAATGGCCAGCACCAGCATCAGCACCTGCAGGGCGTCGGCAGGGTTCACGATGTCCAGCGCATAGGTGTCCGTCCAGTTCCACACCTCTTTGGTCACCGTGGCCACGGTGTTGCCGGAGCCATCCAGAATGGTGTAATCCCACTCGAAAAAGTTGCCCTCCATCTGCCAGCCATTGCAATCGATGGTGAACTTGGGCTTGAAGAAGGTCAGCTCCTTTTTGATGCAGCCCAGGTAGTTTTCGCCCAGGTACATCTCAAACTTGGGCAGGAAGGTCAGCACCACCTGCTGCACCGTACCCACATCGCATCCGCTGGCATCGAAGATCTTCAGCTTATGCCCCCAGGCCAGCTGACCCTTCACGGTGTAAGCCACCTCGCCGTCCTCGGTGTAGATATCATAGCTGTCCAACCAGGAAAAGAACCGCTGCTTGAAACGCAATCTCATTGGTATATCCTCCACTTGTCTCCCTTAGTCCCGGTCCCGCGAGCGGGCGATCATCAGCAGCCGCAGAAGCGACAGGATGCTGGTCACCGCCGAAGCCACATAGGTCAGCGCCGCCGCGTTCAGCACGGCCTTCACGCCGCTGCGCTCGCTCTCGGTCACATAGCCGCCCTCCGTGAGCATACGGATGGCGCGATTGCTGGCATCAAACTCCACCGGCAGGGTGATCAGCGAGAACAGCACCGACAGGCTGAACAGCGCAATACCGATGTACACCAGCGGCTGCCAGGAAAACACCAGCCCCAGCAGAAACAGCGGCGTGGACGTCCGGGAGCCGATGTTCACCACCGGCACCGCCGCCGTGCGCAGCTTCAGGGGTGCGTAGCCCTCCAGCTTTTGCATGGCGTGGCCTGCCTCGTGGGCTGCAATGCCCAGCGCCGCCACGCTGCCGGAGCCATACACGCCCTCCGAGAGGTTCAGCAGCTCCTTGCCGGGATCGTAGTGGTCAGTCAGCTGGCCGCCCACGCGCCCCACCCGCACCACGCTGTTGCCATTGCGGCGCAAAAGCTCCGCCACCACCTCGCTGGCCGGGCGTCCCAGCCGCGTACCCACGCGGGAATACTCCTGATAGGCGCTGTTCACCTTGTGCTGCGCCCACATGCCCAGTAGCAGGCCGGGGATGATCAAAAAATATGTCCAGTCGAAATAAAACATAGCAGCCTCCTTTGGATTAGCTTAACCGTGGAAAGGTTGTTGTATGCCACCAGGATGATTGTATCATCCCAAACGCAAAATCACAATATCAGAAGGGTGAAATGTCGTTTTCGTTGCTCCAATGACGCAACCTCCACATGCAACAAAAAAGAAGCACCTCGCGGGCAGCGCCCGCTGGCAGCTCGCGTTCCAGTCGACCTTATCCTTCCGCACCTTCCGCGTGCAACGAAAAAAAGAAGCACCTCTAAGTGAGATGCTTCATATGGAATCCGGCAGCGACCTATCCTCCCGGGCCGTGTCCAGCCAAGTACTTTCGGCACTGAAGGGCTTAACTTCTGTGTTCGGGATGGGAACAGGTGGGACCCCTTCGTCATTGCCACCGGAAATGGTGAGCTATGTGG
>JAGBEX010000032.1 GCA_017936765.1 Clostridia bacterium
CAGGTCATTGATATACCTGGGCTTCCTGCCCTTGTCATCCATTGAAACAAGAAACTGTTTGAGGTGGAGGCTCCGCACTTCCTCCACTTCATGCAAGCGATATTCTGCTTCCAAATACCGCTGTAAATAGCGAAGCTGCTTTTGATAATTGCTGATGGTCTTATCAGACAACTTCCTCGCCCGACAGTCAAAACCGAACTCCTGAATGGCCTCCGAAAAACGCATACAAAAACCCCTCTTTCCTTTGACAAAAGCCATTGGAAAGAGGGGAAAACGTTTATCGTACCAGCAGCACCTTCAGCATGGAAGGTTTACCGTACCAAATTAACATTTTACGTACCACACGAAATTCTCGCTTTCACCTGAGAACCCGCAAAGCCTTGTAAATCAATTAGTTCAGCTCAGCGAAGTACTTGATGGTGCGGACCATCTGAGAGGTGTAGGAGTTCTCGTTGTCGTACCAGGACACGACCTGCACCTGATAGGTGTCGTCGTCGATCTTGGCGACCATGGTCTGGGTGGCATCGAACAGGGAGCCGTAGGTCATGCCGATGATGTCGGAGGACACCAGCTGCTCCTCGGTGTAGCCGAAGGAAGCGGAGGCGGCGGCCTTCATGGCGGCGTTGATGGACTCCTTGGTCACATCCTGGCCCTTAACAACGGCAACCAGCAGGGTGGTGGAGCCGGTGCAAACAGGCACGCGCTGGGCGGAGCCGATCAGCTTCTTGTTCAGCTCGGGGATGACCAGGCCGATGGCCTTGGCAGCGCCGGTGGAGTTGGGCACGATGTTCTGGGCACCGGCACGGGCACGACGCAGGTCGCCCTTGCGATGGGGGCCGTCCAGGATCATCTGGTCACCGGTGTAAGCATGCACGGTGGTCATGATGCCGCTCTGGATGGGATAGGTGTCGTTCAGGGCCTTAGCCATGGGAGCCAGGCAGTTGGTGGTGCAGGAAGCAGCAGAGATGATCTTGTCTTCCTTGGTCAGGGTATTCTCGTTCACGGAGAACACAACGGTGGGCAGGTCGTTGCCAGCGGGGGCAGAGATAACGACCTTCTTGGCGCCAGCGTTGATGTGAGCCATGGACTTTTCCTTGGAGCAGTAGAAGCCGGTGCACTCCAGCACAACGTCCACATCCAGGGCAGCCCAGGGGCAGTTAGCAGCGTCCTTCTCGGCGTAGATCTTGATCTCCTTGCCGTCGACGATGATGGAATCCTCGGTAGCCTCGACAGTGTGCTTGTTCTCGCCGATGGCGCCGCAGTAGCCCTTCTGGGCGGTATCGTACTTCAGCAGGTGAGCCAGCATCTCGGGCTTGGTCAGGTCGTTGATAGCCACGATTTCGTAGCCCTCAGCGCCGAACATCTGACGGAAAGCAAGACGGCCAATGCGGCCGAAGCCATTGATAGCAACCTTAACAGCCATTGGAATGTACCTCCTTAATATGTTCGCGGAATGTTCCGTCTAATATTTTACCCAATTTCCCTGTATTTTGCAATAGGGTAAACATGATTTTCCCATTCTTTTTGTGAAAAAAATCACGAATTGTGGCTGGGCGCAATGCCAGGCACAGGATGTGGGGGGAACAGTAGCCAAAAGGCTCCCTTGTGCAAAGGGAGCTGCCCCGAAGGGGCTGAGGGATTGGCTGTAGCGGGATTGCACTTCTGCATACGGAGTGATGCAAGCAGCGCCCAATCCCTCCGTCTTCGCTACGCTCAGACACCTCCCTTTACACAAGGGAGGCTTTTGCGTGCCCGTCAGACCGGATGAGGTGGAACACTGCATTTCCCGCTCAGCTGCTTGTGCCTGCACCTGTAGGGGCGATCTGTGATCGCCCGCACGTTGCACCTATGCACACAAGGCGGGAAATGCAGCGCAGCGGGCGAACGCAGTTCGCCCCTACAATATGCACAGCCAGATTGCGCTGCGGAACCGCCCCTTGCGGCCTCCACCCCGCCTATGCTATAATAGCAACAGCAATATAGCCATAGGGAGAAATTGCATATGAAGAAAATGTGGCTGCTGGTTGTTTTGATGTTCTGTTTTGCTTTGCCCTGCGCGATAGCGGAGGAAGCACCCACGAAGTATACCAGCGGATGTTACAAATATGTTTTGCTGGAAGATGGAACGGCAGAAATCACGGGCTACGTGGGCGACACCAAGCTCCTCGCCAAATTGGAATTGCCTTCTCAGCTGGACGGACATCCCGTAACAAGCCTGGGAAATTATTCGTTAGCTGCCTGCAGTAAACTTCGAATCGTTACGCTGCCGGATAGCCTGGTCACCATGGGAAAGAACCCTTTCGCCTATTGCAAGGAATTGAGAGAGATCAAGGTCGCACCTGACCATCCTGCGTTTGCAACCATCGATGGCGTTCTGTTCCATAAAGGTGATAAGAAGCTGATCTGCTACCCCCACTCCTTTACGGATACGGAATACGCCGTACCAAAGGGAATCCTTTCCATTGGTGATTCTGCGTTTCTCAACTGCGGCAGCCTGAAGAGCATCACCCTGCCGGATACTGTTACAACCATCGAGTCTTCTGCGTTTAATACCTGCCACAACATGACGAGCATCAGGCTATCGAAAGGATTAACCACCATCGGTGACCGGGCGCTTTACAACTGTCTCAGCCTGACTTACATCTCTCTGCCGGATAGCCTGGTCACCATGGGAAGCAATCCGTTCGAGCGTTGCACAAAACTGGTGGATATCATTGTCTCCCCTGACCACCCCGTGTTTGCGATGATCGATGATGTTCTGTTCCACAAAGCTGATAAGAAGCTGATCTGCTACCCTTGCGTGTCCACCGCTGCGGAATACACCGTACCTGAGGGGATTCTCACCATCGGGGATCATGCGTTTACCTTCTGTACCAAGCTGGAACGCATCACCCTGCCGGATACTGTTACAACCATCGGACAAAGTGCGTTTTCCGAGTGTGGCCGCCTGGCAAGCATCGTCATTCCTCAAAGTGTGACTTCCATTGGTGATTCTGCGTTTTCCTCCTGTGACGAACTCATAAGCATCACTCTGCCGGGTAGCATTACACGCATCGGGGATGATACGTTTAACTCCTGTGAAGGCCTGGCAAGCATCATCATTCCTGACCGTGTTACCTCCATCGGCGAGCGCGCATTTGCTCGCTGTAGCAGCCTGACGAACGTCACCATTCCTGACAGCGTCACCGCCATTGGCATGAATGCGTTTTTCAACTGCGGCAGTCTGAAAACCATCACCGTCCCCTACGACAGCTACGCAGAGCAGTACTGCAAAGACAACAAGCTCCCCGTCGCCTACCCCGACGCCGCCGACTGGCTCTCCGATGATTCCTCCGACGCCAACGACTGGCTGCTGAACTGACCCCTCCACCCCGGATCGCTTTGATCCGGGGTTTTCTCTGTGATTGCCAACCGCCCCAAAACGTGTTACAATGGCGGTGTATTCTGTTATTAGATGAAAGGAACCATTCATGAGCTTGAAAGTTGGCATGATCTCCCTTGGCTGCAACAAGAACCGCGTGGATTCCGAGATCGCCCTGGGGCTTTTGCAGGACAGGGGCTATACCTTCACCGGCGACCCCGCCGAGGCTGATATCCTCATGGTGAATACCTGCGGGTTCATCGAGGCCGCCAAGGAGGAGTCCATCGACGCCATTCTGGAAATGGCTGAGTATAAGAAGACCGGCCGCTGCAAGGTGCTGGTGGTCACCGGCTGCCTGGCCCAGCGGTATGAACAGAGCCTGCTGGAGGAGATCCCTGAGATCGACCTTTTGATGGGCGTGAACCAGTATGAACAGCTGGCCGACGCCATCGAGAAGGCTTTGCAGGGCAAGCGCCAGTCCCTCTGCCAGGAGAAGTTCAACTTCTTCGAGCAGTCTCGCGTGCTGACCACCCCCTTCTACACCGCCTACACCCGCATCGGCGATGGCTGCAACAACCGCTGCACCTTCTGCGCCATTCCCCTCATCCGCGGCCACTACCGCTCCAGGGACGAGAAGGCCATCCTGGCCGAAATGGAGTCCCTGGCACGCCAGGGCGTGCGGGAGCATATCCTGGTGGCGCAGGATTCCACCCGCTATGGCACCGACTGGCAGGAGCATACCGCCCTGCCGGAGCTGATGGAAAAGGCCGCCGCCATCGAGGGCGTGGACTGGCTGCGCGTTTTGTATTGCTACCCCGATGAGACCGACCAGCGCCTGCTGGACGTGATGGCCAAGCACGACAACATCTGCAAATACCTGGACCTGCCCATCCAGCACATCAACGACACGGTGCTGAAGCGGATGCACCGCCGTGGGGATTCCTCCGACATCCGCCGCTGCTTGCAGCTGGCCCGGGAGCGGGGCTTTGCGCTGCGCACCAGCATCATTGTGGGCTTCCCCGGCGAGACCGAGGAGCAGTTCCAGGAGCTGCTGGACTTCCTGAAGGAAGCTGAGTTCGACCGGCTGGGCGCCTTTGCCTACTCCGCCGAGGAGGACACCCCCGCCGCCCGTATGCCCGACCAGATCCCCGAGGAGATCAAGCAGGAGCGTCTGGACAGGCTGATGACCCTGCAGGCGGAGATCTCCCTGAAGCGCAACCTGCTGCGCCTGGGCAAGACCGAAAAGGTGCTGGTCACCGACGTGGGCGAGGATGGCCTCATCCTTGGCCGCAGCCAGTTCGAGGCCCCGGAGACCGATGGCGAGATCGTGTTCACGGCGAAAAAGGCACCTCAAATTGGCTCCTTTGTGAATGTGAAGATCACCCAGGCTGAAACCTACGACCTGATGGGAGAAATGCTATGAACCTGCCCAACAAGCTGTCCATTACCCGCATGGCGCTGATCCCCGTGATGGTGGCGCTGATGTACCCCAACAACCTCATCTGCAACCTGCTGGCCGCCGCTGTGTTCGGCGCGGCCGCCTTTACCGATTACCTGGACGGCCACATCGCCCGCAAAGAGGGCATTGTGACGGACTTCGGCAAGTTCATCGACCCGGTGGCCGACAAGCTTTTGAACCTCAGCGCCATGGTCATGCTGATCCACCTGGGCCTGATGCCCGCGTGGATGGTGATCGTGATCCTGGCTCGCGAGCTGTGCGTGGACGGCCTGCGCATGGTGGCGGTGGGCAATGGCAAGGTCATCGCCGCGGGCAAGCTGGGCAAGATCAAGACCGTGAGCCAGATCGTGCTGGTGCTGTGGTTGATGCTTTTCCGCCTGCCTGTTTCCGGCAACGTGATCAGCCTGGTGCTGGCGCTGTGGGTGGTGGGCATCACCCTGTGGAGCGGCGTGGAGTATTTTGTGAAGAACGGCTCCTGCCTGATGAATAGCAAATAAGCAATTGAGCGGCCTTTTCGGTCGCTCATTTTTTACAAAGGAGGCACCCCATGCAGCACGGACGCAACCCCCGCGGCTTCCTCACCGATGAAGAAAAAGAAAGCCTGCCCACGGTGACCTGGGCGCTGATCAAGCGCATCCTCACCTACCTGGCGCCCTACTGGACCAGGTTCATCCTGGTGTTCGCCACCATATTGATCTCCGCCGTGCTGGGGCTGCTGCCCAGCATCATCACCGGGCGCATCGTGGACGAAGCCCTGGTGGGCGAAAGCATGGCGCTGCTCATCCGCCTTTTGCTGGCGGCGCTGGCCACCATGCTGGCCTCCCAGCTGGTGTCGGTGTTGACGGCCTACCTCAATGCCTGGATCAGCCAGCACATCATCTTCGATATGAAGAACCAAATGTACGGCCACCTGCAGCGCATGAGCCACGCCTTCTTCACCTCGGAGCGGCAGGGCGACATCATCACCCGCATGAATACGGACATCAGCGGCGTGAGCGGGGTGATCTCCGGCACGCTGAGCAGCATCCTCAGCAATGTGGCCACGGTGGTCACCACGCTGGTGGCGCTCTTCGGCATGAACTGGAAGATGGCCATCATCGGCGTGATGGTGATCCCGCTGCTGATCCTCCCCACCCGCACCGCAGGCCGCACCCGGTGGAAGCTGCTCGCCGAAGGCCAGGCCAAGCACGACGAGATGAACCAGCTCATCAACGAGACCCTGTCCGTTTCCGGCAGTATGCTGACGAAGCTCTTCACCCGGGAGGAAAGCGAGTACCAGCGCTTTGTGAAGGTGAATGGCGAGGTGACCAAGCTGGCCCTGAAGGAGCAGCTCTCCGGCCGGTGGTTCTTCCTGGTGATGGGCATCTTCACCCAGCTGGGGCCGCTGCTGATCTACTTTGCAGGCGGGTATCTCATCATTGCCGCCGGGGAGACCGGCCTCACCGTGGGTACCATCACCGCCATGGTGGCGCTGGTGAATCGGCTGTACCGCCCGGTGGAATCCCTGCTCAATATCCAGGTGGATTTCACCCGCAGCCTGGCGCTGTTTACCCGCATCTTTGATTATTTCGACCGCCCCATCGACATCCAGTCGCCCCCGGACGCGGTGAAGCCCAGCGTGGAGGGCGCGGACATCGTTTTTGAACACGTGCGCTTTGGCTACACCGAGGAAAAGGACATCCTCACCGACATCAACTTCACCGTCCGCGCCGGGGAAATGGCAGCCATCGTGGGGCCTTCCGGCAGCGGCAAGAGTACCATCATCAACCTGATCCCCCGGCTGTGGGACGTGGACGGCGGCCGGGTGACCATCGGCGGCGTGGACGTGCGCCAGTTTGACCTGAGCTACCTGCGCGACCAGATCGGCATGGTGAGTCAGGACACGTACCTGTTCAACGGCACCATCCGGGAGAACCTGCTCTACGCCCGGCCGGACGCCACGGAGGAGCAGCTCATCGCTGCCTGCAAGGCTGCCTCCATCCACGATTTCATTGCCGCCCAGCCCGAGGGCTACGACACCCAGGTGGGCAACCGGGGACTGAAGCTCTCCGGCGGCGAGAAGCAGCGCATTTCCATTGCCCGCGTGATTTTGAAGGACCCCAAGATCCTCATTCTGGACGAGGCCACCTCCGCCCTGGACTCCATTTCCGAAAGCGCCATCCAGGACGCGCTGGAACACCTGATGCAGAACCGCACCAGCATCGTTATTGCCCACAGGCTGTCCACCATCATGGCAGCGGACAAGATCCTGGCGCTGAACAGCCACGGCGTGATCGCCCAAAGCGGCAAGCACGAGGAGCTTTTGCAGCAGGGCGGCATCTACAAGCAGCTGTTTGACACCCAATTCGGCCGGATGCTGGAAAATACTGATTGACGCAGCGCCCCGGCTATGGTAAGATGCTCACAAATATAGTTGCAAGGAGAACGAATATGATCTACCGCAAGTTTGGCAACACCGGTGAAATGATCTCCGCCCTGGGCTTTGGCTGTATGCGCTTCCCCGAATATGAGAAGGACGGCAAGATGGTCGTCGATATCGAAAAGACCGACGAGATGATCGCCGAGGCCTATAAGCTGGGCGTGAACTACTTCGATTCCGCCCCCTACTACTGCAACAAGAATTCCGAGGCGGCGCTGGGCCACGGCGTGAAGGCCTTCCGCGACAAGATCCTTTTGTCCACCAAGTTCCCCGGCGAGGGCGCTGAGCAGCCCGGTATGTATCGCCGCCGCCTGGATACCAGCCTCAAGAACCTGGACACCGACCATGTGGACTTCTACCACTTCTGGGGCATCAGCCGCAAGTATTTCGACGAGGTGATGATCCCCTGCGGCCTGCTGGAGGAGGCCCGCAAGGCCAAGGAGGAAGGCCTCATCCGCCACATCTCCTTCTCCTTCCACGATGAACCCAGCGCCATCAAGCACATCATCGACGGAGCAGAGGAGCGGGGCGTTCCCATGGAGAGTATGCTGGTGCAGTACAACCTGCTGGATCGCTCCAACGAGGAAATGCTGACCTACGCCCAGAGTAAGGGTCTTGGCACCGTGGCCATGGGTCCCGTGGGCGGCGGCCGCCTCAGCGCCCCCACCGAGCTGTATGCCAAGCTGACGGGCGGTGCGTCCATCCCCACCTACGAGCTGGCCTTCAAGTTCTGCCTGGGCAACCCCGACCTGAACTGCGCCCTCTCCGGTATGCAGACGCTGGACATGGTGAAGCAGAACGCCGCCCTGGCCTCCAAGGCGGAGGGCTTCTCCAAGGACGAATGGCAGCAGCTGGGCAGCGCCATGGAAGACCTGAAGAAGTTCAGCGAACTGTATTGCACGGGCTGCAAGTATTGCCAGCCCTGCCCCGCGGGCATTGAGATCCCCGCCATCTTCAATATGTACACCTACCACAATGTGTACGGCCTCACCGGCCACGCCCAGCACATGTTCAACGAATATGTGAAGAAGGGCGGCAAGCTCCACGCCGACTGCAAGAACTGCGGCTTCTGCGAGAAGAAGTGTCCCCAGCACCTGCAGATCCGCGAGCTGCTGCAGAAGGTAGAAGCGGTGTTCAACAAGTAAATCACAGGGAAATAGTGGCACCCCCGCCGCGTGATGGGTTCATGCAGCGGGGGTGCGTTTTATGTGTTGCGGTACATAGGTGCGGCGGGCGGGCGATCGCAGATCGCCCCTACAGGTGCAAGGGAGAGTAAGGCGTTGAAGGAAGCGGGGCAGCCCTCTCAGTCAGCGCAAGCGCTGACAGCTCTCCCAGAGGGAGAGCCAAGATGCTTCCCCCGCGTCGCGGTGCGCCCGTTGCGCGCCGTGACCCCAAAGGAAAACCCACCCGGCCATCGCCGAATGGGTTTCGAAAGGGCCGAATGGCCCTTCGTAGGGGAGTCCAGAGGGGACAAAGTCCCCTCTGGTCACTCCAGGTCTACGAATTCCACGAGGTCGGCGTCGTTGTCGAGTTGGCGGCCGTTGAAGGGGAGGTCGGCGCCGATGCGTTCCATTTCGCCGGACTGGTTGTCGTAGGGGTCGACGCGCAGGGCGTGCATTTCGGGGACGAGCTTGGCCTGGTATTCGCGGTTGGCCACCAGGCGCATGGGGTCAAGGTTGCCGAAGTAGAAGGCGTGGCGCTCGGCGCTGCCGTTGCGGTAGGCGCCGCCGCCATAGCTGGGATCGCAGAACAGCCATCCCCAGCCCTCCAGGTAGAACTGCGCCCAGTCGTGGCTGCCCACGTAGTCATCGTCGATGCTCATGCCGCTCTGCCAGCGGGCGGGAATGCCCGCAATACGGCACAGGATGATGAACAGCAGCGCCTGCAGGCCGCAATCGCCCTTCAGGTTCACGGCGCAGTATTCGCCCAGGTCGTCCACCTGAAAATAGTCGCGCATGAAGGAATACTTCACCTTCGTGGTCACGAACTCATAGAACTTCCAGGCCTTGCCCACGGGCGTGGTCTCGCCCTTGGCCAGGTCAGCCGCCAGGGCGCGCAGATAGGGCGTGAAGCGGATGTACGCGCCACTTTCCGCCAGGTCGTTGGCGCAGGGGGGCAGGGCGTTGGGGTAGAGCGGCTCTGCAGGGGCGGGGGCGTGCAGGGGATCGGCATACTTGATGCAGCTCACATAGCTGTACTTGATGGCGAACTTCTGCCAGCTTTTCACCTCGCGCTTCCACCAGGCGGTGCGGGCGGGAGCGTCCTCGGGGCCAATGCCGTCGGGGTCGCCCTCCAGCAGGGTCATTTCGCTCTGCTGGGCGCTGGCGGCCGGAAAGGGCAGATGCACCAAATACTCGCCGGGGACAAAGGCGTCCTCGTCGCAATAAACAGAGGTGGCCAGGGTGATGCGGCGGCGCAGCTGGCCCTTCTCCTTGATGGTCTTGATCATGGGATCCAGCCAGGGACTGGCGGAGGAGACCTCACGCCCGGCCTTGCGCACCAGCTCGGGATACTTGGCCAGGGTTTTGTGGAAGCGCAGGAAATAGCGCTTCTCCCCATGGATATAGATGAAATCCACCTTGCCGGCCAATTCCCACTTGTCCAGATCCTCGCTGGTCATGCCAGGGATCAGCTCCTGCAGCTTTTGCAGCGCCTGCTCCCGCCTCCAGGGGTACTGGGTGGGCAGACGGCGGATGCGCTCCTTTTCGCAGATCAGGCGTGCGCGGAGCATCTCCGGCAAGTCCTCCTGCAGGCGGATATCGATGGCCGCCACCGCGCCCTCCAGGTCGCCCGCCCACTTGCGCTTGAGAATGTCCTCCGGCAGGGGCATGGACAGGGAATCAACGCAGAGATCGATGTTCATGGTGATACCTCCAGATGTAGGTTGATGCTATTGTAGCACACTTCGCTTCTGTTCGGCGGGAAAAAGCAGGGAAAGAACAATCAGCCCAGCGCAGCCACCGCCCACGCCGCAAACGCCCGGCCGTCCACATGGCATTCGCCGCTGCCTTCGTAGGCCTCCAGCGCGGCGCAGATCACGTCGTGGTGTTCCTCCGGCAGGTTTGCCAACCCCCAGGCGCCGCCCTGGGCTTTGCTCAGCACCGCGCCCTCGCGGATGGCCGCCAGCACCCGGCACAGGTTCAGGATCACGTACACGGGGTTGGACTGCACGTCGGCCAGGGCGTCGGCCACATCGGCGCGGATGCTGTCCAGATAGGCCGTCCACGGCACCTCGCCAAAAACCTCGGCCACCGGCTTGCCCCACACCGCCCTGCCCACGGCGCGGGTCACGGTGAAATGCGCCGCCAGGTCGGGGTCGTTGCCCTTCATGCAGGCGATGTAGGCCGCCATGTCCTGCTGGCAGGCGGCGCGGTGGGCGTTGGAGTAGTGCAGGCAGAAGGGGATGGGATGCACCGGCGCGGCGCAATCCGCAGCCAGCACCACGCTCATTTCGAAACCCTTGGCCGGCGCGAAGGCTTCCAGCTGCAAGAGGATCTCCAGCAGGCCGCGCTTCTGGGCATCGGTGGGTTCTGTTTCCACCACCACCAGGAAATCCAGGTCGCTGGTCTCCGGCTCAAAGCAACCAAAGGCCATGCTGCCGTGGGCGTACACGCCGACCAGGTCATCTCCCAGAATGCTGTGGTACGCCCGGGCGATGGTGTGCAGCAGCGCCCAGGCCTCCGCCCGCAGATACAGCGCCCGCGCGGTCAGCCCGGGCTTCTGCTGGCGGTAGAAATCCATCACGTCCTGCATCTGCCGGAATGCACCGCTTTCACCGAAGAGCCTGGTAAGGTAATGCTCCGCCAGCCCCTCGGTGATGCGCCAGGTGTCCATGGTCTGGAAGGCGGCGGTGCCAGCCAGCGCCTTCTTCAGCAGGTAGATGATGTACTCATGCCCTATGAACGGCCATTTTGCCTCCGGCGCGCGCCCAATGCCAAACACGTCCTGGCTGTCCGAGATATCGATGCCCTCCGCGCCTCCGGCCACGCCGTTCACCAGCATCACCCGGAAGGCGGGCAGCGTCTGGCCGATCATGGCTTCAGCACGATCGGCCAGGTCGCTTTCGTCCAGCAATTGCTGCAGCTGCGCGGCATAGGGTTCCAGTTCCCGCAGGGATTCCGGGTACACCACTTGCAGGTACTCCTGATAGTGTCCGCCCAGCACCCGGCACACATCGGCCATGTCGGGATCATCCATGGCTGCGTAGTAGTCCTCCGGCGACACGTCACCCTTGGCCGCCTCGCACACCAGCGGGCCATACCACTCGCCGCAATGCTCCCCACCCTTCACGGTGAGCTGCCGCTCGTGCTTTTTCAGCACGGCTATGTCGCTTTCCGGCAGGGTATGCCGCCACCTGCGGCCATAATCGTTGTCATAACCCACGCCCGCCACGGAAAGCATATGAAATATGTAGTTGGTGATGGGGTTGATCTCCACCCGGATCTTGCTCACGGTATACCTCTTTTACTTGTATTCGATCACGACTTCCGTCTGGGAATCCATGAAGGCATCCTCTGCAATGGGGGTGCCCTCCGTGATGATCAGCTTTTCCAGCACACCATAGGCAAAGGTGCAATTGCCAATCTCAGGAACAGAAGCGGGGATCTCGATCTGCCGCAGGTTCCGGCACTCACAGAAGGCGTACCCGCCCAAATACGTCACGCTTTCGGGAATGGTCACGCTTTGCAGCTTTTCCATGCCATAGAAGGCATAGGGTTCGATGCGTTCCACACCGTTTTCAATGATGAGGGTGGTCAGGTAGGGCTGACGCAGGAAAGCGTCAAAATCCACCTTTTTCGTGGTGCCGGGAATTGTGTAGGTGGCGTCCCGCTTACCCAGAGGATAGTAGACCAGCGAGCTTTCCTTGCGGCCGAACATCACGCCGTCCACGCTGTAATAGGTCGGGTGACCCTCCGCAATGCTCACCTTTTCCAGATCTTTGCAATTGGTGAAGGGATTACTGCCGATATCCACCAAGCTTGCCAACAGTTCGATCTCCCGCAGGCCGCTGGCTTCAAAGGCATAGCTGCCCATTTCCTTGATCTTCTCGTGCAGGGTCACATACTGCAGGTTTTGACAGCCCATGAATGCCGCCGTGTCGATGCACGTCACATGGGCAGGCACCGTGTAGCTGGTGGCCGGATGATCCGCCGGGAACGCCTGCAGCGCCTTGTCCCTGCGGTCGATCAGCGCGCCATCCACCATTTCCAGCCAAAGGTGATCCTCCGCCATGGTAAAGGCCTTCAGCGCCTCGCAGCGGGCAAAGGGGTTGATGCGGAGATCCTGCAGCCCATAAGGAATGGCAATCTCCGTCACCTTGTTGCAATCGTTGAAGGCGTAGCCATCGATGGCCGTGAGGGAAGGTGGCAGCTCGATAGATGCCACATTGTTGCACTCGCTGAAGGCTTCGCGGCCAACATAGTAAACGCCCTCTTCGATCTTGATGGACACAATGCGATCGTTCGCCGCAAAGCTTCCTTTGCACACCATGCTCACCGGCACACCGTTGATGCTGGCAGGAATCACGATTTCCACCGGATTCGTCAGACCGTTGTCGTCATAAACGGCCCGCTCTTCATTGCTCTCATGCCCTGTGATGGCGTAGGAGCCATCCCCTGCTGACTCATAAAGCAGACCATCCTCGGTGACACCGGAGGGCAACTCCTTCGCCTTGGGCAGCTGGCCATCCCGGCTGAACACCTGCGCCCAGTCCCAGCTACCAATGAGCAGCGTGCCATCCGCGCGAAGCACCACGCGATCCTTCTGGCCATTCACGCCACGATAGATCATGCCGTTCTTCTCTTCCCACAGACCAGGGCGCTGACTGCCACCATCGGTAAAGGTCAGCCTGCCATCAGCGGTAAAGGTATACGTCCATTCGGAGGCGTATTCCGTGCCGTCCTCAAACTCGCCATTCTCCACCCAACCGATGAACTTCCAGTCGCCCGTGATATCTTCCGCCTGCGCCACGCCTATAAGGCAAAGCAAGGCCAGCAGGCAACCCAGGAGTTTTTTCATGTTAACGCCCTCCACACATAAGTTTCTACCATTTTATCATCATTGCACCCTGTGCGCAACGACAAAAAAAGAAGCACCTCAAAGTGAGATGCTTCTATATGGAATCCGGCAGCGACCTATCCTCCCGGGCCGTGTCCAGCCAAGTACTTTCGGCACTGAAGGGCTTAACTTCTGTGTTCGGGATGGGAACAGGTGGGACCCCTTCGTCATTGCCACCGGAAATGGTGAGCTATGTGG
>JAGBEX010000033.1 GCA_017936765.1 Clostridia bacterium
CTGGGGGCTTCCATTCGTATTCTTTTATAACATTGCGACAGGTGTTTTCTCAGCTTTAGGTGATTCTAAAACACCCTTTTTCTTCTTGGCTGCTTCATCAACAGCCAATGTAGCAGTTGACATTTTATTCGTAACTGCGTTTAATATGGGGGTTGCCGGTGTCGCATGGGCTACATTCTTATGTCAAGGCATTAGTTGTTTGCTTGCCGTTTCCGTAGTGTTCCTGAGACTGAGAAAAATTCACACAGACGTAAGAATCAGCGGTTTCTCTGTTCCGATAGGGCGATGCTTCCGCAGAAACTCTTTGCGCCGCCTTCCCCAGAGGCCAATGTCTCCGGCATCCGGCGGGAGGGCAATGTTGGGAAAGAAGTAGTCTCCGATTTTGGTATAGGAGATGTTCAGGTCGGATTCGTGCTCTTGTTTCATGTTAGCAGCTCCTTTCGCAATGAAAATAGCGGTTATGACGAAGGTTTTTTCCTTTCGTCATAACCGCTACCATTCACCACAAACGAGCCGCAGTCATGATGTGATTGGAAGGATAAAACCTTCCTTTACATCATACCTGCCACAAGGGAGGCTTTTGCTGCTGCCCCGCGTCGCGGCGCAACCGTATTTGCGCCGTGACCCCTGCTCGGAGATCGTGAAGAAGCACTCACCCCGAGCGGGTTTCGAAAGGGCCGAATGGCCCTTCGCGGAGTCCAGAGGCAGCGCCTCTGGTGGAGGAGTGCAGAGGAGGCAAAGCCTCCTCTGCCCCCGTGAACGTTACTTAGCGAAGATTTGGGTGAGGTAGGGGTAGCCTTGGGGGTCGAGGGCGATGCCGATGCCGACTTTTGTCCAGGTGGGGGAGAGGATGTTTTGGCGGTGGCCGGTGGAGGACATGAAGGCGGCCTGGGCTTTGGCTACGGTGGCGTGGTGGGCGATGTTTTCACCGGCGGCGGTGAAGGCATAGCCGAAGGTGCGGAGCATATCGCGGACGTTGCCATAGGTGGGGGATTCGTGGGCAAAATAGCCGTTGTTGCGCATATCCTGGGACTTGATGCGGGCGATGCGGGAAAGCTCGGCATCCAGGGGCAGGGCGGGGAGGCCATTGGCCTTTCTATCGGCATTGAGCAAATTCCACGCAGTTTGCTCTTGCACAGATATGGAATCAGTAGTATAATCATCATCCGATGAAGGAGCTTTCGTCGCGGTGGGTCTCATGGTGGGTTTTGCTGTGGGATTTGCCGTGGGAATGGCCGTCGCCTGGGGTTTCTGGGTGGGGGTCAGGGTTGCTGCTGGGGTGCTGGTTGGCACGGAAGTGGTAGCGACGGGTTCTTTTGTGGGAGGAACGGGCTGGTTTGGGTAGGTTTCGCACTCAAAATCGTTGATTTCGGGTGTGAAAGTGGGAATGGCGGGAGTTTCGCAATTTGTTTGCTGACGGTACGGCCAGCCCTGAAAGCCAAACTGCGAGGTGGGTGCCTCGGCCTGTGCGGCGGCGCTGAAAAGCATCGCGGCGGCGAGGGTCGTGGTGGCGTATCTCTTGAACATTTCGTTCACCTCCGTAAATATTACGATTCAATGAAGAATCATGACGAAAGTTTAATACCCAAGAAGGCCAAGGTCAAGTATAATGGCTATGGCCTTCCAAGGGAATCCATGGCAGCCATGCACCGGGAGAAGCTCCCGATAGAAATAGCATCAAGGAGGAATCCATCCCATGAAGTTGTCCAAATGCCCCCGTTGCGATCTGAATTACATCACCGAAGCCGAGAAGTACTGCAAGGTTTGCCTGCGGGAAATGAAGGGCGATGCTCCCCGCGAGGAGATCGAAATGTGCAGCGTGTGCAATGAAACGCCTGCTCTGCCCGGCCACGATGTGTGCGTGTTCTGCCTGAAGGAAATGAACAATGGCGGCGTGCGCGGTGATGATGGTCAGGACGCTGAGGAGACGGTGGACACCGCTGCCATCGGCGGCATGGATTCCGTGAGTACGATGGATGAGATCATTCCTGAGATCGACGAGGACATTCCCAGCCAGGAGTTTGGCGAGATCGCCAACGAGCTGAGCCTGGAGAGCGTGCGCGAGGAAGAGGATCAGGACGACGAGGAAGACGAGGACGACCGCTGAGCGGCGAGCCTGAAAAAGGGGACAGCTCATGAAACTGTTTGCCATCGGTGACCTGCATCTGCCTGGCGGCGATGACAAGCCCATGAACGTGTTCGGCGAGCATTGGGACGGCCACTTTGAACGCATCAGCCAGGACTGGCGGGCGCGGGTGGGCGAGGAGGACACGGTGCTGATCCCGGGGGACATCTCCTGGGCGATGCAGCTGGACAATGCCAAGCCCGACCTGGAGGCTATTGCGGCGCTGCCGGGGCGCAAGATCATTATGAAGGGGAACCACGATTATTGGTGGAACACCCTGTCCCAGGTGAAGAGCGCGCTGCCCCAGGGTATGGAGGCCATTCAGCACAACGCTATTGAGCTGGAGAGCTGTGTGGTGTGCGGCACCAGGGGGTGGAACATCCCCACCAAGGAAACGCCCCTGAGCGCGGCGGACATGAAGATCTACAGCCGGGAGCTGATCCGGCTGGAGCTGGCGTTGCAGGCGGCGGTGAAGCTCAATGCCGATAAGCCCCTGGTGGTGATGATGCACTACCCGCCCCTCTACGACCTGGAGCGAGAGACGGAGTTCACGGCGCTGTTGGAGAAGTATCCTGTGCATACGGTGGTCTATGGACACCTGCATGGCGCGGGGCTGCGGGTGGCGTTCCGGGGCGAACAGCGGGGCATTCGCTATGAATTGGTGAGCTGCGATGGGCTGGAATTCAGCCTGAAGGAGATTTCGCTGGACTGAGCGGGGAAATATTCCTAAGAAATTCTTATTTCTTTGTTACAAAAAAGTTTTTAAAAATGTCATAAAGCCACAAAAAGCGTCCGGATTGATTCCGGACGCTTTTTGCGTACACAAAATATGGGTCGATGCGAACATGAAACCACAAAAGACGAACAAATACATTTCGATTATATTACAAAAGTATTAAATTGGCGAAATATACGAAAGGATGAAAAGGAAGGGGGAAACCTTGTTAAACTCTTGCAAGAAATAAAAAGGTGGGATATAATGGTGGCAACGGGAAGAAAAAGGGTAGCAAGGTGGTGAGAAGTGGTGGCAAACGAGAAAGACGAGGTCGTCGTGCCGGAGGAGGCACTGGCTGCCGCTGCTTCTCAGGAGGTGCTGACGGAGGAGGATCAGCGGCTGCTGGACAAGTACAGCCGCACGTTCATCGGCTCCTTCTCCCACTCGCTGGACGCCAAGGGCCGCCTGGTGGTGCCGCTGGTGTTCCGCGAGACCCTGGGCGACACCTTCTGCATTGCACCTTCCTACGACTTTCAATCCATTGCGCTGTATCCCAACCTGATGTGGGCGAGGATGCGCGATCGATATGACAAGCTGGGCAAGATGAACAGCTCCCTCAAGCGCTATCTGGAGCAGCTGGACGCGCTGTCCTTCCGCGGTCAGGAGTGCGACAATCAGGGCCGCGTGCTGCTGCCTGCCAAGATCCGCGTCTGCATCCTGGGGGATGAGAAGGACGTGGACATCACCGGCGCCAACGACCATGTGCGCGTGGTGGCACATATCAGCGCGGACGAGCAGTTCAAGCAATTCATGGCCGACCTGCCCTCCATTCTGGAAGATATCGGTTCTCTGGAAGTATAAGCGAGCGTTCTATCATCCGTTGGGAGTGAATATAAGATGTTGCTGATCCCCCGTGTTTTCAAAAGAAAGGCACGCTTTGTGGGCGAAGGCTTCAAGCCTGGCGACTACGGCAAGGTGGCTGCCCGGAATATCCGCAGCGAGCGCATGACCAGCAGCGTGGAGCTGCCCTTTATGGAGGATGCCTCCGTGTTCGATGCCAACACCATGGGTGTGGAGCGCCGCCGCAACCGCCGCAGCGACCGCCACCACGAGGCCGTTGGCCGCAACGATACCGGCCGCGCCCCGGCGGTGGGCCACGAGGGCATGAGCGGCACCGCAGCCTGCGTGGCGCTGGTGTGCCTCATCGCCGTGCTGGGCGTGACCTTCCTGGTGGGCCGCAGCAATGTGATTGAGGCTGGCAAGAAGGCCAACGAGCTGCAGCAGCGCATTGAGGAGATCGGCCTGATGAATGAAGGGCTGGAAACGCAGCTGGCGGTGAGTGCCTCCGAGGTCAATGTGGGCTACGAGGCGGTGCAGATGGGCATGATCTCCGCCAAGGGCGTGGATGTGATCTATCTGAATGCGCCGGAAGCGGCCAACATGCAGCTGACCGGCGGCGCCACGGCGGCGCTGAACGGCGAATATCTGGCGACCATACTGGGAGATTGAGCGATCGGTCTCCCATTTTGGAATATTTGCGTAAACATGGAGGGCGGGTATGCATCCCGAACTGCAGGTACGCAAAAGAATGCTGCTGATGACGGTCGTGCTGGGAGCGCTGTTTCTCCTGGTGATCGGCCGTCTTTGGCAGTTGACGGTACTGGACGCAGAGGCTCTGACCCGGCGGGGCGTGAGCCAATGGACGAAAGAAGGCATTGTGACAGCCCGGCGCGGCACCATTACCGACAGGAACAACAATGTGCTGGCGCTGAGCGCTACCTCCTATATGGTGTGTGCCGATCCCCGGCTGGTGCAGGATGAAGAACTGTTCATCCAAACGCTGGGTGAGGTGCTGCCCCTGGGGGACAGCGCCAAAACCAAACTGAAGGACAAGACCAAGGGATCGGTGATCCTCAAGCGTCAGGTGACGAGGGATGTGGTGGACGCCATCCGCCGCATG
The DNA here is from genome assembly GCA_017936765.1 of Clostridia bacterium. GTDB lineage: Bacteria > Bacillota > Clostridia > Christensenellales > Aristaeellaceae > UBA11524. The sequence continues at coordinate 4,801 of JAGBEX010000033.1, forward strand.
AAGAAGGAAGCCGACCCCAAGGCGGGACTGGCGGCCATCACCTTTGACGAGGACTCCCGCCGCTGGTACCCCTATGGGCAGATGCTCTCGCAGGTGCTGGGGCTGACCAATGTGGACAGCCTGGGGCAGAGCGGCCTGGAGACACAGTACGAATCCGTGCTGGCAGGCCAGGAGGGGAGCTATCTGCGGCAGGTGGATGCACGGAACCGTGTGCTGGCGGGCAGCGAAAGCTGGTATGTGCCATCGCAGCAGGGCAACACGCTGAAGCTGACCATCGACGCCACCATCCAGCAGATTGCAGAAAAGGCCATGCGGGAGTGCCTGGAGGTGAACCAGGCCGAGAGCGTGACCTGCCTGGTGAGCGATGTGCGCACGGGCGCCATCCTGGCCATGTGCATGAAGCCGGACTACGACCCCAACGAGCCGCCCCGGAGTGATGTATCCGCCCTGACGGAGCTGATGCGCATCACGGCCATCTCCGATGTGTATGAACCGGGTTCCACGTTCAAGATTCTCACGGCGGCTGCGGCGCTGGACAGCGGCGTAACCAACCCGGAGGATCAGTTCTACTGCTCGGCCAAGGTGAAGGTGGATGGGGACACCATCCGCTGCTGGGGCGCTGCCCACGGGGCAGAGACCATGGCGGAAGGACTGATGAACAGCTGCAATCCCGTGTTTGTGGAATTGGCGCTGCGCATGGGGACGGACACCTTCTACCGCTACCTCAGCGCTTTTGGGCTGGGGAAGCGTACCGGCATTGACCTGCCGGGGGAGAGCGCGGGCATTCTCATTGGCAGCAGGTATGTGAAGACGGTGGATCTGGCACGCATTGGCTTTGGGCAATCCGTGGCGGTGACGCCCATCCAGCTGATGATGGCGGCCAATGCAGCCATCAACGGCGGCAAGCTGATGAAACCATACCTGGTCAGCGAGATCCAGTCCACCAGCGGGGAGGTGCTGCAAAGGTACAGCCCCACGGTGGTATCAACGCCCATCAGGCCGGAGACCAGCGAGACCCTGCGGGGGTTGCTGGAGCGCGTGGTGGCAGAGGGCGGCGGCAAGAACGCCAAGCTGGCGGGCTACCGCATTGGCGGCAAGACAGGCACGGCGCAGGTATACAAGGAGGGGCGCATCGTCAGCGATGTGCATATCGGCTCCTTCTACGGCTTTGCCCCGGCCAATGACCCGCTGATCTCCATTCTGGTGATCGTGAACGAAGCCCATGTGCCGGTGGACTACGGCGGCACCACGGCGGCGCCCTTCGCCCGGCAGGTGCTGGGGGATGCGCTGCAATATATGCAAATATTGCCGTATGCGGATGAAACTATACCAAATGTAGTGGTTCCTGACATTACGGGCTTGACGATTTCGGCTGCAAGGCGTACACTTGCAGGGGTGGGACTGGAAATGCTGGAGGATGGCGTGAGCCAGACCGTGCTGGACCAGCTTCCGCCTGCTGGGGCTGAGCTGCCCCAGGGTGGCCATGTGATGGCCTACACGGCTGCATCCAACGGGGTGACGCCGGAAACACTTGTATTGATGCCAAACTTTTCGGGCATGAGCGACGTGGATTGTGCGCGCACCGCCCGGCTGCGAGGCTTGACCATTGCGCTGGATGGCACGGGATGGTGCATCCGGCAGACCCCGGCAGCGGGGGAATACGTAGCGCCTAGGACGGAGGTGCGCATCACCCTGTCCACGGCAGACGAATAAGGAGACCAGCTATGAAACTAAGCGCACTCATCGTGGATATGCCCTACCTGCTGGATACCCGCGGCGACATGGAAGCGGAGATCGCCTCCGTGACCAGCAACAGCCGCGAAAAGGTGGAGAAGGGTCTGTTCTTCTGCATTCCCGGCGCCCGGTTCGACGCCCATGATTACGCGCCCCAGGCCATTGAGAACGGCTGCGCGGCGCTGGTGGTGGAGCGCTACCTGGACATCGACGTGCCGCAGGTGCGGGTGAGCAATGCCCGCGCGGCCATGTCCCGCATGGCGGCGGCCTTCTATGGTCACCCCGCCAAGAGCATGAAGCTGGTGGGCATCACCGGCACCAAGGGCAAGACCACTTCCACCTACCTGCTCAAGGCCATCCTGGAGCAGGCGGGCCACAAGTGCGGCCTGATTGGCACCACGGGCAACATGATCGGCAGCAAGCTGCTGAAGGGCAGCCTGACCACGCCGGATCCCATCGACCTGCAGCGCACCCTGCGCATGATGGCCGATGAGGGCGTGGAGTATGTGACCATGGAGATCTCCGCCCACGCCATCGATATGCACCGGCTGGACGGACTGACCTTTGAGGTGGGCTGCTACACCAACCTGAGCCAGGATCACCTGGACTATTTCCACACCATGGAGAACTACTTCGAGACCAAGAAGAAGTTCTTTACCACCGGCATGGTGCGCAACGCCGCCGTGAACGTGGACGAGGAGACCTCGTCCCAGGTGCTGCAGGCGCTGGAGATCCCCCGGCTGACCTACGGCATCTGCGCCCCGGCAGACCTGTTTGCCCGGGACATCGAGATCACCGAGGACGGCGTGAGCTTCGAGCTGCAATTGCAGGGGATGCACCATGTGCAGATCAACCTGATGATGACGGGCATGTTCAATGTGTATAACGCCATGGCGGCCGCCAGCTGCGCCATGATCCTGGGCATCTCTGCCGAGGACATCAAGGCTGGATTGGAGGGTATGCCCTCGGTGCCTGGACGCATTGAAATGCTGCCCACGGGTACGCCCTATCGCGTGATCCTGGACTATTCCCATGTGCCGGACGCGCTGGAGAACATCCTCACCACGGTGCGCCAGTTTGCCAAGGCACGGGTGATCGCCCTGTTTGGCTGCGGCGGCGACCGCGACCGGGGCAAGCGCCCCATGATGGGCGAGATCGGCGGCAGGCTGGCTGATTTGAGCATCCTGACCTCCGATAACCCCCGCACCGAGGATCCCATGGCCATCCTGGCTGCCGTTGAAGAGGGCATCAAGCCCACCGGCGGCGAATATGTGGTGATCGAGAACCGCCGCGAGGCCATCCGCTACGCCCTGGAAACTGCCGAGGCGGGCGACGTGGTGGTGCTGGCGGGCAAGGGTCACGAGACCTATCAGGAGATCAACGGCGTGAAGCACCCCTTCGACGAGAAGGTCGTGGTGCAGGAGCTGCTGGAAGAAATTCGCGCCAAGGACTGATATACGCTGACTACAGGAGGTACGACCTGCTATGCTAAGGATGTTGCTTGCTGTTCTTCTTTCTGCGGCGCTGGTGCTGCTTTCCGGCCCCAAGGTGATCCCCGCCCTGCGCAAACTGAAGTTTGGGCAGACCATTTATGAGCTGGGTCCCCAGAGCCACAAGCAGAAGCAGGGTACGCCCACCATGGGCGGCGTGATGATCGCCTTTGGCGTGGTGGTGGCTACCCTGGTGGCGGTGCTGATCGACTACAAGGGCGGCGCGGACTTTATGCTGGCGCTGCTGGCCATTTCGCTCCTGTCCATGGCGGTGGGCTTTGCGGACGACTACATCAAGGTCGCCAAGAAGCGCTCCCTGGGCCTGACCCCCTGGCAGAAGATCGCCGGGCAGGTGATCACCGCGGTGGGCTTTGCTGCCTTCTGCTATTTCCATCCCCAGGTGGGTTCCAAGGTGATCGTACCCTTCGCCAACATTGAGTGGGATCTGGGCATCTTCTACATTCCGCTGCTGAGTTTGACGATCATCTTCATCGTCAACAGCGCCAACCTGCAGGACGGCCTGGATGGACTGCTCTCCGGCGTGGCTGGTGTGGGCGGCATGGCCTGGGCGCTGGTGGCCATCTTCTTCACTCTGGCGGTGGCGGGGACGAACCCGGCTTATGCGGCCAACCTACAGTCCATTTCCATCTTTGGCGTGGCGCTGCTGGGCGCCTGCATTGGCTTCCTGCGGTTCAACCACCATCCGGCCACCGTATTCATGGGCGATACCGGCTCCATGTTCATTGGCGGCGCCACGGTGGGCATGGCCATGCTCTTGCGGCAGCCCTTCCTGCTGCTGCTGATCGCCTTTACCATGGTGATGAGTTCTGTGAGCGTGATCATCCAGCGGTACTACTTCAAGGCCACCCGCAAGATATTTGGTGAGCCGCGGCGACTGTTCAAGATGACGCCCATCCATCACCACTTTGAACTCAGCGGCATGAACGAGAACCAGATCGACATCATGTATGTGATCGTGACGCTGGTGCTTTCGCTCATCGCGCTGTGGTCGCTGCAGGGCTTGCAGCTGGTGTAATTCAGGCAGACAAGGAGATAGCTCCGATGGAATTTGCAAACAAGAAGGTACTTGTTGTGGGCATGGCGCGCAGCGGCGTGGCGGCGGCTCAGCTGCTGGTGAAGCACGGCGCGCAGGTCGTGATCAACGACAACAAAACCAAAGAAGAACTGGGCGACGCCCTGGCTCCGCTGGCGGGTCTGCCCATTGAAGAAAAGCTGGGAATGCCCGCCGCCCAGGCGCTGGAGGGCGTGGAGATCATGGTGATCAGCCCCGGCATCCCGGACACGGCTGGCTTTGTGGTGCAGGCGAAGAATGCGGGCATCCACGTGACGGGCGAATTGGAAATGGCTTATCAGCTTGCTCCCGGCGAAATGGTGGCCATCACCGGCACCAATGGCAAAACCACCACGGTGTCGCTGCTGGGGGAGATCTTCAAAAACGCTGGCCGTGTGACCCATGTGGTGGGCAACATTGGCTATCCCTATTCTCAGGCGGCGCTGGAAGCCCGCAAGGATGATATGTTCGTGTGCGAGGTGTCCTCCTTCCAGATGGAGACGGCAGAGGATTTCCACCCCAGAGCGGCGGCGCTGCTGAATATCACGGAAGACCACCTGAACCGCCATGGCACCATGGAGGAATACACCCGCATGAAGATGCGGATGTTCCAAAACCAGACTGCCGAGGACGTGGCGGTGTTCAACGCGGACGACCCGGCGCTGGCTCCGCTGATTTCTCAGGTAAAGAGCCGGGTGATGCTGTTCTCCCGCAAGGCTGAGGTGGAAAACGGCGCTTTCGTGCGGGATGGGCAGATCGTGGTGCGGTGGAATGGCACGGAAAAGACGGTGTGCTGTACTGACGAGGTGCGCATTCCCGGCCCCCACAACCTGGAGAATGCCCTGGCGGCGGCCTGCATGGCTACGGCCATGGGTGTGCCTGCCCCGGTGATCCGTCACAGCCTGCGCACCTTCAAGGGTGTGGAGCATCGCATTGAGTTCGTCCGCGAACTGGAGGGCGTGCGCTACATCAACGACAGCAAGGGTACCAATGTGGACTCCACCATCAAGGCGGTGCAGACCATGCAGCGCCCCACGGCCATCATTCTGGGTGGCTACGACAAGCATTGCGACTTCACCCCCCTGGTGAAGGAAATGCTGGCTTCTCCCTTCATCAAGGAAGCGGTGCTGATCGGCGTGACGGCGGATCAGATCCAGCGGACGCTGGAGGAATGCGGCTTTGAGGGCATCCATCGCGCGGAAACGCTGAAGGACGCCATCGACCAATGCCGCGCCCTGGCCAGCGATGGCTGGAACGTGCTGCTGTCCCCGGCCTGTGCCTCCTTTGATATGTTCTCGGATTACGAGGCACGTGGTCGCATCTTTAAGGAACTGGTGAACGAACTGAAATAACCTGTCTTGCGCTGAAAGGAGCGGCCCATGCTGCAAAACAACAGCGCACAAAAGAGCAGCTTCAATTTACGCAAGACAAAGCTCAATCCCGTGGACGGCACGTTGATAGCGGTGCTTATCATGCTGCTGCTCGCGGGATTGCTGATTCTTTTTTCCGCCACCTACTACACCGCCCAGGACAGGGGAGACCCCCTGGGCGAGGTGAAGCGCCAGCTCATCGGCATAGGGCTGGGAGCGATGGCCATGCTGGTCACCAGCCGGATACCCTACCGCTTCTGGCGGGACACCTGGGTGGTGATCGGCGCGCTGGGCATCAGCGCGGTGCTGCTGATATTGGTGATCATCCCTGGGGTGGGCGTGTATCTGAATGGTTCCCGGCGTTGGCTGAGCATTGCGGGCATGAGCTTTCAGCCCTCGGAGTTCGCCAAGCTTGCCGTGGTGCTGTACATGGCCACCACCCTGACCTACCGGGGGAAGCGCATCAAGTCGCTGATCTTCGGCATTGTGCCGGTGCTGCTGGTGCCGGGTGTGGTGTTCCTGCTGATCTTGCAGCAGCCCAACCTGTCCACGGCGGGCAGCATCCTTATCACCAGCCTGGTGCTGATCATCATCGCCGGGGCAAGGTGGCGGCACATCCTGCTGATGCTCATTGGCGGCATCGGGGTGGGCGGCTTTTATGCCTGGAGCGCACCCTATCGCCGGGAGCGCCTCTTGTCCTTCACCGATCCCTTCGCCAAAATGAACGACGAGGGCTACCAGCTGGCGCAGTCGCTGATCGCCTTTGGCTCCGGCGGCACCTTCGGCATGGGGCTGGGCATGGGCAGGCAGAAATACGCCTACCTGCCTTACCCAGAGAGCGACTTCATTTTCGCCATCGTGGGCGAGGACTTCGGTTTTGTGGGCTGTGTGGCGGTGATCGCCCTGTTTGTGGCGTTCCTCTTGTGCGGGATGCGCATTGCCACCCGTTGCCGGGATAAATTCGGCGCGCTGCTGGCGGCAGGCATCACCTGCTCCATCACCGTGCAGGCTTTTCTGAACATGGGCGTGGTGATCGGCATCCTGCCCACCACGGGGCTGCCGCTGCCCTTTTTCTCGGCGGGCGGCACGTCCATTTCCATCACCATGGCGGCGGTGGGGATCCTGATGAACATCTCCCGCACCGCAGGCCGCATGGAGACCTGAATTTTCGCACCCATCTTCCGCTTCGGCATAGGCTGAAGCAGTTGATCGGGAGGTGGGTGCGATGGAGGCTTTCCTGGTGGAAGGCGGTCAGAGGCTGGAAGGTACGCTGCGGGTGGATGCCGCCAAGAATGCGGTGCTGCCCATACTGGCGGCGGCCATCCTGACGGAGGATGCGGTGACCCTGCTGGATGTGCCGCGCATCAGCGATGCGGCGCACATGGCGGAGATCCTGACTATTCTGGGTTGCGAAGTGGAGCAGCAGGGCAAGCGCATGACGGTGCGCAGCGGTGGACTGCATGGCTGGGAAATGCCCGACCGGCTGTCCAAACAGATCCGCTCATCCATTTTCCTGCTGGGGCCGATTTTATCACGGTTCCGCAAGGCTACGGTTACATATCCCGGGGGCTGCGAGATCGGCCTGCGCCCCATTGACCTGCATCTGCGGGGCTTGCGCAGCCTGGGAGTAAAGGTGAGCGAATCCGGCGGGATGATCCATTGCGACGGCTCGGCCATGAAGGCCGGGGACGTGTACTTCGACTATCCCAGCGTGGGCGCGACAGAGAACGTGATGATGGCGGCGGTGCTGCTGGATGGCGTGACCACCATCCACAACGCGGCGCGGGAGCCGGAGATCGTGGATCTGCAGAACTTCATCAATGCCATGGGCGGCAGGGTGAAGGGCGCGGGCAGCCAGATGGTGGAGATCACCGGGGTGAAGAAGCTCCACGGTGTGAGCTACACCCCCATGCCTGACCGCATTGTGGCTGGAACGCTGCTGGCGGCTGCGGCCATCACGGGTGGGGAGATCGAATTGACCAACGCCCCCACCGCCGACATGATGGCGGTGCTGAGCAAGCTGCGGGAGATGGGCTGCCTGATCCATGAGGAACCCGCCACGCTGCACATCAAAGCTCCGGAGCGGCTGGCGGCGTTCTCCCAGCTGCAAACGCAGCCCCATCCCGGCTTTCCCACGGATATGCAGGTGCAGATGCTGGCGCTGCTCTCCGTGGCGCAGGGAATGGGCATCATTATGGAGAATGTATTCGAAAACAGGTTCACCCATGCCGGAGACCTGAACCGCATGGGGGCGCACATTCTGTGCAGCGGCAGAACTGCCGTGGTGCAGGGCGTGGAGCAGCTCTATGGTGCAAGGGTCACCGCCCGGGACCTGCGGGGCGGCGCTGCCCTGGTGCTGGCAGGACTGAAGGCCCAGGGCCTGACCCAGGTGGATCATGCTGAGCTGGTGGACAGAGGGTATGATCACCTGGAGGATCAGTTGACGGCGCTGGGTGCGAGAATCAGACGGATCGACGTGTGAACAAAAGGAGGCGTGGCTGATGGAGCCTAACTGGCAGCAGAAGCAGGGCGGGGGACGACCCGCTGCCTGGAGCGAAGAGGGCGAATATGCCCAGAAGCCGCTGGGAACGAGCCAGGAGCCGCGCTATGCTGCGCCCCAGCCCAGGGGGTATCAGCAGCCGTATCAGGGGCAGGGGAGCTATGCTCCTCCCACGGGCGGACAAGCCTGGCAGGGCTATCCGCCCCAGCCCAGCGCAGCGCCTACGCCCAGCAATCCCTGGGCCACGGGGCCTGTGGATCCCTTTGAGGAACCCTCGGAGGCGCCGGAGCTTCGCGATCAGCGCAGCGATCATCTGTACAACAAGGAGGATCGCTTCTGGGATCATGTGGAGGGCGCACAAAAGACCGACCGCCACGGCAAGACCCAATCAAACCGCAAGGCGGAAAGCCACACCATGCGCTGGGTGATCCTGATCCTGGCGGTGCTGGTGGCGGTGGGTGGATTGGTATACGGTGCGGTGTTCCAGGTGCGGGATATCACCGTGCAGGGCGGCGTGACCATCCCGGAGAAGGATATCATCGATCTTTCCGGCATCGCGGAGGGCATGAACACCTTCTCCATTGACGATGATCTGGTGGAGAAGAACATCGAGAGCAACCGCTACCTCTCCTTTGTTTGCGTGGACAAGCAGCTGCCGGACAAGGTGGTGATCCAGGTGAAGGAGCGCATTCCTGCGGCGGCGGTGAAGTATTGCGGCATCCTGTACACCATGGACAACCGGGGCATGGTGCTGGAGGAATCCCTGGACACGGAGACCGAAACCGGCCTGGTGCTGGTGAGCGGCATGGGCATCCACGACTGCCGGGTGGGGCAGGTGCTGAACCTGAACGACGCCAAGCAGATGCAGATCTTCACCGAGATACTGGTGGAGCTGAAGGTGATGAGCGCCCTGAACAGGGTGAAGGAATTGGATCTGTCCAATATGGACAACCTATTCATCGTTTCTACCAATGGATTCACGGTGCGGCTGGGCACGGTGGACAACCTCCACGCCAAGCTGCGCTCCATGCTGCTGACGCTGGATCACCTGACCCGCGAGGGCTATGATGGCGGCACGGTGGACGTGAGCGCGCCGGTGAATCCCACCTATACGCCGGAAGGATGACAAATTTTACAATTTTGCATCGAAAAATGTAAGATTCTTGTACCTTCGGGCTGGAAAACACTTGCATTCGCGGCGAAAAGCGATTATAATAGACAATGGTATATTGGATAAGTGGTAGTGTGCCTGTGAGCAGTTGTCTCATTTCAGGCGCGTTGCAGAAAGTTCATCCTGCGGATGCCGGGAGAGGTTCCCTGCCGCGGAAAACAGGGGGTATGAGAGACCTATGAAGACCACGGTAGCGGCCATCGATTTCGGGACGAGCAAGATCGTCACCCTGGTCGCAGAAAACAGCGGTAGTCAACGCTGCGACATCGTGGGCGCAGGCATTGCGGCCTATGATGGATACCTGGAGGAAGGCTGGAATAACCCTGGCGAACTGGATGAGAAGATCCGTCAGTCCATCAGCGAGGCAGAAAAGCAGAGCCATCGCAAGCTCCGCGAGATCAATGTGGGCGTGCCTGGCGCGTTCACCAAGGTCTACGCCACTGAGGCTCGCGTGTCCCTCAAGGGACCGGACCCCCGTGTGTCCGCCTCCGACGTGAAGGCCATCTTCCGTGCCGCCACGGAAAACCTGGGTTCCCTGCCCGGTATCGTGGTGCATTCCAGCCCCGCCTGGTTTATGGTGGATGATGGCAAAAAGACCCTGGAGCCTGTGGGCATGAAGGGTCGCGAGCTGAGCGCTCTGATCTCCTTTGTGGTGGCCAACCAGTTCTTTGTGGACGAGGTGAACAACCGCCTGGCGGAGATCGGCGTGACGGCCAACGGGTTCTACTCCACCCCCGCGGGCGAGGCCATGCTTTACCTGCCGGAGGAGGATCGCGACCGCACGGCGGTGCTGATCGACATGGGCTACCTGAACACCGAGGTCATGGCTGTGGAGGGCGACGCGCTCATCTTCCACAAGACCATCGAGATCGGCGGCGGCAACATTGCGGCTGACCTGGCCATCGGCCTGGACATCCCGCTGAAGGACGCCGAGGAGAAGATCAAGCGCCAGTATGTATACGGCATCGGCGCTGCGGGCGAGACCTATGACCTGCCCGGTGTGGACGGCCAGAAGCCCCGCTCCTTTACCCGCGACGAGGTGACCGAGATCATCACCGCCCGGGTGGATGAGATCGCCGAGGAGATCCAGGCGGCCATTGACGACAGCGGCATCAAGCTGGGCAACTGGTCCAACATCTACCTCACCGGCGGCGGACTGAGCTTCAACCGCGGCGGCAAGGACTACCTGTCCAACAAGCTGGGTCGCCCGGTGCGCGACGTTCCCAAGCGCACCACCAAGATGAACAGCCATGCTTACTCCAGCACGCTGGGTCTGATGGACTTGATCATCGATACCATTGAACAGCAACACCAGCCGTCCGCTGGCTTTGGCGGCGCGGTGAAGGATTTCTTCCGCAGTCTGCTGGGCGGCTGATGAATCAGCGCGGCAAGGCCGGATCAATGTGAATTATGTCAGGAGGATGCAAAGTGATCGAGTTCCAGAATGACGTTGAGACCAGCAGTTTTGCTTCTATTAAGGTCGTAGGCTGCGGCGGCGGCGGCAACAACGCCGTGAACCGCATGGTGGACGCCGGACTGCGCGGCGTGGAGTTCATTGCCATTAACACCGACCGTCAGGCCCTGGCCATGAGCGGCGCTCAGACCAAGATCCAGATCGGTGAGAAGATGACCAAGGGCCTGGGCGCTGGCGCTGTGCCTGAGGTGGGTCGCCGTGCTGCCGAGGAGAGCCGCGAGGAGATCGCTCAGGCTCTGGCTGGCGCTGACCTGGTGTTCGTGACCGCCGGTATGGGCGGCGGCACCGGCACCGGCGCTGCTCCCGTGGTGGCCGAGGTTGCCCGCGACCTGGGCGCCCTGACCATCTCTGTGGTCACCAAGCCCTTCGCTTTCGAGGGCAAGCAGCGCATGAAGAATGCCGAGATGGGCATTGCTGACTTGAAGCAGCGCGTGGACACCCTGGTGGTGATCCCCAACGACCGTCTGCTGCAGGTGGTGAGCAAGGGTACTACCATGCTGGAGGCCTTCCGCATCGCTGACGATGTGCTGCGCCAGGGCATCCAGGGCATCAGCGACCTGATCGCTGTGCCTGCGCTGATCAACCTGGACTTTGCCGACGTGAAGACCGTGATGGAGTCCGGCGGCATGGCTCACATGGGCATTGGTACCGGCAAGGGCGAGAACCGCATGGTCGAGGCCGCCAGGAACGCCATTTCCAGCCCCCTGCTGGAGACCAACATTGATGGCGCCCGCGCTGTGCTGATCAACATCACCGGCGGCGAGGATATCTCCATCGTTGACATCAACGAAGCTGCCAACCTGGTGATGCAGGCTGCCGATCCCGAGGCCAACATCATCTTTGGTGCCGGCATCGACGAGACCATGGGCGACGAGGTGCGCATCACCGTGATCGCCACCGGTTTTGAAAAGACCCCTTTCCCGCCCAAGGAGCCTGCCAAGAAGCCCCGTGAGATCGAGAAGGAGCGCCTGTTCGGCTCCAGCTACACCTCCGGCACCAGCTTCGGCAGCTTTGCCGCGGCTCCTGCCCGCCCCACCACCCCTGCTGCCGCTGGCGAGTATGAGGAGGCTGCCTATCAGCCTGCTTATGCCGAGAGCGAGCAGAGCGGCTTTGCTGCGGCCCGTCCCGCCATGGGCGTTCCCAGCGTGGGCGGCTATCAGCAGGGCTTTGGCTACCAGCAGCAGACTGCCCCTGTGCAGCCCGTGCAGCAGCCTGCCCAGCAGCAGTATGGCACCTCTCAGCTGTTTGGCAATCAGCCCCAGCAGCCCTACACCCCCGCCTTCAACACGGCGGCTCAGGGCGCTCCCGCTGATACCATCCCTGTGCAGCCTGTGAACCAGGCTCCCCAGGCTTCTGCCATGGAGCAGGATCAGCGCGGCATCCCTGCCTTCCTGCGTCGCAAGAAGTAAGGTGGCAGTGTCCACACCCATTTCCGACGGACGGGTGCGTGGCCGGGGGTGACTTCCCCCAGATTACATGATTTAAGGGAGAGCATTGCGCTCTCCCTTTTGCTATTTGCTGAAGATGGAAGCGGGTCGGTCGTCCTCGTCCTCCTCATCTTCGCGGCCGAAGAGGTTCTTCAGCCAGCCGGTCAGGGTGCCTCCGCTGTCCTTCACCCGGGCGACCTGCACGCTTTGCAGGCCTTCCAGCAGCACGCCGTTGTCCAACAGCTCCGCGTGGACGGGGATCACCCGGTAGGTGTAGGTCACGCCGGGGCGGGCCTTGCTGTCGGTGAAATAGAGGGTCTGGCCGGGGGTGCCGCGCAGCTCGGTGAGGATGAAGCTCTCGCCGATGGCGTCCCGCTGGACGCGATAGACGGCGGCGCTGGCAGGTTCGATGACCAGCACGGGCTGGCCTGCATCATTGTGAGTGACGTAGAAGGACTTGGCCGAGGGCGGCGCAGTCCACACGTCGCTCTTTTTGGTGGGCTGGTTGGCGGCGGTGAACAGCTCGCTGGTGCGGTAGGCCTTGGGGGTGAGGGAGGTGGCCAGCATAACTTCGCCCTTCCACTCGATGGCTTTCTTGTCGATCTCCACCGACACGATGCCGCTGGGGCGGGAGAAGTCCGGCGTGGACTTCCCGGCGTACCAGGCCTTGAGAAAGTTGCGGGCCAGGGTGGCGGGATTGGTGCCGCCGCTGACGCTGTTGGACAGGCGGTGGGCGCTGTCCGGCTGGTCAAAGCCCATCCACACGGCGGTGGACAGCTCCGGGGTGTAGGCGTTCATCCAGGCGTCCCGGTTGCCGCCGCCGGTCATGTTCACGGTGCCGGTCTTGCCAGCCACGGGGGTTCCGGCGCTGTTCAGCCGGGTGCCGGTGCCGGAGGTGACCACGGTCTTCAGCAGGCTGGTCATCAGGTAGGCATTCTGGGCAGACAGCACACGGGTGCCGCTGTCCTGGTGCTGGTAGACCACCTTGCCGCTCTGGTCGGTGATGCGCTCGATGAAGTAGGGCGCGTAGTAGGTGCCGCCGTTGGCAAAGGGGATGTAGGCGGCGGCCATCTGCACGGGGGAGGTGCCGTAGGTCATGCTGCCCAGCGCCAGGGACAGGTTCCAGTCCCGGTCGTCCAGGGGGATGCCCACGCTTTGCAGGTAGCGGCGGCAGCTTTCTACGCCCACGGCCTGCATCACCTTCACGGCGGGAATGTTGAGGCTGTTCTTCAGCGCCTGCCGCACGGTGACGTAGCCATAGTAGGCGTTGCCTGCGTTCTTGGGCTTGTAGCCGTTGAAATTGGTGGGTTCGTCCAGCACGGCGGAGGCAGTGGTCCATCCGGCGTATTCCATGGCGGGGGCGTACACGGCCAGGGGCTTCAGGGCGGAGCCGGGCTGGCGGCGCAGCTGGGTGGCACGGTTCAGGCCCCGGCGGGTGGTGTATTCCCGTCCGCCCACAATGGCGCGGACAGCGCCTGTTTTGGTGTCCACGCAGGCGGCAGCAGACTGCACAGGGGTGCCGTCCTTGGCGTTGGCGGGGAAGATGTCCTTGGTGTACTGCTCGTCCAGGACGGACTGCATGGCCCGATCCAGCGTGGTATCGATGCGGTAGCCCCCGGCCAGCAGGGTCTCGGCAGAAACGTCCAGCTGCAGCTCGGCCTCGTCCAGCACCGCATCCACAAACCAGCCATAGGCGGTGGCGGCGGCGGTGCTTTCCTCTGCGGTGATGGCCTCCTGCATGGCGGCATCGTATTCCTGCTGGGTGAGCATCCCCTCCTGGTGCATCACGCCCAGGATGTAGCTTCGGCGGTCGGCGTTGGCCTGGGGCGCGGTCTGGATGCTGTAAGCAGAGGGTGCTTTGATGGCGGCGGCCAGGGTGGCAGCCTGGGCAGGGGTAAGATCCTTTGCATCCACGCCGAAGGTGACCTGGGCGGCGGCCTGAATGCCATAGGCACCCTGGCCGAAATAGATGTAGTTCAGGTACATTTCCAGGATCTCGTCCTTCTCAAACTGCTGCTCCAGTTGCAGGGCGAGGTAGATTTCCTCCAGCTTGCGGGCGATGGTCTTCTGGCTGGAGAGGTGGGAGAGCTTGACCAGCTGCTGGGTGATGGTGCTGGCACCCTGGCTGTAGGCTCCTGAGCGCAGGTTGCTGACCACAGCGCCCAGGATGCGGGTGATGTCAAAGCCTGGATGCTTGTAGAAGCGCAGATCCTCGGCGGCCAGAAAGGCGTCCACTACATGGCGGGGCAGGTCGTCCATGTCGATGACGGTGCGGTTCTCCGTACCCACCAGGGTGGTGACGTAGGCACCGTCCTTATCATAAATGGCGCCGGTCTGCGCCAGGTTGGTGAGCTTGTTCACGTCCAGGGTCTGCCAGGAGGGGACGTCGAAATAGACATAGGCGAAGCTGCCCAACGCCAAAACGGCCACGATGGCCACAATGAGAATGATCCGCTTGACGATTTGTTTTTTGCTTTGCATGGCCATCCCTCCTGCGGGGTAGTATGTCCGGCGGTGGGTTGGGTGTGCCATGCATTTGCTGGTGGGGGAGGAAAATTTGCTCAGGTGGGAGAGAAGCTGCAAAATGGACTGGTCAAAAGGTGAAAAGTGGGCTATAATATATAAAATACCTTGACCAAGGAGGAAACACCATGCGCAAAGGAATTGCCTGCCTGCTGGCGTTGGCGATGCTGCTTATCACCTTTGGCGCAGCCGCGGAAGGCCGCTATACCATGGCCGGATTCGACGGAGACGGCGCTAATCACGACTGGACGACCAATCTTTTCTTTGAACGGATGGAGGAAAAGACCGGCGTCAGCTTTGAATTTTATCAGGTGACGGATTATAACACCTGGCTGACCACCAAGGCCTCCTATGCCAATGGGGCGGATATGCCCGACGTGCTGTTCAAGGCTGGGCTGAACACCCAGGAGATGCAGGAATGGCTGGCGGCGGGGAAGATCATTGACCTCAAGCCTTATCTGGAGGAATATGCCCCCAACCTGACTGCCCTGCTCAAGGCCAATCCGGACTGGGAGAAGGCCATCACCCTGCCCACCGGGGAGATCCCTGCGCTGCCCTATATCAACGAGATCCAGAACAACAACGCCATGTGGATCAACCGGCAATGGCTGGACAACCTGAAGCTCTCCATGCCTACCACCGCCCAGGAGCTGACGGAGGTGCTGCGTGCCTTTAAGACCCGCGACCCCAATGGCAACGGCGACAACGACGAAACGCCCCTGACCTTCCTGACCATGTGGGATCTGAAATTCTTGGGTCATGCCTTTGGTCTGGTGGCCAACGACTACAACATTTATGGGGACGAAACCGGCAAGGTGCAGACCACGCTGAACACCGCTGCCAACCGGGAATTCCTCACCTGGCTGAATCAGCTGTGGGAGGAAGAACTGCTGGATCACCACGGCTTCAGCAGCGCGGACACCCTGCGCGCCATTACCGACGAGGATGCGCCCATCACCTATGGCGTGATGCTGGCCCCCACGCCCCTGACGCTGATCCCGGGGGAGGCTGTGGATCAGTATGAGCTGCTGATGCCCATGGCATACCAGGGCAAGCAGGTTTATCGCGACATGAATGGCGACCTGGTGCGCGGCACCTTTGCCATCAGCGCTGGCTGCGAGAACCCTGCCGAGCTGATCAGCTGGGTGGACTACCTCTACACCGAGGAAGGCTGCCGCCTGGCACAGGCCGGTTTGGAGGACGTGGAGTATCAGCTGAATGGCGACGGCACCTGGAGCTGGATCCCCGACCTGACCACCGTGGCCAACCAGGTGATGGCGGAAAGCACCATTGCCGAAGGCGGTCTGATGCCCGGCCTGGCCTCTGTGGAGTTCCAGCGCAGCTATGATGAGGCACGCACCGCCCGCGCCATCAATGCGCTGCTGGGTCTGAAAGAGGTGTGCGTGGAACCCTATCCCCAGGTGTGGCTCACCGCCGAGCAGCAGGCTCGCGTGGCGGAGATCCAGCTGGAGCTGGGACGCTATGCCGACCAGACCATGACCTGGTTTGTGACCGGGGAAAAGGAACTGACGGACGAAAACTGGGCTGAATTCTGCACCACCCTGGACGAAAAGGGCTTGCAGGAACTGATCAGCATTTTCCAAAACGCTCTGTAATGATCAAGTGAAGGAAGGCAGCAGCATGAACCGCTATGCAAGCATGATCCGCAACCTGAAGACCCCTGCCGTGATGGAACGGCTTTTGCACCTGTATGGCTCCCGTGATGGTATGCTGGTGGAGCAGACTGCCCGCTACACCGCGCTGCTGAAGAAGCACGAGGAATACTTCCATGTTGACCGCGATGTGCTGATGGTTTCTGCCCCCGGCCGCACGGAGATCGGCGGTAACCACACCGACCACAACAAGGGCAAGGTGCTGGCTGCCTCGGTCAACCTGGACACGCTGGCGGCGGTTTCTGCCCGCGAGGATCTGCTGGTGAACGTCCACAGCGATGGCTATCCGGCCATGACCATCGACCTTAGTGACCTTAGCAAGCATGACGAGGAAGAAGGTACCACCGCGGCGCTGATCCGTGGCGTGGCTTCCCGCATGAAGGAGCTGGGCTACAACATCGGCGGCTTTGACGCAGCCATCACTTCCACCGTGGCCTCCGGCAGCGGGCTGAGTTCCTCTGCGGCCTTTGAGGTGCTGGTGTGCGCTATTCTGGATGCGCTGTACAACGGCTCTGTCATCGATGCCAAGACCCAGGCGAAGATCGGCCAGTATGCGGAGAACGTGTACTTTGGCAAGCCCAGCGGCCTGCTGGATCAGATGGCCAGCGCCAATGGCGGTCTGGTGTATGTGGACTTCAAGAATGAAGACCCCGATGTGCGCCCCATGGCCTATGATTTCGCCCAGAAGGGCTATGCCCTGGTGGTGGTGGCCACCGGTGGCAGCCATGACGACCTGACCGACGAATACGCCGCTATCCCTGCTGAAATGAAGCAGGTGGCTGCCTTCTTTGGCGAGGAGAACCTGCGCCGGGTGCGTCCGGAGGAGTTCGGCGCCAATGTGGCGGCCATCCGGGAAAAGACCTCCGACCGTGCCGTGCTGCGCGCCCTGCACTTCTTCAATGAAAACGACCGCGTGGGCTGGCAGGTGGAAGCCCTGAAGAACGACGATGTGAACGAGTTCTTCAAGCATATCATTGCCAGCGGACGCTCCAGCTATATGTACCTGCAAAACGTCTACGCCCAGAAGCGCCCCCAGGAGCAGAGCCTGTCCGTGGCGCTGTCCCTGGCAGAATTCATGCTGGAAGGCAAGGGCGCCTGGCGCATCCATGGCGGCGGCTTTGCCGGCACCACCCTGAACTTCGTCCCCCAGCAGGAGCTGCCCCACTTCATCGAAACCATGGAAGCCGTCTTCGGCGTCCACAGCTGCCACATCCTCGACATCCGCCCCGAAGGCGCTGCGGTGATCCGGCTGTGACCAGGGGCTTTGCCCCTGGACCCCACTAGAGGGCGCTGCCCTCTGGACTCCCGCGAAGGGACTTCGTCCCTTTCGAAACCCACTTTCAGGTGTTGGAAGTGGGTTTTCCCTTTGCGGGGGTCACGGCGCGAATACGGTCGCGCCGCGACGCGGAGGAAAGCGGCCAAAAGCCTCCCTTGTGTAAAGGGAGGTGTCTGAGCGGAGCGAGGACGGAGGGATTGAGCGCTGCTTGCATCATTGTGCCGCAGCCTTCAGCATCCGTTGGGGTGTGCGGACGCTGCGCGGGTATTGACAGGCTTGTGTCAATGTGCTATCATCAAAACGTAAATTGCATAGCCACTTGAAGCTTCTTCGGGGAAGGGTGAAAATCCCTACCGGCGGTATAGCCCGCGAACCAGAGCAGCGCTCTGGCCGATCCCGGTGTGATTCCGGAGCCGACAGTATAGTCTGGATGAGAGAAGGAAGCAGGCGCACTTGTTTTGGCGAGTGCCTCCGCCCCTGATAAGCGATCTGGCTTCAGGGGCGTGCGCATTTTTAAGGAGGCTTTGCTATGAAGAAACTTTCCACCCAACACATGACCCGTATCGCCGTGCTGGCCGCGCTGGCCGCCATCCTGTTCATGATCGAGATCCCCATTGTGTCCTTCTACAAGCTGGACTTCAGCAACCTGCCGGTACTGCTGGGCGGCTTTTCCATGGGCACGGTGCCTGCGGTGCTGATCCTGGGCGTAAAGAGCCTGCTGGGGCTTTTGCACTCCTCCACCGGCGGCGTGGGCGAGCTGGCGGACTTCATCATGGGCGCGGCGTTTGTGATCCCTGCGGCGCTGATCTATGGCCGCAAGAAAAGCCGCAAGAATGCCCTGCTGGGCATGATCGTCGGCACGGTGGTGATGATCGTGGCAGCGGCGGTGGTAAACTACGCCATCCTGTTCCCCATGCTCACCAAGAGCTATCCCAGCTTTGAATTCATCCTCACGGTGACCACGCCCTTCAACCTGCTCAAGGGTGTGGTGCTGAGCGTGGTGACCTATCTGGTTTACAAGCCCCTGTCCCCGCTGCTGCACGTGAAGAAATAAGGAGTTACACCATGCGAAGCAATTCTCCCGCCCAGACTCAGGCCATTGGCAGGCAGCTGGCTGAAAAGCTGCAAGCTGGCGATGTGCTGCTGATGCTGGGCGACCTGGGTGCCGGTAAAAGCGAATTGACCCGCGGCATTGCCAAGGGTCTGGGCGTGACGGCCACCGTGGCCAGCCCCAGCTTTACCATCCTGAATGTGTACGACGAAGGCCGCGTGCCGCTGTATCATTTCGACTGGTATCGCCTGAGCGACGTGGAGGAACTCTACGAGATGGGCATGGACGAATACCTGGGCGGCGACGGCGTGGCGGTGGTGGAATGGCCCACCCAATGCCCGGAGGCCATTCCGGAGAGCTACCTGGAAGTGAAGATTGCCCCGCTGAGCGACACGGAGCGGGAGATCACCCTGACACCCTGCGGCGAGTTCCGCAGGATCGACCTGGAGGCGAATGACGAATGAAGCTGCTGGCCATTGATACATCCGGCCCGGTATGCGGTGTGGCGATCCTGACGGAAGCAGGCATCGCCTACGAATGCGCAGCGGTGAATAAACTGACCCATTCCACCAACCTGATGCCCATGGTGGAGGCCGCCTTTGCCGCCACGGGGCTGACCGTGCAGGACATGGATCGCATTGCGGTGGTCACGGGGCCTGGCTCCTTTACTGGCGTGCGCATTGGCGTCAGCACGGCCAAGGGGCTGGCCCATGGCGCTGGCAAGCCCTGCGTAGCCGTGGACGCCCTGGAGGCCATGGCGGCGGGCGTGGGGGAGTTCAGCGGCATCATTTGCCCCATTCAGGATGCTCGCGCCGGGCAGGTGTATGGTGCGGCTTTCTCCGCCGGGGACGTGCGGCCTGACCGCCTGATGGAGGACACTCCCCTGAAGGTGGAGGAATACGTGGCGGCCATCCAGTCCATGGGGGACAGGTTCCTGTTCCTGGGGGATGGTATGCCCGTGCAGAAAGCCAAGCTGCAGGCCTTGCTGGGCGATGCAGCGGTGTTTGCTAACCCCCAGCAGGCTTTCCTGCGTCCGGCGGCGGTGGCCTATCTGGGCAGCCTGGCCACGGAGGAAATGGACTACCTGGAGCTGATGCCCATGTATCTGCGGGCGCCCAACGCGGAGCGCAACAAGCGCCTGACGGAGGCTGCCAATGCAAAATAACTGTACTGTGCGCCGCATGACGCTATCCGACCTGGATGCGGTGGTGGCCATTGAGGAAGCCACCTTTCCCACGCCCTGGAGCAAGGATTCCTTCCGGCAGGAGCTGGAGCGCAATGTGGCTGCCCGCTACCTGGTGGCGGAAAAGGACGGCGCGGTGATCGGCTATGCCGGTGCGTGGGTGATACTGGACGAGAGCCACATCACCAACATTGCCATTGCGGAAAGCCAGCGGGGCAACGGCTATGGCCGCATCCTCACGGAAGCGCTGATGCAGTATCTCTCCAACCTGGGCGCGGCCTATGCCACCCTGGAGGTGCGCCGGAGCAACATCCGGGCGCAGAACCTGTATAAGAGCGTGGGGTTCATTCAGCTGGGGGTACGCAAGCGCTATTATGAGGACAACCAGGAGGATGCCTTCATTATGGTGTGCGACCATATGCCGGAGGCTGATCCGGATTTTGAGGAAGAGGAAACGGTAACCGAATAAAAAAGCGCCATCGGCCAAGCATGGTCGGTGGCGCTTTTGCGTTGCATCAGTTGGACTGAAGAGCCAACGCTTTTTTGGTGTAGGGGTGATTTTCGCCCAGGGTGTTGAGCAGGATTTGGGTGGCAGCGCTGATGGACGTGGTGAAATTCATACAGGGCGGCGGCTGGGATGCTGCTTTCCATACCCAGCTTTTCGATCAGCTTAGTCACCGACCGGTATTTGGAGCGGTATAGACCGGCAAAAAGCACCAGCGATAGAGAAGGCTCCCCTGCACAGAAGCATAATGTTGGGCAAGATCCTGATCCCGATTTTCCTGCATGTAACGGCTGCTGGCTGGCCTAGGGATAAGGGCAGTACATCAAATTATTTGCATTTAAAAACATAATGCCAAATGTGCAAAAAAAGGTACATCATCGTTGTCTGGCAGAAACATGGGCATCCCGGGCGGCGGGGCCGTCCAGCGCTTGCCCCAAGGTGGTAAAGGTGGAGCCGTGGCAGGGACATTCCCAGCGCTGGGAGTCCGGGTCGTAGCGCAGCTTGCCGCCCATGTGGGTGCAGGTAGGCGCGCCCAGCCGGGGCAGGCCGCCCAGATAGGCTCCTGTGACGCGCAGGGCTTCGTTCAGCCTGGGGGAGGGACGATCCGGCCGGAACAGGGCTGCTTCCGGCAGCGGGTGGCCGGTGATCTGCCCGGTCAGCACCCGTGCAGCCAGATAGCTGCCCACCACACCCCAGCCGCTATAGCCTGTGGCCATGAGGATGTGGCTGTGCTGCGGCTTGATGGCACCGATCAGCGGCAGGCCGTCGCCGCTCCACACATCCTGGCGAATGTGGCTTTCCACCACGCGCATATCGGGCAGCAGCGCCCGCAGCGTTCGCTGCAAAATGAGCTGCCTGCCCGGATGCTCCTTGCTTCCGGTGCGGCCCAGATCCCAGGCCAGCAGCGCGCCGGTGGGGGTGGGGCGCAGGGTGAGTTCATCCCCCTGTACGGAGAGATGGATGTTCAGGATGGGCGCACCTCCCTCCAGCGTCACCGTCTGGCAGGTGCGCTGCTGCATCATGCACAGGCGGGGAAGCCAGGTGCAGCCCATGGGGGAGCCGGTGGCCAGCAGGATGGTCTCGGCCTCCACGCTGCCGCTGTCCGTCAGCACCTGATGGCCTTCCACGGCGCGGACGGGGGAATGCTCGAACACCCGGCAGCCTTGCGCTTTGGCGGCTTCCACCAGCGCCATAAGATAGGGCAGGGGCTGCACCAGCAGCTGATGCTGCAGCGCCAGGGACAATTCCACAGGGAAGGGGCAGCCGCCTGCATCCGGCGCCACGGTGACGGGCAGCCCCAACTGGGCTTCCAGCCGATGCAGTTTGTGCAGGGCGGGGAGGTCATCGGTGGTTTCGGCAAAGACGTAGACGCTCTGCTCCTGGGTGGGAACGCCCAGCTGCTGGCACAGCTGACGAAGGCCGGGGATGGCCTCCCGCACCATGCGGCAATAGGCTGCGGCGGCATCCATTCCGACAGCATCGGCGATGGTCTGGTACACGCCCACCAGCTGGCTGGTGACCTTGCCCGTGCAGTTCCAGGATGCACCACGCCCCAGCTGGCGACCCTCTATCAATACCACGCTGACTCCGGCGGCACTCAGCATGGCTGCGCAGGCCGCGCCTGTTAATCCACCGCCCACAATAGCCACATCGGCCTGCACCATGCCACGCAGGGTAGGATGCTCCTGCCGGATGCCCGGCTCCCAATGGGGAAAGTCCTCCATGTTGCTCACCTCCTGAGGGGATAGGGTGAGCAACATGGTGCAGAAATATGCCTACAATTTTGCCTACATATGATGTGTAATTCGTTGTGTACATATTGTGTACAAGCTGAAATCACGCACAAAAAAACCTTGCAAACCATTGATTTGCAAGGCTTTCACGTCTGGGTGAGAGGATTCGAACCTCCGGCCTCTTGAACCCCATTCAAGCACGCTACCAAACTGCGCCACACCCAGATATTCTTTTCGTTCGGCTGTCCAGCGAACGAATATGATTATAGCACGAGGACGGGGGGATGTCAAGCATTTTTTTGAAAAAAGTTATACTTTCTTGGCGTGGTGGAGGTGCTTCCCATTTGGGGAAGGGTGTGGTATAATGTTGCAAATGCAACGGAGGAGGATGGGTATGACGGAAGCGGAGATCCGGGCGAAGCTGGCGGGTGTGCGCTGCTTTTTGCTGGACATGGATGGCACGTTTTACCTGGGAGATAAGCTGATCGAGGGTTCGCTGGACTTTTTGGCGGCGTTGGAGCGCACAGGGCGCACGGCCAGGTTTTTGACCAACAATTCCTCCAAGTCGGCGGCGGTGTATGCGCAGAAGCTGCAGCGCATGGGCGTGGATGAAAAGTACCGCGACGTGATGACCTCCGGCCATGCGGCGGCGCACTATTGCCTGAAGAAGTTCCCCGGGGGCAAGTGCTATCTGCTGGGGAATCCCATGCTGGCGGAGGAACTGACGGGCATGGGTCTGCAGCTGACGGAGGACGAGCCGGACTATGTGCTGGTGGCCTTCGATACCACGCTGGACTATGCCAAGATGTGCAAGGTGTGCGACTACATCCGGGAGGGCAAGCCCTACATTGCCACGCACCCGGACTACAACTGCCCCACGGAGACGGGCTTTATCCCGGACATGGGGGCGATCATGGCGTTTATCGAGGCCAGCACCGGGCGCAAGGCGGATATCATTCTCGGCAAGCCCTATGGGGGCATTGTGGAGGAAGCGCTGGACCGCACGGGCTTTAAGCTGGAGGAGATGGCCATGGTGGGCGACCGACTGTACACGGACGTGGCCACCGGCGTGAACCACGGCATGATCGGCATTCTGGTGCTTTCCGGCGAGGCGACCATGGAGGACGTGGCGGTTTCGGATGTGAAGCCTGATTTGATCTTCGGCAGGCTTAGCGATATGATTCCTTATCTGTAAGAGAGGGGCAAAGCAATGTTTTACACGCAGTTTCCTAACACGGATATCCAGTCCAGTATGCTGGGCTTCGGCTGTATGCGCCTGCCGGTGAAGGATGGCAAGATAGACGAAAAAGAGGCCATCCGCATGATCCGCCATGCCATCGACAGCGGCGTGACCTATATCGACACGGCGTACCCCTATCACGGCGGCGAGAGCGAGATCGTGGTGGGGAAGGCCTTGCAGGATGGCTACCGCGAGAAGGTGACCCTGGCCACCAAGCTGCCCTGCTGGAATGTGCATAAGCACGAGGATATGATGGCGATCCTGGATGAACAGCTGCAGAAGCTGCAGACGGATCACATCGATTTCTACCTGATGCACGCCATGAACGGCGAGCGCCTGGAAGAAATGCAGAAGTACGACTACAAGAGCTTTCTGGATGAAGCGCTGGCGCAGGGCAAGATCCGCTATCCTGCCTTCTCCTTCCACGATGGTTATGATGCCTTTATGCGCATCCTGAACGACTATGACTGGAAGATGTGCCAGGTGCAGATGAACATCCTGGACGACGAGAACCAATGCACGCTGGAAGGCATTCGTCAGGCGGGCAAGAAGGGCGTGGGCGTGGTGATCATGGAGCCTCTGCGCGGCGGCCTGCTGGCTAATCCGCCCGAGGACGTGGTGGCTGCCTATGCCCAGTATCAGGATCAGCGCTCTCCGGTGGAGTGGGCGTTCCGCTACCTGTACACCATGCCGGAGGTGAAGTGCATCCTGTCCGGCATGAGCAACTGGGAGCAGCTGGTGGACAACCTGAACATTTTTGACCTGGAGGGTCAGCCGGAGCTGAACGAGGACGAGAAGGCGCTCTATGTGAAGGTGAAGGACACCTACATCGCCCGCACCAAGACCCGTTGCACCGGCTGCCGGTATTGCCAGCCCTGCCCCATGGGCGTGGCGATCCCCCACATCTTCCAGAACTACGACACCAGTATGCTGCGCGCCCAGGGCAGCTACAAGGACGGTTATGCCAAGGTGATCGCTGACGAGCGTGATGCATCCCGCTGCGTGCAGTGCGGACAATGCGAGGCGGCCTGCCCGCAGCATCTGCCGATCATTCGGTATTTGCAGGAGATCCACGAGGAATGTAAGTGAGGAAAAGGCTCCGATACGAAAGTATCGGAGCCTTTTCAAATGCGGAATGCGGAATGCGGAATTGAGAGTGTGGGACGGCGGGCGATCACAGATCGCCCCTACATATATTGGAAACCCAAAGCGGGGCAGCCCTCTCAGTCAGCGCAAGCGCTGACAGCTCTCCCGGAGGGAGAGCCGAGATATTGTCCCCGCGTCGCGGTGCGAACGTATTCGCACCGTGCCCCCTGCTCGGAGACCGCCAAGTAGCGCTATCCCCAAAAGGGAGTCCAGAGGGTCGAAGACCCTTTGGCGGGAGAGTCCAGAGAGGGCGGCGCCCTCTCTGGAAGCCCCTTACCTGCGTGTGTTGAAACGGTAGGGGTTGGAGAGGGTTTGGGGGGTGAGGACGGTGGCGGAGAGGCTGCGGTTTTTGGTGACGTTGAGGACCAGGGCGACGCCGCCCATATTGGTGACCATGTTGGAGCCGCCGTAGGAGAGGAAGGGCAGGGGGATGCCGGTGATGGGCATGAGGCCGAGGGTCATGCCGATGTTCTCGAAGACGTGGAAGAGCAGCATACCCATAACGCCCACGATGATTAGCATACCGAATTTATCGCGGGTATAGCGCGCCAGGTAGAGCATACGCAGGATGATGAGCAGATACACCACCAGGATGGTGATGCAGCCCACAAAGCCGAAGGCCTCGCCGATGGTGGAATAGATGAAGTCCGTCCAGTCGGCGGGAACGTAGTTCAGCTGGGACATGGCGCCATCCACAAACATGCCAATGCCCCTCACGCCGCCGGAGCCGATGGCCATCATGCTTTGCAGCTGCTGATAGGCATCGTCGGCGGGGGAAAGCTCGGGGTTGATGAAGGCCATGATACGGGCAAGACGGTAGTCGTCGGAGCCGGTGGCCACCATGAAGCCATACAGGGACAGGATGGCCAGCACGGCCACGGCACCCATGCTGAGCAGCAGCTTGATATCCACATTGGAGAAAAACAGCATGATCACAAACAGGAAGATGATCACCAACACGGAGCCAGTTTCGCCGGAAAGCAGGATGATCAGGCTGGGAATGCCCACGAGAATCATGATGTGCATGAATTCCTTCACGGTACTCATGGGGCGCTCGTAGCGGGAGAGGGTTTTGGCCAGCATGAGGATCATGGCCAGCTTGGCAAACTCGGAAGGCTGTATGGTGAAGCCCCAGATGATGTCCAGCCAGGCCTTCACGCCCTCGGCACGGTTGAAGATCCACACCACGAAAACCAGAATGGTGATGCCGTAGTAGAGCAGCTCGGTGTGGCGGCGCATGAAATCATAGGGGATGTTGCAGACCACCAGCAGAATGAAGGGCGCTACCGCCAGGAAAATGCACTGGTTGACGGCAAAGGAGGAATTGACGATGTGGTTCAGCAGGGATGCCTCCGGGGAGGACGAGGTGGAATAAGTAGCGACACACACCGCCAGAACGCCAAAGATCGCCATGCCAAAGACCAGCACGATGAGCGTTTTGTCAATGTGGGCGCGGGAACGTCTGTTTTCAGCAATCAAGGCGCTTGACCTCCTTGAGTTTGGGGCCGAAGAGGCGGCGCATCAGGCTGGGCTTGACCGCGCCGTAAGCGGGGAGATCCAGCTCGAAACCGGCCATGCGGCGGGCAATGCGATCCAGCGCCTCGCAGCCCTCGCAGGCCACGTCCATGATGCTCATGTGCTTGAGCAGGGCGCGGTAGATCATAGGCTCCTCCGGCACTTCGCCCAGCAGCTCCAGATCCAGGGTCTGGGCAACGGTGCGGGCGGTGTACATCTCGCCATGCTGGATCAGCTGAGGATCCAGGCGGTTCACGATGAGCTGAGGACGGGGCAGCTCCTTTTCCTGCATGAGCGCCACCACCCGCTCGGCATTGCGGATGCAGATGTCGTCAGGGGTGCAGACGACGATGGTCTTGTCGATGAGCTGATTCATCAGGCCGCGGAGACTGCGCTCGATGCCTGCGGGGCAATCGATGATCACATGGTCGTTGGTCTCCTTGAGCAGCATGAGGATGCGGCGGAAGGCCTTGGGTTCCAGCTCCTTGGCGCGGCAGAACTGGGCTGCGGGCAGGAGGGTGAGGTTGGGCATATCGGCAGGGGAGACAAGCGCCTGGGGCAGGCGGCAGTCCTTGTGGGCAACGTCCACCAGGTCGTACACGATGCGATCCTCCAGGCCGAGAATGGCGTCCTGGTCGCGCAGACCAATATCGGCATCCACGATGCAGACCTTCAGGTCGCGCTTGGCCAGGGCGGTGGCCAGGGCAGAGGAAATGGTGGACTTACCTACGCCGCCTTTGCCGGAAGCGATCATCCAAATGAGACCCATGAAATCACCTCGAAAAGGAATTCGGAATTCGGAATTATGAATTAGGAATTGAGCGTGTGGCGCAGCACAAAGCTGCGCGTTGAAGCAAGTGGCGCAGCCCTCTCAGTCAGCGCAAGCGCTGACAGCTCTCCCGGAGGGAGAGCCAAGGCGGTGACTTACCCTGCGTCGCGGCGCGCCCGTTGCGCGGCGTGACCCCAGCTCGGAGACCGCCCAGCAGCGCCATCCCCGAATGGGTTTCGAAAGGGCCGAACGGCCCTTCGCGGAGGGTTTCCAAAGGGAGGCAGCGCCTCCCTTTGGTCGCCGAAGGCGAAACGTACCCCCTTAAGGCGCCAGGCTGTTGCCGGAGGGGAGGACGTAGTCGGTGGTGCGGAGGGTCTTTTGATCCATGTACCACTGGATGAAGTCGCGGGCGGCGGGGGAAGCGTAGCCGCCGGAATAGCCGTTGGGGATGAAGACCGCGATGGCGATCTCCGGGTTTTCGTAGGGGGCGAATGCGACGAACCACGCGTTGTTCTCAAGGTCGATACTGGTAACCTGGGCGGTACCCGTTTTAGCGGCGATCTCGTCCTGATATTTGAAGCCCTGGAAGTGCTTCTTGGCGGTACCAGTATCGTCAACCACGCCCTTCATGCCTTTGCGGATCAGGGGGAGATACTCATCGGCATATTCCAGATGGTTGATCAGCTCAGGCTCGCGCTGGGTGAGGATCTCGCCATCGGGCGAGATGATGGAATCGATGATGGACACGTTGTACACATAGCCGTTGTTGGCAATGGTGCAAACGTAGCGGGCGGCGGCGATGGGGGTGATCACCGTGACGGACTGGCCGATGCCTGTCAGAATGGTTTGTGCGCCACCCCACTTGATGTCGTTCATGTAGTTGTAGGTATCGCCGATGACGGCCTGCAAGTACACCATTTCCTTGGTCATGTTCAATTCTTCCATCAGAATGGTGCGCATATTGTCCAGCCAGGCGGATTCGGGATAGTTGACGGCCATGTCCATGAGGCGCTTGGCGCACACGGAGAGGCGCTCGTCGTCGTATTCCAGGTTGCGGGAGGCACCGCAGGCGCGCAGGTGCTTTTTGATGGAGTTGAAAACGATGATGGGCAGGGAGGTATCCTGACTGGCTTCGTTCATGGCCTTGGTGGTATCGTACAGCGTGTTCTGGGAACCGACCACGCTGCGCACCTCGCCGGGCAGGTCGATGCCGGTGCGGGAGGTGAGGCCGAAGAGGGAAGCATAGCGGTAGAGGCGTTCCTCGCCCAGGCGGCTGCCCAGCTCGTAGAAGAAATAGTTGCAAGAGTTGGTGAGACCCTCCACAATGGTCTGGTTCACGTGCTTCTTGCCGATGCTGCTCAGGGGGATCCAGCAGCGGGGAGCGGTGGTGGTATCGTTGTTGTAGGTAGTGTAGTAGCCCATGTCGGTGATGCGCTCGTTGACCTGCAATTCGCCTTCAGCCAGAGCGCCGTAGCCGGTGACCATCTTGAAAATGGAGCCGGGGGTACCGCGGGCATGGATGCCGTAGTTCAAAAGCAGGTTGCGCTCGTCCGCCAGGATGGCAATGGCGTCCTTGCCGCCGGCCACCAGGGCGTTGAGGTCGTAGGTGGGATAGTTGGCCATGGCCAGCACGCGATCCTGCATATCCAGAACCACCATACAGCCATGCTCGGCCAGCGCCATGGGGTATTTCTCCCAGTCGCGGTTGGCGATGTCCTCCTTGTTGGCTTCCAGCCAGGAATCGCTGACCATCAGCTTTTCCTGTTCGTTGCGGACGATGTCCACGTTATCGGCAATGGCGCGCTCGGCCACCTGCTGATAGCTGGCGATGAGGGTCAGCTTCACGTTGTTGCCGTCCTGGGGTTCGGTGTAGGAAAGCTCGCGGACGACCTTGGAGTAGTTGTCGCGCTCCACGATGCGGTTACCCTTGCGCAGGGAGGAATTCTGGGTGAGCCAGTCCTCCATGGAGGATTCGATGCCGTCGCGGCCGATGGTATCGTTGTAGGAATAGCCCTTGGGTTCCAGTTCGGCCCACTTTTTCTGGCTGGGGATAGCGCCAGTGTAGCCGATGATCTGGCTGGCCAGGTTGGAGCGGGGGTACACACGCTTGGTACCCACGGCGATCTCCATGCCGTAGAGGGACATGGACTTGGTTTCCACCTCAATGACGGTTTCGTATTTCACGTCCTCAGCGATCACGATGGGCTGGGAGTTGAACACGTTCATCTGCATTTCGGAGAAAACGGCCATGACCTTGAGCATGGTGGCTTCGTCCACCATCACCACGTCCACATAGGCGTATTCCTTGCTGGCGTCGTAGTCCAGCAGCGCCTGGCGTTCCTCGGGGGTGGTGGCCATGCGGAATTTTTCGCGCAGGCGGTTGATGCAGTCGGCAGGGGTGGGATAGTACTTGGCGCTGACGTAGTTGTTGGAGCGCCACTGCTTTTCGCGGGTGGCCAGCACGTTCTCGCTGACACCGGAGCCGAAGTTGAACTGCCACTCGCCGGTCTCCTCGTTGCGCTCGATGACGAAATCGATGGCCAGCTCGCCGCCGTTTTTCTCAACGATTTCAAGGGTGTCGATGATGGACTTGGTAAAGTTGAGGTAATCGGCACGGCTGGTGGTGGAGGCGTCCTTGTAGAAGGTGACGTTGTAGATCAGTTCATCCTCGGCAAGGATAACGGAATCCGCATCGGTGATGTTGCCGCGCTTGCCGCGCAGGGCGATGGTCTTGGTGCGGGTGTCCTCGGCATCAAGGACGTATTCCTCGGAATTCTGCAATTGCAGCCGCACAAGGCCGGATGCAAGATAAATAAACATCAAGAGCAGAATGATCACAAAGGCGAAATAACGCCATTTCATGCCCTGGGAAAGCTTGTTCACGGGTGGTACCTCCTTTCCGGCAGCTTACATAAGCGCAGGCTGCCAAGGCGTGGGGAAGGGGTCAAATGCGTTTGGGCTGGAAGTGCTGGGATCTGCTGTGGGGTTCCCGCTTGAGCTTTTTGAAGCCCAGGAAGCGGCGCACGGGGATCATGATCAGGGTGGTGAGGACGGTGGTCCACAACACATTCAGCAGGCCGCGGCCAATGATGGCGGCGGAGAGCGAGGAACCGCCCAGGTACATATACAGGATGTTCACGATCTCGTAGATCAGGGTGTTGGCAGCAGCACAGCCCATGGTGCGCAGGTAGGAGTTCACGTTCCGCCCGGCCTTGCCGATGGAGCGCTCGTACTCCAGGCGCTTCTCAGTCTTGTCGGCGAAGAACATACTCAGGAAGCCTGCGCTGAGGGGGTAGAGCAGCAGGTTCAGCATACGGATGGTGGGACACATGGTCTCCATCAGGATGCCGTAGATGCAGCCCACCCACAGCGCCCGCAGCTTGCCATAGCCAATGGTGATGATGGCAATGAGGGCGAAGAGCATACTGGGCGTGACATCGCCAATGGCGAAATAGGGCATCACGCACACCTGCACCAGATAGCCCAGCAGCACCACAAAGAAGAACTTGATCTGCGAGGCGCTGGCCTGCCACAGGGATTTCAAGAAGCGCACAGGCTTAGTCCTCCTCGTAGGTCATGTCTTGCGGATTGAGGGTGATGTAGGGCGTGGGGGTAGGCGTAGGCGTGGGAGAGGGCGTGGGGGTCGGCTCGTCGCTGAAGACCTGATACTCATACACCGGCCCGGCGATGGTGGGCAGGGGAGTGGCGGTGGGTTCAGGCGTGGGCGAAGGCGTGGGGGTGGGGGAAGGCGTGGGGGTCACGTTGGGATCCGGGGTGGCAGTCACGCCCCACACATTGGTGTTGCCGATGCGCAGCGTGGGCATGGGACGGGCAGACACCACGGGAACGAACTCGGTGTAGGCAGAGGCTTCGCGGCCCTGCACGGCCTCGGCTGCGGGCTTGTAGCGCAGCACGATGACGTATTCGATATGCTCAAAGTCGGCAGAGGGTTCTACCACGATGTACTGCTTGTTGGCGTCCATGCCGCGGGTGGATTCGCGCACCGTGCCGATCGGGATGCCCTTGGGGAAGGACATGCCCACGCCGGAGGTGACCACGATGTCGCCAGGACGGGGCAGATGATCGTCGGGCAGGTAGTACATGCGGCACATGGGCTGGCCATCGATGCCCAGGGTGCCGCGGACGGTACCCTGATCGCGGCTGGACTGGATGAGTCCGGCGATGGAGGCCTCGCTGTCGATGATGGTGCGCACCTGGGACTTGGTTTCGGTCACGTTCTCGGTATAGCCCACCAGCGCGCCGGAAATGGTGACGGCCATGTATTCCTCGATGCCGTCGCGGCTGCCCCGGTTGATGGTGAAGGTGGAGAAGTAGTTGCCGTCGCCCTTGCCGATCACGGTGCAGGCGATGGGGTTCATGTTCTCGTTCACGGACATCTCGTCGTGCATATTTTCAAACTGGGAAAGCTGCTTGACGTATTCATCCGCCAGCATGGCCTGATAGACCAGCTGCTCGTTTTCGGCACGGAGCTTGTTGTATTCCGCCTCCAGGTTGGCGCGGAGCTTCAGCGTGCGCATATATCCGGCAAAGCTCTCCGTAACGGAGGAAAAAACGCTCTGCACAGGGGTGATGATCTTGGCCAGGAAGCCCTCGGGGGCATTGAGTGCGTCGGGTGCGCCGGGCATGACCCGCGCCAGCAGCATAACGCCCAGGAAGCCGATGATCACAATGGAGACCACCGTCATCAGCACCTTGCGCAGTCCGCCGGGCAGCTCCTTGCGCTGGCGCTTTTCCTCCGGCTGGATGCGGGATGAGGTGCGGTGCTTTTTCTTCATGCGGCCAACAAAGGTGGCGTTTTCCTGCTCTTCCTCCAGGGCGTCGCGCTCGATCTGCAATTTGCGCAGCGCGCTTTCGGGGGTATCGGAGGCTTCGCTGTCCTCGATGGCGGGGGCAGGCTCCTCTGTCTTTTGTCCGGGCAGATCACGGGTGATGCTGTCCAGGTCGTCGAACTTGAAATCGTCATAAGTGGGCAGGATGGCCTGTTCAGGCTCCTGCGTGTGGCGGTCTTTGCGTGCCATAAGGGGTTATCACCTCGCCTTACATAAGCGGTTAATCGTTAAAGCCCTGCTTGCCCATGCTGGTGAGCAGCTGCATATTTTCCACCAGGTAGCCAAGACCCATCACGGTGCAGTCCTCCGGCTCCTTGGCAATGAGGACGGGGATGCCCAGCTCGGTGGCGATGAACTGATCCATGGCAAAGAGCTGCGCGCCGCCGCCGGTGAGGTGGACGCCGCTGCGCATGATGTCTGCCGCCAGCTCCGGGGGAGTGCGCTCCAGCACCCACTTGATGGCGGCCAGAATGGCACGGCAGGGTTCCTTGATGGCCTCGTGGGCCTGAGCGGAGGTGAACTCGATATCCATGGCCTGGGGGGAGAGCAGATCCCTGCCGCGGATGCGCACCTGGCGGCCTTCGCTCAGGGGCATGGCGGCGGCCAGGTCCAGCTTCACGTCCTCGGCGGTACGGTCGCCGATGAGCATATTGAACTCGCGCTTGATGTAGTTGATGATGGCTTCATCCATCTTTACGCCGCCCACCTGGATGGACTGGGCGACCACCAATCCGCCCAGGGAGACCACGGCCACATCCGTGGTGCCGCCGCCGATATCCACCACCATGTTGCCCACGGGTTCATATACCGGCAGGCCGGAGCCGATGGCTGCGGCAAAGGGCTTTTCTACCAGGTAGACCGTTTTGGCACCGGCCACCTGGGCAGCCTCGGTAACGGCCTTGCGGGACACGGCGGGCAGACCCACGGGGATGGAGACCACCACCTTGGGCTTGATGACGTGGCTCACGCCGATGGCCTTGCGGATAAAGTAGCGGATGAGCATTTCGGTCATGTCGAAATCCGAAATGGAGCCGCCCTTCAGGGGACGGACAACGGTGAGGGCGTCGCTGGTGCGGCCAAGGAGGAACTTGGCCTCGTCACCCACGGCGCGGACGTTGCGCTTGTTGTTGGAGTCCACCACCACCATGGTGGGTTCGCTGATCACGATGCCGCGGCCGCGGACATAGACAACTGTATTGGAAGTGCCAAGATCGATAC
Source organism: Clostridia bacterium (assembly GCA_017936765.1). GTDB lineage: Bacteria > Bacillota > Clostridia > Christensenellales > Aristaeellaceae > UBA11524. Next base: position 37,721 of record JAGBEX010000033.1, read on the forward strand.
CGATATCAGGCGCAAAGAAAGCCATGAATTCACTCCGTTCGTTTATGGTCAACGCTGCGAGCAGCGGTCAGATGTTCAGGGGATGCAGGCCGCAGTTTTCCAGCAGCTTGCGGGTAAGGGTCAGGGGCAGGCCGATCACATTGGTGTGGGAGCCGCGGATCTCCTCGATCCACAGCCCGGCGATGCCCTGCAGGGCATAAGCGCCTGCCTTGTCCATGGGTTCGGAGGTGGCGATGTAGGCGCGGATGGCCTCGTCGGACATAGGGCCAAAGCGGACATCGGTGGCGTCCACCTCGGCATAGACATCGCCCGTAGCGCTGATGACGCACACGCCGGTGTACACCTGGTGCCAGCGGCCGGACAGGCTGCGCAGCATCCGGAAGGCGTCGGCTTCGTCGGCGGGCTTGCCCAGGGGGATATCATCCACGGCCACCAGGGTGTCGCTGGCCAGGATCACTTTTCCGGGGTGGCGGGCGGCGGCAGCCAGCGCCTTGCGGCGGCTCAATTCCAGCACGGCATCCCGGGCGCCAAGGGTGCAAGTCTCGTCAACTTCGGGGGCGTCCACCTCAAAGGGAATGCCCGTCAGGCTTAATAGTTCACGGCGGCGCGGGGATTGCGACGCCAGGATCAGTCGGGTTTCTTCCATCATAGGTCTGCCTCCGAATCTACAGGACAATCCATCTTGTATTATACCACATGATGCCCTTAAATGGAAACATTTCTGTAAAAATTCATGAATTCATCATGTAAACGAAAGAAAGGGCGAAAAACCTCCCAGCTTTTGCAAATTTGGGGAAGAGAACGGAGCGAAAATGTTCATCAAAGAAGAAGCATTTGCCTTTTGGGGGAGAATGCGCTATAATACATTCACATGGCAGCAGAAAGGCAGGTGACGGGAATGTTCAACATTGGCTTTGCAGAACTGATCGTGGTGCTGCTGGTGGCGTTCCTGGTCGTCGGCCCCAAGGATCTGCCCAAGGTGGCCAGGTGGATCGCCCGGCAGATCAAGTCCATCCGCAAGCTGGTGAACGAAGTCAAAAAGGAAACCGGCTGGGATGAATTTGCTGCTGAATTCAAGGATACCAAATCCGACCTGGAAAAGACCTTCAAGGAGGCGGACGTGACCGCCGAACTGAAGGATGCGCAGCGCACCGTGCAGGAGACCCTGAGCGATGTGAAGCGCGACATCGAAGAACAAGAGAAAGCCTGAGGAGGTATATTCTTATGCGTTTGGGTATTTGGGAGATCGTTTTGATTCTGGTGCTGGCGCTGGTGCTGTTTGGCGGCGGCAAGCTGGCTGGCGTGGGCAAGGCCCTGGGCAAGAGCATCAAGGACTTCAAGAACGAAATGAAGAACGACGAGGACGGCGAAAAGGCCGAGAAGAAGGACGATGGCAAGGCAGAATAATCAGGCTGCGCCGGAAATGGTGGCTGAAAAGCAATCCATCATGACGCATCTGGCAGCGCTGCGCAATGTGCTGGTGATCTGCGCGGCGGCCATTGGCATTGCCTTTGTGCTGGTGTTCTACCTGGGCATCGACTGGCTGATGGGTGCCATCCTTGCACCCATTGAGGCCAGGGGCATTGAGATCATCTACACCGCCATGTCCGAGGCGCTGATGACCAAGATGAAGGTAGCGCTGGTGGCGGCCATTGTGGTGGCCAGCCCGGTGATCGTGTGGCAGATCTGGAGATTCATCAAGCCGGCGCTGTATCCCCACGAGAAAAAGCTGTTCCGGGTGCTGTTTTTCATTGTGCTGCTGCTGTTTTTGCTGGGCGTGGCGTTCTGCTATGGCGTGGTGTATATGCTGGCGGTGGATTTCTTCCTCATCGCCGGTGAAAACCTGGCCGTACCCATGCTCAGCGTGGACAAGTACATTGGCTTCCTGTTCGGCTTTGTGGTTCCCTTCGGCATCGCCTTCGAGCTGCCGGTGGTGCTGTACATGACCACCCGCATGGGCTGGACGAACCACCAAATTCTGGCCAGCAAGCGCAAGTTCATCATCCTGGCGGTGGCGGTGGTCGCGGCTATCCTGACCCCGCCAGACGTGGTATCCCAGCTGCTGCTGGCCATCCCCATGCTGCTGCTGTTCGAGATCGGCGTGCTGGTGGCGCGGTTTGTGAAGCCCAGGGAAAGAGAATAACATTTCAGGGCGCATCTAATATAAGATGCGTCTTTTCTTGTGCAGTAGGCAGGGATTGGGCAAGGGATGGCGAATACATCATGTAAACGGTTACAAATGCGAGGGAGAAGCCTATGGGAAATGAGATGAGGTATGGCCGGACGCGGCAGGATGCCTGCGGTCTGGCGGGGTATATGGCGCTGTATGAGGCCACGAAGGACGAGGGTCATCAGCGCATGGTGGAGAAATTGCTGACCAATGCGGTGACCGGGGAGGAGATGCATCCTGCCTGGGCGCGGCTTTTGTTTGCCGATGTGGATAGCGGGCAGGAGACCATCAAACTGGTGGCGCAGCGGGAACTGCCTGCCCCTGTGCGACTGGAGGATGCCTTCGACACGCTGCCCTTCCGCATGGCTTACGAAATGAAATTGAACCGCATGGCCTGGGTGAGCCGGGTGGCGGAGGACTTCCGCGGCCTGCACCAGCGGCTGTTTGATGAGAAATCCGGTCTGCATGGCGCTGCCGAGGGCGAAGGCTTCTGTGCGGAAAGCACGGGCTGGTTCCTGATGGCGCTGGTGGACTGCATCGACATCTGCGACCAGCAGCTCTATGAGCATTGGCGCTGCCTGGTGGATATCTTCCGTGTGACGCTGCGGGGCATTCTGCGCAGCGGCAGGGTGGAGGGCGCAGAGCTGCAGCTGGCGTACTGCATCCTGAAGGCGGTGCGCATGGGGCTGATCGACAGCGAGCGCTATCTGGCCCAGGGACTGGAGCTGGCGAAGGCTGAATATCACAGCCAGGACGTGGGCATTCCGTATATGCTGGCTGCTGAAAAGGCGCTGATGGGGAGGTGCGAGGCATGAAGATGAAGGTGCTGTTTTGTTCTCCCCGCAGCGTGACGGTGAAGCTGGCGGACGGCGGAATGTATGCCACGGAGAAGGCCTATCGGCTGACGCTGAACGGCCAGGAGGCCGGTGCGGCGGACACGGTGATCACCAGCCTGTACGGGCTGTGGCCGGACACGAAGTACCACTTGCAGGCCTGGGATGGCGATGCGCTGCTGGCCGAAGCCGAGTTCCGCACGGAGGAAGAGAGCTTCACCATGAACGTGCGGCAGTTCGGCGCGGTGGGCGACGGTGTGCATGACGATACCGCGGCCATTCAGGCGGCCATTACCTGCTGCCCGAAGAAGGGCAGGGTGCTGATCCCGGCGGGTGCATACCGGGTGAAGCCGCTGTTCCTCAAGAGCCACATCCGCCTGGAAGTGCAAAAGGGTGCCACCCTCCAGCTGGAGCGGGACAGGAGTCTGTTCCCCATTCTGCCGGGGATGATCCAGTCCACCGACGAGGAGAGCGACTTCAACCTGGGCACCTGGGAGGGCAACCCGCTGGATATGTTTGGCTCCCTATTCACCGGCGTGGATGTGAAGGACGTGGTGATTTACGGCCAGGGCATTGCTGATGGCATGGCGCCGGACAGCGACTGGTGGGTCACGCCCCGCATCAAGCGCGGCGCATGGCGGCCCCGGCTGCTCTACCTGTGCCGCTGCAAAAACGTGACCGTGCAGGGCATCACCTTCCGCAACAGCCCGGCGTGGAACCTGCATCCCTATTTCAGCAACGAATTGAAATTCCTGAACATTTCCGTGCAGGCTCCGGCCAACAGCCCCAACACCGATGGCTTTGACCCGGAGAGCTGCAAGGGTATTCTGGTGGCAGGCGCGCACTTCTCCCTGGGGGACGACTGCATTGCCATCAAGGCGGGCAAGCTGTACATGGGTGCGACTTACGCCACGCCCTGCGAGGATATCGAGATCATCAACTGCTTGATGGAGGATGGCCATGGCGGCGTGACCGTGGGCAGCGAAATGGCGGGCGGCGTGAAGCACGTCCGCGTGAAGGACTGCCTGATGCGCAACACCGACCGCGGTCTTCGCGTGAAGACCCGGCGCGGCCGCGGCAAGAATGGCGTGATCGACGACATTGTGTTCGACCATGTGGAGATGGAGCAGGTGGGTACGCCCTTTGTGGTGAACTGCCTGTACTACTGCGATCCCGACGGCCACACCGAATATGTGCAGAGCCTGGAAAAGCAGCCCGTGGACGACCGCACCCCCTATGTGGGCAGCGTGACCTTCCGCCAGGTGAACGCCACCGGCGTGAGCTGCGCGGGGTACTTCCTGGGCTTGCCGGAGCAGCCCATCAAGCATGTGACCATGGAGCAGGTGAACATTGCCTGCGCCCCGGATGCCGCCCCCATGCAGCCTGCCATGGCGGACTGCGTGCCCAAGTGCGTGCACAAGGGCATTGTGGCCAGCGATGTGGAAAGAATGACGCTGCGGGATGTGCAGATCACCGGTTATGAGGGTGAGCGCATCGAAGCGCGGAACGTGGAGATCGCAGAAGAATAAGCCAACACGCATATGAAAAAGCCCTGACATGTGTCAGGGCTTTTTCCATTGGCCAAGCATTTCGTTCATCCAGGCGTATACGTCCAGGCCGTAGACCTGCTGCAGGGCTTCGGGGGTCAGCACGGTGGCGATGGCTCCCTGGGCGGCGCAGCGGCCTTGATCCATCAGCACGGCGTGGGTGCCGTAGCGGCGGGCCAGGCTCAGGTCGTGTACCACGGAAAGCACGGCGCGGCCGGGCTGGCGCAGCCAGTCAGAGATCAGGGAGAAAATGTGCTTCTGGTACACCAGATCCAGGTGATTGGCGGGTTCATCCAGGATCAGCAGACGGGGATTCTGGGCAAAGACCTGCGCCAGAAAGACGCGCTGCAATTCGCCGCCGGAGAGTGTCAGCACGCTGGCGTGGCGCAGCGCCGTGAGTCCGGTGAGGGAAAGGGCTTGCTCCACCTGCGCCTGGCCGTCCTTGTCCTGGCGGGAGAAAATGCCGCTGGTGTGGGCGTAGCGGCCAAGGTTGACCACCTCCTCCACGGTGTAGGCATAACCCACGGTGTTGCGCTGGGACAATACGCCCAGCTGCTGCGCCAGCTGCGCAGGTCGGATGCGGCGGATGTCGTCCCCACTCAGCTGGATGCGTCCGGTATACGGCACGCCCTGGGCAATGGCTTCGATGAGGGTGGACTTGCCCGCACCGTTGGGGCCCACCAGCATGAGCCATTGGCCCTCCTGCAGGGTGAAGGAGAGGTCGTCCACCACGGTATGCTCGCCATAGCGGACGGTGACGTGTTCGGTTTTCAGCATTCCGTTCACCTGGCCTTTCGTGTGCGGTAGAGGATGGCGATGAAGGCCGCTGCACCTACCAGCGAGGTCACCACGCCGATGGGCAGCTCCACAGGGCTGAGCAGTGTGCGGGAGACCAGGTCGGCCAGGAGCAGGAAGATGGCGCCGGAGAACATGGAGGCAGGCAGCAGCCGCTGGTGATTGGGGCCGGTGAGCATCCGCGCCATGTGGGGCATTACCAGCCCCACAAAGCCGATGGTGCCAGCAATGGACACGCTGACGCCAATGAGGATGGACACCGCAGCCAGGATGAGCAGCTTCACCCGGCGGACATTCACGCCGATGTGGCGGGCGTTGTCCTCGCCGATGGCGAAGGCGTTCAGCTCCCGGGAGCAGCGGAGGATCACCCCGCCGCAGAGGAGCAGCGCCAGGGCCAGAATGCCTGCATGGCTGTAGTTGGTGCCGGAAAGGGAACCCATGGTCCAGAAGGTGACGGACTTGATGTGTTCCGGCGAGAAGGAGATGATCAGGTTGATGAGGCTGGAGGCGAACATGGAGAAAATGACGCCGATGAGAATGATGCTGCTGGTGGACAGGGAACGATCCAGGGCATAGGCCAGGGAGAGAATCAGCAGCAGGGAGAGGAAGGCGAAGCCCATGGCCATGAGCATGGTGCCGCCAAAGCCGGTGCCGGGCATCGATACGCCCAGCGCCAGGGCAATGACTGCGCCCAGGGACGCGCCGGAGGACACGCCCAGGGTGGAGCCATCGGCCAGGGGATTGCGCAAAAGCCCCTGCATGGCGGCGCCGCACAGGGAAAGTGCGGCGCCCACCAGCGCCACGTTGATCACGCGGGGCAGACGAACGTTGAGGATGATGTTCCTGGAAATGCCTGCGGGGATCTCCAGCCCCCACAGAGTGTTCCACAGGGCGGTGAGGGTGTCTCCCAGGGGGATGGACACGCTGCCCATACAGATGCACAGTACCATGGCGGTCAATAGCGCCAGGGTGAAAAGCACATAGGTTTTCCAGGAAAAACGTTCTGCAAGTTTGTTCATGACGGAGCTTTATTCCTCAGCAATGTCGTACAGGAAGTTATACAGGTCGATGGCGGCGTCCTTCAGGCGGGGTGCGGGACGGGTGAGGGTGTAGGAATCGGCGTTGTAGACCTTGCCGTTCTGGATGGCCTTGATGTCCTGCCAGCCGGGGCGGTTCATGACCTCATCGACGGCGGTGTCGCCCATGCCGGTGACCAACACGATGTAATCCGGGTCGCGCTCGATGACCTGCTCCTGGCTGATGGGCTGCCAGCCGTCCAGGTCGGCAAAGGCGTTCTTCATGCCGCAGACCTCCGCCAGCTCCTGCATGAAGGTGCCGGTGCCGGCGCTCCACAGTCCCCATTCCAGGGGCATGACCTCGAAGTAGATGGTCTTGTCGGTTTTCACGGCCTTGGCGGCGATGCCGTCGAAGGTGGATTGCATATCGGTGATGAGGGTCTCGGCCTCGTCATTCTTGCCCATGACCTGGCCGATGAGACGGATGGCCTGATACACTTCATCAATGCTGTCGGCATTGGTGGTGATGACCTTCACACCGTTTTGCTCCAGCAGGCTGACCTGCTCCACGGTGTGCGCCATGTCGTTCATGATCACCACCTGGGGGTCCAGGGCGAGGATTTCCTCCAGGTTGGTGTCCGCGCCGGAATGCACGGTGGGCAGGGCGGTGACCTCAGCGGGATAGTCGCAGTAGAGGCCGCGGCCCACAAGGGCATCGCCGCAGCCCAGGGCGTAGAGGATCTCGCAGTCGGCAGGCTCGGTGGCGATGATGCGGGTGGCGGGCTCCTCCAGGGTGATCGCGCGGCCGAACATATCGGTGACGGTGATGGCCTCCTCGGCCAGGGCGGCTGTGGTGATGAGCATCAGCACAGCAAGGAACAGGGAAACGAGCTTCTTGGACATGGTTTGTCCCTCCGAAAATTTAATCAAATGAATCAGCGGGAGGTGCTTTTCCCAAAAGAAAAGCGTTCCTCCCTGAGGAACACTAAAAGGACTGCCAGCCCGCATTGCACACGAAAACAGCGGCCATCAGCCAAATAGCATATCCCACCCCCAGGGGAATGATTGGTTTCACGGTGTAAACAAGTCTCCCGGCTTGGCTTCATCCGAATCGGCCATCACTGCCCCTTGGGCAGCGCTGGCTACACTCGGCGATTACAAGTAATCGCTCTCGTTAGTCGAGCTTTGCTCGACCTCTTACACGCACCTTCCCGCTTTCGCAGTGGTTTCATCGCGTGTTCGTCAGCTTCACGGTTACTGGGATAGCTCGGAACTCTCATCCGTATTCCTTGCCATGGCTGGTATAGCCCATGGCGCGCATCGCTGCGCAGATACACCGGCTATTCATTTGTCGGGGATATTATAGCGCGTGAAGCGGCATTCGTCAATCCGCAAGGTTTACACGCGGATGGAATGCCACTTTTCGCTGCGGTAGCGGCGGAGCATCAGCGTGACGCGGACGCTCATATCCACCAGCGTGGCGGCCCAGGCGGCCACCAGGGCGATATCGCTGCGGTGGAGGACGTTCTGGCAGATGTACACACCCAACAGCGCCAGCACAGGACGGATGCAGGTGACGGTGATCAGCATGGTGCGGGCGGTGTATTTCACATCGCCTGCGCCGCGCAGGGCGCCTGCGGTAACCACGGAGACCATCTGCACAGGCTGGATCAGCCCCAGCACCACCATGGTGCTGACGGCCATGGCACGGACAGCACCGGTCTCGTCGCCGCTGATGAACATGCTCACCAGGGGATCCCGCAGAAGGATGCACGCCGCTGCCAGTCCCAGGCCAATGGCCAGGGAGAAGCGCTGCGCCAGGGTGCCGTATACATGGGCCAGGTCGCGGCGCTTGCGGCCCAGCATCTGTCCCACCAGGGAGGTACCTGCGATGCCAAGGCCATCGGCAAAGGAGAAGGACAGGTTCAGGAACTGGCCGCAGATCTGATGGGCGGCAAAGGCATCGGTACCCAGATCGGCCACGATGCGGGCATAGGCGAAGAAGCCGATGCGCATGGCCAGCTGTTCCACCATGGCAGAGGAACTGACCTGGGTCAGCGCCTTGACGCTGGGCAGGTCGGGCTTCCAGCTATCGTGTCGGTTGAGGTTGAGGAAGGCGCCGTGGCTGTGGAACATGGCGCGGACGCTGAGGAAGAAGCCCACCACCAGGCCGATGGCCGTGGCGATGGCCGCACCCCGCACACCCAGCTTGGGGAAGGGGCCGATGCCGTTGATGAGCAGGTAGTTGAAGATGATGTTCACCACATTGGAGGCAATGTTCACCTGCATGGTCAGCTTGGTGTTGCCCACGCCGCGTTGGGCGGCGCACAGACCCATCGAAAGCGCCTGGAAGGGCAGCGCCCAGCCCAGGATGGTGAAGTATTCGGTGGAGGATTCCAGGGTGCGGCCTGCCTCGGCTCCGGCAAAGAGCATCAGGCTGCGGCCAAGGGGCAGAAGCACCGCCATGAGGATGGCGGAGAGCAGCAGGATCATGATGATGGAGGTGCGCATGGTGGCGTTGGCCTCGGTGCGGCGCTCCTCACCCTTGCGGCGGGCGATCACGGCGGTGATGCCGGTGTTCAGCGCGAAGAACAGGCTCAGCATGATCATCCGGGGCTGACCCACCAGACCCACGGCGGCCACCGCATCGGTGCCGATGGAGCTGACCATCACCGTGTCCATCATGTTGATGAGGGAGATCAGCACCATTTCGCACACGGAGGGGAGAGCGATGCGGATGTATTCCTTGTACATCTCGCCCGTGGGCGGCAGCTGACCGACCTCGTTCTTCATGGAACGGGGCAGCATATGCCGGGGATCAAAATAAGGAAGAAGACTCATGAAAATAACGCCTGCCTCTTTTGTGATGAATTGCATTGATACGATATGGTTCAAATGAAAGTATAGCACAAAAAAGAACGGTTGTCACCTGCAACGGATGGTTTTTGTGGCAGCCTTGCGGCATAAGCTTTGCCGGGAGGTGCTGCGGAGATGAAGAAGGCGGGCAGGGCGGCGGCTGAATTGTGCGGTGCGGTGATCGGGGCTGGTTTTGCCTCCGGGCGGGAGGTGGCCAGCTTTTTTGCGCGGTTTGGCGGATGGAGCTGGCTGGGGGTGGCGGCGGCGGTGGTGGTGCTGGGCGGCGTTTGCCTGCTGCTGATGCGCCATCCGGGAGAAGGCGGTATGCCGCTGCATTGGCGGGGGAGCTGGGTGGCCTGCCTGTGGCGAGGGATGTTCGTGAGCCTGATGCTGGCCACGGGCGGTGCCATGATGGCCGGGGGTGGGGAGATCGCGGCGCTGATGCTGCCCATGCACGGGGCGCGGAGCATTGGCCTGGCGGGTACGCTGGCATTGGCTTGGTGGCTGGCGGGGAAAGAGAATGCCGGGCTGGCGACGGTGAGCAAGGGGCTGATCGGCTGCCTGCTGGTGGTGGTGCTGGCAGGGCTGTTCCTGCCTGCGCGGGAGACGGCCAGCCTGCACCCTGCCGGGAACGGCTGGCAGAGCCTTGCCCAAGGGCTGTGCTATGGCGGGTTCAATGCGGCGCTGGCGGCTCCGGTGATCTGCCTGACGGGCGCGGAGCTTTCACCCAAGGAGCAGCGGCGGTGCGCGGCTGTGTTCACCGTGGTGCTGGCGGTGCTGCTGACTTGCGGCAACGCCGTGCTGCTGCGCCATGCTGCCCTGCAGGAGGCACGGCTGCCCTTTGTGATGCTGCTGTCCGGTTGGGGACGGGCAGGGTATGTGCTGGGCGGCGCGGCGCTGTATCTGGCGGCGCTGACCACCCTGGTGGCCTGCCTGCGCGGGTTGAGGCTGCTGCTGCCGCGGCATATGGGCGCAGTTGTGGCAGGGGTGGCGCTGCTCTCCCTCAGCGGGCTGGAGGGCATGGTGGGGGTAGTGTACCCGGTGCTGGGCGGCGGTTGCTTTCTGCTGCTGGCGGCCGCGTGGCTGCAAATTGGAACAAAAACGTGAATTGCGCGGTTCGGGGTTTCCTTTTTGGGACAGAGTATGGTATAATATAAAATCATCCCAATACAAGGAAGGCGAAATGGCATGAACGTCCGGCACCAGCAGCGCACGGTGGATCTGGCGGTGCTGCGCAAGAATGTGCGGCTGATCGGTGAATCTGTTCCCGAGGGGACGAAGCTGCTGGCGGTGGTGAAGGCCGACGCCTATGGCCACGGCATGGTGCAGGTGGCCAGGGAAGCCCTGGGGGCGGGTGCCTCCCACCTGGCGGTGGCGCTGGTGGAGGAAGGCGTTGCCCTGCGGGATGCGGGCATTGATGCTCCTGCGCTGGTGCTGGGTGCCACCTCCTATGAGGAAGCGCTGCTGGGTGTGGAACACAGCCTGACGCTGACGGTGTGCGATGCCGCCATGGTGCGTGCTGTGGAGGCCGCCGCTGTGCAGCAGGACAAGATCGGTTTGGTTCACCTGAAGATCGACTCCGGCATGAGCCGCATTGGCGCGCGCACGGAGGAGAATGTGCAGGCGATGCTGTCGGCGCTGGCGGAATGCCCCCATGTGCGGCTCACCGGTGCCTTCACCCATTTCGCCGATGCGGATGGCGAGGACATGGCCTTTACCTACCAGCAGCTGGAGCGGTTCAAGCAGCTCACGGCGCTGCTGCCGGAGGGCATCCTGCGGCATTGCGCCAACTCGGCAGCCATCCACCGGGTGCCGGAGGCGGCCATGGATATGGTGCGTATGGGCATTTCCATGTACGGCTACCCGCCGGTGGAAACGGAAATGCCCCTGGAGCCTTTCATGGACTGGCGCACCCGGGTGACCTATGTGAAGGATATTCAGCCCGGCGACACGGTGAGCTATGGCCGCACCTTTACGGCGGACAAGCCCATGCGGGTGGCCACCATGGCCTGCGGCTATGGCGACGGCTATCACCGGGCGGCCAGCGGCAAGGCTGAGGTGATCATCCGTGGGAAGCGTGCCAGGGTGCTGGGGCGCATCTGCATGGATCAGATGATGGCGGATGTGACGGACATCCCCGGTGTGGTTCCCGGCGATGTGGTGACCCTGATGGGTCGCGACGGCGATGAGCGCATCACCGCCGAGGATATGGCGAGTTGGGCTGGCACCATCAGCTATGAGGTGCTGCTGGCGGCCACGGGGCGCGTCCCCAGGGAGTGGATCCATGCCAGCGATGAGTGACAAGGCTGCCCTTCGCCGCAGGGTGCGGGAGGCTTTTCCCGGCAAGGCGGCAAGGGATGCGGAAAGTACGCTGATCTGCCGCCATGTGCTGGCGTGGGAGAACTATCAGGCAGCGCGGGTGATCGGCGGGTATATGCCCATGGCCCATGAGGTCGATGTGACGCCCATCCTGCTGGACGCCCTGGCGCAGGGCACGACCCTGCTGCTGCCCCGGTGCGGACACAAGCCGGAGATGGTGTTTCACCGTGTGCGGAGCCTGGATGAGCTGATCCACGGTGCCTATGGGCTGCTGGAACCAGCGCCCCACGCGCCCGTGGTGGAGCCGGGGTGCATTGACCTACTGCTCACGCCCCTGGAGGCGGTGACGGCACAGGGTTGGCGGCTGGGCAAGGGCGGCGGCTATTATGACCGCCTGCTTGCGGCGCATGACCTGATGACGCTGGGCGTGGCGCTGAGCTGGCAATGGGTCGAAACGGTGCCGCGGGAAAGCTGGGATCGCCCGCTGCGGGCGGCTGCGGACAGAAGTGGCATCCGCCTGTTTGAATAAAATAGAAGGTACAATGATTTCCGAAAGGACTGTGTGAAGGTTATGCAACAGAAAAAGAAAGCCAAGAAGATCGCGCCGGTGACCAAGCCCTTTATGAAAGGCAGCATTTATGACAGCGGAACCATCAAGAGCGCCATTTATTTTTACTTTGGACTGCTGCTGATGGTGCTGGCCAATCTGCTGCTGGGCAGCATGGCGGCCTGGGATATCGCCTGGCTGAACATTGTGTTCAATGCTGTGCTGGTGCTGATGATCTATGCGGTGTTCTATGCCAATGGCGCCAACAAGGGTACCGCCGCGGTGAACCATGGCGAAATGATGCTGCAGCGCCAGGAATCCGGCCGTACGGTGGATGCCAAGGATCGCGCGGCCTGCTACCATCCCGGCAAGGGTTTCCTGATCGGCGTGCTGGGTTCCATTGCGCTGCTGGGCTGCGCGGTGGTGCTGGCCGTGACGGCCAAGCTGCAGTACAGCGGTATGGGCGCGCTGCCCAGCTGGATCAACACCCTGCAGCGCCAGCCTGAAATGCAGGCGGCCCTGGCTTACTATAATCAGCCTGCGGTGCTGACGGTGGAGGACATCACCCGTCTGCTGGTGCGGCTGCACATCCTGCCCTATGTGAACATGGTGGGTTCCACCAACCGTGCAGGCCTGTTGCTGCTGGAGCGCCTCAGCCCGGTGATCGCCCTGCTGCCTGCCCTGAGCTATGGCCTGGGCTACACCCAGGGTGTGCGGATGCGCACCCGCGTACATACCGACATTGCTGCCGGCAAGCGCAAGCGCGCCCAGAAGGAGCGCCGCCAGCGTCAGGCTCGCGTGAAGGCCGCCAAGGGGCCGGAGCAGCTGAACTAAAGGAGGCGGCTCATGCGCATCATTGCAGGAGAGGCCCGGGGTCGCACCATTGAAGCGCCCAAGGGTCGTGACACCCGCCCCACGCTGGACCGGGTGCGGGAGAACCTGTTCAACATTCTTCAGCGCAAGACCTGGGACGCAAAGGTGCTGGATCTGTTTTCCGGCAGCGGCGCGCTGTCCCTGGAGGCGCTGAGCCGGGGCGCGGAGGCTGCCGTGCTGGTGGACTGCGACCGCGCTGCCCATGCCTGCCAGAAGCAGAATGCCGAGAAGCTGGGCTTTGCCGACCGCTGCCGCATCCTTCTGATGGACTGGCAGCAGGCGGTGCGCCAGCTGACGGCGGCGGGGGAGCGCTTCGACCTGATCTTCCTTGACCCGCCCTATGCCATGCGCGACCTGACCGGCGTGATGGGAGAACTGCTTCCGCTGCTGGCAGAGGATGCCACCATCATCGTGGAGCATGAGGCGCAGGTGATGCCCGCCACGGCGGACGGCTATGAGATGTACGACAGCCGGAAATACGGCTATGTGGGCGTGAGCTTCTTCCGCAGGGCAGAGGCATAAGTCGCCCATAGAAAGGCATGATAGATATGGAAAGAACCTGCGTCTATTCCGGCAGCTTCGATCCGGTAACGGTGGGGCATGTGGATGTCATCCGCCGGGCGTGTGCGCTGTTTGACAGGGTGATCGTGGCTGTTTTGCACAACCCGGCCAAGGTGGGCTGCTTTACGCCTGATGAGCGGGTGGAGATGATCCGCCGCGCCTGCAGCGATATGCCCCAGGTGGAAGCCCGCGCCTTTGACGGGATGCTGGTGGAGGCCATGGAGCAGACCGGCGCGGTGGCGGTGATCCGCGGGCTGCGCGCCATCAGCGACTACGAGTCCGAGAAGGCCATGGCGCAGATCAACGCTCAGCTGCGCCCCGGCACGGAGACCGTGTTCCTGATGACCAGGCCGGAGCATGGCCACATCTCCTCCTCGGTGGTGCGGGAGCTGGCCAGCTATGGCGCGGACATCAGCGCCTATGTGCCGGAATGCAATGTGAAAACTGTGATGAAGAAATTCAGCAAATAAGCAAGTGTGAGGGAGGACAATACCATGGCTATCAATGGCAGCAGCGTGGAGCAGTGCCTGAATATCATCCGCGAGATGAACGATGTGGTGGACAACGCCCGCAAGACCCTGATCAATTCCGATGCCTGTGTGGTGAGCCGCAGCCTGCTGCAGGAGCGGCTGGCGCAGCTGGAGAGCCTTCTGCCTGAGGCGCTGACCCAGGCGGAGGGGATCATCCGCGAGGATGCGGCGCTCCGCGCCCAGACGGCGCAGGATTGCAGCGAGGCGCTGAACAATGCCCAGAACCGCGCCAAGCAGATGATCAGCGACGCTCAGAACCAGGTGGCCCAGGCGCAGGCCGAGGTGAAAAAGGCTGGCGAGGCTGCCCAGCGCACCGTGCAGGAAGCCCAGCAGCGCGCCCAGGACGAAGCCAACCGCATCGTGCAGCAGGCCAACCAGGAGGCTGCGGCCATCCGCGCCAAGGCCGAGCAGGACCGGGACGAACTGGTGTCCCACGAGAATGTGTACCGTGTGGCCACGGTGGAGGCCGAAGAGCTGCGGGAGAACACCCGCAAGGAGCTGAGCCAGATCCGTCAAAGCACCTTTGACTACCTGGACAATGTGATGGGTGAGGTGGATCGCTGCCTGACCAGCCTGAGCAATGATATCCGCATGGAGCGGGGAGAACTGAATAATCATCGTTGATGAATGTAACAAAGTGAACTTTCTGATGAATATTCATGATTCGTTCATACTGCCTTCACAAATGTGGGGTACATTGAATATGCGATCAGGAAGGACGCCACCACCTGACTGAGAGCAATCTCCTTTTTCCTGACATTCGTTTATGAATGTCAACCTCCCTATCCTCCATACAAGCAAAGGCCGCCGGTTGTTCGCGCTCCGGCGGCCTTTGTGATGCCATGGATTCCCGCGGATGGTTCCGCTGCGGCGGGACATAGTACGTTTGAAGGAAAATGCGGGAGTGGAAGTGCATGAAAAAAGTGAAGGCTTCCCTGGCCATGCTGGGGATCACCGTCACGGCTGTAGCGGCGCTGCTGGGCGTCCATGCCGCCAAAGGCAGCCTGCCCACCGAGCGCGCTGCCCGGGTGGAGACCTGCCAGGTGGTTATTGGCGATGTGGAGCAGGTGCTGGCGGTGAATGGTGTGCTGCGGTATGAGATGGAGTATGGCGCCATCAGCCCGGTGACGGGGGTGGTGGCGCAGGTGTATGTGCGCCAGGGGGACAGAGTGACGGCCGGACAGCCCCTGTTCCGGCTGAATGGCGAGGCACAGGCCATGGCGGTATCGGCAGCGCTGGCGGGGCAGGAGAGCCTGCCGGAGGTGATCCCGGCGGAGCTGGCGTCCAGCCAGCTGCAGGAGGCTGCGGCCATGCTGGAGTGCCTCACGGTGCGGGCAGCGGCGGACGGGCTGGTGCAGCAGGTGAATGTATCGCAAAATGGCGGTGTGCTGGCGGGCGGCGTGGCGGTGGCGCTGAGCGGAGAGGAACAGCGCATCCAATGCAGCGTGGTGCTGCGGGATGCGGAGAAGCTCACGCCGGGCTTGCAGGCGAGAATATATAAGGAAGATGAACTGCTGACCATGGCGCGAGTGGAGGAGATCGCACCGGCGCAGGTGAGCAGCACCACGGGGCAAACGGTGTGCCAGGTGATGTTGGCACCGGAGCAGTCCATCGATCTGCCGCTGGGTGCCACGGTGGAGGTGGAGGTGATCCTCCACGGGCAAAGCCGGGTGCCGGTGCTGCCCTTGCAGGCGGTGAGCGAGCAAGACACCGTGTGGTGGGTGTGCGATGGCCGGGGGTATGAGATCCCGGCGGAAGTGGTGATGGCCGACGAGGTGAACTGCTGGGTGAACCTGCCGGAGGGCGTTACGGTGGTGTGCGGCGGGGACGAAGTGAGCCAGGGACAGCGGTTGAAGGAGATGAAGCCGTGAGGTTGCAGGATGCGGCGGGGCTTTCGGCCAGCAATCTGCAAAAGAATCCGGTGCGCACGCTGCTGACCATTCTGGGCCTGGGGGTGGGCATCGGCGCGGTGCTGACGGTGCTGACCCTGGGCAGCGCCGGGGAGGAACAGGTGGAGTTCCAGATCGCCCGGCTGGGCGTGGACAAGGTGTGGGTCACGGCGCAGGAGGAGCATCGGCTGGAGGCAGACGCGGGGGAGGTGATCGCCGCATCCATCGGCGCACCGGCCTGCGCGGGTGCCTACACCATGGCGGCGGTGACGCTGGATGGTGAAACCGCCCTGGCACAGGTGAATGGCTACGACGCAGGCATGGAAGGCGTTCATACGCCGAATATAGTGGAAGGACGCTTGTTCAGCCGGAAGGAATACCGGGGCAGCGCGGTGGCGCTGGTGGACGAGACCATGGCGGAGACCCTGGGCGGCGATGTGCTGGGCAAGCGGGTGGACGTGGGCAGCCGGAAGGTACGCATTGTGGGAATTGTGGGCGGCATGAAGGTGCAGGCGGTTTCCGCGTCGAATGGTATGATCATCCTACCGCTGCAAACCTTTCTGGATACCTACGCCGCGGCCAGCGTCAGCGAAGTGACGGTGAGCGTCCCCAGAGGACAGCGGGCCGATACGGTGGGCGAGGCGGCGGTGGCTGCCCTGGGGGACGGCTATCAGGCAAGCTCCCTGCAGGCGGAGATCGACGCGGCACGCTCGGTGGTGCGCATCTTTGTAATGGTGCTGGCTTGCGTGGCGGCGGTGTGTATGCTCACCGGCGGCATCGGGGTGATGAACATCCTGCTGGTCAGCGTGCGGGAGAGACGCAGAGAGATCGGGCTGATCAAGGCCATTGGCGGCACCTCACGCCAGGTGGGATTGCTGTTCCTCCTGGAGGCGGTGTGCTATGCGCTGCTGGGCGGACTGCTGGGGGTGGCGCTGGGCATGGCCATGGTGCGGCTGTTTGGCAGCATGATCGGCCTGGATGCTGTGCTTGATGCACAAACCGCGGTGCCTGCGGTGCTGATCGCTGGGGCGCTGGGAATTGTGTTCGGCGTGGCGCCTGCGCTGCGGGCGGCAGGCATGGTGCCGGTGGATGCCCTGAAAACTGACTGAAAACGATGTCATAATCGGTCAGAGGGGAACCGTATCTAACATTGTGAACAAAGAAAACCCAAAAGACTTGTCAATTTGGCCAATTCACTTTTTGGGGGAAAATAGGTATAATAATCACAGTCGAAGGGCGCAGACATCGGTTCATCGTGGCTGTGTCCGACATTCAGAGGAGGAATTTGTTATGGCAAGCGTATCTCTGCAGCACATTTACAAGGTTTATCAGGGCGGCGTTACCGCCGTGTCTGACTTCTGCCTGGACATTCAGGACAAGGAGTTCATCGTTCTGGTCGGTCCTTCCGGCTGCGGTAAGTCCACCACCCTGCGCATGGTTGCCGGTCTGGAAGAGATCTCCGACGGCGAGCTGTACATCGGCGACAAGCTGGTGAACGACGTGGCTCCCAAGGATCGCGACATCGCCATGGTGTTCCAGAACTACGCTCTGTATCCCCATATGACCGTGTACGACAACATGGCCTTCGGCCTGAAGCTGCGCAAGACTCCCAAGGACGAGATCAAGCGCCGCGTGGAAGAAGCCGCCAAGATCCTGGACATCGCTCACCTGCTGAACCGTAAGCCCAAGGCTCTGTCCGGCGGCCAGCGTCAGCGCGTTGCCCTGGGCCGTGCCATCGTTCGTGAGCCCAAGGTCTTCCTGTTCGACGAGCCTCTGTCCAACCTGGACGCCAAGCTGCGCGTTGCCATGCGTACTGAGATCACCAAGCTGCATCAGCGCCTGCAGACCACCTTCATCTACGTTACCCATGACCAGACCGAAGCTATGACCATGGCTTCCCGCATCGTGGTTATGAAGGACGGCGTGGTGCAGCAGGTGGACACCCCCCAGAACCTCTACGATTATCCCGCCAATGAGTTCGTGGCCGGCTTCATCGGCAGCCCCCAGATGAACTTCTTCGACGTGCACCTGTCCAAGGAAGGCCAGGATGTGGTTGCTACCTTCGGCGAGAACAAGATCGTTGTACCCGGCAGCAAGGTTGCTAAGTTCATCGACGAGAGCTACATCGGCAAGGACGTTGTGATGGGCATCCGTCCCGAGAACATCCACGACGACGAGAACTTCCTGGCCACTTATGCCAACGCTTCCATCAACGTGTCTGTGGAAGTGACCGAGCAGATGGGTTCTGAGACCTACCTGTACCTGACCACCACCGGCAAGGACGGCAACATCATCGCTCGCGTTGATCCCCGTACCACCAGCCGCGCTGGCGACAAGATCAAGGTTGCCTTCGACGTCAACCACCTGCACTTCTTCTGCAAGGAGACCGAGAAGTCCATCCTGTCCCGCTAAGTTGCACAAAAAAAGAAACCCTCGAAAGAGGGTTTCTTTTTTTGTGAATGAAGGAATGAAGGAATTAGAGTGTGGTGCGGCGTGGGAAGTGTAAGGCGTTGGTGCAAGCGGCAGAACCACTCCTTCCGTCAGCCGCAAGCGGCTGCCACCTATCCGCAACCTCAATCGGCGCGAGCAAGCTCGCTTGTTTCGGTTGATTCGCTCAGCTCGCTCATTGTCGCCACTGGCGACGCTCGCATCGCTCACCTCGGGGAGGGAGGCTTTTGGAGTGCGTAACCATACAGGTCTCGCGTCGCGGCGCGACCGCACTCGCGCCGTGACCCCTCCTCGGAGATCACCCTCGCAACGCCATCCCCAAAGGGGAGTCCAGAGGGTCGAAGACCCTTTGGCGGTGGAGTCCAGAGGAGGCAGCGCCTCCTCTGGTAGGGTTTCCAAAGGGGCAACGCCCCTTTGGTGAAATTTCACAAAATGTTTGCAGTTTTCGGAGAATTTTCGCTTTGCAGGGGTGGACGGGTGTGGTATAATGTATGGTAATGGAGAAGCGTGGCTTCTGGATGGAAGGAGCGATTTTGGGTGCTGAACAAGCATTTGCTGGATCAGATAGAGGCGGTGCTGTCGCGGTTGTCGATCCCGGTGAGTGTGATGGACAAGGATGGCGGCGCAAACCTGCCTGCGGAGGTGCGGGCATCGCTGAAGGAAATGACCGACGGTGTACCCCAGACCATGGATGGTATGCTGTATATGCCCGTGAAGCAGCCTGCGGTGATCCTGCATTGCCCGGAAAAGCTGCCCGGAGCCAGGGATGTGCTGATCCTGGGCGGTGCGCTGGTGACCAGCCTGGGCAGCGGCGAGCAGCACAGCGAGAACTGCTATGACGTGTATCGCCGTGCGCTGCGGGGCGAGCTGGTGGGCGCTGAGCTGGAGGCGCTGAGCAACGAGCATCTGCTGCCCAGGGAAATGGAACGCTGTGTGATGGTGTTCCACATGGTGCAGACGGGGCAGGATCGCGCATTTGAGCTTTTGCGGGACATTACGCCCATGCAGGATAAGGATGTGCTGATCGACATGGATCGGCACACGGTGGCGCTGATCAAGGACATGACCGACACCGACACCATGGACGACCTGGCGCAGTACGCCCAGGCGCTGCAGGAGACCCTGATGGGCGAGACTGCACACCAGATGACGGTGGGCATCGGCCGGAGCCGTCATACCATCGACGAGCTTCGGGAAAGCTATGCTGAGGCCAAGCGCGCCATTGAGGTGGGGCGCATCTTCCAGCCGGAGGACAGCGTGTATGTGTTCAGCAAGCTGATCCTGGAACGCTTTTTGATGGAGCTGCCCCAGGACATCAGCGCGTATTACCACTCGCTTTTGTTCAACCGCAAGACCATGCGGTTGTTCAACGAGGAAATGCTGTACACCATCGATATGTTCTTCAAAAAGGACCTGAACCTGTCGGATACGGCGCGGCAGCTGTATATCCACCGCAACACGCTGGTGTATCGCCTGGACAAGGTGCAGCGGCAGACCGGGCTTGACCTGCGCTCCTTTGAGGATGCGGTGACCTTCAAAATTCTGATGGAATTGAAAAAGTGCGGCGGCGAAAAGCTGAACCGCAAATGATGGTAGAAGGTGTTTTGAATGAAAAAGAGGATTCTGCTGGCTCTTTCCCTGGTGCTGGCGCTGTGCCTGTGCAGCAGCTGCGCCTATCTGCCCTTTGCGGGGCTGACGGATATGCTGGGCATGGTTTCGCCTGCGGAAGTGGCTGATCATGGCGACACGGTGACCATTCCCAAGGAGCTGTATGAGAAGTATCAGCAGTTTGACAAGCTGATCGAGATCCAGGAAATTGCTGAAATGTACTTCTTTGAGGAAGTGGATCCCGAGGCCATGCTGGATGGCGCGGCGCTGGGTCTGCTGTCCGGGCTGAATGATCCCTACACCTTCTACTATTCGCCCGAGGATTATGCGACCCTGTGGGAGGATGACAAGGGCGAGTATGCCGGTGTGGGTATGCAGATCTCCGGCAACTATGCCACGGGCATCTGCACCATCAGCCGTGTGTTCGACAATGGCCCTGCCAAGGAAGCCGGTGTGCATAAGGGCGACATTCTCTACAAGGTGGAAGACCTGTATGTGGATGCCTACAACCTGCAGGATGCGGTGGACATCATGCGCGGCACCCCTGGCACGGACGTGAATGTGACCTTCCTGCGCAATGGCGAGGAGATCAGCTTTGTGCTGACCCGTGCGCAGATCACGGTGAACCAGGTGGATGCCATGATGCTGGATGAAGGCATTGGCTACATTGCTCTGTATGAGTTTGCAGGCGACTGCGCCACCAAGTTTGAAACGGCGCTGAATAGCGTAGTGCAGCAGGGAGCCAAGGGCGTGATCATCGATCTGCGCGATAATCCCGGCGGCTGGGTGAACGATGCGGAGACCATTGGCGATATGTTCCTGGACAAGGGGACGCTGTGCTACCTGGAATACAAGGACGGCACCCGCGAGTATTACCGCACCAAGGATGGCAAGGTGGACGTGGAGCTGGTGATCCTGGTGAACGAAAATAGCGCTTCTTCTTCCGAGATCCTCTCCGGCGCGCTGAAGGATCGCGCAGGTGCCACCATCGTGGGCGTGCAGAGCTATGGCAAGGGCGTGGTGCAGAGCGTGCTGCCCATCGGCACGGATGGCTCCGGTATGCAGGTGACCATTGGCCAGTATTATACCCCCAACGGCAACAAGATGCACAAGATCGGCCTCACGCCGGATGTGGAGATCGAGCTGCCGGAGGGCGACAACGGTATGTATGAGTTCGGCGACCTGAGTGATCCCCAGCTGAAAAAGGCACTGGAGGTCATGCAGGAAAAGCTGGCGAAGTGATTTTGTTCGGAGGCGGAGAGATGCGTCTCCGAATTTTTTTGTCAGAAAAATGTCAAAAGGCTTTTCAAATGGGATAAAGCTGGGTATAATAATAGTAGCCGGAAGGCCAAACCTTAGCGGAAACGTGCGGGGGAGGCGCGGCGGATCAACTCCTGATTGACTGTCCGGGTGCGCCCTGACGGGAGATGGGAAAGGGGGAAATGGATATGTTGCTTTCATCAGGCGATTCGTAGGCGTGTTTGCGCTGGATTGCCTGATTTTTTTCGTAAGGAGGATGGAGCTATGAGCGACATTCGACTGGGTTTTGTGGGCGTGGTGATTGAAGAGCGATCCCGCGCCGAGGATGTGAACCGCATTCTTTCCCAATTTGGGGAGATCATCCGCGGGCGCATCGGTATTCCCGATCAGGAAACTGGCCTGGCGGTCATGGGACTGATCGTGGAGGGAACCAACGACCAGGTGGGCGCCATGACCGGCAGGCTGGGGAACCTCTCCGGCGTAACGGTGAAGAGTGCGCTCACCGCCAAGAAAAACAGAAAGGACGATTGATTTTTATGAAGAAGTTTGCTGCTATTTTGTTGACCCTGTGCCTGGTGCTGAGCCTGACCAGCTTTGCGGTGGCGGAGGAAGCTATCAATGTGTATGCCCTGAAGGGCCCCACCGGTATCGGCCTGGTGAAGGTGATGAACGACAACGACGGCACCTACAACATCACCCTGGCTGGCGCCCCTGACGAGGTGACCGCTGCGGTGATCAATGGCGATGCCAACATCGCTGCTGTGCCCACCAACCTGGCTGCCACCCTCTACAACAAGACCCAGGGCAAGGTGCAGCTGGTGGCGCTGAACACGCTGGGTGTGCTGCACATCGTGACCAGCGACCCGACCATTCAGAGCCTGAGCGACCTGGAAGGCAAGACCCTGTGGGCCACCGGCCAGGGTTCCACCCCTGAATATGTGCTGAACTACATCCTGGAAGCCAATGGCCTTGCCGACAAGGTGGAGGTGCAGTATCTGGCTGAACACGCCGAGCTGGCCACCCAGGCTGCCTCCGGCATGGTGGACGTGGCGCTGCTGCCCGAACCCCATGTGACCAGCGTGCTGAACCAGAACAAGGATTTCCGCATTGCCCTGGACGTGACCGAGCTGTTCAACCAGGCTGCCGCTGGCAAGGGCGAGAACGCCGTGCTGAGCATGGGCTGCGTGATCGTGAACAAGGAATGGGCGGAGAACAATGCCGACAAGCTGGCTGCCTTCATGGATGCCTATGCTGCCAGCGTTGAGTTTGTGAACACCAATGTGGACGAGGCCAGCCAGATGGTGGAAGCCCAGGGCATCATCCCCAAGGCTGCCGTGGCCAAGAAGGCCATTCCCAACTGCCACATCGTGTTCGTGACCGGGGAAGAGATGAAGACGCAGATCGCGCCCTTCTTCCAGGTGCTGTACAATGCCAACCCCAAGTCCGTGGGCGGCGCGCTGCCGGTGGAGGACTTCTACTACATCGCTAAGTAAGAGGCTTATGAAAGCAAAGGTCAAAAGGGCGCTTCGCAAAGCGTTCCCGGTGGTTTTCTGGCTGCTGGTATGGGCAGCCTGCTACCGCGCGGTGGGTCAGGACTTGCTCCTGGCCTCACCGCTGCAGGTGGCGCGGCGCTTCACGTTTGTGGCGGAAGCGTCCTTTTGGCGCTGCGTGGGCATGTCCCTGTGGCGCACGGCGGCGGCCTATATGCTGGGCGTGGTCATCGCCTGCGTGCTGGCGGTTTGCTGCCACGCCTCCAAGCTGCTGGACGAGGTCATCAGCCCGGCACTGTTGGTGGTGCGGGCGACCCCGGTGGCGTCCTTCATCATTCTGGCGCTGGTGTGGCTGTCCTCGGCCAATGTGCCCATCCTGGCGGGTGTGCTGATGGTGGTGCCCGTGGTGTTTGCCAACGTGCGGGAGGGGATTGCCTCTACCGACAAGCAGCTACTGGAGATGGCCAAGCTGTTCGGCTGGAGCCGCTGGAAGACCTGGCGGCGCGTGGTGATCCCCACGGTGCTGCCCACCTTTGTGGCGGCGTGCCAGGCCTGCGTGGGTCTGTGCTTCAAGGCTACCATTGCTGCCGAGGTCATTGGCGTGCCGAAGAATGCCATCGGTACCCAGCTGTACAATGCCAAGATCTACCTGGAGTCCGATGCGCTGTTGGCCTGGACGCTGGTGGTGATCGTGCTGAGCATGGTGATCGAACGGCTGCTGAAGGCTGCATTTGAAAGGGGGCTGCGCCGTGTGCATCACGCTTGACAAGGTGAGCCGCGCCTTTGATGGGCGGCAGGTGCTGCAAAACGTGAGCATGGAGCTGCCTAAGCGGGGCGCGGTGTGCTTCTTTGGCCCCTCCGGCTGCGGAAAGACCACCCTGCTGCGGCTGATCTGCGGCCTGGACAAGCCGGACAGCGGCAAGGTGAACATCCCCCAGGGAACACGGTTCTCCTGCCACTTTCAGGAGGATCGGCTGCTGCCCTGGTACACCGCGGAAGAAAACCTGCGCCTGGTGGGCGAGGACATCGACGTCCAGGCCTGGCTGGACAAGGTGCTGCTGCCGGAGGCGGGGAAGCTTTATCCCAACGAGCTTTCCGGCGGAATGCGGCGGCGGGTGTCCCTGGCGCGGGCGCTGGCTCATGACAGCGACGTGCTGGTGCTGGACGAACCCGTGCGCGAGCTGGACGAGGCCACCGCCGAGAAGATGCTGGAGCTGATCGCCCGGAGCGTGGGGGACAGGCTGCTCATTCTGGTGACCCACGACCGAACCCAGGCGGAAAAGCTGGGGTGCAGGGTGGTGGAGTTTCCGCTGGGAGGGGAAGCGCAATGATTTCCTTACGCCTGATGGAAGACACCATGGAGGACTATCGGGCGCTGCAGAGCTGGTTCCACGAGCCGGAATTGCAGGAGTTCGTGTGGTGCGACGAGAAGGGCGAGCCGCCGGTGAGCCTGGAGCGCATCATTGAAAAATACGGCCAGCGGGTGAAGCACCCCAAGGACGTGTTTCCCTATTTCATTCTGCTGAATGGGAAGGCCATTGGGTTCATCCAGTATTACATTCAGGATGCGACTACCATTGGGCTGGATATGTGGATTGGCCGGGTGGAAGACCGGAGCCGCGGCTATGGCAGCGAAGGCCTGCGACAGATGGTGGAGATCATCCACCACAAGCATCCGCAGGTGAAAACGCTGTTCATCGACCCAGAGGTGGAGAACAAGCGCGCCATCCGCTGCTATGCAAAGGCTGGATTTGTGCCGGAGGGCGAGTTACTCGGCGAAGAAGGCGCCCCCTGTCTGATGATGAAGATTTGCTTTGAATAAAGTGAAACCCCGCAGAGCTGTCTGCGGGGCTTTGTTTATTCGCTGGTCAGGGGTGCGTTCTCTTTGCCAACGTGTTCCTTCAGGATGCGGTAGAGGGTGGTGGTCAGCGGTACGCCGATGAGCATACCGGTGATGCCCAACAGGCCGCCGCCGATGGTGATGGCCGCCAGCACCCAGATGCCCGGCAGGCCCAGGGAGGAACCGGCCACGCGGGGGTAGATCACATTGCCCTCGATCTGCTGGAGGACCACCAGGAAGATGAGGAAGATCAGCGCCTTGGCGGGGTCAACAGAGAAGAGCATGATGGCGCCGATGCCGCCGCCGATGTAGGCACCCGCAATGGGGATCAGCGCGGTAACGCCGATGAGGCAGCCGATCATCAGGGCATAGTCCAGGCGCAGGATCATCATGCCGATGGCGCACAGGGCGCCCAGGATCAGCGCCTCGGTGACCTGGCAGACGATGTAGCTGTGGAAGCTCTCGTTCAGCACGTGCAGCACATAGCGGGCGCGGCGGTCGGTGCGCTGGGGCAGGAAGTGCGCCATCAGCTTGCCCATCTGGGCGGCCAGGCGCTCCTTGCCGGTGAGCAGGTGCAGCGCAAACACCACGCCCAGGAACAGGGTCACCACGCTGGAGACCACCGTGGAGGCGGCGGACACGGCCACGCTCATCACGCTGCCAGCGCCATAGAGGATCGCATTCAGGCCCTTGGTGAGGGTCTCCTGCAGGTTGCCCTGGTTGCTCTCCAGTTCGCCAATGACCTGGCTGTAAAGGCCGGAGATGTTCAGGGTGTCCTCCGCCCAGCGGGCAGCGGCGCGCAGGGCATTGGGTATGGCGCTGATCAGCACGGTGATGCATTGATACAACTCAGGCACGATCATACGCACGATGAGGAAGATCACCAGCAGCATGGTGACGATGGCCAGCAGGATGCACAGCGGGCGCAGCCACTTGGCGGGCTTTTTCAGCCGGAAGAGCTTGCTGAGATTCCGCTCGAAGAAGCTCATGAGGATGTTGACGATAAAGGCCAGCACCGCGCCGAACACCAGGGGCGAGGCGGCGGCGAAGATCAGGCCGATGACGCCCACGGCATTGTCCCAGTAGTGGATGACGAGATACAAAAGCAGCGCGGCCACGCCGATCTCGAAGAGGGTCTTGCGGTTCAGTTTCATGGCGTTCCTTCCTTTGCAGGTGATGGGTACTTACACCGGAATGCGGACATAGTGTTCCTCGCTGTCGGAATGGTGGATGTAGCCGCCATTGCGCAGCATGGTCTTCAGGGAGCCTTCGTTGCTAAGGTGGCAGGAGAGGTAGACCTCGCTGTCCTGGAACTCGGGCAGGGATTTCAATAGCTCGATGGTCAGGCGCAGGCCCTCGGCAGCATAGCCCTTGCGGCGGTGGGCAGGGTGGATGCCATAGCCCACGTGGCCGGAGCCGTTGCGGAGGAAATCGTTCAGCACCGGGCGCAGCTTGAACTGGCCAACGATCTCGTCATCGTTCCAGAGGAAGTAATAGGTATCCGGCACATGGCCGGGAGCCAGCTCCTCGCCACGGCTGGCGGCCAAGCGGCGGGGGATGGACACGGTGCAGAATTCCTCGTAGGAAATGCCGTGATAGGGGTTCATGAAGCCGTTCTCGGAGGGCATTTGCTGCAAGAAGTCGTATTCCTTCCGGGCATCGGCGGGGTTGAGTGCCTTGAGGTACAGCATGGGAAAGCCTCCTGTCAATGACATAGCATATTATACCATGATGAAGCCGAAATGAACAGCGAAGCGGGACATTTCTCATCAAAGTTTCATGAAGGTGCCGGGTTGCGGGCGGGTGGGGAATATGGTAAACTGTGCATACAGGAACAGAAGAAAAGGGGAATGACCCATGACGAAAATCGACCTGAGCGGACTGTGGCAGGCGGCGCTGGATGAAAGCAAAAGCGACGCGCAGCCTGCGGTTTATGCGGATAGCATCATGCTGCCCGGCACCACCTCCCTGGCGGGGTTGGGCAAGGTGAACGAGGAATGCCCGGAGGGGTATCTCACCGATGAACACAAGTTTGAGGGCTATGCCTGGTTCAGGCGCAGCTTTCAGGTGCCGGAAAAGAAGCTGCTGGCTCTTTTGACCCTGGAGCGCACCCGGCAGACTACTGTGTGGCTGGATGGGGCGTGCCTGGGCAGCGAGAACAGCCTGTGCGGAAAGCATCAGTACCTGTTTGAATGCCCTGAGGCTGGCCAGCACGAGATGGTGATCCGGGTGAGCAATGTGGACTATCCCACCCGGGGCGGTCACATGACCTCCCAGGACACGCAGACCAACTGGAACGGCATCACCGGAGAAATGAGCCTGACGCTGGCTGACGTGCTGCTGCTGAACGTGACCGCCATTCCCGGCGAGGATCTGCTAAGCCTGCGGGTCACCGCCGACGTGACCGGCCTGCGGGATGGCACGGCCACCGTGGAGGTGGAGGGCTATCATACCATGGAGGTGCCGGTGAAGGATGGGTGCATCGATGCGGTGTACACCTTTGCCCAGCAGCCGCCCCTGTGGGATGAGTTCCATCCCAATCTGCTGACGCTGCGGGTGAAGGTAGCCGAAGCCGAAGCCGAGCTGACCGTGGGTATGCGCCGCATGACCACCGATGGCCGTAAGCTGCTGGTGAACGGCAGGCAGGTGTTCCTGCGGGGAACCCACGATGGGCTGGTGTTCCCGCTGACTGGCCATGCACCCACGGATGTGGACAGCTGGCTGAAGGTGATGCGCACCGCCAAGGAATACGGCATCAATCACTATCGCTTCCACACCTGCTGCCCGCCGGAGGCTGCCTTTGCCGCGGCGGATCAGCTGGGCATATACATGGAGCCGGAGCTGCCCTTCTGGGGTACGGTGGCCGCGCCAGGGGAAGAGGGCTTCAATGGGGAGGAGCAGGCCTATCTGGTGCAGGAGGGCTTTAACATCCTGCGCTGCTTTGGGCATCACCCCTCCTTTGTGATGATGAGCCTGGGCAACGAATTGTGGGGCAGCCAGCAGCGGCTGAACGATATGCTGCGGGGCTACAAGGCGGTTCGCCGGGACAAGCTGTACACCTCCGGCTCCAACAACTATCAGTTTGTGCCGCAGGTGCTGGAGGAGGAAGAATTCTTCTGCGGTGTGCGGCTGAGCCGGGAGCGGCTGTTCCGCGGCTCCTATGCCATGTGCGATGCGCCCCAGGGTCATGTGCAGCTCACCGAGCCGGAATCCGTCCACAACTATGATGAGATCATTGCTCCCGGCGTGGTGCAGGAAAGCAAACAGGCGGCGGGCAAGACGCTGATCCAGTATGGCACCGGCGTGAAAGAGGTGGAGGCGCAGGCGGCTGACGTGCTGCTGCCCCAGGTGCCGGTGATCTCCCATGAGGTGGGTCAGTATACCTTCTACCCGGATTTCAACGAGATCGAAAAGTACACAGGCCCGGTGAAGCCGAGAAACTTCCAGGCCTTTGCCAAACGCTTGCAGGAGAAGAGCTTATATGACAAGCACAAGGCCTATTTCCACGCGGCGGGCAAGCTGGCGGTGGAGTGCTACCGCCGGGAGATCGAGACCGCGCTGCGGTCAAAGGAGCTGAGCGGCTTCCAGCTGCTGGATTTGCAGGATTTCCCCGGCCAGGGCACGGCGCTGGTGGGCGTGCTGAACGCTTTTATGGAGAGCAAGGGGCTGATCACCCCGGAGGAGTGGCGGTGCTTCTGCGCGCCCTGCGTGGTGCTGGGCTGCATGGAGCGCTTTGTGCTGGCGGATGGGGATGAGCTTGCCCTGCGGGTGCTGGTCTCCGAGACTGACCCAGAGCGCAGCCACAGCCGCGTGAAGGTCACGCTGCTGGAAGGTGATGCTGTGCTGCAAAGCAGGGAAGTGCCTGTGCCTGCCGCCGATGGCCGACTGACGGACTGCGGCATGGTGTTTTTTGGCACGGTGGAGGCGGCGCAGCCCCGCAAGCTGAGCATTCGCCTGGAGCTGGAGGATGGCACCTGGAACAGCTACCCGGTGTGGATGTTCCCCAAGGGCATGGCGAAGATCAGCAGCGAGGGCATCGAGGCCAATGGCAGGAAGGTGCGCTTTGTTGCCACGGCAGCGGAGGCACGGCCGGGGGACATCGTGATCCCCGATGGCGAGGGCAAGCGTCCGGCGGAATATTGCACGGACTTCTGGTGTTATCCCATGTTCCGCTCCATTTCCGAGTCCATGGGCAGGCCGGTGCCGGTGGGTACCATGGGCTTGTGCATCGATAAGGGACACCAGGCCTTGCAGGGCTTCCCGGCGGAGGAATACACCACGCCACCCTGGTATCGGCTGCTGCGCCACGCCCATTGCGAGGTGCTGGATGCACCCGCGGAGATGGCGGTGGAGATGATCGACAATGTGGAGCGCTGCGAGCGCATGGGCATCCTGTATGTGAAGGATGGGGTGCTGCATTGCACCATCCGGCTGTGGGAGATCACCGACGAGCCGGAGGCACAATGCCTGGCGGCGGCGCTGGCGAACTGGAACAAATAAAAAAAGAGGGCAGGCTCCGGAAGTGGGGAGCCTGCCTTTTCATGTGGTGTGAACATTATTTGCGCCAGATGGCCGGGTGGAACAGCGCCAGGATAGGGAAGATCTCCAGGCGGCCAGCCAGCATCAGGAGGCTGAGGACCATCTTGGAGAAAGCACCATAGCCGGCGAAATTGCCGGAGGGTCCCACAAAGCCCAGGCCAGGGCCAACGTTGCTCACGCAGGTGAGGGCGGCGGTGAAGTTGGTCTCCACATCGTAGAGGCCCTCGAAGGAGACGAGCAATGCGCCGATCACCACCAGGGCAACATACACAAAGGCAAAAACGGCAATCTGCCGCAGGATGGGTTCCTCCACGGCCTTGCCCTCGAAACGAACCACCTGCACCTTGCGGGGCTGGAATACCCGTCGCACCTCGCGCAGGCTTTGCTTGCACATCATGCCCACGCGGCAGATCTTCATGCCGCCGGCGGTGGAGCCTGCGCAGGAGCCGATGAACATGGTGAAGAAGATCAGCATTCGCGCGGCAATGGGCCAGAGGTTGAAATCAGCTGTGGCATAGCCCGTGGTGGAAATGATGCTGGCGATCTGGAAGGATGAATAGCGCAGGGAGGTGAGAAAATCTCCTTCGTAGGTGGGGAGCATGATCAGGGTGACCAGCAGGGTTACGCCGAAGAAAATGCACAGGTACCAGCGAAGCTCCTCGTTGTTTTTTACATCGCGCCAGTCGCCGTGGATCAGCTTGTAGAACAGGGCGAAGTTGATGCCGAACAGCACCATGAAGAAGGTGATCACGGCATCGATGGTCGCGGAATCAAATGCACCCACGCTGGAGCCATAGTTGCTGAAGCCGCCGGTGCCAGCCGTACCCATGGCATGGATGGCGGCATCGTAGAGGTTCATGCCGCACAGCATCAGGATCACGATCATGATGAAGGTCAGCACGCCGTAGATCAGGTATAGCACCTTGGCGGTATCGCCCATGCGGGGGAGCAGCTTGCTCAGGGTGGGACCGGGGCTTTCGGCGCGAACCAGGTGGGAGGTGCGGCCACTCATCTTGGGCAGGATGGCCAGCGTCAGCACCAGCACGCCCATGCCGCCGACCCAATGGGTGAAGCTGCGCCAGAACATGGCGCCCCTGGGCTGACCAACGAACTGGCACAGGATGCTGGCGCCTGTGGTGGTGAAGCCGGACACAGCCTCGAATACCGCATCCACATAGTTGGGGATCATGCCGCTGAAGACAAAGGGCAGCGCGCCGAACATGGACATGAGCAGCCAGGCCAGTGGTACCACCAGAAAGCCTTCACGGGCGCGGAGGTCCAGCACCTTGGGCCGGGAAAGATAGCGCATGGGCAGGCCAAATGCCAGCAGCAGCCCCATGGTGTATACAAAGGAAAGGGCATCGCCATCGCCAAAGTACAGGGCGACAAAGAACGAGGGTAGCATGGCTGCGGCCTCGATCATCAGGATGGACCCCAGCAGGCGGATCACAAGTCGTCTGTTCATCGGCGGATAACCTCGTTCAAATTGCTGATGCCGCTTTCGCAGGCCATGATGACCACGTGATCGCCATCTTCAATATGGTCGTTACCGAAGGGGACGATGACCTTGCTGCCCCGGACGATGACGGCCACCAGGGTATTGCGACGCACGTGGAGATCCTTCAGCGGGATGCCGATGTAGGGATCAGAGTCGCGGGCGATGAATTCCAGCGCCTCGGCCTTGCCGTCCATCAGACGGTAGAGGCGCTCCACGGAGGCACCGTCGCCATTGGCACGGGCGCGGACATAGCGCAGGATGCTGTTGCAGGTGATAGCGCGGGGAGACACCATGCTGTCCAGACCCAGGTCGGAAAGGATGTCCTCGTAGGCTACGCGGGTGTTCTTCACGATCACCTTCGGCACACCCTGACGGGCGGCGTAGAGGCCGGTCATGAGGTTTTCCTCGTCGCGGTCGCACAGGGCCACAAAGGCATCGAACTCCTGCAGACCCTCCTGCTCCAGCAGCTCCTGGTCGGTACCGTCGCCCAGGATCACGTCCACATTGGGGAGCATCTCGCTCAGGTCTGCGGCCTTTTCGGGGTCGATCTCGATGAGGGAAACATAGATGCCCATGGGGACGATCATCTTGGCCAGGTAGTAGCTGATGCGGCCGCCACCCAGCAGCAGCACCTTTTTGATGCGGATGGAGTTGCGGCCAAGAAAACGGAAATACTCGGTGATGGTGACCATTTCGCCTGCCACGTGGACACGGTCGCCGGGGCGGATGATGAAATCGCCATTGGGGATATACACTGCGCCCTCGCGCTCCACAGCGGCATACAGCACACGGGGAATGCCGGGCAGGTGGGAAGCCAGCTGGCGCAGCGGCCAGCCGACGATCTTGTCCTTTTCCTGGGCGCGGAACTCCACCATTTCCACATGACCCTTGGCGAAGGGTTCGATGTTGCTGGCAAAGGGGAAGCGCAGCAGGCGGCTGATCTCCATGGCGGTGGCACGCTCGGGGTTGATGGTCAGGTCGATGCCCAGCTCCCGCTGCAGGAGGGTGAGGCTCTCGTTATACTCGGGGTCGCGGATGCGGGCGATGGTATACTTGGCGCCCAGCCGCTTGGCGATGAGGCAGCAGAGCATATTGGTCTCATCGCTGGTGGTGGCGGAAATAACGATGTCGGCGGTGGCCACATCGGCTTCAATCAGCGTTTTGGCATTGGCGCCATTGCCGCGGACGCACATTACGTCCAGCGTGTCCTCGCAATGCTGAAGGGTCTCATCATCGCGGTCGATCATCACTACATCGTGGCCTTCGGCGGTGAGGTTTTCGGCCAGCGTGTGGCCAACCTTGCCATCGCCCACAACAAGAATGCGCATAGGGACTTTACCTCCATATGATATGGCATACAAGGATATCATACCACACCGCTGGCCAAAAGAAAACAGTTTCTGCGGAAAAGAGCCAAGTCGTAACATTTTCAGAAAGAACCGTTTGATTTCTGGTCAAAATGATTTTGGCGAAAGTGGCGGCGTTGACTTCCTCTGTCGCGTTTTGTATAATACACCATAGGGAAGCCTGTGAATTTGCAGGCTTTGATGATATGAAAAAACGCTTTGGAGGTTGCATCCAAATGAAAATGACTTTCCGCTGGTATGGCAAGGAATCCGATCCGATCCCGCTGAAGTATGTGAAGCAGATCCCCGGCATGTCCGGCCTGATGGGTCTGCTGGACAAGCCCGCCGGTGTGGACTGGCCTGAGGAAGAGGTCAAGGAGCTGGTGGACTATGTGCATTCCTGCGGCCTGGAGCTTGAAGTGATCGAGAGCGTGAACGTTCACGAGGACATCAAGATGGGCCTGCCCACCCGCGATGAATACATCAAGAACTACTGCTCCACCATCCGCACCCTGGCCAAGTACGGCGTGAAGGTCATTGTGTACAACTTCATGCCCGTGTTCGACTGGCTGCGCACCGACCTGGCCCGCGTCATTGAAGAGGACGGCTCCAACAGCCTGTACTTCAACGAGGAAGACCTGGGCGAAATGGGCCCCATGGAGATCGTGCGCCGCACTGCCGAGGACTCCAAGGGCTTCACCCTGCCCGGCT
This sequence comes from Clostridia bacterium, assembly GCA_017936765.1. GTDB lineage: Bacteria > Bacillota > Clostridia > Christensenellales > Aristaeellaceae > UBA11524. The sequence continues at coordinate 70,397 of JAGBEX010000033.1, forward strand.
GGGAGCCTGAGCGCCTGGCCCTGCTGGAAACGACCCTGAAGCAGTATGAGGGCATCACCCCCGATATGCTCCGCGAGAACTACAAGTACTTCCTGGATCGCGTGATCCCCGTTTGCGAGGAAGTGGGCGTGAAGATGGCCTGCCATCCCGACGATCCCGCCTGGCCCATTTTCGGCCTGCCCCGCATTGCCCACAGCCAGGAGGACTACGACAAGATCGTGAAGCTGCACGACAGCCCCGCCAACACCCTGTGCCTGTGCACCGGCTCCCTGGGTTCCAACCCGGAGAACGACATCCCCTCCATCATCCGTCACTTTGGCGAGATGAACCGCATCGGCGCCATGCACGTGCGCAACGTGAAGTACCTGGGCCACCGCCACTTCCGCGAGGCGGCTCACCTGTCCTCCACCGGCGACCTGGATATGTTCGCCATCATGGAGGCCATCTATGATACATGCCCCGATACCTACATCCGCCCGGACCATGGCCGCATGATCTGGGACGAGGAAGGCCGTCCCGGCTATGGCCTGTTCGACCGCGCCCTGGGTGCCACCTACCTGAACGGTATCTGGGAAGCGCTGTGCAAGACCCGCGGCCAGAAGTAAGCCGAGGCAGAGGGCGTTGCCCTCTGCACACCCGCCAAGGGCGCTGCCCTTGGATCCCGCCAAAGGGTCTTCGACCCTCTGGACTCCCGTTCCGCGATGGACAGGCTGCTTTGATCGACTGTGCGCGCGTGATGGGGGACTACATTCAAGGAGTGTTTTGATATGAAATTGTCCTATGTGGGGCTGCAAGATAAGGCTGCTTTCGAGGCGGCTGGTATTGTTCTGCCGAAATACGACTGGAAGCAGATGGCCGAGTACACCGAGGAGCATCCCGTGTGGGTGCATTTCGGTGCCGGTAACATCTTCCGCGGCTTCATCGCCGGACTGCAGCAGCGCCTGCTGAATAATGGCATGGCTCGCAGCGGCATCATCGCAGCGGAGACCTTCGACTATGACATCATCGAGAAGATCTATGAGCCTCACGACTCCATGACCCTCATGGTGGCGCTGAAGCCCGACGGCAGCACCGACAAGGAGATCATTGCCTCCATTGCCAAGGGCGTGCCTGCCAACTCCGCCAACGCCGACAAGTGGAACCAGCTGAAGAAGTGCTTCGAGAGCGCTGAACTGCAGATGGCTTCCTTCACCATTACCGAGAAGGGCTACGCCCTCACCAACATCAAGGGCGAAATGATGCCCGTGGTGCTGGCCGAAATCGAGGAAGGCCCCGAAAAGGCTCGCCATGCCATGAGCTGCGTGGCTGCCATGCTGTGGGCGCGTTTCCAGGCGGGCGCTGCCCCCATCGCCATGGTGAGCATGGACAACTGCTCCCACAATGGCGAAAAGCTCCGCTCCTCCGTGCTGACCATCGCCAAGGGCTGGGCTGAGAAGGGCTTCGTCACGGCTGATTTCGTGGCCTGGGTGGAGGACGAGACCAAGGTCTCCTTCCCCTGGAGCATGATCGACAAGATCACCCCCCGTCCTGCGGAAGTGATCGAGAAGCAGCTCAACGAGGCTGGTGTGGAGGACATGGCTCCCGTCATCACCAGCAAGAACACCTACATTGCGCCCTTTGTGAATGCTGAGATCCCCCAGTACCTGGTGGTGGAGGATCGCTTCCCCAATGGCCGTCCCGCCCTGGAGAAGGCTGGTGTGTACATGACCACCCGCGACATTGTGAACATGACCGAGCGCATGAAGGTCACCACCTGCCTGAACCCCCTGCACACCGCCCTGGCTGTGTATGGCTGCCTGCTGGGCTATGAGTCCATCGCCGCCGAAATGAAGGACGAGCAGCTGGTGAAGCTGGTCAAGACCATCGGCTATGTGGAAGGCCTGCCTGTGGTGACCGACCCCGGCATCATCAGCCCCAAGGCTTTCATCGACGAAGTGGTGGAGCAGCGCCTGCCCAACCCCTTCATCCCCGATACTCCCCAGCGTATCGCCACCGATACCTCCCAGAAGATCGCCATCCGCTTTGGTGAGACCATCAAGAGCTACATGGCCGATCCCAAGAAGGATCCCGCCAGCCTGAATGCCATTCCGCTGGTGCTGGCCGGCTGGCTGCGCTACCTGAAGGCTGTGGACGACGAGGGCAAGGAGATGACCTGCTCCTCCGATCCCATGCTGGCGCAGATGCAAGCCGACCTGGCCGACGTGAAGGTGGGCGAACCGGAATCCGTGAAGGGCAAGCTGCAGGGCATCCTGTCCAACCCCGTGATCTTCGGCGTGAACCTCTACGAGGCCGGTCTGGCCGAGAAGGTGGAGGCGCTGCTGGCCGAAGAACTGGCTGGCGTGGGCGCTGTGCGTGCCACCCTGAAGAAATACCTTGGCTAAAAAATCGCCGTCCGAAAGGACGGCGATTTTTTTGTGAATTCGGAATTAGGAATGCGGAATTCGGAATTGAGAGTGTGACTCTTTGGGTTGACGGAAGCTGGTTTTTGGTAGTATAATCGAACTAAGATATGAAGGAGGTGAGCGGTATGGTTGTTGGTTTCATCCGGAAGGGAGCGATCTGCCGTTCACGGGAGGCTGCATAAGGCAGCACGGCCTTTTGTGTCGGAAGAAATTCAGTATGCTCTTTTGCCGGAGCATACTTTTTTGTTGCCGCAAAAGGAGATAACATATGGATAAGCTTATCAGAGCGTACAACGATCAGGCATTTCAGACGGCGTTCCGGGCGTATTTTGTGGAGATGGGCATACAGGTGAGCAACTGGGAGGGCTTGTTTGCCGGGATGACGGATGAGGGCGTGGCCACCATCCTGCGGGAGGACGAAAGCGGGCAGGTGGTCGGTTTCATCATGTTTAGTAGGATCGAAATGACCAGCTGGTTCTTTGAGGATCGGTATGGGTTCATCCAGGAGTTCTGGGTGACGCCGGAGCTGCGTAATCGCGGCATCGGTGCTGAATTGTTAGCGCAGGCGGAGGCCTTCTTTGCACGGCAGGGTATCCACAAGATGATCCTGACCAGCGACACGGCGGAAAAGTTCTACCTCAAGCACGGCTACCGCAGGGATGAGGGCATTGTGGCGAAAAACAAGGCTCCGGTGTATGTAAAGTAATTCCGAATTCCGAATTACGCATTCCGAATTCTAACAAAAAAGAAGTGACCTTCAGGGCGTCACTAATAAGACAGGTTTAGGAGAAGTTTTGAGTACAAGGTAGAACCTGCCATACAGGATTGCTATTGCTACATTCGTGAGCAGGTGGTATCTCCGACAATGTTGGATATACCACCTGCTCTTTTATTTGTCCCATTGAAGCAAGTATTTTCCAAAGACAAGTTTCCTGCTCGCTGATACAGGGTTGCATTATGCAAATATCCGATCTGCAAGAAAGCGTTTCGCAAGTCATCGCATTCGCACCGCAAGTACAGATATTGTAGTTACCCTGGTAAAATGAAATAATTTACATTATGAGAAGTTTGCCGACGGCAGCGTGAAATGCATTGAGGATGAGATTCCGTTTGACCTGCCGGATGGTTGGGCATGGATGAGATTAGCTTCTTTGATCGAGATGTTTATCACTGGCCCATTTGGCAGCGCATTGCACAAATCTGATTATGTTGCAGATGGAATCCCGCTGATCAATCCAATGAATATAATTGAGGGGAAAATTGTTCCCATTGATAAAATGCAGGTTTCGCGTGAAACGGTTGAACGGCTTTCTACATTCAAAGTTACTTCAAGTGATATCGTGATTGCACGAAGAGGAGATATGGGAAGGTGCGCAGTTGTTCAACCCGAGCAGGAAGGGTGGTTGTGTGGAACAGGTAGCTTTGTCCTGCGTTTTCCAATTGTTCTGTGTTCTGAATATATCGCAGTCTGTCTGCGTTCTCCTTACTCAGTCGAATATCTGTCTGGCAACTCAATCGGGAACACGATGTTGAATCTCAACCAGGCGATTCTTAAAAGCATATTGCTGCCTGTACCGCCCTGTACTGAGCAAAAACGTATTATCAACGCTGTTTTTGTTGCCAACGAACATCTTGCAGAGATCAGTAATCAGAGTGAAGCGTTAGTAGCGTGTGTAGCAAAGACAAAAGCTAAGATTCTCGACCTCGCCATCCGTGGCCAGCTTGTCCCACAAGACCCAACCGACGAGCCTGCCTCTGTCCTTCTGGAACGCATCAGAGCAGAGAAAGAAGAACTTATCAAGCAGGGCAAAATCAAACGGGATAAGAAGGAATCCGTCATCTTCCGTGGTGAGGATAACTCTTATTATGAGAAGATTGGGGATTATGTGCGTTGCATTGACAGTGAGTTGCCGTTCGAATTGCCTGATTCATGGATGTTTGTTAGATTAAAGCACATTGGCGAAGTTGTTGGCGGCGGAACTCCCAAAACCAATATCAGTGAATATTGGGACGGAAATATTCCGTGGCTGACGCCTGCTGATTTTAGTGGTTACGAAGAAATGTATGTTTCTTCCGGTGCCAGAACCATCACAGAAATTGGCCTAAAATCGTCCTCTGCTCAAATGTTGCCAGCCAATTCGGTGCTATATTCGAGCCGTGCACCAATAGGCTATATTGCAATTGCAGCAAACCCTGTTTCTACAAACCAAGGCTTTAAATCCGTAGTACCCTACGATTTTTCTATGAGTCCGTATTTGTATTACTGCCTTAAAGCCAGAACAGACGATATCATTCAGAGGGCAACTGGTACAACATTCAAAGAAATCTCAGGTTCTGAAATGGCAGAAACAATTATCCCGTTGCCACCCTTCACAGAACAAAAGCGGCTTGTTGCGAAGGCAACTCAACTGCTCAATGTCATTGCTACGATAGAAAAGAGCCTCAGTTGAGGTTCTTTTCTATCGTGGCAATAAGCGAAAAAACCTTGCCTATTGCAGCTTTAATCCGCTCTTGCTCAGAAATAGGAGGCATTGGAATAACCGTACACCAGTTTATTTATATATCTTCCATTAAACCTTATTTGCAACGCATCTACGAACATAAATCCCGCAGCCCAACATAGCCGTCAACGGTGCTGAAGCGATCAGGCCGAAGGAACCCACCAGCGTATTGAGCAGCTGTGAGGCGACGTACTTGAAGTTGATCACATCCATCAGCGCTGTGCCCTGCCCGGCAAAGTACATCAGCATGGACAGGTAGTTGCCGGAGTAGGCCAGCATCAGCGTGGTGGTCATCGTGCCCAGAACGCTGCGGCCTACCACAAGGCCGCTCTTCATCAGTGCAAGACGGCTGATGTCAGGCTTGTGAAAATAGATCTCCTCCAGTGAGACTGCCACGTCCATGGAAAGATCCATCAGCGCGCCAGAGTTGGCGAGGAACATCATGCCGATGTACAAGCTGCGGGTATCAATCGTCATGGAGGATTGCGCCAGAAGCGGTACTACATAGGGCAGATCGCCGCCATCCAGTTTCAGCAGATGGGTCAGCAGAATGGCGGACGTACAGGTCACCAGCGTGCCAGCCAGAGAGCCCGCAATGGCAATCGCGCAGCGCTTGGTGAAGCCTGCCACCAGCAGGTCGATGATCACCGTCAGCACCACCACGGTCACGAAGGCCGCTGCGATGGGGTTTACGCCCTGCAGAAGCAGCGGAATCAGCAGTTTCCACACAATGACCGCGCTGGCGACCAGTGATACCAGCGCGCCGCAGCCGATCACGCCGCCGAAGACGATCAGCGCCAGTGCCAGCACAGCAAATATCCACATTTCCGTTTCAGCGCGGTAATGGTCAACCAGCGTCACAGCCAGCTTGCTGCTGCCCTGATGGAGCATTGCCCAGGCGGTATCACCAGGAACGAAGAGCTTATCCTTATCCAGCGCCGAATTCAGGTAGTTGTAGGACATATGGCGCTCGCCTGCATGGTCGCCCGTCAGGATGGTTACGCGGCAGATCTGCACGCCGTTGTAGGTAATGCCGATGGCATCCAGCATGGTGTTGTCCACTTCATCAATGCGCACCTGCTCGCGGGGAAAGGCATTGGTCACGTTTGTCTGCGCATCCGGCAGCAGGCACAAAAGCGCGCAAAAAATTAGCATCACGCCGCACAAAATCAAACTCTGTCTCCGCTGCTTCTTCATATGGCGTCTCCTTAAAAAGCGGGACGCTCGCATAACGAACGCCCCGCTGATGTTGTTTTGCTTTACTTGGTCAGGCCCATCACTTCCATGGTACGGTTGAAGATGTCGGTATTGTCGTACAGACCGGAGAAGTTCTCCGCGCCTGCGCCCATGGCGTACACGGGGATCTGCAGACCAGTGTGGGCGTAAGAGGTGTAACTCAGGCCGGCCTTGTTGTTGATGATGTGGCTGACGGCCATAGAGAAGGGCTCGTAGCCGCCGTAGAGCAGGGCAGCTTCCTCGTTGCTCATCAGGCCGATACCCATGCTCATGGCGTAGGCGGTCTTGAGGGCGGTCAGGTCAGTATCCGTCAGGGACAGGGGCTGATTGGCAGCAGTGGTCAGACCGTAGTACTTCTCGACTTCCGCCATGGCCTCGGCAAAGGAAGCACCATTCTCGCGCAGGTTGGCGATCACCGCATCAAAGTCGGTGAAGGAGATGGTCTGGTTGGTCAGGTAGCCAAAGTGGGTGTCATAACCGGTGGTGGCAAAGCCGATGGTCATGCCGCCGGTCTCGTGGTCAGCAGTCACGATGATCAAGCACTCGCCAGGATGCTCAGCGGCGAAATCGACTGCCACCTGCACCGCGTCGGACAGCGCAATGGTCTCATGGATGGAGGTCGCGGCGTCGTTGGCGTGGCCAGACCAGTCTACCTTGCCGCCCTCGCACATCATGAAGAAGCCGTTCTCATTGTCCAGCACCTTGATGCCAGCCTCGACAAACTCCGCCAGGGACAGGATGTCTTCACCCTCAGCCACCTTGCGGACGCGGTCGATCTCATAGTTGATGGAGGCAGAATCCTGCAGCACGGGGCTGATGGCCAGCACGCGGCTGTCGGTGGTGTTCAGGGCGCGGATTTCCTCATTTGTAGTGGGGACCATCCAGCCCTGCTCTGCAGCGATGGCAATCAGCTCGTCAGCCTGCTTCTTGAAACCGCCGCCAGCCAGGTAGTCAACGGTCAAGCCGGTCACAGCCTGCAGGGCAATGTCATAATAGTCATTGCGGCTGGGCTGCTTGGCATAGTAAGCAGCGGGCGTAGCATGATCCACGGACACAGAGGAGATCACACCGACCTTCTTGCCAGCTTTCTTCGCATACTCGGTAATGAGCTTGAAAGGAGTGGTCAGGGTCACGTCGTAGTTGATGACACCGGACAGGGTCTTCTCACCGGAAGCCATGGAGGTAGCAGTGGAGGCGGAATCCGGGCAGAAGGAGGAGGCGTCATAGGTGGTCATCATGCCCAGATAGGGGAACTGGGTGAAGCTCAGCTGACCGGGGACGGGAACCTCGGAATCGGGATTGGCGATGGAGCCCACATAGTACTGTGTAGCAGCCACCTGCGGGTTGCCCATGCCATCGCCGATAAACATGAACACATACTTGGGCGCGGTAGCGGTTTCTTCCGCCATACCGGGGACGCACACCAGCATCATGGCCAGCGCACACAGGAGAGCCAGGGTCTTCTTCATTACTTATCATCCTTTCTTTATTGGGGTACGAGAGGATGATAGCAGATGAATATTTCAATTAAACCCGTGTTTTCAACAATTCTTAGTAAAAAATTATACCGAAATGTAAAACCGAAATGTTCCACAATGTGACGACATTCATTTGAAGGAAACCAACACCGAGCAACTTCTGTTCCATTTTACTATCAGATTTTATATCAAAAATGATCAGTATTTCGTAGTCTGGCAACCGAACCGCTGGGTCATCCAATAGGGGCGCGGAGCATCCCTGTTGGCACACGACTTTGCTTGCAAAGTGTAGTGTGTTATACCTTTTGTGACCGCTGACGGCGGAAAGGGATGCGCCCGGTGTGGCGTAGCACTTTCCGGTGGCAGCAGAACGGGGGCAGATGTGTGATCATTGCATCACGCACCTGCCCCTGTTTGTATGTAGGCGACATCGTTGCCGGGGTCACAAGAGGTATATCACCTGCCGCAGCGACGTGCCTCGTTGGCTCCATTGGATTCTCCGTTTGCAGCTGATAGCTTCAACATTTCATACTGGGTCTTAATGTCATTCATTACGTTCCCCACAGCTCGCTCCAAATCCTGCAACGATTCGCTGCTGATTCCCTCCAGCCCCTGCATCGGTGACAACAACTGCGCCGCAAATTAGTGCTGATCCATCTGCGGGATAAACGCCAACTTCCCCTTGTCCAGCTGCTGAGCGATCTGTTCCATCGTTTCGTCAGTGAACAGAGCTGTCTGTGCTGCCCGGTCTTCGCCAACCCTCGCCTTGATTTGCCGAATCGATGTCAGGAACTCATGCTGCAGCGTCGTTTCGACTGCCTGATAGATCGGTGCCTTCATGAGATCAATAGTCTGGGCTGTCTGTTGGGCAGCAGGTGTGCCCAGTCCCATGACCAGATTGCTCAGCTTTTCGATTTGCTGGTTGTGCATTGCAAATCCTGCAGCGAACACCTCGTCGAAATAGAGTGTCAGCCGGTTCAGTACGTTAATGAACGTTGCATTTGTCAGCAGTAGATTGACCACCGCCGGATTGACCCGATGGGTATACAGGTTCTGCGCTACCTCAGTGGATAGCCCCAACTCGGAAGCCGCATGGTTCATCTTGTCCTTGATATCTGTCCGCCCCAGTAGATAATCCGTCGATACGTTGAAGATATCCGCTATTTTGACGAGATTCTCATTGGTGATGGTCACCGTCTTGCCGCTCATAAACCGGCTGAGTGTGGTGCTGTTGATTCCCAGCATCCGTGACAACTCGGCTTGCGACATCTGCGCAGCCTTGGGATCGTCCACTTCGCCCAGTACAGGACGCAGCAGGTCGCGGATTCTCTCCTGCGTCGTGCTGGACAACGATTTATAGTCTTTCATGGTATGCACCTCATTTCATCTGTTGTGTGCCATAAAGCAGCACATTCATTCCCATAACAAACGATTCTGGAAGCATCTTCCCTGCATTCGACAAAGGTAGACATAAAGTTTTATCCGTCCGGGCATTGCATTTCTGCAACGATCCCGGGCTTTTCTTTGCTCCATTGCAATTTTATCAAAAAATCAGTCTATGGACTTTTCTGCGGTACACTCATGGTGCGACGTCGTAATCCCACCCATAAAGGAAACCCAACCCATGAGCATCTTTGACACTATCAAAACGGCGGTCAGCTTGATGTTAATTGCCAGATCATTCCGCCATGCAGGCTTACACTTTTTCGAACAGAGCAATACAGCCATGCAAAACAGGCGAAATAAGCCCCCCTTTTCACGAAATAAACGGAATAAAAAATTCCTGCAAAACATCCCGGCCCCGAGCGTGAGTAAAAAGTTCAAGCCCGGAACCCCTTGCAAATCAAGGGATTCCGGGCTTTTCGTATGCCTATTGAGTACAATTTGTGTACAAAATGCAATATCAGTCAGTATCACAGGAAGGCATTATCCCTTCACCGCGCCTGCCATAACGCCTGAGATGATGAACTTCTGGCAAGCCAGATACAGGACAATGATCGGGATGATCGCCAGCACCAGCATGGCCATCATCGCACCC
>JAGBEX010000012.1 GCA_017936765.1 Clostridia bacterium
CAAAAATGCTGACCGCGTGAAGGTGGCCTGCCTGGCTCAGCTGGTGAACGTGATCGCTCCCATCATGACCCGCAATGGCGGCGGCGTGTGGGCGCAGACCATCTACTGGCCGCTGATGCACGCCTCCAAGTATGGCCGCGGCACCGCCCTGCGCCCGGTGATCGACAGCCCCACCTACGATTGCTCCGACTATGAGCAGGTCCCGCTGGTGGACGGCACCGCCACCCTGGGTGACGACGGCTCGGTGACCATCTTTGCCGTGAACCGTGACATGAGTGAGGACATCGTGCTGAACGCTGACCTGCGCGGCTTTGGCGAAATGAAGATCGCGGAGCATATCGTGCTTCATCACGATGACGTGAAGGCCATCAACACCGAGAGCAATCCCGACAATGTGGCGCCCGCTGCGGGCAATGGCGGCACCATCGATGGCGGCAAGCTGGAAGTGAAGCTGCCCAGCCTGAGCTGGAATGTGATTCGTCTGGTGAAGTGATCCTTCCCTGGCATTGACCCTGGACTGCTCAGGTAGTCCAGGGTTTTTGGTAAAAGATCAGAAAGAAAGCTGCCTGGCCGAGGGCGCAGGGCAGCCCATCACCGCCGGTGGGATCCGGGTGAAGTGAGAATCATGCAGATGGAGGCAACAAGATGAAGTGGTTATGTTGGGTAATGTGTGCGATGCTGATAACAGCGCTGCTTCCTGCGTGTGCAGAGGATGCCGCACCGGCATTTGAGACCGTATCGGTGCATGATCCGTCCATCATCAAGGCGGAGGATGGCTACTATTACATCTTTGGCAGCCACATGGCGGCCGCCCGCAGCAAAGACCTGATGATTTGGGAGAGCATCTCCACCGATGCGCAAGGCGGCTGCACCCTGGTGGAAAACGTGCAGGAGCAGATGAAGGAAGCCCTCTCCTGGGCCAAGACCAACACCTTCTGGGCGCCTGACGTGCAGCAGCTCAAGGATGGCCGCTATTATTTCTACTACTGCACCTGCGAGGGTTCCAGCCCCCTGTCTGCCATGGGTCTGGCGGTGAGCGACAAGCCCGAAGGCCCCTACGAGGATCTGGGCGTGTTCCTCAAATCCGGCGCTCCGGGCTATGACGCCACGGTTTATCCCAACGTGGTGGACCCCCACACCTTCTTTGACAAGGAAGGCAAGCTGTGGATGGTTTACGGCTCCTATTCCGGCGGCATCTTCATTCTGGAAATGGATCCGGAGACCGGCTTCCCCCTGGAGGGCCAGGGCTATGGCAAAAAGCTGCTGGGCAAGAACCACAGCCGCATCGAAGCGCCCTATATCCTCTACAGCCCTGACACGGACTACTATTATCTGTTCCTGTCCTTTGGCGGGCTGAATGCGAAGGATGGCTACAACATCCGCGTGTGCCGCTCCAAAAACCCTGATGGCCCCTACGAGGATGCCCTGGGACAGGATATGATCGAATGCGGCGGCAGGCCCGGCACTTACTTTAACGATGAGGACTATGTGGGCTACGGCGTGAAGCTGATGGGCGGCTACAAGTTTAACCTGGTAGACACGGACACCAACCGCATGACGCTGGCCTATCGCTCCCCCGGCCACAACTCCGCGTATTATGATGAAGAGACGGGCCGCTACTTCATCGTTTTCCACACCCGCTTTGCCAAATTTGGCGAGGCGCACTCCATCCGCGTGCATCAGATGTACATGAACGAGGACGGCTGGCCGGTGGTTTCCCCCGTGTGCTATGGGGGCGAAACGGCGCAGGCCATCCCTGCTGAAAAGCAGAGCGGCCTGTACAAGGTGCTGTTCCACGAAAGGGACATCAACCGCAAGGAGCATAAATCCCAGCTGGCAACGCTGCAGGCCGATGGCACGGTCACCGGCGACGTAAGCGGCACCTGGAGCTGCGGGGATGGCGTCAACATCACCCTGAGCCTGGCAGACAAGACCTATCATGGTGTGCTGCACACCGCCTGGGATACCAATGCGGAGGCCTGGGTCACCATGTTCTCGGCGCTGGATCAGGAGGGCGCTGCCCTGTGGGGCATCCGCACGGGAGAATAAACCCAGGCTGAATAATCAGGCTTGACATCATTCATCCTTTGGCCTAAACTACCATGGGGAACGGCCTGGGTGCCGTTCCCTGTGTTGCAAAAGAAAGCGAAGTGAGCATTTTGCTGCACATCCGTTCCCTGCGGGAGGGACTGCCCCTGTTCCGGGCGCTGAATTCCGACATCCGCATCTCCATCATGGAGCTTTTGTTCCAGGAAGGCCCGCTGCGCATGAGCGCTATCTCAGGAAGACTGGGCATCACCGCCGGTGCGCTGACGCCCCACATCAAGGTGCTGAAGGACTGCGGCATGGTCACGGTGGACATGGTCAGCGGCAAGCATGGCGTGCAGAAGATCTGCTGCGCAACGGACGAGAGCATCATGATCGACCCCATCCAGCAGCGCTCCATATCCGGGAGGAATTTCAGCTGCGATCAAGCAGCCTATTGATCACTTGTTTTGTGGAGGAATCAGAATGAACTGCAACGATTATCGTCACACGGCGTGGAATACCCCGTTTATCGCCCAGCGTGCTGACCCCTATGTGAAACTGATCGACGGCAAGTGGTACTTCACGGCCTCCATCCCTGCCTACGACGGCATTGTGCTGCGCTGTGCCGACAGCCTGGAGGGCCTGCGGACGGCCGCCGAAACGGAGATCTGGCACGCCCATGAAACGGGCGTGATGGGCGCGCACGTCTGGGCGCCGGAGCTGCACCGGCTGGACGGCTGCTGGTATATCTACTTTGCCGCCGGTGAAAAGGAGCGCTGCTGGCGCATCCGTCCCTGGGTGCTGCGCTGCCGGGACGAGGATCCCATCCACGGCACGTGGGAAGAATGCGGCATGATGCAGCGCGCCGATGATGATTATTTCAGCTTCACAGCTTTCTCCCTGGACATGACGGTGTTTGAACTACGGGGCAAGCGCTATTGCATTTGGGCGGAGAAGGTCAGCGTGGATCCCATGATCTCCAACCTGTACATTGCCGAAATGGAAACGCCCCTGAAGCTGAAAACGCCCCAGATGCTGCTCACCTCCCCGACCTATGCCTGGGAGCGCCACGGCTTCTGGGTCAACGAAGGCCCCACGGTGATCTGCCACGAAGGCCGCGTGTTCATGACCTATTCCGCCAGCGACACCAGCCCCGCCTACTGCATGGGCCTGATGTGGATGGATGCGGCGGATGACCCCATGGACATCTCCGCCTGGCACAAGGTGAATCAGCCTGTGCTGAAAACCGATGCCGACAAAGGCCTCTTTGGCCCCGGCCACAACACCTTCTTTACCGATGAGAACGGCCAGGTGTACAGTTCCTATCACGCCAGACCCTATGATGAGATCATCGGCAATCCGCTGTTCGACCCCAACCGCCATGCGTTCATCATGAAGGTGGACTTCAAGGACGGTATGCCGGTGTTTGACACGGGCAACCAGCTGTTTCAGGGAGAATAAAACAATGCCCGAAGGCGAAAGGATGCCTTCGGGCGATATTTTTTGGGGGAAAATTCGGAATGCGGAATTTTGTTTGTGGACGGGCGGGCGATCGCAGATCGCCCCTACATTTGCGGGGAAGAGTTTGGCGTTGAGGCAAGCGGCGCAGCCCTCTCAGTCAGCGCGAGAGCTGACAGCTCCCCCAGGGGGGGGGAGCCAAGATACTTCTCCTGAGTCGCGGCGCGACCGTATTCGCGCCGTGACCCCCGCAAAGGAAAAACCCACTTCCAATAACTGAAAGTGGGTTTCGAAAGGGCCGAATGGCCCTTCGCGGGAGTGCAGAGGGCAGCGCCCTCTGCCGGAGTCCAGAGGCAGAGCCTCTGGTTACTTGAGCATAGACTCTTCCCAGCAGTCGTAGGGCTTGAGACCGAGGAGCTGGGCGACGGTGGGGGCGACGTTGGCCAGGCCGAAGTGGTTGCCTTCCTTCAGCTCGTGCTTCTCGTCCTTATCGTAGACGATGAAGGGAACGGGGTTCAGGCTATGGGCGGTACGGGGTGCGATGCCGCCCTTCTTGTTCTTCTCCAGCATCTGGTCGGCGTTACCGTGGTCGGCGGTGACCAGCAGGATGGCGCCATGCTCGTCGCAGGCCTTCTTGATGCGGGCCAGGCAGAGGTCAACGGTTTCCACGGCGATCTCGGTGGCCAGGACGTTACCGGTATGGCCCACCATGTCGCCATTGGGGAAGTTGCAGCGGATGAAGCCATACCTGCCCTTTTCCAGCGCGGCGATGACCAGGTCGGTGACCTCGGTGGCCTTCATCCAGGGGCATTCGTCAAAGGAGCGCACGTCGGAGGGAACCTCGTCCCAATCCTCGAGGGCTTCGGAGAACTTCTCGGAGCGGTTGCCATTCCAGAAATAGGTCACGTGGCCATACTTCTGGGTCTCGGAGCAGGCATACTCGGGGATGCCGGCTTCCACCAGCAGCTCGGTGAGGGTGTGGCGGATCTCCGGGGGATTCACCAGGAAGGCCTTGGGGATGTTCAGGTCGCCGTCGTACTGCAGCATACCGGCGTACTTCACCTGAGGCACCGCGCCACGGTCGAAGTGGGCGAAGGTCTCGTCGCCATCAAAGGCCATGGAAATCTCCTGGGCGCGGTCGCCGCGGAAGTTATAGAGGATCACGGAATCGCCGTCGTTCATCTTGCCCACGGGCTGGCCGTTTTCGGCAATGACGAAGGCGGGCAGATCCTGGTCGATGACGCCCAGCTCGGCGCGGTAGGTCTCGATGGCTTCCTTGGCGGAGGCAAACTGACGGCCTTCACCGTGGACGTGGGTCTCCCAGCCGGCCTTGACCATGGCCCAGTTGGCCTGATAGCGGTCCATGGTGACCTGCATACGGCCGCCGCCGGAGGCGATCTTGCCATCGAAGGAGGCGTCGTTCAGGGTCGCCAGCACGTCCTCCAGCTGCTGCACATAGTCCAGAGCGGAGGTGGCAGGCACATCGCGGCCGTCCAGCAGGATGTGGCAGCGCACGCGGGCAATGCCCTCGGCCTTGGCCTGACCCAGCATGGCGATGAGGTGGCTGATGTTGGAATGCACATTGCCATCGGAAAGCAGGCCGATGAAGTGCATGGTGGAATTGTTGGCCTTGCAGTTGCCAGCCAGATCCTTCCAGGCCTCGGAGGTGTAGATCTTGCCGGACTCGATGGACTCGTTGACCAGCTTGGCGCCCTGGGAGTAGATCTGGCCGCAGCCCAGCGCGTTGTGGCCAACCTCGGAGTTGCCCATATCGTCGTCGGAGGGCAGGCCAACGGCGGCGCCGTGAGCCTTGATGATCTGCCAGGGGTTATTGGCCTTCAGCTCGTCCAGGGTGGGGGTGGTGGCGGAGAGGACCATGTTGCCCAGGGTCTCGGGGGTCTCGCCCACGCCGTCCATCACGACCAAAACAACGGGTTTATTCATAGAAAAAGCAACCTCCTGTTCGTGTAGGTGCAATTAACGCATACACCAATAGAATAGTGCATTGTGAGGGAATTGTCAATAAAATTCGGAATTCGGAATGCGTAATGCGGAATAAAGTTTCCTGCTCTGCCGCCCCCCCTTGGCTCCCCCTCTGGGGGAGCTGTCGCCTTTAGGCGACTGAGAGGGCTGTGCTGCGGAAATTGCTTGCTGTACGTAAGAGGAGGGTAGCCCTCTCAGTCAGCGCAAGCGCTGCCAGCTCTCCCAAAGGGAGAGCCAAGGTTGCCTTCCTTGCGTCGCTTTGGTTTTTGAAGTAGACAGGCGATTGCAGATTGCTCCTGGCGCCATGTTGGCCAAGCACTGGGAACACCAATCATTCCGAATTCAGCATTCCGAATTCCCTTCACACCCCTTTGCCTTGACGAACATTCCCGGAAACGGTATAATATTCTTTATCCGTTTTATATCAATAAGGAGGAAGCAAGCGAATGAAAAAGAATCGCAAGCGCGCCAATGGCAAAACAAAGTCCTTGATCGCGCTGATCATCGTGCTGGTGCTGACCATTGTTGTAGGCGTGGTGGGCGTGACCGGCGTGCCGCTGGATAGCCGCGGCCTGCACAAGCTGAAGGGCTGGATGCCCACCCCCAATGCCGAGAATTGGCCGGAGGCGCTGTCGCTGGGTCTTGACCTGCGGGGCGGCGTGTATGTGGAGTACTCCGCGGTGCAGAATCAGGACATCGAGGCTGACTTCAGCACCCTGATGGAGGGTACCATCGGTGTGATCCAGCAGCGCCTCACCGACAAGGGCTATGCTGAAAGCACCGTGCAGCGCGTGGGTAACGACGGCATCCGCGTGGAGATCCCCGATGTGACGGATCCCGCCGCCGTGCTGGAGCTGATCGGCAACCCTGCCAAGCTGGAGTTCAAGACTCCCGATGGCAATGTGTTCATGGAAGGCTCCATGGTGGAGACCGCTACTTATTACTATGAGCAGGGCGACCATCAGGTGGCCTTCAAGCTCACCGACGAGGGCGCGAAGATTTTTGCCGATGTGACCGCTGCCAACATTGGCCGCAGCCTGAGCATCTACCTGGACGGCGAACTGCTGATCGATCCCATGGTGGAGACGCCCATCACCGGCGGCAGCGGTGTGATCAACGGCATGGGCAGCGCCGAGCGCGCCAAGACCATCGCCGCGCAGATCCAGTCCGGCGCGCTGCCCCTGGAGCTGACCCAGCAGAAGGTGGACACCGTGTCCGCCACCCTGGGCGACGATGCCCTGTCCACCTCCGTCACCGCGGCCGTGATCGGCATCCTGCTGGTGATGCTGGTGATGATCCTCCGCTATCGCCTCAATGGCGTGGTGGCCTCCTGGTCGCTGTGCATTTACATCATTGTGCTGTTCCTGCTGCTGGCGGTGCTGCCCGGCATTCAGCTCACGCTGCCTGGCCTGGCCGGCATTGTGCTGGGCATCGGCATGGCTGTTGATGCCAACGTGATCATCTTCGAGCGCTTCAACGAGGAAGTCCGCAATGGCCGCCCGCTGAAGGCCGCTGTCCGCGCTGGCTTCAAGAACGCCATGTCCGCCGTGCTGGACGCCAACATCACCACCCTGATCGCCGCCGTGGTGCTGCTGATCTACGGTACCGGCTCCATCCAGGGCTTTGCCAAGACCCTGCTGCTGGGCGTGGTGGTCTCCATGTTCACGGCCATCGTGGTGACCCGCTTCCTGATGCGTCACATCATCAATCTGGTTGCCAATGAGAAGCTGTTCACGTCCGGCGTGAAGGCTGTGAAGGAGGAGCAGGTATGACGATCAAGAATCATTCCAAGATCTGCCTGATGGTCTCCGCGGCCATCATGGTTATTGCCCTGGTGCTGAGCCTGTGCGGCCTGGGCATCAATCTGGGCATCGATTTCGCCGGTGGCCTGGCCATGCAGTATAACATGGGCGGCACCTTTGCTGAGAGCGACGTGTCCGCTGTGCTGAAGGATATGGGCGTGGGCGACTTTACCGTCACCACCCAGGGCGCCAACAAGGACGAGGTGACCGTGCGCATCAAGTCCGTGGGTCAGGACGACGTGCAGGCCGTGCAGGCTGACTTCGAGCAGCGGCTGAAGGCCACCTATCCCAACCTGTCCCAGGCGGGCGACGTGAACTACGTTGGCCCCGTGGCGGGCGCTACCCTGCTGAAGAACGCCTTCTGGTCGGTGGTCATCGCCAGCGCGCTGATGCTGGTGTACATCGCCTTCCGCTTTGACTTCAACTCCGGCGTGGCCGCTGTGTTCGGCCTCCTGCACGATGTGCTGATGATGCTGGCCTTCATGGTGCTTCTGCGCAATGTGGTGCAGATGAACTCTTCCTTCATCGCCGCCATGCTGACCATCGTGGGCTATTCCATCAATAATACCATCGTCATCTTCGACCGCATCCGCGAGAACGCCCGCAAGATGCCCACCGAAGACCGCGTGGACGTGGTGAACCGTTCCATCAAGGAATGCCTGGGCCGTACCATCAATACCACCATCACCACCCTCATCACCATCACAGCCCTGTATATCCTGGGCGTGGACGCCATCAAGGAGTTCGCCCTGCCCATCATCATCGGCATCCTCTCCGGCGTCTATTCCGCCAACATGATCAACGGCTACATCTGGGCCGCCCTTGAAAACCACAAGCGCAAGCGCGCTTAAGGGCTCCGCCCTTAAGGATCCCGGCAGGGGCGCTGCCCCTGCACCCCGCCAGAGGGTCATTCGACCCTCTGGACTCCCTTTTTGGGGTGCCGTGGCGGGGTTTTTCCTTTGCTGGGGTCACGGCGCATAACGGATGCGCCGCGACGCGGGGGAAATATCTTGGCTCTCCCTCTGGGAGAGCTGTCAGCGCTTGCGCTGACTGAGAGGGTTGCACTGCTTGTCTCGTCGCCAAACTTTTCTCCGCACCTGTAGGGGCGATCTGTGATCGCCCGCCCGTCCACACTCTCAATTCCTAATTCATAATTCATAATTCCTAATTCCTAATTCCCACTTCTGGAGGATCTCATGCTGCAATTCATCAAGCGCGGTGTGGAGCGCGAGGCTGCCCCCATTGGCGACTTGCCGGTATGGCTGTCGTCGCTTTTGCGTACCCGCGGTATCGATACCCCGGAGAAGGCAGAGCGCTTTTTGCACCCCAGCCTGGAGCAGCTGCACGATCCCGCCCTCATGCCCGGCATGGAGAAGGCGGTGCGCATCATCCGCCAGGCCATTGCGGCAGGGGACAGAATGCTGATCTACGGCGACTATGACGTGGACGGCGTGTGTGCTACCTCCATTCTTATGGAGACCCTGGGGGAGATGGGGGCGCAGGTGGATTTCCGCATTCCCAGCCGCCATGGCGAGGGCTATGGTCTGAACTGCGATGCGGTGCGGGAGATCGCCAAGGAGCATAAGCTGCTGATCACCGTGGACTGCGGCGTGACCAACCATGAGGAGGTCAAGCTGGCGCAGCTGCTGGGCATGACGGTGATCGTCACCGACCACCACCAACTGGCGGACACACCCTCTCCGGCTGACGTGGTGCTGAATCCGCTGATCGGGGATTATCCCTTCCGGCGGCTGTGCGGCGCGGGCGTGGCGCTGAAGCTGACCCAGGCTTTGCAGGGCATGGAGGGCGTGCGCAAGCGCATTGATTTAGCGGCGCTGGCTACCGTGGCGGACATTGTGCCGCTGATCGACGAGAACCGCATCATCGTGCGGGAAGGCCTGCTGGCCATGGGTCACTTCGACAGGCCGGGCATCAAGGCGCTGCTGATGGTCTCCGGGGTGACGCCTCCGGTGAGTGCCGGGCAGGTGGGCTTCCGGCTGGCGCCCCGCATCAATGCAGGCGGCCGCCTGGAGGACGCCGCCCAGGGCGTAACGCTGCTCACCACCCGTGACGAAATGCTGGCCGAGCGCATCGCCTCCCACCTGGAGGATGCCAATTCCCAGCGCCAGGCCATTGAGCAGGACATCACCCAGAAGGCCATGCAGGAAATCGAAGAGAAGATCGACTTCCTCACCGATCGGGTGATCATTGTGATGGGTGAGGAGTGGAACCACGGCGTCATCGGCCTGGCGGCGGGACGTATATGCGAGAAGTATCATTTCCCGGCCATTGTGCTGAGCAAGCAGGGGGATGTGGCGGTGGGCAGCTGCCGCTCCATTCCCGGGGTGAACATCCATGCCATGCTGATGCTGTGCAAGGATCTGTTCATCCGCTTCGGCGGGCATGAGCAGGCGGCTGGCCTCACCATGCAGGCAGATTTAGTGCCGGAACTGCGCAGGCGGCTGAATCTCGCGATCCGTGAAAACTGCGACCTGCGCTGCTATGTCCCCACCAAGGAATACGACCTGGCGCTGCCCCTTGCCCAGGTGAACCTGGACTTGATCGACTCCCTGGCGCTGTTGCAGCCCACGGGCTATGGCAACCCGGCGCCGGTGTTCCTCAGCCGGGGCGCACAGGTGCAGCTGATGCGCAAGGTGGGCCGGGATCAGCAGCATTTGAAGCTCTCGCTGCTGGATGGCCAGTCCGTGCGGGACGGCATTGCCTTCTCCATGGGTCACATGGCCGACGAGGGCATGGAAGCCGTGGATGTGCTGTTTTCCCCCGAACGCAACGAGTTCATGGGGCGGATCACCGCGCAGCTGCAGGTGCAGGCCATGCGCCCTGCGGAAGGCACCGCGCCGCTGCAGGGCGAGGACGTGCTTTTTCGAGGGGTTTTGCAGGAAATAACCCGGCTGGCCGCGAATATAAACAAGATTCCCACGCTGGCGTCCATCACCCCCGCAGCCGCCCGCAAGCTGATGCAGACCGGCCGCGGCGTGCTGATGATTGCCCACGAGCGGGAGAAGGCTGCTGCCATGCTGGTGGACGGCGGACTGGATGCCGCCATGACCCAGGTGAAGGACAGCCGCGCCTTTAACACCGTGCTGTGTGCGCCGGATGTGACTAAGCTGAAGGACGTGTGGGAGCATATCATCCTGCTGGATGGCGACGTGCTGCCCGGCGAGGCGGCGGCCATTGCCGAAAAATGCCCCCGCGCCCAGCTCCATGCCATGAAGCCCAACCCGGCCTTTGTGGCACAGCTGAACGCCCTTGCCCTGCCGGACGAACCCCTGCGCGACCTATATCGCAGACTTCGCGCCGGAGGCAGCACCATGGTCTCCCAGCTGGCGCAGGACTGCGGCCTGACCATTCCCCAAGTCTTGGTCGGCCTCACCGCCTTCAGCCAAGTCAAGCTGGCCGAAGTCTCCCTGGAACCCTACGCCGTGCGCCTGCTTCCCCCTGTGAAGTGCCGCATGGACGACAGCCCGGTAATCCACTATCTAAGATCACTCGCGGCATCGAATTGATGCTGCTTCGCGCCCCCGTAACGGCTAAGTCGCCGCTTTTTCGGGGAGAGCGCGAGAGGGGGCTTTTTCTCAGAAAAAGCCGCCCTCTCGCACGCTGCATGACCCAAACTGTTTGGAAGGAGGATGCGGATGAGTTACACGGCTTACGAGGCGATGCCGCTTTATCAGATGATCGGCAGGGTACAGAAGTATGTGCCTGGCGATGGGTACAAGCTGGTGGAGAAGGCATACAAGTTTGCTGAGCAGGCGCACGCCGGGCAGAAGCGGAAGAGCGGCGAGCCATATTTTATCCATCCCTGCTTTGTGGCGAGCATCCTGACCGAACTGATGATTGACCCGCCCACCATTGCTGCGGGTCTGCTCCACGACACGGTGGAGGACTGCGAGAACATCACCCTGGAGACCATTCGCCAGGAGTTTGGCGACGAGGTCGCCCAGATGGTGGACGGTGTGACCAAGCTGGACAAGCTGGACTTTGCCGACAAGGAGGAAGCCCAGGCTGAATCCCTGCGCAAGATGATCCTGGCCATGAGTAAGGACATCCGCGTGGTGCTGATCAAGCTGGCCGACCGCCTGCACAACATGCGCACCCTGAAGCACCAGAGCGAGAACCGCCGCGTGGCCATTGCCCGGGAGACCCTGGACATTTATGCTCCCCTGGCGCACCGCCTGGGCGTGTATGCCATCAAGCAGGAGCTGGAGGATCTCTCCCTGCGCTATATTGATCCGGCGGGCTATCAGAACCTGGTGGAAAAGGTGGGTCAGAAGCGCTCCGAGCGGCAGGAGAACATCCGCACGGTGATCGACGAGCTGTCTGCCAAGCTGGACGAGCAGGGCATCCACTACGATATCGATGGCCGCCCCAAGCACTTCTACTCCATCTACCGCAAGATGGTGCTGCAAAACAAGCCCTTCGACCAGATCTACGACCTGATCGCCATCCGCGTGCTGGTGGACACCATCCCGGACTGCTATGCGGTGCTGGGCATTGTGCATACGCTGTGGAACCAGATCCCTGGTCGTTTTAAGGACTACATCTCCGTACCCAAGGCGAATATGTACCAGTCCCTGCACACCACGGTGGTGGGCGGGCGCAAGATGCCCATCCCCTTTGAGGTGCAGATTCGCACCTGGGAAATGCACCGGGTGGCGGAATACGGCATCGCCGCTCACTGGCGCTACAAGGAGGGCGGCAAGGAAGGCAGCCTGGACAGCAAGCTGACCTGGGTGCGGCAAATTCTGGACTGGCAGAATGAGACCCGGGACAGCAAGGAGTTTGTGGATACCCTCAAAACCGACCTGTTCTCCGAGGAAGTGTTCCTCTTTACCCCCAAGGGCGACGTGATCTCCATGCCCAAGGGCGCTACGCCCATCGACTTCGCCTACCGCATCCATTCCGCTGTGGGCAACAAGTGCGTGGGCGCTAAGATCAATGGCAAGATCGTGCCGCTGGATACCCCTCTGTCCACCGGCGACCGGGTGGAGATCATGACCTCCGCATCGTGTAAAGGCCCGTCTACCGACTGGCTGCGCATTTGCAAAACGCCCCAGGCCAAGGCCAAGATCCGCCAGTTCCTGAAGAAGGAAATGAAGGCCGAGAACATCGAGCTTGGCCGGAACATGGTGGAAAAGGAATGCAAGCGCCGTGGCGTGAACATGAGCGATTTGCTCAAGAGCGAATACTACGAGGGAATGCTGCAGAAGTACGGCTTTACCGAGCTGGATGATATCTTCGGCTCCGTGGGCTATGGCGGCATGGCGGCGGTGTATGTGGTGTCCCGTCTGATGGAGGAGCAAAAGGCCAGGGAGCCTGCCCCCGCCGTGAAGATCGAGGACCTGCCGGAGCAGGTGGAGCAGCGGGTGAATCAGCGCCGCGCCAACCACGGCATCATCATGCTGGGCAACGAGGATATGGATATCCCTGTGCGCTTCGCCAAGTGCTGCTCCCCGGTGCCTGGGGACGAAATCGTGGGCTACATCACCCGCGGCCGCGGCGTGACCATCCACAAGGCCGAGTGCGTCAACGCCATCAATGGCGAGGAAGAGCGCAAGGTGGAGGTGGACTGGGCGGACAACAATGTGGGTTCCTTCTATGCCTCCATCAAGGTGGTGGCCTACGACCATGTGAGCCTGCTGGGCGAGTTGGCCACCTACATTGGCGAAATGAACGTACCCATCAAGGCCATTTCTGCCTCGGTGGACGAAAAGACCAAGACCTCGGCCATCCGGCTGACGCTGGAGGTCCGCTCCAGAGAGCAGATGGACAAGGTCATCAAGCAGCTGCGGAAAAAGTCCGATGTGCTGGACGTTTACCGCGTACAGGGGTGATACCATGCGCTGTGTGATCCAACGGGTGACCCAGGCCTACGTGACCTCCGAAGGGGAGGAGACGGGCCGCATCGACAAGGGCTTTATGGTGCTGATCGGCGTGTGCGCCGAGGACACCGACAAGGATCTGAAATACATAGCCGAAAAGGTGCCGAACCTGCGCATCTTTGAGGACGAGAACGGCAAGATGAACCTGTCGCTGAAGGACGTGGGCGGCGCCATTCTGGCGGTGAGCCAGTTCACCCTCTACGGCGACGCCCGGGGCAGCAGGCGCCCCAGCTTCATCACCGCCGCCAGGCCGGAGAAGGCCAACGAGCTTTATGAAAAGCTGGTGGAAAGCTGGCGCGCCCAGGGCATCCGGGTGGAGACGGGGCGCTTCCGCACGGATATGCAGGTCACCCTCACCAACGATGGCCCCGTGACCCTGCTGATGGACTCCACCAAGCTGTTTTAAGGAGAAGCTGCCATGCTGAACATCACTTGCCGCACGGTGGGTCTGTTGGGTACCTGCTGCTACATCCTTTGGCAGGACGGGCGGGAGGACTGCATCGTCATTGATCCCGGTGCGGACGCAGCCTCCATCCGCAAGGCCTGCGGCGGGCGGCGCATTGCGGCGATTTTGCTGACCCATGGCCACTTCGACCATATGGCTGCGGTGGAGACATTGCTGGAGGAAGGCACCGCCTTGGTGATCCACCGCAGCGATGCCCTCATGCTTTCCGATCCGGAACTGAACGTGAGCTGGATGATCGGCTGCCGCACGATCTGCCCAGCTGCCACCCATCTGGTGGGTGAGGGGGACGTGGTGGACTACGCGGGCATTGCCCTCACCGTGCTGCACACCCCCGGTCATACCCCGGGCAGCGTGTGCTATGAGGTGGGGGAGCATCTCTTCACCGGCGATACGCTTTTCGACCACGGCTATGGCCGTATCGACCTGCCCGGCGGCGATGGCGCTGCCATGATGAACTCCTTGCGGCGCGTGATGCCCATGCAGGAGGATCACACCATTTACGCAGGTCATGGGAGTTGAACATGAATCAGTATCTCGACACCCTGCAGCCGGAGCTGATGAACGTCACCCGGCTGTTTCGCATTCCTGATGAATGCTGGGAGCAGCCCCGCTTCACCTGGGAGACCTGGGAGGCAGACGGGCAGTACCATTGCCGCATGATGGACGGCGACCAGTTTGCCGAAGGCGCGGTGGATATTCCCGACGACGCGGACGAGCGCCTGCGGGAACTGCACCGCAAGCGCGCCGCCCGCAGGCTGTGCAAGCAGACCATGTACGACCTGTGCCGGAAGGTGACAGGGGAGCATCCTGCCTGGGGCAGCCTGACGGGCATCCGTCCCACCCACCTGATGTACGAGGCGCTGGCCCAGGGCATGGATATGGACCAGGCTGCGGCCCATCTTGTCCGCACCTTTGACGTGACGGAGGAAAAGGCACGGCTTTTGCAGGACATCGTGCGGGTGCAGAATCAGCTGCCGCCTCCGGACGACAAGTGGATGGACGTGTACATCGGCATCCCCTTCTGCACCACTCGCTGCACCTATTGCTCCTTCTCCAGCGGCGAACTGGGCAAGGGCAAGCTGGTGGAGCCGTACCTCGCTGCTCTTTTCCGCGAAATGGAGGCCGGGGCGCAGCTCCTGCGTGAGGCAGGCAAGCAGCTCCGCGCCGTGTATGTGGGCGGCGGTACGCCTACCTCGCTGAACGAGGATCAGCTGGCCCGCCTGCTGGACAAGATGATGCAGCTCTACCCCGGCGCCATGGAATACACCGTGGAGGCTGGCCGCCCGGACACCATTACCCCCGGCAAGCTCTGCGCCATCCGGGATGCAGGCGTAGGGCGCATCAGCATCAACCCGCAAACGATGAACGACCACACCCTGCGCATCATTGGCCGCGGCCACACCGCCCAGCAGGTGGAGGAAGCCTACGCCATGGCGCGGGAGGCGGGCATCCACCACATCAACATGGATGTGATCACCGGCCTGCCCGGCGAGACCCTGGCGGACTTTGCCCGCACCATGGAGGCCGCTCGATCCCTGAAGCCGGAAAGCCTCACCGTGCATACGCTGGCCATCAAGCGCTCCAGCCGCCTGCACCTGGAAAACGCCCCCCTGCCCGATGGCGACACCGCTGCCGCCATGGTGCGCATGGGGCTGGAAACCGCCTATGGCATGGGGCTGGAACCCTATTACCTCTACCGCCAGAAGCAGATGGCCGGCAACCAGGAGAACGTGGGCTACGCCCTGCCCGGTCACGCCTGCCAGTACAATGTGGACATCATGGAGGAAACCACCCACATCCTGGCCCTGGGCGCGGGGGGCATCTCCAAGCGGGTCTACCCGGAGGAAGGCCACATCGGCCGCGCGCCCAATGTGAGCAACATCGAGCAATACATCGCCCGCGTGGACGAGATGGGGCAGCGCAAGCGGGAATTGTTTCTTTGAGAGAGGGAGGTAGCATATGCGATCGGACAGGAATGGATTTGTGATGCGGGGCATGCTGGTAATTGGCAGCTTGCTTTTGTGCATTTTGAATTTAGTATTTCCATACGAAAAAGAAGAGACAGTAAACTGGAATGACGGTGGATTGAAGACCGAAAGCATCGCTGCAGGAGATGTACTGGTGCAGCCAATTGCCGTAGAGGCGGCATTTGATCAGCTGGGTGTGCGGATAGAAGCGGTTCGGGAGTCAAAGGGTCTCACATTTGATATGACATTGACCAAGGGCGATTCGATCGTAGCGCAACAGGAACTGCCGCTGAAAAAAGTGAAAGCCAAAGGAAAAGTCATGCTGGAATTCCCGACGGCAGAGGCGGGCGAATATGTATTGACAATTCATGTGTTGGGCGAGGGTAATACCAAGCTTGGCGCAGGAGAAGTGCAGACGATGACGCTGAATGGACAGGAGCAGGCCGTGGGCTGCGCGATTCGCATGAATTGTGTAACGAAGGAATACAGTTACGTGATGTTCTTCTGTGCATTGCTGCTGCTTATGCTAGCTGTTGTCCCATCAGGAAACATGGGGGTGAAACGACATGAGTAAAAAAATGTGTAGAATCATTTTTCCCCTTTTGTTGGTTCTGGTAATTATGTTTGCAGGCCTATTGTCTGCTAATGTAAAGGTTTTGCCGGAAGAAATGCAGGAATGGGGCAATGGCGAATCGCCTGAGTATTTCAGCATTGCTGGTATGCAGTTCCATACGGCAGTAGCAGTCTATGGATTAGCGCTGGGAATCAGCGTTGTGGTATTACTGTGGTGGGCTGCTCACAAGGAAATGAAGATCCATCGGGTTGCGTTTGTCTTGCTTATGTGCGCAGGAGCGATGATCGCCCTTGGCAAATGGCCTCATGCGAATGTGGGCTGGGACGAAGATACGCATAGAATGTGGGCATATTTGTTCTCCGGGTGGGATGAATATGACATCCGCGTCTACTTCAATATGTTCAATACCTGGTTCTTTGGATATGTTCCATACACGCTGGGCATGGCGCTGGGCAAACTGTTAGGCTTAGCGGAAAACATAGCTCTCAGGCTCAGCTTTATGGCAGGTGTAATGATTTACTCATTGGTTTGCGCATATGCAGTGAAAATCACTCCGAAGTATAAGTTGACTTTCATGACAATATCACTTCTGCCTACTTGCCTGTTTCAGGCTGCGGCAATTACTTATGATGCAACGGTGGTTTCTTGCATTTTGCTGGGCGTTGCCTTGTTGATTCGGGAACTGGATCAACAGGAAAC
Organism: Clostridia bacterium; assembly: GCA_017936765.1. Taxonomy (GTDB): domain Bacteria; phylum Bacillota; class Clostridia; order Christensenellales; family Aristaeellaceae; genus UBA11524. The sequence continues at coordinate 16,881 of JAGBEX010000012.1, forward strand.
CCTTCTGTCAGGCAGAGCGGCTTTGGGAATGACTGTGGCATTTACGTTGGGTACGCTGGCAAAGCCGGCATATTCTCCAGTTCTTGTCCTGTTATGGCTGCTGCCGGCAAAGAAGTTTGCAAGCAAAGGCAGAATGTGGCTTTTCAGACTGGTTGTAATTATTCTTTTGATTATGTGCCTGAGCAGTATGCTACTGGGTATGTATGACGACCAAATGGCAGGAGACAGCAGATTGCCTGACACGGATTCGGCTGGCCAACTCGAGTTTGTGCTGAATCAGCCCGGAGAATTTGCAGGCATGTTGGGCAATTATATTCTTCATGTGCTTCCAAGGCTCATGGTGGAATCAAGTAGTGCATGGGCGCATCTTGGAGCAAATCAGATGACCTCGTGGCTGCTGATGATCTTGCTGTGGATCATTTGCCCAATGTGCTGCGTGGAGGAAGACAAAGCATTCCTCCTTACCGCAAAAAAACGGACCATGTTGGCGATCATCGGATTGCTGCCTGTCTTTGCATTAATGTTTGCTCAATATATGGTTTCGACACCGGTTGGGTATCATACTATTGAAGGTATGCAGGGACGTTACGTACTTCCGATACTTGTGTGCTTGAGCTTGGCAATTATGCCGCCGGAAAAATGGCGAGTACACCTGAAAAAAGGATCTCGGTGGATTGCACTGGCAGTATCGATTGCATTAGTTGCTGTGATTTACTGGGATGGCTGGACATATATTATTTCGGGTATGCAGAGCGTAACAGGGATATAAGCATTTGGTACGCGGCATAGACTTGCAAAGAACAGCCAATGCTGGTAAAATAGCAGATAGCTACTAATAGCTACCATTGCGCACTACTGCACAGCAGTTTTGAAAGGAGACTTACCATGGCTAATCCTACGTTTGTTATCACCATGGCCGATGGCCGTGAAATGAAGGGCGAGCTGTATCCCGACATCGCACCCCAGTCCGTGGGCAACTTCATTGCCCTGGCCAACAGCGGCTTCTATGACGGGCTGATCTTCCACCGCGTGATCCCCGGCTTCATGATCCAGGGCGGCGACCCCAAGGGTACCGGCATGGGCGGCCCCGGCTATCGCATCAAGGGCGAGTTCGCCATGAACGGCGTGCCGAATCCCCTGAAGCACACCTATGGCGTTCTGAGCATGGCCCGCAGCATGATGCCCGACTCTGCTGGCAGCCAGTTCTTCATCATGACCAGCGACAGTCCCCACCTGGATGGCCAGTACGCCGCCTTCGGCAAGGTGCTGGAAGGCATGGACGTGGCCGACGCCATTGTGAGCGTGAAGCGCGACCGCATGGATAAGCCCCTGGAACCCCAGCAGATGAAGTCCATCCGCGTGGAGACCAACGGCGAAACCTATCCCTTCGATCAGATGTAATCTACAGGCGCGGGCGAGCTGTGTTGCTTTCCTGCGCCTTCATTCATTTTTGCGAGGGAGGTATTCCCCATGGAAAAGCAGAAAACCACCGTCCGCGTGGCGGGCAGGGACTACACCCTGGTGTCCTCCGACGCGCCGGAATACATCAGCCGCGTGGCTGCCTATGTTGACCGCAAGATCACCGAAACCGCCCTGGCCACCCGCATGAACGTGGACAAGGCCGCGGTGCTGGTGTCGCTGAACATTGCGGACGAACTGATGAAAGCGCATGATGAAAACAGCCGTCTGCGCCGGGAAATCGCGGCGCTGCGGGAGAAGTAAGTGGCAACGCATATAAGCCTCCCTCTCGAGGGAGGTGGCAGCCGCTTGCGGCTGACGGAGGGAGTAAACGCAGCAGGTTCGCCCAGATGCAAGGCTGCGGTCAAGCGGCAGAACACTCCCTCAGTCAGGCTTACGCCTGACAGCTCCCTCGAGAGGGAGCCTAAGTAACCCTCCCCTCAATTCGGCATTGTCGTTCAGCCAGCAAAAGCTGTCTGAACTCTGTGCCTCATTGGAACTTCAGGCTGCTGCTTCCGCCACTGGCGGCGCAGCCTTCCGTTCTGTCGCGGCGCGACCGTATTCGCGCCGTGACCCCTACACGAAGATCACCCAACATGGCTTTCGCCGAAAGGGATTCTTAAGGGTCGAAGACCCTTAAGCGGGTTTCCAAAGGGCAGAGCCCTTTGGCGTCCCCCAAGGAGGTACTTATGGAGAACCTTGCCCCTGCGGGAAATTATGAGGCTCTTGACCGTGCCATCGCTGCTGGCGCTGATGCGGTTTATTTGGGCTGCTCTGCGTTCAGCGCCAGGGCGGGGGCGGGGAACTTTGACGAGGAAGAACTGCGGCGGGCGGTGGCCTTTGCCCATCTGCATCATGTGCGGGTGCATGTGACGGTGAACACGCTGATCAAGGACGGCGAGATGGACGAGGTGAAGGCGCTGCTCCGCCTGCTCAGCGAGGTGCGGGTGGATGCGGTGCTGGTGCAGGACCTGGGCGTATTGCGCATGGCGCGGGAGTGCTTCCCGGCGCTGCCCATCCACGCCAGCACACAGATGGCCATCCACAACGCCACCGGCGCGGCCTGGTGCGCCCGCATGGGCATGACCCGCGCTGTGCTGGCGCGGGAGTGCAGCCTGAGCGAGATCAGTTTGGCTGCCAGGCAGCCCATCGAGATTGAGGTCTTTGGCCATGGCGCGCAATGCGTGGGCGTCAGCGGGCAATGCCTGTTCTCGTCCATGATCGGCTCCCGCAGCGGCAACCGCGGACGCTGCGCTCAGCCCTGTCGGCTGGACTACACCTACCGCGGCAAGCGGGGAGCGTGGCTGTCGCCTCGCGACGTGTGCCTGCGGGATTACCTGCCGGAATTGAAGAAAGCAGGCGCTTGCTCCATCAAGATCGAGGGGCGGCTGAAGCGGCCTGAATATGTGGCTGTGGTGGCGGGCAGCTACCGCCGGGGGCTGGATGGCCTGAAGGCCGACGCCCGGGACAAGCAGGAGCTGCTGCAGATCTTCCAGCGGGGCGGGTTCATGAAGGGCTACGCCATGGGCGTGGAGGACGCAGGGGTCATTGATCCCACCCGCGTGAACCACGGCGGCGTAGGCATTGGCAGCATCGAGGCGGTCAGCGGCAAGCTGGCGCGGGTGCGGCTGACCATGGATCTCCACGATGGGGATGGACTGCAAATTCGCCACGGGCATGAGGATCATGAGATGATCTACGCGGGCAAGGACGCCCTGGCCGGGGATGTGGCCGTGCTGCGACTGCGGCCGGATATGCGCGTGCAGAGCGGCGATGCGGTGGTGCGCCTGACCTCCGCAAGGCAGCTGGAGGCGGCGCGGGCGCTGACGCTCCCGACCATTCCCTGCGATATGACCCTGGTGGCGCTGCCTGGCGAGCCGCTGACCCTGACCGTGACGGACGGGGCAAGCGTGGCCACGGCAACGGGGGAGGCGGTCTCCGCCGCCCAGAAGCGCGCCATGACCGAAGAGGACGCCCGCCGCAGCCTGGAAAAGACCGGCGACACGGCCTTTGTGCTGCGGGAATTGACGGTGTTTACCGAGAATGCCTTCGTGCCGGTATCGGCGCTGAACGCCCTGCGCCGGGATGCCTTGGACAAGCTGGCTGACCAGCGGCAGGAGGACTTTGCCCGCAAGGTGGGCGAAGAGCGTGAGGAAGCCCCGGTGCATCTGCCCAGCGGCAGCGTGCCGCCCCTGACGGTGTGCCGCACGCTGGAGCAGCTGGCAGACGTGGCCGAGGGCATGGCCTGCTGGTACCCGGAGGACTTCCGGGAGGAAGCGCTGCTGGCTGGGTTGGCGCAGCTGCCCCAGGGGGCGTGGCTACACCTGCCCATGGCCTGCGAGGAAGCAACTTTGCAAATGCTGCACCGCCTGGTGACCGATCACGCTCACAAGCTGGGTGGCGTGGTGCTGGGCAGCGTGGGACAGCTGGGGATCAAGTGGCCTATACCCTATGGCGCGGGCAGCGGCATTCCGGTGATGAACCGCCGCGCTGCTGCGCTGCTCTTTGAGCAGGGCTGCGCCTTTGTGACGGCCTCGGCAGAGCTATCCGGCGCGGAGACCGCCGTGCTGATGGCCGGGCAGCCGCCCATCCTGGTGCCTGCCTATGGCTACGCTCAACTGATGCTCCTGCACCATTGCCCCGCCCGCACTTATCTGGGGCTGGACAAGGGTCACGCAGCTTGCAGGCTGTGTGATGTGCATTCCCCCGACGCCCTGCATGGCACCGTGCTGACCGATCGCAAGGGGGTAACTTTCCCGCTTTTGCGTCAGCGCCTGCCGGAGGGCTGCCTGGTGCGGCTGATGAACGCCCTGCCCACGGACAACCTGGCCAGGGTGAAGGCTGCGGGCTATGCGCCGCTGATCGAACTGACGCTGGAGGGTGGGGAAGGCTCCACCTCCGGCCATTGGAACCGACCTGTTGATTGATGGAGTTATTGTTATGATGAGTGAAAGAACACTCCGCGTACTGGAGTTTACCAAAATCCGCGACCAGCTGGCAGCCAAGGCGCTGACCCCCATGGGCGCGGAACGCTGCCAGGCGCTGGTTCCCTCCTGCAACATGCAGGAGGTGCTGGAATGGCAGCAGGAGACCGAGGAAGCCTCGGTGATATTGACCTACATGGGCAACCATCCCATGGTTCCCTTTGCGGATGTGCGCCCCTCCCTTGCCCTGGCAGACAAGGGCGCCACCCTGTCCCCCAAGGCACTGCTGAGCGTGGCGGAGCTGCTCCGCGCCTCCCGCGCCGCCCGTGACGCCCTGGTCACCGACCGGCAGAACACCCCCCGCCTCACCCAGAAGGCCCAGGGCCTGTGCGTTATGCGTCACTTGGAGCAGGACATCACCGACGCGATCCTCTCCGAGGATGAGATCGCCGACCGCGCCTCCTCCGAGCTGATGAACATCCGCCGCCACCTGCGGGGCGCCACCGAGCGCATCAAGGACAAGCTGAACCAGCTGATCCACAATCCCTCCTTTGCGAAATATTTGCAGGATCCCATCATCACCGTGCGCAGCGACCGCTATGTGCTGCCGGTGAAGGCGGAATACCGCAGCAATGTTCCAGGTCTGGTGCACGACCAGTCCACCTCCGGCGCGACGCTCTTCATCGAACCCATGGCTGCGGTGGAAATGGGCAACGAGCTGAAGCAATGGGAGCTGAAGGAGCAGGCGGAGATCGAGCGCATCCTGGCCGCCCTCTCTGCGGAGGTCGCGCCCTATGCCGCCCAGCTGCGGGGGAACATCGACATTCTGGCGGAGTTGGACTTCATCTTCGCCAAGGGGCTGCTGAGCCGCGAAATGTATGCCGTGACCCCCAAGCTGAACAAGGATGGCTACATCAACATCATCCGTGGCCGCCATCCGCTGATCCCCGCCGACAAGGTGGTTCCCTCCAACCTGTGGATGGGCAAGGACTTCACCACGCTGATCATCACCGGCCCCAACACCGGTGGCAAAACCGTGACGCTGAAGACCGTGGGTCTTTTCACGCTGATGGCCCAGGCGGGCCTGCAGGTGCCTGCTGACCTGGGTACGGAGCTGGCGGTGTTTGGCCAGGTGTTTGCCGATATTGGCGACGAGCAGTCCATCGAGCAGAGCCTGTCCACCTTCTCCAGCCACATGACCAACATCGTGACCATCATGCGTGAGGTCACGCCCCACGACCTGGTGCTGTTTGACGAGCTGGGCGCTGGCACCGACCCCACCGAGGGCGCTGCCCTGGCCCAGAGCATCCTGACCAGGCTCTTGCACATCCGCGTGCGCACCCTGGCCACCACCCACTACAGCGAATTGAAGGCCTTTGCCCTCTCCACCGCTGGGGTGGAGAACGCCTCCGTGGAGTTCAACGTAGAGACCCTGCGCCCCACCTACCGCCTGTCCATCGGCGTGCCGGGCAAGTCCAACGCCTTTGAGATCAGCCGCAAGCTGGGTCTGCCGGAGAACCTCATCGACGCCGCCAAGACCCTGCTCACCAGCGAGTCCATCCGCTTTGAGGATGTGATCGCCAATGCGGAATACCACCGTCAGGTGGCCGAAAAGGAGCGGGAGCTGGCGGTGGAGGCCTCCAAGGAGACCACCCGCCTCCGTGACGAGGCCGAGCGCCTCCGCAAGGAGATGGAGGAGAAGCGGGAGACCGCCATGCGAAAGGCTCGCGAGGACGCCCGCCGGGTGCTGGAGAATGCCCGGCGCGAGGCGGAGAGCATCCTTACCGACCTGAAGAAGATGAAGAAGAACGCCACCCCGGACAATGATGCCGCTGCCCTGCGCCGCCAGCTGGAGAAGAGCATCGACAACCTCTCCGAGGGTCTGGTGCAGAAGGTGGATACCGTCACCGCCCCGCCCAAGACCGTCAAGCCCGGTGACCGGGTGGAGATCCTCACCCTGGGCAGCCAGGGTACCGTGCTTTCCGCCCCCAATGCCAAGGGCGAGGTGGAGCTGCAGGCGGGCGTGATGAAGTTCAAAGCCCACATCAGCCAGCTGCGCCTGGTGAAGCAGAAGGAACCCCAGAAGAAGTCCTCCGTCAAAACCACCACCGGCGCTATGAGCCGCACCGTGTCCATGGAGTGCGACGTCCGCGGCATGATGCTGGAGGAAGCCATCGCCGCCGTTGATCAGTACCTCAACGAGGCCATCATGGCCGGCCTGGGCGAAGTTCAAATTATCCACGGCAAAGGCACTGGCGTCCTCCGCTCCGGCATCCAGCAGCACCTCAAACGCCACATGCTCGTCAAAGAATTCCGCCTCGGCGTCTACGGCGAAGGCGAAAGCGGCGTAACAGTCGTGACGCTGAAGTGACGCCAGAGAGGGCGCTGCCCTCTCTGGACTCTCCCGCCAAAGGGGACGCTGTCCCCTTTGGAAACCCCTGCCAAAGGGCCGTTCGGCCCTCTGGACTCCCTTTCGGGGATGCCCGGCTAAGGGATCTTCGAGCAGGGGTCACGGCGCATAACGGATGCGCCGCGACGCGGGGCAAGGCACAAAGCCTCCCTTGTGTAAAGGGAGGTGGCAGCCGCTTGCGGCTGACGGAGGGATTGGGCGCTGCTTTCCCCAACGCCAAACTTCTCTCCGCACCTGTAGGGGCGATCTGCGATCGCCCGCCCCGCTGCAATATCCACTACTTGCAAAAGGAGGCACCCCATGCGCATTACCGTCCGCGAAGCCACTCCCGATGATGCTACCGCCTTGCAGCGCCTGAATGCGGCCTTCAATGGCGAGGGCTTGCCGGATGCAGAAATGATCCGCGCTGCGCTTTCGTGCAATCCGCAGGAGTTCACCTGCATTGCCGAGTGCGATGGCGTGGCCGTGGGCTTCCTGTGCGCACAGGTGCATTTCTCCTGGTGCTATGAAAAGCCCACCGTGGAGATTGCTGAATTGTATGTGGATGCTGCTTACCGACGTCAGGGTGCTGCCCGTCAACTGATGCAGCTGGCCGAGAAAATCGCCATGCAGCGCTTTGGCGCAACGAAAACCGTGCTGCTCACCGGAGGGCACAACCTGACTGCCCAAACCTTCTACGAATCCCAAGGCTACTGCCGGGATGACGAAATCCACTACGCAAAACGCTTATCGCCCGCCCCCGTCCACACGCTCAATTCCTAATTCATAATTCATAATTCCGAATTACATTTGTCGCCGGAGGTGACACCCATGAAAGACAAGCCCTATATCCTGCTTGTTGACGACGATCCCAACATTTCCCGCCTGGTGCAGCTCTACCTGGAAAAGGAGGGCTTCGAGGTCAAGACCGCCGACCGGGGCGATGATGCCCTGGCCCATTTCCGCAAGCTGCCCCCGGACTTGATGCTCCTGGACGTGATGCTCCCCGGCATGGACGGCTGGCAGGTGCTGAAGTCCGTGCGCAAAACCAGCAGTATCCCCATCATTATGCTCACCGCCAAGGACGAGACCTTCGACAAGGTGCTGGGCCTGGAGCTGGGCGCGGATGACTACATCACCAAGCCCTTTGATACCAAGGAGCTGGTGGCCCGTGTGAAGGCCGTGCTGCGCCGCACCCAGGGCAGCGACGAGGAAAAGACCGACACCCTGGCCTTCCCCGGCCTTACGGTGAGCCTCGCCCAATACGAGGTGAACTACCAGGGCGAGAAGGTGGAAATGCCCCCCAAGGAGCTGGAGGTGCTGTACTTCCTGGCCTCCCACCAGAATCAGGTGTTCACCCGCGAGCAGCTCCTGGAGCAGGTGTGGGGCTTTGATTTCTATGGCGACAGCCGCACCGTGGATGTGCATATCAAGCGCCTGCGCGAAAAGCTCCCCGAGTGCGAAAAGCACGGCTGGTGCATCCGCACGGTGTGGGGCGTGGGCTATAAGTTTGAAATGAAGTGACGCTATGATACGACAGGAACGGGATATGTTTTCCCGCATCATGGGCATGGTTATGGCGGTGATACTGCTGGTCGCGGTGGGTATTTCCAGCATGAGCTACTTCACCCTGCGCAATCAGCAGATCTCCGCCCGGCTGGACGCCCTGATGCGGGAGGCGCGGGAGATCGCCTATCTGGCGGCACGGAACTCTGCCAGCTCGGTGGGCATCCTCTTCGGGCAGAATGACTCCACCATGAACTATATCCGCTGGAAGTCCGAGCAGGTGTATGCCGACTATGGCGCTTACATCCTGGTGGTGGACAGGCGCGGCCGCGTGATGGACAATATGCGCACCGCCTATGCCGAGGATCCGGACTTTGTGGCCTCCCTGGACGGGCAGGACATCAGCCTGGCGCTGACCATGGTGCTTTCCGGCCAGGAGGTGGCCCTGCGCCTGCCCATCGGCGGCGATCCCGCCTTTATGGTGGGCGTCCCCTTTGTGCAGAACGACAATGTGCTGGGTGCGGTGCTGATCCAGACCAAGGCGCAGGTCATTGAGGGCGGCCTTATGGCCATGATCCCCCAGACCATCATGGTGGCTACCACGGCCATGTCCATTGCCGCCGCGCTGGTATTCTTCTATGTGCGCTCGGTGATGCGTCCCCTGGGGGATGTGACCCGCGCCGCCCGAGCCATGGCTGATGGCAATTTCAACGTTCGCGTCTCCACCGAGACCGGCAGCCCGGAAATCACCGAGCTGTCCACCGCCTTCAACAGCATGGCGGGCAAGCTGTCGGAGGTGGAGAGCAACCGCAGGGAGTTCGTGGCCAATGTGAGCCACGAGCTGCGCAGCCCCATCACCTCCATCAGCGGCTTTGTGGAGGGCATGGAGGATGGCACCATCCCTGCCGAGGAGCATCCCAAATACCTGGCGCTGGTGGGGGATGAGACCCGCCGCCTCTCCAAGCTTATCGGCGACCTGCTGGCGCTTTCCCGCCTGGAGCGGGACGATGCCGCCCTGGAATGGAGCGAGTTCGACATCAACGAAATGCTGCGCCGGGCCATCATCCGCCGGGTGAACGACCTGGAGAGCAAGCGCATGGAGGTCGAGTGCGACTTCCAGCTGGAACCCTGCCTGGTGCGCGCCGACAGCGACCGCATCGAGCAGGTGGTGGTGAACCTGCTGGACAACGCCATCAAGTTTACCCCCCAGGGTGGCAAGATCACCCTGACCACCGGGGTGGACAAGGACATTTGCACCGTGGTCGTTCAGGACAACGGTGTGGGCATTCCCCCGGAGGACAGGGGGCGGGTGTTCGACCGGTTCTTTACCGCCGACCGCGCTCACACCGCCGGCAAGGGAACCGGCCTGGGGCTGAGCATTTGCCAGCGCATTATGGAAATGCACGGCCAGTCCCTGCGGCTGAAGGATACGGAGGAAGGCACAGCCTTTGCCTTTACATTGGAAAAGGTCAAGGCCGTATAAGGAGGTACGGAGGATATGAAGGAGCTGGCGGAGGTTCGTCAGGAGCTGGACGCGGTGGATCGCCAGATCGTGGCGTTGTTTGAGCAGCGCATGGTGCTGGCACGGGATGTGGCGGCCTACAAGATCGCCCATGGGATGCCCGTGCTGGATCGCTCCCGGGAGGAAGCGGTGCTGGCCTCCCGCATGGGGATGCTGAAGGATGCCCACTGGGCAGAAAGCGTCCGAGCCCTGTATGAGGAGATCATGCGGCTCAGCCGTGCCGAACAGGAATGTATCCTGAAGGAGGCAGAAAACCATGCTTGAGCGTCATGTGTTCCTGATCGGTATGCCCGGCTGCGGCAAAAGCAGCCTGGGCAAGCGCGTGGCTGGCAATATGCGCATCCCCTATGTGGACATGGATCAGCGCATATCCGATATTGTGGGCTGCACCGTGTCGGAAATGTTTGAGCGCTATGGGGAGCAGGCCTTCCGCAATGCGGAGACCAACACCCTCATCCAGCTCACCCGGGAAACCCCCAGCCTGATCTCCACCGGCGGCGGCACCGTGCTGCGGGAGAACAACCGCGCCATTATGCGCAATTCCGGCGTGATCGTTCTCATCGACCGCCCCCTGGAGGAGATCCTGGGGGATATCAAGCTGGACAGGCGACCTCTGCTGGCCCAGAAGGGCCTGGGCGAGGTGGAGCGGCTCTACCACGAGCGCATTGATATCTACCGCTCCGTGGCGGACTTTGTGATGGACAACAGCAATGGCTATCACGCGGGTTTAAGAGGTTTGGAACAAATCATGCGGCACATGGGCTGCTGATACGATATTTTGGAGGCGTATGGCAATGGACTATCAATTCGACCTGGTTGGCAAAATCGGCTCTATGGCGCTGATCCGCAAAGAGGATCAGGACATTGACTATAACATTTTCTCCCGCCTGGGCGCGGAGCTGAAGCCCGGCATGATCTGGGTCACCTCCGGCGCCACGGAGATCGGCCGCCTGGACTACATCAAGCGCACCGGCTGCGAGCTGTATGGCGACCCGGAGCAGGACAAGACGGACTATGCCGCCCAGGGTCAGAGCATCCTGATGCAGAACTACCGTCAGTTCATCTCCCCGGAATACGGCGTGCGCCAGCTGCTGGTGGAGCATACCCACTTCAACGATGCGGAGAAGCGGGAGCATATCCGTAAGCTGCTCATCCGCGCCGCTATGCAGAAGACCATCCCCATCGTGAACTACAACGACCCCGTGTCCGACGAGGAAAACCGCAAGATGGAGCTGGCTGCCCGCCGCCAGCGGGGCGATGAAGTCCACGAGTGCGTGGATAACGACGAGACCGCCGCCGTGATCGCCAATCTTGTCCGCGCCAAGACCCTGGTGCTGCTGACCTCCACCGAGGGCATCTACCAGAATCCTGCCGATCCCACCACCCTTGTCCGCGACGTGACCGGCAAGACCGTGGAAGAAGTGGAAGTGGCCGTGCGCAAGCTGCAGTCCAACTGCGTTGGCGCCAGCCGCGCCGGTGCCAACGGTGCCCGCGCCAAGCTGGAATACGCCCTGGAATCCGTCCGTAACGGCACCACCGTCATCATCGGCCACGCCCGCCACCGCCTCTCCGACCTGGTGGAAGGCCGCGTCGCCTGCACCCGCATCGGTATCGACAAGTGACCAGAGGGCTCTGCCCTCTGGACTCCCGCCCAAGGGCTCTGCCCTTGGGAATCCCGCGAAGGGACTTCGTCCCTTTCGAAACCCATTCGGGGATGGTGCTGCTGCATGGTCTCCGAGCAGGGGTCACGGCGCATAACGGATGCGCCGCGACGCGGAGGAAGCGAGGCCTTGGCTCCCCCTTTGGGGGAGCTGTCAGCGCTTGCGCTGACTGAGAGGGCTGCGCCGCTTGCTTCAACGCCTTACGTATTTTCGCACCTGTAGGGGCGATCTGCGATCGCCCGCCGTGCCACACTCTCAATTCCGCATTCCGAATTCCGCATTCCGAATTTACATACGCTTGGAGGTGAGGCTGTGCTTTCTGCCGCCATCGGCTATTTTACCCAGGAAAAGCATATCCTCTCCTGCCTCAGCGTTACCTGCGGCACCGCTGCCAGCGAGCAGCACGCCCTGGGCGGCGTGGCGGATCGGGCGGGGACGCCCATCCATGAGGATAGCATCTACGATCTGGCCAGCCTGACCAAGCTCTTCACCGGGCTGATGGTGATGCGTCTGCGGGAGGAAGGCCTGCTGGATCTCGCCCGCCCGGTGACGGACTATGCGCCCCAGTTTGCGAATCTGCGTGAGATCACCGTGGATCAGGTGCTGGGCTTTGAGGTGACGCTGATCACCCCGCAGCGGGTGGACACCCAGCCGGATGCAGCTGCCGGGCTGCGCCAGCTGTTTGCGGTGGAGCCGCGGCCTGTGGTGGGGCGGGCGTATTCCGATATGCACGCCATGGTGTTGAAGTATGTCATCGAGGGTGCGGCAGGGGAGCGCTACATGGAGGCGCTGCATCGGCGGATTCTGTGTCCGCTGGGCATGGCAAACACCTTTGCCCATGTGCCGCAAAGCCGTTTGCAGGACTGCATCTGCTACGACGGGGAACACCGCATTGAGGGCGAAAGGTGGATTGTGCGGGAGGGCATTGCCCCCGGCACGCCCCACGACCCCAAAGCCCACCTGCTGATGCAGGAGGGCGATGTGTGCGGCCACGCGGGCTTGTTCTCCACCCGGGGCGATATGACCCGGCTGTGCCAGGGCGTGTTGCGCATGGATGTGGTGAGCCGGGACAGCCTGCGCTACATGGCGCGGAATCGCACCGGCCGCCGCCTGCCCGACGGCAGCTGGACGCAATTCCTGGGCTGCCAATGCTATGTGAAGCATCCCGACCAATACTACTCCGAGATCCCCCTGTATATGTCCGACCAGGCCATTGGCCTCAGCGGCTTCACGGGGCATCACATCGGCATCGACCCGGAGGTGGGGGTGTTCACCCTGTTTCTGGGCAACCGGGTGATGGACAGGCTCACCGTCCTCCTGCCGGAGAAGGGGCGTTGCCGTGCCGATTATGGCCTTGCGGCGGACGGCTCGGGGCAGGTGCGTTGGACAGACGGGTGCCTGCTATTCTCGTCAGTCGACTATGTTCATCAGAAGGATGCGAAACTGCACGCTCCCATTCGTGAGCTTCTCCGCCTGCCCCATTGGCACCCGGCGGGCAATGAATGGCCATCATGTCCGTAAGCTCCTCCTGGCCGTCCATGGTGGGCGGCATGGCGGGCATCAGCCCCGTGCATTCCGTGGCCGAGGCCAGCTTTTCCACCGAGTAAAACGAATGATCCCGCTTCTCGTTCATCCTGATAACCTCCCTTTCACAAGGCTATCATGCCCGCTTTTCCTGCGTGGGAAAGCGGATTTTTTTGTAAAGAAAAAGGCAAAGCATAGCGCCTTGCCTTTTTGTTTATCACAGCTTGTCTTCCGTATACACGATCACATGATCCGGGTCGCCGTCGCGCAGGGGATGCTTCCAGCAGGTGCCGCCGAAGTATTCATAGGGCTTGTCGTTCTTCCGCTGGCCGGAAAGCAACTCCCCGCAGCCCTGGAGCAGCATATCCACCAGCCCGGCGCTGAGGAAATCCTTGGCGTGGCCGGTGAGGATGCGGGCGAACTCGCTGCCGTGCTGAGCCTTCAGGCTTTGCAGCATCTGCTGAAGCTCTACCAGACTCAGGCTGTGATCCAGCTGCATCCAGATGTGGGGGATCACCCCGTCGCCGGAGAAGAGGATGCGATCCTGCCTGTCCAGCAGGCCAATGGAGCCGGCGGTGTGACCCTTCAGCTCCACCACCTCCAGCGTCAGGCCGCCCAGGTCGAACACCTGGCCGATGGCGGCGTCCCGGAAGGGGCAGGCGGTGAGGCCGCGCTGGTCGTAGTCCTCCTGGAACATGGCGAAATGCTCCGCAGCCAGCGCCCGGTCGGCAGGGTGGAGCCAGGCTTCCTCAAAGAAGGCATTGCCGTAGATGTGGTCGCAATGGCCGTGGGTGTTCACCACCACCAGCGGCAGGTCGGTGAGCGTGCGGACGATGGCACACAGGTCTTCCATGCCGTTGGCGGTATCGATGACCATGGCCTTCTCCTGGCCGCAGATGAGGTAGCAGGTGCTTTCCCCTGCGTCGTCGATGAGGTACAGGTGGGGCAGGAGCTGTTTGATGTTGGCGCGCTGGTTGCTCATGGTTCTTCCTCCTTAATAGCCGTTGCGCCTGTCCACCACATGGGTCAGGGGCTGCCCCTGGGTGAAGCGGTGCAGGTTATCGGCAAAGATCTCGTAGATGGACTGACCGTTGATGGGATCCTCGTTCCGGCCGGAGATGTGGGGGGTGATGATCACGTTTTCCATGTGCCACAGGGGGCTTTCGGCGGGGAGGGGTTCCACCTCCATCACGTCCAGCACCGCACCGGCCAGCTTGCCGGATCGCAGGGCGGCGATGAGGGCGCTTTCCTCCAGGGTGGAGCCGCGCCCGCAGTTTACGATGATGGTACGCTTGTCCATGTGGGCAAGGATGTCCGCGTTCACCATGTGATAAGTGGCGGGGGTGCCGGGCAGCGCCATGATGACCGCATCCACGTCGGTCACGGCCTCGGCCAGACGGTCGGAGGTATAGACCTCGTCGAAATCAGCGGGGGTGTCCCCCTCGGTGCGGCGCACACCGCGAACCGTGGCGCCCATGGCCTTGGCGATGTGGGCGAAACGGCTGCCGATGTCCCCCATGCCCACCACCGTGATGGTGCTGCCATAGATGCTGCGGCATTGCCCGGCCCGCTGCCAGGTCTTCTGCTGCTGGTTGGCGGCATAGTCGGGCATGAGGCGGAAGAGCATCATCAGCCCGGTGAGCATATATTCCGCAATGGCGATGCCAAAAGCGCCGGAGCAGTTGGTCAGCACCACGTCCTCCGTGGCATAGAGGTCGCCGCAGAGGCGATCCACCCCCGCATTGGGGCTTTGCACCCAGCGGAGGTCGGGGAGCTGCTTCATGATCTCCGGCGGGAAGTTGCCAAGCAGCGCCACGCAGTCCTGCAGGTCGGCAGGGTCGGGGGCGGCGGTGCCTTCGCACCACAGGGGTTCCAGCCCGGCAGCCAGGGTAAGGGCGGTGAGGTGTTCCTTTTGCTCCTTGGTAAAGTGGAGCTGGCGAAATGCGATCTTCACGGTGGTTCTCCTTTACGTTGCTGCACCCATTATACAGGATGTGGATTTTTGTTGCAAGGAGAAAAGGGTTTGCGCCCTTTGTGCCGAATCAAACAACAGACGATGCCACAAAGGAGACATAAGCGAGGATGCAGCTGCGGAATATCGGTATCTTTGCCCATGTGGATGCGGGCAAAACCACCCTGACGGAGCATCTGCTGATGCACGCGGGTGCCATCCGCCAGGCGGGCAGCGTGGACAGCGGCACCACCCGCACCGATAACCTGCCCGTGGAGCGCAGGCGGGGCATATCGGTCAAGGCCAGCTGCGTGAGCCTTGCCTGGCAGGGGGTGGGCATCAACCTGATCGACACCCCCGGCCACGTGGATTTTTCCGCGGAGGTGGAGCGCTCGCTGTGGGCGCTGGATGGCGCGGTGCTGGTGGTGTGCGCCAAGGAAGGCGTGCAGCCCCAGACCGAGGTGCTGTTCGAGGCGCTGGCAAGGCAGCAGGTGCCTACGGTGATCTTCATCAACAAAACTGATCTGGAGGGCGCGGACGTCGACCGCAGCTTACGGCAGATCCGGCGCAGGCTGGCACCCACGGCGGTGCTGGCAGGGGATGCTGCTGCGGTGACGGAAACCGTGTGCGAAACAGACGATGCGCTGCTGGAAAGGTATCTTTCCGGCGAAGAAATAGAAGCCGAGCTGATCGAACAGAAGTTTACTGCCCTTGCCCGCACAGGAAAAGTGTACCCGGTGTTCAGCGGCTCCGCCCTGCGCAACGAGGGCGTGCTGGCTGTGCTGGAAGCCGTGGTGCGCTACCTGCCCCCGCCGGAAACGGTGGACGGCCTGTGCGGCGTGGCCTTTGCCGCCGAGCAGGACAGAGTGCTGGGCAGAGGCGTGTGGATGCGCCTCTACGGCGGCCAACTGGAAAACCGCGCCGCGGTGACCCTGCCTGCCGGGGTGGACCCCATCACCGGCGAAATGCGCTGGGTGCAGCGCAAGGTGACCCAGATCAAATCCGTTTCCGGGGGCGATGTGGGCGCGCTGCGTGCCGGGGAGATCGGCATTGTGTACGGGCTGGGGGACATCCGCATCGGCCATGTGCTGGGGGATGAAAAGCTCCTGCCCCGCCGGGTGGAGCCGGGCCTGTTGCGCACGCCGCTGATGACGGTGCAGGTGATCCCCAACAAGCCGGAGGAAATGCAAGCCCTGCGCGTGGCCTGCGAGACCCTGGCGGGGGAGGATCCCCTGCTGCAAGCCCACTATGCCCGCAACCTGAACGAGATGCAGCTCCACGTGATGGGCGCCATTCAGCTGGAGATCTTACAGGAGCTGCTGGACACCCGCTTCGGCCTGGGGGTGACTTTCTCCCAGCCTACGGTGATCTATCGCGAAACGGTTGCGCAGACAACCAATGGCTTCGTGGCCTACACCTGGCCCAAGCCCTGCTGGGCCATCATGGATTTCACCATCGAGCCTGCACCCCGGGGCAGCGGCGTGACATTCGCTTCCGTGGCCCCGGTGAAGGATATTGCCCTGCACTATCAGCACCAGGTGGAGCAGGCGCTGCCCCTGGCGCTCAGTCAGGGCCGCCTGGGTTGGCCGGTGACGGACGTGAAAATCACCCTCACCGGCGGCAGCCATCACCAGTTCCACACCCACCCGCTGGACTTCATCGTGGCCACGCCCATGGGCATCCAGGATGGATTGCGCCGGGGCGGCAGCGTGCTGCTGGAGCCCATCCTGGACGTGAAATTCCTGCTCCCGCCGGAATGTGTTGGCCGGGTCATGAGCGACGTGGCCACCATGCGGGGCGAGGTCACCGAAACGCTGACGGACGACGACCGGGTGATCCTCACTGCCACGCTGCCGGTGCAGACCAGCATGACCTATTCCTCCACGCTGGCCTCCATCACCAGCGGCCGGGGCGGCATGAGCATCCGGCTGAAGGGCTACCGCGAATGCCCGCTGGAATTGGGTGCCACCACCCCCCGCCGGGGCGTGGATCCCCTGGACACAAGCAAGTATATCCTGGCCGCCAGAAGCGCGCTGGAAGGCGGCATATTCGATTATTAAGGAGGTATATCCCATGGAGCGCCGTTCCCTCACTTCTGACCACATCACCCGTGCGTATATCGACAGCCTGCTGGTGGAGGTTCGCCACCTGGATGCCGTGCTGCCCGATACCACCCTGAACCTCTACGGCAAAAGCTTCCGCACCCCCGTCATGACTGCCGCCCTGTCCCACATGGCCAACACCTATCCCGATGGCATGGTGGAGATGGCCCGCGGTGCCACCATGGCGGGCGCGGTGACCTTCAGCGGCATGGGTCACAACGATGAATTCCGTCGCATGGTGGAGACCGGCGCGGACGTGATCAAGATCATCAAGCCCTATGCCGACCGCAAGAGCGTCCATGAGAAGATCCGCCTGGCGGAAGAGCTGGGCTGCCTGGCCGTGGGCATCGACATCGACCACGCCTTCAACCGCAACGGCTACGACGAGATCGAGGGTATGTCCATGTACCCCGTGACCACCAAGGAGCTGGCGGAGCTGGTGAAGATGACCAGGCTGCCCTTTGTGATCAAGGGCGTGCTGAGCCGTCAGGATGCCCGCAAGTGCCTGGATGCTGGCGTGCAGGGCATGGTGGTGTCCCACCACAACGGCCGCATCGATTGCGCTGTGCCGCCGCTGATGATCCTGCCCGAAATTCTGGAAGAGACCCAGGACAAGGTGCCGCTGTTTGTGGATTGCAGTATGCAGACCGGCCTGGATGCCTTTAAGGCCCTGGCGCTGGGTACCACCGGTGTGTGCGTTGGCCGCCCGCTGATGCCCAGGCTGAAGGAAAAGGGTGCCGAGGGCGTGCAGGAGGTCATTGAGGCCATCACCAAGGAACTGAAGTACACCATGACCCAGACGGCCACCCCCGACCTGAACCACTTTGACAAGACCGTGGTGCGCAACAGCATCCACCATTGGTAAGGAGGACGAACCTATGCGACTTGGCGGCTCTGTGATGAAACCCTACAACAGCCCCAGCGAGTGGCTGGCCCATGTGAAGGAATATGGCTACAGCGCGGTGATCTTCCCCGTGGACTCTACCGCCCCCAAGCAGGTGTGGAAGGATTACCTGCAATGCGCCAGGGACAACGACCTGCTCATCGGCGAGGTGGGCATCTGGCGCAATGTGATGGCCAGGGACGAGAAGGAGCGCCAGGCGGCGCTGGACTACTCCTACCGCCAGATGGAGCTGGCCGAGGAAGTGGGCGCCAACTGCTGCGTGAACATTTCCGGCTCCGTGGGTACCCTGTGGGACGGCTACCACCCCGGCAATGCCTCCCGTGAGGTGTATGACACCATTGTGGAGACCAGCCAGAAGATCATCGATGCGGTGAAGCCCACCCGCACCAGCTATTCCCTGGAACCCATGCCCTGGATGTGTCCCGAATCCCCGGAGGAGTATCTGCAGCTCATCAAGGATGTGGATCGCCCCGGCTTCAAGGCGCATCTGGACTACTGCAATATGATCAACGGCCTGGATCGCTACCGCAAGTCCAGCGAGTTCATCCAGCATTGCTTTGCGCTTTTGAAGGATCACATTGTGAGCATCCACGCCAAGGACGTGCTGCTGCGGGATGGCGCGCTGCCCATTGTGATCGAGGAGATCCAGCCCGGCCAGGGCGGCATCGACCTGGCGCTGGTGTGCGCCGAGGCGGAGAAGCTGGGGACGGATATCCCGGTGTTTGTGGAGCATCTGCCCACCCACGAGACCTACATGGCGGCGGCGGCCACCATGCGGGAGACCGCGAAGAAGGCTGGAGTATTCTGCAAGTAAACTCCATATATAAGAAAAACGGACTGAATCATCAGTCCGTTTTTCTTATATCAGTATCCCCTCGCAATGATCCACCTCATGCTGGATGATCTGCGCTGCATACCCGCTGAAGTGCTGCTGCCGGGGCTTGAAGTCCATGTCCTGGAAGCTCACGTCGATGTCCTGATACCGGGTGGTTTTCCGCACCCCGGCCAGGGACAGGCAGCCTTCCTCGGCCTCATAAGCGCCGGACTTCTTCGTGATCACCGGGTTGATCAGCACCATGGGCATGAAGCCCGCGTTGATCACAATGATGCGCTTGCGGATGCCGATCATGTTGGCGGCCATGCCCACGCAATGCTCTGCATTGGCGCGCAGGGTGTCCACCAGATCCACGGCCACCTGCCTGTCGGCGGCGGTGGCGGGGGTTGACGGCTGGGAGAGGAACAGCGGGTCGTGCATGATGGGTCGTATCATGGGTGCGTCTCCTTTACTTGCCCAGGGCGGCCAGCACGTCGGCGGCGTTGGTATCGGGCTTTACCTTGGGCATCACGTGGGTGATGCGGCCATCCTCGCCAATGATGTAGGTGGTGCGCACCACGCCCATGCTGGTCTTGCCGCACATCTTCTTTTCCTGCCACACGCCATAGGCCTCAATGGCCTGGCGCTCCGGGTCGGAAAGGAGAATGAAGGGCAGGTCGTACTTCTGCGCAAACTTCTGGTGGGAGGCCACGGAATCCTTGCTGATGCCAATGACCACGATGTCGTTGTCCCGGAAGGCGGCGTAGGCACCGGCGAAGGCGCAGGCCTGGCGGGTGCAGCCGGGGGTGTTGTCCTTGGGGTAGAAATACAGCACGATGCGCTTGCCTGCAAAATCGTGCAGGGAAATGGTATTGCCGTGCTGATCCTGCAGGGTGAAATCCGGAGCGATGGAGCCGATCTTAAGCATGGGGTTGACCTCCTTGTATGGTTTGCAATAGCTGGGTGAAGGCGCGCTCGAAGCGCTCATCATCCTCGCGGGTGCGCTTGCGGGGGCCTTTCAGGTGGTGCTTGCTGCTCTGGCGCGCCTTCTTGGCCAGATGGCGCTCCATCAGCAGCTGGTCGATGTTCTCATCGGTGTACAGCCGTCCGCTCTGGTGGATGGCATAAGCCCCCTTGCCCAGCGCCATGGCGGCTACGCCGTAATCCTGGGTGACCACCACGTCCCCTGTGTGGCAGAGGTTGAACAGGGCAAAGTCCACCGCATCCGCGCCCGCACCGATGACGCGCACCTGGCTGGTTTCCGATTGCAGGATGTGGTTGGTGTCGCACAGGAGCGTTACCGGGCAGGCAAAGCGCCGGGCAATGTCCTCCACGATGCGCACCACCGGGCAGGCATCTGCATCCACAAGAATGTGCGGCATGGTTCCTCCTTATTCAGGCCGGGCGTTGGTGACCTCCAGCAGGGCCTGCACCTCGCCGAAGTAAAGTTCCACTTCCTCGTCGGTGAGCTTCATGGCTTTTTGCAACATTTCCGCCACCTTGCGGGGGCGCACGCGGGCGTAATACTTAATGGCGCCGATGTTCTTGTTCCAGTTGGAGCGCTTCATGTTCTTCCAGCGCTTGATGTGCCGATCCAGTATGGGATCCAGCTGGTCGATGACCTCATCGAACTGGGCCTCCACATGGGGCCATTGGAAGCACTCCTCCAGCACCTCCGCCACCCGGTTCAGGAACCGGGCTTTGTATTCCGGCACCTGCAGGAGGGCGTTCAGCGGCTCGTGCCTGAAGCCCTGCACCTTGGCGCTGACCTTTTTGATGTAATACTCCGTGGGCGTGGGATCCAGGTTGCGCCAGCAGGCCTCCACGTCGAACAGGAGATACTTCCACTTGCCGCCGGGAACGCGGTACACCCGCACATTGGTGTAGTCCACATTGCCCAGGATGATCTCAAAGGCGGCATGGGTGAACATATTGTCCACATCCAGCCGATCCAGCACATATTGCAGGTTGTCGGGGTCGTTCAGGTCGTTCTTCTTGCAGAAGTCCGCCAGGGCTTCCCAGTCGGCATTGTCGCCGTTCTGGGTAAAGCGGTCGGTGCCATTGCGGGCAAGGATGTCGATGTTGTCGATGTCCGTTTCATCCGTCACGCCCTCATACTGGGCAATGAAGTGCTTGTTGATCTTCTCCCGCAGGTTGTAGTGTCCCCAGTATTCGCCATTGATGTACACCTGGATCACCACATGATCCTGATAGAGCAGCCCCTGGCCTTCCGCCAGGGAGGAAGCCACGATGTCCCGGATGCGGGTGGCGTAGGTATCGGAATTGGCGGCGCGGAGCAGCAGGGACTTGTACTCCGTGTAGTTGCGGGTGGGGAAGGGATTGAAGGCGAAGGTCTCCTTGCCGTACTCGTTGCGGGCGTACAGGGCAATGGACTTCTGGGCGTTGACCCGGGCGGAGTGGCCGGAGCAGGTGAAGGTACCCATCTGGTTCAGCTGGCAATCGCCCTGGAGGGTGTAGTATTCGATGTTGATGGGGTACTCCAGCTCTTTGGCATAGTTGGGCGTGTTGCCGCTGCCCTTCACCAGCGCGCCGGTCTTGCTGTTGAAGAGGTACTTCTCATCGGTGATCAGGGACACCACCGGGGTTTGCAGCGTATCGCCAATGAAATAGCTGGCGCTGACTGTTTCGGAGGACACGGCGTCCTCCCGGAAGGCCTTCACCCGCAGCACGGTGGTCTTTTTGATGGCGAGGCCCTCAGCGGGGAATTCCTTAGACTTGGCGGTGGGGGTAGCGCCATTGGTGGTATAGCGCAGGGTAGCACCCTCCGGCGCGGCGGCGGTGACGGTGATGGCCTCATCGTAGAAGCCGCCGGGGGTGGTGATGCTGGGACGCTCGGTGCGGAAGGTGAAGGCGGCTGCATCGTTCTTCTTGCCCCGGGTGTCGTTCTCGAAGAAGCCGTACTCCGTGCCGCCTGCGGGCAGGCCGTAGGTCACGCAGCCATACTGCTGGGGAACGTCCAGTATCTGCACCAGATTGCCCTCGGCATCGGAAAGGTAGAGCTTCTCGCCGCCGGAGGAGATCTTGAAGGTGGAATAGAAGGTGGCCTCCTTGCCGGGATCGATATCCTCCTCCCCGGTGCAGTACACGGTGAGGTAGGCGTTCTTCTTCAGCCTGGCGCCCTTGGGGAAGGCCCACTTCTGCAGGTCCTTCTTGCTGTCGCTGAGGTACCAGCCGGAGAGGTTCACGGTTTTGCTGCCATTGTTGTGCAGCTCGATCCAGTCGTAGGCGTGTTCGTTTTTATAGGTGCCGTTCAGGGCGCAGACCTCGCTGATGACCACGTCCGCCAGGGCGGTGACGGGCAACAGCAGGATCAATAGAATGAGGGCAAGCTTTTTCAGCATGGGCAGGCTCCTAAAGAAAGTTTAGTCGGGCAAGTGGATGCCCCAGGTGCCGGGCGGACAGGGGGTGGAGGCATCGGCAGTCACGGTCACGTCGGGGGAGAGGGTCAGGTAGCTGAGCAGATAGCGGTAAAAGGTCCGGTAATAGCTGCTGGCGTGTTCCGGCGGCAGATACAGAATATAACGCCCGCCGGAAGTGATGTGCTGGTCGGTTATCAGCTGCTCCAGCTCCAGGCGCAATTGCAGCTCCTCACATTGGTAATCGTCCGCAATGGTCTTGATGCGGTTGTAGGACTGGTTGTTGAAATACCAGCCAGTCAGCAGGCAGACGAACACCAGCACATAGGCTATCGCTGGTGCAAAGCGCTTGGCGGCCAGCGCAGGGGAAAGGTGGGCAAGCGCATACAGCATGGCGATGTACAGCATGGCGTACAGCCAGATCAGCATGGTGCGCCGATAGCGGGAAATGCCTGCCAGCACAAGGGCTTCCTGCAGGGGCATGGAGAACAGGTACAGGCAAATCAGGCCGACCACGTACATCAGGTAGACTGCCACGCAGGCTGCCAGCAGCTTACCATACAGGTTAACGGCGGAGCCATCGGCGAAGAGCATGACCACAAAGGACAGCATCAGCGGTACCAGCAGGAACAGGATATCCTTGCCGGTGAACATGGCGCGGAGGGTACCCAGGGCGATATCGGCAATCTGCTGCCCGGTCTTTTCCTGCATGGTTTCCAGCGCCACCGCATGGCGGCCGTCATTGCCGAAAACCAGGCTGTGCCGCCAGTTCCACAAAAGCAGCAACAGCACGCTGGCAAGGGCGATGCTCACCGCCTGCACCAGCGCCCTGCGGGAGCCGCTGCGCCACGCCGAATATAGCATCATGCCCGCGGGCAGCACCAGGAAGATCAGGCCGGAGACCTTGACCTGCACTACTATGCACAAAAGGGGCAGCAGGAGCCAAGGCCGCGGGCTGGAGCTGCGGCGGAGAGCAAGGCGGCCATCCTGCATGGTGCAGTATTCACAGCCTGTGACCACTGTCAGCGCCACGCCGCAAAGGGGGAGCATGGCGTCCACCAGAAGATTGTAGATGGTGGTGTTGCTGCACAGCGCGAAATTGCCAAGCAGCACCACCAGCAGTGAACCCAGACCGCAGACCAGCACGCCCTTCTTCTGCTCAACGAAAACAAACAGCGTTTGCAGGCAGGCGATCATGTACAGCCCCTGGGCGAACAGCCACATATCCTCGCTGTTCAAGCCGGTGCAGGTCACAAAGCAGTAGATCCACGCTGCGCTGCCTATGGGGTAGTTGGAGTAGGTGATGATGCTGTCCTGCAGGGCGGGCAGAGCGTTGTGCGTCAACAGATGCTTTGTGATCAGCGCCCAATGGGTGAAGTTGTCGAAATGCCCCACCACCTTGCCCTTCAGCAAAACAAACAGCACCAAAGCGCCTGCCAGGCCAAACAGGGTGGAGGCATTCAGCCAGGGTGTGAAGCAGCGGGCTTTCTCTTGATACAGGCAGAAGCCAAGCATCAGCACGCCTGCGCCCAGTAGTCCATAGGCGGCGGGCAGCATGATGCCCACCAGGCTGCACAGAACCATCACAACCGCCTGTGTGCTGGCAACCAGCACAGGCAAAAAGCAGGTGCGGATGCGAAGCCTTTGCCGGGCGAACTCCATCCAGCCGAAGAAGGACGCGAAGAAAAGCAAGATCATCACGGGCGTCACTCTTTTCTGCACAACCATTGCCACACGGCTTGTGCGCGATAGACTTGGGTTGATTCTATTATAGTCGGCTCGGTGAGGAATGGCAAGAAAAAGAAACGCCGCTCCTGGGGACGGGGACGCCTTTTGCTGGAAAACCAGTAAAAACAGATTTCAAAAAACCAAACGCGTGCCAAAGTGTGTACTATAAAAAATAAAAAACCCCTTGAAATCTTTGCGTTTCAAGGGGGTGCGTCTGTCAAAGCGGCGGGATTCGAACCCGCGGCCTTTTGGTCATGACCGTCGGGTGTTAGTTACATAATCAAAACTTACTGTCCGTTTTTTGAAGCTGTTTGCTGGCATACAGACCTTGAAAACACGGCGTTTTCAAGCGACTTCGAGAATGCAAATGGACTCCACGGAACCACCTCTCTGCTGTGATGGAAGCTGACATCAAAGAGGTGGCTTTCATTGGTTTATTCACCGAATTGGACTTTTGCCGTCATCCCACAGGTGACCGGAGCGTCAGCTGCAAAGGATACATAGACCGGGAAATAGGTAGGTGTATCCTCACCTTCTTCAGTAGCGTCCTCTGCTGCGTAGGGTATGCCGGAAATGTACTCCACCTGGCCCAGGGCAACAACGCCGTTGGTGAAGGTCAGGGTGACCTGCTGGCCTGGGGCAATGCTGCGCAGGTCGACTTCGTCGGCGAGGATCTGCAGTCGCAGCGCATCATCCGGGTAGATCACGGCCAGCAGCGCACCTTCTTCCACGGCGGTTCCGGGCGTGACAGCCACGCTGGCCACCGTGCCGTTCACAGGGCTTTGCTGATTGCCGTTGTAGGCGGTGGTCTCGATGGTGCTGAACAAGGCTGTACCCTTTTCCACATGGTCACCGTCGCTGACCATCAGCTGTGAAACCATGCCGGTAGCGGTGTAGGCAACAGGATCGGCATAGGCGATGGTTCCCTTGCCGATGCGGGAGGTCGTTGCATAGGCGGGGTCGCGGTAAAGATACACGGTTTCGCCGTCCTCAAAATCGCCCTGGGTGATCTCCACGGTGTAGCTGCTGCCGCTGAGTGCGATCACCATGCCGATGCCGGTATGCTCGCTGTTGGCGGTGCAACGCACATACACGGTTTCGCCGGGATGGATGATCTTGTTTTCCGGCTGATCATAGGCATTGCGGGTGGAGGCGGAAATGGAATATTTGCTGTCCGGCATCAGGTACATCACCGCACCGTTGCGGGTGGTGACGGTCTCCACGCTTTCGCCGGGTTCGCCAAAGATCTTGACGGTGCCGGGAGCTTCTGCATAGATGGTTTTTTCCATCAATGCAGCCACGGCCTGTCCGGCGGTAACACGGTCGCCTGCCTGAACAGACACATCGCGGATCACACCCGCGGCGGTGGACAGCACGGCGGTGCTGCGAACAGCCACCACGGTTCCCTCCAGGGTGAGCGGTTCAGCCAGCGCGGAGGTTGCCAGCAGCATAGCTGCCAATAAGCAGATGAACAGTCTTTTCATGGTGATGCTCCTTTCTTACTCGATGGTCGTCACCGTGGCATTCATGCCATAGCGCACGCTGGCGTCGGGCGTGAAATCAATGTAGGCGATGAACTGGGTCGTTTCGCTGTTGGCATCATTCACAGCAGAGATCGCCCGGACCGTACCCTGTGTGCTTTCACCGGAATCCTGATTCCAGTCAAAGACGATCTCCACCGTATCTCCTGCGGAGATGGCACCCAGATCCGCTTCGGGAATGCTGGCCTGCAGCTGCATGGCTTCCCAGGGCCAGAGGGTGGCCACCAGCGCGCCTGCCTCCACGGTTGCGCCCTGCTGAACGCTGATGGATGCCACCGTGCCTTCCGCCTCCGCCAGCAAGGCTGCCTGAGCGCCGGAGACATTCGCGTCACCCGTCAGGGTTTCCATCAGCAGATCGCCGCGCTGGACGGTATCGCCGGGTTTCACCGCCATGTTCACGATGCAGCCTGTGCCGGTAACAGCCAGGGCGGGTTTGTTCACGATGGCGCCACGACCGATGCGTTGGGCGTCGGTATGATCGGCTGTGCGGTAGATATTCACGGTTTCGCCGGTGAGGAAGCCGCCCGTCAGAACCTCAACGGTATAGCCCGTGTCATCCACCACGGTGATCACGCCGGTGCCGGTGCGGCTTTCCTCGCTGCGGCTGCGCAGGTAAACGGCTTCACCGGGCTGCACATACTGGGATTCCACGGAGTTGTAGGCCTTGGCATCCTCGGCAGAAACAGCGATGGTGTAGTGTACCCCATCGTCCAGATAGGCCACAGCACCATAGCGGGTGGCAATGGTCTCGGCGCTGTCGCCTTCCTGGCCAAAAACAGCCGTGACGGTGCCAGCGGCTTCAGCGTATACCTTGGTGGTACGAAGCTCAGCGATGACCGTGCCAGCCTGAACGGTATCGCCTGCTGCGACATGGAGCTGGTCTACTGCGGCGGTGAAGGGACTGTACACATCATGGGAAAAGGCGGCTGTGACTTGGCCGGAAAACGAAATGGTTTCTGCCATGGCCGGAGATGCTGCCAGCATCAGCGCACAGATAATGAGAAGAATACGGTTGAACGTTTTCATGAAAATGCTCCTTTCAACATTACATGCTTCGAAGCGCATCGATGGGGTTGAGCTTGGAGGCCTTCCGTGCGGGCGCCCAGCCGAAGATGATGCCCACCGCAGCCGAGAAACCTACGCCCAGGACGATGGCGCCTACGGACACCACAAACTCCGTTCCCATCACATTGGTGAGGATGATGGACAACAGAAGGCCCAGCGCCACACCCGCAATGCCGCCGATGATGGACAGCAGGAAGGACTCGATGAGGAACTGCACCTGGATCTGCCAGGGGATAGCGCCCAGCGCCTTCTTCAGACCGATCTCCGTGGTGCGCTCGGTGACGGAGGTGAGCATCATGTTCATGATGCCGATGCCGCCCACCACCAGCGCAATGGAGGCGATGCCTGCCAGCAGGGCGGTCATCATGCCCAGCATTTCTTCCATGGTGTCCTCCACGCTGGACATGGTGGTGATGGTGAAGCAATCCTCCTCGTAGGAGAACATGATGTCCATGGCAGCCTCGATCTGGCTGGAGGCCTGCTCGGAATCAGCACCATCGGTCAGATAGACGGTGAAGGAGGTCACCAGGTTGTCGTTGCTCAGCTTCAGGGCGGTGGTGTAGGGGAGAAGGATATCCGGGCTGCCGGAGAACATATTGGCGATGCTCTCGGTGTTTTCGTCGGAGAAAAGACCCACCACCGTGAAGGGAATGCCGCTGATGTACAGGCTTTCGCCCACGGGATCAACGCCGTAGAAGAAGGTCTCCACCAGCTCGGAGCCGATGAGGCACACGAAGGACATATTGTTTTCGTCGATCACATTCAGCGCCCGGCCGCGGGTGACCACCTCCGGGTTGGTGCGGAAGTAGTAGGCGTTTTTGCCGGAGACCGTCATGCCGGATTCATACGTGCCGCCCCGGGACACCCGTACCCGCGAGGATACTGTGGGGGTCAGCCCGGCCACCAGTTCAAGCTCCGTCAGTTCGTTCAGGTCATCGGTGGTGAGGCCTGCCTTCAGGTCGCTGCCTGTTACCGAGACCGTCAGCGTGCCTGCGCCCATGGAGGAAAAGCTGCTGGTCAGCGAGCCGGAAACACCGTTCACCGTGGTGATCAGCGCGATCACCGCCGTGACGCCGATGAGGATGCCCAGCACCGTGAGGAAGGAGCGCACCTTGTTGCCCCAGATGTTTTCCAGGGACATGGTGACGCACTCCCGCAGCATGACGAGGATCTTGCGCAGCTTTTTAAGCATAAGTTGCGTCGCCTCCTTCCGTCAGTTCGCCGTCGATGATGTGCACCACCCGCCGGGCATAGGAGGCGATGTGCATATCGTGGGTGATCATGATGATGGTGCGGCCTTCGTCGCTCAGCTCCTGGAAGAGCTGCATCACCTGCCTGCCAGTCTTTTGATCCAGCGCGCCGGTGGGTTCATCGGCCAGGAGCAGGTTGGGGTTGCCCACCAGCGCCCGGGCAATGGCCACGCGCTGCTGCTGGCCGCCGGAAAGCTGGTTGGGGAAGTGGTACATTCGGTCGGAAAGGCCAACGCGCTCCAGCATCTCCATGGCGCGGCGGCGGCGCTCCTTCGGTGAAACACCTGCATAGATCAAGGGCATTTCCACATTGCGCAGGGCATTGAGCCGGGGCAGCAGCTGGGAATTCTGGAAGATGAAGCCGATCTCCCGGCTGCGGATCTGCGCCAGCTCTGTTTCCGTCATGTCCTCGATGAGGTTGCCGTTGAGGACGTAGCTGCCGGAGGTGGGGGTGTCCAGGCAGCCGATGATGTTCATCAGCGTGGACTTGCCGCTGCCGGAAGGCCCCAGCACGGAGAGGTATTCACCCTTTTCCAGGCTCAGGCAGACGTCCTTGAGGATGTGCATCTTCTCGTCACCCATCTGGTAGAACTTGTTGATGCCTTCCATGTGAAAGAATACTTCACTCATCGGGTACCACCACCGCCGAAACCGCCGCTGGGCATGGTGCGCTGGGTGCCATTACCGCCGGAGCCGCCGCCCATGCTGCTGGGACCAAAATTGGAGAAATCCCGGTTGCGCCTGCTGCCTTCGCCGGGCATCATCTGCTGGCCGCCGAACAGGCCGCTCATCAGGCTGGCCAGGCCGGAAGCCTCTGCCTCCACCTCGACCTCCACATATACCTGATCGCCGTCCTTCAGGCCGGACTTGATCTCCACGTAGTTGCCGTTGCTCACGCCCACTTCTACGGGGACTTCCACCAGCGCCTGGTTCTCATCGTACATATAAACGAAGGCGCTGTTGGTCTCATCGAAGCTCAGGGCGTCCATTTTCAGCACCACCACGTCCTTGGCTTCTTCCTGGGGAATGGTGATGGTCACCTGCATACCGGGGTACACGCCCTCGTCCACATCCACATAGGCGGTGGCGGTGTAGTAAGCCACATTGCCGGTGGAGGCGGAGATGTAGTCGATATCCGCTATGCTGGACTGGAAGGTCTTCTCCGTGGCGGTGGCGGTCACGGTGCAGTTCTGGCCTACGCGGACGTCTGCAATGTCGTATTCATCCACGCGAATGCTGACCTTCATGTGGGAGAAGTCCGCCACCTGCACCAGGGAGGCACCGGCGCTGACTTCGTCGCCTTCGCTGACCTTCACGCTGTTGACACGGCCATTGAAGGTCGCCTTCACCGTTTCACCATTGGAGAGCCGCAGCAGCTTGTCGCCCTCCTGCACGTCATCGCCGGCCTGCACATACAAAGTGCGGACGGTGCCATCCGCCCCGGCGGTGTAGGTCATATTGTCGATCAGGTTCAAGCTGCCGGAGAAGCTCAGCGCATTGGAGATGCTGCCGGTGCTGGCGGTGTAGCCGGTATAGGTCACGGTGTATTCCTGCTTGAGGGCGTAGTAGGCATACAGGCCTGCCCCTGCCAGCAGCGCGAGGATCAGCAGCGTGATAAGGATCTTGCGCAGAATGCGTTTTCTGCGCTTGGGACGCTTTTTTTTCTGGAGAACCAGGGTTTGTTCTGACATAACTCGATTCACCTTTCTTGTTGGATTTGGCCGCCATGATGAATGATAAAGCGCCAACCTTAACTTCCTTTGTGGGAAATGCGAAGAACAGGTGAACATATCCGTAATTTTGTGAGAACATACCTTTGCGCCATGTTTCAGCACAATATCATGCTGACTTCATATGTTCGTCACTTTTTGCATTTATGATAATGCAAACGATGAAGAATGAGGTGACGGTATGACCAGATGGAAATGGCTTTTGCCCGGGATCCTGCTGGTGCTGGCGGTTGTGATCGCCTGTATGCTGTGCAGCGCGCCGTCGCCCCAGCACGAGGTGACCAACGCGGCGGAATTGGGGCTGATCCTGCTGGATGACGCCGAGGGGGTGGTGGTGCTGGCCGTGCAGGACAGAAGCATGGCTGATCAGGCGGGCATCCTGCCGGGGGATGTGCTGCTCCGCGCCAACGATACACCTTTACATACCATTGCTGAACTGGAGCAACTGATGCAGACCCGCTCCTTTCCAGTTTTGCAGATGAAAGTCCGCAGAACGGAGGAACGTTTCGATATAAAGATCCCGCTTTTCCGCAATATTCACTAAACGTTCACAGGTTTATGTTATACTGCTCATTGAGGTGATCCTATGACGCTGCTGATCGTGGACGATGAACCGAAGATCCGCGAATTGATCCGGAAGTATGCCCGCTTTGAAGGCTATGAGGTCGATGAAGCTGTGAACGGCATGGAGGCCGTGGACAAATGCCGCAGCCGCCAGTATGATCTGGTCATCATGGATGTGATGATGCCAGAGCTGGACGGCTTTTCCGCCTGCCGGGAGATCCGCAAGACCAGCCAGGTCCCCATGCTGATGCTCTCGGCCAGGGGCGAGGAATATGACCGCATCCATGGCTTTGAGCTGGGCGTGGACGATTATGTGGTGAAGCCCTTTTCCCCCAAGGAGCTGATGATGCGCGTGGGGGCGATCCTCAAGCGCAGCGGCGGCATGGCCAGGCAGGAAGCGGACGTGGTCACCATCGGCACGCTGGTGGTGGATTTCACCGCCCGCAGGGTAACGCTGGACAATAGGGTGCTGGAACTGAGTCCCAAGGAATACGACCTGCTGTTCTACATGGTGCGCAACCGCGGCATTGCCCTGACCCGGGAGAAGCTTATCAGCCAGGTGTGGGGCTATGACTTCTTTGGCGACGACAGGACGCTGGACAC
Organism: Clostridia bacterium; assembly: GCA_017936765.1. Taxonomy (GTDB): domain Bacteria; phylum Bacillota; class Clostridia; order Christensenellales; family Aristaeellaceae; genus UBA11524. The sequence goes on from JAGBEX010000012.1 coordinate 47,494, forward strand.
CCACATCAAGCTTTTGCGCCGGCAGCTGGGCGACTATGCTGAAAAGATCACCACGCTGCGAGGGGTGGGATACCGCTTTGAAAAAGAATAAGCCGCAGGCCATGGGCATCAGGAGTCGCATTATGCTGTACCTGGTGCTGTTCGTGGCCTTTGTGATCGCCATGCTCTGGCTGTTTCAGATCGTGTGGCTGGATGATTTTTACCGCTACTATAAAACCAATCAGGTTGCCTCGGCCGCAGCTGCCATACTGGAAAACCTGGATAATGATGAGGTGGAGGTGCTGGCGGATCAGCTTTCCACGCAGAATGACGTGTGCATTCTTGTGCTGGACGAAAACAAGCGCGTGGTGCTGTCCAGCGAGGACACCCGCTTTTGCCTGATCCATCGCATGAGCGTCCGTGACCTGAACTGGTGGTGCAACCGCATTCCGGCAGATGGTTCCACGCTGGTGGAGCAGTTCAATGTTCAGCCCTTCCGGAACGACCGTTACAATCCACGGCGGTTTGCCGGCAATCCACCGCCCATGATGGAGACCAACCATCAAAGCCTGCTGTATGCCCGGCAGATCACGTTGGCCTCCGGCGAAACAGGTTTCCTGCTTCTCAATGCCATCATCACGCCGCTGGATGCCACGGTGACCACGCTGCGCTCCCAGCTGCTGCTGATCACCCTGGTGGTGCTGCTGGGCGCTTTGGGGATGGCGGCCCTGATCTCCCGCAATGTTTCCCGACCCATCATTGAAACGAACACCGCTGCCCGGGAGCTGTCCTTCGGCCGGTTTCAGCAGCCCCGGCACGGCGGCCATTACCGAGAGATCGCTGAGCTGAATGCCACGCTCACCCGGGCTGCGGAGGATTTGAGCCAGGTGGAGCGGCTCCAGCACGAGCTGATCGCCAACATCAGCCATGACCTGCGCACCCCGCTGACCATGATCGGCGGCTATGCCGAGGTGATGCGGGACATCCCCGATGAAAACACGCCGGAGAATATGCAGATCATCATCGACGAAACAGCGCGCCTTTCCAGCCTGGTGGGGGAAGTGCTTGATTTTTCCCGCCTGCAGGCTGGCGTTATGCCGATCAATCCTGCCTCCTTCGACCTGACCGGAGCGGTGCAGGAGATCATTGAACGCATCAGCAAGCTGGTGGAAGCCAATGGCTACACGATCCGCTTTGCGCCGGAAAAGCATTATGCCGTCGTTGCCGATGAGGCCCGCATCAGCCAGGTGATCTACAACCTGGTGGGCAACGCCTTGACCTACACCGGCGAAGACAAGACCGTTGAGGTGACGCAGATCGTGCAGGAAGGCACCATCCGGATCTGTGTACATGACAGCGGCAAAGGCATTCCCCCGGAGGAGCTGCCGCTGATCTGGAACCGGTATTACCGCACCAATGAAACACACAAGCGCGCTGTGATCGGCAGCGGCCTGGGGCTAAGCATTGTGCGTACCATTCTGGAGCAGCACCGCGTTCCCTATGGCGTGGAAAGCCAGGAGGGCGTGGGATCAACCTTCTGGTTTGAATTGCCGGAGCAGCTTGATGGTAAGTGTTTGCAAGTATAAAAAGAAAGGACTGAAACCTTGCATGAAAGTTTCAGTCCTTTTATTTATGGTCGAAGTGGCGGGATTCGAACCCGCGGCCTTTTGATCCCGAACGCCGGTTGTTAGTTTCAAAACCATAACTTGTTGTCCGATTTTTCTGAAGCTGTTTGCTGGCGTATAGACCTTGAAAACACGGTGTTTTCACGCAACTTCAAGAACGCATATGAGTTCCGCAGAACCGCCTCTCTGCTGTGATGGAAGCTAACAGCAGAGGGATGGATTTTCTTTTGTGGTATGCATCATTCGGCGCGCTTCAGCAAATGGATTATACCATAGATATACGTATGCGTAAAGACAAGTTGTCAGCGCTATGTAGTGGAGAATGCTTGATTACTGCTGCATCCTATATTATAATTAGTTCAGAATCATGTTATCAAACATCCGTCTTGGGGGGATTATATGATGGCCAATCATATGCTGGAGAATGAATACTTAAAGATCACCGTCGCAGACGCCGGAGCTGAACTGATCAGCGTGTGGGACAAGACGACCGGGCGCGAATGTATTTGGAACGCCGATCCCGCTGTATGGAACCGGCATGCCCCCATTCTGTTCCCTTTTGTGGGGAAGGTGAAGGATGGCAAATATCGCATCGGTGAGAATGAATATACCATGAAAACCCAGCATGGCTTTGCTCGGGATCAGGTATTCACATGCATTGAAAAGACGGAAGGATCCGTCACCCACTGCCTGACTGATAGCGAGCAGACAAGGGGTATTTATCCCTATGAGTTCCGCCTCGCCGTTTGCCATCGGCTTTCCGGAAAGCAGCTTGCTATTGAATGGACGATCGAGAACCTTGGAGAAGAGAAAATGTTCTTTTCCATTGGCGGACATCCCGGCTTCATGGTGCCAGACGATCTCCGCAAGGAAGACTGCCTGATTTTCTTCCCAGGGAAAACGGAACTGCAATACATTTCTGCCAATGCTGCAGGCTTCATCCTGCCTCAGAAGAAGACGCTGCCCCTCAGGGATGGCTTCGCGCCTTGGCAGACGGATATCCCGGACACCTGGATCTTCGAGGATCACCAGGTGCATTCCGTGGGCATTGCCGGCCCGGATGGTACGCCTCTTGTTACGATGCGCTGTGAAGCTTTCCCCATGCTGGCGGTCTGGGCCAATCCCAGCGGCTCCTTCATCTGCCTGGAACCCTGGTTCGGGCGGGCGGATGATGAAGGCTTTGCCGGAACGATCGACCAGAAGAAGGAGATTCAGGTTCTGAACGCCGGAGCAAAGCAGGAGATCGCCTATTCCATAGAGTTTCACCGCTGAAGAGAAGGGGATAAAGGAAATCCGTGCGATGCAATGTTGTAAAGAACGTGCAGTCCCCGATTATTTGCGGTAAATCGCAGAAAAGGGAGCATCCAGATGATTCCTGTAAAAATCATTTTCTTTGATATTGACGGCACGCTGGTGGATCCCCAAACGGGGCGCGTGCCGGAGAAAACCATTCAGGCGCTGCTGAGGTTGAGAGAAAAGGGCATCCGGCTGTGCATTTCCACGGGCAGGGCGCCCTTTGAAGTGCCGGACATCGGCTCGCTGAAATTTGATGCATACTGCACGTACAACGGCTCGCTGTGCTACGCGGACGATAAGATCCTGCACAGCAATCCCATTGCGCCCCAGGATGTAGCGCAGGTGCTGGCGAATGCTGCCGGCATTGGCAGGCCGGTTTCGGTGGCTACCCGGCAAAGGCTGGCGGCCAATGGCTGGGATCAGGATCTGGCGGATTACTACCGCCTGGCAGAATTGGAGTTGACCGTGGCGCCGGATTTTGACGCGGCGTGCCGGGAGGATGTATATCAGATCCTGCTGGGCTGCCGGGAGGAGGAGCATCCGGCCATCATCAGGGATGCGCAGGGCGTTAAGATTGCTGTGTCCTGGGATCGCGCCGTCGATGTGATTCCTGCGTCCAGCGGCAAGGAAACTGCCATTGCCAAGGTTCTTGAGTACTTTAGGTTGGACGCTGCACAGGCGATGGCCTTCGGCGACAGTCAGAACGATCTGGAGATGCTCAAAGCCGTGGGCGTTGGTGTGGCCATGGGCAATGCCGCCGATGAGGTGAAGGCCGTGGCAGACGATGTGTGCGGCAGCGTGGGAGAGGACGGCATCTTCCACTATTGCTGCGACCATGGCTTGATATAAGCGATCACGACGGGATTGCCGTTGCATCAATACAAACAGGAGGCAGAGACCATGTTTTACAAAAACGCCAGAATCTTTTGCAGCGATTTCACTTTCCGCACGGGTGCCTTTGAAGTAAAGGCCGGCAAGTTTGGCCAGGTTATGCCGGACGATGTTCCGGAGGATGCGGTTGATCTTCAGGGCACTACCGTGATCCCTGGCCTGATCGATGTGCACAGCCATGGCAACTCCGGCGCGGATTTCTCCGATGGGGATTACGAGGGCCTCCAAACCATGGCGGCCTATTACGCCAGCGTGGGCGTCACCTCCTTTGCGCCTGCCTCCATGACCCTGCCCTATGAGACCCTGGAGAAGGCCTACGCCAATGCCAAGCGCCTGGTGGAGGAAGCACCTGCGGGCTTGTCCGTGCTGCGTGGCATTCAGATGGAAGGCCCCTATTTTTCCTACAAGAAGCGTGGTGCGCAGAATCCCGACTATTTGAAAGAGCCGGACTTTGCTGGCTTCAAGGCCTTGCAGGAGGGCAGCGGCGGGTTGATCCGCATTGTGGACGTTGCGCCGGAGTTGCCTGGGGCGGAGGAATTTGTGAGGCAGGCGAAGGAGCTTTGCACGGTTTCTATTGCCCACACCGATGCGGATTATGACCACGCCAAGGCAGCCTTCGATGCCGGGGCGACCCATCTCACCCATCTGTACAATGCCATGCCAGCCATTCACCACCGCAATCCCGGCGTCATCCCGGCAGCGGCGGAGAACCCCAACGTGAGGGCAGAGCTGATCTGCGATGGCCTCCATGCCCATCCGGCCATGGTGCGCTTCGCCTTTAATCTCTTCGGCGGTGAGCGGATGGTGCTGATCTCCGATTCCGGCCGCTGCTGCGGTATGCCCAATGGCAGCAAGTTTGAACTGGGCGGCCAGGATGCCTGGCTGGTGGATGGCGTGGCCAGGCTGGCCGATGGCACCATTGCCTGCTCTGCCACCAACCTCTACGACTGCATGGTGAACGCCATCCGCTTCGGCATCCCGGAGGAGGATGCGATCCGCGCGGCCAGCTACAACCCTGCCTGTGCCATTGGTGCGGACAAGCTGGTTGGCTCCATTGAAACCGGCAAGGTGGCGGACTTCCTGGTTTGCTCCGCTGATTATGCCAGCCGCCGGGTGTTCATGGCGGGACAGGAACTGTAAGAACCATTTGGCAGGGGAGGACGGAGCATGGCACGCATACTGGAAGTGGCGGTGGATTCGCTGGCATCGGCCAGGGCAGCCATTGCCGGCGGTGCCGACCGACTGGAGCTTTGCAGCGCCCTGGCGGTGGGTGGACTGACCCCATATGCCGAGCTGCTACAGCAGATCCGCAGGGAAAGCACCATCAGCATCCGATGTCTGATGCGGCCGCGGGGTGGGGATTTCCTCTACACCGACGAGGAAATTGCGCTGATGGCTGCCCAGATGGACAACCTGCGCAAGCATGGCGCAGATGGATTTGTGATCGGCTGCCTGAACGCCGAGGGCGAACTGGATGCCGGGGCGATGGCGCCTTTGCTGAAGGCGGCCAAGGGCATGGGGCTGACCCTGCACCGCTGCATTGATGTATCCCGTGATCCGTGCAAAACCTATCTGGACGCCCACGCGCTGGGCATTGACACCGTGCTGACCAGCGGCGCAGCAAGCAGCTGCCTGCTGGGCATGGAGACCATTGGTCGGCTGCTGCGGCAAAGAGAAGAACACCAGGGGCCTGAGGTGCTGATTGGCAGCGGCGTGAACGCCAGCGCCATTGCAGCCTTCAGGGCAGCATATCCCCAGGCCAGGGCGTTCCACATGAGTGGCAAAACGGATGTGGCAAGCAGCATGATCTTCCGCCGGGAAGGCGTCCCCATGGGGCTTCCCGGCCTGGATGAATGGCATATCCAGCAGACCAGCGAAGCATATGTCCGTGCGGCACGGGCTGCGCTGGAGGAGTGAGAAAAACGCAAGGAGCGTGTCAGGTTTGACACGCTCCTTTTCGATGCGTTGCTATTCGCCTTTTTCAATGTAGCTGATCATCTTTTGATCATGCTTTGCTTTTTTGTACCAGCCGATGCAAAGCAAAAATAGTCCAACCGCAATCATGACGCTTCGCCTGATGGAAGCGGGTGCGAACAAGCACGATACAATGATGCCTGTTCCCGCGCCGGTGAACATATCGATCACGCCTTTTTCCTGCCTGAGTGCGCCAATAGCCCGCTGGCGATCAATTGTCTGTACCATTTGCGGATCCTCCTTCAGCAATGCGTCAAGTGAGATGCCATACTGCTCGCTGATCTCCACAAGGATTTGCAGATCGGGGTATGTTTTCCCTGTTTCCCAGTTGGATACGGCCTGCCTTGTTACATGAAAAATGTCTCCAAACGCTTCCTGTGTCAGATTCTGATCTTTCCGGATTTTCTGGATTGCAAGTCCCACGTTCATCCGATCACCTCCCTTGTTGTTGGCATCAGGGTAAACGATTGTGCTTGAAAAGTAAAGCAAGAAATGCTTGACAAAGCAAAACTTGCACCGATTTTTGAGCAATAGAAAACTGCCCCGGAGATTTCCCTCCGGGGCAGCACTATGATCTGCCGCGTGGGCCGCAGCATGATAAGATTGCCTTACTCAGCGATCTTCTTGAACTCTTCGAAGACGAACTGAACCTTGGGGCCGATAACAACCTGCACAGAGGTCTTGCCGGGACGGATGACGCCGGAGGCACCGGAGGACTTGATCTTCGCTTCGTCCACCAGCAGGCGGTCCTTCACTTCCAGGCGCAGACGGGTGATGCAGTGGTCGATGGAGGCCACGTTCTCCTTGCCGCCCAGGCCTTCCAGAATGATCTGAGCCATGGCGGTGTAGTCGTTGTTGGCCAGCTCGATCTTCATTTCGCCTTCCTGATCGTCTTCACGGCCGGGGGTCTTCAGATCCCACTTGGTGATGGCGAACTTGAACACGAAGTAGAACACCACGAAGGCAGCGATGCCCAGGGGGATGATCAGCCAGGTGTTGGCGGCGGCGGGCAGAGAAGCGGAGAAGATCAGGTCAGTCGCGCCAGCAGAGAAGCAGAAGCCGGCACGGAAGCCCAGAGCCACGGTGATCATGGCGAACACGCCGTACAGGGCGGCATACACCACATACAGGGGGAAGGCCAGGAACATGAAGGCGAATTCGAAGGGCTCGGTCACGCCGCAGATGAAGGCGCACAGGGCAGCAGCGCCCACGATGCCAGCGGCAACCTTGCGGTTCTTGGTCTTGGCGGTCTGGATCATGGCCAGAGCAGCGCCGGGGATACCGAACATCATGCAGGGGAAGAAGCCAGCCATGTAGGAACCCACGGACCAGTCGATGACGGTGCCGTTGGCCATGGTGCCGCCCTCAACCAGGCCGCCCCAGTAGGCAGTCAGGTCGCCCAGGCCGATGGTATCAAACCAGAACACGTTGTTCAGGGCGTGATGCAGGCCGGTGGGGATCAGCAGACGGTTCAGGAAGGCGTAGAGGCCAGCGCCCACAGCGTCCAGGCTCACGATGGCCTTGCCGATGTTGTACAGCGCGCTGAAGATGATGGGCCACACGAACAGCAGCACAGCAGAGACCACGATGGAGACCACGGCGGTCACGATGGCCACGGCGCGCTTGCCGGAGAAGAAGGCCAGGAAGTCAGGCAGCTTGGTGCCCTTGAACTTGTTGTAGCACACGCCGCCGATGATGCCGCCCAGGATGCCGATGAAGGCATTGCCGGCAGTCTTGGCGTAAGCCACGCTGTTGATCTCGTTGATCATGAAGGGAGCGATGGTGCTCACGGTGCCGGGAGCCAGCAGGGTGGTCATCATCAGGTAGGAAACCATACCGGCCAGGCCGGCAGTGCCGTCGTTGTCCTTGGTCAGGCCAACGCCAACGCCGATGGCGAACAGGATCGCCATGTTATCGATAAGAGCAGCGCCAGCCTTGATCAGGAAGACGCCCAGAACGTAAGCAAAACCAGTGGTAGCACCGGCAGCGCCCATGAAGGCGGGAGCCAGAGCATAGCCCAGACCCATCAGGATACCACAAATCGGAAGCGCAGCGACGGGCAGCATCATGGCCTTGCCCAGCTTCTGCAGATGTTTCATCATAGCGATGATCCTCCTTGTATTTCTTTTTCCCTATCATTAGGTCGTCGGCCCACGACGACCAGGATGACCTATGTAATGTTACAGGTTGGCGGTGAGGAAGGCCTGCAGCTCGGCAGCGGCCTTCTCTTCGTCAGCGCCCTCGATGGTAATGGTCAGCTCCATGCCCTGCTTGGCGGCCAGGCGCATCAGCGCCATGAGGCGCTTGGCATCGGCGGTGCCGGTGGGGGCGGTGACGGTGATGGTGGAAGCAAAGGGAGCAACAGCCTTCACCAGCATACCGGCGGGACGGGCGTGCATACCCAGGGGATCGTTGATCACGTGCTTGATTTCTTTCATTGGTATCTACCTCACTTTCGTGATTATGATCATGTTGTTAAACATCGGATTCGCAAACCAGCTTCCTGGATTCCAGGATGCGGCCGGCGGCCATGCTCAGCTCGGTGTAGCCCATTTCGATGAACTTCTCCTGCAGCTTGGGGTCAGCGCCCAATTCGCCGCAGATGCCCGCCCAGATGCCATTGTCGTTGGCAGCCTTGGCGATGTGCGCCATCAGCGCCAGCAGCGCGGGATGGTAGGGATCGTAGAATTCGCCCAGCTTGGCATTCTGGCGGTCAACGGCCAGGGTGTACTGGGTCAGGTCGTTGGTGCCAACGGAGAAGAAGGCGGCCTCCTTGGCCAACTCGTTGGCCAGCACAGCGGCAGCGGGGGTCTCCACCATCACGCCGATGGGGACATCCTTGGTGGGATAGCCCTCGTCCTCCAGCTCCTTGCGTACCTTGGCACACAGCGCCTTGGCAGCCTTCAGCTCCCACACGGAGGCAACCATGGGGAACATCATGTGCAGATTGCCGTAGGCAGAGGCGCGGTAGATGGCGCGCAGCTGGGGACGGAAGATTTCCTCGTTGGTGAGGCAAATGCGCAGGCCGCGCAGGCCCAGCGCCGGGTTCTCCTCGGCTTCCAGGCCCAGGTAGCTCACCTGCTTGTCAGCGCCGATGTCCAGCGTGCGGATCACCACGGGCCGGTGGGCCATGGTTTCGGCCACCTGCTTGTAGGCCTCGAACAGCTCATCCTCGGTGGGGAGGGAATTGCGCCCCAGGTAGAGGAACTCGCTGCGCATCAGGCCAACGCCCTCGGCATCGGCCTTCAGGGCATCCACCGCATCCTCGGGGCAGCCGATGTTGGCCACCAGCAGCACCTTCTTGCCGGAGCGGGTAACGCTCTCCTTGCCGCGGTACTGCTCCAGGGCATTGCGGGCGGCAGCGGCCTCGGCCTGCTTGGCCCTCAGCATGGCCAGGGTCTCCTCGTCGGGATCGACATACCAGGTGCCGGTGAAGCCGTCCACCGCAAGGATCTGGCATTCGTCGGCGGTTTCCAGGGTGATGTCCGACTGCACCAGGGAGGGGATGTTCAGCGTTCTGGCCAGGATGGCCGTGTGGCTGGAGGAAGAACCCTGGCGGGTGATGAAGGCCATGATCCGCTCGCGGGGGAGCTGAATGGTCTCGCTGGGGGCAAGATCCTCGGCCACCAGCAGGAAGGAGCCTTCCGGCAGCTGGAAGCCGGTGTTGCCGCAAAGAATGTCGTACAGCCGGTGGGACATATCCCGGATATCGGCGCTGCGGGCATTCATGTATTCATCGTCCATGGCGGCGAATATCTGCGCGAATTCTTCGCCGGTATCCAGGGCTGCAATGGCGGCAGCGGCGCCGCCCTCGATGGCCAGGTTCACGCCGTCCAGATAGTCCAGGTCGTCCAGCATCAGCAGCTGCACTTCCACAATGGCGGCCTGCTCCTCGCCGATCTCCGCCTTGGCCTTTTCATACAGGGCGGTCAGCTGCTCGCGGGCGGTATCCAGCGCGGCGGTGAACTTCGCCTTTTCCAGCGCCGGATCGCCGGAGGAAACTGGCAACGTGCGCTGTGCCTTGCGGTATACCACCGCAGGGCCGATGGCTACGCCGGGGAATACCGGCAAACCAATACCTTTTTTCATAGGCTGCTCCTTATTTGGCCAACTCGATAACCACGTCGTCGTTGGTCACATTCTTACCCACGTGGGTATTAAAGGTGGGATAGGCATCCGTGTTGCAGATCACCATGGGGGTGATGATGGGCAGCCCGGCAGCCTTGATGGCCTCCAGGTCGGCCTCGATCAGCAGCTGTCCCTTCTTGACCTTGTCGCCATCGTGGGCGTGAACGGTGAAGGGCTTGCCCTCCAGGCCAACGGTTTCCAGGCCGACATGGATCAGGATCTCAGCGCCGCAGTCGGCGATCAGGCTCACCGCGTGGCCGGTGGTGAACATCATGTCCACGGTGGCATCGCAGGGGGCGTAGACCTTGCCCTCGGTGGGCTCGATGGCGATGCCATTGCCCAGCATCCCTTCGGCGAAGGTGGGATCAGGCACTTCGGAAATCGCAACGGCTTTGCCGGTCATAGGAGCGCAGAATTCATCCATATTCTTGCCAAAGATCTTTTTGAAGATACCCATAAAAAACAACGACCTTTCTTTTGGACGTAGTTCTCTCCTTTGGAGAGGCTTTGATTCGATTGTTTCCTTGCATATAGAAGATCAAAAAAGAATTGCAATGTCAAATGGAAACAAAATATATGCGAATTTTTGCAAAGATTCTCTCATAGTGCCGCTGGATCATGCTGCGCCTGAATTGCCTGTGTACCGCAGCGGTATTCTGTGGTATACTGATGGCAAAGGGAGGCGCAAGTTTGATGAAACGTATTCTGGATTGCCACAGCTCAGATTTTCTCCACATTTCCCGCCAGGAGCTGCTGGAGGCCATTGCCTCCAGCGAGGGACGCACCCTGGCCTGTGAGACCATTGGCGCCATCATGCCCATGCTGGGGGATATCACCAATGCGGAATTTGCTGCCGCCATGGGCGCGGATATCCTGCTGCTGAATATGTTTGACGTGCAAAAGCCCGTGATCCACGGCCTGCCTAAAACCGAGCCGGAGATGGTGATCCGCAAGCTGAAGGAGCTGACGGGGCGTCCCATTGGCATCAATCTGGAGCCGGTGGAGCAGGTGTTGTCCTCGGAGGATCCTGAAGAAAACATGTGGGCCATGACCAGCGGCAGAAAGGCCACCCTGGAAAACGCGCGAAAGGCTGCCGATATGGGCGTGAATTTCATTCTGCTCACCGGCAATCCCGGCATTGGCGTGACCAACGAGGCCATTGAGCAGACCCTGCGGCTGTACAAGCAGGAGCTGGGGGAACGGCTGATCCTGGCCGCGGGCAAGATGCACGCCTCCGGCATCATGGCGGAGGGCGCGGAGAAGATCATCACCAAGGCCGATATCGCTGCTTTTGCCGCCGCCGGTGCAGATATCATTCTGCTGCCCGCGCCCGGTACGGTTCCTGGCATCACGGTGGACTATGTGCGGGAGCTGGTTCAGTACGCCCACAGCCTGGGCTGCCTGACCATCACGGCCATCGGCACATCGCAGGAGGGAGCTGACATTGCAACCATCCGCCAGATCGCCCTGATGTGCAAAATGACCGGCACGGACATCCATCACCTGGGCGATGCGGGCTACGGCGGCATGGCCTTGCCGGAGAACATCCAGGCATATTCCATTGCCATCCGCGGCATTCGCCACACATACCGCCGCATGGCGGGTTCTGTTAACCGCTGATTTGTGTAGATCCAGCCCGAAAAGCCCTGAAATAAGGGCTTTTTGCTGATAAATATATAAGAAAAACAGCAGTTTGGATTTGCTCCAGGCTGCTGTTAAAATGGTCGAAGTGGCGGGATTCGAACCCGCGGCCTTTTGGTCCCGAACGCCGGTTGTTACTTTCAAATTCATAACTTGTTGTCCGATTTTTCTGAAGATGTTTGCTGGCGTATAGACCTTGAAAACACGGTGTTTTCACGCAAATTCGAGAACGCATATGAGCTCCACAGAACCACCTCTCTGATGTGTTGGAAACTAACAGCAGAGGGGTGGATTTCTCGTGTTATACCACAATTGGCGTTTTCTTTCTATTTCAATGTCATGTAATTAGGCTTGATTCTTGCTAAAAAGCCTGTATCTTGTTCTTCTTCTTCACTTAATGCAGTCAGATGAACAGGCAATCCAATTGCCGTTTCGAGCTTTGCACTAATTGTTTTCAAGGCGCTGCTGATTTCTTCGGAATACTTGGAGTAAATGACTAATAGATCGATATCGTTGCAAATTGTCTTTGGATTAAGTGAAGACCCAAACAGATATGCATGTGTAAACAAGTCGAAGACGGAGAGGTGCTCTTCTATTATTCTGGAAACGTTATTTGGGGAGTCTGTTGATGTATGCATAGAAGACTGGAAAGACTTCGATAATTTATGAGATCCATCGAAAAGCACGTGCCCATGATTTTATCTCTGTAAGTATTGATTGTCAAAACACCTCTTTCAATATGCGACGTTGGAATCATGCTCTATACTATGTAGTTAGCCTCTTGCAGTTCCTTACTTATGGCTTTAGCTCGACGATATTCTGAATACTTACTTTGCTTTTCCACGATAATCTCGTGTTCTTCCCTCTGAAGTTCACTTATCTTTGGTAGAGCCTCATGCCCAAGTTGATCAAATGCCTTTTTCGCTTCACGGTATTGACGAAGTTCTTCCTTATGCTCTGCCGCATACTTCTTTGAGTAGCCAGAAGCACGATATTCTTCAGCAACTTTTCGTGTTCTGGAATAGTTGAAAATATGCTGACGGAGTATCCTGATCTTTGCGATCTTATCATCCAGCGCATGACACTGATCCAAGATGGCCTTCTCTTCCTGAATTGCCTTGGCAACTATCGGATCAAGATCATGCTGATCCAGTGCACCTCTTGCTTCCAACATTCGAACAGCTTTTGCTGCGCGCTTTAGATTTTCACGTTTCGCCCAGAACTCAAAACCTGGCCCCTTACCTGCTTGTAGGGCGGCTTCGATGTCAATCAGAAGACCAATCTTTCGATCAGCCCGTAGCCAGGGTTGTTCGCGCTGTTTTTGCTTTTGTCTGCTACCACTAATCACTGCTCGGAGTGCTTCTTCATCATATGCATCGCCAAGTGAGTCAAGACGTGCGAAACGAGTGAAGCCCCCTCTTCGAAAACTTAGCACTTTTCCACGTTTGATTTCCCAGCCATCGTTTTCAAGCAAGAGCAGGAGCGCATCAAAATCAACAGGCTTTTGGGCAAGTGCAGAGTCAATACTTGATCTTAGCATGTCTCGTTGCGGGATCTTACGTAACACACCTAACCAAGTTTTATAATCACGCCCCTTTCTCGTTGGACTTGTTATGGTAGAGAGCAGATGCTCGACACATATCTGATCACTCAAGTTTCGTACAGCTTGCGCTGACAAGAAGAAATCTCGAAATTTTCGATTTCCTTCCAGTGATACCGCATTCCACATGATATGGTTGTGTATGTGATCCCGGTCAACATGCGTCGCAACAATGAAAGAGTACTTGTCCTTTAGAAAACGGTGAGCGAACTCATTTCCAATCCGATTGGCTTCTTCGGGAGTCACTTCACCTGGTGCAAATGACTGCCGAACTTGGTAGGCAATCACACCACAATCCGAATTTCGATGTGTTCGATCTCTATATTGTCGATGCGCCAGTGCCCATTCCACATCAGCGGTTTCGGATGCACAGCAGTAAGTAGAGACAAATTTCTTGCTCGCAGTTTTAGCTGGGTCTATGATGTATGTAATCTTGGCTTCCAAACTTTTTTGAAGGCCAACTCCCTTATTATTATGCATCGGTATAATTCGTGTTGTTGCGATGATATGACCTCCCGAAATTGTTCATTTTTATCTTCAATGATACGCGTTTACAACTCGTTTACATCCGCACCATTTACGAAGCCTGCCATCAAGTGATATACTAAATGCGAGGTGATTCAATGGAAAAGTGCATTTTGATCGTTGAAGATGATCCTGCGATCTCCCGGCTGATTGAAAGTAATCTGCTTGTTGCCGGATATGAACCTGTCTGTGCTATGGATGGCAGACAGGCGCTTGATGCAATCTCTGCCCATCATTTCGATCTTGCCCTGTGCGATATTATGCTGCCGGAACTGGACGGCTTTGAGCTGCTGCCCTATATGCAGGAGCGAAATATCCCTGTGATTTATGTGTCTGCCAAAGCGGATGTGCAAAGCCGTGTGCATGGGCTCCGTCTGGGCGCGGAAGATTATCTGGTCAAACCCTTCGATATTCTGGAGCTTCTTGTGCGCATGGAAAAGGTGCTGGCCCGCAGTGCCCCGACAGAAAACAAGATCACATATCAGGATATCACGGTCGATCTGGACAGCCGATCCGTGCATAAAGCCGGGGAACTGATCTCCCTCAAGCCCATGGAATACGAGCTGCTTTGTACCTTCATGAAGCACCCCGGTATGGTGCTGACCCGTGAGAAGCTGCTGCGTCAGGTGTGGGGGGATGAGTACATCGGCGAGACCCGCACGGTGGACGTACATGTTGCAGCATTGCGAAAGAAGCTCGGACTGACCGAACAGCTTGCGACAGTATTCAAGCTGGGTTACCGGCTGGAGGGCGAAATGAAATGAAACTATGGCTGAAGCAAACGCTGATCTGTCTGCTGGTGATCATGCTGGCATTCTGTGCCTGCCTGTACTTCTTTGTTGTCCAGCAGACGCAACAGATGCTGGACGATGCACAGAATAGCGCTTTGCAAAATACAAATGTCTTTTGCGAGCATCTGGCTACGCTGGATCGAACCAGCAATACCGGATACGGTACGGATGAGACCACCCTTCGTGCGCTGATCCAGTACACCTTTTCGAGCTATGCGCATTTGCTGCAGAGCAAGAATTACTCCTATTCTCTGGTGATGGATGGTGCCTATCTCTATAACATTTCAGCTTATCAGCCTATGCAGCTGCTGCCGGTGAACGAGCAGGTCATTACCGCTCAACGACTGGTGGAAATGAACGGCGTTCCGCTGCTGGTCACCGCCAGAAATACGACTGTCCTCAAACTTCCGATCACCGTGTATACCGTTCGTAATGCTTCCGATACCTTTGCGCGTATCGACTACCTGACTCGCAATGCTCAATTGGCACTTTTGGCCTGTCTGCTGTTGAGCGGAATCCTGCTGCCGCTGACGCTGCGTCGCACTCTGCGCCCGCTGCGGAAGCTGACACAGGTCAGCGAGGAGATTTCCAGCGGTGAATACTCCCTGCGCTCAAAGATCGAATCACAGGATGAAGTGGGTGAACTTTCCGCCTCCTTTGATCACATGGCGGAAACTGTGGAGCAAAAGATCCTCGACCTGGAAGAACAGGCCCGTCGCCGCGAGCTGCTGCTGGGGGCGCTGACCCATGAAATGAAAACGCCCATGACGGCTATCATCGGCTTCTCGGATAGCCTGATCTCTATGCCCCTGTCAGAAGAGAAGCGGATGGAAGCATCCCATGAAATTCATGAAGCTGCCCTGCGCACCGAGCGTCTGAGTCAGAAGATGATGCAGCTGATCGCCATGACAGATTGTCCGGTGCTGGTGAAGCGCAGGCTTTCGGTGGATGATCTGTTCCAGCAGATTCAGAGCGTGATGCAGGAGTCTTTGGCGAATAAGGCGCTGTCGTTGTCAGTCCATACGGAGAGCGATTTCCTGCAAGGCGACGCCGACCTGATCATCTGTCTGCTGACCAACCTGATCGACAACGCTATCAAAGCCAGCCAGCCCGGACAGGAAATCAGCATAACTGCATCTGAAAGAGATGCAGCCTACCAGCTATCCGTCAGCGACCACGGCAGTGGTATTCCTGCCGATAAGATCGCACTGGTGACAGAGCCTTTCTACCGGGTGGACAAGGCCCGCAGCCGAAAAATGGGGGGTGCTGGTCTTGGCCTTTCCCTGTGCCAGATGATCGCACAGGCTCATGGAGGTAGCTTGCAGATCGAAAGCACCGTTGGCAGCGGCACAACCATCACCATGGCATGGCCAAAGGAGGGCAGCAATGAATAAGAAAGGAATCATCGCGTTGATTGCGCTGCTCCTGCTGGCGGCAGCACTGATTTGGGGGCTGCCCTTCACAGCTGACAGGATCATTGATGATCGTATGAATCTGACTGTCGTGGAGACTGCTACGCCACCGCCATCCTTCGAGGATTATCAGCAATAAGCCAACATTTACAACTTGAAAACAACTCGCTTACAACTTGATGCGGACTATTACGGGCAGCGCATGGTACCATGAATATGGAGGTGAAAGATATGAAAAGACTCCTTTCATTGGTACTCATGTGCTGCTTTTTGCTGCCCTGCGTGGCGCTTGCCGATGTTGCATCGCAGGTGAATGCGCCTGCGCGCACCACTGAAACCTTTTCTTCCAATACGGGCAAGGTGGTCATCACGCTGGATGCAAACGTGACTGTACCAGACGCGGAAAAGGCGCAGATTTACATGGCAACGCCGCGCCTGTTCACAACGGAAGAAGCAGATGCTATGGCCAAGGCTGTTTTCGGCAGCCGTGCCTACGCATATGCAGGGACAGGCAATTACAGTGAAAGCGCGCCTGTGCGCGTGTACAATTCTGACAGCACAGGAGTGCTGTCAAATGGAATGATTTGGCCTGAATACAGCCTTTCGGTGTATCAATCCACAAAGAATAGTGGCAAGGCGGATTGGGTGGAAGCAGAATTTGCGCACGCTCAATTTTACGGAGAACCGATTTACTGGATGGTAGCTCCTGGACATGATATGCAGCTGAACGTCACGCCAAACGGCTGCGCTGTAACCTACGAAGAAGCCCGAACGATTGCCGATACGGCCATACATGCCTTTGCACCCAACTTTACCTGCATGGCGCAAGGCGTGATAGACGGCGAACTCGCCGGTATGGAAACAAAGGAGGGCAAGCTTTCTTTTACGAATGAGCAGCAGGCGTGGATTCTGTGGTATACCCGCAGCGATCTTGTCATGCCGGTTACTGCTGAAGGAACGAATCCGTCCGGCGATTATAACCGCCAGCATCAGCATGAGCGAATCATTGTCGTCGTCACCGATGAAGGTATTCGCGGTATGAACTATCAGTTTCCGCTTGATGTGACCGTATTGCAGGATAATTGCACATTGCTGCCTTTCGATCAGATCATGGATGTGGTGCGTAAAGTAATGCCCCTGTCTCTTGGCTGGCTGGAATCCAGTTACGGCGATATCCGGGTGCATATCACTGATGTTCGACTGGGCTATATGCGTGTAATGAGCAAGGATAATCCGGATTGCTATGAATATATACCTGTTTGGGACTTCTTTGGAACGCAGGAATGTCGCAAAACAAAGAACGGGAATATCGTCTCTGAGCATTCTTCATCCTTCATCAGTCATTTTACCGTAAATGCGCTTGATGGTACCGTGATTGATCGTAACTATGGCTATTGAGGTGAACAACATGAAGAAAGTGATTGCCATTTTGCTTGCTCTGCTGCTGCCTCTGGGTGCCAGTGCGGAGACGATTGCGCAGAAGATCGGTGCACCGGAATATGTAACTGATTCATTCGTATCTAATACAGGGAAAACGATTTTTACCGTAGAAGCTGATGTAGAGATTCCCGATGTAGAGCATATCAGCGTTCTGTATATGGAACCGACGGTGTTCACGGCAGACGATATACGCACCGTAGCCCAGGTATGTTTCACTGTGCCTTATCCTGCGGTGCCGGACAATCTGGCAGCGTATCAAGTGCCGGACGAAGCGTACACCAGCTCATATCGCATCAGAGGTCAGCAGAAAAACGCGGCAGGTGTGAATGAACAGTTGGACTATTTTCAGTATTACCAGGTAAACGGCACACCGCGAGAAGGAAGTATCAGCTTTGACAATGCCGCCCGACACTATCAGTGGAAACGCGGCGACGAAACCGTTGGTGAGCCGTCAGCTGCGGCAATGCAGACAGCACTTTCTCTGGCGGAACAGATTGCTCCCGCATTTGAACTGGCCTATGTAGATCGTACATACGGCATGAACCGCACGGATCTGGAAACGCCTCCTTCCGCCCAGACGGGCAGCCGATTCGTTTTTACCCGCAGTTATCAGGGTGTGCCGTCTGTCTATACGAGCAAGGACTGCACCGCCTATGATAATCTGAATGATACCTACGTCCGTAAGATTCCCTACGAGGTTTTGTACATCATTGTGGATGACCTCTCCGGCGTGCTGGTGGAATGGCGGTCTCCGCATACGATCACAGGTGTTGAAACAGAGAATGTGCGGCTGCTTTCCTTTGCGGAGATCATGCGCATTGCCGGGCAGCTGCTCCCACTGAAATATACCTCACAGGAAAAGTATCTGGAGGCTCGCAATCAGGATGCCTATCGGATGACGGTGAATCGCATTACCCTGAGTTACACCCGTGTACAGAGCAGAAACGACCCTTCTCAATATCTGTTTGTCCCCGTATGGGATTTCTTCGATGCCAATGACCCACTGACCTCCCTGTTGACGATCAGTGCCATTGATGGCACTGTCATCGACAGAGGCTATGGCTATTGAGGTGAACAACATGAAAAAAATGATTGCTATTTTGCTTGCGCTGCTGCTGCCTCTGTGTGCCAGCGCAGAAACGCTTCGTGAACAGGTCAACGCACCTGAACACGCCACCGGTCACTGGACTTCCAACACGGGACATACCGTCATCACCATGGATGCGGTGGTGATGATCCCGGAGACAGATCACGTTCATACCTGGGCAGTATCGGGACGCGACACCAACTATCAGGACGCCATGCACATGGCGCAGGGGGCAGCGCCGGATACGAACTGGGAGCATGATTGGACGTGCAGCCAGTATCCTGCCACGGCGAGTTGGGATGGCAGGCGGGAGTCGCCGTATATTATCCGTAATGCTGAAAACGGGTATATTATGACGAACTACCTATTTGAAAGCCAGCCCAGCATGGAGCTTGGCAGCTACAACTGGCATATAGACACGGTATTCGGAGAGAAGCGGATACAAGCCACAACATCTTACCGTTATAAGCAGGAATTCAGCTATTCGCAGAATATCTTCTTTTCTGAGGAGATCGGGATTCTGGAGCATGAGGCACTTCCTGGGCAAAGTGTCTCGCTTTCTCAGGCGCGTACACTGGCTGAAACCCTTGCCGCAGGCTTTGGACAGGACTTCCGGCTGGCAAGGACGGCTCGTGTGGAAGCGAGTGAGACTCTGGGGGTGCGAAATGAAGGTAATTCTGCGGACTTTGGACCTTGGGCCTACTGGTTCTGCTTCACCCGAAGCGTGGATGGCATCCCTGTGACCCTGACGGACACGGCCGGGTTTGAAGACCCGGAAAACGTGCGCGATCAGCCCTATGAATCCAGCCCCCATGAAGAAAGACTGATCTGTGTAGTCGATCAGGGGCGTATTGTATACGCAGTGCTGCAGAATCCGTGGACACTCGGCGGCGTAATCCATGAAAATGTCGATCTGCTGCCCTTTGATGATATCCTCCGCATATTTGGCTCCATTGCGCCTCTGTCGATCCAGGCTGGTGAGGGCGATGTGGAGAAGAACCGTCTGACCTACACCAACTCATGGCATATCACGGAGATCCGTTTGGGCTATATGCCGGTATTGGTGAAGGATGGCGGCGGTACATGGGAACTGCGCCCGGTGTGGGATTTCTTTGGTATCCGCACCATGCCCTTCTCCATTGATGACAGCCCCTGCAATGTGGCGCTGACGATTGACGCCATCGACGGCACGATCATTGACCGGAGTTACGGCTACTAAGGAGCCTCAACATGAAGTGCATATTCTATGATTTTCGCCGCGCGATCACGGGGCGTTGGTTTCTTGTTGCCTTTTTTGCCTCGGTTGTGTCGCTGTACATGTCCATCGGCGATCAATCCTACTATCTGATGAACATGCTGTCCGAAATGGAAATGTATGAGGACAGCTTCTGGCTCGACGCCGCATCATTGCTTTTGCAGGGAATGCAGGGCGACTTCGGCGTGATGATCCTACCTGCGCTGTCTGCACTGCCCTTTGCAGCACAGGCCTTGCAGGAGATCAAGAGCGGAGCCATCCGGCCTGCGGTCTTCCGCGTAGGACGCAAAAGCTGGATTGCCGGAAAGCTGCTGTCCACATTTGCCAGCGGGATGCTGCTGCAAAGCGTGGCTGCCATCGGCTTGCTGTTGGTACTCCACCTGATGATGCTGATCTATGCCGGCAAGCTATTCCCCATGGGAGATTTTGCTCCCGTTTGGGCAGTGCTGCTGCGCCGGATATTCTGCGGCGGTATCTGGGCTGGTGTCGGTTGCCTGATAGCCCTGATGACGGAGACAACCTCTGCCGCATACCTTGCGCCGCTGTGCCTGTGCTACGCCATGGTCATGATCGGCACCCGTTTCTTCCCGGAAGCGACTCTGCTCAATCCGGCCAACTGGCTTACAGGCACATTCTGGCCATTGTTGGTGGTGCTGGTTGCGCTTGCTGCAGCGCTTGTATTGATGCTGCGAAAGAAGGTGAACGCCTATGTGTAATCTCCGCGAAGCCTTCGTCTGCGCAGGCTGGAATCTGTACTCCCTGCGCAAGAATCCTCGTTTCTACATGAGTCTGCTGCTGGGCTTCCTGCTTTGCTGGCTGCTGACGGATAAGACCATGGCGATCTCCCGCACCTATCTGACCAACGTGCAGCTGCTGGAGCCTTTCGTCTGGTGCTATGCAGACGATGACAGCATCCTCTTTTCCGCGCTGGTGATGATGCTGATGTTCTCGGCATTTCCACGGCTGGATACCCCTGCATCGTACCTGATCTTCCGCACCACACGGCTGAACTGGCTGCTGGGGCAGATCATAACCGTATTCATCCTGACGCTGGGCTACTCGCTGATGATCCTTGTTTCAAGCATGGTCATGTGTATCGGCTGCAACGTGTTCGTTGCAAACAACTGGTCTGAAACAGCGACCATGCTATCTTTCTCACCGGCATCCTTTGAGGTTGCACTGACCGTCATGCGAAAGACCGTCAAGCTGACCACGCCCTACGGCTGTGCCGTACAGATCTTCCTGCTGATGTTTCAGTATGTGCTGCTGATGTCTATGATCCAGCTGACCTTCACAGTGCTGAAAAGCCGCAAGACTGGCGTCATCGCTGCGCTGGTCATCAATTTCGCAGGCTATGTGCTGACGCCGGATCGCTTCATGACCTGGCTTCAGCTGCCGATGGAGATGCAGTATTACGCCAATCTGTTGTCTGCATGGCTATCGCCCTTGCATCATGCAACATACACCATGCACAACTTCGGCTACGATCTGTTGCCCAGGGTGCATACATCCTATCTGATTCTCGGCGGTACATCTGTGGCTCTGATGATCGTTTCAGCCATTGCTATGCGCAGGTTCTCTTTTAACTTCACAGGAGGGTATTCTGATGAGTGATATTGCGGTAAGTGTTCAGCACATCACGAAACGCTTCGGCAGCGATACGGTGCTGAAGGACGTATCCATGGAGCTGGAGCAAGGGAAGATCCATGGTATTATCGGACGCAACGGCAGCGGCAAGACGGTGCTGATGAAATGCATCTGTGGTTTTCTTCGCCCAACAGAAGGGACAGCCCAGGTGTTTGGCAAGACGATTGGAAAGGATTGCGACTTCGCACCCAATACGGGGATGCTGATCGAAACACCGGGCTTTCTGCCCCATGAAACGGGTATGAATAATCTGCTGTGGCTGGCAAAGCTGGGAAATAGGGCATCAAAGGAGCGGGTGAAGTCTCTGATTGAGATGGTTGGTCTCGATCCAACCCTGCGGAAACCAGTCAGCCAGTACAGCCTCGGTATGCGCCAACGCCTCGGTATTGCGCAGGCATTGCTGGATGATCCTGCGCTGCTGATCTTGGACGAACCGATGAATGGGCTGGACAAGAATGGTGTCCGCAGCATCCGCGAACTGCTGTTGTCTCTGAAAAAACAAGGGAAGACAATTATTTTGGCCAGCCACTTTGCGCAGGATATTGATGAACTGTGCGATAGTGTCTGCGAAATGGATCAAGGTTGCCTCATCACAGGATAACCAGCAGAGGAAAGCAATAAGTTGCATAATAGCGAATGTTCAGATGCTAATTGTTCGCCATAATTCTGTACTATTCGTTGAACTTTTCGTTGTTTACCTTTTGCTTCAACACTCTACACACCAATGCAAGCCCGTTGATGTACTCAATCATTTTGATAAATTTGTATTCCGCTTGAAGAATCTGTCCGGATGCAATATACTGGTAGCATGCACACATGAAAGGCGGACAGGAACATGAGTTATTCTGAGATGCTTGCTTGGCAGACCGAGGAGCTGTTGAAATGTATTATCATTGTGTATCACCTGCCGACAGCGCAGGCAGAACAGCAACTGAAAGCCAGTACATTCTATAAATTGCTCGCAGATGAACACAACGGCTGGTGGAGAGATTCAGTAGATAAAAACTTCCGGCGTTACCAGAATGAGGTCGAGTATGGTGCCTGGAACAAGGATGAACACGGCGATGTGTTAAGTTGATAAATCCTTCACTTGATAGCTATACATAGCAAAAGAGCGCCGACATGACTTTTAGCTCATGTCGGCGCTTCATTTAAGTATGTTGTTTTACTTTCCTATTATACAACTACATGTCAGTACATGATCGCAGTCACTCTCGTCAGCACACTGTCCATCAAGTCCAGCAGCTTGTCAGCGATCGCAGGTAAACCCATTGGGCTGATGAGTGCCGCCAGGATCAGGAGTGTGAAGGCATTCCCATTGGAGCCGATGATGAACATCACAACTGCCAGCAGGGTGAAGATGGAGGCGACGATACTCAGGAGCGAAGTGGAGATGGAGAGTACAAAGGCGATGGCTGCGATCATCAGTCGGATCGTCCAGACCACGGGCATGAATGTCATTCGGAACAGAATCTTCAGCAGCTTCATCAATATCTCTCCTTTACAATGACTCAAGTCGCAGCAGCAGGCTTCGGATGCCCTTCCAGATTCGATCCTGACGCCGCTTGAGATCATCAAGATCTTCTTTGTAGATGCGACCGGTCGTATTGCCGAGCTTTGCTACCTGATTGAGGTTGTTGCCCATCATGCTCATCTGCCGGATCAGCTCCTGCAGCTCTGGCAGCTCCAACCGGAAGACTACTTCCTTTAGAGCGAGATCCCGCAGGAATGCGCTGGTATTCGTATACTGTGCTTCCTTTGCCCGCTGTTGAATCTGCTCACGCTCATTGGCAGTCACGTAGAACTTGATGGGATGAGGGCGTTTCCTTACACTGATATTATCTCACCTCTTCGGCCTTTTGGCGATTGTGCCGATGCGGTTTTGGGGCTTTTTCAGAAAATTTTTTCAGTTGCTTTCTGATGGATTTCTTCTCAGGCTGCTCATGAGGACGGGTGGCTTCCTGCCGTGCCTGAGAGATAAAGCCATCCAGCACTGCCGGATGGCTGTTGGCTATGTATTGGGTTCGACGATCAAAGCCGCCGCTCACATCATCTGGAACATCGACTGATGCTGCCCATTGCTTGTTTTCGCGGCTGAACCGACCATCCCAGCTCAGCTGCTGGACGGTATTGGCCAGTACAAACAGCGTCCGGTCAATACCGAACTCCTTGATGACACTGGCAGCAGCCTTGGGATTCAGGTGCATACCGTCAAAATGATCGGAGATGGACTTGTCGATAGCGTAACGACAGGCGATGTTCGCAAGGTTGGATTCACGGAACTGGGGCAGCTCGTTATGCTCGCGGGCGTAGGAGCCGGTTTGCTTATAGATCGGAATGTCGATCATAGCGGGTTGGATTTCAGACATTATCGTGCCTCCGTTTCAGGTGGTTTCTTTGAAGCACTCCGGAATCGGGGCGCTTTCAGCTGCTCCCGCAGAGAGGGTCTTGCTACTTTTGCAATCCGTTCCTCCTCTGGAGCAGTGCGGGGTTTATCTATGTTCAATTCTGCGTCCAGCTGAGCCAGACGTGCGCTCTTTGTCCGCAGTTCTTCTTCCTGCGGAAAGGGTCGGCCCTTTTCTTCTTCAGCAGCCTTGATCTGAGCATGAAGGTTGTTCAGTTGGTCGCGCTGTGTAGCCATTCGCAGTGGGATCATTGCCAGCGCGTTCTCCATGCGCTGCAGATTGCCGCGCGGATCATTGCCCAGTTCCACCGCATGGTGCATACCGCCTTGCAGTGTCAGCTTGAATTTCTGATCAAAAGGATCATACATCAACATCATTTCAAGCCCACGATAGTGACCAGCCATCAGTTTTCCACTCTTACCAGCTTCCTTGCAGGCGGCAATCAGAGCGTTGCCGGCTTCCAGTCGATCTGTGTAGTGATGGCCTAACACCTCAATACCTACAAAGTCCTTCTCAGGGACTGGATGCGCAGCCAGGGTATCCAGATCAGCTTGAAATCCTTTCAGCCGCTGTTCAGCCAACGCGACCTCTGCAGGGAAATATCGGAGCAATCTATCCTCCAGCTGATATTGCTTGCTTTGGTGATCAGCCTTCATCAAACGTAGACGAGCGACATCTACGTCCAAGTCCATCTTTTCTTTTATTCGGATATCGCCCGCACATAGCGCCTTGATCTCGGCATAGGAAAGCGCAGTTTCATCCAGATCCTCACAGGAGCGTAGATCGCCACACAGATGATAATCAAAAATGCTTGAAAACCGAGTGCAAAGAGAGAACGCAGATAGTTCTGACCCATCTGTCCCCATTCACGGTTGGCCATAGTAGCAAAGGGAATGGGTGCAATCGAGGTCACCAGGTAGATCTCCACCATACGGCCAGTGACAACGACGAATATGCAGATCGTCAGAGCCCAGCTTACGATGGAAACGAGCATGGTCTGAAACCATAGTCCGAACAGCGTGCCTACATCCATTTCGTACAGCCTTGCTTCCAGGTCGGTGATGACCGTGGACAGGTCAAGGGCAGTATCGGAGAGGATCACGCCGGATGCGTTGTTGACCACATGCTGTGCGACATCAAAGACCGCCATCACGATGTTCCATGTGTTGGTGACGATGGTGACAGCCACGAAGGTTTTGAAAATCCACTTGAAGAAGTTGAAGGTTTCAAAATCGTGCATGTTGTTGCGGTCAATGATCATCTGGATAAGCTCGTAGGTCATGACAAAGGTCAGAATGATACCGGCTATGGGGACTACTACGTTTTCAGACAAATTGCGAACCATGTTGAACACGCCGCTGTTCCATCCTTGGGGTGTTGCTCCGACTGTGCCAGCGATCTCGCTGACCTTGCCGTTGATACCGTCGAAAAGGCCGGAAAGATTGCTCATGACGCCGCCTACCAGCAGGTCTTTGAGCCACTCAACAAGCCTTTCCCAGAGAAAATTCAAATGGGCATCCCCCCATCATCAGACACCTCCCGCGTGGTGCGGGAGGTGCTGGTCAGGTTGGGAGTACAAAGTGCCGCCATGATCGAAGCTGCGGGTTCTTCCGAATCCTCCGTTTTCAGGGCATGGCACAGGTAATCGTCGCCGGATCTCAGACGGTTCCAGCCTTCCGTGAACATCGCCTGATCTGAGCGCAGCAGTCCTTCACGCATCTGGCTGAAGCCAACATGCATTAGGGTCGCACCCAGACCAGCTCTGCCCAGTTGCGCAATGGCGCGCTGGTAGAAGGCTTCCACAGAGCCGTCCATACTCATATTCAATCAAATCACCTCTTCTTTTTTTGTGTCCATCCAGCGTGTGCTGCTTAGCCGAACAGGCCAGACAGCATAGGAACGAGGGAAATACCGATGAGAGCAACGCCGCCACCCGCCATCAGCTGTATCATGGCGAATTAGTTGTCAAGAGGGAAAAGAAAATAATTAAAACATGGCACAACGGAGTAGCTCCGATGTGCCACATGTTAACTTGATATCTATACTCAAATCATCCAATGATTCTCTTACAACTATATTCACCCAAATACCATATCTTAGCCCAGTATTTGCTCCAGGTCTTGCTCGCGCTTGTTTCGTACCCTTACAATATATATGTAACAAAGGTTGACCGCCTGACTTAAAGCAACCAAGCTGAATGATGTCGGCACATTTGTTTAGCCACAGCAAGCCATGCAGATACTTTTTCCTCTTGCCAGTGCCGAAATGCTTATTCCTTCTACCGGTAAAGGTTATGTAGCCCGAAACTGAACCAAGTTCGATACGAACATCAAGCGCCTCACATTCAGCAACAGTCATAGCCAGTTTCTTTGCGATGTTGAAGCGCATGATTTTGAAATGGCGGGGTATAAGCTTAATCTGTTCCATCCGGGTTTTAGCTTGTTCCTTGATTGCCTCCACATCCATCTCGAGCTGAACATCAGTGATGACTGGTACTTCAAAACCTGAGCTGCGGCCGGATTCTGGCATTCGATCGTTTTCTGATGCGCTCTCCTGACACAGTTGCTGATAGAAATCTGCACTATCAATCAACTTCATATGTTACCTCCGCTATAAATTCATGTCGTACTTGATGCGGTCACAGGGTCAATCTGCACTCATGACTCATCGTCCTCAATAGAAGTTTTTTCCCTTAGAAAGGCCATTGCAATAAGGAAAAGAATGCTGCCCATACTGATGAACGTACCGCAACGTCTAATCTGAAGCACGGAATCTGTTAATGTAATTCGCAAAGCATACCAATCATCTGCTGCACGTGCAAATGCATCGATATAGCTTCTCAAACTGGATAGATTCTCAGGAATCCATTCGCTGAAAACATATACCGGAGCTATAGCAAGCTGAAGTGTGGCATACGCGATCAACACCCATAGGCCATAGGTAACAAGACACTGTATGCCCAGCATCACAGAGGGATAGATCATACGGCTGCTGTATACATGTGTGTAACGATCTTGCCATTTGTGTATAGTTACTTTACTGAAACCATTGATCATGCGGAGTGTCCGTCTCAGCAGGAATAACAGAATAGCAACACACAGATACCGCACTGGCATACCTGCAATCATACGCTCTCTTTCATGATTGTAGAATGTTCCATCGGGAAAATAACGCTTCGCGGTATTCTCAAACTGGCTCTCCCTCTCGTTCAAACCGGAGAGGATCTGGATAGCGGGTTGCACCTGCATATGGAATGCTGTCTGCAGTGGAATGTAGAGCATACTTTGCTGAGGTAGCCCCAGCGTCTTTGGGGTATCGGTGATGCCGATGACGCAGAAGGATGTCTCATTCAGCAGGATCTCATTTCCGACAGCGTGGATATCCCCCCACAACGTATAGGCCAGATCAGTGCTAATGATTGCAACGTGTTCACCAGCGATGACCTCGGCCTCACCAAAGTATCTTCCACATAGCAGGCTATGATGATAAAGATCAAACCATCCTGGGGCAACACCTGTGATTGCGCAGGTCGTGAATTCACCAGCAGATGTCTGTACCCATCCGTTGGTTGAGAAGATAGATGCAGATAACTGAGCATCTGGCAGTTGTTCCTTCAAATCATCCAGTGCGTTCAGCAGAGAAGTATTGTTTCCCACCTGATCCGAATATGGTGCAGCATACTCCAATAACTCCGCGTTTCCGTAGAGACCGACTTCACCGATAATGATGCACAGCACTGCAAGGATCAGCAGGAATATACACTGAAGACCGCGCCTCTTTGTTTTCATTGTACGTCCCCCATTACAGTAGCGCCATCGCTGAGCGGTCTGTCTTCCATGTAGGCGAGCTGAACACGTGTCAGCCTTTCTTTAACTGCCGCCATGCCGTCTGCCTCGTCAATAACAGTGACAGACAGCTTTGTCACACTCATTTCAGTACCGCCCAGTGCAGAACTGTTTTCTTCTACCACATACACATATCGGTCATCACCCGTGCCATGAATAGCACTCACAGGCACCAGTGAGTGTGCTGTATCTGTCTGCAACGCCAAGCTGACTGTGAAATTTTCAGCGCTAAATCGATTGATGGAAACGCCCATCTGCGCCAGATCATCCGGGATGGCAATATGAGCGTACTCGTCTCCTTTATCATTCACACCAGTGACAAGCACTTCGCTCTTGAAATCGCCCCATTGTGTCATGATCATAACTGTTGTTCCGTCAGGAATGATTCGATCCATCTCGTCAATACCAATTTCAATGACCGGCATACTCTCTGCATCTGTTAACGAGTACAGTGGCATGCTGCCATCATAGCTGCTGCCGGTTCTGACATTGACGGCAGCAATATAGCCATCGCGCGGTGCACATACAGCACTCATGGCGTCGCGTTCAGCATAGAACGCATTCAGTGCCGCGCCAGTAGAGGTGATGGTATTTAGCGTTTCCTGTTCCCGCACCAAGTACTGACGATCGCTTTCTGTCAGCACATAATCTGCCGAGACTCTGTCAAAAGAAGACTTCGCAGACGCTTTATATGTGTAGGCGCTGCGCCATGCGTCAATCGCCTTTGTTGCAGTCTCATCAGCACCTTCTGGATATCCTTCCTCTGGTACGATTACACCAGCTGGGAGCACACGCTCCATCGCCAAACGCGCTTCGCCTTCATAGATTGTAGCCATCTGCAGAGTCGAATACGCGCTCATGTATTCTGTTGCACGGGGGTCGGGGTGATAGTCTGCATATGTCAATTCAAACTCCATTTGAGCGATCAGTGCATTCTGATAGACGACTTCCAACTGGCTTGCCATTGCCTCCTGATTACTGAAACGCATCGAAAACAAGGTATCGCCTGCTTTCACCTTGTCACCGGGGCGCACACTGGTCTGACTGATGATTACAGGCTGAGACACCGTATAGCTGAAATCCTCTGCACCGGGATACGTAACCTTACCGGTAAACTGGTAGTGGTGCGTCAGCTTGCCAGTTTTGACTGTGACAAACTGCACCTTGGGCGTGACAATGGTTTTGATTGTCCCGGAAAAGAACAGACACACCAAGACGATGCACAGCAAAATCAGCATTCCCTTGATTGCAATACTTCTGGCCTTCATGGTTTACTCTCCTTACTTTAGCTCTGTTAGTTGTATGCCGGTCACAATGTCTTCCAGAAAGAAGAGGTAAACGAATAGCGCTGGCAGCATATACAGCACTGCACCAGCGAACTCAATACCGGTGGGCATAGCGATCAGCTTATTGAACACGGTACTCAACGGCTGCAGATCATCCCTTGTAGTTAAGAATGTCATTGGCTGCTCTACCATGTTCCATATATCCGCAAAAGACAGTGCAACAGATGCGCCAATCACCGGTCTGCATGCTGGAAGCGCAATATGCGTATAGCAACAGATCGTTCCAGCCCCATCCAGCTGAGCTGCTTCGTACAGCTCATGTGGAATACCTACCATGTACTGGCGAATCAGAAAGACATAGAATGGTGAAAACCACATCGGTAGAATCACGGCCCAGACGGTATCTAACAGCTTCATTGTACGGAGCATTAAAATATTCGGAACCATTGTAACCTGAAAAGGAAGCAGCATCAGCAGAATGAGCATGAAGAAAATCGTACTGCGGCCCTTGAACCGGAATGCGCTGAGAGCATAAGCCAGTGCAGGAATGAACACCGACTGACCCAGAAGAATGGTGACGGCATAAAAGCATGAACACACAAAGCGCTGCAGAATGCCGTTGTCCTCCAGTAGCACGCGGTAATACTGCCCTATGGAAACTACCTGTGGGCTGAACAGAAGAGGCATCCACTTCTCTTTGTCCAGTGATCCGCGCAGCAGTAGGTGTTCTTTGATCTCCAATGGTGAAAAGAGTGAATACAGGAAGGTTAGAATGACAGGCAGCAACAGTATAAGCGCCAGTAAGAACAAGCTGCTATGCAGAAGAAAGCTCTTTGTGCGATGCCGATGTTGACTACGGTTCTTCATGGGCACTCACTCTCCTTCCACAGCACCAGTGGCAATCTTCTGAACACAAAACAGCATACCAAATAGGACAAACAGGATCAAAGCAAATGTGTATGCAGCGGTCGTCACATTCTGATAGTTCAGATTTCCGTACATGTTGTTCATATAGTTCTGCAGCGTATACACTTCAAAGTCTGGATAGGCACCTCCAATGAAGTAAATCTCCTTGAAAATCTTGAATGCACTGATCCATTCAAGAATAATGACCAAGAAGCATGTCGGTAGAACAGAGGGAAGCGTAATGGAAATCAGCTGGCGGAAGAAACCCGCTCCCTCGAGTGTGGCGAACTCATAATATGCTTGCGGGATCGCTTGCATGGCGCTCAGAAATATGATCACAGCAAAGCCAAGGTTCTTCCAGATAAACAGGAGCACCACCGGCAGGCGGAGTGCCTGCCCGGAGAGAAAATCAATTCTCTCCAGGCCAAGCACGGATACCAGCCGATTGATCGGTCCGCCATAATCGAACAGCAGCAGCCAAATCAGAATGATTGCAGAGGACGGCATGATATACGGGAGCAGAATCATACTGCGCAGCGTCTTTGCACCCGATGAAAGTTTGCGCAGCAACTCGGCGATTACAAAACTCAACAGCCACACGGTGGGTGCGCACAGTAGCGAAAGAATCAGGGAGTTCTTAAGCCCCAGCTGAAACATCGGATTTTCCCATACTGCCGCATAGTTTGTAAAGCCAACAAATCCTGCCTGCGCCCTTCCGTCAGTGAAGGAGTAATATGCTCCGCCAAGGAAGGGAACTACGTAGAACAGCAGCACCCCCAGGAGCCCTGGAATCAGGAACAGCAACAGACTTTTCTTGTGTTGGAACATATGATCTCCCTCAATTTCAGCGCAAGTTGCTTGCTTATTACTGCACCTCGTAATACATCATCATGACACGACGATCCAACTCTGCGATTACCTGATCCAGTGTCGCAGTCCCGTCAAAATAGCGCATCAGGATATCCGTAGCCCCCAGAACTTCTGTGACATCCCATACCAAAGCGCCGTTTTTGAAACTCATATATTCAGCAATAGCGCGGTACTCTGCGATATCTTCCGCTGAACAGATGTAGCGGTTTTCCGTAAGTACCGCAAGCGCCGCTTCGGCCTGTGCAATGGCATCCTCGTGGTATGTAATCTTGTCAAGACGTATCGCGTATTCGTCCGGGTACTCTACAGCGTAATCATCGCTGACCTGCGCAAGGAAAGCCTGCTCCTGTGCGATCGTGCTCCGACTCAGAGCGATCTGGTCATTGTGCATCTGAAGATCAGCCTGATATGACGGTTGCTCAATCAGTACGTTATAATCAGGATAGAGAAGATAGCGCGATTCATGACTGATATTCTCGCTGTAGAACTCCATGAAAACGAGTGCTTCATCATACTGTGGAGTATTCGGGTTAATGATGAAGTAGTCCAAGCTGGCATTGAGTACCGCTTGTTCCCCGGATTCAAACACGGGCGGAAGCACACATATTTCACCAGCATGACTTCGATTGACAGAACGCCTGAAAGGAGAAATACTGTTACTGGTGTTAAAGATGCTGGGGAGTACATCTGTGTCAACATCATCTTCATACCAGTCTGAAAGAATAACCAGCTGCTCCATCAGACTTCGGAAAACAGGAGTATTGAAGGTAAGCGGTGCGTTATCCGCACCATATGTGCGAATGTACTGCGCAACGATGTAGGACAGCGTATTGACCTGCTGAGTGCGGATTGTCTGATGTTCATTAAATGTGAATTCCGCGTCTTCTCCATAATACATGTCGTACCATTGCAGCAACAGGTCGCAGTATTCTTGCATCGTCTCAGGCGCTTCACCCAAGCCAGAGGCATCCAGCAGGTCAGGGCGAACAGTCCAGAAGTCAGGCCAAAGATCCGCAGGATATCCAAGAAGTACGCCATTCTGCATCAGGAGCTCTTGAATCTGAGGATACATCGAAAGCACATTGTTCTGAAGCCGATCAGACTTAATCGGTGCAGCAAAGCCACGGTTGAAGATCTCTTCGCTGTCAATCAGATAGGTGTGCATCAGAAAAATGTCGATGCTGGAATCCTTTGACAGGTTTTCCGTGGTGAGCCTTTCAAGCGGTTCTTCATCAGGCACGATATAAACATCAATCAGGATTTCAGGATGCTCAAGCCTGAACAAATTCAACAGTTGCGAATCAAGGCTGTTACTGTCCACCCAAATCGTTAGAACGTCTTTATTGCCATCGTCAGCATTGACATCATCTGTATGACAGACATACATACCCGTATCTGCCAATGCAATGTAAGAATCTTGCCACATCGCTGCGTATGATGTGCTGAGTGCTCCATCAAACGGAACACGGTCAATTACCTCCGATTCTCTGCCATATCGCATCAGCCGTGCCCCTGAAAGATAATACAGGGCATCATGTGCCGTATCGTAAATAACCTTTCCATCATCCACGCCCGGTAGTGTTGCAGCTGTATCGATTATTTTCTCGCTATTTGCATCATACACCAGCACGTTACTGGTGTTTGCATCAAGAACCAAGAGTTGCTCATCGCGATAAGTACTGATCTCCATGAGTTCAAGGCCGGGCAGATTGATCTGTTTACATGTGCCATCAGTCATTGAAAAACGATACATTTCCAAACTGCCATATGTAACAGGATCCATCGAAAGAAGGTATAGATAGTCATCCATGACTACCACGGAGCTGAAGATCACATACCGGCGGTTAGGATTTCCATACTCCTTTCCAATATTTGATATATCCAAATGGACGAACTCTGAGAGTTGACCATCCTTAACTTCATACAGAATTCCCACAAACGGGTTCAAAAGATAGAGTGTTGCATCATTCCCAGTAAGCTTCAGCCAATTCCAATCATTCTTATTGATTTCTGGGTAAGCAGACAAGTCTACCACACATACCGGTTTATTCCCAGGTGCTGAAAAGGCCACAATCTCTCCTTTGCTGATTGCAAATAGTGTGTCCTGCACCACATATGCACTGGTTACGACGGGAGGATATGTTTCCTTTGAAACAAAATCTTTATGGAGCGGTTCCGCCGCAAGCGCTGTGATTGATACACAACAAAGTACTGCCACAGTCAGCAGAAGGAAAAAGATAGGCGACTTTTTGTTCATGTTTTTCGCTCCTTTACCTATATTCAATCTGCATGTTGCTGCAAGCAGATTGGCGTAATG
Source organism: Clostridia bacterium (assembly GCA_017936765.1). GTDB lineage: Bacteria > Bacillota > Clostridia > Christensenellales > Aristaeellaceae > UBA11524. The sequence goes on from JAGBEX010000012.1 coordinate 80,414, forward strand.
ATTGTATTGCCCCCTGGTTGTTGGCAAGCCAACGACCAGGGGGCGAAATGGTGTCATACCATTTCTAGGATTTAAGCTTCATCACAAACTACTTTTGAGTAGAGTTATCATTCGCCGAGAGAAATGGTTTCGTACTGACCACATACAGTGCAGCGGCCATCTACATAAGTATGCGGCAGCGTAGAGCCAATCGATACGCCGCAGATTCGGCAGGTAGATTTCTTAGTGCAGGTTGCAGGAGCAAACAGGTGCTGACCAAGATCACCGGTTGTTGCATCACAACGGACGCAGGTCTTGGGAGCCACACAGGTAGCTGCGGCGTAGCTATGTCCCAGTGCAGCGCCATCCGTGGTATTACACCCAAACCTGCAGGTAGCAGGTTCTTCGCAAGTTGCGGGCAAAAAATCGTGCGGGATAGGAGCCACCGTGCGACGCTGGTGCGAACTGCACACATTAGAATCGCACGCTCTCACTTGGCGACCAGGCGTCGTACAGGTAGGCATGACTTCCCAATCCCATTCATCCGGCCAGACATGCACATGCGCGGCAAAAGCACTGGACATCAGCATGGTCATCATCATAACAGCAGCAACAAATGCGAACAGCATTTTCTTCATAGTTCATATCTCCTTCTAAGATGTAGCTATAATGAAAACAAACCTCTTGCGTTGACACAAAAATCATGATATACTTAGGTTGTCCTTGTAAGAACTCATCGATATACGATGAGACAGCTGGCAGGCTTTCGTTACAAGGACTTTTTTATTGGGATCTCTGCAATGCCACTGCATTAGCAACACCTCCTTTCACTTATATACACAAATGACAGAGAAAAGTGTGACACAATTTTCGCGTTTTCACAAAATAGTTCTTTCACATGCGCTCATAAATAGGTTGCCATAAACAGTACTTCTCAGACTGCTAAGAAACCCCGCAAAAATAGGCACGAGATTCTCACCAAATTGGTAGAATCCCGTGCCTTTGTTATTTCGAAATTGCGGTTTTTACAGTTCCCTTTACTTTGTCAAGCGTCAGGTTCATCTGTCCCAGATCTGCTACTCATATTTTGTGCGTGTTTCCGCAGCTTCTTAATAGCCCTATAGCAATATCCGCGCACAGTAACTGGTGAGATATCCATCATTCCGGCTATCGCATTGGTGCTGAAACCTTTGATTTTCATGCTAATGCTCGTTCGCTCACGTGATGGTAAGATGGATAGCATTTGCGCAAGATTACCTCGTAGATCTCTCTCTGAATCAGTAAAATAGCTATATCTTAGTTCGATCTCCTGATATCGGGCAATATCTGATTCATGAATACCATAAAGGTTTACTTGATGTCGATTATTCTTTCGGACAAAATCAACTACCTTATTACGCACACAGCGTAACAGGTACGCACGTCTCTTGTTCTCACTCATTCTTTGCAATGCATCAATATTTTGTAGGATCGAGATCCAGCAGTCTCCAACGATGTCTTGTGCATCTTCTGCATTTCGAATGAAATGGTAAGCCGTGCGTATCATTTCCTTTTGGTATCTGATGTATATCTGGGTTGCAAAAGAATCGAAATCGGTCGCAGTCATTCCGATTTCAGTATGTCTTTTCTGAAGAATACTTGGTAATCGTGTCAACCGTCTGAGCACTACTGTTCTTCACAATTGTGTAAGACCTTAAGCGGTATGTTCCCGAACTAACAGAAGTGCTTAACATCAATTGACGATCAGACCCTGTTACCGATTCGACAGTAGTCCAACCACCTTGATCGTTTTTCTTTTGCAACACTAATGTCGTTGTACTGCTGTATCCGACATCAACACTGACGCGCACACTCCCAGTAGCAGTTCCGCCCGAAAGCGTTAGCGATACTTGAGCACTATTGCCAGTCACTGCGTATGGATATACGCAATCATCTGAGGCATCAGTCTCTGCATTCGCTGTAATCAACATCAAACATGCAACAGTAAAAAGAGCAACAGTAAGGACGAACTTCTTCATACAAAAACCTCCTAGTTGGTGTTCGTATATAAACACAAACCAGGAGGTTGAATTGTGACAACAACTTAGGGAATGATTTTTTTGATACTTTCTACGATACGAATCGCTTCACTCTTATCCAAATTGCGAGTAATGATATCAAACCACTTATCGTCAACTGCATATATTATGTTCACAACATTAGATGATAATCCTTCGCCCTCTATCAAATATGCATCTCGACCATTGATGGTAATTGTTTCCACTGTCGCGTCTTCGATGCCATTTGTTCCCTCGGCATTTTCGTCCCCCTCAAAGAAGTCAATAACCTGTTCGTCGCGAACCATTCGAACATCTGGCATTATGGTACCCACATATTCAACAACAAAACCGTCGGGAATATAAGATGGATAATACTCACCAGTGTAACCTTCAGGAACACAAAATGCCGCTTCCTTATCTTCGATAAAAGAAAAATTCACTACACCCTCATCGCTGTCAAACTGCATTAACAGCTGCATGACACTTGACCTAAAAGTTGCTGAGGTAGCGAGTGCTACAGGAACAGCTAACCCTAACACAAGTATAAGGCATGCTGCGGCTTGAATCACTTTGGGTATTATTCTCCTGACCATTTGAATACGCTGATCCCATTTTTCTTTCTTCCGCTGTTCTTCCCCTGAGTTTAGAGCTCGCAGAAAAGCACGATCAGCAATCAATTCATCCTCTTCTGAGAGAATCGGGTCGGGTTCATCAAGGAAGCGCTTTGTTTCTTCTTCCTCATCTTTGAGAAAAGCTAACCTAATCATCATATCCAGATGCTGATCCTGCAAAGGCTGCTGATTTATTTGTTCGTTCATACTACAGCTCCTTTATATACAGTCAGTTTAAGTCGTTTTCTGGTCCGTTCAATAATCTTTCGGACATTACTCTCTGTCGTCCCCAGTATCATACCAATCTCACGATCATTCTTACCATCCATAAACTTCATTTGAAGAATCCGTTGTTCTCGCTCCGGCAGTCCATGTATGGCATTGCGAACATGGTTCAATTCTTCTTCAAAGAGGATTTTTCCTTCAAAAGATGACTCATCTGGCAATTGCTCAAGCACCTCTTCATCGATACTTAAGAACTTGATACCTTCCCGGTGCTTTTTATTCCACAGGTTGGTAGCAGTGTTCTTAACAGTAATAACGATGTACCTGCGCATTTCGTTGTCTGTCATCGTTTTTAGTCTGTCTATTTTTCTTATTAACGCTACACAGCTTTCAGTAACAATGTCTTCTACATCTGGTTTGGCATCAAAAAAGCTCCATGCGACTTTTAGCATTAGCGCACGATATTTTGTATAAATGCCTGTCATAAATGAACGGTCATCTTCTGACTCAATCGCCAGAATTGCCACTGGAATGATCAACATAGCATTTAGTTCCTCCTTTTCAGTCCCGATCCATTGTAACACACATGGCAGTAAAATTGAACACTTTAGATTCCTTTTTCTTCTCTATTATTCAAGTTACCCCTTTAATTATCGCTAATATGAATCTTGCGCGTCAATTGTATTAACTGCATTTGCTCCTGTATTGTTGCTCGTATCGCTATATATTCTTCGCATCATTACTCTACCTGACACAGTTCATCCACCGTTACTCCGAGCGCCTGTGCGATCGCAATCATATCTTTGTCAACAACCAAAATCTTCTTACCTTCAATTCTGGAAAGTTTTGCCTGGTTAATTTCTACACCAAGTAGTTGTATCTGGCTGACAAGCTCCCCTTGACCAATATTCTTCTCTTTACGAATGCGTGTGATATTACGGCCGATCACATTGCGATCACCCACCGAATGTCTCTGGCGCATAACTCATCACCCCATACTCATGATATTGCTATTATTGAATATGGAATCGAAATCATTTTGCGCGTTATATAATAGCAATCTTTTTGCATTCTTTTTAAAAAAGACGAACATTTCAATGATGAAGTAATTGGAATTCTTAGAAAACACAATGCAAATATTCTTTTCCCATGAGCATCATCATTTACGGAGGATGGCCTTCTACTACGTGAACTTGTTTGGTTGTATAGAGTTTTCTGCTAAGTGCAGACTATGATAAGCCAGCACGTGCAGTGCTGAATTCTGATGCTACTTGCTAAGACTCCAACTGAAAATGCCCCCACGGTTGTCAACGCTGGCAACCGTGGGGGCTCATTCAGTTTTGCTTGTGTATATGGGTGAGGCAGATCAATCCTTTATCGCCGGGTGAGATATGGCCTCTGTTCCTCCGGCGTGTAGGTCTCCACGCCGGGCATTTGTTTGAAATTGAAATGAATCTCAACGGACAGATGCCGCACATGATCATCGTCAATGGTTTCATGCACTACGATTCTGTTCAGCAGCCGGTTGAGCGTGTCTGCATCCAGCTCTGTGATGTCGCGGTACTGGCTGATCAGCTCCACCCACTGCTGGGTGTTGTCGCGCTGCTCGGTTTCAGCGTCCAGCAGGCTGCGTCCCTCGGAGATTCGTTCGGTCAGCATCCGCTGCTCCTGCTGAGTACGCTCCATCATCATGGTGAAGTTGGCATCGTTGATGCTGCCGGTCATCCGGTCTTCGTAGAGCTTCGACACCATCTTGTCCAGCACGGACAGACGGGCTTCGTCCTTGGCGATGCTGGTAATCAGCGACGCCCGCCGTTCGTCCTGCAGCCCATTTACTGCGCGTTCCAGCGAAGCAAGGATGGCATCCGTGCCCACAGCAGCGGCTTCTGCATAAGCGCGAATGTTCCGCAGCACGACCTCCGTCAAAACATCCTCCTGCACACGATGCTGGGAGCAGTGATTTTTGCCATATGCGTTGTAAGTCTTGCAGCAGTAACAGGGAACTGGCTCCCTGCCGGGGCGGCTGATGCGGTAGGTCAGCGACTTGCCGCATTCACCGCATTTCAGCAGCCCGGAAAACAGGCTGAATGTACCGTTGTTGCGCGGGCGACGCCGGGAGGACATGGAGCGCTGCACAATGTCAAAGGTCGCCCGGTCAACGATGGCTTCGTGGCAGTTCTCCACGACGATCCATTCATCCGGCTTCTTATCGCTGATCGTACCCAGCTTGAAGCGGTAGTTGGTCTTCTGAGACGCAATCGCGCCGATATATACCGGGTTCATCAGCATCGTTTTGAGGACGCTGAAGTCCCACATATACATGCCTTCGTCCGGGTTGGCGGTTTCCCAGCGGGTCTGCGTCTTGCGGTAGCCACGATGGCGATTCCACCAGGCAGGACAGGGCACCTTCCGCTCTTCCAGCCGGTGACGGATGTAGTTCGGCCCATGTCCGGCAGCAGCCATAGCGAAGATTTCCCGCACATAGGGCGCGGTTTCTTCATCGACCAGCAGATGTCCCTTGCTGTCCGGGTCTTTCCTGTAGCCAAAGGGGGCGACCGTGCCGGTAAACTTGCCCTTTTCTGCCGCGACCATGTAGGACGAATGCACCTTCTTGGAGATGTCCTTGCTGTACATCTCGTTGAGGATATTCTTGAAGGGGGCAATGTCGTTGCTGTCGCTCATGGTGTCGATCCCGTCGTTGAAAGCAATGTATCGCGTTCCATGCCGGGGGAAGAAGTATTCCATGAGGCGGCCTGTCTCCAGATAGTTACGCCCCAATCGGCTCAGGTCTTTTGTGATGACAAGGTTAATACGGCCCTGCTCCACATCTGCGAGCAGGTGCTTGAGGCCGGGGCGTTCCATGTTCAGGCCGGTGTATCCATCGTCCTGATACACCTGGGCAATCGTCCAGCCCTGAGCCTTACAGTAGTTCGTGAGCAATTCGCGCTGATTGCCGATGCTGGCGCTCTCGCCCTGTTGGTCATCGTCCTTTGACAGTCGGCAGTAGATACCGACCTGCCAGGTGGTCAGCGCAGCTCCTCTTGTAAACAGAGAGCCAAGATTCATTCCGTTCATCATGATGCTTCTTCGCACGATCCAGACACATGCTGATGCGGAATCCTGCTTGCATTATACCTGATTGTGCCCGTGTTTGGAAGCCCCTTTTTGTCAAAATGAGTGAGGATTTTGTCTGCAATAAAAGAGGAGAACACATCTTCAAAAGCATGTTCTCCGTCAAAAATCAGCGTAAAGCTGTATGAAGTTCTGATGGCCATAAGGTAATTGGTTACCTCCGTCATGAATCGCAGGATTAATCGATAAGTGGGGTTTGTCGGGATGGCTGGCGTTGCTCCTGCTGCTGCGGATGAAGCACATGTTCGGCAGACTTGGCAAGCAGCTGGTCAAGTTCTTTTTCATTTTGAGATACCTCCATCGTATTACGAAGGGACGGTTTACCGCTTTCCGTCCTGTGGGGCAGCGCGTCAGGAATGACCTTGCGCACCCAGTAGCGGACGGTTTTCAGTTCGTCCAACTCTGTCTGTACTGCATCCACATCAGGACGCAGTGCTTCAATTTCCTGTTCAAGCTGTGCCTTTTCTGCGCGCAGCGGCTTGCGGTCAACCGGGTACTTGTGCAGCAGCCGTTGAGCTTTCTTATACCGTTCAAGCTCGTCGGCATGGGCGGTTGCAAAGCGTTCCTTTGCGCCCTTCCAGCGGATACTGCTGTACTCATCATACACGGGCTGCAAGTCATGAATCGTCTTGTCAGCTGCCAGCAGAGCGTCAATGTCGCGAATACGCTGTTCCTTTCTGTGTACCGTCCTGCGCAGCTCATTCATACGAGCGCCGGTGCAGGACAAGTAAGCTCCAAGGGATTGCACTGTGTCGATCTTCTTCTCCCGAAGAAAAGTAACAGCATTGCTGACTGCCTGCAAGTCCTTCAGAGACGCTTTCGACTGCGCCCGGTGCGCCCAGAACTCCCGATCAGCTTTGCGCAGATCAAGGTAGCTGAGCAGCACATCACCAAGGTTGTAATCATCCGGATTGGCAATCGTATCATGATGGGCCAGTGTCTCCTTGATGCTTTTCAGCCACTCAACCAGGGCTGCAACGGACTTCTGCAAAGCGCGAATGATGGCATTGACACGCTTGATCTCCTGGTTCCGTTCGCCGCGCGTTGTGGGGATACCTTTGCGTTCCAGCGCAGCCACTTCCGGGCCGAGATGTATCTGCGGTTCAAGGTCAGTGATGCCCTGACGCTCATAGGATCGCATGTCAACTCGTTCAGGTCGTCCGGCAGCTTCCAGTGCTTTGTTCTGCGCAACTTCCCATTCGTGTCGCCAGATTTCACCATTCTGCGGATTACTCCAGTCTACGGTGTTCTGGCGGTCACGCAGCCAGCGTCCGTTTTTGCCACGGATGCGCTCTCCGTTTTCATTCAGCACATAGGTGGTTTTCGTCTTTGGCAGCCAGCGACCTTGCTTGTCCATTGCACGCATGGTCAGAAGCAGATGAACGTGGGGATTCCCGTCGTGTTCATCGTGATAATACAGATCGCAGATCATGCCCTTGGAGACAAATTGCGCCTGACAATAGGCACGGATCAGCGAAAGGTTTTGCTCATAGG
>JAGBEX010000034.1 GCA_017936765.1 Clostridia bacterium
CCGCGGCCATACTTGGAGGCGTGCATCAGCGGCCAGTAGATGGTCTGCGCCCACACGCCGCCGCCATTGCGGGTCATGATGGGAGCGATCACGTTCACCAGCTGAGCCAGGCAGGCCACCTTCACGCGGTCAGCATTTTTGAGGAAGGTGATGAGCATGGCGCCCACCAGCAGCGCATCCTCGAAGTTGTAGATATCCTCCAGCAGGGGCAGGGCGCGGTTCCACTTATCCTGCTTCCAGATCTCCTTGTCCTGCTCATTGGAGTGATACCACACGTTCCACTCGTCGAAGGACAGGTTGATCTTCTTCTTGGAGTGCTTGGTGCCGCCCACCGCATCGCAGATGGACACCACGGTTTTGATGAAGCCATCCAAATCCATGTTGCGGGCCAGGAAATCGGGGGTGTTGTTGGTCTGGTTGCCGTAGTAGCGGTGCAGGCTCACGTAGTCGATCTGGTCGTAGCACTGGGTGAGCATCTCATACTCCCAGGTGCCGAAGGTGGGCATCTGATAGGAGGAGGAGCCGCAGGCCACCAGCTCGATGGTGGGATCCACCCACTTCATCATCTTGCCTGCTTCGTTGGCCACGCGGCCATACTCATAGGCGGTCTTCTGGCACATCTGCCAAGGGCCGTCCATTTCGTTGCCCAGGCACCACAGCTTGATGCCGAAGGGATCCTTGGCGCCGTTCTTGATGCGCAGGTCGCTCCAGTAGCTTCCGCCGGGATGGTTGGCATACTCCACCACATTGCGGGCAGCATCCGCGCCGCGGGAACCCAGGTTCACGGCATACATCACGTCGGTGTTGGCCTTCTTGGCCCAATCCACAAACTCATGCAGGCCCACCTCGTTGGTCTCGGTGGTGAACCAGGCCAGGTCGAGGCGCTTGGGCCGCTGATCACGGGGGCCAATGGAATCCTCCCAGTTGAAGCCGGAAACAAAGTTGCCACCGGGGTAGCGGGTGATCGGCACATCCAGCTTGCGCACCATGTCGATCACGTCCTGCCGGAAGCCGTTCTTGTCAGCAGTGGGGTGGCCAGGCTCGTAGATGCCGCCATACACGGCACGGCCCAGATGCTCAATGAAGGAACCGTAAATGCGCGGATCGATCTTGCCGATGGCAAAATCCCGATCCATGATCATGGTAGCTTTCTTCATAGGTCGTCACTCCTTATTCAATGATCCGCATCAGCCCTTCACGGCGCCAGCGGTCATGCCTTCGATCAGGTACTTCTGGAACAGCAGGAAGATCACCATGATGGGCAGAATGCCGAACATGGAGCCAGCGATCAGCACGTCATAGTCGTTGCCGTAGGGGGTGAGCAGCGTGTTCAGGCCGATCTGCAGGGTGAACTTGTCAGCATCGCGGAAGACCATCATGGGCCAGAGCATATTGTTCCAGGAACCCATGGCGCATAGGATGGCCATGGAGGCAAAGGCGGGCTTGGCCAGGGGCATCATGATGCGCACGGAAATGCCGTACTCGGTGCAGCCGTCGATGCGGGCGGCCTCCAGCAGCTCCTTGGGCATGCCGATCAGATACTGACGGAAGAAGAAGATCGTGGATGCGGAACACAGACCCGGCAGCATCACACCCCAGATGGTGTTGATGATGCCCAGCTCGGTGACCTCGTTGTACAGGGGCAGAAGCAGGATCTCAAAGGGAACGCACATGGTGGCGATCACCAGGAAGAACAGGATCTTGCCCAGCTTGAAGCGGTACATGGTCATGCCGTAGGCAACGAAGTAGCAAATGAGCAGCGTGAGGATCACGGTGATGATGGTCAGTTCAAGGCTGTTGCCATACCACATGAAATACTTCTGGGAGTCGGCGTTGCCGGAGAGCAGATAAATATAGTTGTTCAGCGACATGGTGTCAAAGTTCAGGTTCAATGACAAACCATTCTGCAAAAGTTCGCGTCCAGGGTGGAAGGAAGCAAGCAAACCAGCCAGCAGCGGGAAGGCGATGATGGCACTAAGGATGGCAAAGAAGCCCGTTACCAGCACCGTACCGATGGCACGCTTGGTGTTGGCGTGTTTACTGTCAACAACAGCCTGTGTCTTCATCATAGCTTACTCCTCCTTTCTCTTTCCGATCTTAATGGTGCCAGTAGCGATCAGCTGGGCGAAGTTGATGAGCAGGGCGATCACCAGCAGCACCACGCCAACGGCACAGGCATAACCCATATCGTTCTTCTGGATACCACGTTTATACAGGTAGCCAACGATGGTCAGGCCTATGTTCTTGGGCGAGTCGTTGTTGCCCCAGAGCATGAAGCTCTCCAGGAACATGGACAGGCCTGCAAAGACGGAAATGGTCACCACGTAGATGGTGGTGGGCTGCAACAGCGGCAGCGTGATGTGGCGGAACTTCTGGATGGCGGTACAGCCGTCCACGTCCGCCGCCTCATACAGGGTGGAATCAATGGCCTTCAGGCCAGAAAGGAAGTAGAGCATATTGACGCCCGTCCAGCGCCAACAGCACAATAGGATCAATCCAAGCCAGGATGTCGCCTTGGATTTCAGCCACGGAATGGGCTGCTGGCCAAGCCACACCATCAGCTTGTTCATCTGGCTGCCGTCCGCCTCGGAGAACATCATACGGAACAGCATACCAGAGATAACCACAGAAGTCAACGCGGGGATGTACATGATCGCCTTCCACACGCCCTTGGCCTTGGTCAGGCGGCTGTCCATCATCACAGCGAAGATCATGGGGAAGGGGATCAGCAGAGCAATGGTCCAGGCCATGTACTCAATACTGTTGGAAATAGCCAGCTTGAAGGTTTTGTCGCGCAAAAGCTTCGCGTAGTTTTCAATGCCGACCCATTCCCTCTTGCTGAAGCCGATGTCCTGGAAGCTCATGGTGATACCGGAGATGAGGGGGTACACCCAAAAAATCAAAAAGCTCAGGACAAATGGGAGAACGAAAATATAAGGAGCAACTTTCTGCGAGTAAAGATATTTTTTCAAATACTTCAAGTTGCACCCCTCCTTTCTCTTTTTGAAACAGGTCGGCTACGACCCTTTTCCTTGTTGGAAAAGGGGGAGAGGCCGAGAAACGACCTCTCCCCCGGTGCGTTAATGGATCACGAATTCTTCAGGCTAATTAGTCGATTTCGAACTCGATGTAATCAGCGGCATCCTGCAGGGCCTCGTCAACATCCATGCCATCTTCCAGAATGTTGTTCAGCACGGTGGTGCAGAAGTAGTCGTTGATGGTGGGAGAATTGGCGGTGGAGTAGATGGTGCCGATGGCGTCCAGCTCGTCCAGCTGCTGCAGAACCAGGTAGGGCTTCACACGGAAGAAGGTGTTGTAGATGTTCTCTTCGTTCTCGGCGAAGGCAGGATCAGACCAGTAGGCAGCGTTGCAAACGTCGAAGCCCAGCACGTCCCAGATGTACTTCTGGCCTTCAGCGCCGCACTTTGCCCACACCAGCCACTCAGCAGCCAGTTCGGGTTCGGAAGCCTGGTTGGTCACAACGGTACCGGTGCCGCCGATACCCACGGAGCACTTCTGGCCAGCCTCGAAGGTGGGGATCAGGCCGATGTCGTACTTACCCTTCATTTCGGGCATGTAGTTGATGAAGCGGCTCATGTACCACATGGCCTTGGGGAAGGAAGCGATCTTGCCGGAGGAAACGTTGGCAAAGCCAGCCTCGAGGTCAACGTGACCATCGGTGGAGATCATGGCGATGCCTTCTTCCAGCCACTGCTGCTGCATTTCCAGCATCTTCTTCACGGAATCCAGCTGAACGTTCACTTCGCCGTCCAGGCCGCCGGTCCAGTCTTCGCCGTAGGAGGACATGGCGATCCACATCCAGTCAACGCCGGCGGTGTCAACGCTGGTCAGGTACACTTCGCCGTTGGAGGCGTCGCGCAGCTTACGGCCCAGCTCGGTGTAATCTTCCCAGGTCTTCACGGACTTGTAGTCCAGGTTGTACTTCTCAAAGATCTCAGCGTTCCAGTACATCACGGAAGCACCCACGTGGAAGGGGATGCCGTAGCGGTTGCCGTCAGCGCCGGAGTACACGTCCAGGCGGGCCTTGACCATGTCTTCATAGCCAACCAGGGCATCGTTCATGGGATAGAGCGGGATCTCTTCATCAGCGGGGATGAAGTTGGGGAACTGGCCGATCTCGATATCGCACATATCGGGAGCGCCCTTGCCGGTCTGCAGGGACATCAGCATCTTCTGATGCATATCGGCATAGGGGTAGGTGGTGAAGGTGATCTGGATGGTGCGGTCGGGGTTCTCAGCGTTCCACTTGTCAACCATCTGAGCATAGAACTCATTGTGGGCGTCCACAAAGGACCACATGTCCCACTTGGCGGTGGCATCGTCGGGGCCAGCAACGGTCAGGGGCTCGACGTCCGCGATCTCAGCGGAAGCCACGCCCAGACTCAGCAGCATGCACAGAGCCAGGAGCAGAGATACGAGTTTCTTCATTTGGGTATCCTCCTTTTTTATTTTGAAGAGGCCTTGGCCCCCTCAGGAACGATTGATGGGGTCATCCCATCCCGTGGTTACATTAACGTTAATGTTATAAAACAGATATTTTCGGCGTTTTTTCCTGCCCGTTTTTTCCATTAACGATAATGTTTCCCTTCGCTATTATCATACAATGTATTTTCTGTTTTGTCAACAGCCAAAATTGACATTTTTGAAAAATTATGATATGATTTTTCACGTCTTAAAGCAGGAACAAGGATCTTGTTCTGCGTGAAAGGCTGGTTTTGGACTGTGATCAACAAAAGACGTGTTACCCTTCAGGACGTGGCAAAGGCCACCGGGTACTCCATCAACACCATTTCCCACGCGCTGAAAAACAAGCCGGACATCGCCCCTGCCACCAGGGAGAAGATCCAGCAGGTTGCCCGGGAAATGGGCTATATCCGCAACGAAATGGCACGCTCCCTGCGCTCCGGCCGCACGAAGACCCTGGGCGTCATCGTGGGCGGCATGTCCAACCCCTTTTATGGCCTGATGGCCGATGCCATCCAGGATGCCGCCATGAAGCTGGGCTACACCCTGCTCATTTTATGCTCCCGCGACCAGGAGGACATCGAGCAGCAGGTGCTGGAAACCGCCATCCGCCGCCAGGTGGACGGGGTGCTGCTGTTCCCCAGCTGGTCCTCGGCCCGGAGCATCAAGCTGCTGAAGGATAATGGCATCCCCTATGTCCTCATGGCCCGCTATCTGGAAAAGGGGCAGGACG
>JAGBEX010000006.1 GCA_017936765.1 Clostridia bacterium
CCGGCAGAACGACGGTTTCATCCTGCTCTACAGCCGCAAGGACGACCCCGTGGTGGACTACCTGTGTGAGCAGGGCCTTCTGTATGTGCTTGTTGGCAAGGAAGAGCAAGGCTCCGGGCAAACCATCTGCATTGACAATGACAACCTTCTGGCGGGCAAAGAAGCCACAGAATATCTTTATCAGCTGGGTCATCGCCACATTGGCTATCTAGGCAGCGAACGCTCCTTTGTTTTCTCTGCTGAGCGCCTCTCCGGCTATCAGCTGGCGCTGCTTCAACACAACCTGCCGTTGCGTCCGGATTACTACATCGAGATGGAAAGTCCGAATTTCGACAAGGCAGACGCGCTCAGGGAATTGCTCAACAGCCCTGACCGTCCCACCGCTCTGGTGGTCAGCGATGATATGCTGGCTGTCGGCCTTGAACGCACCTGTTCCGCGCTCGGGCTGCGTATCCCTGAGGACATTTCTATCATCTCCTTCAACAATTCCCTCATTGCGCAACTAAACAATCCCCAGTTGACCAGCGTGGACGTGAATTCTTTCCAACTGGGCTTTGAGGCAGCCAATCAGATTCTCAATCATGCGGATAATCCAAACCTGATGGCAACGAAAATCATTGTTCCGCATCGTATTGTAGAACGTTCCAGCTGTAAGAGAGTGAAGGAATAACAGACTGCCGCCCTTGCAAATCATTCACATAGCAGTTGCCAACCTTCTGATAAACCAAGTCAAATTCGTTCAAATAGTGGCAGGAGGATTTCCGGAAAGAGCAATCGTCTTTTTCTTCGCAAGAGGGGAGAAATTGCTCCTGTTCGGCACTGAATTATGGCCCGAAAGTTCACCCATTTACTCACCCATTTTGGCACCATTTTGAGCAGTTAACCCATAGTTAACCCATAAAAAACGTGTCAAACTTGTTCAGATTGAGTCAAACCTCGCTAAATAGAAAAAGCCCCGAAAACCTAATGTTATCAAGGCTTTCGGGGGTTTTTGTGATGAAATTAGCGCTTGGAGAATCAAACAAGGGTATCTTCTCTCAGTGTCACAAATGGCGCAAAGCCAGCAAATTCAAGGGACACAGGCAGTTGAGACGGTTGTGTCAGGAGGCATAAATACCGGTTTGCTCCCTACTTGTTGCCTACGCACAGCAGCCCAGGGCTGTGCATGACAACAGGTAGGGAGCTTTGAAGTACACATTTCATTCCCAAAGCGACTCAGTTCAGCACTTGCCTGATTTTCGCATAGGCCTCATCCGAGGGCTTCAGCAGAAAATCCCCATGCCCCAGTCCATCCATGATGGACTCTTCATAGCGCTGCAGGTAACGCTTCAGCTCCCTGTGGGATTTGAGGGCATAGGGTTCGTTGCTTCCGCACCACAGGTGTACCATGTGCGGCCAGGCGGCGATCTCCTTGCGGGTGCGGTAGGTGTAGTTCTGCAGATAGTTGCGGTTGATGGTTTCGTCCGAGGCCTGCAGGTACAGTGTCTTTTCCATATCGCCCAGCATATCCTCCAGCTTCGTGCCCATCAGTTTCATCATAACATGAATGATGAGACATTTACATCCTCATGGCACAATATTGATATGTTCAGGCATAAATGAAGTATCACGGAAACAATCCATGCACTATAATAGCAGTAATACAAAGGTGGTGCATGCGTTGTTTATCCGGAAGATGAGGAAGTCTGATTATGCAGTAGTTGACGCTTTGCTTCTGCAAATCCACCAGGTGGATGTTGACGGCAGACCGGATATGTTTTGGCCCATTGAGCAGTATATGACCAAGGATTCTTTCGATAGTCTGGTTACCAACAAAAATGTGATTTCGATTCTTGCACAGGAACGGGGCGAAATCATTGGCTGCTGCTTCGTGTCCATGCTGGAGCGCAGCGGAATGGCTCACATGAAATCCGCATACATTGACCTTCTTGTGGTGGATGAAAGGCACAGACGAAAAGGTGTTGGAAGGGCAATCTTCCAGGAGGTTCAGAAGCGGGCCAGAAAGGCTGGTGCCAAGCGGCTTGATCTGATGGTTTGGAGCCATAACCAAATCGCAGAAAGTGCGTATAAATCCTACGGCATGGTTCCCCAACGCTGTGTATATGAAATAAGTCTGTAATAGAGAAATCCCCAGGATGCCATTCTGGGGATAAATTTTGCCCTAAATCAAACCATGACGGATACAGTAATGATAGATTCCGTTCTCTGCAACATGACCGCAAATATCATCTGCAATGGCTTTCAGCTGCACCGATGCGTTTTCCATCGCCACCCCGGTGCCGACAGCTTGAAGCATTTCAATATCGTTGTTGCCATCCCCAAAGGCGAGGGCTTCCGTTTTGGTCAGATGGTAATGTTCAAGTATCTTTTGAATACCGATCCCTTTTCCTCCATCTGCCGGGATGATGTCCACAGCACGATCCCACCATGCAGTGATCCTGGCACCGGACACACCCTTCAAAATGGCAGGATACTCATATTCCCGGCATCCCAGCATGACTTGGTAGACTTCCTGGCGGGTTGCTTCCTCAAAATCCTCTGCTATCGTCAGATCAAGGTGTGCAAAGGAATAGTATTCTGCCAAATCCGCATCTGTACCATTGGCAGCAAGCCGCCCCCTGGTAGCAACAGAAATGGGTCTGCCTAATTCTGCTGCGTTTTGGATCAGTTTCTGAACATCCTCGGCAGGGATAGGATTGCTGAAAACAACCTCTTGATTGGTGTAGCACAGAGATCCGTTGAACGTGAGGTACGCATCAAATTCCACGCCATCAAACTTAGGCAGGCTGACAGGAGATCTTCCCGTAGCAAGGCAGATAAGGATACCTTTTTCACGAAGCAGACGCAGCATTTCCAGCGTTATTTCCGAGATCTGCTTTTTCTGCATATCGATCAGAGTACCATCGATGTCAAAGAAAATGATCTTAATTGGATTCATATAGCGAAGCCTCATTTTTGCAATCCGATTTCGTTACTGTGACGAAAATAGTAACTGTACCTACCAACGCCATGATGATACCGGCGATCAAAATTGCATCCACGCCTAAGTCAAGTAATTGTCCGCCTGCAAAATTACCGGCAGAACATCCCAATGCGTAGGCTGCGGTGCTGAATGCCTGTCCTTTGACCATATCCGCCTGTTTTACCTTCGCTCTTGCAAAATAAACCTGTGTCGGTGCCAGGAACGCATAGGATGTCATCTGAATCAGCTGAAGCAGATAAATGGTGTGAATGCTCCGGGCGAAATAAAACAGAATCGCTTTCAACAGAAAAGAGCAGCCAGCAATTTTCAAAAGGCGGGTATCTGGAATAACATTGCGTACCTGCTTAAAGAAGAAAATCACAATCGCACCCACTATGGACGAAATAAAAAGCGCAGTTCCGCCATGGGTGCTGTCACCACCGAGCCGTCCCATTATGACGATCAAATAGTTCTCCGTCATGGCATGATACATTCCCAGGAACAGGACGCCTGCAAGAGAAGCGCAATACCAGCGGTAACGAGCGAAAAACTGCCAGACGGAGCAGCTATTGGCGGTGCGATCTTCAGAAGTGTTGATCTTTTCGATTTTAGGATAACCCCATAAGATCAGGATGCACAGCAGTCGGAAGCTGACAAGCAGAAGGATCATCCAGGTACTGCCAAGCTGTGCAATCACAAACCCCAGCACCAGAGAAGAAATAGCAGATGCTGCTGAACCAACACCACGGGCTGCGCCGTAGTTGATTGTAAAGCCGGCTTGTGTGTATGAAATACACAACGCATTGGTCAGCGGGACCATTGCATCAGAACTCCATATGCCAACCATATAGCTGATTCCCGCAACGACAATCGGCACATGAGGAAGTAATTGTACACAAAAGCACAGGACGCAGAGAAAGGACATTCCAAGTAGCATCTTGATTAGTACAAAGCGTTTGGCCTTGTCCGCAATGCCAGCCATGATCGGCTGTGTCAGGCAGGACAGCAGCCCGGCAACAGCAAGCAGCACACCAACGATACCAGAGGAAATACCACGGTTCAATAAATAAGTGGTTGCAAAACTGGTGGCTCCTGTAGATGCAGCCCAGAAGGTAAATTGGGTGAAACTATATCGTAAGGTCAGATTCTTCTTGTCCATAGCAATCACCGGAAACTGTTCTCTACCACACCGGGCAGAAAATCATAGATGGAACAGCCAATGATTTCCTCGAAATGAG
Source organism: Clostridia bacterium (assembly GCA_017936765.1). Taxonomy (GTDB): domain Bacteria; phylum Bacillota; class Clostridia; order Christensenellales; family Aristaeellaceae; genus UBA11524. The sequence continues at coordinate 4,201 of JAGBEX010000006.1, forward strand.
CCTTGATATTCAATACGGTTTTCCATCGCTCTACTGTATATGGATGGGTTCCATACCGGATCGCCACATCCACAAACCGCTTTTCCAGCAGGCAGAATCCGGTGGGCAGAGCCAGTGCATCGCAAAGCTGCACCAGATGATCATAGTCGTCATACACTGCCGTTTTTACGAACTCAGCCATAAAGTCTTTATCTTCGGTGGGCATATCAAAGACTCCGATGGAGGAAGCAATATCCTTGACCATAAAGGCATGGGAAATGCAGATCTGTGCAGCCTTTTCCCATCCCCGAGCCATACAATAGCGGTAGCCGTCGATCAGATGCCGTTCCGATGTAACGCCTGCGTGCCTGCCAATGTCATGGAGCAGACCATAGATATAGGCATCCTCCGCATCCAGATGTGGGCAGCGGCTGGCAATGCTTTCACAGGCTTTCGCAACATACCGGGAGTGGTCTGCCCAGGGTCCGGGATTGGCTGCGTGTGCTTCTTCCAATGCTTTTTCTGCAATCATGCGTGTAAGCAGCATAGCAATACCTCCAATGAAAAATGGGGCTGGCTTTCACCAGCCCCGTCAGAAAATTAAGGAGGCCAAGTGAAAGTGGGCCTTTCACACATCCTTGCTGACAGTATAACGATTATTTGGCACGATAGATATACTATTGATGCCCGTTTTTATCAGAATCGTGCCAACGCCTACGATATTCTATGGGAGAGCAGCCAAATTCCTCCCGGAAGGTCTTACCGAAATAACTGCTGGAACCAAGCCCGCAGCAATATGCGATTTGGGTAACAGACTCTTTGGATTTCGCCAGCATCTGACAAGCCTTTTGCAGACGGTAGCTTCGGATATATTCCACCGGGGTCATGTGTAAAGTATCCTGGAACAGACGGAAGCAGGCTCTTTTACTGATATGAGCCGTTTGCGCCAACTGCTCCACGGAAATCGGCTCCCCATAGTGTTCATGAATGTAAACCATCAGCATCTTGATCTTATCATCAGAATCCTTACTTGCGTTCCCTTGTTCCATGGCAGGGCGAGCCAATTCGAAAAGCTTCAGCCAAATTCTGGACAAGGAATCCCGGAGCCTAAATTCATATCCCCATTCCTGTTCGGACAAATCAAACGCCTGCTTGACTTCCTCCAAAATAGCTGCCTGTTCAGGATCGTCCGGGTATAGCGGAATGACTTCCACTCCGGGAGCGGTGGTCAGAGGCAGAATGTACTTTGCTTCCATGCGGCTCCCGTGTTCCCCTGAAAGAAATGATGGATCAAACAAGTGCAGAAGCTGAATATTGCTGTCAGCGGATGTCTGGAAGCTGGTGCTGTGCAGAACATTGGAATTGACAAAACCACCGGAACCGGCAGGAAATGTCCATTTGCCTTTCGGGGTGGTGTATTCCAGCGATCCGCTTTTCATGTAGAACAACTCCACCGTCCGGTGCCAATGCCAGGGAACGATTGGTTCCAGGTATTTGTCCAGTTCCGCACAGGTTGCAATATAGGGGAAATCCAGATCAAAGCCCGGCAGCTGTTCCTCTCTGCTGTTATCGTTCAATTCAATGCTATGAATCGTTCTCATATTTTGTCACCATCCAGAAAGGATCTCTCACCATAATGCTAATGGTTAACCCCCAGAATGTCAATGACCGAATTGTTGTTCTCCACAGAATACTATTCTAAACTTACCCAAATCGATATTCATAGCATATTTAGCTATATTTTTCGCATTTCACACATAACTCCTTATCGCTCTTCACTACCTGGGATGATGTTGTGTTTCTGCTGTGGCAACGTCTCCGGCGCAGTCAACAGCTGTTCCACTTTTTCTGTGCCCAGCACCCGTTGCAGCTTGCGGAAATTCATGGCCTCCGGTCGCAGTTGCTGGCATTCCCGCTGGAACTTTCTTGCCTGCTCCTCCCACCGATAGGCCTCCTGATTCCGCTGCTGCTTCAAAGCATCAAACTCGCTCTTCATATCCATGAATCTCCGATATAGCGCCAGATAGATTTTCTGCATTCGTTTGATGAATGGCATCACCTTCTTTTCCCGATAAGCCTTGGCAGACTCCAGCATACCAGCTTCCGGCAGATGCTTGTCTGCATCGTGAAGGAGGTCTACAGATTTCTGCTCCACATCCTTCACCTTGGGCGCGATCTCGTGTAGCCTCTCCTGGGCAGCGCGAACATCCTCAATGGCTTGCTCCTTCTCATCACCAAGCTGTGCGATTTCTGCCTGTACATCCGCCAGCCGCTGCTGCTCCTGCTGCACCTTGAACTGCGTAACCGTCAGGTGTTCTTCGGTGCTGCCGCGCTGACCACGCTCGATGTCATCGTAACCCGCAGCACACATGCGGTCATAGAATTGATCTTGCAGGACACTGTAGGAGGGCCGCAGGATTGGCTTGCCATTCTTCGACAGCAGCGGCTGACCGCTTTCATCCAGCACAGGCTGCGACGCCCATTTCTTACTTCGGCTGACCTGCATGATCGTCTCCTTGACCGTGCCACGCAGCGCCGGATCCTTACAGCGCTTCGACCAGAGAATCTGCTTCTCCACCACCGGCACATATACGATGTGCATATGGTAGTGGTACACATCCTGGCCGAGTGCGTCAGACATCGCACGGTTACGCTCGTCAGCATGCATGACGGCTGACAGGATGTACTGCTCGCCGCCGATGATTTCCGCTGCGGCCTTGTAAGCATCCGCATAGAATTGCTTTGCAAATTCATAGCCGCCGTGGTTGAAGAAGTACGCGGAGTTGACGTCCAGCACCATTTCACAGAAGTGGGTGGCGTCGGCTTTTAGGCCGCGAGTGGAGATCGTTCCTGCCTGCTCCATCTGATCGAACATCTCGCTGTATCCAGCAGTCGGCTGCTTGAAGTGGACGTTGAATGGGGTTCGTTCGGGGACGATGTCTTCGTTGGAATAGGTTTCGTTTTGTCGTTCGTTGTGACCCTGGGCGTTCCTGATGTCGTTGCCGCAGAGGTCTCGATTTCTTGCTACGGTGTAGTTCTTTCCGTCGTTACGGGGCATGGGACTCCTTTCCGTGGGTATGGGGGGGGACAGGACAACCGGGGGCTCACGGCACTTCTGCGGAAGTGTAATAACCCACTAATGACACTTTCAGCTTATCGCCCTCGGAAATCAGAGATTCCCGAGGGTACAGCGCATCAAACACAAGTGTTTGACACGCTTAGTCAGCCCAAGGGCTGACCTCATCGGCTGCAAAGTGCCGTGGGCTCTCCGAGGGGGAACGGGGAATGCGGCCTCTGCGGAGGCCTTACACCGACCACACGGACATTGTTGTGCCCCTGTGGCCGGTGCCATCTGCTCATCATGCCGATTCACAGATGTTATGCAGTAAATGCAATAAATGCATTTTATCGGCCATCCCAGCCTTAACGGCTGTGCTGGCTACGCTCGGCGATTGCAAGCAATCGCTGTTGCTAATCGGCAAAGCCGATCTCAGATTACTGCACCCGGGTTGACGAAGATCCGCGTGTCAGGCGGTCGGCCAACCGTGAAATGCTCCGGCTCTTCCATTCGGATGTAGCCATGATCCGCCAGCAGCTCCAGCGTGGGCAGCAGCTCCTCTGTCTTTTTGAAGAACTTGCCCCGACACATCTGGAACAGCTCCGAGCGTTTGATCTGGGTGATCTCCTTCTTGCGGAGCTTTGCCAGGACAAACCGTGCCTTCTGGATGCTGAGATCAGTGCCCATCATGGAGTAGGCATACAGCGAATGCTGCAGGAAGTACTGGCCGATACAGATCGCCCGGGCAATGGTTGCCTCAGTGATGATCGGACTGCCCTCGGGCTGCATCTCAGCCGCATGGATCAGACCGGCGATGCGCAGCACTGCTCCTATGTACTTGCTGGCCCAGTCCGAAATCGCCTGCCCTTCCCCCACGAGGAAACGTTCGTGGTGCTGGAAGTATTCGGCGATCTGCTCCGTGGCATCGGGAGCCAGCGTCAGGGTTCGTGGTTCTTCCGGTCGATCAAGCGCCATCAGCCGATAGATCATGCTGCGGTAGTCGGCTTCGATCTCAGGAGGAATGGGCCTGCTGGTGAAGGATCTGCTGCCGATCCGGGACGGCGGCGAGGCGTACAGGAATCGCGCGATCAGGCCGCGCCCGCTCATGGTGGCGTTGGTCATGATCTCCTCCAGCACACAGGGCTGAATGCTCAAAATCGCTGACAGCGCCGGATGGGCAATACTCTCGGCCTCGCGGCATTTGCGATCCACATAGATCGTGTCGCCGCAGTGGCCCTTGAGCCAAACGTCGATGTTGACCTTGTTGCTGTAGCGACCGTTCATCATGTCGAAGACGCCGCCCTCGGTGGAGATGACGGAGATCACACCGCCGTTCTCTGCCATGAGGCTGGTCAGGGCTTCGCTGCTGCAGTCATCCGCGAAGAAGCGCGTAGGCTTCAGCTCCGGCAGGGCTTCCAGCTGATCATTCAGCACGTTCAGCTGTGCTTCATCCTCCCATTTGCCGGACTGCTCCAGCTTCTTCTGCTGGGCATTGATCTGCCGCTGCAGGGATTCGCGCTCACGCCTGTTGGCCTTGATGTCGGCGCTGCGGCTGCGGTTGTATTCGTCCGCGTAGTCACGCAGCGCACGGGTCATGTCGTTCATGACGCTGGACTTGCGCTCGCCCGGAGGCGCGATCACCACTGTGTACAGGCTCAACGGCTCATAGTATCCGAGGCTGCCCTCAACGCGGTATTTGCTTTGCAGGCACACCGCCAGTGTTCCCAGTCCGATGACCGCCGCCATATCAGGGGAAGTCTGGCTGTGTTCTGAAACGGCGCTCACATAGGAGCGCAACGGCTCCGGCAGGCACTCCACGGGGAACGGCGGCAGCTCACTGCTCTGAGGTGTCAGGGGCTTCACCGGCAGGAACTTTGGTTCCTCTGCTTCGGCCACGGGAGTAGGTGCAGGCTGCACTTGCCGCTGTCCCCTGGGCGTGTACACCTCGGTACAATTCCGGATGGCGGTCTGGATCGTGATCTGCCCGTAGGTAGAGCTGGTCTGCTTGCGATCCCATTTGTCGCGCATCAGCCCGGATTGACGGAACATGGCATCCATCATTCCTGCGTCGCGTCCTGTCCAGAATGCCAGGTGACTGCACAGGGCCTGATCTGCTTCCGAGTGGGAGGGATAGCCGGTGGTGTCGCCTGACCACAGGCGACGGATGGCCTCTCCTCTGCGGCTGCTGAACGCTTTTTCCAGCAGTTGGTCGCTGGTCAAGAGGGTATTTACTGCATTTATTGCATTTCCTGCAGTAGTTTGTGTTCTCACCATGAAGCGCTCAAGCATCTGCTGAAGTTCGTCGTTACGGTCACCAAACCCGTATGCTGTGCAGGGCTGGCCTGTGATCGTCACATACTTGTTTGTCGCACCGGCCACGTACACCTCAATGCCCGCTTGCCGGTTCATGATGTAATGTCGGTTGGTGTCATAGCGGAAGTTCTCAGCCTGGAACAGGATGTGTACGCCTGTTCCGCTGGGGCTGAGTTCCGTGTAGCTGTGCATCATGGCGATGATCTCTGCGGCTGTTTGATTGTAGTTGCCGTCTGCGTCGATGCAGTGATCCAGATCAATCGCACAAATGCCGTTGAATATGCCCAGCCCCATGCCGTCATACTGGTGACTGGCACAGGATGCCGTCAGGTAATCGGCAAAGGACTGAGGATCGTTGCTCTTGGCTCGTTCTCCTGTCCGGGGATTGTAGGGAACCTTGGTCTGTTTTCCATTGCGTTCTTCATAGCGCCAGCAGCAGAACAAGCCGTGATCCGTAATTTCATTCGGGATAGGCTTGTTGGTCATTTTGCCTCCTTTCAGGTTGTAAAGAGGCGGCTGCTGTGCTATAATATCAATTGCGGTAGATAGTTAGCGCAGCAGCCGCTGTGGGACTGTCACAGCGAGTCTTCATCTGGCAGGATGAAGGCTCTTTTTGTTTTCAGTGAAGTGCTGATCACAAATGTCAGGCAGTCTCCGGCTTGAAGTAGCCAATCTCTTCCCACACCTTTCTGTCAGGGCAGTAGTAATTGTACTCGTTGGAATCATCACGCTTGATGGCGATTCCGAAGTGCAGCAATCCCTGCTGGATGCCAATGCGGACATACTGGGCATCCTTTCGCATCGCCTTGGCGATCTCGGTGATAGGGACGTTGCGACCGGTGAACGGCGGCAACTCCACATACAGCTTCTTCTCCATAATCTCACCTCCCTCCTTCCTAATATGCATCAATGATACGCATTGCATTTCTGCATATTCATTATATCATCGCATTGTGAGGTTGTCAATAGTGCTTTGCGTCAATTTTGGCGTAATTTATTTTTTCAGCCCACTTGCAATACGCAAATTTATATGATATAATGAGAAAGCGGATAGATAATACACAATTCTAAATGGAGGCGTATTTCATATGTCCATCAATCTTGATAAAGTAATTCAGAGCCTCATGCAGCTCATATCACTGGCTGGCATTAAGTTTACAGGCGATGATGAATCCCTTCTTCTTGATGCCCTTACTCGCTACCATAACGATCACAGCATTGTGAAGTCCCGAAAAAAGGCCGATGAGATTCTTCTCGCAGATTTTCTTCTCGCATTATCCGAAGATGCCAATGAAAGCGATACGCTGCGACAAGCAGCGCGAGATCTGTATGCCCGTCAGAATGCAATTCTGATCGGGCTGCGTATCCGCGAAGCACGTAAGGCTATCGGTTTGAGTCAGACCGAATTCGGCAAGCGCTTTGGCAAAGCTCTCCGCTCTATTCAGAAATACGAGAGCGGCGAGATCGAGCCTTCCATTGCTACAATCAACATCATGGCACGTGTTTTGGGCGTAAAACCAGCTGAGCTTCTCGGTTATCCGCAGCCCACGCTTGAAGTAAAGACCCTGGCCGACATCGCAACATTGCTTTTTGATCTTTCCTGCAAGCGGGAAATCAAGTTCAAGATTCTCCCCATTCATGACGATGATGGCAAGAAGGTTATCGGCAGTGGTATCGCCTTTGAGGCCGCTGAAGAAGACGCCGAATGGAACCCACAGGTTGTACACATTCTCAGGAGCTTTGGCGGCGAACGCTTTGTTGCTGAAATGCTATCTTCTGATAACCCGCAGGATGGCCGTGACTTTCTGGAAGGGTGGCTTATGGGTGCACAACTCCACTATTCATCTGCTGTGCTGACCGATAAGCTCACCCCCATCAAAAACAACGGCCCACGTTCTGCGGTCAAAGGAAGACTTCCCGACACAGTTCGGGTCGTTCGTGCGCCACTCTCCCCCGAAGATGAGGAAGAACGCAGATTGGCCCTTGAAGACTTTCTGCGTCGTAGAAACCAGTCTGGTGATCAGTAATATCAATTTGATGATTGGGGTGCTCTCCCCTTATCATAAATCTCCTGGGCAGAAGGAAAGGAACTCACGTGAAACTACCCAATGGTTACGGAACCGTCAAGAAAATGTCGGGGAACCGGCGACGCCCCTACATGGTACGAAAGACAGCTGGATGGAGGTATGACGAGGCCAAGGACAAGACGGTGCAGGAATACATCACGATCGGCTATGCTGCAACCCGCAAAGAAGGTCTACAGATGCTGGCGGAATTCAATCAGAACCCCTTCGATGTGAAAGCTGCCAAAATCACCTTTCAGGAGCTCTACGAGCGTTGGTCAAAGGAAAAGTTCCAAACCATATCCGAATCCAACGTACACGGCTATGAAGCCTCCTTCAAGGTGTGCGGTACCTTGTACACGAAAACCTTCAAGGATATCCGGCTGGCTGATCTGCAGCACGTTGTTGACACCTGCGGCAAGAACTATCCCACGCTGAAGAAGCTGAAGAGCCTGTTCAATCAGCTCTACGACTACGCACGTATGCACGATATCGTCAGCAAGGACTATTCGGAGTTTGTGGACATCAGCCGCTACAAGGATCAGAATCCTAATAAGCGGGATCGTACGCCTTTCACCAAGGATGAAATCAAACGTCTTTGGGAGCTGGCAGAGGATCCTTACTACCAGATCATCCTGATGCTGATCTACAACGGCTGCCGCATCTCCGAATTCCTGGATCTGAAGAAGGAACACGTACATCTGGACGAGCAGTACTTCGATGTCATTGCCAGCAAAACTGAGAACGGTATCCGAAAGGTGCCGATCGCAGACAAGGTACTGCCGTTCTATCGCGCGTGGTATGAAGGTTCCACCTGCGAGTATCTCCTGCACACGCCGGATCAGAAGCACTTCGACTATCGGAACTACTACGACAGCTATTTCATTTCGTTGATGGAACAGTTAGGCTTTGAACACCAGCCCCACGATACGAGGCACACCTGTATCTCGCTGCTGGCTGAGGCGCACGTTGACCAGACGATGATCAAGAAGATCGTAGGTCACAAGGGTGCCATGTCACTCACTGAGCGCGTGTATACGCACCCTGACATCAAAGCCCTGGTGGATGCCATCAACATGATCTGACGAGAGGGAGGGAGACAGTTGCATAACAGAAAAAGCCGGAAATGAACTCCTTTCACAGGAATCCGTTTCCGGCTTTATGCTTGCAAATTGTGCTTCCTACCTGCTTCCTACTTGCTGCCTACCGTTTTCAGAACAGGCACTTTCCAAATCTTCTCAACGCCGCAAACCCTTGAAAATAAAAGCATTCCAGTGCCGAGAGCAGCACTGGAATGTTTGAAAGATTAGCGCTTGGAGAACTGAGGCGCACGACGGGCAGCCTTCAGGCCGTACTTCTTGCGCTCCTTCATACGAGGATCGCGGGTGAGGAAGCCAGCCTTCTTCAGGGCAGCGCGCAGCTCGGGATCAGCCTTGCACAGGGCGCGGCTGATACCGTGACGGATGGCGCCAGCCTGACCGGTCAGACCGCCACCGCACACGTTCACGATCACGTCGAAGTTGGTGGTGTTGGTCAGAGCCAGGGGCTGACGGACGGTCATCTTCAGGGTCTCGAGACCGAAGTAATTGTCGATATCACGCTTGTTGATGGTCACCTTGCCATCGCCAGCCACCAGACGGACGCGGGCAACAGCCTTCTTGCGGCGGCCAACAGCGTTGTATTCTACCTTCGCCATTTGTTTTTACTCCTTTCCGCAAGTTAGATCAGGTCGAACTTCTCAGGGTTCTGGGCGGCATGGCCATGCTCGGCACCAGCGTAAACCTTGAGCTTCTTAGCCATCTGGCGGCCCAGGGGACCCTTGGGCAGCATACCCACAACGGCCTTACGGATGGCGAACTCGGGCTTCTCGGCCAGCAGCTTGCGGTACTTGGTTTCCTTCATGCCGCCGACATAGCCGGAGTGATGGTAGTAGACCTTCTGATCCAGCTTCTTGCCGGTCATGACGATCTTATCAGCGTTGATGATGATGACATAGTCACCGGTATCCACATTGGGGGTGTAGATCGGCTTGTTCTTGCCGCGCAGGATGTTGGCAACCTGGCTGGCAACACGGCCAAAGACCTGACCCTCAGCATCGACAACATACCACTTGCGGGTAATGTCGGCAGCTTTCGGCATAAACGTCTTCAAAGGTATTTCCTCCTCAAAAGGTGGTTGAAGGTGGGCGCGAATCCATGATGGTCGCATGTTTTCGCTTGTGTTCAATAGCTACCGGGGCTAGCGGAGTTATTGATGCCATCGATAATCATACGCTCTTTTGGCGGAAAAGTCAAGCAATTTCCACGGTTTTCTGGAAGTTTTTTTGCGATCTTTCTGTTTCGTCATATGTGTAACAAAACGCTGAAATGATTGACAATTGTAATAAAATGAAATAGAATTGTTATTAGATGATAGCGGGAAAGGGGAATCCCCATGCGCAAATTGACGAAGCTCCTGGTGGTGCTGGTGATTGAGCAGGGAAAGAGCTGGAGCAAGCTGTGGTACGACGGCCATGTGGGCTATGTGCAGAACAAGTATCTGCAGTTCATCCCCATGGCAGATGCGGCCACGGACGCCGCTGTGGGCGGCAAGAATGCCCCTCTACACCTGGGTACTCACCGGGACACCCGCGTGGTGAAGCAGGTGAAGAAGGGTACGCCCATCGAAAAACTGTGGCAGGGCGAGACCTGGGCAGGGGTGGCCGTGGATGGCTACCGGGGGTACATCCAACTGAAATATCTTGCAGAATAAGCAAAGAGCCTGACCGATCGGTCAGGCTTTTTCTATGACTTCTTTTGCTTGGATGGTGCGGAACGCGGCGGCTCGGCCCAGGCGGTTCATCACGGCCAGGCCAACGCCCTCCGGCGGCACCACCTCGCTGAAGATGGCGTCCATATGCTCATCGTCCAGGCGGCGCAGGGTCTCGAACAGGCGGCGAGCGACTTCCTCGGGGCAGGCTTGACTGCCCAGGTCGTGGGGGTGGCAGTCGGCCAAATCAGCCACATGCTCGGAGAAGCACATCACGCAGGCGCGGTGGCCGTTGGCTTCGGCCTGGTGGTGCAATTCCCGCAGGGCGGCCACCACATGGGCCTCGGCGCCTTCCACCAGGGAGACCTGGCCATCCGGGGAGTAGTGCTTGTACATCATGCCGGGGGAGAGTGCCTTTTCGCCCTTTTGCAGGGGGCGCAGCACGCTGCCCGCCACGGTGACCGGGCCGATGACGCGCTCCAGCATGGCCTGGGTGACCCCGCCGGGGCGCAGGATGCAGGGCGTGGGCTGGTTGATGTCCAGCACGGTGCTTTCCAGCCCCACATCGCAGCTGCCGCCATCGATGATCAGCGGGATGCGGCCGTCCATGTCGGTAAAAACGTGCTGGGCGGTGGTGGGGCTGGGCTTGCCGCTGCGGTTGGCGCTGGGGGCGGCGATGGGCAGGTCGCACACACGGAGCAACTCCGCCGCCACGGGGTGAGAGGGCATCCGCACGGCCACGGTGGGCAGCCCGGCGGTGACCTCCAGGGGGATGCTCTCCTTGCGGGGCATCAGCAGCGTGAGCGGGCCGGGCCAGAAGGCGTCCATCAGCTTCTCGGCCAGGGGAGAGACTTCGCAGATGTCCTTGAGCTGCTCCCGGTGCCAGATGTGGACGATCAGCGGGTTGTCCGCCGGGCGATCCTTGGCGGCAAAGATGGACAGCACCGCGTCCTTATCCAGGGCATTGGCGCCCAGGCCGTAAACCGTTTCGGTGGGGAAGGCCACCAGCTGGCCGGAAGCCAGCAATTCGGCGGCGGTGGAAAGGGTCGCGGGCGAGGCCGCCAGTACCCTTGTGTTCATGGTCGTACCTTCTTTCAGCCTAAGTTGCGCAGCAGCTGCGCCTGTTCCTCCATGCGCAGCGCCTGAATGAACTCGTCCAGGTCGCCGTCCATGATCTCCTCGGTGCGGTAGAGGGTCAGGCCCAGCCGGTGGTCGGTGACGCGGCCCTGCAGGAAGTGGTAGGTGCGGATCTTCTCTGCCCGCTCGCCGGTGCCGACCTGGCTGCGGCGGTTGGCCGCATAGGCGTCGTCCTGCTCAGCGCGGAGCTTTTCCAGCACGCGGGAGCGCAGCACCTTCATGGCCTTGTCGCGGTTCTTGATCTGGCTCTTTTCATCCTGGCAGGTGGCCACGATGCCCGTGGGCAGGTGGGTGATGCGCACCGCCGAGTCCGTGGTGTTGACGCATTGCCCGCCGTGGCCGCTGGCGCGGTAGACATCGATGCGCACGTCCTTGGGCAGGATGGTCAGCTCCACCTCTTCTGCCTCGGGCAGCACAGCCACGGTGCAGGTGGAGGTCTGGATGCGACCGTTTGATTCGGTGACGGGGATGCGCTTCACCTGATGAACGCCGCTCTCGTATTTCATGTGGGCGAATGCGCCCTGGCCGATGAGGGAGAACACGGCCTCCTTCACGCCGCCAAGCTCCGTGGTGCTGGTGGAAATGGGTTCCACCCGGAAGCCGTGGCGCTCGGCGTAGCGGATGTACATGCGCATCATGTCCGCAGCGAAGAGACAGGCTTCGTCGCCGCCGGTGCCGCTGCGGATCTCAATGACCACGTTTTTGTCATCGTCTGGGTCGCGGGGCAGGAGCAGAATGCGCAGCTCCTGCTCCATGTCGGCCTTGCGCTGGGTCAGCTCAGCCACCTCGGCCTGAGCCACGTCCCGCAGGTCGGGATCCTCCAGCATTTCGTTGGCTTCGGCCAATTGGTGCAGCAGGGTCTGATAGCTCTCCCAGGCCGCCACAGAGGGTTCCAGGGCGGCGCGCTCCTTCAGCAGCTGCTGGTACTTGCCCTGGTCGGCAAGCACCTCCGGCTGGCCGATGGCCACGGACAGCTCCTCGAACCGGGAGAGGATCCATTGGAATTTCTCGAACATAGCGCCTCCGTTACAGGTGGGCGACCACCATGCGGGGAATGCCCTGCAGATCCTGGTGGATGCAGGTCTCTTGGAATCCGGCCTGGCGCAGCAGCGCGGCCACGCCCTCGGCCTGGTCGAAGCCCACCTCCAGCAGCACCACGCCGCCCACGTTGAGGTGCGCGGGAGCTTCCTGGGCAATGCGGCGGTAGAAGTCGTAGCCATCGGCACCGCCGTCCAGCGCCATGCCAGGCTCCTGCATCACCTCGGCCTGCAAGCTGCGGCAGTCCTCCGTGGGGATGTAGGGCGGGTTGCTGATGATGAGATCGAACCGCAATCCCTCCACCGCAGCGAAGAGATCGCCCTGGTGCAGGGTGATCTGCGCACCCAGCGTTTCCGCATTGCGGCGGGTCACGGCCAGGGCATCGGGGGAAAGATCGGCGCTGTGGACATCAGCCCCAGGCACGGCCAGCGCCAGGCTGATGCCGATGCACCCGCTGCCGCAGCACAGGTCAAGGGCGGTGCGGCGGTGCTGCATTTCTGCGATGGCCAGCTCGGTGAGCAGCTCCGTTTCGGGGCGGGGGATCAGCACGCGGCTGTCCACATAGAAATCATGCCCCATAAAGCTCTGCTGGTGGAGCAGGTATTGCAGGGGAACGCGCTGCAGGCGCTGATCCCGCAGAGCGTAGAACCGGGTCAGCAGCGCTTCGTCCAGCTGGGTGTCCATGTCCAGGCGCAGGTTCAGGGCGGGCTTGCCGGTGAGGTGGGCAAGCAGAAGCGCGCTGTCCCAGGCGGGATCGGGGATGCCTGCCGCCTGAAACAGCGCGGTGGTTTCGCGGATCAAAGCCTGCGGGGTCACTGGGCAGCGTCCTCGGCGGGGAACACATAGCCCTTCTCGGATTCCTTGTAGGAGTGGAGCAGGGTGTAGCCTTCCTCGGTGGTGGGGGCGTTTTCGGGCAGGCCGTGGAGCGCCACGTTCATGGCCACGATGGCGATCTCCAGCATCTTTTCATCGGGCTGCTTGGTGGTGAGGCGCTGCAGCTGCAGACCGGGCCAGCGCAGGGCGTTGGTCAGCTTGTTGTCGCTGTGGGCTAGACCCTTCAGCACCTCGTAGCTCACACCGGCCACAATGGGCAGCAGCGCCAGGCGGGACAAGAGGCGCAGGATGTACTGGTCGCCATTGTAGCCCACCAGGGTGAAGAGGATGATGCTCAGCGTGAACACGATGAGCAGGAACGCCGTGCCGCAGCGGGGATGCAGGGTGGTGAAGGGGGCGGCATTCTCGGGGGTGAGGGGCTTATCCGCCTCGTGGCAGTACACGGTTTTGTGTTCCGCACCGTGATACTGAAAGGTGCGGCGCACATCCGGCACGAAGGAGCAGAAGATCATGTAGCCAATGAGAATGGCGATGCGCACCAGGCCGGAGAGCAGGTTGACCGCAATGCGGCCAAGCCCCAGGGCGCGCAGGCCGCTGGCACAGGCCTCGGGGATCACGAAGAATAAGCCCACGGAGAGAATCACCGCCAGCACCATGGCCACGCCCATGACCACCTTGTCAACGCCTTTGCCCAGCTTTTTGGCCAGCCACTTTTCGAACTTGGTGGGTTCCTCGTCCATCACGCCCAGCATTTCGGTGGAGGCTTGCAGGGTGTTCATGCCCATGGACAGCATGGTGCAGAAGTTCACAATACCGCGGAGGATGGGCCAGCCCATCCACTTGTGCTTTTTGGAAGGAGCAACGTATTCGCTGCGCTTGACCACGATGGAATCATCCGGGCGGCGCACGGCGATGGCGATGGCGTCGGGCGCCTTCATCATCACGCCCTCCATCACGGCCTGGCCGCCGATATCAACGCGGGGGCAGGCGGAAGCTTTGTTTGCCATAAGGGTACCTCATTTCTGCGCGAAAAGCGCGGGTCGTACATAGTGGGGTTTGCGCATATCAAACCAAATTCAATATTCAACATCGCAGGGGGCAATCCCTGCCGGGGAGCGCAAAATGGCATAAGAAAACAGCGTGCCGAATGACACGCTGTAGTCTTTCATTACTCCAGGCCGAAACGCTTCTTGAAGCGATCAACACGGCCGCCGGTATCAACCAGCTTCTGCTTGCCGGTGTAGAAGGGGTGGCACTTAGAGCAGATATCCACCTTCATTTCCTTCTTGGTAGAACCGGTTTCAAACGTCTCACCGCATACGCAGCGAACGATGCACTTGCCGTACTGGGGATGAATCTTTTCCTTCATTGCTGTTTCACCTCTTTCGCGTATGCAATGATCGGCATTAACCGCATGGACGATTATAGCATAGATGCGGACCGAATGCAAGAGATTTTTTAAAGATAATTCGGAATTCGGAATGCGGAATTCGGAATTTAGGTTGTAACACGGGGATCGGTTGGTGTTGGAGCAAGTGGCGCAGCCCTCTCAGTCTTCGCTGCGCTCAGCCAGCTCCCCCGGAGGGGGAGCCAAGCTCTCATGCCTCCGCGTCGCGGCGCAACCGTATTTGCGCCGTGACCCCATCTCGGAGATCGCCCTGAAACGCCCTACCCGAAAGGGAGTCCAGAGGGTCGAAGACCCTTTGGCGGAGTGCAGAGGCAGCGCCTCTGCTGGGGTTAAGGGGCGAAGCCCCTTACCTGCTCTTCTCCATGAGTGCGACCCAGTCCTTGAATTTGGCGAGGAAGGCGTCGTTGGAGTCGGTTTTGGACAGGAGGGAGAGGATCTGGGGGATGGCGGCGTTGGGGCGGGTGGTGTTCAGCACGGAGCGGACGAGGCGCAGGCCTTCCAGCTGGGCGTCGCTCAGCAGGGCTTCGGCGCGCTTGGTGCCGGAGAGCTGCAGGTTGATGGGCGGCTTGACGCCTGCGTGGGCCAGGGAGACATCCAGCACCAGCTCCATGTTGGCGGTGCCCTTGAACTCCTCCACCACGCTGTCGTCCACCTTGGAGCCGGTCTCGATGTTCATGGCACCGATGACCGTGAGGCTGCCGCCCTCCTTGACGCAGCGGGCAGCGCCAAAGAGCTTCTTGGCACGGAAGAGGCTGGTGGGGTTCACCATGCCGGGCAGGCTGCGGCCCTGCTGGGCGGCGGCGGTGGTGTACACCTTGGCCAGGCGGGTGAGGCTATCCACGATGAGGATCACGTCCTTGCCCTGCTCCACCAGACGCTGGGCGCGCTCCAGCACCATGTCGGTGAGGCGCAGGTGGTTCTCCGGCGGCTGGTCGAAGGTGGAGGCCAGCACCTGGCAGTTCACCTGATCGCGGAAGAGGGTCACGTCCTCCGGGTTCTCGTCGATGAGCAGCACCATCACGGTGGCATCGGGGTGGTTGGCGGTGATCACATTGGCAAAGTGCTGCAAAAGCGTGGTTTTGCCGGTGTCCGGCGGGCAGAGCAGCAGCCCGCGCTGGCCAAAACCCAGGGGCGCGATGAGGTCGATGAGGCGCATGTCGTCCAGCTTTTCGCCGTCGTGGGATTCCAGGTCGATGCGACGGGTGGGGTAGATGGGCGTCAGCTCCTCAAAGGAGGGGCGGGTCTGGGTCTCGTCGGCACTTTGACCGTTGACCTCGGTGATGTAGAGCATGGCGGTGTACTTGTCGCCATCCCGCTGGGGGCGGGTCTTGCCCACCACACGGTCGCCGGTGCGCAGGCCGAAGCGGCGGATCTGCGCCATGGAAACGTAGATATCCTTGGCAGAGGGCAGGAAGTGATCAGAACGCAGGAAGCCGTAGCCATCGGGATGCAGCTCCAGCACGCCGCTGCCATCACCGCACTCGCCGGCGGCCAGCAGTTCGGTCACGGCCGGGTTGGGCGCGGAGGGATCCTGCTGCTGGGGATAGGCGGCCTGCTCCCGGGGCTGGTTGTAGGCCGGGCGGGGGGCATAGCCGCGGTTGTAGCCGGAATTGTAGGAATTGTTATTGTAGGGATTGTTGTTGGTGTAGGCAGGCTGCGCCTCGTATTGCCGGGGCTGCTCAAAGCTGCGCTGCTGGGCATATTCGCCACGGGGCGCTTCGTTATAGGCAGGGCGGCGCTCCTGGGCGGCGGGGCCAAAGCCGGTGCGGGCTGCAGGCTCGCTGCGGAAGGGACGATACTCCTCCTCGCGCTGCTCATTGGCGGCGGGGGCAGAGGCACCGGGGCCGAAGCGGGGCGTGTAGGTATTCTGGCGCACGGGGGCGGGGCGCTGCACCTCCATGGCGGGGCGCGCCTGGTTGCTCTGCCAGGCGGGCCGCTGGGGGTAGGTGGGCGCCTGATAGGCAGGCTTGCTGTTGTAGCGGGGCGCAGGATTGTGCCAGGCCGCCTTGAACTGGGGCTGAGCAGGTTCGGGCTTGGGGGCGGGGGAGTCGCCATCGGGAATGGCGGCCTCGGCCGTGATTTCCTCCGCCACGGCAGGGGCGGGCGCAGCGGCATCGCCAAGGGCGGCGGCCAGCTTGGCCACGATGTCGCTCTTGGATACGCCTGCGCCCAGCTTCACGCCGTTTTCCTTGGCCAGCTTTCGCAGTTCGATCACGGTTTTTGCATTCAGTTCTTGCGTTGTCAAGGGTATTGCCTCCTACTAATGCGTACAGAAAGGATAAGATAGGATATGATCAAAGATGGGATTTTTATGCCTTGCGAGCCACGACCACATCGCGGGTCACGGCCTGTTCCACAAAATGCTCAAAATTATCGTAGGGCGCCTCGGTCAGCACCTGGAAGCCAGCACCCTCCAGCAGCTCCACCAGGGTGGCACGGGGCAGGGTGAGGCTGTTGAAGCTGATGGCCAGACCTGCGCCGGGCTTGAGGGCGTCCTTCCAGGCGGGAAGCACGCGGCGCAGCATACCGGGGAAGTTCTCCGGGCGGCGACCCTCCTGGGGTGCGTGCTGCACGCCATAGGGCAGGTCGGTGACCAGGATATCCGCAGGGGTCTTTTTCAGCAGGGCGGAAATGTAGCTGGTGTCGCCCAGCAGCAGGCGCAGGCTGCGGGTGTCGCCCGCCTGAAAGGCCTGCTTGCTGGTGGCCAGGGTGTACACAGCATCGGGAACGCTGTTGCCCCGCACGGTGCGGGAACCCTGCTCCAGCTTGTGCTTCAGCCGGTGGAATTGCAGATAGCGGCTGAAGTAATCGGCGGCTTCCTTCAGGTCCTTGCGATCCAGGTCGATGCCCACGCTGTTCATGCCCTGCTGCAGCGCCACGAAAAGCGTGGTGCCGCGACCGCAGAGGGGATCCAGCACGGTGATGGGCTGCGCTGCGCCGAAGGATTTGCTGGCACACAGCGCCAGGTTGATCATCATGTGGGTGAACACGGCGCTGGTCTTGCCCTTGTATTTCAGCACTTCCGCCAGGTCGCGGGGGAGATAATCGGTGGCGGGGCGCTCCAGGGGGCGCAGCAGGCCGCCTTCCTCCTGGCAGAGCAGCGTCAGGGCGCTGTGGCGGGAGAGGGCGGTGAGCTGCTCGTCGGTCAGTTGGGGCGCTTCAAAGCAGAGAAAAGGCGCTCCGCCAATGGTGCGAAGCTGCACTTCGGACTCGATATGCAATGCTTGAAGAATGCAGGAAAGCTCAGCTGCACCCAGCAGGTTCAGCGATTCCTGATAACGTATGTTGGCGTGAGGCAGTAATTGAAAGCTGTAATTCATGGATCCCTCTTCTTTTTGCTTGAATGATAGGGATAGTATAACAAATGGGGCGAAAAATCGCAAGAGATTGGCTGGAAATTTTACGGAAAAACAAAAGGAAACCAACCGCGAAGGATTGGTTGCAGAGAACGCATTTGATTGAATTGAACCATGTATGCGCACGGGGGCGAACTGCCCACAACAAAAAACCCTTCCCCGAAATGGGGAAGGGAATTTGTACGAAAATTAGTACTTGCGCTTGCGTGCGGCTTCAGCCTTCTTCTTACGCTTTACGCTGGGCTTTTCGTAATGCTCACGCTTGCGGACCTCCTGAATGACGCCTGCGCGGGCACATTGCCGCTTAAAACGCTTGAGCGCACTCTCCAGAGATTCATTCTCGCGGACTCGTACCTCGGACACTGTTATCCCTCCTCTCGCTCATCTCGCCTTGACATCAGCCGGCTAAGACGGACGGATGGCGAACCGTACAGCTATTATATCGTTTTTCAAGTTTCGCGTCAATGGGGAAAGTAGAATTTCTTCAACATTTTTTTGTAAAATTGAAAATCAGGCCATGTTTTCGGTCAATTGATGGCCACCAAGCACGTGGAAATGCAGGTGATGTACGCTCTGGCAGGCATGATCGCCGCAGTTGGACACCACGCGGAAGCCGTTTTCGGTCAGGCCTTCCAGCTCGGCGACCTTCTTGCAGGCGCGCAGGCAGGCAGCCAGGGTGGCATCGTCGGCCTCGTCGATGCCGGACATACCGGTAACGTGCTGCTTGGGGATCACCAGCACATGGGTGGGTGCCTGGGGGTTGATGTCGCGGAAGGCGTAGACCTTCTCGTCCTCGTAGACCTTGGTGGAGGGGATATCACCGGCGATGATCTTGCAGAAGAGGCAGTTGTTCATGGGAAAGCTCCTTTCTTATTCCATAGAAGTCTGGGAGAATGTCAGCGTCACGGCATACACATGGTCGTGGCCTTCGCTGGCCAGCTTTTCGGGCTGGTGGAAGAAATCCACGCCGATGAACTGCGGGTCTTGCTTGGTGGTGATCATCTGTATCGCCATGGGGATGGGCGTTTCGTAGCTGATCTCCTGCAGCTGGGTGAGCATGGTGGTGTACAGCCTGTTATCAGCAGCGGGAGCAGCATCCACCGCGAAATCCTTGTTGACGGTATAGGTGTAGCTGGCGCCGCTGACGGAATACGTAACGGCCTTCGGCAGAAGATCGAAGGAAAGGGCAAACTGTCCCTCCTGGAGGGATGCGCCGATACGGCCGCCGCCAAAGTCCGCCCATTGCCCGTCCTTCAGCTCCCATATCTCCATCACGACGCTCTTCAGGCTGTCATCCATGCGGAAATCGTAGGTCTGGCTGAAGGAGGCCTGGTGCAGGGGCTGTGCCTCCACAGGCTCCATGTACATGGCGGGTTTCTGCTGGAAGAAGGGCTTCTCCTGGTTGATCTGCCAGAGAATGATGCCCGCAGCCAGCACGATCGCCAATTCAATACAAAGGATGATGATCCATGATTTGCGCTTCATACCAATTCTCCTTTCATTCCTTCGCCGTCAATGGCGGTGAGCCTGACTGTGACCACCGCGCCGCTGCGGCAGGCAGGGCAATCCGGCAAGGTGACCTGGATGTACTCCGGCGTGTAGCCCAGCCAGTTGCTGGCGGCGTCCTGCTCCTCCACCAGCACGGTGGCGGTGCAGCCCAGCCAGCTTTCCTGATAGGCACGGGCGGTGGTCTCGCCCAGGGCGATCAGCTCACGGGCGCGCTGATCCTTCAGGGCGTTGGGCAGCTGGTTCGGCATTACAGCGGCCTTGGTGCCTTCCCGCTGGGAATAGGGGAAAACGTGGATCTTGGCATAGCCCACCTTTTCGATCATGCGGCGGGTCTCCTGGTATTCCTCCTCGGTCTCGCCGGGGAAACCCGTCAGCACATCGGTGGTGAAGGCGGCATGGGGGAAGGCGGCGCGGAGGTTATCCACCGCGGTGAGGTACATGCGGCTGTTGTAGCGCCGGGCCATGCGGGCCAGCACCGTATCGCTGCCGGATTGCAGTGCCAGGTGGAACTGGGGGCAGACCTTGTCCATCTGGGCCAGGCGGGCGGAGAACTCCACCGTGGCGATGGTAGGCTCCAGGCTGCCCAGGCGGATGCGCTTCACCCCCGGCACATCCTGCACGGCCTGGATGGCGTCCAGCAGCGTGGTGCCGTCCTGCAGGTCCTTGCCGTAGCTGCTCAGGTGGATGCCCGTCAGCACCAGCTCGCAGTAGCCTGCGTCCGCCAGGCGGTGGGCCTCGGCGGCCACATCGGCCAGGGGGCGGGAGCGGATGGGGCCGCGTACGCTGGGAATGATGCAGTAGGTGCAATGATTGTTGCAGCCCTCCTGGATCTTCAGCGTGGCGCGGGTATGTTCCTCCTGATCGGTGATGATCAGGTTCTCAAAGGGTGTGGCGGTGGTGAGGGCGTCCACGGCGCAGATCTGCCGATCCTCACGAACGGCCTGCTCCAGCAGGTTCACTACCTCACCCCGGCGCTGGGTGCCGAGGATCAGCCGTGCGCCGGTGTCCAGCAGCTCTTCGCCCTTGCGCTGGGCAAGGCAGCCGCAGAGGATGATGTGGCTCTGGGGATGTTCCCGGCGCAGGCGGCGGGTGAGCTGCATGGACTTCTTGTCGCCGGTGCCGGTGACGGTGCAGGTGTTCACCACATACACGTCTGCTTCGCCGTGGAAGGGGACGATGGTGTAGCCTGCGGCGCGGAAGAGTTCCAGCATGGCTTGGGTGTCGTATTGGTTCACCTTGCAGCCCAAGGTGTGGAAGGCAACGGTGTTCAATAAAGTCACTCCATTTTAGAATTGCGGGGGTTTCGCCGCTGCGGCGGCGACCAAAGGGCTTTCCGGTCGCCCTTTGGAAACCTTCGGTCACACCTCTTTTGGAGGTGGGCGATATTGTTGCGTTTTAGATGGTGATGCTTTACTCCATATCCCCATACAGACAGAGCAGCGCGCTGATGGCACTCAGGCCGGCGGTCTCGGTGCGCAGGATACGCGGGCCAAGCGTGACAGACTGGCAGGAGGCGGCCTTCATGTGGTCGATCTCCTCGGGGGACATACCACCCTCGGGGCCGATGACGATGGCCACATCCCGCACATCGGGGTGCTGCTGGTGGAAGGTGCGCAGGGAGTAGCCCTGGGCGTCCTCCCAGGGGACGATGGCGGCGGCGTGGGTGGGCAGGCGGCGCAGCAGCTCCTTGAAAGAGATGGGGGCGTCCACGGGCATCATCATGCACCGGCCGGACTGCTTGCAGGCCTCCCGGGCGATCTTCTGCCAGCGCTCCTGCTTTTTCGCGCCGTCCTTGGCGTTGAGTTGCACCACACAGCGGCTCATGGCCACGGGAACCACACGGTCAGCGCCTAATTCCACGGCCTTCTGGGTGATCAGCTCCATCTTGTCGGCCTTGGGCAGACCCTGATAGAGGGTGATGCGCAGCGCCGCCTCGGTGGAGGGGAGTTCCTCCAGGATGCGCAGGGTCACGCCGTCGTCCATGTCGGTGATCTGGGCGGTGTAGCGGCGCTGGTCACAGAAAATTTGAGCTTCTTCGCCCACCTTCATGCGCAGGACGCGCTGGGCGTGGTGGGCATCCTCGGCATTGAGGTGGACGAGGCCATCGGCAATGCCGGATTCATCAGCGTAGAAGCGGTGCATCAGTCGTGCCTCCGGGAGAGCATGGCCACCCATTCACCCTTGCGGGCGATTTTGAGAATGGTGTAGTCAGCGGCGGTGAGGGCGTTCACCACGTCCTGCTCCCGCTCCTTGATGATGCCGGAGCAGATGAACAGGCCGCCGGGAACGATGTGGTCGTTGAGGGGAGCGGCGAACATGCAGATCACGTCGGCAATGATGTTGGCCACGCACAGTTCGCACTGGGCGTCCACCTTGTCCAGCAGGTTGCCCTCCAGGGTGGTGATGGTGTCCTGCAGGCCGTTGTGTTCCACGTTCTCCTTGGCCACGCGTACGGCGGTGGGGTCGATGTCGATGGCCAGGACTTCCTTGGCGCCCAACATGGCGGCACCGATGGCCAGAATACCGCTGCCGGTGCCAACGTCAATGACGCGCTCGCCGCCCTGCAGGGCTTCCTCCAGCAGCTCCAGGCACATGCCGGTGGTCTCGTGGGTGCCGCTGCCAAAGGCCATGCCGGGGTCGATCTCGATGATGCGGTCGCCTTCCTGCTTTTCATAGGACTCCCAGGTGGGCTTCACCACCAGGGACTTGCCAGCGCGGAAGGGCTTGTAGAACTTCTTCCACACCTCCGACCAGTCCTCGTCCTTCACGTTGAGGGTATCGATGGCCAGGGTGCCGAAGTCGAAGTCCGGCGCGGCATTGCGGATCTCTTCCAGGTGGGCGGAGAGGGCCTGCATCTTCTCGGCAAAGGAGGCATCCGGCTCAAACCAGGCGTGGACCAGCACGTCCTCGGGCAGGGTGTTGATCAGGTTAGGATCAATGATCTCCCAGATGCCGTTGGGCTTGGTGGGGTCGGGGATATCGGCGCGGTCTTCCACCATGGTACCGGTGGCGCCGTGGGCGATCAGGGCTTCGGACACCATGTCCGCGCCCAGGGTGGTGGTGTGTACGGAAATTTCAACCCAATCCATTGCAATCACCTCGTGAGAAAATTAGGAATTGATAGTGTGGCCGGGGTCAATCCAGGAAGAAGGTGCCGATGACCAACATACAATCAGCCTCCTTGGTTGCATTGGTCAGGAAAGCAGCAGGATCAGCGCCAGCAGCAGGGCAAAGCCTGCGGACATGTAGCCCTTGATGCGAATGTTGTCCAGGTATTCGGTGGAGGGCTTGGCGCCGGTGGTTTTCCAGCTTTCGGTCAAGTCCCAGTAGAGGTCGGGCTTGAGGATCATGAGCAGGCCAGCGATGGCAAGGAGCAGGCAGCAGAAGTAGGGCATGGGTACCTCCGGGGGAGATGAAATGAAGAATGAATGATGAATAATGAATAATTTGAGTGTGGGCGGCGGGGACGCAGATTGCCCCTACAGGTGCAGGAGCGCGGGGCAGCCCTCTCAGTCAGCGCAAGCGCTGACAGCTCTCCCAGAGGGAGAGCCAAGATATTCCCCTGCGTCGCGGCGCGCCCGTTGCGCGGCGTGACCCCTGCTCGGAGATCACCAAGCAGCGCCATACCCGCATGGGTTTCGAAAGGGTCGAAGACCCTTCGTGGGATCCTTAAGGGCAAAGCCCTTAAGCGGAGTCCAGAGGCAGAGCCTCTGGCGTCGTCTGCCCCTTAGGGGTGGAAGGTGTCGATGCCGCGGAGGAGTTCGAGTTCGCGAACGTCGCGGGCGGTGGTGTACATCTGGCGGGTGAGGACGGAGCCGGAGCGGTAGAAGAGGCAGATGAAGGGGACGTCCTCGGCAAAGCGGGACTGGATGTTCCACAGGGACTGCTGATAGCCCTCCTGGGTGAGCTGGGTGCGCAGGTCCTTGCAGAGGTTGGTCATGTCGGTGCTTTTGTAGAGGCCATAGTTACCGGTATTGCCGGTCATGAGCAGGTAGCCCGGGTCGGGGCAGGCGTCCATGGCGAAGGAGGCCAGCGCCAGGTCGAAGGAGGCGGCCTTCAGCTTGGCCTGGATATCCGTGAAGGTCATGATCTCCACCTTGGTGGAAATACCCACCTGGCCCAGCATATCGGCGATCAGGTTGGCGGTCTCCACGCGCACGTTGTTGTCCGGCTCTTCGTAAACATAGATGCGCAGGTGCAAGTTCTTCTTGTCGCCTTTGGAGTTCAGCTTGTCCAGCACGCCGTCCTCGTCCGTGTCAGACCAGCCGTCTTCTTCAAGCAGGCGGCGGGCGGCTTCCACATCGGTGGTGAAGTAATTACTCAGCGTGTCGTTGTACATCCAGGTGCCGGGGATCATGGGGGTGTCGGTGCGCTCCACCATGCCCATGTACACCTGGCTGGCGATCTTGTCCGGGTCGATGAGGTAGCGGATGGCCTGGCGCACGGCCAGGGAATCCAGGGGGAAGGAGCGGTGGTTGATCAGCACGGTCTCCAGCTGGTTGGTGCGGTAGTCCAGGGCCAGGGAGGTGGTGCCGCTCTTGTGCTGGGCGGCAGCGATGGAGCGGGTGAAAATGGTGTCCACCCGGGCGTATTCGTAGCTCTCGATAACGGCCTTGGGGGAGTTGTGCATGATCACCATGATCTCCTGCACCTGGGGGCGGGTCTGCCACCAGTGGGGATTCTGCTGCAGCCAGATGTAGTCGCCTGCCTCAAAGGTGGAGATCATGTAAGCGCCGGTGCCGGGGGGATTATCGGCGGTGACCTTGTCCTTGGGCAGGATGGGGAAGGTCATGGCGTAGAGGATGCCCCAGTAGTGGCGGCCGTTGGCGGTCTTGACCACCACGGTGTGGTCGCCGGAGGCGGAGATGCTCTTGACGAAGTACTTCAGGTTGAAGTAATAGCCGGGGTTCTGGGAATCCTCCTCGTTGGCGCGGTCAAGGATGTACTGGGCGGTGGCCACCACGTCGTGGGCGGTCATGGGCGTGCCGTCGGAGAAGAAGATGTTCTCGCGGAGCTGGAAGGTCCAGGTCTTGCCGCCGCCGGATTCCTCCCAGCTCTCGGCCAGACCGGCCTGGGGGAGGTAGTCGTCGTCGATGGTGATGAGGCTCTCGTACACCAGGTCGTAGACGCTCATCATGTCCCGCTCCACAGGGTCCAGGGGCTGGAGGCGGGTGGTCTTGGTGGACTGGATGCCCACGATGAGGCTGTCGCCCACATTGGTGGCCAGGGCGTTACTGCAAAGCAGAATCAGGCACAGCGCCAGGGGCAGGAGCCGTTTGATAAAAAAGCGCATCGTAGATCGCATAGGCTTGGGTCACTCTCCCTGCATAGGTTTTCGTGGGGCCGTCCTTCATGCCGGAAAGGCTCAGGCTCAGCCCGTCGGGGGACATGGCGGGGTCGCTGAGCCAGCCGGTCACGGTGGTCTGCCCGGCGTGATAGGCGCTGGCCATGGTCACCGGGTCGCCCCGGAACAGCTTGCTGAGGTAGTTCAGGTACCAGCAGCCGTAGCGGATGTTCTGCTCGGCCTCCCACATATGGTCGAAGGAATAATAGCTGTCGCCCAGCTTGCCGGAGATCCACTCAGCCGTGTCGGGCATGAGCTGCATCAGGCCGCGGGCGCCCACATTGGACTCCGCATCGGTGCGGAAGGAGCTTTCGTTGAGGATGATGGCCGCCACAAAGGCGGGCTGAAGATTGTTTTCGGCAGCGTATTGATCGATGAGATCCTTGTAATAAATGGGGTGGTTGTCCACGATCTTCTGATAGGCGGCCTCCCGGGCGTTTTGCTGCTGCACGATGTAAGCCTGCATCAGGTTCTGGGCGGCCAGCAGCGCCAGCAGGAGGATCAAAAGCACGATGATGCCAGCGGTGATCCACAGGGGCAGCTTGCGCTTTGCTGGCCTGCGGGGTGCAGGCTTGGGGCGTGCCATCACCGGGGGCGGCGCTTCGGCCGCAGCAGGCGCGGGAATGGGCGGCGCGGTGCGCTGCAACAGCTCCGGCGAGGGCGCAACGCCGCTATCCTGCTTGTATCGATCCGCCCGGCGGTTGCGCTGGGGCGTAGGCGTGGGTGTTTCCATGGGAGCCTCCTTTGTCAGGCCAGGGCGATCTCCTGGGCATAAAGGGCGGGGATCATAGACTTAGTGTATTCGATGGAGCCGCTGGTGTCAATCACCACATGGGCGCGGGCGGCCTTTTCGTCAGCGGAGAGCTGGCTGGCCAGCCGGGCCTCGGCTTCCGCAAGGGTAAAGCCGTCGCGGGCCATCAGGCGCTGGAGCTGGATGTCCCGGGGCAGCCACACGCACCAGACCCGGTGGCACAGGTCGTCCATGCCTGCCTCGTAGAGCAGGGGCATATCCAGCACGCACAGGGGCGCGCCGCTGCGCTGGGCTTCCTCGATGTGCTGGCGGGTAAGCTGCTTCACCATGGGGTGGATGATGGCGTTGAGCTGGGCCAGGGCATCTTCGTTGCCAAAGACCGCTCTGCCCAGGGCGCGGCGATCCAGGGTGCCATCGGGGTTGAAGACCCCATCGCCAAAGGTCTGGCGAATGGCGGGCAGGGCGATGCCGCCGGGGGCGGTGACCTGCCGGGAAAGCAGATCGCCGTCGATCACATAGGCGCCCAGCTCCGCCAGGGTGGCGGAAACATTGCTCTTGCCGCAGGCGATGGAGCCGGTGAGACCGATGATGCGCATGGTGCTTCCTCCCATATCAACGAAGGACGAATTGGTTTCCCTGCAAAACGCAAAGCGGCCCGGCAAGCAAATGCCGGGCTGAAAGTTACTCGTTATCCCACAGTTTCCACAGGCCAAGCGCCGCCAGAATGCTGGAGAAGGGCGCACAGCCGCACCCGCAGCCGTGGCGGCCGCGGCGATCCTTTTTGCCGAAGATGACCATCAGCAGGAACACGGTGAGGATCACCTTGCCCAGGGAGAAGCCGGTGTCCTTGTCCTCTTCGGTCACCCGCTCCAGGCCGGTCTTGACCTTCACGTCGGTGTGGACCTTCACGTTGGTTTCGGCCCAGCGCTGGCTCCATTCCTCAGCCCAGTTGACCACGGGGGCTTCGGTGTGGCCGAAGAGGCCGTTCAGCTTGATGTTCTCGTCGTAGGCCTTGTTGAGCTCGGTGGCTAGGGCGGGGATGTACTGGGCGATGGCCTCGTTGTAGTTCTGCTGCAGGAAAGGGCCGGCGAAGTGGGTGTTCAGCAGCTTTTCCTGCACCTGGGGCGAAACCTTGCGGTCGAAGCCCTCGCCGCCGAAGGTACCGAACTTGTCTTCGCCCACGGCGATGAGCAGCATTAGGTCGTTGCCGTGCAGGTTCCACTGGTCCCGCAGAGCAGCAGCATAATCTTCGAGGGTCTCGCCGTCCAGGAAGTCCACGGTGACCACATAGAAGTCGATGGAGGTCTCATCGTCCACCTCTTTGGCGAACTTGACCAGATCCTTCACGGTGGACTGGCTCAGCACCGCAGCGGCATCAGTGACCTCGCCCAGCTTATTGGGGTAGCGGGGGGTGGCCAGGGCGGTGGAGCAAAGCAGCAGCAAAGCAAGCAGCAGGCAAATGATTTTCTTCATATCAATTACCTCCTGTGGTGACCGGGATGGGTTCCACGCCCAGCAGCATGGCCAGCTTGCCGGTGAGGGAAGAATTCAGCCGGGCGTTGTAGTCCTTCAGGGCAGCGGTGTAGTCCTCGGCAAAGGAGGTGGGCTGGCTGAGGGAGCGGGTCAGGGCGGTGATGTAGGCCTGATCCCGCTGGCTGGCCTGCACAGAGGCCAGCTGGGGCAGCCGCTGGGCCAGGCTGGCGGCGGCGATGGAGATCTGCGCATCGGCCTGCGCCCGCTCGATGGCGGAAGAGTTGGTTTTGCAAATCTTGAAATAGCTCTGCTGCAGCATGACCACATCGGGATCCTTCACCGCCAGGTGGCGGGAGGCCACCACGGCCAGGTTGGCGGCATCCATGCCGCGGTTGCGCAGGGGTTCGCTGAGATCGCTGCCCACGGAGATGGCCTCCAGGGTAGCGACCTGCTCGTTATGCCAGCCGCGCACGGCGCCGATGCACACAGCGCCTGCCACCAGCACGATGGTCAGCAGAATGCAGAGAAAAGTGGAAAGGGACTCTTTCATTACGGCGAAAGCCTCCAAATGAATGCGGAATTCGGAATTCAGAATGCGGAATTGAGAGTGTGGTGCGGGCGGGCATGTGATGGCGTTGGAGGAAGCGGCAGAACCACTCCTTCCGTCAGCCGCAAGCGGCTGCCACCTCCCTCGGAGAGGGAGGCTTAGTTACTTGCCCCGCGTCGCGGCGCGCCCATAGCGCGGCGTGACCCCTGCTCGGAGATCACCAAGCAACGCCTTACCCGAAAGGGTTTCGAAAGGGTCGAAGACCCTTCGTGGGTTGTCAGGGCAGCGCCCTGACCGGAGTCCAGAGGCAGAGCCTCTGGTTACAGGTTGGTTTGGAGGAGCTTCTTTTTGAGGTCGGCTTCCATTTGGTAGAGGGTCTTTTCGGCTTCGATGCGCTGGGTGCGGCCGTTCTGCTGGATGGCCATGACCTCGTTGATGGTATCGATGAGGCTCTGGTTGGTGTCAATGAGGGTCTCGATATCGATGATGCCGCGCTCGGCCTCGCGGGCGGTTTCGATGGTGCCCATTTTGAGGGTCTCGGCATTCTTGCGCAGCAGCTCGTTGGTCATGTTGGTCACAGCGGTCTGGGCGCTGAGCGCCTGCTGGGAGTGGTGCAGGCCAAGGGCAAGCACCATCTGGCTCTTCCACAGGGGCAGGGTGTTGGAGAGGGTGGACTGAATGCGCTCCACCAGGAGGCTATTGTTGTTCTGCAGCAGGCGGATCTGGGGCGCCATCTGCATGGAGACCTGGCGGGTGAGCTTCAGGTCGTGGAGCTTCTTCTCAAAACGGTCGCACTGGGCGGCCAGGTCGTTGGCCTTCTGGGCGTCCAGGGCATCGCCGGACTTCTCGGCGGCGGCCATCAGCTGGGCCAGCTCGTTTTCACGGACGCGGGCCAGCTTCTCGTCGCCGGCGATGATGTACAGGGTCAGCTGGCGGAAGTACTCGCTGTTCTTGTCGTAGAGACGGTCGAACATGGCCACGTCCTTCAGCAGCTGCGCCTGGTGGTTCTCCAGGGAGGAGGCGATGTTCTCCACATTCACGCTGACCTTGCTGAAGCTGGCCTTCATGCGCTCCACACGGTCTTCTGCCTTGGAGAAGAGCTTCATGAGACCCTTGGGTTCTTCGGTGTCCTTTTCAAAGCCCTTCAGCTCGGATACCAGATCCACCAGCATGTCGCCCACTTCGCCGGTGTCCTGGGTCTTCACGGCCTCCAGCGCCACATCGGAGAAATCAGCAATGTTCTTCTGGGCGTCAGCGCCGAAGAGCAGCACATGGTCGGGGTTGGTCACGTCCAGCTTGCCCAGGAATTCCTCAATGGCCTTGCGCTCGGCATCGGTGAGCTGGCTGTCGTCCAGGCGGGGAGCCTTGGCGGGTTCGGCAGGGGCGGGCTGCTCCTGGATGGACTCCACGGCGGGAGTCTCGGGGGCGGTGACTTCGGGGGTCAGGGACAGCAGGGGGGACTGATTCATTTCGCTCATGGGGAAGGCCTCCTTTTATTTCTTCTGAACATTGCGGTTGGCATAGAAGGAAACAAAGTCCTCGTCGGACTTGGGGGTATTGATCACCGGGGTACCCTGCTGCATCTGGGCAGAGGTGGCGGTGGGCGCCTTGGTGTGGGTGGTGCCAAGCTCACCCTCGGTAAAGCCGTCGCGCTTGAGCATCTGCTCCAGCACGTCGATATCGGTGGTCACGTCCAGCATGGTGTCCTTGTAGAGGTTATCCAGCTGCTTCTGGCAGGCGGTCAGCACCATGCCCATGCCGCGGATCAGGGTGGAGCGGGCCTCGGCCATGTCGGCAGCGGAAACGCCGCGCTGCTCCATGGTGCGGTAGCTGGCCAGCATTTTGAGGGTGGTGGGCAGGTAGTAGTTCATGAATTTGCGGATCTGGCTGGCCTTCATGGGCTTTTCGGCCACGGTTTTGAAGATCTGCACACACAGGCGCTCCAGCTCGTCCATCTGGCCGGAAAGCACGGCATCGGGGATGGCGTCGTTCTCGGCGCGGATCTGGTGGAGCATCTCCTGACCCTTGGCGATCACCGCATCGGCGGTCTCGTCGCCGGAGAGGGGCAGTTCTTCTACATCATTGGCAGGCTTCTTGGCGTCCTGCTTGTTGTGGGTGGTCAGGTCAAGGCCGGAGGCCATGATGCTGATGATCTTGCCCGCCAGCACGGCCAGACCGCCGCAGAGCAGGAAATCGCTGATGCGGAACAGGGGGAAGACGGCGGAGTATAGCAGGGCAATGATGCCGCCGGTGATCAGTCCGGCCTTGAAACCCTTATTCTTGCGCTTGTTCTTGTTCTTTTTGCTCATTGCTGATGAACCCATTCCTTTCATCGCCTGGCAAGCAGGCTGGTACTATTATAGCACACTTGGAAGAATGTGAAAAGGAGGCAACAGATGAGAATTTGGTGAGGAAACATTAAGAATACAATGGGAATGGCGTTCATACACTCCAGCAGACGGAAGGAGGAATACGCAATCATGGATATGCGATTGGTGAAGGAGAGCATTCAGCTGGAGCAGCCCACCGGCCGGGGACAGAGCCAGGCCACGGTGGAGGGGGAGATCACCCTGCCCGGCGGATTGCGGGAGGAAGCGCGGGTGCTGCACGCAGGCGGCATGGCGGTGGTGGAAAGTGTGGAGGCCATGCAGGATCGCGTGTCCGTGATGGGCAAGGTGGTGTTCCACACGCTGTATACCCAGGGGGATCACAGCCGGGTGAACGCCATGGAGGCCACCGCAGATTTCACCCATGTGATGGAGCTGCCCGGCGCCCAGCCCCGGAACCTGTGCTTTGCAGATGCCTGGGTGGAACACGTGGACGCCTCTGCGGCAGGCGGCAGGCTGAACCTGCGGGCGGTGGTGGGCATCCATGGCCGCTCGGTGAGCCAGCAGCCCGTGGAGGCGGTGACGGGGATCACTGGCGTGGCGGGCGTGGAAAGCCGCGCCAGGGACATCGCCGTGAAGCGCACCGTGGCCAATGGAGACACGGAAAAGCTCTTGCGGGAGGAATTCGCCCTGCCGGAGAATATGCAGATTCGCGAAACGCTGTATGCCACCGCCAGGGTGCAGCTGGAGGAGATCACCGGTGGCCTGGGCCGGGCGGGCGTCAGCGGACAGGTGGCGCTGGAGGCCGTCCATGCATCGGACTTGCCGGGCAAGCCGGTGGTGATCACCCGGCACAGCATCCCCTTTGAGCAAAGCGTGGAGCTGACGGGCGAGGACGGCGAGACGCTCCGTGCTGATGCCCTGGTGCGGGATGTGGCGGTGGCCAGCCAGGACGTGGGCGATGGTCAGCGCACCCTGCGGGCAGAGGTGCTGCTGGGCCTGAAGGCCTGGGCAGACCGGCAGGAGAGCGTCACCCTGCTGGACGACGCCTATACCCTCCAGGGGGATGACCTGCGCATCACCGCCAGGGAGCTGGGCTGCCGGGTGGAGGATCGTTCCATCCATGCGGCGGAAAGCGGCAAAACCATGCTGATGCTGCCGGAGGGCAGCCCTGCGGTGCGGAGCGTGCTGTGCGCCTTTGCCACGCCCATGATCGCCGGACGGGAGCAGATCGGCGGTCGGCTCACGGTGGAGGGTATGCTGGAGGTGAGCCTGCTCTACATGACCGACGATTCCCCCGAACCGGTGTCCGTGGCCTGTGCCGAGCCATTCCGCATCACCTTTGCGGCGCAGGCAGGGGAGGAGGACTTCGTCACCCTGCAATGCGGCGAGGTGGATGCCAGCGCCATTACCAGCGACAGGATCGAATTGCGCTACATCATGCACCTGTGCGTTCACGGGGTGGAGAGCGCCTCCCTGCGCCTGGTGACGGATGTGCTGCCCGTGGCTGCGCCTGCGGTGGATGGGAGCATCGTTTTGTATTTCACCCAGCCTGGCGAGCGCCTGTGGGACATTGCCCGACGCTACCGGGTGCCGGAGAGAGAGATCCGCGACCTGAACCCGGAACTGGTGGAGGAACCCAAACCCGGACAGGGCGTGGTGGTGTGGCACAGGATGGCATAAGAAAAACGGCTTCCGCATGGGATCGTGCGGAAGCTGCTTTGCGTCTTTCGACATACGGCGGCGTAAAACCTGAACGGGCATTTGCACATTTCCGCGACCCGTGCTATACTCTGTCATATCCTGTTTGCGGAGGACGATGTTCATGGAGGCACGCAGACCCCTTGCGGGCAACACGGCCACGGGTTGGCTGAAGATACTGGCGCTGATCTTTATGTTTTGCGACCATGCGGGCAAAATGCTCCTGCCCGGTGTGCTGGAAATGCGGATGCTGGGGCGCATTGCCTTTCCGCTGTATTGCTGGTGCATGGTGGTGGGCTTCCACTATACCCGCAGCGTGCCGAAATACCTTTTGCGGGTGGTGCTGATCGGCCTGGCGTCCCAGCCGCTGTATATGTGGGGACTGAACCACACCTGGCGGGAACCGAACATTTTCCTCACCCTGGCCATTGCCCTGTGCGCCCTGTGGGGAATGCGGGAGAAGAAATTCCTCAGCCACATCTGGGCGCCGGTGCTGGCGCTGGCAGCGGCCACCGCTCTGGGCTGCGATTACGGCTGGCGGGGCGTGCTGCTGGTGATGCTGCTCTATGCAGCGCGCAACAGCCGGGGCGCCATTGCCGCGGTGATGATCGCCTTCTGCCTGTATTGGGGCAGCACCTCCATCACGGTCACAGAGTTCTTCGGCCTGCGGCTGAACGTGCTGCCTTCGCCCTTCAGCACCCTCACGGCACCCTGGCTGCGGCTGCAGGCGCTGGCCATTCTCGCCCTGCCGCTGATGCTGATCCACATTCCCCGCAAGTGGGACATCAAGCTGCCCACCTGGCTGAGCTACGCCATTTATCCCGCCCACCTGGTGGTGCTGATCATCCTGGAGCATATCTTCTGAATCCGACATACCGCGGCTGAAAAAGTCGCGGTATTTTAGTTGTATTTTTGTTGTCGTGAAGGGCAAAATCAACTATAATGGAGCATATTCGATTTTGGTAAGGAGCGAGGGTATGCGCTTTACGAAGATGCAGGGCATCGGCAACGACTACATTTATGTCAACTGCTTTGAGGAAACCGTGCGTGATCCCGCCACGCTGGCCATCCACATGAGCCGCCCCCATTTCGGTGTGGGCAGCGATGGTCTGGTGCTGATCGAACCCAGCGAGGTGGCAGACTTCGGGATGCGGATCTTCAACAGCGATGGCAGCGAAAGCGAAATGTGCGGCAACGCCACCCGCTGCATTGCCAAATATGTTTACGAGCGTGGCCTGACCGACAAAACGGAGATCAGCCTCATGACCGGCGCGGGCCTGAAGCACCTGCAGCTGCGCACCCGGGGCGGCAAGGTGCATTCCGTGCGGGTGGACATGGGTTCCCCGGAGCTGAACCCCCGCATGGTTCCGGTGGATCTGCCCGGTGAGATCATCCTGGGTCACCGGCTGGAGATGGGTGGCATGGTCTACCCCATCCATTGCGTGTCCATGGGAAACCCCCATTGCGTGATCTTCGTCAACGACCCGGACGATGTGGATCTGCCCAGCCTGGGTTCCATTATCGAGAATCACCGCATCTTCCCCAACAGGACGAATGTGGAATTTGTCACGGTGAAGGATCGCCATCACCTGCGGATGCGGGTGTGGGAGCGGGGCGCAGGGGAGACCCTGGCCTGCGGCACCGGTGCCTGCGCGGCGCTGGTGGCCTCGGTGCTGACGGGCAAGGCTGACCGCAGTGCAGAGGTGAAGCTCAACGGCGGCGTTTTGCAGGTGGAGTGGTCGCCGGAGGACAACCATGTGTACAAAGAAGGGCCTGCCGAGTTCGTGTTCGACGGCATCTGGCCAGAGGAATAAGGAGGAAAAAACATGTTTCATGTGAATGACCATTTTCAGAAGCTGCCCGGTTCCTATCTCTTTGCAGAGATCGCCCGCCGCGTGAAGGTCTACCAGCAGGAGCATCCGGAAGCGGATATTATCCGCCTGGGCATTGGCGACGTGACCAAGCCCCTGGTGCCTGCCGTGATCGAGGCCATGCACAAGGCCGTGGACGAAATGGGTCAGCAGGAGACCTTCCGCGGCTACGGACCGGACTTCGGCTATGACTTCCTGGTGAATGCCATCCGCGAGGGCGACTATGCCTCCCGCGGCGTGGAGCTGGCCTTTGACGAGGTGTTCATTTCCGATGGTGCCAAGAGCGACGTGGGCAACATCCAGGAGCTGTTCAGCGAGGATGCGGTGATCGCCGTGACTGACCCGGTGTATCCCGTGTATGTGGACAGCAACGCCATGGCTGGACGCGCCGGCGAATATGTGGGCGACCGCTGGAACAAGCTGGTGTACCTGCCCTGCAATGCGGAGAATGATTTCGTTCCCCAGGTACCTGACCGCCCGGTGGACGTGATCTACCTGTGCTACCCCAACAACCCCACCGGCACCGTGCTGACCAAGGAGCAGCTGAAGGTGTATGTGGACTGGGCCAAGGAAAACGGTGCCATCATCATCTATGATGCGGCGTACCGTGCCTTCATCAACACCCCTGGCGTACCGCTGAGCATCTATGAGGTGGAGGGCGCCCGGGAGGTGGCCATTGAGTGCAATTCCTTCAGCAAGACCGCTGGCTTCACCGGCACCCGCTGTGCTTACACCGTGGTTCCCCATGAGGTCTGCGGCCTGGACAGCAAGGGCAACAAGATCGAGCTGAATGCCATGTGGAAGCGCCGCATGGCCACCAAGTTCAACGGCGTGAGCTACCCCATCCAGCGGGCTGCCGCTGCGGTGTATACCGAAGAGGGTCAGAAGCAGATCAAGGAAGTGATCGACGCCTATATGGCCAACGCGAAGATCATCCGCGAGAGCCTGGCTGAGCAGGGCTTTGAGGTGTTCGGCGGCGTGGACGCCCCCTACATCTGGCTGAAGGTTCCGGATGGCATGACCAGCTGGGAGTTCTTCGACCTGCTGCTGGACAAGTGCCACATCGTGGGTACCCCCGGCTCCGGCTTCGGCCCCAGCGGCGAAGGCTACTTCCGCTTGACCGCCTTCAACACCCTGGAAAAGACCAAGCAGGCCATGGAGCGCGTGAGCAAGCTGAAGGAGGCGTAAGCCATGCCGGTTTATCGCAGCGTATCGGAGCTGATCGGCCGCACGCCGCTGATGGAGGTCACCCATTTTGAACAGGATAACGGGCTGAACGCCACCATCCTGGCCAAGCTGGAGTGCTTCAACCCGGCGGGCAGCGCCAAGGATCGCGTGGCCAAGGCCATGCTGGATGATGCGGAGCAGCGCGGGCTGATCAAGCCGGGCGCGACCATCATTGAACCCACCAGCGGCAACACGGGCATCGGCCTGGCTGCGGTGGGCGTGGCCAGGGGCTACCGGGTGATCCTCACCATGCCGGACACCATGAGCGTGGAGCGCCGCAACCTGCTGAGGGCCTACGGTGCCGAGGTGGTGCTGACCCCCGGCGCACAGGGCATGGCGGGCGCTATCGCCAAGGCGCAGGAGCTGGCGGCAGCCACGCCGGGGAGCCTCATCGCCGGGCAGTTCGATAACCCGGCCAACCCCGCCGCCCACTACGCCACCACCGGCCCGGAGATCTGGGCGGACACGGAAGGCAAGGTGGATATCTTTGTGGCGGGCGTGGGTACCGGCGGCACCATCAGCGGCACGGGCAAGTACCTGAAGGAGCAGAACCCGGCCATCCGCGTGGTGGGCGTGGAGCCTGCCGCCTCGCCGCTGCTGAGCGGTGGCCAGGCGGGTGCGCACAAGCTGCAGGGCATCGGCGCGAACTTTGTGCCGGAGAACTTCGACCGCAGCGTGGTGGATGAGATCATCCCCATCGAAGCCGAGGACGCTTTCGCTGCTGGCCGCGCCATGGCCAAGGAAGGCCTGCTGGTGGGCATCACCTCCGGTGCGGCGCTGCACGCTGCCAAGCTGCTGGCCCAGCGCCCGGAAAATGCCGGGAAGGTGATCGTGGCGCTGCTGCCGGACTCGGGAGAGCGGTATCTTTCGACGGAAATGTTTGGGTAATGCAAAAAGAACGCCTCTGTGGAGGCGTTCTTTTTGCGTGGGAAATTCGGAATTCGGAATTCGGAATTTAGTTTGTGGACGGGCGGGCGATCGCAGATCGCCCCTACGTTTGCGTAGAAAAACAACTAAATGAAGCAAGCGACGCAGCCCTCTCAGTCAGCGCGAGCGCTGACAGCTCCCCCAGAGGGGGAGCCAAGATATTTTCCCCGCGTCGCGGCGCAACCGTATTTGCGCCGTGACCCCTGCAAAGTAAAAACCCATCTTCCAATACAGAAGATGGGTTTCGAAAGGGTCGAAGACCCTTCGTGGGGATTCTCAAGGGGCAAAGCCCCTTGGGCGGAGTCCAGAGGCAGCGCCTCTGGTTAGAACAGGCCCACGATTTTGCCGTTTTCGTTGACGTCGATGCCTTCGGCGGCGGGGACGCGGGGGAGGCCGGGCATGGCGATGATGTCACCGGCGAAGGCGACTACGAAGCCAGCGCCAGCGGAGAGGCGGACGCTGCGGATATGCAGGGTGAAGTCCTTAGGCGCGCCCAGGGCCTTGGGGTCATCGGAGAAGGAATACTGGGTCTTGGCGATGCACACAGGGCAGTTGCCCCAGCCCTCCTCTTCCAGCTTGGCCAGCTGCTTGAGGACGCTGCCGGCAAAGGCCACGTCCTTGGCGCCATAGATGCGCTGCGCCACGGCGGTGATCTTGTCGGCCAGCTTCAAGTCGTCCTCGTAGGTGTAGGAGGGCGTGTTGTCGGTCTGGGCGTCCACGGTGTTGCAGACCAGCTCGGCCAGCTCGGTCACGCCAGCGCCGCCGCGGGCCCAGCCGTCGCACAGTTCCACGGGCGCGCCAACTTCCTCGCAGGCGGCACGCAGGGCGGCCATTTCAGCATCGGTATCGGTGATGAAGCGGTTCATGGCCACAATGACCGGGCGCTTCCACACGTTTTTCACATGGTCGATGTGGGCCATCAGGTTGGTGAGACCCTTCTTGAGGTACTCAACGCCTTCCACGGACAGCTGATCCTTGGGGCAGCCGCCGTGATGCTTCAGGGCGCGGACGGTGGCCACCACAATGATGGCATCCGGCCAGATGCCGCTCTGACGGCACTTGATGTCCAGGAACTTCTCGGCACCCAGGTCGCCGCCGAAGCCAGCCTCGGTGACCACATAATCGGCCAGGTTCATGGCGGTCTTGGTGGCGATAACGGAGTTGCAGCCGTGAGCAATGTTGGCGAAGGGGCCGCCGTGCATCAGGCAGGGGGTGCCGTCGATGGTCTGCACCAGGTTGGGCTGGATGGCGTCGCGCAGGAGGGCGGTCATGGCACCCTCGGCATGGATGTCGCCAGCGGTGACGGGGGTACCGGCAAAGGTGCGGGCCACCTGCAGACGAGCCAGGCGAGCCTTCAGGTCCTGGAGATCCTGGGCCAGGCAGAACACGGCCATGACCTCGCTGGCGGCGGTGATGTCGAAGCCGTCCTCGCGGGGCATACCATTGGCCTTGCCGCCGATGCCGGACACGATGGAGCGCAGCTGGCGGTCGTTCACGTCCAGGCAGCGGCGCCAGGTGACGGTGCGGGGGTCGATGCCCAGCTTGTTGCCCTGCTGGATGTGGTTGTCCACCATGGCGGCCAGCAGGTTATTGGCAGCGGTAATGGCGTGCAGGTCGCCGGTGAAGTGCAGGTTGATGTTCTCCATGGGCAGCACCTGGGCGTAGCCGCCGCCGGTGGCGCCGCCCTTCATGCCAAAGACCGGGCCCAGGGAAGGCTCGCGCAGGGCCAGCATGGCCTTCTTGCCGATCTTGGTCATGCCGTCGGCCAGGCCAACGGACACGGTGGTCTTACCCTCGCCAGCGGGGGTGGGGTTGATGGCGGTGACCAGGATCAGCTTGGCCTTCTTCTCGCGCTGGGGGATCTGCATGGGATCCACCTTGGCAATGTAGCGGCCGTAGGGAACCAGGGCATCCTCGGGAATATTGGCGCAGCGGGCGATCTCCTCAATCTTGCGGGGGGATGCCGCCTGGGCGATCTCGATATCCGTAGGCATGGGATCAATCTCCTTTGCTCGTGTTTGCGGGTAGACAAAACATACTCGTTTATTATAGCCCAGGGTGGGGGAGAATGCAAGAAAAAAAGAGAGTCCATTCGGACTCTCTTTGAAGACACTGTGTGAAATTACTTGATTTCCACGGTGGCGCCCACAGCCTTGAACTGCTCGGCGATCTTCTCGGCTTCTTCCTTGGTGGCGCCTTCCTTGATGGTCTTGGGAGCGGACTCCACGATCTCCTTGGCTTCCTTCAGGCCCAGGCCGGACACGACTTCGCGCACAACCTTGATGACCTTGATCTTCTCGGAGCCGGCATCCTTCAGGATGACGTCGAACTCGGTCTTCTCTTCCTCGGCAGCAGCGGCAGCAGCGGGAGCAGCACCACCGGCAACGGCGATAGCGCCGGTCACGCCGAACTCTTCCTTCATAGCGTCAACCAGTTCCTTGATCTCCAGCAGAGTCATGGACTTGATAGCGTCCAGAATTTCCTGATGAGTCATTGTATTTTCCCTCCAAATTTAGAAAATGTCTGTTGTTTGTTATGCGGCTGTCAAGCAGCCAGGGTGATTAGGCGGCAGCCTTCTGCTCGGCGATTTCGTCCAGCACGGCAACCAGAGAAGACACGGGGGAGACCAGGCAGCCCACCATGGTGGCCAGCAGCTCTTCGCGGCTGGGCAGGGAGGCCAGGGCCTTCACGCCAGCAGCATCCAGGATCTCGGTGCCCATCATGCCACCCTTGATCTCCAGAGACTGCAGCTTGTTCTTCTCGATGAAGTCGTTCACGACCTTGGGGGCGTTGGTCACGTCCTTGGTGGAGAACACGAAGGCGTTGGGGCCTTCCAGCAGATTCTCCAGGCCGGAGATGCCGCACTCCTGCAGGGCGCGCAGCACCAGGCGGTTCTTCAGCACGCAGTACTGAACATCCTGCTCACGGCACAGCTTGCGCAGGTTGGTCACCTGTTCCACGGTCAGGCCGGAGTAGGAGCAGATCACCATGGACTGGCAATTCTTGATCTTCTCAACAATCTCAGCCACGACCTGAACCTTCAACTCACGATTCTTGCTCATTTCTTCTTGCACCTCCTCAATGGTTTGAGAGTAAAAGAAAACCCTTGCGCAGGCGCAAGGGAGAGCTTGACAAAACTATCCTTCACACCTCGGCAGGCGGAGCGGACTCCCTTAGATCCTCGCGGATACCGGCTGTCTACGGCACAGGTTTCTTCAAAAACCGTATGTCATTATACACGCTCTGCCGGGAAATGTCAACACCCGGCGCGAAGTTTTTCCCCGTTTGTTTACAGGTCTTACACTTTTGTAAATATGACGGCGATTTTCTTGAAAACGTCATGAAAATGTAATAAAGTGAGGCGGAAAGGAGTTGAACCCATGCAGAAGATGAACCGGCTGCGTCGGCTTGCGGCTTGCGGCCTGGCAGCGATGCTCATGTTGCTGGCACCTGTGGCTCATGCGGCGCAGGGCAAGGTGAATACCTCGTCGCTGGTGCTGCGCAAGTCCGCCAGCAAAACCAGCAAGGCCTTGCAGACCCTGGACCGGGGCGACACGCTGGAGGTGCTGTCCTCCACCGGGGACTGGTACAAGGTCAGCTATGGCAAGTATACCGGATATGTAATGAAGCAATACGTAAAGGTCAGCGGCAAGGTGGAGGAGCAGACCTCTGTCAAGGAAGAAACCAAGCAGCCTGTTGCTGATTTGGGCGACGCCCCCGCCACCTCCCGCCCCGGCGATTCCGGCAGCCATGTGAAAAAGCTGCAGCAAGCCCTGCAGAACAAAGGCCATTATAATGGAAAGATCGACGGCATCTACGGCAGCGGCACCACCGCCGCAGTGAAGGCTTTCCAGAAGAAGCATGGCCTGAGCCGGGACGGCATCGCGGGCAAGGTGACCATCAAGACCCTCTTTGGGGAAAACGCTGCGGACGACAAGACCATTGCAACGGAATCCCTGAAATGGTTCGGCAACGAGAACACCATCCCCAAGGGTGCCACGGTGACCATCAAGGACGTGCAGACGGGCAAGACCTTCCAAGCTGTGCGCTGGAGCGGCGCCAACCACATGGACACTGAACCCGCCAGCAAGGAGGACACCGCCACCATGAAGTCCATCTACGGTGGCAGCTGGAGCTGGACGCGCCGTCCCATTCTGGTGAAATACAACGGCCACGTCTACGCCGCCTCCATGAACGGAATGCCCCATGGCACCAGCACCATATCCAACGGCTTTGACGGCCACTTCTGCGTCCACTTCACCGGCAGCAAGACCCACGAGACCAACCGGGTGGACAGCGACCACCAAAGCTGCGTGCAGACGGCGCTGAAATCCACCTGGTAAACCATTGACAAGCACCGAAAATCCTGCTAAAATTTCTTGTATGGCCGTGATGAGAAGAGCGTGCGGAGGCCGTCCACAGAGAGGGAATGGGTGCTGAAAATTCCCGTCGGGAGCCGCATGGAGACACCTCGGAGCCACCTGGTGAAAATCGGGCGCGTCCTCGCGTTACAGGGGAAACAAGGCGGCGCTTTGCCGCGAAGCAGGGTGGCACCGCGAAAATTGCTTTTTCGCCCCATGCAGACTTACTTTCTGCATGGGGTTTTTCTATGCAGGATACCATATCAGGAGGGATTTGTTATGTTGACTCAGGCTCCCCGCGGCACAAAGGACGTGCTGCCCCAGGACAGCTACCGCTTCCAGTATGTAGAAGCCATGGAGCGCCAGGTGGCTGCCGAGGCAGGCTTCCGCGAGGTTCGCACCCCCGTGTTTGAACACACCGAGCTGTTCCTGCGCGGCGTGGGCGACACCACCGACATTGTGCAGAAGGAAATGTACACCTTCAAGGATAAGGGCGACCGCTCCATTACCCTCAAGCCCGAAGGCACCGCCGGTGCCGTGCGCGCCCTGGTGGAGCACAGCCTCTATGCCGATGCCCTGCCCTGCAAGATGTACTACCTCAACGCTCCCATCTTCCGCTATGAAGCGCCGCAAAATGGCCGCCTGCGCGAGCATCACCAGTTTGGCATGGAGTGCTTCGGCGCCAAGGACGCCACCGCCGATGCGGAGCTGATCATGGCTGCCTTCACCCTGCTGAGCAGGCTGGGGGTCAAGAACCTGTCGGTGAACATCAACTCCATCGGCTGCCCTGAGTGCCGCCCGAAGTACCATGCGCTGCTGAAGGAATACCTGGCGGATCGCATCAATGAGATGTGTGCCACCT
The DNA here is from genome assembly GCA_017936765.1 of Clostridia bacterium. Classification (GTDB taxonomy): domain Bacteria; phylum Bacillota; class Clostridia; order Christensenellales; family Aristaeellaceae; genus UBA11524. The sequence continues at coordinate 45,035 of JAGBEX010000006.1, forward strand.
GCAAGACCCGCTTCGAGCGCAACCCCCTGCGTGTGCTGGACTGCAAGGAAAAGCATTGTCAGGAGCTGGTGAAGGATGCTCCCTCCATGCTGGACGTTTTGTGCGACGAGTGCAAGGAGCATTTTGCCCAGCTGCAGAAGTGCCTGGAGGCGGCGGGTATTCCTTATCAGATCGACAGCCGCATCGTCCGCGGCCTAGACTACTACACCAAGACCGTGTTTGAGCTGATCACCACCACCAAGGACGGCAACCTGACCGTGTGCGGCGGCGGCCGTTATGACAACCTGGTGGAGCAGCTGGGCGGCCCTGTGCTGCCTGCTGTGGGCTTCGGCATGGGCATCGAGCGCGTGCTGATGCTGCTGGAGGGCGAGGGCATCGAGCTGCCCAAGCCCAACCAGTACGATGTGTTTGTCACCTTCATGGGCGAGAACAAGATCGCGGCCTTCTCCCTGGTGCAGCAGCTGCGCAAGGCGGGCATCCGCGCCGATATGGATCACACCGGCCGCAGCCTGAAGGCGCAGTTCAAGTACGCCAACAAGACCGGCGCGCCCCTGTGCGCCACCCTGGGCGACGATGAGGTGGCAAACGGCGTGGTGAAGATCAAGAACATGAACACCAAGGAAGAACGTACTGTGGCCATCGGCGAAGCTGCCGAGGCCGTGAACGAAATGCTGAAGTGAGGTTGAATATGATGCAGAACCGTACTCATACTTGTAATGAACTGCGCATGGCTGACTGCGGCAAGACCGTGAAGCTCTGCGGCTGGATGGAAAACGTCCGCGAAGTGTCTGGCAACCTGGCCTTTGTGGTGCTGCGCGACTTCTACGGCACTACCCAGATCGTGGTGGAAACCGAGGACATGATGGCTGTGATCAAGGGGCTGAACAAGGAGTCCACCATCGCCGTGACCGGCGTGGTGCGCGAGCGTGACTCCAAGAACCCCAAGATGGAGACCGGCGACATTGAAGTGGTGCCGGAGAAGATCGAGGTGCTGGGTCGCTGCCGCTACAACGAGCTGCCCTTCCAGATCAACCGCTCCAAGGAAGCCGACGAGACCCTGCGCCTGAAGTACCGCTACCTGGATCTGCGCAACCCCGAGGTGAAGAAGAACATCATCATGCGCTGCAATGTGGTCTCCGCCCTGCGCAATGCCATGAATGAGCATGGCTTCCTGGAGATCACCACCCCCATCCTGACGGCTTCTTCTCCCGAGGGCGCCCGCGACTACCTGGTGCCCGCCCGCAAGCATCCCGGTATGTTCTACGCCCTGCCCCAGGCTCCCCAGCAGTTCAAGCAGCTGCTGATGACCTCCGGCTTCGACAAGTATTTCCAGATCGCTCCCTGCTTCCGCGACGAGGACGCCCGTGGTGACCGCAGCCCCGGCGAGTTCTATCAGCTGGACATGGAGATGGCCTTCGCCTCCCAGGACGATGTGTTCGCCGTGCTGGAGGATGTGCTGCCCCCCATCTTTGCCAAGTATGGCAAGTACAACATTGCTTCCTCTGCGCCCTTCAAGCGCATTCCCTTCAACGAGGCCATGGATGTGTACGGCTCCGACAAGCCTGACCTGCGCATCGATCTGACCCTGACCGACGTCACCGAGCTGATCGGCTCCTGCGGCTTCGGTCCCTTCGAGGGCAATGTGGTGAAGGCTGTGGTGGTCTCCGACATGACCGCCACCCGCAAGCAGATCGACAAGCTCTGCGGCGATGTGGAAGTGGTGACCGGCAACAAGGCCTTCTGGTTCAAGGTGGACGAGAAGGGCGAAATCGCTGGCGGCATTGCCAAGTTCCTGCAGGACAAGAAGGACGAGATCATCTCCGCTCTGGACCTGAAGCCCAACACCTTCGTGGGCCTCACCGCTGGCAAGAAGCTGGCAGCCCAGAAGACTGCAGGCACCCTGCGCAAGATGGTGGCCGAGCTGGCACCCCAGCACATCGACCGGGAGCGCTATGAATTCTGCTGGATCGTGGACTTCCCCATGTACGAGATTGGCGAGGAATCCGGCGAGCTGGAGTTCTGCCACAATCCCTTCTCCATGCCCAACGGCGGCCTGGAGATCCTGAACAAGGCCGCTGCGGGCGAGGTGGATCCCCTGTCCATCACCGCCTTCCAGTACGACCTGGTGTGCAACGGCGTGGAGCTGTCCTCCGGCGCTGTGCGTAACCACGACCCGGAGATCATGATCAAGGCCTTCCAGATGGTGCGCCTGGGCGAGGAGGACGTGAAGGCCAAGTTCCCCGCCATGTATAACGCCTTCTGCTACGGCGCTCCGCCCCATGCCGGCATCGCTCCCGGCGTCGACCGCATGGTGATGCTGCTGGCTGGCGAGGAGTCCATCCGCGAGGTCATCGTCTTCCCCATGAACAAGAACGCCCAGGACATCATGATGGGCGCCCCCGGCACCGTGGAGCAGAAGCAGCTGGACGAACTGCACATCGCCATTGTGAAGGACGAGGAATAAATCGTTCATTGGTTGTTGCGCACCGAAGGGGTGGAGGGGGCGATCGGAAAGCCCCCTCCCCGCGCCGCAGCGCGGAATCCTTGCTGCAGGATAGAATTGCAGGGGTTTCGCCGCTGCGGCGGCGACCAAAGGGCTTTCCGATCGCCCTTTGGAAACCTTCGGGCGACACAACTGCGATGCTGTTTTCAAGCGCTTGTCAAAGCGCGGAAAATCTGTTATACTGTTATGGAAACCTGAGGAGGTGCTATTTATGGCAAGCAAGAAGGATAATCTCCCCTTGACGGTGGATATGGATACTGAACCGACCAGCAACATCATTTATGCCAATGAGGTGGTTGCTTCCATCGCGGGCGTTGCGGCCAGCGAGGTGGAGGGCATTGCCAGCATGTGCAATGTTTCCGGCAGCATCCTCAGCAAAAAGAACAGCAACATCACCAAGGGTGTGAAGGTCGAGATCGGCACGGAAGAGGCCAGCGTTGACCTGTATGTGATCATGGAATACGGCACGCCCATCCAGAAGGCTGGCCAGGACGCGCAGGAAAATGTGCGCCGCGCCATTGAGAGCATGACCGGCCTGCACGTTGTGCGCGTGGATGTCCATGTGCAGGGCGTGAGCTTTGAAAAGGAAAACAGCGCCCTTACCGCTGGCGCCCAGCAGGCTGTGCTGGAGGCTGGCGCGGCGGAAGCTCCCGCTGCGGAGGCTGAAGCCGCCCAGGAGACCGAGGCGTAATCCTTTCCACCGGCAGGACAGCTTTGCCTTGCCGGTGAAGCTTTTTTTCACGAAGATGCATATGCTGTGGCAAAGGAGGCTGTGAGTATGAAGCTTCGCGTAATTGACCGACTGATCGCCGCGCTGGCGGGCATCATTCTGGTGTGCCTGGCGGTGGTGCCGCTGGCGGATACCCTGTTTGACGTGGGCATCCTTGACCGCCTGGCCAAGATTGCTGCGTTCAAGTCCGCGTCCCACATTCTGTTTATGGTGGGCGGCGGCGTTGTGGTGCTGCTGGTGGGCATCCTGTGCCTGCGGGTGGCGCTGCGCCGCTCCAAGAGCAAGGGCTTTGTGGTGCAGACCACCGATGTGGGCGAGCTGAGCATTTCCATCCGCGCCATTGAGGATCTGGTGAACAAGTGCGTTGCCAAGCACGATGAGCTGCACGTGTCCAGCACCACGCTGGACAACAGCCGCGGCGGGCTGACCATCGGCCTGCGTGTGGGTCTGGCCACCGGCGTGAACATCCCCCTGGCGGTGAACGCCCTGCAGAAGCAGATCAAGCAATATGTCACGGCCTGCTCCGGTGTGGACGTGCAGGAAGTGAAGGTGCAGGTGGAAGCCACCAGCGCCAAGGCCAAGCCCTCCATCTACGCGGTGCCTGAAATGCTGGAAAACCCCGCGCCCCTGCCCCGCGAGGCGGAACAGGTGCCGGAAGTGGCCGCCGAGCCTGCCCCTGCCGAGGTGAAGGAGCCAGAGGAGAAGTGCCTGCATCAGCGCCTGTTCAGCGAGGAAGAGCAGCCTGCCAACATGCCCATGCCTCCGGTGGAAGCCCCCGTTGAGGAAGCCACCGAAGAGCCTGCCGAAGAAGAGCAGGAAGTCAATATTCCCACCGAGAAAGCCACCGAAGCCTGGGAAGCCAACGTACCTTCCGACGAAGAAGTGGAAGCCTTTGAAAAGAAGGTACCCGCGGAGGAAATCGTTGCTGCATGGGAAAAGACCGAGGAAGAAGCTGCCGAAGCCGCCGCTGTGAGCGAGCTGGAGACCCTCTCCGGCCTGACCGACGAGGTGGAAGAAGTGGAAGCGGTGGAAGAAACCGCCGAAGCCGACGAAACCGAGGCTGAAGAAGTCGAGAAAGTCGAGGAAGTCGAGGACGTGGAAGAATCCGCCGAGTTCGTGGCGGACGAGGAATCCATTGCCGAGCTGGCCGCGCTGGACGGAGTGGAGGAAGCGGAGGTTGCCGCTGAAGGCGAGGAAGAAGCGGAGTAAATGCGGAATTCGGAATGCGGAATTCAGAATTTAGTTTGTGGACGGGCGCGAGGAAAAGCCAGGCGTTGAGGCAAGTGGCAGAACCACTCCTTCCGTCAGCCGCAAGCGGCTGCCACCTATCCGCCGTTACACTCCCTCACAATTCGGCATTGTCGTTCAGCCAGCCAAAGCTGTCTGAACTCTGTGCCTCATTGGAACTCCAGGCTGCTGCTTCCGCCACAGGCGGCGCAGCCTTCCGTTCCTCAATCGGCGCGAGCAAGCTCGCTTGTTTCGGTTGATTCGCTCAGCTCGCTTTTTGTCGCCACTGGCGACGCTCGCATCGCTCACCTCGGAGAAGGAGGCTTTTGGGTGCGAGACCACGCAACTTGATAACAAAAAGGGTTTCGAAAGGGCCGAACGGCCCTTCGCGGAGTCCAGAGGCAGCGCCTCTGGTGGGGTATCCAAAGGGGCAAAGCCCCTTTGGTCGCCGCAGGCGAAACAAGGGAAGCATGAAACCGCGGGTTTCATAAGAAAGTAGGAGATTTACGTTATGGCGCGAGTGACTGCGCGGGCTGCAGTGATGCAGATGATTTATGAGAAGCTGGCTGGTGGCCAGGGCGGCGAAGAGACGCTGCAGATGGTTTATGATGAGCTGCGGGAGCAGGGTGTGCCTGGTGTGGAGGCTGTGCGGGACAACGAGCCTGGCAAGGCCGACCGGGAGTACATCACCCGTGTACTGGATGGCGTGGTGAACAACCTGGACGAGCTGGACGAGCAGATCCGGGCTGCGGCCAAGGACTGGACCATCGAGCGTATGCCGCGGGTGGACCTGACTATCCTGCGCCTGGCGACCTGGGAGATCCTGCACGAGGAGGATGTTCCCGGCAGCGTGGCCATCAACGAGGCTGTGGAGCTGGCCAGCCGATATTCCGAGCTTGCCAGCGGCCGGTTCATCAACGGCGTGCTGGGTACCATCCTGCGCCGGAAAGAGGCGGCACAGGCATGAGTCAAATCGTCATCGGGCTGGACACCAGCTGCTACACCACCTCGGTGGCGGCGGTGACGGTGGAAGGTCAGGTGCTGGCCAGCTGCCGGAAGCTATTGCCTGTGAAAGAGGGTGAACGCGGCCTGCGACAGAGCGAGGCCGTGTTCATTCATGTCCGTCAGCTGCCCGAAAGGCTGGAGGAGCTGGCCGCATACACCCAGGGTCACGAGATCGTGGCGGTGTGCGCGTCGCGCCAGCCCAGGGACGAGGAAGAATCCTATATGCCCGTGTTTCAGGTGGGGGATGCTCAGGCTCGCGGCTTGGCCGCTATGCTTGGCGTCCCTTGCTTTGCGTCCACCCATCAGCGCGGCCACGTGGCGGCGGCCATGGTGGACAGCGGCGTGGCGGAGGGCGACCTGATGGCGGTGCATCTCTCCGGCGGCACCACCGAGCTGCTCTCCCTGCGCGGTGACGAGCTGACGCTGCTGGGCGGCACGCTGGATCTGCACGCCGGACAGTTTGTGGATCGCGTGGGTGTGGCGCTGGGACTGCCGTTCCCGGCAGGGCCGCACCTGGAAAAGCTGGCCGTGGCTGGCAGAAGCGAAGCGAAGCTCCCCGCCAACATGGCCGATCAGGATCTGCATTGCCATTTCTCCGGCGCGGAAACCCAGGTGCAGCGGTGGATCAAGCAAGGCGCTATGCCCAAAGAGGATATCGCCCGGGAGGTCTATGACCTGCTGGCGCGCACGGTGAGCCGCATGATCCTGGCAGGCAGCCGGGATACGGGCATCCGCCAGGTGCTGATCGCCGGGGGCGTGGCCAGCTCGCAGCTGTTCCGCCAGCTGGTGACGGAGCGCATCCACAAGAAGGACAAGGGCTTCCGCGTGTGCTTCGGGCGGCCTGAATACAGCGGTGACAACGCCGTGGGTGCTGCGCTGATCGGTGCGAAAAAGTATCGGGAGGGCTTATGCTCACGCGATTGACGGTGCTGGAATGATAGATAAGTTATCATATGGAACTGAAGGAGGAATAAGCAATGGCTGCACAGCTGCTTGATGGTAAGGTTATGTCGGATGCCCTGCGGGCGGAGATCGCAGAGAAGGTGGCCGCGCTGAAGGCCAAGGGCGTTACCCCCGGCCTGGCGGTGATCCTGGTGGGTGAGGACCCTGCCAGCCAGATCTACGTGCGCAACAAGGGCATCGGCTGCGAGCAGACGGGGATGCACTCCGTCACCATCCGTATGCCGGAGGAGACCACCCAGCAGGAGCTGGAGGATCAGATTCGCGCCCTGAACGAGGATCCGGCCATCCACGGCATTCTGGTGCAGCTGCCCCTGCCCAAGCACCTGGACGAGGCCGCCGCTCTGGCGGTGATCGTGCCGGAGAAGGACGTGGACGGCTTCCATGTGCAGAACGCGGGCAAGCTGCTCAACGGTCTGAACGGCGTGGTGGCCTGCACCCCCAAGGGCGCCCTGGAGATGATCCGCCGCACCGGCGTGAACCTCTCCGGCAAGGAGGCCGTGGTGGTGGGTCGCAGCAACATCGTGGGCAAGCCCATGGGTGTGCTGCTCCTGCAGGAAAACTGCACCGTGACCATCTGTCACAGCCGCACCGCTGACCTGGCTGCCCATACCCGCCGCGCTGATGTGCTGGTGGCTGCTGTGGGCAAGGCCAAGTTCATCACCGCCGATATGGTCAAGCCCGGCGCCATCGTGATCGACGTGGGCATCAACCGGGTGGACGGCAAGGTGGTGGGCGACGTGGACTTCGACAACGTGAAGGAAGTCGCGGGCTGGATCACCCCTGTGCCCGGCGGCGTGGGTCGCATGACCATCACCATGCTTTTGCAAAATACCCTGGAGGCCGCTGAGCGGACCCTGGCATGAGCGAGTGGATCCTGGCCGTCAGCGACCTGAACGAGTATGTGCGCCGCACCCTGGCGGCTGACCCCATGCTCCGCTCCCTGCGGCTGCGGGGGGAGATCAGCAACTTCAAGCGGCACACCTCCGGGCATTGGTACTTCACCCTGAAGGACGAACACAGCCGCATCAACTGCGTCATGTTTCGGCAGAACGCCATGCGGATGTCCCTGCGCCCCATGGACGGGATGCAGGTGATCCTCTCGGGCAGCGTGAGCCTCTATGCGGAGGGCGGCCAGTATCAGTTCTATGCCGAAAATATGCGCCCCGACGGCCTGGGTACGCTGTACCAGCAGTTTGAGGCGCTGAAGGCCAAGCTGGCCGCCGAAGGCCTCTTCGATGCAGGGCGCAAGCGTCCCTTGCCCCTGCGGCCCAGGAAGATCGCCGTGGTGACCTCCCGCACGGGTGCGGTTTTGCAGGACATCCGCAACGTATCCGCAAGGCGCGATGCAGGCGTACCGCTGGTGCTTCTGCCTGTGCAGGTGCAGGGCGAGGGCGCGGCGGAGAGCATCGCTGCGGCCATCCGCAAGGCTGGCGGGCTGAGCGGCGTTGACGTGATCATCACCGGGCGCGGCGGCGGCTCCATGGAGGATCTGTGGGCATTTAATGAAGAAATCGTGGCGCGAGCCATTGCGGAAAGCCCCATCCCGGTGATCTCCGCTGTGGGGCATGAGACGGACGTGACCATTGCCGATTTTGCGGCGGACGTGCGGGCCTCCACCCCCAGCCATGCGGCGGAGCTGGCGGTGCCGGACAAGGCGGAATTGATCGACGGCCTGCGGATGATGCGCGGCCACCTGACCCAGGCCGCCATGGCACAGGTGCATCGGGCGCGGACGCGGCTGGCGCTGTGCCAGCGACACATGGAAGCCTTGCGGCCTGATCGGCAGCTGATGGAGCTGCGCAGCCGTGTGCAGCAGCTGCAAACCCGGCTGGATCGCTGCGTGGATGACCGTCTGGCGCTCTACCCGCCCCGGCTGGCGCTGATGCAGATGAAGCTGGATCACCTGATGGACGCAAAGCTGCGCCAACAGCAGGAAAAGATTGCGTCCAGCAGGGCGAAGCTGGATGCCCTGAACCCGGCGCGGGTGCTGGAGCGGGGCTATGCCCTGGTGCTGGACGGCGACAGGGTGATCCCCGATGCGGCCTCCGCTGTGCCGCAGATGACGCTGCGCTTCCGTGACGGAACCGTGGCGGTTCGGATGGAGGAATGAACATGGCAGCGAAAAAGAAGCTGACCTTTGAACAGCAGTTGGAGGCTGTGGAGAGCCTCATTGCCCAAATGGAAAACGGCAGCCTGCCCCTGGAGGAATCCATGAAGCAGTATGAGGAAGGCATGGCCATGCTCTCTTCCATGGAGAAGGAGCTACAGGCCGCCACCCAGCGGCTGACGATGATCCGTCAAAACGCCGCGGGCGAGGACGAGGAAGTGCCTTTGGAGGACGAAGAATGAAGACCTATGCTGAATACCTGCAAATGGTGAACGATGCCCTGTCCCCCCAGCTGCGCAGCCTGGGATATATCCCGGCAAAGCTGCTGGAAGCCATGGAGTACTCCCTGGCGGCGGGGGGTAAGCGGCTGCGCCCTGTGCTGCTGCTCTCGGCCTGCGACATGGCGGGCGGCGATGTGCAGCTGGCCCTGCCCTTTGCCTGCGCCCTGGAGATGATCCACACCTACAGCCTCATCCACGATGACCTCCCCGCCATGGACAACGACG
>JAGBEX010000035.1 GCA_017936765.1 Clostridia bacterium
AGGCCCACCTCGTTGGTCTCGGTGGTGAACCAGGCCAGGTCGAGGCGCTTGGGCCGCTGATCACGGGGGCCAATGGAATCCTCCCAGTTGAAGCCGGAAACAAAGTTGCCGCCGGGGTAGCGGGTGATCGGCACATCCAGCTTGCGCACCATGTCGATCACGTCCTGCCGGAAGCCGTTCTTGTCGGCAGTGGGGTGGCCAGGCTCGTAGATGCCGCCATACACGGCACGGCCCAGATGCTCAATGAAGGAACCGTAAATGCGGGGATCGATCTTACCGATGGCGAAATCCCGATCCATGATCATGGTAGCTTTCTTCATAGGTCGTCACTCCTTAATCAATGATCCGCATCAGCCCTTCACGGCGCCGGCGGTCATGCCTTCGATCAGGTACTTCTGGAACAGCAGGAAGATCAGCTTGAGCAGCGAAGGCCGCAGCCTCTGCACGTCCATCCTCTGCCCCCGCAGGCGGCTGACCACAAACAGGAACAGCGCGCCCATCAGGCCGCGGCAGGCACCGATCATGCCGGAGGGCAGGGGGATATACCGCCGGAAAATGCCGTACTCGGTGCAGCCGTCGATGCGGGCCGCCTCCAGCATCTCCTTGGGCATACCGATCAGGTATTGCCGGAAGAAGATGGTGGATGCGGAACACAGGCCCGGCAGCATCACACCCCAGATGGTGTTGATGATGCCCAGCTCGGTCACCTCGTTGTACAGGGGCAGAAGCAGGATCTCAAAGGGAACGCACATGGTGGCGATCACCAGGAAGAACAGGATCTTGCCAAGCTTGAAGCGGTACATGGTCATGCCGTAGGCAACAAAGTAGCAGATGAGCAGCGTGAGGATCACGGTGATGATGGTCAGCTCAAGGCTGTTGCCATACCACATGAAATACTTCTGGGAGTCGGCATTGCCGGAGAGCAGATAAATATAGTTGTTCAGCGACATGGTGTCAAAGTTCAGGTTCAATGACAGACCATTCTGCAAAAGTTCGCGTCCGGGGTGGAAGGAAGCAAGCAAACCGGCCGGCAACGGTCAGGGGCTCGACGTCCGCGATCTCAGCGGAAGCCACGCCCAGACTCAGCAGCATACACAGAGCCAGGAGCAGAGATACGAGTTTCTTCTTTTGGGTATCCTCCTTTTTTATTTTGAAGAGGCCTTGGCCTCCTCAGGAACGATTGATGGGATCATCCCATCCCGTGGTTACATTAACGTTAATGTAGCAAAACAGATATTTTCGACGTTTTTGCTTACCCGTTTTTTCATTAACGATAATGTAATCTTCACTATTATCATACAATGTATTTTCTGTTTTGTCAACAGCCAAAATTGACATTTTTGAAAGATTATGATATGATTTTTCTCGTCTTAAAGCAGGAACAAGGATCTTGTTCTGCGTGAAAGGCTGGTTTTTACTGTGATGAACAAAAGACGAGTCACCCTTCAGGATGTGGCAAAAGCCACCGGGTATTCCATCAATACCATTTCCCATGCGCTGAAAAACAAGCCGGACATCGCCCCCGCCACCCGTGAGAAGATCCAGCAGGTCGCCCGGGAGATGGGCTATATCCGCAACGAAATGGCACGCTCCCTGCGCTCCGGTCGCACGAAAACCCTGGGCGTTATCGTGGGCGGCATGTCCAACCCCTTTTATGGCCTGATGGCCGATGCCATCCAGGATGCCGCCATGAAGCTGGGCTACACCCTGCTCATTTTCTGCTCCCGCGACCAGGAGGACATCGAGCAGCAGGTGCTGGAAACCGCCATCCGCCGCCAGGTGGACGGGGTGCTGCTGTTCCCCAGCTGGTCCTCTGCCCGGAGCATCAAGCTGCTGAAGGATAATGGCATCCCCTATGTCCTCATGGCCCGCTATCTGGAAAAGGGGCAGGACGACTGCGTGGTCTGCAACGAAGAGCAGGGCGCCTACCTGGCCACCCGCCACCTGCTGGAGGCAGGCCGCAAGCCCGCCTTCCTCCGCTCCTTCGATGTGCTGTACAGCAGCGAGCAGCGCCTGGCCGGTTACCTGCGCGCCTGCCAAGAAGCCGGCCTGCCCGAAACAGAATGCCGCAGCGCCGTCTGCCAGAGCAACGAGGAGATCATCACCCAGCTGCTCCAATGGAAAAACGAGGGCGTGAACGGCCTGTTTATGTTCTGCGACCTGGAAGCCTGGAACGCCAACCTGGTGATGCTCCAGCATGGCCTGAGTACGCCCAAGGACTTCGCCCTGGTGGGCTTCGACAACATCCAGGACGCCTGGAGCCTCCCCGCCCCACTCTGCACCGTGGGCTGGGACATCATCGGCATGGTGGACAGCGCCATCTCCCTGCTGCGCCGCCGCATCCACCACGAGGACTTCGAGCCCCAGACGGTGGTCTTTGAACCGCACCTCATCTGCCGCAACAGCTGCGGAAGGTAATGAATTCTCCCTATGCCATATCAGGCGTGGCATACCAGGCATTTGTTTACTCAATTTGGTGAACGCTCTCAACAACCTTTCTTTGGCATGTCTCTCCCGTAAATACATCACATAGCAAAACCAGTCTCCTGCTGTAGGAGACTGGTCTGCTTATACATCATTGAATAAACAAAGAAATCCGAACCCGTTTCCAACCGGAATCAGGTTCGGATTTCTCCTGTGAAGTGGAGCATAGCGGATTCGAACCGCTGACCCCAACACTGCCAGTGTTGTGCGCTACCAGCTGCGCTAATGCCCCATAGGAAAGCCTCTGCTTGAAACAGAGGCTTGAGTGGTGCTTACTGGACTCGAACCAGTGACCCCATCGATGTGAACGATGTGCTCTACCAACTGAGCCAAAGCACCATTCTGCGCCGCAGGCTTTCGCCTGACAACGAAGTACATTTTAGCAGAGGTTTGCGCGTTTGTCAAGCATTATTTTTAGAAATTTTCGCAGGATTGCTTTTCCTTTGTTTGAGGGATGGGCGAATGCCTCCGCTTGTGCTATACTGTGCATACCAACCAAAGGAGGATGTGCAATGAAGCTGATCTCGTGGAACGTGAATGGCCTGCGCGCCGTGATGGGCAAGGGCTTTATGGATATCTTCGCCCAGCTGGATGCGGATGTGTTCTGCCTGCAGGAAACCAAGCTGCAACAGGGGCAGATCGACATGGAGCTGCCGGGCTATCATCAATATTGGAATTATGCCGAAAAGAAGGGCTACTCCGGCACGGCCATCTTCACCAGGCAGGAGCCGCTGTCGGTGCGGTATGGCATCGGGGTGGAGGAGCATGATCACGAGGGCCGGGTCATTACCATGGAGATGGAGGACTTCTACCTCATCACCGTGTATACCCCCAACGCCCAGCGGGAGCTGACCCGCCTGGACTACCGTATGCAATGGGAGGACGCCTTCCTGGCTTATTTGAAGAGCCTGGACAAGCCGGTGATCTTCTGCGGCGACCTGAACGTGGCTCACAAGGAGATCGACCTGAAGAACCCCAAGTCCAACACCAATAACGCGGGCTTCACCCCCCAGGAGCGGGGCAAAATGACCGCCCTGCTGGAAAGCGGCTTTGTGGACACCTTCCGCTACTTCCACCCCGACCAGACCGACGCCTACTCCTGGTGGAGCTATATGTTCCATGCCAGAGAGAAGAACGTGGGCTGGCGCATCGACTACTTCATTGCCTCTAAGGAGCTTGCGCCCCGGCTGGAGAGCGCCTGCATCCACCCGGAGATCTTCGGCTCCGACCATTGCCCGGTGGAACTGGTGATCAGATAAGGAGTACGTATGAAGGAGACTGCAAAAGCACGCTTGGGGCTGATCGCCTCCATGGTGATCTTCGGCTCCATCGGCATTTTCCGGCGGTATATCCCCCTGCCCTCGGGCATGATCGGCGCTTGCCGCGGCCTGATGGGTGCGCTGTTCCTGTTTGTGGTCAGCCGCCTGCGGGGGCAGAAGATGAACGTGCAGGGGCTGCGGCCTTCGCTGCTCAAGCTGATCTTCTCCGGCATCGCCATGGGCTTCAACTGGATCCTGCTCTTCGAGGCCTACCGCTATACCTCCGTGGCCACCGCCACCCTGTGCTATTACATGGCGCCGGTGTTCGTCATCCTGGCCTCGCCCTTCCTGCTGAAGGAGAGGCTCACCCCTGGCAAGCTCCTGTGCGTGTTAGCGGCGGTGGCGGGCGTGGCGCTGGTCAGCGGCGTGGGCGAGGGCGGCAGCCTCACCGGCGTGCTGCTGGGCTTGGGCGCTGCGGTGCTGTATGCCACCGTGGTTTTGATGAACAAGACCCTCTCCGGCGTTTCTACCGAGGATCGCACCATGCTGCAGCTGGCCTCCGCCGGGCTGGTGCTGGTGCCGTACTCCCTGCTGGCAGAGAATCTCTCCGGCGTGGACATGACCGGCATGAGCCTCGCCATGCTGCTGGTGGTGGGCGCGGTGCATACTGGCCTGGCCTACTGGCTGTATTTCGGCTCCATGAAGGCGCTCAGCGGTCAAACCGTGGCGCTGTACAGCTACATCGACCCCATTGTGGCCATCCTGCTCTCTGCGCTGATCCTCGGCGAGGCGCTGAAGCCCCTGGGCATTGTGGGCGCGGTGCTGGTGCTGGGGGCCACGCTGGTGAGCGAGAGGGTATAAGCGTATCGATAAAAGGAATAGGCGGAAGAAGCAGCTTTCCACCTCATCCGGCCTCACGGCCACCTTCCCCTCAAGGGGAAGGCAAGGCGTATGCCTTCGCAAAAGGCTTCCCCTTGAGGGGAAGCTGTCCCGAAGGGACTGATGAGGTGGAAAGCTGCACCCATCGCCCAGCCGTTTCTATCCGACTTCCTGAATCCTTTCCAAAGGAGGCGACTCCCATGCCCGTGATCCCCGACCTTGGCTGGACCTTCAACACCCAGGCAGAGCGCTACCAGCGCCTGCGACCCGGCTATGTGCCGGAATTGTATGAGGAGATCTTCCGCCGCGTGCCGCTGGATGAAACCAGCACCGCGGTGGAGGTGGGCATCGGCGGCGGGCAGGCCACCGAGCCGGTGCTGAAGACCGGCTGCCAGTTCATCGCCGTGGAGTATGGCGACCAGCTGGCGGAACTGTGCCGCCAAAGGTTCCGGGACTATCCCAATTTTCAGGCGGTGACCTGCAAGTTTGAGGACTATCCCGCCCAGGAAAATTCCTGCGACCTGGTGTTTTCCGCCTCCGCGTTCCATTGGATCCCGGAGGACGTTGGCTACACGAAGGTGTACCGGATGCTCAAGCCCGGCGGCGTGTTTGCCCGCTTTGCCAACCATCCCTACAAGGATAAGTCCCGCCCCGGTATGCACGAGGCCTTGCAGGAGGTTTATGCGGTGTATATGCCCGGCAGCCTGGGCGCCAACGAATACACCGAGGCGCAGGCCGCTGCCCGGGCGCAGATCGCGGCCAAGTATGGCTTTGTGGACATCAGCCACCACCTGTATCATCGCACGAGGGACTTCACCGCCGCGCAGTATGTGGAGCTGCTGGGAACCTACTCCGACCACATCGCCATTGAGGAAAACACCCGCAGGAAATTCTTCGGGGAGATCGAGGCCGCCATCAACCGCATGGGCGGGGAGATCACCATTTTCGATACCATCGATTTGCAGCTGGCAAGAAAACCGGAAAGGGCTTGACGGGAAGACTAACATGGCGTAAACTTGTAAGCAACAAGCAAGCCCCCGGGGCTTGACGAAAGGATGAAAAACATTATGAAGATTCTCTCCGTTTACGATGCCGAGTTTGCTCCCTATGGCCGCGTGGTGGAAGGCTACGACCTCTCCGGCATCACCGAGGCCCTGAAGAAGACCCCCTGCACCGACAGCGTAGTGTACACCGCCCGCGATGAGGCGCTGCACGCTGCTCCCGGCGCTGTGGAGCTGGGCGAAGGCCTGTTTGGCGGTATGCCCTATCAGTTCGGCTGGTGCAACGGCAAGAACACCAAGCTGAACTGCCTGGAGTTCCACCGCGACAGCGAATTCGACATGGGTACCGAAGATGTGATCCTGCTGCTGGCCAAGCAGGAGGAGATCATCGACGGCGTGCTGGACACCTCCAAGGTGAAGGCCTTCAAGGCTCCCGCCGGCGTGCTGGTGGAAATGTATGCCACCACCCTGCACTATGCGCCCTGCTCTGCTGCCAATGGCCAGGGCTTCCGCGTGCTGATCGTCCTGCCCGACAACACCAACACCCCCTTCCGCACCGGCGGCGTGAACACCATGGATAAGCTGCTGTGGATGCGCAACAAGTGGCTCATCGCTCACCCCGAATCCAGCGAAGCCGCCGAGGGCGCCGTGGTTGGCCTGACTGGCGAGAACATCGACATCGCTGCTGATATCTGATCCATTGCAAAACAAACGCCTCCACAAACGTGGAGGCGTTTTTGTGTGGAAAAGTATGGCGTTGAGGCAAGTGGCAGAACCACTCCCTCAGTCGCCTTACGGCGACAGCTCCCTCGAGAGGGAGCCTTTTGGCTGGTGCAGTAACAGGTTGCTTTTGCAAAGTGCTGGGAAAGCACACGAAGCCTCCCTCTCGAGGGAGGTGGCAGCCGCTTGCGGCTGACGGAGGGAGTGGTTCTGCTGCCCGCATCATCGCTTTTTTTCCTTTACTCCAGCCCAAAGTGCTTTGCCAGCCTATGCAGCACTTCCTCGCGGGTGTCCACATCCGTGTCCTCCCGCACCAGGGTGAAAAAGCCCGCCCCCGCGCACTCGGCATAGTGTTCGGGGCTGTTGATCTGCGCAAGGCACGCCCGGAAATTGGCCATGGTGGCCTCCGGGTCGGCGCATTCGCCGATCTTGCGCAGCAGGAACTGCTTCTCCGGGTCGCCACGGTCGAAGAAGCGCTCCACGCTCATGCTTTGCGGGGAGAGCATCACCGCCACATGGTCGGGTTGGGCGATCTCCCGCAGGATGTCGAAGGGAATGTTGGTATCCACAATGATGGGACCCTGGTCGCTGAGGCGGATCAGCTCGGCGATCTCAAAGGCCGCGGCCTCCCGTGCGGTGCCGATGATCCACCTGTCGTATTCCTCCGGCGTGCGGTTCAGGAATTCCTCCCAGCCGGACATGGTATCGAAATAGCTGATGTTGGGCTGCTCCTGAGGGGTGGCCACGGAGTCGGACACGCGGCTGTGGTAGTTTTCGCCGCACTCGATAAGGCCGTAGCGCTGGGCCAGCAGATGCACCATGGTGCTTTTGCCTGCATAGGCCGTGCCGTTGATGAAATACACGTTTTTCAGGTAATGCCGGATGATGTTGTAAGGTATGTTCATGGCGATTCTCCTTTGCAGGCTCATCATAGCACGGGGCGCTTGCCACAGTCAACATCGGTGTTTCAATTTCCTTTCATATGGGGTATAATACATCCATCTTCCAAATGAAAGGCGGATGCCTGTGCAGTATTTCATCTCGTTTTTAGAGGGGATCATCACCTTTATCTCTCCCTGCCTCTTGCCCATGATCCCCATCTATGTGTCCTATTTTGCCGGGGGCGGCCAGCGGGACTGGCGGCGCTCGCTGAAGTGTGCGCTGGGGTTCGTGCTGGGCTTCACGGTGGTGTTTATGCTGCTGGGTGCCCTGGCGGGTACCCTGGGCAGCTTCCTGACCCGGTATCAAACGGCGGTGAACCTGGTGATGGGGCTCATCGTGATCTTCTTCGGCCTGCATTTCCTGGGGATCATCAAGGTGAACCTGTTCCGGGGCAGCCAGCGGCAGGTGGACACCACCAACCTGGGCTTTGTGTCTTCCATGGTGTTTGGCATGGTGTTCTCCATCGGCTGGACGCCCTGCGTGGGTGCCTTCCTGGGCAGCGCGCTGGCGCTGGCCTCCCAGCAGGGCAGCGTGGTCGTGGGCGTTGTGATGCTCCTGTGCTATTCCCTGGGACTGGGCATACCCTTCATCATCAGCGCCCTGCTCATCGACCGGCTGAAGGGGGCGTTCAATGCCATCAAGCGGCATTATGACGTGATCAACAAGGTTTGCGGCGCGCTGCTGATCGTGATCGGCGTGGCCATGGCTACCGGGCTGCTGGGCAAGCTGCTGGCGCTGCTGAGCTAAGGAGGTACAACATGAAGAAGAATGCCTATTGGATCTGGTTGAGTTTGCTGCTGGTGGTGCTGCTGGTGGCGGCGGGTTTCCTGTACAACAGCCTGAAGGACAAGGTGGAGCTGAGCAACCTGGTGGCCCAGACCACCGCCGCTCCCTCGGAAGATCCCACCGCCGACCCGGCTGCCCCCGCTGCGCCCACAGCCACGCCCCGGCCTGCCGCTCCGGACTTTACCGTGTACGACGTGGAGGGCAATGCGGTGAGCCTGTCCTCCATGCAGGGGAAGCCGGTGGTGGTGAACTTCTGGGCCAGCTGGTGCGGCCCCTGCAAGAGCGAGATGCCGGACTTTCAGAAGGCCTATGAGCAGCATGGCGAGGCGGTGCATTTCATGATCGTCAACATGACGGACGGGATGCAGGAGACCAAGGAGAAGGCCAAGGCCTATGTGGACAAGCAGGGCTTCACCTTCCCGGTGTATTATGACACGGACATGGATGCCGCCATGACCTACGGTGTCAGTTCCATTCCGGCCACCTATTTCGTGGCAGCGGACGGCAGCCTGATCGCCCGTGCCAACGGGGCCATCAGTTTGGCTACGTTGGAAAAGGGTCTGAGCATGATTATGGAATAAAGGGGAACCCCAAGGCGAGAGAAGCCTTGGGGGTTTTTGTGTGGAAGGGAAGGCGGACGGAAAAGCTTCCCTCTTTGAGGGAGGTGGCAGCCGCTTGCGGCTGACGGAAGGAGTGGTTCTGCGGCTTGTCCCAGCGCGATGCTTTCCTTTGCAACTGAGCGTATGTGCGAGGCTGTACTTTCTCACTCGCGAGAAAGTACCAAAGAGCGCCCGGGGGCGCTGAATTGAGCCTGTTACGCAGCGCCCCCGGACCCCCTTACCCGCCATGGGGTAGCGGCCCCATCGGAGTTGCCCCACCAACTTCCTCGCGGGGGCGTCCAGTTTCACTATGGTCGTCTTGACGGCCATGGACGCCTATCGCGCGGCATTGGCTCGCGCTCTGTGCGCGGGTTTGTTGTTCTGGTGGGCGGGGGTTGCTGGCTGGGCGGTGTGTGCGGCGTGCGGGCGATCGCAGATCGCCCCTACAGGTGCGCGGGAAAGTAGCTTGACCCGCGTCGCGGCGCAACCGTATTTGCGCCGTGACCCCCACTCGGAGACCGCCCATCAGCGCCATCCCCGCATGGGTTTCGAAAGGGCCGAACGGCCCTTCGTGGGGTGCAGGGGCAAAGCCCCTGCCGGGTTCCCCAAGGGCAGCGCCCTTGGGTAGGGGAGTCCAGAGGGGACAACGTCCCCTCTGGTTACATTGTTACACGAGGAAAGGTGGTGCGGGTGGGGGTTGCTGCTGGCGGCGCCAGGCGCGGGGGCTGACGCCCACGATGCGGGAGAAGGCGCGGACGAAGGCGGAATAGTCGTTAAAGCCGCACTGGTAATAGATACTCATCATAGGTTCGCCCTGGCGGATGAGCATCTGGGCATAGGCCACGCGGCAGCGCACCACAAACTGGTGCAGGCTGGTGCCATAGGTTTCGCTGAAGCGGTGGGACAGGTGGAACTTACTGATATTGAAGCGCTCAGCCAGGGCATCCAGGGAGCAATCCTCCGCAAAGCGCTCCAGCAGGTGGTTATACACGTCCTGCATCAGGGAATCCTGCGCCAGCTGGCGCTCCAGGCTACGCGCCTCGCTGAAGGCCTGGCAGAAGCGGCTGAGCATCACGCTCAGGTATCCCAGGGCTTCCATGCGCTCCAGGGGTGCAAGCGCCTCGCCATCAGGGGGGATAGAGGCCGCCAGCTTTTGCAGCTGCAAATAGTCCTGCGGTGCAAGAAACAGCTGCGTTGTTGCCTGGCCGCAGCACCGGTCGATGATGGTGCGGGCGGTGGTACCATCGAAGTGCAGCTGTTCCAGCAGATCGGTGCTGACCTGCACCACCAGCTGCTCCAGATCCCGCAGGGGATGGGGGCTGACCAGGCCGTGGCTCTGCCCCGGCGGCACCACCAGCAGCTGATAGTCCTGCAGGGGGAACACCTGCTGTCCCAGCTGGTAATAAGCGCCATTGCGCACATGAAGGAAGAACTCATAGCCATCGTGGTGGTGAACGGAGAAATCATCAAAATATGGTACGCGGCCGCGGCTGATCCTCCAACCGGTGGTAGCTTCCCCGGCAGAATGTCCCTGCCTGGGCGCAAAAAACGACATCCGCACACCTCCCCTCAGGCCAAAACAGTCGAAAAAGTAGTATAAAAGACACAAAAATGGTTGACAACCCCATTGTAACGCAAGAAACGCCATAAATCAAGCAAGAAATACATTGAAAAATGGAAGTTCCTGTGTAAAACTGTAGGAGTACCAATAGGTACAAAACCGTTTTAGGGGATAGAGAGATGCTGAAGAAGGCAAAAGTTGCGTTCCTGCTGGTTATCGCATTTGTGTTTGCGGTGCAAAGCATTCCGGTGGCACAGGCAGAAACGTGGACGGCGAATGATGTTACGTTGAGCAACCTGCTGTCCGGTCTGGGCGATGCAGCGTATTATGGCGTTGTTGCGAAGGACATGAAGTCATCAGGTCACTCGGAAGCAAGCGTATATGTGGATTCTGCCGAATTATCTGGCGGTGATCCTATTTTTGCCAGCGATTATGCAGTTGACGGCATGAGCCAAGAAGCACTCAAGGTGAAATTGACACTACCCGAGTATCATTTTGGTGGTGAAATGATATTTGGGCTATATACAAAAAGTGGCAATACATATGTTCCCACTGGCCGTACTGCGAAAGTAGATACTGCCGGGAAAGAGTCTGTTACTATCGATTTCGGGCAGATCGCGGATAGCTTTACTCATTCTCAGCCCCTCTATGTATTCCAGGTGGAGAATGACGAGATTGTTGCTGATGGTGCTATTAATGGAGCTCAGCTTGAGGTCGATTACGGCCCGGCCATTCAGAGTGGTAATCGACTGAGCAGCTATATTGGCGATTTGACTACAGATCAGGGTGTGGCGTTTTCGCTTTTCCAAAACGAGGGCACAGTATATGAAGGCCCTTATCATGGTTTGGAATTAGGCGAAGGTCTTCGCTTGTATTATGAGAACGAGAATGATGAAACGGGCTATACTCAGCTGCCTTCTTCTGCCGAAGAAGCTGCAGGCGTAAGTGTCGATAGAATATATATTTGGGACTCTGACTGGGGCAAAAATACTGATGGAAAGCTTAATGCAAAAAGACTGAATGACAAAGAATTTACCTATGACGGAGCCAATTACTGGCTTTACGGTAAGTATAAAATCAATGTACAGTATTTTGATGTGGCAAATAAAGCAGAAAGTATGCTTGGGGAGCTAGCCATCCTTTCGGGAAATCTTGCTGAAGCTGCAAAAGTTGACGGTGTTATCAGCGGCAAGATGAAGGATGGAGTGAACCTGGGCGATACGCCTTCTGCAGAAGGAACCTCTACTGTGACTGGACCTATTACTGATGGAAGCGTTGTTTCCATGTATGCGGTGAGTGCGGGTGCAGATGGAGTTCTGAACAATGACGATCTGATGCAGATTGTCAGCGATGCAACGAACGAAAGGCCAGACTATTTAAAAGGTAAAGAAGAGTACAGCGGACGGGGGTTGCCCATTGCAGACAACGAATACGTTGTTATTAATGTTGTTGTACCTTCTTCCGTAGATGCAATCACTATGGCTAAGGTAGATTTGGGCCTGCGAAATAGTGATGGCTCTTTGGACTGGGCAGGCACCTGGGGCGAAGGCGAGGTTGTGAGCCATTCACGCCTGATTTGGAACTATGTAAATGAAGATGGCGCCCCTTACGAGGGAAAGGTATACGTTGGTGCTACGCATGGCGGCGTTGTGATGGTTCCGAAGGGTTCCATTATTGTTGATTCGGTTGCAAACAATGTTACGCTGATTGCAAACTATGTAGAAAAAAATAATCAGGAGATTCATCAGCTTTCTTTTGCTTCCTCTAGCACCTATGTGCATATGCGCAACGAGGAGGAAGTAGATGTAAGCGGTAAAAAGATTTGGGACGATAATGATAACGAAAATGGCAAACGCCCGACGAGCATCGAAGTGACGCTGTATGCTGAAACATATGGCTATTATCAAAGCAGCGTAGTTGTAAAAACGATTAAAGTAACAGAAGCGGATGGCTGGGCATGGAGCTTTGAAGGACTGCCCAAAAAGGATCAGTACGGGAATACTCTTTACTACAGGTTGGAAGAAAAAGTTATAAACAATTATGCTGCGCAACCATCCCCAAGCTGGGATAACCAGTTGCAGCCTATATATGATCTGAATATCACCAACACCTACGACGAAACGCAGATCGTTGTTGAAGGTAAGAAAACTTGGGACGACGCCAACAACCAGGATGGCAAGCGTCCGACCAGCATTACTGTGGAGCTGCAGGCTCGCTATAAGAAGGCGTCTGAAAGCAACTGGTCTGGTTGGGAAAAGCTTTCTGCTCCCGCGTATAGCAGGCTGTATGGGTACGGTAGTCGTAGCTCGCTTTTCTCCGGAATTACTGATACTTTGACAGTAAATGCGGACGACAATTGGGAATGGAACTTTGGCGCTCTGAAGACCAAGTATTGGGTTTCGGAATACCGCCAGGGTCACATGCCAAACAACATTGGCGAAACCGACTGGGAATATCGCGTGGTCGAAACCGAGTTTGGCGAAGAAAAAATACACGAAGAGAAAAATCTGGCCGATAATGGCGGCGGTGACATCAAGTATAATGCTGGCCCTGGCAATCAGGTTGATACCGGCTATGATGTTTCCTATAGCAGCGATTCTTACGACATCACCAACACCCACACCCCGGAAAAGATTGACTTCTCCGGCACGAAGGTATGGGTGCCGGATACTGTAACCAACAAGCAGGAAGTGACCGTCAACCTCTACATTGTCAACGCTGATGGCACTCTGACGGACACGAACCTGTCCGCAAAGGCCAACGAAGGCAATAACTGGACTTGGACGTTTACTGGTCTTGACAAGTACAAGGACGGCGTAGAGATTCAGTATACCGTCAAGGAAAACAATGTCCCTCAGGGCTTCTGGTCGGAAGTCAGCGCGGATGGCAAAATTGTTTACAACATTGCTAAGGATGTCAAACTGAAGGGTCAGAAGATCTGGCAGAATGAAGACGGCAGCGTCATGAACAACCCGCCCCGCGATTCTGTCAATGTCCACATCTATCGCAAAAACAGCCAGGGTGAAGGAACTTTGGTAACTACCGTCACGCCCAGCAAGCACCAATATGTGAACGGAGTAAACTGGTCGTGGAGCGTGGAGCTGCCTGGCTATAATCCTGATGGGTCGGAAGCGGAGTACTATGTGGTTGAAGAGCCGGTTTCGGGCTTTGATAGTGAAACCGTTCCGGGCGAGGTTACCGAGGAGGGTAACTTTGAGGTACAGAACTGGACGGTAACCAACAAGCAGAAGTTTATCGACCTGACGGTTACAAAAATCTGGGCTGACGATAACAATGCGGGCAATACCCGTCCGACGAATCCTATTTATCTTGTTTTGTTGCGCAAAACAGAAGGTAGCGACAATTGGGATCGGGTGCAGAATCCCAATGACAACTACCAGCCGATGCATTATATTCTTGACGCGCAGGCTGAGAAGAAGGAGTATACCTTTGCCAATCTGCCCGAGAGCAATGACCAAGGCAAAAAGTACGAATATAAAGTTGTTGAACTTGAAGGCGGCTTCTACGGCAATAGCTCCATGGGCAATTATGGCTATAAGGAAAGCCATAGCTATACCGTGGACACAAACACGGGCAACATCGCCTATGAACTGAAGAACTCGCTGGCAAAGATGTCGCTCACCGGTACCAAGGTGTGGCAGGATGCCAGCAATAACAACGGAACCGGAAACCGCCCGACGGATATCACCCTGACGGTGTATCAGAACGGCAACAAGATGAATCCTCAGCCCTCCATCACCTGGAGCGACAAGGACAAGGATACTTGGACCTGGACGGTGGCAGACCTTGACCGTTTTGACGATCAGGAAAAAGCCTACACCTATACTGTCAAGGAAGAGAACCTTGATTCTTCGCTGGGCTACACGGTCTCTTACAGCGAGGACGGCCTGACGGTTTACAACACTAAGTATGGCCGCATCCGTCTGTACAAGGAATCCGATTCGGAAACGGAAGAGCGCAGGGTGAACAATGCGACGATTGTCGCACGTAAGCGCCTGGACGGTGCTGTGTTCAAAGTTTACTCGGATGAGAATTGTCAGAATGAGGTACTGACCGATCACGAAAAGTATCCCTTCACAACGGAATCCACAAGTAGTGAGAAGGGTAAGCTGACGATTGAAAACGTCCCCTACGGCACCTACTGGCTGAAGGAAGTTGAGACTCCCGAAGACTATAAATTATATGGAGATGGCGTGTATAAGGTCGTTGTCAATGGTGCAACTGCTGACGTGGAAGGCGATGCCGAAAATGAGGATTACCAGGGCAATAATC
Organism: Clostridia bacterium; assembly: GCA_017936765.1. Classification (GTDB taxonomy): domain Bacteria; phylum Bacillota; class Clostridia; order Christensenellales; family Aristaeellaceae; genus UBA11524. The sequence goes on from JAGBEX010000035.1 coordinate 14,525, forward strand.
CGGTGTCTAACGTCGTTCTGAACACGAAGATCACCGCCGCTTCCGGCGCCCTCGCCCTGAAGAAAACCGATGAAGACACCGGCGCTCCGATCTCCGGGGTTGTGTTTACTGTGTATTCCGATGAGACCTGCAATACCTCTGTGGGTCTCATGACGGAGAAGGATGCCACCAACAATCCTGGCGTTTATATCCTGGAGAACCTGCCTGCGGGTACCTACTATGTGAAGGAAACTGTGCCTGAAGGCTATCGGGAGCTTGCTACGGATCACAAGTACACCGTAACCGTGGAAGCTGGCAAGACGATCAATGTGGCCGCTAACGGCACGGAGTTTGATGCTTCCAGCGCTACTCTCGTCGCCGTCACCAACAAGGCCATCACCTCCATTTCTGTGGAGAAGGTGTGGGATGATGCTGCCAACAATGGCGCCCTGCGTCCCGCCAGCATTCAGGTGAAGCTTTATAAGAACGGTACCGAGCCGGTGGGCGAAGCTGTGACGCTGCCCATTACGCTGCCTGACAACACGCAGTCCTGGAGCTACACCTGGCCGGACCTGCCCAAGTATGTCAAGGGCAGCAGTACGCCCATTACCTACACCGTTGCCGAGGTCACTACGGCTGCAGAAAGCGCAACCGGTTTGCCCTGGATGGCCTACTACACGCCCGGTGAACCCGAGGAAACGACTGACGGCTACACCATCACCAACACGCTGAAGACGGGTGGTTTCACCTTCACCAAGAAGGATGAAAGCGGCACCCCCCTGTCTGGTGCGGTGTTCGGCGTGTACACGGACGAGGGCTGCACGACCGAGCCGGTGGAGGAACTTACCTCCGGGCAGGACGGCGTGGTGTCCATGACTGGCATTGACGCCGGGACTACCTATTACATTAAGGAGATCACCGCACCGTCGGGCTACGTCCTGAACACGACGGTCTATTCCGTGACCATCGAGGCGGGCGTGGATAACAAGCCCGTGGGCGACAACGGCGTGATCGTGAATGAGAAGGCGAAGGTGGAGACCTCCTTCGGTTTCGTCAAGAGGATCATTAATTACACCGAGGGCGACCTGCCGGAGCAGAACTTCACGTTCACCATCACGCCCCGGGGCGAGTATGATGGTACCATGCTGGCCTTCAAGGATGGTTACCCGGTGGACAAGGCCTTCGAGGTCACCATCAAGGGTGAACAGGCTGGGGGGGAGATCCTCAAGGAGCTTGGCCTGACCATCTATAAGGAGGGTACCTACGAGTTCATCATCACCGAGAACACCCAGGACGCCGAGGGAAACTCCATTGTGCCTGATGGTTGGTATTTCGAACCCGAATCGCACAAAGTGCAGATTCCTGTTACCAAGCAGGCTGACGGCAGGCTGACGGTGGGTGACATCAAATATAATGATAAATTTTATATGCCGACGATCGTCAATAGCTACTATCGCGATACATCCTTCTACGCTGATAAGAAATGGGCGAGGTATGCCGGTGAGGATGATATCACCCTCGAATTGTATTATCGCCAGGAGCTGGGGGAAGTCGACGGAGAAATGACCTACACCTCCTGGGAGAAATATACGGGTAACTATGAGGTAAAACTGACCAAGCCCAACGGCGAAGTTGAACCGGGTGAGGAAGTCACCTGGGGAATCCTCATCGAGGGCTTGCCGGAGTTCGTTGACAATAAGGCCATGCACTACGGCGTGGCTGAGGAGCAGCTCGATGGCTACATCGTTACCTACATGGATGCGAGCAAAAACCCGATCACCGAGGACGAAAACGGTCTGCGTGTCCTGCCTCGCGGCGGCACCATCACCAACACCAAGATCGCTGACGGTCAGGCGCGGTTCGTTGTCAACAAGTCCTTTAATGGTACGCTGACTGCCGGTCAGTTCACCTTTGAGCTGCTGGACGAGAATGGCAATGCTGTTAAAGATACCCAGAACAATGATATCACGGCCACCAACGATGCGAATGGCGTGGTAACCTTCCAGCCCATCACCTACACGCTGGCTGACATGAAGGATGCGCAGGGCAATACCGTATCTTCTAAGACCTTCATCTACAACATCCGAGAGGTGGAGGGAAGCGCTCCTGGCGTGACCTACGACGATACCATGTACACCGCCGAGGTGACGGTGAAGTTCGATGCTACCACCGGCACGCTTACAACTGATCCGGTGAAGTACTACAAGGCTGACGATGCCACGAAGGCAGAAACGACCCCGCAGTTCAACAATGAATACGCGGCTGACGGAAGCGTGGCGCTGACGGTCAAGAAAATTCTGGCTGGCGGTACGTTCAAGACGGGCGACAGCATTACCTTCACCCTTACGGTTACGGAAGGGCAGACAGATGTTGTCCCGATGCCTACCTCGAATACGGTAACGCTTTATCCTGCTGAGGGAAGCGCGGAAGGAACAGTATCGTTCCTGCCTATTCAGTACACGCTTGCGGATGTTGGCAAGAACTACATCTACAACGTTCAGGAAACGGCCTGCAACATCGACAATGTGATCAGCGACACCACGCTGCATCAGGTGACGGTGACCATTGAAGACAATGGTGATGGCACTCTGGCGGCGAATGCGGTTTATGCCGATGGTGGCGAGATGGCAGTAGTTACCAACACGGCTGTTGGTGCTGTCAATGTCCCCTTTACCGTGCGCAAGACATTGAATGGTGCAGACTATACTGGTGCGGGCGAGAACAACGAAGGCGACTTCACCTTTGTGCTGAAGGAGGGCACCACCGAGAAGCAGCGCGTTTCTGCGGTGAAGGCCGGTGCGGTGCAGTTTGCGCCCATCACCTACAGACTTGAAGACATGAAGGATGATAAGGAGAATGTTGTTTCTCCCAAGACCTTCACCTATACCATCAGCGAGGAAAAGGGTTCTGTTGCTGGCGTGACCTACTCCACGGATGTGTACACCGCTGTGGTGACGCTGACCTACAAGGAACAGACCGGTGAGTTGGAGTATTCTGTGGTTTACACCAAGAATGCTGGCGCTGCTGATGAAAAAGTTCTGGCACAGAATGAAGTGCCTGTGTTTGCCAACACTACGGAGAAGGTTAACATCTCCGTGACCAAGGTGTGGAAAGACAAGAACAATGCATCTGGAAAGCGCCCCGACAGCATTCATGTGCAGCTGTATGCTAATGGTACGGCGATGGACGGCAAGACGCTGACCCTGAATGCAGAAAACCAGTGGGCAGACAGCTTTGCCGACCTGGACAAGTATGGTGCTGACGACAAGGAAATCACCTACACCGTTGCAGAAATCACCACGGAAGCAGACGGCGAGACTCCCCTGTCCTGGGTGAAATACTACAGGACTGGCGAAGCTGTGAAAACGGCGAATGGCTTCACTATCACCAATACGGCCATCACTTCCGTTTCCGTGACCAAGGTGTGGGAGAAAAAGCATGATCCCTATTGGTGGAACGAATCGGTAGGACTGAGGCTGAAGAACGGAAATGGTTACGTAGGCAGCACTGTCTACGTGAAAGAAGCGGACAACTGGAAGTACACCTGGAATAACCTGGACAAGTATGATGCCGCTGGTGAAGAGATCATCTACACAGTGGAAGAAACCGGTATGCCAGAGGGCTATATTCAGACAGGCTTCACTTGCGATCGTGAAGATGGCAACTTCAGCTTCACCATCACCAACACCTATCAGGAGCTGGAGCTGAATATTCCTGTAAGCAAGGCGATCGAGGGCACGAATACCGAAGAAACCTTCAATTTCAAATTGGAGGCAGTTCCTTCGGATGCTCCGCCGCTGCCCGAGGATACCACTGCTTCGATCAAGGGCGCTGGTGATGTGACGGAGGATACCTTCGGCACCATTGTGATCACTTACGACAAATATAACGAGTCCTATGATACTAACAAGCTTTACAGCTGGACTGTAAAGGAAATTCCCGGCAAGAGCAAAAACGTCTTCTACGACGATCGCGTGTATCGCTATTGCGTGAACGTGACGCTGGACGAAGATGGAAATATGATCTTTGACAACCAGACGCCGGATGGCAAGAAGGTTCGCGTAGAGATCTACGTTCCCAATGGAAAGGAAGAGGGCAGCTTCTTTGACCGCCATGACTTTGTGGAGAGCTATACCACAGCCTTTGGCGAACGCCTGACGTTCACCAACACTGTTGTTGCAGACATTGAAGTCCCCCTCGCCGCAAGGAAAACCTTGAATGGGCAGGCCTGTGCAAACAGCGATCATGTTTTCACATTCAATCTTTCTGGCGATAAGATCGAAGGAACCAAGACTGCAACCAATGGCGCTGACGGCACGGTGACCTTTGAGGCGATTCCCTTTACCTTGGAAGACCTGAAGAACGCTGATGGTACAATCAAGGCCGAAAAAACCTTCACCTACACCATCAGCGAAGAAATGCCTGATGCCGCAAACGCGGACAATAACTACACGGTGAATGGCGTGACCTACGACAATACCGTGTACACCGCCGTGGTGACTCTGACCTACAATGAGCAGACTGGCAAGCTGGAGCATTCTGTGGTTTACACCAAGAATGCCGGCGCTGCTGATAAAGAAGTTCTGGCACAGAATGAAGTGCCTGTGTTTGCCAACCGCAAGGAGGCGAAGGTCGGCGAAGTGGAACTGGCGGTGGAGAAGGCGATCAGCGGCCGCGACTTCATGGAGGGCGACAGCTTCACCTTCACGCTGGCAGCGAAGCCCGGAGAGGGTCAGACCGTCCCCATGCCTGCCGAGGGCGGCGAAACGGTGACCATCGGTTATGCTGACGCTGAAAAGGTGAAGCCCTTTGGCAAGATCAGCTACACCGAAGCGGATGTGGGCGAGACCTACACCTATACCATCACCGAAACCAAGGGCAGCCTGCCGGGCATGACCTATGATGAAACGGCTCACGAGGTGACGGTGACCATAACCGATAACGGCGATGGCACGCTTGCTGTTACGCCGAACTACGGCGCGAACAAGACGGCCGTGACGGTGACCAACACCTATGCGAACGAAACCACCGAGATCGCCGTGACCAAGGTGTGGGTGGAAACCAACGCGGAGCAGCAGGCGCAGCGTCCCGAGAGCATTGATGTGCAGCTGTACGCGGACAACGTGGCTGTGGACGGCAAGACGCTGACCCTGAACGCGGGCAAC
>JAGBEX010000007.1 GCA_017936765.1 Clostridia bacterium
GAGCGATGCGAGCGTCGCCAGTGGCGACAAAAAGCGAGCTGAGCGAATCAACCGAAACAAGCGAGCTTGCTCGCGCCGATTGAGGTTGCGGATAGGTGGCAGCCGCTTGCGGCTGACGGAAGGAGTGGTTCTGCCGCTTGTCTCAACGCCTGACTTACTTTCGCACCTGTAGGGGCGATCTGCGATCGCCCGCCCGCCGCACAAACGCATAGCAACAAGGAAATGCACCCCGCCGCACAAAAAAGGAACGCTCATCTTTCCGAGCGTTCCTCTTTGCTTATCTGTACTTATTCCGCGCACAGCCGCAGCAGCGCGTTGGCGTATACCTTCGCAGACTTCATCAGCCCATCAATGCTGGCGTACTCGTCGGCCTGGTGCGCCAGATCCTCGTCATCGGGGAAGGCCGCGCCGAAGGCTACGCCCTGCTCCAGCACCTTGGCGTAGGTGCCGCCACCGGTGGCGGTGGGGTAGGCGGGGAGGCCAGTCTCTTCGTGATAGGCGGCCAGCAGCTGGCTCACCAGCTCGCTTTCGGCGGGAACATGGTGGGGTTCCTTCTTTTCCACATGGAGGAAGGTGAAGCCCGGCAGGGCAGCGCGGGCGCTTTGCTCCAGCGCATCCAGGTCGGCGGTCACCGGCACGCGCATATCCAGCGAGGCGGTGATGCTGCCGTTCTCCAGGTGCAGGATGCCCATGTTGCAGGTCAGCGCGCCGGAGACCTCGTCCGCGCAGGCGCAGCCCAGGGAGGCACCGTTGCTCTCCATGCCCACGGCGTTGGCCAGGGTGAGGAACGCGCCCTCCGCGCCCAGTTCCTTCAGGAGCAGCAGCATCATGCCAATGGCGTTGCGGCGGCCTTCGGGGTAAGCGGAATGGCCGGGGATGCCCTCGGCGGTGACCCACACGCCATCAGCGGTGACCTCGGCGGTGTAGGGCAGGGAAGTCTTGGCGGTATAGGCAGCCACCTGCTCGGCCAGATCAATGCCACCAGCAAGCAGCGCCTTGCATTCGCCGGGGATCACGTTCACGCGCTCGCCCGTCCACAGCTGCTTCACCTGCAGGCCGCCTTCGGCCACAGGCGCAGTAATGAAGGCATGGAGCATGGCCTTCTCCGTGTTGATGATGGGGAAGGAGGCGTCGGGGGAGAAGCCCACCTTGGGCATATCGGCGTGGGTGGCGTAGTAGGCCATGTCCTCCCAGCCGCTTTCCTCGTCGCAGCCCAGGATCATGCGGATGGACTTCTTCAGCGGCACGCCCGCCTCCTTGATGGCGCGCATGGCATACAGCGCCGCCAGGGAGGGACCCTTGTCGTCAATGGCGCCGCGGCCGATGATCTTGTCGCCTTCGATCACCGCGGTAAACGGCGGGGTCTGCCAGCCATCACCGGCAGGCACCACGTCCAGGTGTCCCAGCACGGCCACGGCCTCCGGGGCATCGCCCAGGGTCAGGTCGCAGGCATAGCCGTCAAAGTCCCGCACAGCAAAGCCCATGGCGCTGGCATCGGCCATGGCCACATCCAGCATCCGGCGCACCTCGGCGCCAAAGGGCGCGCCGGGGGCGGGGGTGGATTTCACGGAGGGGATCTCGATCCAGCGGGAGAGGGTGGCGATGAGGTCGGAGCGGTAGGAGTCGATCAACAGGGAAATCTGCTTGTTCATAGAGCCTCCAGAAAATGAAAATGAATAATGAATGATGAATAATGAAGAATGAATAATGGAGTGTGTGGGCGGCGGGCGAGTGCCGCTGTCACCGCGTCGCGGAGCGCCCGTTGCGCTCCGTGACCCCTGCTCGGAGACCGCCCAGAAGCACCTCCCGAAAGGGAGTCCAGAGGGCCGAATGGCCCTTTGGTGGAGGAGTCCAGAGGAGGCAAAGCCTCCTCTGGCAGGGGATTCCTAAGGGGACGGAGTCCCCTTAGGCGTTCCTTGGGTCGGTGGAGCGTTTTTTCTTGGCGTCGGGGTCGATGAATTCGATTTCGAGGCGGTCGAAGTTGACGGAGTCGATGAAGTCATCGGGGAGAAAGCGGGTTTGGCCGAACTCGTCCCACTCGCGCTGGTTTTTGTCCAGCCAGAGGGGGCGGGAGATATCCAGCTTATGGCAGGCCTCGGCCAGGGCGTCCTGGGGATCGTCCCGGAGGCAGGGTTCGGTGATCTGCTTATCCATGCGCTGGTGGCGGATGGTGCGCACCCAGAGGGCAGTAGCCACGGTGTGTACCTCGTTTTTCTATGGATTGCGGCAAGCCGCTGGGGTCATTATGCCACGAAATCCCGCCGGATGCAAGATGGAAAGTGCGCTGCGCAGCGAAAACCGGTTTTCGGTTACCAAAAAACACAAAGGGAAAAGCCAAAATGGAAAAATGAGAAAATGTAAGGGTTTGCCGGATGGTGATGGTCAAAAATGCGCATTATTTAAGCGTTTTTTAAACGAAAGTTGCGAAAGCGTTTGCACTTGCAGGAAGAATGTGTTATACTACGTTTTAGATAAAATAACCGTGGTGCAACTTGCACGCGGATGGAGGAATAACGCATGAAGTACGGCCATTTCGACGACAAAGCCCGTGAATATGTCATTGAAACGCCCCGGACGCCCTATCCCTGGATCAACTATCTGGGCTGTGAACAGTTCTTCGGCATCATCAGCAACACGGCTGGTGGCTACTGCTTCTATCGCGACGCCCGCCTGCGCCGCGTGACCCGCTATCGCTACAACAATATGCCCGTGGACAACGGCGGCCGCTACTTCTATGTGAAGGACGGCGACACCGTGTGGAATCCCGGCTGGAAGCCTGTGAAGACCGAGCTGGACGAGTACACCTGCCGCCATGGCATGGGCTACACCGTGATCACCGGCAAGAAGAACGGCCTGACCGCCAGCCAGCTGAGCTTTGTGCCTATGGGCGTGAACGCCGAGGTGCATCAGATCACCCTGACCAACGACAGCGCCGCCGCCAAGGACGTGATCCTCACCTCCTTTGTGGAATTCTGCCTGTGGGATGCCTCTGACGATATGCTGAACTTCCAGCGCAACTTCTCCACCGGCGAAGTTGAGGTCGAGGATGGCGTGATCTACCACAAGACCGAGTACCGCGAGCGCCGCAATCATTATGCCTTCTACACCGTGAACACCCCCATCGACGGTTTTGATACCGACATGGAGACCTTCCTGGGCATGTACAACGGTTTCGACGCTCCCCAGTCCGTCATGACCGGCAAGATGGGCAACTCCGTGGCTTCCGGCTGGCAGCCCATGGCTTCCCACCAGATCAAGGTGCATCTGGAAGCTGGCGAAAGCAAGAAGTACAACTTCGTGCTGGGCTATGTGGAAGTGCCTGTGGAAGAGAAGTGGGCCGCCCCCGGCATCATCAACAAGGCTCCTGCCAAGGCCATGATCGCCGAGCTGACCACCGACGAGCAGATCCAGGCCAAGTTCGACGCCCTGAAGGCCCATTGGGATAACCTGCTGAGCGCCTACACCCTCACCACCGATGATGAGAAGCTGGGCCGCATGGTGAACATCTGGAATCCCTACCAGTGCATGGTCACCTTCAACATGAGCCGTTCCACCTCCATGTTCGAGAGCGGCGTTGGCCGTGGCATGGGCTTCCGCGATTCCTCTCAGGACCTGCTGGGCTTTGTGCATCAGATCCCCGAGCGCGCCCGCGAGCGCATTCTGGACATCGCTGCCACCCAGTTCCGTGACGGCGGCTGCTACCATCAGTATCAGCCCCTGACCAAGAAGGGCAACAACGACATCGGCGGCGGCTTCAACGACGATCCGCTGTGGCTGATCGCTGGCACCGCTGCCTACATCAAGGAGACCGGTGACTTCGGCATCCTGGATGAGGCTACCCCCTACGACTGCAACCCCGCTGACTGCGGCACCCTGCTGGAGCATCTGGAAAACAGCTTCTATCACGTTGTGAACAACAAGGGTCCTCACGGTCTGCCCCTGATCGGCCGCGCCGACTGGAACGACTGCCTGAACCTGAACTGCTTCTCCGACGCCCCTGGCGAGAGCTTCCAGACCTTCTCCAACCCCAACGCTCCCGACGACCGTGTGGCTGAGTCCGTGCTGATCGCTGGCATGTTCGTGTCCATCGGCCCCGAACTGGTGGCCATCCTGCGCCGCAAGGGCGAGAATGCCAAGGCTGATGCCTGCCAGGCCGAGATCAACGCCATGAACGACGCCATCCTGACCCACGGCTGGGACGGCGAGTGGTTCATCCGCGCCTACGACGCCATGGGCAACAAGGTCGGCTCCAAGGAGTGCGAGGACGGCAAGATCTTCATCGAAAGCCAGGGCTACTGCGTGATGGCTGGCGTTGGCGTGGAAGACGGCAAGGCCGAGCAGGCCCTGAAGTCCGTTGAGGAATGGCTGGAGACCGAGCATGGTATCGTGCTGCTGCAGCCCGGCTACAAGGACTATCACCTGGAGCTGGGCGAAGTGTCCTCCTATCCTCCGGGATACAAGGAGAACGCTGGCATCTTCTGCCACAACAACCCCTGGATCATCGCTGCTGAGACCGTCGTCGGCCACGGCGACCGCGCCTTCAAGCTCTACAGCAAGATCGCTCCCGCCTACCGCGAGGAGATCAGCGACCTGCACAAGATGGAGCCCTACGTCTACAGCCAGATGATCGCCGGCAAGGACGCCAAGAACTTCGGCCAGGCCAAGAACAGCTGGCTCACCGGCACTGCTGCCTGGAACTTCTATGTCATCAGCAACTACATCCTGGGCATCAAGCCTGACTGGGAGGGCCTGAAGGTTGATCCCTGCATCCCCCACACCTGGGATGGCTACAAGATCAGCCGCCGCTTCCGTGGCGCCACCTACGACATCACCATCGACAACACGGCCCATGTGTGCCGCGGCGTGAAGGCCGTGACCGTGGATGGCAAGGCCATCGAAGGCAATGTGCTGCCCACCTTCGGTGATGGCAAGGTCCACGAAGTCAAGGTTGTACTTGGTTAACCAGGGCGCTGCCCTGGACCCGCCAAAGGGCCTTCGACCCTCTGGACTCCCATGCTGCGCTGGAGTTGGTTCCCTGCGGATGAACTGAACGCGCATGAAACATGAAAATAGGGCGGAGAGGGTTCCCTCTCCGCCCTTTGCGTAGGAGCAGCTATGAAAAACGAATCCCTGACCCTGTTCATCCCCCTTTACGGCAAGGCGCTGATGAGCCGCGAGGGCATCTTCCCCGATGAAACGGCGGAGCGCATCGTTGACAGCGTGGATTACGACTTCTCCCGGGTGGATCAGACCCGCAAGCTGGCCATCTACATGGCCATGCGTGCCGCCCACTACGACCGCATGGTGCAGGACTATGCCGCCCGCCACCCGGAGGGCATCATCCTTCAGCTGGGTGTGGGGCTGGACAGCCGGGTGAAACGCGTCCAGGTCAGTCTGCCTTGGTACGACCTGGACTTCCCTGAGGTCATTGACCTGCGCCGGGCATACTATCCGGAGTCGCAGCAGTATCACCTCATTGCTGCGCCTGCCCTGCCTGCGGACTGGCTGGCGGACATTCCCCACCACACCCATGCGCTGATCATCGCCGAGGGGCTGAGCATGTACCTCTCTCAGCAGGATATACGCGACCTGATAGCCGCCTTCCGCGCTCATTTCACCGAAGCGGAGTTCGTTTTCGATGCCTATTCGCCCCTGGCGGCGAAGATCTCCAAGTGGAAGAACCCTATCAATGCCGTGGATGCGAAGATCGACTTCGCCATGGACGACCCGGCGCTGCTGGAGGGCGAGGGGAGCAAGTGCATCCTGAACAGCGATATCATCACCCCGGACATGGTGGCGCGGCTGCGCGGCAGCGACCGGCTGCGGTTCCGCTTCATGGGCAGGGCGGGGAAGAGCTTCTACCGCATCTTTGGCTATCGTCTGACAAAGATGTGACAAACGGAAAAAATTTTCTCAAAAAGAACATTTTCTTAGCAGGAGGTTTCACTCACCACGTCGAATGGGTATAATACAGACACCAGATCATCAGAAAGAGAGGACGTGGTGCCAGTGGCACAAACTGATCAGCGGAGGCAGCCGAGACAGTAACCGGCCTGCGTCCGCTTTTTGTCATCCTATCCCGGAAAGGAGCTTATGATTTATGAAGATGACGATCAACGCCCGCAACATGGTTATCACCCCCGCCGTGACCAAGCGCATCGAGAAAAAGACCGCCAAGATGGAGCGCTACCTCCTGCCCGAGACTGAAGTGCAGGTCAAAATGCAGAAGGGCAAGAAGGATCAGCGCATTGTTGAGATCACCGTTCCCATGGGGAACAACGTGATCCTCCGCAGCGAAGCTGTCGCTGACGATAACAACCTCTTCCTGGCCATCGATCAGGCGCTGGCCAAGATCGAACGCCAGATCCACCGCCACCGCACCAAGCTGGGCAAGCGCCTCCGCGAGGACGCCTTCGTACCCGAAGTACCCGAATATATCGACGAAGAACCGGCCGAAGAAAACGCCCCCAAGATCGTCCGCCACAAGACCTTCCCTGTTCGCCCCATGTCCGTGGAGGACGCCGCCATCCAGATGGAACTCCTGGGTCACGATTTCTTCGCCTTTGTGAATATCGAGACCGAGCGCACCAACATCCTCTACCTCCGCAAAGACGGTGACCTGGGTCTCCTGGAACCCGAGGCCTAAGGGGATTTCATCCCCTTAGGGATCCCCTGACCAGAGGGCGCTGCCCTCTGGACTCCCGCGAAGGGTCTTCGACCCTTTCGAAACCCTTCTTTAGTGAGTGAGAGGTTTGGGAGGAAAGTGACATAGCGTTATTGGAGCACCGCGGGATGGGCTGCGGTGCTTTTTGCATATGTGGCAGAATAGTGGGCAATTTTTGCAATTGTTTTGGAAGCACGGTTGAAATAATGCAATTGTTGGTATATACTGGGAGCAAGGTAAACCTATGATTGGGTGTGGATAAGGAGGAAGACAAATGAACCTGCTGAATATGTATGCCTTTGCCGACGAGGCCTCCGGGCAGATCGACAAGCAGATTGCCGCCATGCAGCGCAATGGCCTGCAGGGTCTGGAGATCCGCGGTGCGGACGGCCAGAACATTGCGGATATTTCCATCGAGAAGGCCCGCGAGGTGCGCCGCAAGCTGGACGATGCGGGGCTGACGGTGTGGAGCATGGGTTCCCCCATCGGCAAGATCGGCATCGAGGGCGATGGCTTTGCTGCTCACCTGGACAAGCTGCGCCATGTGCTGACCCTGGCGGACGTGCTGGGCGCGAAGAATCTGCGTATGTTCTCCTTCTTTGTGCCGGAGGGCAAGGCGGCGGAGTATCGCGGCAAGGTGATGGATCAGGTCGGCCAGATGGTGGATGTGGCTCGCGGCAGCGGCGTTGCGCTGTGCCACGAGAACGAGAAGGGCATCTACGGCGACATGGCCGACCGCTGCCATGAGCTGCTGACCGCCTTCCCGGAGCTGGAGGGTGTGTTCGACCCGGCCAACTTTGTGCAATGCGGCCAGGACACCCTGGCGGGCTGGGCGCTGCTGAAGAGCCGTATCAAGTACCTGCATATCAAGGATGCTCTGCCCAGCGGCAAGGTGGTTCCGGCGGGCAAGGGCATTGGCAACGTGAAGGCCATTCTGGATGAGTTCCGCGCCATGGGTGGCTGCGCTGTGTCCATCGAGCCTCACCTGAGCGTGTTCGATGGCCTGAAGGATCTGGAACAGGCGGGCAACCGCACCCAGGTGGATGATTATAGCTACCCCAGCAGCGATGCGGCCTTTGACGCGGCCTGCGATGCGCTGAAGGCTCTGCTGTGATAAGGAGGAAATGACCATGGAAAAGATTCGTCTTGGTATCATTGGTATCGGCAACATGGGCAGCGGCCACGCCTGCCGCGTGGTGGACGGCGAATGCCCCGATTTTGTGCTGACCGCCGTGGCGGACGTGAACCCTGCCCGCAAGGGGTGGGCGAAGGATCGCCTGGGCGAGAACGTGGCGTTCTTCGATACCGCCACCGCCATGCTGGACAGCGGCCTCATCGATGCTTGCATCGTGGCCACGCCCCACTACGACCATCCCGGCCTGGCCATTGAGTGCATGAAGCGCTCCATCCATGTGCTGGTGGAGAAGCCTGCCGGTGTGTACACCAAGCAGGTGCGTGAAATGATGGCTGTGGCCGACCAGCACCCCGAGGTGAAGTTCGGCCTGATGTTCAACCAGCGCACCAACCATGTGTACCGCAAGGCCCGCGAGATCGTGCAGAGCGGTAAGTATGGCCAGATCCGCCGCACCAACTGGATCATCACCGACTGGTATCGCACCCAGTTCTACTATGACTCCGGCGCCTGGCGCGCCACCTGGGCTGGCGAGGGCGGCGGTGTGCTGCTGAACCAGTGTCCCCACCAGCTGGACCTGTGGCAGTGGATCTGCGGTATGCCCGTGAAGGTGCAGACCCACATGAAGTTCGGCAAGTGGCACGACATCGAAGTGGAAGATGATGTGACCACCTACGTGGAATACGAGAACGGCGCTACCGGCGTGTTCGTCACCACCACCGGCGACGCCCACGGCACCAACCGCTTCGAGATCATGATGGACAAGGCCAAGCTGGTGGTTACCTACGACGGCATCGAGCTGAAGGAGTTCAGCGTTTCCGAACCCGAATGGACCGCCACCTGCAAGGAAGGCTTTGCCACCATGCCCGCCGAGGACATCCAGGTGGAGACCGACGGCAAGAACGAGCAGCACAACGGCGTGATCAACGCCTGGGGCGGCGCGATCCTGCGCGGTGAACCCATGATCGCCGACGGCCGAGAGGGCATCCATGGCCTGATGCTGTCCAACGCCATGCACCTCTCCGCCTTCCTGGGCAAGGAAGTGGAGCTACCCATCGACGAGGATCTGTTCTACGAGGAGCTGAAGAAGCGCATCGCCACCTCCCGCCACAAGACCAATACCGTGGAGGCTGTGGTGGCTGACCTGAGCAACACCTTTGGCGGCTGATAAGGATCCACCATTGAAGGAGGAGTCGCATGAACCAGCATCCTGTTTGGCGGTTTGAAAATCAAATGCCGGAAGGCCGGGCGTTTGAGATCTACCATGCCACCAACACGACGCCTCAGCCCACGATCTATCAGAGCCACCATTATTACGAGCTGTATTTCATCCTGCACGGCGCCATCCGGGTGATCGTGGAGGAGCAGGACATCAGCCCTGCGCCGGGGGATGCGCTGATCTACCCGCCCCATTGTATGCACCGGGTGATCCACACGGATCCCTCCCAGCCCTATGAACGGTTTTACATCTACCTGTCCAAAGAGTTTCTCGCCTCCATCAGCACCGAGGACTACCGCTTTGTGGAGGTGATGGACAGGCTGACCCAGGGCGGGCGCTATTGCATTCAGCCGGGGGAGGAAGCCGTGCGGGCGCTGGTCCCCCTGGCAGACGAGATCATCGAAGCGGCGCGGGATACTTCCCCGGCGGGGACGCTGGCCAACCGCTGCAGGATGACCCTGTTCCTGCTTCGGCTGCTGAGCCTGCTGGAAGAAAGCGTTGCGCCCCAAGCCGAAGGCTCTGCTTCCCGCATGAGTGACCTGATCAGCTACATCAACCAGAATGCCGCCCAGGCGCTTTCGCTGGATCAGCTGGAAGCGGTGTTCGGCATCAGCAAATATGCGCTGCTGCACGAATTCAAGGATTACACCGGCATGTCCATTTACCAGTACATCCTCACGCGGCGCATCATTCTGGCCCAGCAGCTGCTTCAGCAGGGCGTGAAGCCACGCCAGGCCTGCGAACAAAGCGGCTTTACAGATTACACCAGCTTCTACCGCGCCTTCAAGGCTCGCACGGGTAAATCGCCCACGCAGTTTGGCAAGGCGCAGGTGGAATGACACAAAGGAGACGATTGTTTATGAAACGGATGGTATCTTTGCTGCTGGCGCTGATGCTGTGCATCGGCCTTGTGAACACCTCTGCCCAGGCGGTGGGGGAGATCGGCAAGAGAAAGGACGCCTATGTGTCCCTGGACAGCCTGGCACGGCAGCATGGCTTTGTGATGGGCGCCAGCTATAACTTCAACCAGTGCAGGAGCAACTCCGCCCATATGGAGATGGCGAAGCTGCACTTTTCCTCCCTGACCTGCACCAACGAGACCAAGGCCTACTCCCTGCTGGATCAAAAGGCCAGCATGGTCGCCGAGGACGGTATGCCGGTGATGAACTACTACCAGGCCGACACCATGGTGCAATGGGCGCAGGACAACGGCATGAAGGTTCGCGGCCATGTGCTGGTGTGGGATGCCTACATGAGCGACTGGTTCTTCCGCGAGGGCTATGACAGCAGCAAGCCCTATGCCGACCAGGAGACCATGCGTGCACGCACCAAGTACTACATCGAGCAGGTGGTGACCCACTTTGAAGAAAAGTTCCCCGGCGTGATCTACTGCTGGGACGTGGTGAACGAGGCCATTGGCGACAATGCCAAGGAGTGGGACGGCAAGGATGCCCGCCACCTGCGCACCATCCGCAGCGGCGTGGATAACCTGTTCAAGACCCATGTGGGCGACGACTATGTGGAGTTTGCCTTCCTCTGCGCCAAGGACACGGTGGAAAAGCTGGGGGCGGACATCAAGCTGTTCTACAATGATTACAATATGTTCTTCAACGAGAAGCGGGATGCCGCCATCGCCCTGGCGCGCTCCATCAACACCTATGCCAAGGATGAAAACGGCAACTACCGCCAGCTGATCGACGGCATGGGTATGCAGGGGTACATCGGCGGCTACGGCACGCAGCAGGACTGCCTGAACGACAACCACATCACCCGCATCGAGGCGGCCATCAACCTCTATGCCAAGGAAGGCCTGGAGGTGCATATCACCGAAATGGCAGTGCGCAACTTCCAGAAGGACGAGGCCACCGTGGCGCTCCATGCGGATTTCTACGGCCGCCTGTTTGAGATGTTCAAGCGGGTCAACAGCGGCGAAAACAAGCCCCTGACCTGCGTGGCCATCTGGGGCCTCACGGACAATCCCTACGCCACGGGCTATAACTACAACCTGCTCAGCTCCTATGGCGGCCTGGTGACGGAGAATTACGCCATCAAGTCCTCCTTCGATACCGTGCATAGCGTGATGAGCAAGTAAAGCGCTGGCCAACAAGAAAAGCTCCCCCTGGTGGGAGGATTCTTAAGGAACAGTTTATCCAGCAACGAACAAACGAGCATCCGACGATCATATCGGATGCTCATTTGCTTTTGCAGCCCAATGAACGCAATGCACCGGAACGGTGCGTATAATTGCGCCCTACTGAAATGGTGGAGATTCAAATCAGCCTGCTCGACGAAGTGAAATCTGTTTATATTCATCCTATGTTATTTGATCATATTCCATATATCCAGTAAATGATAGACAGGTATATTCCTTCCAATGCGCTCTAACGCAAGTCTTTGATCATTCATATAGTTATGTACTTCTTCATCTGAAATATATACCCAAGCTGTGACTGATTTGGCGAACTTACTTTTTACTGTTCTGTAGCCATTTGCATTCATCCACTCGCAAACTTTTTCATAGTAAGGACGATGATTGCCACCATACAGTATCTTTTCCTCATCATAATGCAAAACCTTATTTACAAAATGAACCTTACTCAAGCAGTCAAGATTAACTTTGTCAAAGGGACGTGCTTTCATTCCGAAGTAACGCTCATCAATCTGGGCAACATGAATAATAGGTGCAGTCTCAAAGCGCTTCGGTGGAGTACTTTCGCTTGGTGAATATCCATTTTGTCGCTTTGCAAGCAACGGTGTAACTCGGTTAGTGAGAATGAATGGTGTTTCATTTAGCACCCTGTACATTTCTTGTGTTTCAAGCTCAACAGCCTCTTCTTCAGACATGTTTATTCCAACAAACCTAAAATCGGTATCATACATTGCCCGTATTCTTTCTGCTTCATAGGCATGGTCATGATACTCTTTATATCTATTCCCTCTTCCTTTACCAATATAGAATATTTCACCGGTTTCTACGAGAAACCATTCATAGACATAGTAATCTCCATGCGGATTACCTGAAAGTTGTCCCACTGGTGGTTCCGTTACCCGGGGGACAAGCTTTCCAGTCTTCTCATCTAACTCAACAGAGAAGCGAATGGAACACATATTTGTTTTCCTCCTAAGGATTACTGTTTCGGCCTGCTTTCCGACTGATTGCTTCACATCGGCGCAGTCCCGATGCAAAACAAAAGGATAACTCTTTCCTTTCCATCACCCTCCCTGCGCAGGGGAGCTTTTTCATATCAATGTTCTTCCACATTGTCCGGCGGGGCGGGGAGGCGGCACAGGGGCTCAGCCCAGCGCACCGCGTTGATGATGATCCGCTGAATGTCCGGGTGCTGGTACACGGGGGCTTCCTCGTGGCCGGGCTGGAAGTAGAAGATCTTGCCGCGGCCGCGGGTAAAGGTCACGCCACTGCGGAACACCTGGCCACCGGCAAACCAGCCGATGAAAATGATGTCGTCCGGGCGGGGAATGTCGAAGCACTCGCCGTACATTTCTTCCTCAGGAATGTCGATGCAGGCAGGCACGCCCTGGGCAATGGGATGGGTGGGATCGATGCACCAGAGCTTCTCCCGGTCGCCATGCCGCCAATGCAGCGTCATGGTGGTGCCAAGCAGATCGCGCATGATGCGGCTGAAATGGGCGGAGTGCAGTGCAACAAGCCCCATGCCGGAATGCACGGCATTGCGCACCAGGCGCACGGTCTCGTCGGTGATGTCCTCCTGCCGGGCGTGGCTCCACCAGATCAGCACATCGGTGTTGTCCAGCAGCTCCTGGGTGATGCCCTGGTTGGGCATATCCAGGGTGACGCACCTTACGGTGATGTCCTGCTCCTTTTCCAGAAAGCTGCGCAGGCAGCCGTGGATGCCCTCAGGGTACACGGCGCGGATCTCCGGCAGCTCCCGCTCGTGGACGAACTCGTTCCACACGGTGACGCGCAGAGGCTTGCTCATGCCTGCTCACGCTCCTTCAGCCAGGTGATGGAGGCGTG
The DNA here is from genome assembly GCA_017936765.1 of Clostridia bacterium. Lineage (GTDB taxonomy): Bacteria > Bacillota > Clostridia > Christensenellales > Aristaeellaceae > UBA11524. The sequence continues at coordinate 13,013 of JAGBEX010000007.1, forward strand.
GATGGCATCATAGTAGGAGGCTACACCGAAATGCTCGATGGTCATGATGCCCTCGTAGCCGTCCCTGTCCAGGCGATCCAGCACAGTGGTCATGGGGATGTGGCCGTGGCCCACGGCGCAGGGGTACATCACGAGGCCGGTGGTGGCGGTGGTGGCGTCGCCTGCGGGGGTGGCCTCCGGCACCTGGCTGGGCAGGAAGCGATCCTTCAGGTGGACGTGGCGAACACGATCGGCAAAGCGCTGGTGGGCTTCCAGAATGTCGTCGCCGGAGAAGAGGAAGTTGCCGGTCTCCAGCGTGACATACAGCTCCGGGGCAGCCTCCAGGAAGGCGGCCATGCCCGCGATGGTGGCGATGGGGCTTTTCGCATGATCGAAGCACTCGATGGTGGTGGTCAGCCCCTGGGCTGCGGCCACCTCGCTCAGGCGCTTGGTACCGGCGATCATCTGCGCCTGCTCGCGGGCGCATTGCTCCTGGTCAGCCATGTCGCTGTGGAAGCCGGGGATCACCATGATGCGCTCACAGCCCAGCACCTTGGCCTGGTGGATCAGCAGGTCGTCCCCGGTGGGCATGGTGGCATCGTGATCCCAATGATAATGGCCGTAGATGCTGGAGGGCTGCATGTCGCACCGGGCAAGCTGCTCGGCCAGGGCGCGGAGCTGGTCTTCGTCGGCAAAGTCGTCCCTGTCCAGCTCCACATACTGGATGCCCCAGCTGCGGACCTCCCGAAGCATATCGTCCATGGAAACGCCGCGCTCACGGGCGGCCTCGCGGATGTGGTGGTAGAAGGTGCTGTATTTCTTCATCGGTTTTCCTCCGAAAAGGTTGATTGCTTTGCGAAGATTATAGCATAATGCCGGGCAAAAACACAATGCTGAAAACCAATTGTACGAAATGTGTTTCCCCCTTGCATCCAACGCCGAATGATATTATAATAGTGAGGAATATCGTTCGGTTGGAGGTATGTATCAATGGAAATGGAAACCATCCGCCTTGCTGACCCGGAGGTCGCACAGGCGATCGAAGCCGAGCTGGAGCGCCAGCGCAGCCATATTGAACTGATTGCCTCGGAGAACTTTGTGTCTCCTGCGGTGATGGCGGCCATGGGTACCTGCCTCACCAATAAGTATGCCGAGGGCTATCCCGGCAAGCGCTATTACGGCGGCTGCGAGTGCGTGGACGTGGTGGAAAACCTGGCCCGCGACCGTGCCTGCCAGCTCTTCGGCGCTGAACACGCCAATGTGCAGCCCCACTCCGGCGCCCAGGCCAACATGGCTGTTTACTTCGCCATGCTGCAGCCCGGCGATACCGTGATGGGCATGAACCTCTCCCACGGCGGCCACCTGACCCATGGCAGCCCCGTGAACATGAGCGGCAAGTATTTCAACTTTGTGGCCTACGGCGTGGATCCCGAGACCGAGACCATCAACTACGACACCGTGCGCGCCACCGCCCTGGAGTGCAAGCCCAAGCTGATCGTGGCCGGTGCCTCTGCCTATCCCCGCGTGATCGACTTCGCCAAGCTGCGTGAGATCGCCGACGAGGTGGGCGCGCTGCTGATAGTGGACATGGCGCACATCGCCGGTCTGGTGGCTGCGGGCGAGCATCCCAACCCCGTTCCCTATGCCGATTTCGTCACCACCACCACCCACAAGACCCTGCGTGGCCCCCGCGGCGGCATGATCCTGTGCAAGGAGCAGTACGCCAAGGCCATTGACAAGGCCATCTTCCCCGGCACCCAGGGTGGCCCCCTGGAGCATATCATCGCTGCCAAGGCCGTGTGCTTCGGCGAGGCGCTGAAGCCTGAGTTCAAGGCCTATCAGCACCAGATCGTGCTGAACGCCAAGGCGCTGGAGAACGCCTTCCGCAAGGAGGGCATCCGCATGGTGTCCGACGGCACGGACAACCACCTGCTGCTGCTGGACTTCACCGGCACGGAAATGACTGGCAAGCTGCTGGAAGGCCTGCTGGAGGAAGCCAACATCACCGTGAACAAGAACACCGTGCCCAACGAGACCCGCTCTCCCTTCGTGACCAGCGGTGTGCGCGTGGGTACCCCCGCCATCACCTCCCGCGGCCTGAAGGAAGCCGACATGGAGAAGGTGGCTGCCTGGATCGCCCGCATCGTGAAGGAGGGCGAAGCCGCCGTTCCCGCGGTGAAGGCCGAGGTCGAAGCCTTCATGAAGAATTTCCCGCTTTATGCCTAACGGCATCAAAAAAGTGGCAGAGCCACTTTTTTGAGGAATTGCGTTCCGTCACTATGTCCGGCGCAAGCGCCGTCCACGGCCGTTCCTCCGCGTAAGGAATGTTTTCAGCTTCGGCCATCACCGGGACAAGCCCGGCGCTGGCTACACTTGCCCATTGCAAGCAATGGGCCGCGTTAGTCAGGCTAAAGCCTGACCTCATAGAGGCGAAAACGCCCCGCCCCGCCGGGAAACCCGGCGGATACGATTACAGTCAGAGGTGCTGCGGCACCTCCGACACCTCCAAAGGTTACCAAAAGATCTCCCGGAGAGGCAAGCGCTTCTCCGGTTTTTTTCTTTTCAAGCAGTTTTCACGAAAAAGAAATGTGAACTTCATCGAAATTTTTATGGATTTGTTCTGGTACTTTTCAGCTGATTGTGATATAATAACAGAACGAAAGGGCTTTTTGCTTTATAGAAATGCGAAAGTCTCTGTCAAATGTGCAACTGCAATCGAATAGCATGGAACGATACGGCTGGCAGGGATGCAGCAAATCCGCACCCTGCATACCGCATTTGTTGCAGTTTATCAAAAACAGAAGTATAGCGACAGGCGTTGCCTGCTGCTTCGTTTGATTTTTGTGTTGTTGAAATGTGAGGCTGAAAGGAGGCTTCCTGTGAATTCAAGAATGACCAATACGAATGCTCCGAGCAAGCTGCGCATCGTCTCCCTGGGCGGTGTGGACGAGATCGGCAAGAATATGACCGTCTTCGAGTATGAAGACGATATCGTGGTTATCGACTGTGGCAGCATCTTCCCCAAGGAGGATCTGCTGGGTATCGACCTGGTGATCCCAGATGTGACCTATCTTGTAGAAAAGAAAAAGAACGTACGCGGGTATCTGTTCACCCACGGCCACGAGGATCACATCGGCGCTACGCCCTATATCCTCCGCCAGGTGCCTGCCCCCCTTTATGGCACCAAGCTGACCCTGGCACTGGTGGATATCAAGCTCAAGGAGCATCGCCTGGGGAACATCCCCATGCGCGTGGTGCAGCCCCGGGATGAGATCCAGCTGGGCAAGTTCACTGCCAAGTTCATCCACGTGAGCCACTCCATTGCGGGCGCCTGCGCCATCGCGCTGACCTGCCCCGCCGGCACCGTGGTGGTCACCGGCGACTTCAAGGTGGACTACACCCCCATCGATGGTCACGTCACTGACCTGGCCACCTTTGCCGCCCTGGGCGAAAAGGGTGTGCTGGCCATGCTGTGCGAATCCACCAACGTGGAGCGCCCGGGCCACACCATGAGCGAAATGAAGATCGGCACCACCTTCGAGAAGCTCTTCCGGGATGCCGAGGGTCGTGTTATTGTAGCCATGTTTGCCAGTAACATCCACCGTATGCAGATGATCATCGATAGCGCCATCCGCTACGGACGCCGGGTATGCTTCATTGGCCGCAGCATGGTGAACAATAGCCGTGTGGCCATGCAGATCGGCGAACTGCACATCCCAGAGGAGTGCATCATCGACCAGGATGATCTGGATCAGTACCCCGACCACGAGGTGCTGGTGCTGACCACCGGCGCCCAGGGCGAGGCCATGGCTGGCCTGACCCGCATGGCTTATGCAGAACACCGCAAGCTGCAGATCCGCCAGAGCGATATGGTGATCATTTCCGCAAATCCCATTCCCGGCAACGAGAAGTTCATCTCCCGGGTCATCAACCAGCTGTACCGCTGCGGCGCTCAGGTGGTGTATGAGGCTCTGGCGGAGGTTCACGTTTCCGGCCACGCCCGCCAGGAGGAGCTGAAGCTGATCCACGCCCTGGTGAAGCCCAAGTATTTCATTCCCGTTCACGGCGAATACCGTATGCTGTGGCAGCACGCCGAGCTGGCCGCCAGCATGGGCATGGACGACAAGAACATCGTGATCCCGGAGATCGGCCAGGTCATTGAAATGACCCAGGACACCCTGTCCCTGGGCGAGCAGGTCCCCACCGGCGGCGTGCTGGTGGACGGCCTGGGCATTGGCGACGTGGGCAATGTGGTGCTGCGCGACCGCAAGCACCTGAGCCAGGATGGCCTGATCATCGTGTGCATGGCCATCGACCGTGACGAGGCCAAGCTCATTTCCGGCCCCGATATCATCAGCCGCGGCTTTATCTACGTCCGCGAGAATGAGGATATCATCGAGAATACCCGCGACGTGGTGCGCCAGATCCTCATGAGCAGCGACCTCTCCGGCGAGAACTGGCCCAATATCAAGAACCGCATCAAGGACGATCTGCACCGCTACATCTACGAGAAGATCAAGCGCAACCCCATGATCCTCCCCATTATTCTCGATATCTGATGATGATTGCATAACAAGCAGGAGGCATCCCTGTGGGCTGCCTCCTCTTGAATGTTTTGGCCGCTTGCATGAAAAGCGCCCCGCCATCCGTTATACATCATGAAAGGCAGGTATATCCTATGGAATACTCCGCTGCCCACCGCCTGGCCAACGAGCTGCGCCAGAGCGAGGAATACATGACCTACCACCGCCTGAAGGACGAGGTCATGGCCGACGAGACCCAGGCCGCCCTCATCCGTGAATACAAAAAGCTGCAGATCCAGCTGCAAATGGCCGCCATGTCCGGCCAGCAGCCCGACAGCGAGGATATGCAGCGCTTCTCCGGCATCTCCGCCCTGCTCTTCGGCAAGCCCGAGATCAGCCAGTACCTCCTGGCCGAAATGCGTTTGCAACAAGCCATGGCGGATATCTTCAAAATCATTACTGATGCCGCTGGATTGGATATGCAACTGCCGGGCATGTGACCAAAAGCCTCCCTCTCGAGGGAGGTGGCAGCCGCCTGCGGCCGACGGAAGGAGTGGTTCTGCCGCTTGTTTCAGCGCGCTGCTTCCCGCCGTGCCACAAACTAAATTCCGCATTCCGAATTCCGCATTCCGAATTATCCCACGCTTCCTCGTAAGGAGGTCCCCCATGAAAAAGAAGCGCAACTACACCTACCGCACCATGCGGGACGAGCGCCAGTACGGCCTGTATTGGTATTCCGCCCTGTGGAATATCCTGCGCCCGCTGCTGGTGGGCCTGGGCGCGGTGATCGTGGTCATCGGCCTGGTGTATTCCGGCTGGAATGCCCTCTACGAGAGCTTTCTGGCGCCGGTGAACATTGAAAACCGCACCGACGTGGCCTTTGAGGTGGAAAGCGGCCAGAGCCTGACCCGCGTGGCCAACAACCTGGAAGCCGCCGGGCTGATCCGCAACCGCACCGTGTTCAAGTATTACTGCGACTTTGCCGGAATGGGTCAGAAGATCCAGGCTGGCAACTACTTTTTGCAGCCCTCCATGACCATGCAGGAGATCGCCGACCAGCTCACCCGGGGCGATGGCAACCCGCTGGTGCGGAACATCACCATGATCCCCGGCTGGACGCTGGAGGACTTTGCCGCCCGGCTGGTGGAGGACGAGGTGCTGGAGAGCAGCGACGAGTTCCTTGCCCTGTGCCGCTCCGGCAGCCAGTTCAGCGATTTCTATTACGTGGCCGATGCGCTGGCAACCCCCAATGCCGCCCAGCGCAAGTATCTGCTGGAGGGCTACCTGGCGCCCAACACCTATGAGATCTACACCAGCGCCTCGGCAGAGGATATCATCCGCAAGCTGCTGAGCCAGACCGAGCGCGCCTTCCCTGCGGATTACCAGGACTACGCCGCCGGGCTGGGCTACACCATGGATGAAATGCTCACCCTGGCCTCCATGATCGAAAAGGAAGCCAAGAGCAGCGATTTTGCCAAGGTGTCCGCTGTGTTCCACAACCGTCTCAAGCAGGGCATGAAGCTGCAGAGCGACGTGACCATCCACTATGTGACCGGCGTGCGCAAAATGTCCCTGGACAACAGCGATTTGGGTACCCACAGCCTGTACAACACCTACGAGAATGCTGGCCTGCCCCTGGGCCCCATCTGCGCCCCCTCGGTGGATGCCATCAACGCTGCCCTGTACCCGGACGAGACCTATGTGGCGGAGAACTACCTCTACTTCTGCGCCAAGGATCCGGAAAGCGGCGAACTGTACTTCTCCAAGACCCTGCAGGAGCATGAGCAGGCCGTGGCCATCTATGCGCCCCTGTGGAAGGAATACGACCAGTCGAGAGGGATCCAATGATGAAGAAAATGCCTGAGCTGCTCTGCCCCGCTGGCAGCATGGAGAGCCTGCGCGCCGCCCTGCACTTTGGCGCGGATGCGGTCTACGGCGGCATGAAGCGCTTTGGTCTGCGCGCCTTTGCAGGCAATTTTGACGAGGAGCAGCTCCGCGAGGCGGTGCGCCTGGTGCATGAAAAGGGCAAGAAGTTCTACCTCACCATGAACGTGATGCCCTTCGACGACCAGATGGACGACTATGTGGAGACCGCCCGCATCGCCTATGGCGTCGGCGTGGACGCGGCTATCGTCAGCGACATTGGCGCCATTGTGACCCTGCGGGAAAAGGTGCCGGAGCTGCCCCTCCACGTCAGCACCCAGGCCAGCACGGTGAATGCCGCCGCGGTGAAGCACTACCAGGCGCTGGGCTGCGAAAGGGTGATCCTCGCCCGTGAGGTGAGCCTCGACCGCATGAAGGCCATGCGCGCCCAGCTGGACGATAGCATGGAGCTGGAGGCCTTTGTGCATGGCGCGTCCTGCGTGGCCTATTCCGGCAGGTGCCTGCTCAGCGCCGTGCTGGCGGGCCGCAGCGGCAATCAGGGCGCCTGCGCCCAGCCCTGCCGCTGGCAATATGCCGTGGTGGAACAAAAGCGCCCCGGCGAATACCTGCCCGTGTGCGAGGATACCAATGGCACCTACATTTTCTCGGCCAAGGACCTGAACCTGATGCCGCTCCTGCCCCAGTTGGTGGAGGCGGGCATCAGCAGCCTGAAGATCGAGGGCCGGATGAAAACCGAATACTATGTGGCGGTGGTCACCGGAGCCTATCGCCGCGCTCTGGATCTGCTTGCCCAGGGGGAGGATGCCTTCCACGCTGCGCTGCCGGGCTTGCTGGCTGAGCTGACCTGCGCCAGCCACCGGGAGAGCGACACCGGCTTTGCCCTGGAACATCCCCAGCAGCCCGGCGGGGCAGAGGGCTTCCACCAGGAGCGGGAGTACATCGCCCGTGTGATGGAACCCGCCGCCGCAGGCACCCCTGCCCGCCTGATGCTGAAGAACCGCTTCCATGCGGGGGACACCCTGGAGGTCATGACGGCGCGGGGCGTGTTCCAGGTGGAGGCCACGGCCTTCCTGCGGGAAAAGACCGGCGAGACCCTGGACACCCTGGGCGTGGCGGGAGAATACATCCGCATGATACTGCCCATTGCTGTGGAAGAGGGCGACCTGATCCGTGGCGAGGTGCGCAATCACCGCAAGTAATTCTTGCCAGCAGGTGGAAATTGTGCTATAGTTATTCAGTTAACGATGTACAGATGCGACTGCTTTTAGCAAGGAGGCAAAGCTATGGCAGGCTATGTTTCAGATGCGGTGATCCGCCGCTTACCCGGATATTACCGTCACCTGCGTGAGCTGGAAACCGCAGGTGTCACGCAGATCTCCTCCCAGGAGCTGGGCAAGCGGATGCAGCTCACCCCTTCCCAGATCCGGCAGGATATCAACTGCTTTGGCGGTTTCGGCCGTCAGGGCTATGGGTATAATGTAACTGAACTCAAGGGACACATTGGCGAGATCCTGGGTCTGGATCGCCTGCACAAGGTGATCATCCTGGGCGCGGGCAGCATCGGCACCGCCGTGGCCCGCTATCCCACCTTCTCCCGCGAGGGCTTTGAGACCATTGCCATGTTCGATGTGGCGGTGGACAAGGTGGGCGGCACCGTGGGGGATATCCCCGTGCTGTCCATGGACAAGCTGGAAAGCTTTCTGGGTGAGAACCATGTGGACATCGCCGTGCTGGCGCTGCCTGCGGCCTATGCCCAGGACACGCTGGATCGCCTGTATGCAGGCGGCGTGCGGGCGGTGTGGAACTTTGCACCCACCGACCTGAACCACCCCAATGAGATGATCGTGGTGAACGTGCATCTCAGCGACAGCTTGCAGATCCTTTCCTACCGCATGGCACACAGCGAGGATGAATAACCAGGAGGAAGCTATGACGCAAACGCCCACCGGGGGCAGGCGAACGCGCCGCACACAGACGCATACCTACGAGGGCAGCGGTGAGGAGATCGTGACCAGCCGCAGCTCTGCCGCGCCCCGCCGCCAGGCGGTGAGCCGGGCGTCCACCGTGCGTCAGCCCATGGGTCGCTCGGAGGAGCTGAAGGAAAAGCAGCGCGCCTACCAGCAGGCCTACCGCCAGCCGGAGCAGCACGAGCGCCGCTTCAAGCAGCCGGTGGACACCAATGCGGTCTATGACGACTTTGACGTATACGACCGGGACGCCCGCAAGGTGTATTCCAGCATGGAAAAGCGCAAGCGCCGTGATCCCCACCGGGGACTGTGGATGGCTGTGATCTTCCTGTGCCTGCTCTGCATCGGCGCCATCGGGCTGTTTCTGGCGCCCCAGGTGATGGGTGTGCAGTTTGCCACCATGCCCAACTGCGCCTTTGTGAATGGCAGCATCATCACCATGGATCAGGAGAGGTACGACAACTACCGCGCCTACCGCAGCTACATGAGCAGCGACGTGATCTATCCCGGCGTGTATGTGGATGGGGTCAGCGTGGGCGGCATGACGGTGGAGCAGGCCAAGAGCGCCATCGGTCAGGTGAATGCCTCCGGCGGCGGTGATTTCGCCATCACGGTGAACATTGGCAACAAGAGCTGGAGCATTGATTCCGGCAAGGTCCCCATGACCCGCAACGACGATGAGGTGCTGTCCCAGGCCTATGCCCTGGGGCGCAGCAACACCACCGCCCTGCGCGGTACCAAGGTGACGCCCTTCCAGGAGCGCCTCAACGCGGCGCTGAACCTGCGCACCGCGCCGGTGAACCTGCAGACCCGCCTGACCTACGACAAGGCCACCATCCGCCAACTGACGGACAGCATTGCCCAGTTTGTGAACCGGGAACCCATCAATGCCTCGGTGGCCACGTTTGACTTCAACACCCGCAGCTTTACCTTCAACAGCGATTCGCCCGGCAGCTATATCGATGGCGATGCGCTGTACAATCAGGTGATCGGTATGCTGGAGGGCGGCCAGCGCTATGCCACGCTGGTGATGGAGCCGGAGATCATCCTGGCCTCGGTGACTAAGGCGGAACTGATGAACTCCTTCAAGCTCATTTCCAGCTACACCACGGAGACCACCTCCAACAGCAATCGCAACACCAACGTGCAGCTCTCGGCGGAGGCTATCAACGGCACCACCGTGCTGCCGGGGGAGACCTTCTCCTTCAACCGCGCCACCGGCCAGCGCACCGCTGAAAAGGGCTACCTGCCTGCGGCGGCCATTGCCGGCGGGCAGAGCGTGGACGAGATCGGCGGCGGCGTATGCCAGACCAGCTCCACACTGTTCAATGCCGTTGCCCGCGCCAATATGCAGATCGTGGATCGCAGCCCCCATGCCTGGCCCTCCAACTATGTGGACAAGGGCCTGGACGCCACGGTGAACTGGCCGAACCTGGACTTCAAGTTCAAGAACACCTCCGACTGGCCGATCTTCATCGTGTCCTACTACAACAAGCGCAAGGTGACCGTGGAGGTCTACGGCATGTCCCTGGGGGACGGGGTGAGCATTGACCTGGAGTCCGAGGTGACCTATACCAAGAAGCCGCCCAGCGAACCCAACTACGTCCTGAACCCGGAGCTTGCCCCCGGCGAGCAGAAGACCACCATCAAGGCCCGCACCGGCTATGAGGTGGACACCTACAAGATCTGGTATCAGAACGGCGTGGAGGTCAAGCGGGAGAAGCTGTTTGACTCCACCTACCGGATGTATCAGGAGACCATTGAGTACAATTGAGCATAAGAGGGAGGGGCGTTTCGCCCCGACTAACGAGGTCAACACTTGTGTTGACCGAAGTGTAGCCAGCGCCGAGCTTGTCTCGGTGATGGCCGATAAACAAAACGGAGCCGCCAAGCATGAAAGCGGCTCCGTTCTTTATGTGATTCAGTCTGCGGCTTGCGCCAGGTTTTTCGGCTGCACTCGCATAATCAAAGCATTTTCTTCGGCATCCCAGATGGTCTCGGCGCCCAGTGCCTTTTGCAGGAAGTCGGTGGTGACACAGGGGTCGCCCTCGGTGATGGCCACGTCGCCGGGGGTCAGGGCCAGGCTCTGGCCGTCCACCATGCAGGAGTACATGCCGCTGATGCGCATCACCGTCACCACATAGCCGGAGGCGTTCAGGGAGATCAGGTTGCCGTCCACGGTCACGTCCCAGCCCTCAATGGCGGCGGCCAGGTCGGACAGGGACAGCTGGAGGCGGCCATCGCTGAGGCGATATACCCGGGGGCTGCTGGTCACCGTCACGCCGTCCTCCTGGCGCAGGGCAGCCAGGGGAGCGCCGCCATCGTTGTACACGATGCTGGCGTTCCACAGCCATTCCCGTTCCAGGTCAGCCTCGGCCACGGGCAGGGCGGGCTGGTCGGGCAGAGCGGCAGGGGCAGCCGTCTCGGCAGGAACCTCAGCCGGGGGCGCAATGGTGGCTTCCGGCGTGGCGGTCACGTCGGGGGTCGCGGTGACCTCCGGGGTGGCCGTGGGTTCGGGCGTGGCGGTGGGTTCCGGGGTGGGGGTAGCCTTGGCGGGGTTGTACTTCACATCGGGGTTCTCGTAGAGGTGGGTCTGGGTGGTGTCGCCAGCGACGCCGTCAGCGCCCAGGCCATTGGCCTGCTGGAAGGCGATCACCGCCCGGCGGGTCTGGTTGCCAAAGGCACCGTCGGCAGAGCCTTCCTCCAGGTAGCCCAGCTCGATGAGGCGCAGCTGGAGCTTCTTCACATCATCGCCCCGCTGGCCCTGCTTCACATTGCGGTAGCCGGTGTTGGGGGTAATGGTGGGCTGGGGCGGGATGGTGGGTGCCTGGGTGACCTGCACCGTGGGCAGCACGGCGGTCACCGCCGCCATGGGTTCCTCCGTGGGAGCGATGGTCTCCACCACCGCCGGGGGCGCGGTGGGTACCGGGGTGACCTCCGGCGTGGGCGCTGCCTGCATGGAGCCGGCAAAGGTCAGGGACATATAAAGCATCAGGCTTTTCAAAAAGTCCATGGTGGTGTCTCCTTCCGTATACGGGGTACCCCTTATTATACTTCATTCTTGGCATAAACACAATGCAAAACCGATGGAATTTGCAACTATCACAGCCGGGGTTGCTTTTTCGGCGGGATTGCGGTATCATGGAGCCGTATTTCCCGGCAAATTTTGCAAGCAAAGCAACTGAAGGAGTTGACCGATATGCAGCATAAGGAACCGATCCTGCTGATCATGGCCGCAGGCATGGGCAGCCGTTATGGCGGCCTGAAGCAGATGGACCCCGTAGGCCCCAGCGGCGAAGTGATCCTGGATTACAGCATTTTCGATGCCCGCCGTGCAGGCTTCAAGCGGGTGATCTTCCTCATCAAGCACGAGATCGAGGAGGACTTCAAGCGCCTGGTGGGCAGCCACATCGAGAAGTACATGGAAGTGCATTATGCCTTCCAGCAGGTGGACAAGATCCCTGCGCCCTTCACCGTGCCGGAAGGCCGCGTGAAGCCCTGGGGTACCGGCCACGCGGTGCTGTGCTGCAAGGAGTTCATCGATGCCCCCTTTGCCGTGATCAACGCCGACGACTACTATGGCGTCAGCGCCTTCCAGACGACCTATGACACCCTGATCAACCTCCAGGACGACGACAAGCAGCGCTTTGTGATGGTGGGCTATCAGCTCCACAACACCCTGACCGACAACGGCCATGTGGCCCGCGGCGTGTGCGAGGTGGACGAGAACAGCTACCTGCTCTCCGTGACCGAGCGCACCCACATCGTGAAGAGCAGCGACGGCGCGCTGTATACCGAGGATGGCGTGAACTACCGCCTCCTGCCGGAAAATGCCCTGGTGAGCATGAACATGTGGGGCTTCACCCCCAGCTTTGTGCAGTCCCTGGAAGAGGGCTTCCCGGCTTTCCTGGAGAAGGCCATGGCGGAGAATCCCCTGAAAGCCGAGTACTTCCTGCCCAGCGTGGTCAGCGGCTTGCTGGACAAGGACGCCGCCACCGTGCAGGTGCTGCCCAGCCGCGACCGCTGGTATGGCGTGACCTACCAGGAGGACAAGCCCGTGGTGATGGCTGCCCTGCGCAAGATGGGCGAGGATGGGCTGTATCCCGCACCCCTGTGGCCCTGAGAAAAAGCATAGCAAAAGGCTTGGCGCTGGCCAGGCCTTTTTGCGTGAGTCTATTTGCCGGGGTACAGGTCACCGAAGTAGTGGAGCATCTCTTCCTCCGTCATGCGGAAGGCCTTCTGAGCGTCCAGCACCAGGGTGGTCACACGGTCACCATCCTTGGACTGCACCACATCCCGCAGGGACTGGATGTGCTTCTGCCAGTCCTCATAGGTGCTGCCCCAGACCTCGTAATTGTACACCAGGTCATGCTCGATCTCCTTCACCATGGCATCCAGGTGCGCCAGCACGCGCTCGGGAGCGTAGGTGTTGCGCAGGTGCCAGGCCAGACGGGTGAGCATCTGGTCGCGGAAGTCCGGGTTCTTCAGCAGGGCGTTGATGATCACCGTGTTCAGCTCCGAGGTATCGCTGACCTTGCCGATCATCTTGGTAAAGGCGGCAGGAGTTTTGCCAAAGCCCCAGTCGATATCAAAGTTCACAATGCGCCACAGCCCGTCACCGCCCCGGCTGCGCACATGGCGGATGTTGGGATAGTCCCGGTCGCCGGAGTAGGCGCGGGCGATGTAGTAATCCATAAAGCCCTCCAGGGAGATCTGGCTGGCCACGTGGTCGAAATGCTCCTGCTTGCTCAGATCGTTGCGGCGGCAGTAGCTCATCAGGGAAAGGAAGTCGTCGTTCTCGCCATGCTCCTGGGCGGTCCAGCCCTTCACCATGTCGATGTCCTCCGGTTTGCCGCCCAGATGGGAGGCTGCAAAGTCGTCGGTCACGCGCTCGCGGATGTAATACATACCGAAGTATTCGCCATCGATGAACAGGTTCACCGGACGGTGGTTCTGGTACAGCACCTCCGGCATGGTGTCCGCGCCCAGGGAGGTAAGGAACTCGTCACGCAGGAAGGCCTTGTGGGCGTCCTCGGAGCCGCAGCGCAGCACCAGGGCGTTGAAGGTGGTGATGTCCGAATCCTCAAAGAGCTTGTATTCCAGCTGGCTGCAGCCGTATTCGCCACGGAAGCGCACCTGGAAGCTCTTCTTTTGCAGGGTGCGGCTGCCCTGGCCGTGGATCTTCAGCCCGCAATCCACATTGAACTGGGTCTGGCCGTTTTCGATCAGCGTCAGGTTGACGGCGGTCTCCAGGTGCTTCTGATCGTAGAGGGTGTAGATGCCTCTGGGGCCGGTGATGGTTCCCGGCTCGCCGCTGATGCACAACAGGGGCAGCTCATATTTCTCGGCGCCGAAGAGGTAGGTGCAGGTCTGGGTAGCAGACCAGAGCTTGCCCTCCTCCCTTGCCCGGAAGCGCAGCACCGTGCTTTGACTGACCTGGATGGGCGCGCCGTCGTAGCGGGTGCTTTTCTCCGTGGGGGTGGAACCGTCCAGCGTGTAGTAGATGTCACCCTCGCCGGAAAGCGTGATCTCCGTGGGCTGGGCAAGCAGACAGGAGGGGTGGCTCACCTGGGGCGCAGCGCTGATGCCGCTATAGCCCGCCGGGTTTGCCTTGCCGATGGTGGGTTCATCGTAATAATACAGCACATCATCATGCAGGCCGTAGGAGGTGTTGGGCAAAAGCTCCGGTACCTCCAGCTTGTGGATGTTCTCGCCCTGGGCATCGTTCAGGTACAGCTTTTCGCCATCGGAGGAAACCTTGAAGGGGGCTTCCTTGCTGCTCTCATTGCCCGTGGCCTGCACCACATAGCACTTGCCGGGGGCAAGTTCCTTCTTGGGCAGCTGCCAGAGCAGCGGTTTCTTTTTGCTGTCGGAGAGGTAGAAATCGCTCAGCTGCACAGGCTCGCTGCCGGTGTTGGTCAGCTCGATCAGGTCGTAATACTCGCCGTCCAGGGGCAGCAGCTTACTGTTGGAGGCCACCACCTCGCTGATGATCAGCCCCGGCTCGTCGGCCAGGGCGCAGCCTGCGGTGAGCAGAAGAAGCAAAAGGACGCTGCACAGCCACTTGAAAGCCTTCATGCACGATCCCTCCTGTGGTCAAGGTTTGTGCTATTATACTGCATAGCGTGCAGACTGTCAATTTGTGTGAAGGCTGCAAGCTTTTGCCGGATTTCCGGGAAATTCCCCGCAAAGGTTGACTTTACCGGTCGGATGTGCTATCATTCAAGGGCTGCGAAAGCAGTTTGCGCGCCCGTAGCTCAGTTGGATAGAGTGACAGACTCCGACTCTGTAGGCCACTGGTTCGAATCCAGCCGGGCGTACATCGCAAACCCTTGGAAATACAACGTTTCCGAGGGTTTTTCTTTTTGCTCCGCGACTGTAAAAATGCGTATTTTGCGTAAAATGCACAGAATAATTCGGCAGTAAATTCGGCAGTAAATCTGGCATGGGGAAAACGTCCCGGCAGGGAAACGCCTCCCTCCGGCGAATTGATATCACCAAACAGATTGGAGGGCGAAAAGCATGGCCATGGCCTATTTTGCGGGCGGCTGCTTCTGGTGCATCACCCCGGCGTTCAAGGAGCTGGCGGGGGTGCGGAAGGTGGTCAGCGGCTATTCCGGCGGGGACGAGGTGGCGCCTGCCTATGCGGATGTGAAGCACCAGCGCACCGGCCACCGGGAGACCATCTGCATCGACTATGACGCGCAGCAGGTGGACTTTGCCACGCTGCTGGAGGTGTTCCTGGGCAATGTGGATCCCTTCGATGGGGAGGGACAGTTCATCGACCGGGGGCATTCCTACACCCTGGCGGTGTATTGGGTGGACGAGCATCAGCGCCAGGCAGCACAGGCCAGCATCGCCCGGTTGGAGGAAACCAGCGGCCGGAAGGTATGGGTCAGCGTGGAAGCGTTCAAGAGCTTCTACCCGGCAGAGGAGGAGCATCAGGACTACTATTTGAAGCACCCTGCGGAGTTTGAGCAGGAACTGATCGATTCCGGCAGGAAAAAGGCATAAGAAAAATCGCCCTGCGGTGTTATGGCCGCAGGGCGAATGTTTTACTTGTGATAAAGTTTGTGGGTCTGATACCTGGGGTCGCAGGTGAGGTTCACGCCCAGGCGCTTGAATACATTGTTGTCCACCTGGCCCAGGATCACCGTGGAGTGCGCCTCGCAGCCTTTGAGCAGGGGAAGCTGCTTCATGGCGGTGGCGGCCTTCTCGTCGGTGGCGGCGCAGATGGACAGCGCCAGCAGCACCTCGTCGGTATGGAGACGGGGGTTGTGGTTGCCCAGGTAGGTGCATTTCAGGGTCTGAATGGGTTCGATGACGCTGGGAGAGATGAGGTGGGTGCTTTTCTCAATGCCGCCCAGCGCCTTGAGGACGTTCAGCAGCAGCGCAGCGGAGGGACCCAGCAGATTGGTGGTCTTGCCGGTGATGATGCGGCCATCGGGCAGCTGCATGGCGGAGGCGGGAGCGCCGGTTTCCTCGGCGCGGCTGCGGGCAGCGGCCAGCACAGGGCGATCCTCGTCGGTGATGCCGGACTTTTGCAGCAGCAGCTCCAGCTTGTCCACCTCGCTCTGCTCGCCCTGGCCCTTGCGCAGGTTGCAGCGGGCGGTATAGTAGCGGCGGATGATCTCCTGGTGGGCGGCCTGGCGGCAGACGTCATCATCGATGATGCAGTTGCCCACCATGTTCACGCCCATGTCCGTAGGGGACGCATAGGGCGAGGAGCCGTAGATCTGCTCGAACACCGCGTTCAGCACGGGGAAGATCTCGATGTCGCGGTTGTAGTTCACCGTGGTCTCGCCATAGGCCTCCAGGTGGAAGGGGTCGATCATGTTATGATCGTCCAAATCCACGGTGGCAGCCTCGTAGGCCACGTTGACCGGGTGCTTCAGCGAGAGGTTCCAGATGGGGAAGGTCTCAAACTTGGCATACCCCGCCTGCACACCGCGCTGATGTTCCTGATACAATTGGCTCAGGCACACGGCCATCTTGCCGGAGCCGGGGCCGGGGGCGGTGACCAGCACCAGGGGACGGCTGGTCTCCACATATTCGTTTTTGCCAAAGCCCTCGTCGGAAACGATGTGCTTCACGTTGTAGGGGTAGCCATCGATGTCGAAATGGCGGAACACGCTGATGCCCAGGGATTCCAGCCGCTGCTTGAACTGCACGGCGGCGTGCTGGTCGCGCCAGCGGGTCAGCACCACGCTGCCCACATACATGCCGATGGAGCGGAACGCATCGATGAGGCGCAGCACCTCGGCATCGTAGGTGATGCCCAGGTCGCCGCGGATCTTGTTTTTCTCAATGTCGTCGGCGTTGATCACGATCACCAACTCGGCCTGATCCTTCAGATTCAGCAGCATGGCGATCTTGCTGTCCGGCCGGAAGCCTGGCAGCACGCGGGAGGCATGGGTATCGTCAAAGAGCTTGCCGCCCAATTCCAGGTAAAGCTTGCCGCCAAACTTGGCAATACGCTTGAGAATATGCTCCGATTGCATGGCGGTGTACTTGTCATGATCGAATCCGATGCGCATTCCTGATCCCTCCCGCATTTTTCAACAACCAACGCCTATTATATCACGGCAGCGGGGGCGAAACAAGCGAAAATCAGAAGAAAATCAGAAGAGAAATTCCGCTTGTAATCTTCTCCCGAAAGCCTTATAATGAATCTATACTGCGCTACATAGCGCATGATAAAGATGGGAGACGATTCACCATGGCAATGAAGATCAAGATGACTGGCGTTGCTGGTTTTGTGGAGCAGCGCGAGCTGGACAGCATGATCCCCCTGATGGATACCGTGAATAAGACCCTGCTGGAGAAGTCCGGCGCGGGCAATGATTTCCTGGGCTGGCTGGATCTGCCCGTGAATTACGATAAGGAAGAGTTCGCCCGCATCCAGGCTGCGGCCAAGAAGATCCAGGGCGACAGCCAGGTGCTGGTGGTCATTGGCATCGGCGGCAGCTATCTGGGCGCCCGTGCGGCCATCGAGTTCGTGAAGGGCCAGATGTACAATGGCGTGCGCGAAGAGGGCATCCCCGAGGTGTACTTCGTGGGCAACAACATCTCCTCTTCCTACATCAACGATGTGGTCAAGATCATCGGCAACCGCGATTTCTCTGTGAATATCATCTCCAAGTCCGGCACCACCACCGAGCCTGCCATCGCCTTCCGCGTGTTCAAGAAGATGCTGGAAGAAAAGTATGGCAAGGAAGGCGCCAAGGGCCGCATCTACGCCACCACCGACAAGGCTCGTGGCGCGCTGAAGGCTCTCTCCGACGCCGAGGGCTACGAGACCTTCGTTGTGCCGGATGACGTGGGCGGCCGCTTCTCCGTGCTGACGGCTGTGGGCCTGCTGCCCATCGCTGCTGCCGGTGTGGACATCGCTGCCATGATGAAGGGCGCTCAGGATGCCCGTGAGGTGTGCGTGGCTGGCGACATGACCACCAATCCCTCCTACCTGTATGCTGCCCTGCGCAACATCCTGTATCGCAAGGGCAAGACCACCGAGATCCTGGTGAACTACGAGCCTGCTCTGCTGATGATGGGCGAGTGGTTCAAGCAGCTCTTTGCCGAGAGCGAGGGCAAGGACCAGAAGGGCATCTTCCCCACGGCGGCCAACTTCTCCACCGACCTGCACTCCATCGGCCAGTTCATCCAGGACGGCAGCCGCAACCTCTTCGAGACGGTGATCTGGGTCAACCAGCCCCGCAGCGAAGTGGTCATCGAGGAAGCTGACGAGGACATCGACGGCCTGAACTACCTGGCTGGCCAGAGCGTGCAGTTCGTCAACTCCAAGGCCTATCAGGGTACCCTGATGGCCCACATGGACGGCGGCACCCCCAACATCATCGTGGAGATCGACGAGGCCGATGCCTGGCACTTCGGCTACCTGGTGTACTTCTTCGAGAAGGCCTGCGGCCTGTCTGGCTACCTGCTGGGCGTGAATCCCTTCGACCAGCCCGGTGTGGAAGCCTACAAGAAGAATATGTTCGCCCTGCTGGGCAAGCCCGGCTACGAGGCCATGAAGGCCGAGCTGGAAGCCCGCCTGAAGTAAGATCAAATGCAAGCAAGAACGCTGGCTCCATACGGGGTCAGCGTTCTGTGCGAAATGGAGGAAACCATGAGCAAGTGGGTCAGCGTGTGGGGCAATGCCGTCAGCGTTGCCGAAAACCGCCCGGAGCGCTATGCTAAGAACATCACCGTCCGCTATCCCATCCGTATGCCCTTCGATGGCAGCGCTCTGCGCCTGACCTTTGATAATTACTGCGGCACGGAACCCATCACCCTGAACAAGGTCACGGTGCTGGCGGGGGACGTGTTCTATGCCGTGCGCTTTGGCGGGGCGGTAAGCGTGACCATCGAAGCCGAGGAAAATGTCACCAGCGATCCGGTGGAACTGCCTGTCCGCGCCGGGGAAACGGTGCAGGTCAGCTTCTATTTGAAGGACTTCACCCTCATGCGTTCGGTGGTGTTTACCTGCGGTGCGCTGTCGGAGGGCCTGTATGCCGATGGGGACGAGACGGAGAACGCCAACATCAGCATCATGACCTCCCGCAAGACCCACCTGTTCTATTTCCTGAGCAATGTGTCCGTGCTGACGGGGGAGGAAAACCGCACCATCGTCTGCTACGGCGATTCCATCACCGCCCAGAACTGGCCGGATGACCTGAGCTTACGCTGCGCCCGGGAGGGACACAGCCACACCGCTATCATCCGCCGCGCCACCAGCGGCAGCCGCATCCTTCGGGAGTACCATTGCCTGACCTATGAATCCTATGGTCTCATGGGCAGCCGCCGCTTCCAGCACGAGGTACCCACCGATGGCGCGGACACGGTGATCATCCAGCAGGGCATCAACGACATTATCCACCCGGTGGGGGAGAACGTGAACATCTTCCGCCCCATGAGCGACCTGCCCACGGTGGAGCAGCTCATTGACGGCCTGAAAACGTACATCGCCCAGGCACGGGACATGGGTCTGAAGGTGTACGTCGGCACCCTGCTGCCCATGGGCGGCTGGCGCACGGATGCTCCCTTCCGCCAGGTGATGCGCCACGCCTACAATGATTTCATCCGGCAGACGGATCTCATTGACGGCTGCATCGACTTCGACCTGGCGCTGCGGGATCCGGAGAGGATCGACTGGTTCCGGCCGGAGTATGATTCCGGCGACCACCTGCACCCCAGCAAGCTGGGCTATCAGCGCATGGCGGATGAGGTGCCGGGGGAGATTCTGTGGTAAATATATGGTAATAACTTATTTCGCATTGCATCTTTTTGATGCATTTACATGATTTGATGGCGTTTATCCTAATTCAATCGCATCCCTTGTACACACATTCTCCAGAAACACCGCATCATGCTCCACCAAGAGCAGCGTGGGCTGGCTTTGCGTAATAAGGGCTTCCACCCGTTTGCGGCTGTATACGTCGATGTAGTTCAGCGGCTCGTCCCACACATAGAGGTGGGCGGGGATGCACAGGCTCCTGGCCAGCAGGAGCTTTTTCTTTTGCCCCTGGCTCATGGCGTGGATGGGCTGGTCGAACAGCTCCCGGCCAAAGTCCATGTTCCGCAGGATGGCCTTGAACAGGGTCTCGTCTACGCCGCTTTGCTGGATGAAGCTGCGCATATCGCCTCGCAGGAAGTCCGTCTCCTGCGGCACATAGGAGATGACCAGGTTGCTGGCGATGCTCACCTTGCCATCAAGCGCGCCGCCCTGGCCGCACAGCGCCTTGAGGATGCTGCTCTTGCCCGCGCCGTTGCGCCCGGTGAGCGCCACCCTGTCTCCCTGCCGCAGCTGGAAGGTGATGCCCTCCGCCACGGTGCGCTGGCCATAGCGCACCCGACCGTCCTGCACGTCCAGCAGCACGGACTTGGGGTGGCGCAGGTTGGTGAGCTTCAGTTCGCCCACCTTTTCCAGGTTGTGGAGCAGGGATTGCTTCTCTTCGATGGCACGCTCCTGGCGGTGGAGGGTGTTCAGGCTGCGCTGCATCATCTTGGCGGACTTGGCGCCGGCATAGCCACGCCAGTTCTTGGTTTTGTCGCTCTTGATGGGGTCAATGCCGATCTTGCGGCTCTCGATATTGTTGCTCCATTCCGCAGCCTGCCGGGCCGAGGCCTCCAGCCTGCGGATATCCCGCTTCAGGTCCTCGTTCCGCGCCTGCTCGTATTCATTCTGCTGGGTCAGGCGCTCCTCCCAGGTGTCGTAATTGCCCTGCATCACCCAGATGTCTGATTTGTTCAGGCTCAGCACATGGTCGATGCAGCGGTTGAGGAAGGCACGGTCGTGGCTCACCAGCAGAAAGCCGTCCTTGCGGCGCAGGTAGTCGGCCACCAGCTCACGGCCGTGGGCGTCCAGGTGGTTGGTGGGTTCGTCAATGAGGGGGTACACATCCTCCCGGGAAAACAGCGCCGCCAGCAGCGCCTTGGTCTGCTCGCCCCGGCTCAGGGTGGCAAAGGGGCGGTAGAGGGCGTCCTCGGTGAGCTGCAAAAGGTTGCACTCGCGGATGAGCTGCCAGTCCTCGGCCTCGGGGGCGGCGGCTTGCATCACGAAAAGGGTCAGCTGCTGCGGGTCGTCCACCGGGAAGGGGAAGTACACCGGGGTCAGGGGCAGGTCGATGTGGCCGGAATAGGCGTGGAGGCCTTGCATCAGCCGCAGCAGGGTGGTTTTGCCCCGGCCGTTGCGGGCGATCAGCCCCAGATGCCAGGAGGTATCCACATGGAAGGAAACATGGTCGAACACAGGGCTGTAGCTGCCCTCGTAGGTAAAGGAAAGGTCTCGTACATTCAGCTGCATGGGTGCAGCACCTCCAAAGATGGGTCACCGGCTGAAAGGGATAAAAACGCACAAAAATAGAGCCACGCCTTGCGATGCAGCCAATTTCTGCCCATGTGCCTCCGCAAAACGGACGCACCTGTCCCCTTCATGCTTTGGGATCGTGGCAGAAAATCAGTTGCGCATCAGCAGGGTCAGCTCCTTCAACATCAAAGTGCTGCTATTGTAGCACGGAAAAGGCAGGTCTGTCAATGCTGGAAGTGATTGCAAGCGCTCAAACTTGACACCCACCCGTGCGAGTGGTATCATGGTATGAAAGAATATGTAAGGAAAGGACGGTGCAATAAGCTGGCATGAACAAGCTGACCAAGGCGTGGAAGCGCCATAAAACAGCCATTATGACAGGGCTGCTCCGTCTGTTTATTTATGTGGTGCTGGCGGCGCTGTTCTTCGGCTTCATGGCCATCAACAACTGGCAGATCCGCCACCTGAGCCGCACCCTGGCCACCATGCTGTTGACCTATGCCGCCATGATGGTGGCCATGCACGCGGTCTATGGCGGCTATGCCGTGGGCAAAAAGAAAAGCAAGCCCATCATTTCCTCCATGAGCCTGGCCACCCTGGCCACCGACCTGGTGACCTATGTGCAGTTGCAGATCATGAACGTGAATGAAGAATTGAACCACAAGCTGCTGCTGTTTGGCTCGGATTTCATGTGGCTATTGGTTTGTATGCTTTTGCAGGTGGTGCTGATCATCTTCTGGGTGCGGCTGGGCAATAATTTCTATTTCACCATCAACCCTCCCAAACGCTGCCTGGTGATCCTGGGCAACCTGGAGGAAAAGGTGCCGCTGTGCCGCAAGATCGGCATATACAAGCTGCAATGGAAGGTGCAGCGGGTGATGATGTGGAACGATCCCCGGGTGCAGAGTGCTATTCATCAAACGGAGCAGGTATTTCTGGGATCCCTGCCCACCCAGGCCAAGCTGGACATTCTGCGCATCTGCTATGAGCAGCACCGGGATGTGATCTGCAAGGCCCAATTGCAGGACATCATGCTGTCCAACGCCACCCAGATCGTGGTGGACGATACCCCCTTCCTGGAAATGGCCTACGGCAAAATGACCCTGGGACAGCGCATTGCCAAGCGCCTGATGGACATCGTTGTATCGGCGCTGGTGCTGCTGGTGCTGTTGCCGGTGCTGGCGGTGATCGCCATCTGCATCAAGCTGGAGGACGGCGGCCCTGTGCTGTTCCGGCAAAAGCGCATGACGGTGGCGGGCAACGAGTTTGTGATCAACAAGTTCCGCACCATGAAGGTGGAGGAGCAGCCCGACCATCCCCAGGTGTCCGCCAGCCGGGAGGACGACCGCATCACCCGTGTGGGTCAGGTGCTGCGCCGCTTCCGTTTGGACGAGCTGCCCCAGTTCTGGAACATTCTCCTGGGGGATATGACCCTGGTGGGCCCCCGGCCGGAAATGCTGGAAAACGTGGAAAAGTACAAGCTGGAGCTGCCCGCCTTTGCCTACCGTGAAAAGATGAAGGCTGGCCTCACCGGCTATGCGCAGATCGAAGGCCGCTACAACACCACCCCGGAGGACAAGCTGATGCTTGACCTGATGTACATCGAAAGCTTCTCCATCTGGATGGACATCAAGCTGCTTTTCCGCACCATGACGGTGTTCTTCAAGCGGGACAGCACCGAGGGCTTTGACACCAAGAATATTCAGGACGACACGAAAAAGCCGCCCCTGGGCGCATGACAATAAGGAGGCTACCCCATGAAAACCACGCTTCTGATCATGGCCGCTGGCCTGGGTTCCCGCTACGGCGGCAACAAGCAGATCGACCGCATTGGCCCCAACGGCGAGATCCTGATGGAGTATTCCATCCACGATGCCATGGAGGCGGGCTTCAACAAGGTGGTCTTTGTCATCAAGCGTAGCATGGACGAGACCTTCCGGGAGATGATCGGTGACAAGATCGCCCAAAAGGTGGAGGTGCATTACGCCTACCAGGAATACGATTCCCTGCCCGGCGGCTTTGTTCCCCCGGCGGAGCGAACCAAACCCTATGGCACGGTTCACGCTGTGCTGGCGGCCAAGGATATCATCAACGAGCCTTTCGCGGTGATCAATGCCGACGACTACTACGGCAAGGATGCCTTCCAGGCCATGGCGAACTGCCTGGGCCGCATGGAGGGCAAGGCGGCCTCCATGGTGGCTTACTACCTGCGCAACACCGTTTCCGAAAACGGCCATGTGACCCGCGGCGTGTGCGAGACCGACGCCCAGGGCAATCTGGTGAAGGTCACCGAGACCTACAAGATCCTGCCCTTTGCCGATGGCACCATCCGCGACCTGGAGACCGACCCCAACGGTCGCATCCTGAATCCCGATGCGCTGGTGAGCATGAACTTCTGGGGCTTCACCCCCTGGTATTTCCAGGCGGCGGAGGCTGACCTGGAGGCCTTCCTGAAGGCGGAGAATGGCGATCCCCTGAAGAAGGAATATGCCCTGCCTACTCTGGTGGATAAGCTGATGAACCAGCAGAGCCTGAAGGTGGAGGTGCTTTCCACCAAGGCGGTGTGGTTCGGCGTGACCTACCGTGAGGACAAGGACTATGTGGCTGGCGAATTGAAGAAGCTGCATGACTGTGGGGCATATCCGGAAAAGTTGTGAAAAAAAGGCGGCACAGAAAGGCGACACGAAGGGTGTCGCCTTTTTGAATGCGGAATTCCGAATTAACTATTGTCATTTGGTTCGTTTTCTCGTAAAATGTATAAGGATATGTATGCCAATAAGGGAGGGTGTTTCCTATGAATATTCTGTTGACCGGCGGCGCGGGCTTTATTGCCACCCATACCTGTGTGGAGCTGATCCAGGCGGGTCACGATGTGGTGGTGGTGGACAATTATGTGAACAGCCATCCGGTGGCGCTCAAGCGGGTGGAGGAGATCGTGGGCAAGTCCATCAAGGCCTACGAGGCAGATGTGTGCGACAAGGACGCCATGAACCGCATCTTTGAGGAAAACAAGTTTGATGCGGTGATCCATTTCGCTGGCCTGAAGGCTGTGGGCGAGAGCGTGTCCATCCCCCTGCGGTACTACCGCAACAACCTGGATTCCACCCTTACCCTGTGCGAGACCATGGCTGCCCATGGCTGCAAGCGGCTGGTGTTCTCTTCCTCCGCCACGGTGTATGGCGTGCCGGACGAGGTTCCCCTGCGGGAGGATATGTTCTGCAAGGGTTGCACCAACCCCTATGGCTGGACGAAGTACATGATCGAGAAGATCCTGGAAGGCGTGGTGAATGCCGATCCCGAATGGAGCGTGGTGCTGCTGCGCTACTTCAA
>JAGBEX010000036.1 GCA_017936765.1 Clostridia bacterium
GACTTCATGCCCACCAGGCGGTTCTCCACCAGGTCAGCGCAGCCAACGCCGTTGCGGGCGGCGATCTCGTTGCACTTGGTCAGCAGCTCGATGGCGTCCATCTTCTCGCCGTTCACGGCCACAGGCACGCCCTTTTCGAAGTCGATGGTCACATATTCGGGCTGGTCGGGAGCCTTTTCGGGGGTGACCATGGTCAGCAGCAGGTCAGCCGGCGGCTCGTTCCAGGGATCTTCCAGGTCGGCGCCCTCGTGGCTGATGTGCCAGATGTTGCGGTCCATGGAGTAGGGACGATCCTTCTTCACGGGAACGGGGATGTTGCGCGCCTCGGCGTACTCGATCTCCTCTTCGCGGGTCTTCAGATCCCAGGTGCGCCAGGGGGCGATGATCTTCATGTGGGGATCGAAGGCCTTGATAGTCAGCTCGAAACGGACCTGGTCGTTGCCCTTGCCGGTGCAGCCGTGGCAAATGGCGGTGCAGTTCTCCTTGTGGGCGATCTCCACCAGGCGCTTGGCGATGAGGGGACGGGCGAAGGAGGTACCCAGCAGGTACTTCTGCTCGTATACGGCGCCAGCCTTCAGGGTGGGCCAGATGAAATCTTCAACAAATTCCTTGCGCAGGTCTTCGATGTACAGCTTCTCGGCGCCGCACATCTTGGCCTTTTCGTGGAGGGGTTCCAGCTCCTCGCCCTGGCCAACGTCGCCAGCAACGCACACGACTTCGCAGTCGTAATTCTCCATCAGCCACGGAACGATGATGGAAGTATCCAGACCGCCCGAGTAAGCCAGCAGCACGCGCATCTTAGCCATGATTCTGATTCTCCTTGCTTCTATACAAATCGATATTTCGTCGGCGTTTTCGTCGAACAGGATGGAGTATACACCCAATTGAATAAAAATGCAAGCCCTTTTTGCAAAAAAACATTCCCTATACAAATTGACGTTTTTATGAAACAAAGGTATAATGAAGAGACTGTTTGTTCCCTTTGAACGGATTGGAGTGAGGGATATCATCGTTCTCGGCATTGACCCCGGATACGCCCTGATGGGCTGGGGTGTGGTGGAGGCCAACGGCAGCCATATGCGCCTGCTGGACTACGGCTGCGTGGAAACCAAGGCTGGCGTACCCATGCAGCACCGCCTGCGCACGCTGCAGCTGGGGGTGCGGAACCTGGTGAATATTTATCAGCCTGACGATGTGGCCTTTGAAGAGCTTTTCTTTGCCCGCAACGTGACCACCGCGCTGATGGTAGGTGCTGCCCGCGGTGCAGCCATCATTGCAGCGGCTGAATATACAGAAAATCTGTATGAGTATACACCCATGCAGATCAAGCAGGCCGTGACCGGCTACGGCAAGGCCGACAAGCATCAGGTGCAGCAGATGGTGAAAATGCTCCTGCACATGGATCACATCCCCAAGCCTGACGACGCTGCCGACGCCATTGCCTGCGCCATCACCCACGCACAGGTGGGCGTGATGAAGGAACAGTTCAGGATGAAGTAATTCGGAATTCGGAATTCGGAATGCGGAATTGAGAGCTGGCACGGGGAAAGGATGGCGTTGAGGCAAGTGGCAGAACCACTCCTTCCGTCAGCCGCAAGCGGCTGCCACCTCCCTCGGGGAGGGAGGCTTTTGGCGAAGACCACCCAGCAACGCCCTCCCCGAATGGGTTTCGAAAGGGCCGAAGGGCCCTTCGCAGGAGTCCAGAGGGCGGCGCCCTCTGGTGGGGTTTCCAAAGGGGCAAAGCCCCTTTGGTCGGCGCAGCCGAAACCGTTCCTTCCGCAAGGGAAGCCTGAAACCGCAGGTTTCAGAAGAAAGGAAATAGTATGTACGCATTTATTGAAGGCAAGGTTTGTGAGAAGGCGGGCAGCACGCTGGTGCTGCTGGCTGGGGGTGTGGGGTATCAGCTGAACTGCTCGCTGGCGACGCTGAATGCGGCGCCGGTGACGGGGGAGACCATGCGGTGCTACACCTGGCTTTCTGTGCGAGAGGACGCCATGGAGCTGTTTGGCTTTGCCTCCAAGGAGGAAAAGCAGCTGTTTCAGCTGCTGATCGGCGTGAACGGCGTTGGCCCCAAGATGGCCCTGGCGCTGCTTTCCACGCTGTCGCCCGCAGACCTGCGCATGGCCATTGTGATGGAGGATGAAAAAGCCATTGCCCGTGCGCCGGGCGTGGGCAAGAAGATCGCCCAGCGCATCGCCATGGAGCTGAAGGACAAGTTCGGCCAGAGCGACTTTGGCGGCGGCAATGCGTCCGGCGGCGGGCAGACCGCGGCGGCCCCTGTGGCGGCGGACAACTACGCCCAGACCATCGCTGCGCTGACCAGCCTGGGCTACTCGGCCACGGAGGCAAGGGACGCGCTGTCCAAGATCGAGAACAAAAACGCACCCGCAGATGAGCTGCTTCGCCTTGCCCTGCGGAACATGGCGGGAATGTGAGGTTAACCCATGAACGATCGTTTCATGATGCCGGAATACCAGATGGAGGACGGCGCGGTGGAGCAGAGCCTCCGCCCGAAGACCCTGCGGGACTACATCGGCCAGACGGCGGTGAAGGAGAGCCTGAATATTTACATCCAGGCCGCCCTGAGCCGCCGGGATGCGCTGGATCACATCCTGCTGTATGGCCCGCCCGGCTTGGGCAAAACCACCCTGGCCAACATCGTGGCGGCGGAGATGGGTCAAAATATCCGCATCGTGTCCGCTCCGGCCATTGAGCGCCCCGGCGATCTGCTGTCCATCATTACGAATCTGAACCAGGGCGACGTGCTGTTTATCGACGAAATCCATCGCCTCTCCCGCACGGCGGAGGAAGTGCTGTATTCCGCCATGGAGGACTTCGCCGTGGACATCGTGACCGGCAAGGGGCCCATGGCGAACTCCATCCACATGGCGGTGCCGAAGTTCACCCTGGTGGGCGCCACCACCCGTGCAGGTATGCTGTCCGCCCCCCTGCGCGACCGCTTTGGCATCACCTTCCGGCTGGAATTGTATCAGCCGGAGGAGCTGGCCACCATCGTGCGGCGCAATGCGTCTATTTTGAATGTGAACGCCGAGCCGGAGGGCATCCTCGAAATTGCCCGCCGCAGCCGCGGCACGCCGCGAATCGCCAACCGGATGCTCAAGCGCGTCCGTGACTACGCCCAGGTGAAGGGCGGCGGCGTGATCAGCTACGAGATCGCCCGGGAGGCCATTGCCATGCAGGGCGTGGACGAGCTGGGCCTGGACAAGGTGGACCGCAATATGCTCAGCTGCATGATGGACAAGTTCGGCGGCGGCCCGGTGGGTCTGGACACGCTGGCGGCCACCACCGGCGAGGACGCGGTGACCATCGAGGACGTGTACGAACCCTATCTGATGCAGCTGGGCTTCATCATGCGCACCCCCAGGGGCCGCGTCTGCACGCCCTCGGCCTGGATGCACATGAAGCGCCAGCCCCCCATGACCACCGACCAGATGAAGATGGAGCTGTAAGCATGATTTTCCAGGAGAAGACCATTACGCTGAAGGATGGCCGCACCGCCATCCTTCGTGCGCCCAGGCCGGAGGATGCCGCGCCCATGGTGCAGTACCTGAAGGACACCGCCGGGGAGACGGAGTTCATCATGCGCTACCCGGAGGAGGTCACCATGACCCCTGAGCGGGAGGCAGCGTTCTTTGAGCATCTGGCGTATTCCCCCTTCGACATGATGATCGTGTGCGAGGTGGATGGGTGCATTGCGGGCAATTGCCAAATCAACTTCGGCAACAAGATCAAGACCCGGCACCGCGCCAGCGTGGCCATTGGGCTGACGAAGGCCTACTGGAACCTGGGCATCGGCACGGCCATGTTCGAGGAAATGATCGCCGCCGCCCGCCAGCACGAGGGTACCCGCCACATCGACCTGGAGTTCATCGAGGGCAACAGCCGCGCCCGCGCTTTGTATGAGAAGATGGGCTTTCGCATCATCGGCGTGAAGCCGGATGCCATTATGCTGCGGGACGGAAGCCTGCGGAATGAATATCTGATGCGGCTGGTGCTGTAAATACGACGAGGTATATGATATGAAAACATCCGATTTCGACTACCTGCTCCCGGAAGAGCTGATCGCTCAGACCCCCATGGAGCCTCGGGATCACAGCCGCCTGCTGGTGTATCACCGCGGGGACAACACCATCGAACACAAGCATTTCTACGATATTCTGGATTACCTGCGCGAGGGCGATGCCCTGGTCATCAACGAGACCAAGGTGATCCCCGCCCGCCTGCTGGGCGTGAAAGAAGATACCGGTGTACCCGTTGAGGTGCTGCTCCTGCGCCGCCAGAATGCCACCGATTGGGAGGCGCTGGTGCGTCCCGGCCGCAGGCTGAAGCCCGGCGCCATGTGTTCCTTTGGCGATGGCCTCCTGCGCTGCGAGATCATGGGCAATGTGGAGGAGATCGGCGGGCGCGTGGTGCGCTTCCACTACGAGGGCGTGTTTGAAGAACTCCTGGAGCGCCTGGGCGAAATGCCCCTGCCCCCCTATATCCACGAGAAGCTGATGGATCAAACCCGCTACCAGACCGTGTATGCCAAGGCCGAAGGCTCCGCTGCGGCGCCCACGGCGGGCCTGCACTTTACGCCTGAATTGATGGAGAAGATCAAGCAGAAGGGCGTCACCGTGGTGCCGGTGCTGCTGCACGTGGGCCTGGGAACCTTCCGCCCCGTGAAGGCCGAGGACGTGGACGAACACAAGATGCACTCCGAATTCTATGAGGTGACCCAGGAGGCTGCCGATACCCTCAACGCCATCCGCGCCAGGGGCGGCAGGCTGATCTGCGTGGGTACCACCTCCGTTCGCACCATTGAGACCGCCGCCACCGAGGATGGCATCATCCATGCGGGCAGCGGGGACACGGCTATTTTCATCAAGCCGGGGGTGAAGATCAAGGCGGTGGATGCGCTGATCACCAATTTCCACCTGCCCCAAAGCACCCTGCTGATGCTGGTCAGCACCTTCATGGGTCGCGAAAATGCCCTGCATACCTACAATACCGCCGTCAATGAAAAGTACCGCTTCTTCTCCTTTGGGGACGCTATGTTCATCGAGTGAGGTCCGCATATGAATATCCAGATCAACCAGCTGGGCTATACCCCTGCCATGACCAAGACCGCCGTGCTGCGGGGCAAGCTGGGCAACGAGCTGCTTGTGCTGAATGCCGCGGGCGAGGCGGTGCTGACCCTGCCGGTCAAGGCTGACCGCGTGAATATCTGGGAGGACGAGGTGGCGGTGGTGGACTTCTCTGCCCTGAAGGCGGAGGGCGTGTACACCCTGCGCTGCGGCGAGGAAAGCTCCTATCCCTTCCCGGTGACGCAGAAGCCCTATGCTGCCTGCCTGAACGCCCTGGTGGATATGTTCTACTACCAGCGCTGCGGCGGCGAGGTGGATGCCCGGGCGGGCGTCCATGCCCATCCGGCCTGTCACACCGGCCTGGCGCGGGTGTATGGCTCTGACGAGACCATGGAGGTCTCCGGCGGCTGGCATGATGCGGGGGACTATGGCCGCTACATCGTGCCTGCGGCCAAGGCGGTGGCGGACCTGCTGCTGGGCTGGCAATGGAACCCGGCGGCCTTTGTCCATCCCAACCTGACCGAGCTATTGCCGGAGGTGCGCTGGGAGCTGGAGTGGATGCTGAAGATGCAGCGTGCCGATGGCGCGGTGTATCACAAGGTGAGCTGCGCCACCTTCTGCGGCATGATCATGCCGGAGGAGGAGCAGGAGGAGCTGATCGTCAGCCCCATTTCCACCACGGCCACCGGCGACTTTGCCGCCAGCATGGCCATGGCCAGCCGGTTCTATCAGGAGACCGACCCTGTCTTTGCCCAGCGCATGAAGGACGCAGCCGTCCGCGCCTGGGACTGGCTGGCGGAGGCGGAACCCATCATGTTCCGCAACCCGGAGGGCATCCGCACCGGCGGCTATGGCGACCGCAGCGACGCAGACGAGCGCCTGTGGGCGGCGGTGGAGCTGGCCATCACCTGCGGGGATGAGAAGTATCACACCTACGCCGCCAAGGCCATTGCCGAAGAAAACCGCACCCTGGTCTCCCTGGGCTGGGGTAATGTGAGCGGCTATGCGGCGCTGGAAGGAATGCAGCTGGCGGGCGAATTGGGCGACATCTGCCGCCAATGGGTGGTGGACGCTGCCCAGCAGCTGCTGGAAAAGATCAACGCCTATGGCATCTGCATGACCGACCGCCTGCCCTGGGGCAGCAACATGAATATCTCCAACGACGGCATGGTTCTTTATCAGGCCTGGAAGCTCACCGGGGAGGAAAAGTTCCGCATCGCTGCCGAAAAGCAGCTGCACTACCTGCTGGGCGTGAATCCTGTGGGCTACTGCTATGTGTCCTGCTATGGCTCCCAGCCCATGCTGCGCCCCCATCACCGGCCCAGCGTGGCCACGGGCGTGTGCGTGCCGGGGCTGCTCTCCGGCGGCGCGGCCAGCGGCATGATGGACGCGGTGGCCAGGGAAAAGCTCCAGGGCGCGCCTGCGGGCAAGAGCTTTGTGGACGACCACGAAAGCTACTCCACCAACGAGATCTGCGTATACTGGAATTCTCCCATGGTGGCGCTGCTGGCGGGCCTGGTGGAGGACTAAGCCGTGCTGTACCTTTCCCGCTTTGAATTTCCCACGGAGGATCGGGAGTGGGCGTTCTTCATGGGGGTGAAGCGTCAATGCTACAACACCTTCTACCCCTTTCAGGTGCTGAGCAGCCGGGGACTTGCCGCGCTGGACTTTGAACCCATCACCATCCTGTATGGCGGCAACGGCTCCGGCAAGACCACCGCGCTGAACGTCATTGCCCAGAGCCTTGGCCTGCAGCGGGACACCCGGTTCAACCAGTCCAGCTTTTTCGGGGATTATGTGCAGCTGTGCCATGCCGACATGCGCCAGCCCCTGACGGACACCAGCCGGGTGATTACCAGCGATGATGTATTCGACTATATGCTGAACCTCCGCGCCATGAACGAGGGCATCGATGAGAAGCGGGAGGAGCTGTTTCAGGAATACCTGGACGACAAGTTTTCTGACTTCAAATATCGCACCATGGAGGACTATGAGCGGCTGAAGCGGGTGAACCTCTCCCGGCGCAAGACTCAATCCCAGTATGTGAAGTCCCGCCTGATGGAGAACCTGCGGGAGCAGTCCAACGGGGAGAGCGCCTATTTCTACTTTACCAGCAAAATTCAGGAAAACGGCCTGTACCTGCTGGACGAGCCGGAAAACAGCCTGTCGCCCGCACGGCAGCAGGAGCTGGTGCAGTTCCTGGAGGATTCGGCCCGGTTCTTCGGCTGCCAGTTCATCATGGCCACCCACTCGCCCTTCCTGCTGGCCATGCGGGGCGCCCGCATCTACGACCTGGACGCCCAGCCTGTGCGCACCCGCCCCTGGACGGACCTGGAGGCCGTGCGGGCATATCATGATTTCTTTGTGAAGCACGCGGGAGAGTTTGATGAAAGGGTATAAAAGCTGCCTTTCGTGATAAAAATAGGTCTACCACTTGACAGTAAAGCGAAAAGCGGATAAAATATACCATGTCTGAATATCTGGTTTGATGCGGGACATGCAGGTGTAGTTTAGTGGTAAAACTCCAGCTTCCCAAGCTGGCCTTGTGGGTTCGATTCCCATCACCTGCTCCAGACCGCATCAACCCCAAACCCGGGCAAACCCCGGAGTTGACGCAATTAAAGGAGGTTTTTCCCATGGCTAAGGAGCATTACGAGCGTAAAAAGCCGCACGTTAACATCGGCACCATCGGCCACGTTGACCACGGCAAGACTACCCTGACCGCCGCCATCTGCATGACCCTGGCTCAGAAGGGTTCTGCGAAGGCCATGAACTATGCCGACATCGACAAGGCCCCCGAAGAGAAGGCCCGCGGCATCACGATCAACACTTCTCACGTAGAGTATCAGACCGAAACCCGTCACTATGCTCACGTTGACTGCCCTGGCCACGC
>JAGBEX010000037.1 GCA_017936765.1 Clostridia bacterium
CCCTTGCCGGGGTCGAAGCCGTCCAGCTCAGCCAGCAGCTGGTTCAGGGTCTGCTCCCGCTCGTCATTGCCGCCCATGCCGTGGCCATCGCGCTTCTTGCCAATGGTGTCGATCTCGTCAATGAACACGATGCAAGGTGCTTTTTCGTTGGCCTGCTTGAACAGATCCCGCACCTTGGCCGCGCCCATGCCCACGAACATCTCCACAAATTCCGAGCCGGAAATGGAGAAGAAAGGCACATTAGCCTCACCTGCCACAGCCTTGGCCAGCATGGTTTTGCCCGTGCCGGGAGGGCCAACCAGCAGCGCGCCCTTGGGCATGGAGGCGCCGATCTTCTTATACTTCTCCGGTGCGTGCAGATAGTCCACAATCTCCATCAGGGATTCCTTGGCTTCCTCTTCGCCCGCCACATCCTTGAACTTGATGCTGGTGGTGGACGGCACATACACCTTGGCGCTGGACTTGCCAAACTGCATCATGGGCATTCCGCCGGCACCGTTTTTCATCATGTGCTTGGTCATCATGCGACCAATGAAGGTAAACAGCGCAATGGGCAGTATCCAGCTGATCAGAAAGCTGATGATGGGGTTGGGTTCCTCCGCCTTCACCTGGCCGAAGGCGCAGCCGGAAGCATACAGCCTGTCCACCAGACTGTCGTCGTTGAAGGTCACGGTGCGGAAAATCTGCGGTTCCGCCTCCGTACCCATGATGTAATGGATATAGTCCTCCTCCACCTGCACCAGATGCACTTCCTTGGCGTCCAGGTGCTTGAGGAAGGTGCCGTAGTCCACCTCGGTGATCCTGCCATCCAGCACAGAAGGCACCACCAGCAGGTTGAACAGCAGCAGCACGGCCAGCATGATCAAGTAGAACGTCAAAACCGGTTTCTTTGGCGTTTTGACCATTTTCATCGTTTGCACTCCCCTTTCCATGTTACACTCCCATGGTAGGGTTGCAAAATGAACTGAAAATAAACTAATGTGAAATGAATCGTAAACAAAAGCAGGCGGTGGATCACATTTCCACCGCTTGCTGCTGTTTGTGTATGCTGTTGGCCTGCAAAAAGCCCTCCGTGGTTTGATCCTCCGTCATGGCGCAGGCCAGGGCGTAGGCGTTGTCGATAAGCCTGCACCGCTCCTCCTGGGGCATTGCCTCCATGCGGCTCAGCAGCGCCACCAGGGCGTCCGCATCTCCCGGGGGCAGCAGGAAGCCGTTCTCCCCGTCCCGGATCAGCCCATCAAAGCCCTCGCCCCGGCTGGCAATGGGGATGCACCCCTGCGCCATGGCTTCCAGGTACACCATGCCGTAGGTCTCCGGGCTGCTGACCATGGCAAAGATGTCCGCCTGCTTCATGCGCTGCAGGGCTTCCTCCCGGGGCAGCCAACCGGTAAAGGTGATGTTCTCGCATCCGGTCGCCATTTCTTCCAGCCGCGCTCTCTCCTGTCCGTCACCCACGATGGTCAGCTCCGCTTTGCCGCCCAGGCGCTTCACCGCTTCGATCAGCGTGTCCACGTTCTTCAGCGGAATCAGCTGCCCCACGTAGATCAGCTTCAGCCCGCCAGGCTGCTGCTTCCTGGCGGCGATCTCCTCCGGGCTGCCCAGCAGCTCAGCCTCAATGCCCGTATACACTGGCACCGGCGCTTTGCCGCAGCTGGTCAGGTACTCCCGTACCCGCTTGTTGCGGCAGCCCCAGGTGTTCAGCCTGCGGATGAACCGCAGCATTTTTCCTTGCTTATCTCTGTATTTCAAAAGGTTGCAGTCCATGTTGTGGAAGTCCCCCAGGGTGCATTCGCAGTCAGCGAATATCTCCGTTACTCCGGTGAAGGCCGTGGGGAAATGCACAAACACCTTGTCTGCCGTCCAGCCCAGTTCCTTTTTCATGCGGCGCAGCTGGGCATTGATCGCCTTTGCCTGATGCAACTCCGGGTAGGTTCGCCGGGGCGTCAGCAGCTGATACTGGATCAGCCGCACCGACACCCCCTCAATGGCATAGTCCCGGGTTCGCGGCCAAAGATAGCGCAAATGCCCCGGCGCAATCTCCTTCACCGGCCAATAGGACAGATGCACCACCTGCACCCGATGCCCTTTTTCCACCAGCTTCTTGGCAAAGTAGTGGATCACCTTGGTATCCTGCACCAGGCCGACTTCCCTGGGCGAAGGATAGTGATGGGTATAAACGATGATGTTCATGGCTCTCTCACCCCATCAGGCTCTGGATATACCCGTCAATGTCATTCACAATGGTCTGCGTGTTGGACTCATAGCTGCGGAAGGTCATGCTGGATGCCTTCTCCACCGCCTCGGCCAGCTGATCCGGCTCCATGCAGGGCAGCACCAGGTCAAGCCCGGCAAACATATCCATGATCTGCAACTGGTGGTCGTCCACGTGTTCGCCATACTGGGCGCGGCGGGGAACCACGATCACCTTCTTGCCCAGCTTCACCGCCTTAATGATCGCACCGGTGCCGCCATGGGTGATGATGATATCCGCCCTGTTCATTTCCTGATTGAAGCGCTCCGTGTCCATAAAGGCTTCGCTGGGAAACTTCTGGGGCATATAGCTGCTGGCGCCCCGCTGGGCAAAGATGTCCCCGGTGAGCTTTCCCTCCGCCACCAGCTTATCCACGCTTTGCAGCAGCCGGTCAAAGGGAAACTTCTGCGAACCCAGCACAATAAAGATCATCAGTAGATCCCTCCCCGATACACGGCCTTGGGGTACACCTCGAGCATACTCTCCCATTGCACATAAAACCTGTCAGCAAACCGATACAGGAACCGCCCTGTGAGATTGCCGCTGGTCACCTTGGCAAAGGATTCGATGAACACCAGCTTGCGCCTGAACAATTTGGCGATCAGGCAAAAGGGGATCACCGCCAGCGCTCCGGTGGAGATCACCAGATCCGGCCGCTCCTTCAAAAAGACCCACAGTTCCTTGCAGGCGATGACCACCATCTTGGGCAGAAACGCTGGCTCGTGCCGGTTCACCTGCGGCACATAGTAGGTGGTCTGCCCGGTGGGAGAAGCCTTGTAGGCAGTCTTTTCCGTAATGACGCAACAAGGATACTTCTCCATCAGGGGTTTAAGCATCATCAATTGCTCCAGATGCCCGCCGGAGGAGGCAATGAATGCGATCTTCATAGGTAACGCCTCGGTTCATTTCGTTTTGACAAAGAGTTTGTAGCCGCCCCAGCCCAGCAGCGCGCCCAGCACATTGGCCACCAGGTCTTCCAGGTCGCACTCGCCAATGTGCAGTACATACTGGATGGACTCAATGGCTGTGGTGAACACAATGCCCGCCACCAGCACATACAGCAGCTTGTCGCTCTTTTGGGGGCAGCAGCCTGCCAGGCAGAAGCCAAAGGGCAGGAACAGGGCGATGTTTAGCAGCACGTGTCCCAGCGGCTCCACCGAGCCGGTGGTAAAGGCGCGCTGGATCTTGTAAAAGCCGAAGAGGATCTTCGTGCTGCTGGTGCCGTCGCGGGAAAACAACGTCACATACCCGATGGCCAGCACAAAAATCGCCAGCAGCGCCACCATCAGCTTGTTCACCCGCTGGCCGTGGCGCTTCATCCCCCGTATGCCCATGGCGATCAACCCAAAGGGGAAGATCACCGAGAACAGCAGCAGAATATCCTGGGGGCCGCCCAGCACATGGGTACACATCCGCAGTACAGCGCAGATCACCACTGCCACCGGCAGCAGGATCAGCGCCATGTGGACAGGCTTTGCCTCCACCCTGGGATGATCCATCAGCACCTGCAAGCCCAAGAGGCACCCGCACACAACAAAGGTATACATCATAAATAGAGGCATGGTTGATTCTCCTCAGCGATCGTAGAATTCCAGGGTGGTATCGTCAATGGACAGGCGCGGCAGGGTGAAGGGATCGTTGTGGTTCCCCCGCAGCAGCGGACGCCCCTTCACCGCATAGGCCAGGGTATAGCCCGCCTCCCGCATCAGTTCCAGCGTGGTATCGTTATAGGAGCCAAAGGGATAAGCAAAATACTTGCAGGACCTGTTCAGCAGTTTTTCCAGCGCTGCTTTGGAATCCACCAATTCATGGCGCTGCTTCTCCCCGTCGGCCTGACCCATACGGGTGTGATCCGTGCCATGGGAGCCGATGGTCACCAGTGGGTCGGCTGCAAGTTCCAGCAGCTGCGCGGTGGTGAGATACCCGGGCTGATCCAGCTTGTCCGTCAGCACAAAGACCGTGAAGGGAATGCCCTTTCCCTTCAGAAAGGGATAGGCAATGGTATACACATCCTCCAGGCCGTCGTCAAAGGTGATGGCCGCCTTGCCGCCGGGACGACCGGGCTGCCCCATCTCCTCCAGGGAGATATACGGCCCATGGCGCAGCACGAAATCATGGAATTTCGCCGTATCCAGCTTGCGCCCGGTCAGCTCCAGCGCCGGATGGCTGGACACATTGTGGAAGGCGTAAATGCGGTCGTTGGGCAAGTGCAAAAGCAGGTTCAGGTAAGCCTTCTTAAGCGTGCGTTTCAGCATGGTGCGCCTCCTGGGTCAATGTCACAAACTGTTCCGCGCAAATGCGCCAGGAGAAGCGTTCCAGCAGCAGGCGGGAGCTTTCGGCCAGGTCGCCCTCCGCAGGCTTTTCCCCGCAGACCCACTCCCCTGCCTGCTCGATGGTATCGCACAGGCAATGCCCGGCCATGCCCTGCAAAATGGCATCCGGCCCCGGAGCGTGCAGCGCCGCTGCGGAGGAGCGGTAATACACCGCCTCCATCAGCGCCATGCCGAAGATCTCCCGCTCGCAAATGTTCAGGAAATAGTCCGCGATCCAATGGATCTCCCACATCTGCTCGTAGGGTACCCGCTGGATCATCTGCACCTGCTCCTGCAAGCCCAGCTCGGCGATCTTCGCTTGGATCTTCTCCTGCAGGTAGCCCTCGCCCACCATCAGCAGCTTCACATCCCTGCGCTGACGGATGGCGTCCAGCAGCTCCACCACCTCCACCGGATGCTTCTCCGGCTTCAGCCGCCCCACAAAGCTGACGATCACGTCCTCCGGCTTGTAGCCATAGCGGCACCGCAGCTCATTGCGGTCGTGCTGAGCATAGTCGGTCTTGAGCCTGGAGGCATCCAGTCCCACCGGGGCAATGGTGCAGTTATGCACGCCCAGGGCAGCCAGCTCTTCCTTCACGGCGGCAGACTTGGCCATCACCGGCAGACGCTTGTAGATCCGCAGCGTACCCGCCTCGAAGAACACGTCCATCACCCTGGACTTCAGGTTGCGCTGGGCGCTGTGGGCAATGCCGATATACGGCACGAACGCAATGCCATGCCTCTGGCAAAAGCGGTAGATCCTGGGCAAAAAGAGCTGCGTGTCCGAAAAGAGCAGCAGGCCGTCCAGATCGGCATCCAGCTCCTTCGCCTGCATGATGCCATGCACACCAATGGCCGGCACCGGGATGTAGCGGATCTCCAGCCCCTCGCCCAGCTGCTCGCAGCTGCGGGGCTTATCCTTGGCCACGCATTTGTAGATGGTGACACGATGGCCCAGGCCTGTCAGTTGCCTGCCCAGGCCGATCTCCTGGCTGTGGTAGAAGCCCTTCTTGCCAAAGCCGCCGATGATGGTCACCAATATGCCCAGATGCATCCCCGCACCTCCCTTGATCACTTCTTCAGGCGTTTCAACACCATGCACCATTCCGACGGTGCAAACACCACTGCCAGATGCACCACCCCGCCGATGGCAGCGTACACCGCCACGCACAGGATCAGCCCCAGCCAGCTATCCGGCATATACAGCCGGGAGAGACCCGTGAACAGCACCGTGATGATGGCGCAGGACAGCACGTTGCGCAGAATTTGCGGATAGAAGGTACTCAGCGGCTGGTGCAGCACGTGCGCCATATATAGCGGGTTCGACACAAAATTGATGAACCCCACCAGCACCACCGTTGTCCACACCACCGCATCGATGCCCAGATTGGTGTAGCGGATCAGCAGAAACATCCCCACCACATTCAGCACGCCGGTGACGATGGTCACCACGCAGGGTACCTTCTGCTTCACGGTGAGGGTATAGATATAATACAGCGGTTTCATGCAACCGCTGGCCACGCTGGTCATCACGGTGATCACCGTGAGCCGGTACACCAGCGCAATGTCCTCACCCGGGATCCACAGCTTGTAGTAGGCCATGCCCAGGGCAAAGAAGCCCGCAAAGGCCAGGTTGGCCAGCATACCGGAAAGCTTCATGGACAGCTTCAGCTCCTGCAAAAGCTTATCCATCTTGTTTTCCGCATAGGAGCGCAGCAGCATGGGCTGAAAGGCCTGCGCCACCACCTGATACAGGCTGTGGAAGATCAGATCGATGCTCTTGGCAATGGCCAGCTGCCCCATGGCCAGGGGCGAGAGCATCAGGTTGCAAATAGCCAGATCCAGGCCGTTGTGCAAAAGCACGCCCAGGTCGTTCAGCGAGGACCATATGCCGTCGCCCACCAGCTTCTTCACCGCATCCCGGCTGAAATCGACGCGTTTCACCCGCAGCTGCGGGGTATAGCGCCGGGTGATCCACACATTGGAGGCCACCACCACCGCGCCCGCCGCCAGCAGACCCAAGCCCACATAGGCCACGCGGGGCTGAAGGAAGCGGTAGATCACCACCAGGAGCAGCGCCTCTGCCGCGTAGGACAGCAGCTTGAACACGCCCACCACATCCAGCCGGTTGGCAATGTGGGCGCCCGCGCCAAACACGGTGAACACCGTCACCAGCAGGAAATTGATGAACACGATCAGGAACAGCAGCTTCACGTCCCCCACCAGCTCCGAGGGGATCACGAAGATTTTTTCAAGGAAGAGGATGCACCCCACCGCCACGGCCATCACCAGGCCGCCCAGCACCACATCGCCATAAAACGTGGAGGAGAAGAACACATTGGCCTTCTTCATGTCTCCGTTGTGGTAGGCCACCGCAATATGCCTGGCCGCAAAGGAATTCAGCGCCAGGGTGATGATGGTGGCATACTGCGCCACGCTTTTGGCCAGGGACACAAAACCATAGGCCGCCGTACCCACCGTGCTGGTGATGAAGGGCGTCAGCACCAGGGTGATCATATAGTTGATCATAAAGGCCGCCCCGGTGATGAGCATCGTGCGCAAAAGCCGCTTCATGCCGGAACCCTCAGCCGTCACAGATGATCACTCCTTCGCAGCAGCGGCCCCCGGTCTGCCCTGCAGCAGGCAGCGCCCAGGGTGAAAAACAGGAACATGGTCAGGTATTCATAGGTGGTAAAAGCACGCTCGGTAAAGCCATACATCATAAAGAAGATCACATACCCGCTGCACCAGATGTAGCGCTCCTCGTCCAGTTCCCGGATGCGCTTCATGGTGGCCAGCATGGTGATGAAGAACATCCCCACACCCACCACGCCGGAGTTCAGCAGCATTTCGATCAGCACATTGTGGGAGCCGGACATCTGCTGCGCCATGAAGGAGTTCTCGTCAAAAGCGCTGTGCAATAGCGCCACCGCGCTCTCGTCGCGCCAGAACATGGCGTAGCCATAGCCCATCAGGGTGTGGTTGTTCATGATCAGATCCAGCGAGGCCTCCCACAGCGGAATGCGGCCGGTCAGCGTGGCATCCTTGCCCAGAGCCTCGAACAGCGGCTCAAACAGGGGGATGATCGTCAGCGCCACGATCAAAAAGCCCACGCTGCCAATCACATACATCCACCCCAGGGGCAAGCGCCATTGCAATCCCCACCGGGGCTGAAAGCGCAAAAGGTACACCACCGGCACCGCCAGGGTAAGCATAGCGCCCACATTGTGGGTCAAAAACAGCAGCACAGCCTGCACCGCCAGCACAATGATGAACAGGCTCGGCACCTGCTTGCGTTGCTGCTTGTACAGCCGCAATAGCACCACCTGTACCAGTATGCCAAAGGCCAATTCCGATCCGGCACCGTTCTTGGCGGAGTACAAGCCAACAAAGTCGTCGGCATAGGCGGCGCTTTCCCTGTGGACATAGCTGGAAAACAGCACCACAAACACCAGCGTGAAGCCGATAAACAGGATCTGCGCAAAGTACACCCTTTCCAGCACTTCTTGCAGGGAAAACTGGTTGCACAGCCACAGGGTGAACATCACCGTGACCGTAAAGCGAATACAGGTGATGCTCTGCTTGCTGATGCTCACCGTGACCACCATGGAGGTGACAAAAAGCACCGCCGCCAGCATATAAATGGAGGCGTATTTCTTCCTGAGATCCAGCACCACCATTTCCATCACATTATCGGCGCTGGTCATCAGCATCACGGCGATCATCAGCAGGAACGCCACATATTCCACCACCACGCCCAGCCAATCGCCGAACACGCGGGTGAAGTTGCCCGGGAAGCCGAGGCTATTCAAAAAGATAAATGTTATGATGAGATCGATCACGCTGCTTTTTCTGCTCGCGCTTCTCTCCATGGACATCCCCTCTTTGTTCCATTCACGCAGCAGAAAAGCTTACTTGCGCTTGCCCTTGGAGGCCTTGTTCCAGCGGCCGGCTTCGCCCTCGTCCTCGCCCTTGCGGCCGGAAGAGGTCACGCCGTTCACCACGCAGCCCACCACGCGGGTGCCGGACTTATCCAGGCGCTCCAGCGCGTCGCGGATCACAGACAGGGTCGCATGGTCGTACCGCATCACAAACAGCACGCTGTCGGCGATCTGGTTCAGGCTCATGGCGTCGGCCACCATGCCCACGGGCGGGGTGTCCATCAGCACATAGTCGTAGTTCTGTGCCAGGCGACGCACCAGATCCAGCGTGGTCTCGTCCATCATAATGCCGCGGCGCTCCACCACCGTGGGCAGCAGGTCCAGATAGCCTGTCAGGGTGGTGATGGCCTCACTCTCGTTGATATCACCGCGATACAGCGCATTCAGCGAGCGCTCGTATTCCACCGTGTTCAGGAACATACCGCCCAGGCCGGGATTGCGGAAGTCGAAGTCGATCAGCAGCACCCGGTACCCCAGGTCGGACAGCGCCACGCCCAGGTTGGCCGCCACAGCGGTCTTGCCCTCGCCATGGGCGGCGGAGGTGACGTAGATGCACTTATGCACGCCGCTGCCCAGGCGATTGCGCAGAATATGCGCCGTGGAGGACAATTCCTCGGTGATCTCATTGCTGGCACCGGTGGAGGTCAGGGACACCTTATCCTGGTTGAACCACTCGCTGTCCGCAGGAATGGTGCCCAGCGTCTCCAGACCGAAGAGGGTGTTCACGTCGCGTACATTGGTCAGCGTGGGCTGGATCAGGATCTGCAGCGCGCTGATGCACACGCCCAGCACCAGGCCCAGCACCGTCATATACACCCAGATGGAGGCATTCAGGCTGCCGCCGATCAGGTACTTGGAGGTGGGTTCGTTCACCACCGCCAGGTTGCCGATGCCCAGCGTCTCCTGGAAGAGCGCCTTGGCGTTCTTGGCCAGGGTGGTCAGGATCTGCACGCCTTCCTCGGCGCTGCGCCAGTACAGCGACATTTCAATTATGCGGGTGGTACCCACCTGCTTCAGGCTCAGGTTGCTGCCGATGTCCTTGGGCGTAATGCCCAGCAGGTTCATGTCCTCGATCAGGGTATTGAGGGACTTATCGCTTTGCAGAAGGTAAATGGCAGACTCCACCAGCCCATTGGCGATGGTGATGTCCTCGTTCCGGGGGTAGCTGGCATTGCTGGCCGGATACACTCCCCCGCCGTTCTCCGCATTCACCACCGCCGAGGCGGTGATCAGATACTGCTTGGACATTTCGCCCCGCATGAAGGACAGAGCCGACAGCGTGATGCCAATGATCAGGCCTGCCAGCGCCATCATGATGATCATGCGCTTGTTTTTGATGATCGCGTGGAGCAGATCGCCCAAACGCAGCTGAATTGCCGAGTTGTTCACGTCATTCACTCCTTATCTTTCTTCGGAGTCTTTTTCTTGCGCAGCTTGATCAGATAAGCCGTCACGCCGCACAGCACCGCCACGCCGCCGATCACCACCAGCGTGTCCGTGCCGGACCAGATGCTGTAGGCAAAGGACTGCAGCTCCATGGTGTCTTCCACGGTGATCATCTTGCGTTCCTGCAGGTTGCCGTTCAGCACCAGGTAATACCGCCCGGGCTGCAGGCCCTGCAGGGTCTCCGGCATGGCGCTGGTGGCCCACAGCTTCACCTGGTTGTTGTCCACATCATACAGGCCCATGCTGATGTCCGACTGGCTGTTGCGCAGCAGGGCATCCACCGCCGTGATGGACACGCGCACGATGTGGTTGGTCACGTCCATGTTGGCCACCACCGCATCGTTTACCCAGCCCCGCTCGTCCACGGTGAAGGTG
Organism: Clostridia bacterium; assembly: GCA_017936765.1. Classification (GTDB taxonomy): domain Bacteria; phylum Bacillota; class Clostridia; order Christensenellales; family Aristaeellaceae; genus UBA11524. The sequence goes on from JAGBEX010000037.1 coordinate 10,326, forward strand.
TATTCCTCCGGCGGATAGTTGTAATCCGCCAAAGAGGCCGTCTGCCGCAGGTGATATACGCTGTCCTTTTCCAGGTCGGTCAGCACCACCTGGCCCAGCTTATCCGTGCTGAGCAGCTCCACGTTCAATTCGCCGCCCTCGCGGAACACGGCAAACTCGGCGCCCTCCAGCACCAGGTTGTTATACAGCGCATCCCGCGCGGTAACGATCATGGTGGACTTGCGGCAGTTGTATTCCATGTACACCGCCGTGTCGTAGGAGGCCTTCTTGCGGACGGTCACCGTGTCGTCCTGGGTAAAGCCAGCGTAATACTTGGGGATATTCGCCTGCTCCACGGTGTAGTCGCCCAGGTACAGTTCAATGCTCTGTCCCTTGCCCTCTTCGTCGCACACAATAGTATCTGCCACGTCGCCCTTGGCGTAGCGCAGCGTGCCGTCGGGGGTCACGATGTCCTCTGCCGCCACCACGCGGAAGGTGCCGCCGCTCACAGGATCGCCGGTATCGGCATCCACCATGGTAACGTTGATCACATTCTTGGAGGGTGCAAAGGGGATCTTCACCACATAGGGCGCAGGCCAGTCATAGGCTTCGTCCAGGGTGAAGTAAGCGTTCTCCGCATTGTCGTAGCCCTCCGGCGCATCGTCGGTGCGCAGGTAATAGCCCTTCAGCGCCACCTTTTCAGGCAGATAGAAGGTACCCGCCTCGGTGGTGGTAAAGTCGTGATACCACACCCGTTCGGGGTAATAGGTGTTCAGCGTCTGGCGCACATGCCCCAGGTCGAACAGTTCAAACACGATGCCATCCTTGGGGATCACGCGGTTGGTCTCCTCGTCCACGATCATGGCGTACACCGCCGCCTTGCCCATGTCCCCATAGGGATCGCCGCCACCGCCGTGGCCGCCGCCATCGGGGTTGAAGGGCGTGGGGGTGGGCGTGGGCGTCACCGTCACCGTGGGCGTCACGGAGATCTCCGGCGTGGGCGTGTACCAGATGCCGCCATCGTCGAAGTCACCATCGCCGAATTCCGGCGTAAAGGTGGGCGAAGGCGTGGCCGTCACCTGCTCATAGCCCGTCCATTGTTCCTCCGGCGCCTGCATCAGATACAGGATCAGCAGCACCGATACCAGCATGATCACCAGCAGAACGGCCGACAAAATATCCGTAAACGATTGCCAGAAATTGATCTCGTCATTGTCTCTCTTCATGCTTCAACCCTCAATTCTCCTTGGCAGGCTGGGCATGGGAGGCTTTGCCGGACTTGCTGCGGCGGGACACCTCCAGGAAGTCCTCCACGGCCAGCGGCTCGTGCAGCACATAGCCCTGACCCTCGTTGCAGCCAGCGCGGCGCAGCTCCATCAGCTGCTCCATGGATTCAATGCGGTTGGCACGCAGCTCCACATGCTGTGCGCGAGCCTGGTTGAACACCTGGGCAATGCTCTCCTTCTGCCTGCCCACTGAGAGCTTGTAGGCATCCGGATTGGCGCCCACGGAGCTGATGGCCAGGAAATCGCCATCGAAGCTGTCCATGATCACCTTAAAGCCCTGGGCGCGCAGCGCAGCCTCTGCCTCCAGAATGATGCGGCCATGGCGCACGTAGGTGGACTGGTTGATCTCGATCTCGAAATACACCGGCGGAATGCGATACTTTTCCAGCATTTCCTTGAAGAAGGTAGGCACGTCAAAGGCCAGCACGTCCGTGCCGGACACATTCACAGAAACAGGCAGCGGACGGATGCCGGAGTCGATCCACTGACGGATGGTCTTGAAGATCATTTCCCAGATGTACTGGTCAAGACGGGCAATGTAGCCATTCTTCTCAATGGTACTCATGAAGGAGGAAGGTTCCAGCAGGCCCAGTTCGCTGTGGTTCCAGCGGATCAGCGCCTCTGCGCCCACGATCTCCCGGTTCATCAGGTTGCAGCGGGGCTGCAGGTAGAAGCAGAACTCCCCGTCGCGAATGGCGTCCTGCACCTTCAGCAGCACCGACTGCTCGCTGCTGTCCTTGCTTGCCTCGCTGCCGCCACCGGTGGCGAACACACCATTCTTGGGCAGGCGATCCAGCCGCTCCAGAATGGCCTTGACGCTCTTGCTGTTGAAGGAGCGGATCTGCTCCTCCGTGGTGGGCATGATGTGTACGTGGAAGTCCCGGATAAACAGCTCCATCTCCCGGATGGAAATGTTCCACATCATCTTGTTCATCAGGTTATACAGGATGGAGAGGATCACGCCTGCAACGGAGGTATAGAAGGCCACCTCGATACCGGCCAGCAGCACCTCAACGCTGTTCAGCGCCGCATCCACCGAGCTGAAGCCGATGTTGGAAATACCCACGATCAAGCCCACGAAGGTACCCAGCAGACCAAGACCGGTCAGCGTGCCGGGGATCTGCTGGCAGGCGCTGTGCCAGCAGCGCAGGGCAATGGCGTCCTCGTTGATCACCGTGTCGATGTCGCTGATGATCTCATTCTGGTTATACTGCCGGTTGGCCTTTTCCATATAATCCTTGTACATGCGCACCAGGGGCTGATAGCGGAAAAGCGCCTCCGACTGCTGCAGCACCAGCCAATGATCGTTGGAGGTGATGCCGCCAATGCGGCTCAGGCTCTTGCGGGCATTTTTGAAGTCCTGATGGAAGCTCATGCAGGGCATCATGCCAAACACAACGCCCAGCATCACCACCAGGCACATGAACACAATGAACAGCAGCGACAGCACGTCCGGCGCCATCACAAGCATCAATGCGGACGCCATCACGAACACGAAAATGGCTGCCAGAATGAATTTGTTCAACATCTTTACACTTCTCCCATTCTAAGCTGACTCATCAAGAGCCGGACTTTCCAAACACCACGCCCACGGTTTTGCACAGGATCTTGAAATCCTGCCACAGGGAACGGGTACCGATATAGGCAATATCCATGTCCACCCACTGATCGAAGCCAATGTTATCCCGGTTGGGCTGCATCTGCCAGATGCAGGTCAGGCCGGGGGTCACGCTCAGGCGCATTTCGGTATAGCGGCTGTACTGCTCCACTTCCTTGGGCAGCGGCGGCCGGGGACCCACCATGGTCATTTCGCCCTTGAGTACATTGATCAGCTGGGGCAGTTCATCCAGGCTGGTTTTCCGCAGGAAGCGCCCGAAGCGAGTCACCCGGGGATCGTTGGCGATCTTGAACACCGGGCCGTCCTTCTCGTTGAATTGCTCCAATTCAGCGCGGCGCTGTTCTGCATCCATATACATGGTGCGGAATTTATACATGGTAAACAGGCTCTTGTGGCGGCCCACTCTCTCCTGCTTGAAGATGGGGCTGCCCTTGGGGTCATCCAGCCAGATGCCCGCGCAGATCAGCAGCATCAGCGGCGAGAGAACCACCAGTGCCGTGCTGGAAACAGCCACGTCGAACACGCGCTTGCCCACCCAATAGCTGCGGCGGCTGGGGGTATAGACATTGTGCAGCAGCGCCATGCGCTCATCATTAGCATAGCACTCCAGCAGCGCCTGAATATCGTTGGAGGCAGCCTCCAGGCAGCGGATAATCCTGGGATTGAACACGCCGCACTCCCCTGTGGTGATCAGCTCCATGGCTTCCTCATGGCTACGGGGCGCGCTGTAGTTCTTTGCCGTCAGGGAATCATAGACCTCCGCAATGGAAACGATCTGCGCATAGACCGGTATATCGTCGCCCTTCAAGCCCTTGGGATAGCCATTGCCGTCATAGCGCTCGTGGTGATACAGGCAGATGTTGTACAGGATGTCCCGCTCACGATCCGTCAGCTTGTAAATACCCGCCATGCGCTCAATAATGCTGGCGCCCACCTCGGTATGATCCTCATAGCGCTGGCGTTCCTCGATGGTCAGCGGCCCCCGCTGCAAAAGCAGGCTGTCGGGGATGGAGATCTGGCCGATATCATGCAAAGACGCACCAATGCAGATCAGCGGCAGATCATCCTCCATATCGGGGTGATCGTCGTACATGGTGCAATACTGCAAACACAATAATTTGGTTATATGCTTGACGTGATTAAAGTGCCGTTGGGAATCCTGAAAGTGATAATTGAGCATGATCTGTGCGAAGTCCACCACATTGGAGAACCTCTTCTTGCTTGACCTCAGCAGTCCGCGCACATCCATTGCTTCACCTCATTTACTTGCATGTTCCACCCTGGGCGATAACGCACCCCTGGCCCCGGGAAAACGCTGCGGATCGATATACTTCTGTATACGTTACATCATAAGTTACATATTATATTACCATCAAATCATCCGCAAATCAAGCAAAGGCAGGGAAAATAAGCAAAATAATTATGTTTTTGCACAAAAAAATCACCCTTCATCAACGCGGATGAAGGGTAATCCATAAGGTCATCAGGGAATATACAGCATTCTGATGGCCGCCACCGTGCCACTGGTGTTCAATTCGTAATCCAGCTGCCATTCGTGGCTGTCGGCCGTATAGGCCACATAGCGGATGGTGCGGGTGCCGTCCGCGTTCTGATAGATCTTGCCGGTGCCGTAGGAGTCATCATCGTAGAGGCCACGGTTACCCGAGGGACTGGCCACCTGACCGGCATCGCGGAACTGACTCACCACGTCATTCTCCGTGCTGCCGATGCCTGTGGAGCGGGGGCCGGAGAACTGGGTGGTGGTGAAGTACAGTTCCGCCAGCACCCAGCCGTTCTTGGTCTTGGCCATGGTGGCGTGACCCCAGTTGTAGTTGTACTTCTGGCACACTTCATTGATGCCCTTCAGCCACACTTCCTCCATGCTGATGCCCTGGCCATAGGCCTTGAAGAAGTCCTCGCGGGTGGTGCTGTACAGGGTCAGGCCATTGGCCGTATCGGTCACCCGGTAATACTTCTTGGGCTGGGGATTGAAGGTGAACTTGTACCCCACCGTAAGGGTGTTGCTGGCCTTGCCGTTACCATTCACCGCCACCGCCTGCAGGGTTACACGGCCGCTGGGCAGGTAGAAGGGTTCACCCGTCCACACCGGGCTGTCGGCATCGGGGGTGGAGCCGTCGATGGTGTAGTAGATGGTGATATCGTCGTCCTTCTCGTTTTCCTTGCCGGGACGCAGCCAGATGCGCTGGCGGCGGTCATAGGTACCGGGCTGCAGGCTGTAGCCCGGCGTCTGGGGCGAGGGCATGAACACCTTGTAGCTGGCCTTGAGGGGATCGCTGACCAGCTCGCCGCTGACCGCCACCGCCCGCAGGTTCCAGATGCCCTCATCCAGGTGAATGCTCTCCGTGGCCAGGGTACCTTCCTCCGGCAGCACGGCGTTCTCGTCGAAGGTGTAATACACGTCATACCCCTGGGGAGAAGCCAGCGTGATGGTCTTCTTCTCGGTGTAATAGCCCGCGGTGAGATCCACCATGGGCGACTGGGGCAAAAGCTCCATGCGCTGCTGACGGAAGGTGTTGTTGCCGGTGGCCTCATAGGCGGTCTGCATCAGCTCGCCCGCCTCGGCCCGGCGGTCAGAGGCCAGCAGAATGCGGATCACATTGCGGTAGGCCTCCGGTGCGCTGGGGACGATGTCGGTGTAGATGGAGCGGTAGAGCGCCTCGGCTTCATCCACCCGGCCAGCCGCCTCATAGGCGCTGCCCAGGGTCAGCAGGCCGCTGACGTTGATGTTCTCTTCGCCGTCTTTCTCCACCGCCGTTTCAAACATGGTAATGGCTCGGTCGATATCGCCGGTGTCCATCACCTCCTGGCCCACCTCCCACATGGCCGCCGCCGTGGCGTCCTGGCCAAAGCGAGCCATCACCAGCTGACCATCGTCGGTCTTGGTCAGGAAGAAATACACCCCCACCACCGCCGCCACCAGCAGCACAAACAGCACAATGGCCACATGGGTCCAGTTGACCTGATGCTTGCTCAGGGGATGCTTGCGCCGTTGGTGGGCGGGCATCATGGTCTGCTGGCGGGTGGTATCGCCATACACGCTGCGGGAGGGACGGTCGTAGCCCGTCACCAGGGGCGTGCCATCGGCATTGAACACCTGGGGATCAGCGTAGAGGGGGACCTCCTTGGTATCCTGCTTGGCCACAGGATCCACATAAATGCGGCTGGCGCCCGCCTTGCCGGTGGATGCAGCCCTGGGGGCAGCAGCGGCGCTGGCATTGCGCGCACGCCTGCCCTGACGGATGGCGCGCACGCCTTCCTCGCGATTCTCGCCGTGGTTCAGCAGCGCACCGCATCCGGGACAGAGGATATCATTCTCCCCTGCATAGCTGCCGCAATGGGGACACAGCATCGTCTCTCCCCTTTCTGTGGTTCATTGGTTATTCCTGTTCCTTCTTGGGGCGGTTGTTCACCGGCTGGCCGTTGATCACCAGGTCGAAGGAACACTTCAGGAAAGCCGCCGCCTTTTCGCACATCACGATGCGGCTCATGTAGATTTGCAGATACTCCATCACCGAGGAGCTTTCGTCCATCACCAGCTCGTGGCGGATGATGCGGTTCTTGCGATCCACGGTGACCTGGTTCTCCTGGATGGAGAAGTTCACCCGGTCATGCACATCGGTCACGTCGGGCTTGCCGTGGCGCACGCGGGTCTTGTGGGCGTCGCTCTTGTCGCCCAGCGCCAGCGCAGCGGAAACCGCGCTGGAGATGAACCCGCTCTGCTCCTCATGGTTGCCCACGGCGGTGATGACCTCCATCACGTCGTTCATGTCCATGCCGGTTTCCCGCAGAATGGGGAAAAGCATCACCGCGCCATTGGGGCCATGCTCGTGGCGGTTCACGGAGTTGCCCACGTCATGCACCCAGCCAGCGATGGCCGCCAGCTCGATCTCCCGGGGCGAATACCCCAGCGCCTTGAGGATGCCGGAAGCTGTCTTGCTCACATAGCTCACATGGCGGGGGCCATGATCCGTATACCCGCAGGCTTCCAGGTAGTTGTTGCCCGCCCGGATCAGCGCCTTGATGGACTCATTCTGCTTGATATCCTGTAATGTTACCATACGTATCTCCTTGGCTTATTGCATACCGTTCAAAGCGTTATACTCCGGATCATCATCGAAATCGCGCTCCGGGGCAATGCCGTCCAGCATTTCGATGGCGTTGCGGATCTCGATGAAGTCGATGTACCCCACCCGGTCGTCGTTGGCGGCCTTCAGCAGGTCAGGCAGGGCGCGGTCGTCCCCCAGCTTGCCCAGGTAGCTGGCAAACAGCGCCCGGCGGGAGGGGTTCTCACGGAATAAACGAAGCGCCAGCTGAAAAACCTGCTCGTTACCCGGATAATTCGCCAGAATGTCCAGCATGGCCTCCTGGCCAGCCTCGTTGGCCTTGGGCAGCGCCTCCAGCAGGGGCTGCACCACGCCGTGGCCCATTTCGCTCAGGCTCTCCAGAGCATTGTCGCACAGGTCGTCCTTCTGGGGACGATCGATCTGCCAGGAGATGTAGAGCATCTTGGGCAGGGTGCTTTCCATTTCGCGCAGAAGGCCAATGGCGATCATCTTGGCTTCCTCGCTGGCCTCCTCGTCCTTGAGCAGCGCCACCAGCCGCTTCTCGCAGGGCTTGCCCACCGCCTGGATCTGATCCAGCAGCAGGTCAGGCACCGGCACTTCCTTGTCGCAATACTCGCACAGCCAGTCCACCAGATCCTTGGGGTCCTCAAACTGGGTGAAATACGCGCCGGGGGTGATGCCATCCAGCCAGCGGGCAGGGGTGTTCAGAAAGGTCATGTACACCCGGGGCATATCCGCCTCCATGGCGTCGAAGTTGCGGTACTCCTTCTGATGCTCCTGCATCCACTTGGAGGTGTAGTCAGCAAACCGCTGGTCAAAGTCAATGCACTTTCTCATGTCGTTCACTCCTTATCTTCAGGGAAGGCTTCCATCTGCCGGGCGATCTTCCGCAGCACGCGGCTTACCTTGCGCATGGATACCGGCATCCGGCGCACCACCTTGGCGGCGGCCTCGTCCTGCTCCGTCAGGCGCAGGTACAGTATCTCCACAGCCTTCACCCATATATATCGTTCCAACCCAGCCGCTGCGTGGCGCTGACCATCAGTCAGAAGCGGCCACAGCTCCGCGGCAAATTCCACGATCATCTCACTCTGGCGATGCCTGCCTGTCTCTTCCAGCAGACTTGGCAGAAACGCCCGCCACAGGTGCCGTTTCCCCTGGGGAACAGGCTGGCACTCCGCCGTGGACATCCGCTGCCCCATCAATACATTCAGGGGGCCAGTCTCCCCCAGCTGGGCCAGGTGGAGCATCACCTTGTGCCGCACATCCGGATGCACCGTGGGGCTGGTGAGCAGCTCCTTCATGTATTGCCGGATGCTGGGTGCATCCTGGGCAGCCAGCACCTCCAGGCACTTGAACTGTATGCCCGGATTGCTCACCGTGAAGCACCAGTCGATGGCCATGCGGCTGTCGCTGCCGGAAGCCAGCATGGCCTCCGGGGAAAGCCGCTGCTCGTCGGCCTGGATCAGGCTTTGCAGCATGGTCTGCGCCTCCGCATTGGGGAGCATCCCCATGGGCGGCAGCAGGCCATCTGCCCGCTCCCGGGACCAGCGCAAAAGCGCCACCGCCCGGATGTCCTCCGGGTCCAGCCGCAATATCCGCTGCCACCAGGTCTTTGCCGTGGCGGCGTCACCCTTTTCCCAGGCCAGGTCGGCCAGGTGGTGCATCAGCATGATGCGGCAAGGCTGCTGGCGGTGCCGTGCCAGCAGGAATTTTTCTCTCGCCTTGTGGGCAGACAGCGTCCACGCTGCGGTGAGGAACATCTCCTCCCCTTCGGCTGTATAGCACAGCTTTTCAGCCTGATGCAGCAGTCCCAGCGCCGCGCGCCTGCGCCCCATGGCGTTCACCGCCACGCAGAGCATACACGCCGCCCGGGCGTTGGTGGGATCCCGCCGCAGGGCAAGGTTCAGCGCCTGCGCGGCTTCGCCGAAGCGGTTCTCCGCCATCAGCAGCAGCGCCAGGGTGATCAGCAGCCTGGCCGGGCGCTTCGCCATGCGGATGGCACGCCACAGCCGTCGCTCCCCCAGCTCCTTGCGGCCATTGCGCCAGGCCAGCAAGCCCCGCTGGATCAATTGTCCCAGCCGGAAGGCATCTTGCGGTTCCTCCACCTCGTCCAGCTCGGAGAGCATGGCGCGGGCCTCATCAGCCACATCGCTGTAAGGGTCTTCGTTCAGGTAATGATACAGGCTGTCCAGCGCGGCCTCCGGCTTGCCCAGGGCAGCCTGGCACCGCGCCAGCTCCATCCACACCAGGCTGGGGATATCCCGCCCTGCCGCCAGGCGATACAGCAGCACCGTCGCCTGCTCGTAGCAGCCCAGGCGGCGCAGTTCTTCGGCCAGGTGCAGCCATCCGGCGGGGGTGTCCTCCTGCTGGGCGGCACGGCGCAACAGCTCCACCGCCTCCATGGGACGGCCTCTGCGCCGGTGTTCATAGGCACCCTTGCGCAGCTTGCCCGCGCTTAACCGAAAGGGAACCACCTGGCCCATGTTTCTTTCGCTCATGCCTTCTCCTGATGTTTACTCCCGGCTCGCTCGCTGGAAAAGATCCTTCAGCTCGTCGGTGGTAAACTGATAATAGCTGTGGCAGAAGTGGCAGCCCAGCTCAGCGCCCTTATCCTCGTCGATGAGGTTCTGCAATTCCTTGCGGCCCAGGGAGATCAGCGCCTTCTCCATGCGGTAGCGGGAGCAGCCGCAATGGTAGCGCAGGGGTTCACGCTCCAGCACCACAGGATCCATGCCCCGGAACCAGTCCTCCAGCAGCTCTTCCTTGGGTGCAAAGGTCATTTCCCGGCTGATGTCGGCAAACATGGGGCTGCGCAGCTCCAGCTGGTCGATGGTAGAGTCCTCGCAGCCGGGCAGGGGCTGGATCAACAGGCCACCGGCCTTCAGCACCGCATCGCCGCTGGTCAACACGCCCAGCGCCACCAGGGAGGGCGACTGCTCGCTGACGGTGAAGTAGTTGGCAAAGTCAATGGCAAGCTCACCGCTCACCAGCTCGATCTGCCCCACATAGGGTTCACGCAGACCCAGATCCTTCACCACGCTCATGCGGCCATCCTTGCCCACAGCAGCGCCCACGTTCAGCTTGCCGTCCTCCCGCAGGGGAAGCTCCACCTGCGCATTGTCGGCATAGACCTTCAGGTCGCCGTGGTTGGCCACCGCGCACAGCGTACCCATGGGGCCGCCGCCCTTGATGGTCACAGTCACGGATTCATTCTCGCCCTTCATCATCACGCCCATCATGGAGGTAGCCGTCATCAGCCGCCCCATGGCAGCGGTGCATACAGGCGTAGCATGGTGGATATCCGCCGCCCGCTGGCACATGGCCGTGGTCTCGCACATCATCACGCGCACCTGGCCATCCATCAGGCTCAGGCGGATCAGCTCGTCGCCTTCGCGTCTCTCTATCATATGTTTTTCTCCCCTTCCAATGCCCCATCGGGATCCAACCGCCGGATGGCCGCAAAGTGCCACCGATGCTCCGTGTCCCTGGGGGCTTCCATTTTGCCGTTGCCAAAGACCATCACCCGGTCGAAGCCCGCCTGATGCAGCAGGTTCACCAGCCCCTGCATACTGTGGGCGCGCTGCTTCTGCTCCTCGTCGATGCGCTTATAGCTGCCGTCCTTCTGCTTCACAAAGATGCACAGGTGCATGTCCAGCAGCCCCGTCTTTTCCGAGAAGCGATTCTGCCACAGGTAGGTCACGTCCTCCCGATCCTCGCAGATCATCTGGTTGCCCAGGGCGTTTTTCAGCTTGTAGGGGGTGGACACGTCAAAGAACAGTCCCCCGCCCGGTCGCAGCGCAGCCCGTGCCGCCTGGAAAAAGGCCAGCACGTCCTTGTCCTCCAGGAGGTAGTTCAGCCCATCGCAGGTGGCCAGCACCGCGTCCATGGGGCGGTGGAGCCGAAGCTGCCGCATATCCTGGCGCACAAAGGGGATGGCCACCCCGGCCTGCCGCGCCTTCTGGGCGGCGATCCACAGCATATCCTGGCTCAGATCCACACCCGTCACGTGGAAGCCCTTGCGATACAGGGGCAGCGTCAGCCCGCCGGTGCCGCAGGCGCATTCGCATATCTTGCCTTCGCGGATGCCAAAGGCGTTCATGATCTGCACATAGAACTCCGCCCAGTCGGCGTAGTTCACATCGTTCATCAGCTGGTCGTATACCTCAGCAAAGCCTGTGTACATGCATCATTCTCCGTACTAATTGGGTTTTCTTTTGGCTTTCAGGCTCCCGCCGATGCGGCCGGAGTCCTTGGCGCTCAGTCCTGCCCAGCCCGACTGCAACAGTTTCTCCGTCAGGCCAAAGCGTTCCGCCGCCGCATATTTGCGTTTTGCCTTTTCATCAAGCCGCCACATAAGCATCCCTCCGGTATCATTGTCCGTGATAGGTTGCTCATGCGGCGGATAGTTTTATTCCTGCTCTTCTTCCTCGTCGTCGAAGTCGTCGTCCTCCACCTCGGTGTTCAGGCCGCGGTTGACCACAGCACCCTCGATCTGGCTGTTGATATACTTGTCAAACACCGCATTGGTAAAGCTGGCAGTGATGAAGCGGCTCAGGCCAAAGCCGATGAGCGCGTAGTAGAAGAACAGACCCATAACGCAGTAGAGGGGATTCACCACCAGCGCCAGCAGCACGGCGATCAACAGGGGCAGGCAATGCAGCAGGCGGATGCCCACGCTCATGGGCAGGCGGGCGATGGCCAGCAGGAAGGCATTGCGCAGCACATCCTTGAACTTGAGCTGGTAAGTCACGATCAGCGGGTGCATGTAGGTCACCGCCAGGGACCACAGAATGCCGATCATCAGCACCAGCACCTGGGGAACGATCATCCACACAGAGGTGGTGTTGGCCATTTCACCATAGAAATCCCAGCCCACCCACACAGCCAGGGGCAGGATGCCGGTGATCAGCGCCGTCAGCACGCCCTGCTTCCAGTTCAGCTTCACCGCGTCCTTGAAGTCCGACCAGATAAAGGCGTGTTCGTCGCGGCTCCAGTTGCGGGTCACATAGGCCACGCCGGGGGTGGCGATGCCGGTGATGGTAATGCAGGGGACCAGCAGCAGCAGGGTGGTCTGCACCATGCCCATCAGCAGCACGTCCGCATTGGCCACCAGTTCGCCATCCTCGCCCAGCAGGCCGGTCAGGATGCCCGTGATGCCAAACAGCAGCACCAGCATGGTGGGCAGCCAGGCCACCAGATACATCAGGTTCAGGCGGCACAGGCCGGAAAGGCGCACCCGCAGCATTTCCCAAAACAGCTGCCAGCGGTTGGTGGGCAGGTCTTCTTTGTTGTAATCGCCCTTGCCGCTCTTGCCATAATAATAGTTGTTCATAAACTTACCAAACATCGTGGTTCCTCCTTGCGCATAGGCATTCAATATATTATATCATAATACCGCTAAAATGCAAATGCAGACTTGCTTCAGCAAGCCTGCAAATTGCGCAATTCACAAATTGTTTACGATGAATTTCCCGTCCCCTGCCCCGGCGATCTCCGCCTCCACCGTCAGGCCGGTGTTGTCCAGCAGGTGGCCCTGGTTTTCCGGCATGGCCTCCAGCTTGTGCTTGAGGAAGATCGCCCGGTCGATCAGGTCCACATCACCCCTGTGGGTGATGCGCTGCCGGATGGCCTCCTCGCTGGCGGTGAGCACCACATAGTGCAGCATCGCGCCGTGCTTCTTTGCCAGCGCGGCCACCAGGGGCAGCTCGTCCTCGATCACATAGTCGATCACCACGTCCAGCCCGCGGGCGAGCGCCTTGTCTGCCACGTCGATGATGCACTCCCAGTTGAAGCGCAATATCTCCTCCCAGGCCACGGTATCCGCCGCCTGGCCGCCCACAAAGAAGTCGCCCTTGTCGTCCGTTTCCACAAAGCCCTGGTGGAAGTCATCCCCGTGGATGAGGTACACCTGCCTGCGGCCTTCGTCATTCACCAGATGCTTGGCAAAGGCCTCCACCAGGGTGGACTTCCCGCAGCCGCAGGGGCCGGAGAAAAAGTAGATATGGCTCATTTCACGACCTCTGCCACGTTGGTCACCAGCGCCAAAGTACCCATCATGCCCTTCACATGGGTGCGCTCGTAGCCGTGGGAGGCAAACACGCCCTGGCCGCAGCAGGCAAAGCGGATCTCCATGCCGGAGCGCAGCGCAGCGCCCGCATCGGAGCCATAGCTGGGGTAGATGTCCACCGCGTAGTCGACGTTCTTCTCCTTGCAGCGGGCCACAAGTTCCTTCACAAAGCTGGCGTCATAGGGGCCGCCGGAGTCCTTGGCGCAGATGGACACCTGCTGCTCGGTGCAGGTCAGGTCGTCGCCCACGCAGCCCATGTCCACGGCGATCATGTCCTCCACGTCGGTCAGCTTGCCCAGGGCAGAGGCACCGTGACCCACTTCCTCATACACGGTGAACACGATGTACACCTTGCGTCCCAGCGTCACCCGGCCTTCGGCCACCTCGCGGGCCAGGGTCAGCAGCACCGCAGAGGAAGCCTTGTCATCCAGGTGGCGGCTCTTGATGTAGCCACTCCCGGTGACCACCGTGCGGGGATCAAGGCTGATGAAGTCGCCCACAGCAATGCCCAGTGCCTCCACCGCAGCTTTGGTGTGTACGTCCTCGTCCAGAATGACCTCCAGGAACTCATCGCTGCGGAGCGTGGCAGACTGGCTGCCCCACACATGGGCGCTGGCCTTGCTGGAATACACCGTGCCGGAATAGGTCTTGCCGTCGGCAGTATGCACCAGAATGTTCTCGTTCTCAATGTTGTTGTCGTCATAGCCGCCCAGGTGGGTGTAGCGCAGGTGGCCGTTGCCCTTGATGGCGCGCACCATGGCGCCCAGGGTGTCCACATGGGCAGAGAGCAGCACGGGGTGTCCCTCGCCGCCCAGGCAGCAGATCACCGTACCCTTGGGGGTGCGTTCCGGCTGGAAGCCCAGGCGGGTCAGTTCTGCCAGCAGGTGATCCGTCACCGCGCCGGTCATGCCGGTGGGGCTGGGGATGCCGGTGAGGGTCTTCAGCTGCTCGATCATATAGGTCTGCTTATCCATCAGGATTCCTTCTTTCTCATAACGTGAAAGGCAGGCATGACGTGTGCCATGCCTGCTCGTTTCGTTTTGCTATGCTTATGCCAAGAGGGCTTCGCTGGCCGCGCGCAGATCGGCGTTGATCTTGTTGGCCTCGTCCTTGTCCATGGCGTTGGAGTTGACGTAGAGCTTGATCTTCGGCTCGGTGCCGGAGGGACGTACGCACACCCAGTTGCCGCCTTCCAGCTCGAAGTACAGCACGTCGGAGGTGGGCAGGCCGGTGGGTTCTTCCACGCCGCCAGCCACGCGGGTGCCCTTCAGGTAGTCGCGCACAGCGGTAACCTTGAAGCCAGCCAGCTCGGCAGGGGGATTGGCGCGCAGGCCGGCCATGATCTCCTTCATGCGACCCAGGCCTTCCTTGCCGGGCAGGGTCACGGAGACCACCTTCTCCACAAAGTAGCCATACTCGGCGAAGATGGACTGCACATAGTCGTACAGGGTGATGCCCTGGGCAGCGCAGGCGCAGGCCACTTCGGCGATCAGCAGGGAGGCGTTCACGCCGTCCTTGTCGCGCACGAAGGTGGAGGACAGGAAGCCGTAGCTCTCTTCAAAGCCGAAGAGGAAGGTGTGGCTGCCGGTATCCTGGAACTGCTGGATCTTCTCGCCGATGAACTTGAAGCCAGTCAGGGTCTCAAACATCTCCACGCCGAAGGAGGCGGCGATCTTGTTGGAGAGGCTGGTGGACACGATGGACTTCACCGCAGCGCCGTTGGCGGGCAACTTGCCCTGCTTCTTCTTGGCGGAGAGGATGTAGTGCAGCAGCACGCAGCCGATTTGGTTGCCGGTGAGCAGCTGCCAGTCGCCAGCGGAGGTCTTCACAGCCACGCCCAGACGGTCGCAGTCAGGGTCGGTGGCGAAGATCACCTTGGCGCCCTTCTCGTCCGCCAGCTTGATGGCCATCTTGAAGGTATCAGGCTCTTCGGGGTTGGGGACCTTCACGGTAGAGAAGGCGGGATCGGGCAGCTCCTGCTCCTTCACCACAGACACATTGCTGATGCCCACTTCCTTCAGGATGCGGCGCACCGGCACATTGCCGGAACCATGCACAGGGGTGTACACGATGCTCAGCTCGCTGCCCATCTTCTCCAGCATTTCGGGCTGGACGCACAGGGTCTTGACCTCGGCGATGTAGTCGTCGTCCACCTCGGCATTGCCGATGTACTTCAGCAGACCCTTGTCGAGGGCTTCCTGCTCGTCCATCAGGGTGCAATCGGTATAGGCGGTGGCGCGGATGATTTTGGTGATGCCCTCGGCAGCCTCGGGGCCAACCTGAGCGCCGTCCTCACCATAGACCTTGTAGCCATTGTACTGGGGCGGATTGTGGGAGGCGGTGATCACGATGCCGGCAATGGCATTCAGGTGGCGCACCGCATAGGACAGGATCGGCACAGGGCGCAGGGCATCGAACAGGAAAGCAGGCACGCCTTCCTTGGCCAGCACCAGAGCGGTATCCTTGGCAAACTCGGCAGAGAAGCGGCGGCTGTCATAAGCGATCACCACGCCGCGGGCAGCCTCTTCAGGCTTCTGCAGCAGATACTTCGCCAGGCCCTTGGTGGCACGGCGAACATTGTAGCGGTTCATGCGGTTCATGCCAGCGCCCAGCACGCCTCGCATACCGGCGGTGCCGAAGCTCAATTCGGTATAGAAGCGATCTTCAATTTCCTTATCATCGTTGGCGATGGCCTGCAGATCCTTCACCGTATCCTCATCCTGGGCAAAATCCCGCAGCCACTGCTCATAGACCTGACGAACGTCCATGGATATCATCCTTTCAATTTTTACTGGAACCATTTACAAACATTATAATTGTTTTCCTTTCATTTGGCAAGGGTTAGTTTTGTCCCCTGCATGAAATGTCGTTTTCTTTCATACACATTTCACAAACGAAAGGAGCCTTGCCATGAAGCTTCGCCCGCTTGTCTGCATCATCGCTCTGCTGCTCACAGGGCTGACCCTCTGGTTTGCCTTCCACGCCGCGCCCGTCCGCAGCGTGCTTCCCGGTGCCGAGGCACCCGCCCGGCACCTCTTGCGCATTTGGGTATGCTCCTCTGTGGGCGGCGGCGAAAGCTGGCTGCGGGACTGCCTGAAAAGCTGGGAAAAGCAAAATCCCGGCGCCATGACCTTCCTGCGGGTGGTGTCGCCGGAGGAACTCACCCGCCCCGATGCCGTGCTGCCGGACGTGCTGCTCTACACCCCCGGCACCATCACCGCGCCCCAGGAACTTTTCGTTCCGCTGAGCAACGCCCTGGGCATCCGCGAGCCGCTGCTCCGGGCCGGGCGCTGGCAGATGCAGCAATACGGCCTCCCGCTGTGCTACGCCGGGTACGCCCTGGCCATCGACAGCAGCATCGAGCCGCACCTGGCCGTCACGCCATCCCCCACCACGCTGCTGGGCAAGCCCGCCGCCACAGCCGCCCCACAGGCTACCGTCACACCGGGGCTGCCGGAAAACGTGCTGCCCCTTGCCCCCAAGGGCTGCGGCCTGTTCACCCTGGGGTGCCTGATGGAGCAGCGCCCGCCCCTGGAAAGCACCCTCACCACCGCCGAGGTCTACCGGCAGTTCCAGTCCCGCCAGGCCCCGGCCGCGCTGCTCACCACCGGGCAGATCACCGCCCTGAGCAGCGCGTTCCCCTTCCGGGTGCTGACCCCCGGCGAGGTCATCACCGATCAGGTCTGGTTGGGCAGCGTCTTCCCCAAGGCCGATGCCACCGCCGCCAGCCTGCTGGCCTACCTGACCTCCACCGAATGCCAGAAAAAGCTGACCCAGCAAGGCCTGTACACCGTGCGGGAGGATCTGCGCCTCTACGCCAGCGGCACCGGCGGACTGATGGAGGCCGCCGCCGCCCGCGCCCTCACGGCCCTCAACGCCTACATTCCCGCCGAGGACATGGAAGCCGCAGCCTGGCAGTACGTCCACGGGCAAACAGGTCTTTCAGAGGCGCTGCTTCCCCTTTTGTGACGGTATAGTTTCCGTCCGGTGGGGCAACATAGAACACGACAAACAAGCGCGAAGGGAGATCGCATGAATATGGAAAGTCAAGTCAAGACCCGCAACCGAACCGGATGGCAGGAGGATGAGACCACCCGCCTGTTCACCGCCGTGAAGGAGGCCTCTGCCACCGGCGCACCCCTGCGCAGCGTGTTCGAGGCGCTCTCCGACGATCTTGGCCGCAAGCCCAACAGCATCCGCAACTACTATTACGCCTGCCTGCGCCAGAAGCCCGATGCCGCCTACCTGCGCGCCGCCCCCTTTGCCACCTTCACTCCGGAGGAGACCCACCACCTGCTCCGCCAGGTGCTGATGGCCCGGGGGCAGGGCATCTCCGTGCGCTCCTGCGTGATGGACATGGCCGGAGGCGATCACAGCCTGATGCTCCGCTACCAGAACAAGTACCGGACCCTGCTCAAGCACCGGCCGGAGATGATCGAAGCCGTTCGCGAAGAGCTGCGCCAGGAGGGTCTGCCCTATCCCAAGGCGCCCACCATCGACCGTGCGGACAGCGCCTTCTGCGACCCGGAGGACACCGCCGCCGCCCGCCTCATGGCCGAACCCTGCGTTTCCGCCATGCTGGAAGGCCTGAAGGAGCTTTTGCGCCGTGCTGCCAGGTGCGAGGAAGTTCACGAGAAGCAGCGCATCATCGACAGGCTGCAGGTGCAGCAGGACCTGCGCCGCATCGCCTGGGAGAAGGACTTCGACGAGGCCACCGCCCATCTGGAGGGTATCCTCTGCCTCCTGCGGGACTTCCTTGCCCTGCCCCGCGAGTCCCAGGTCCCCCAGTTGGACACCTTCCGTGACGCCGCCCTGGAGAGCCTTGCCCAGGCCGAAAGCTTTCTCACCCGCTGCCATAGTTGACCTTGTCAAACCCGCCTCCATGCGGTATACTGTTGCCAACAAATCCACAGGAGGCACCAACGATGAACATCGGCATTCGCCTGCATGATACCATTGGCACCAATCTGGAAGAGCATCTGCGCAGCGCCCACGCCCAGGGTTTCCGTTGCGCCCATATCGCCCTGAGCAAGACCATCCCCGGCTTCTCCATGAAGGATGCCCCCGCCCTGATGACCGACGAGCTGGCCGCCACCGTGCGGGAGCTGCTGGCCAAATACGAAATGCAATGCGCCGTGCTGGGCTGCTACCTGAACCTGGCCACCCCCGATGAAGCCGAGCTGGCCAACACCGTGGAGTGCTACAAGGCGCACCTGCGCTTTGCCAAGGCCATCGGCGCCACCGTGGTGGGTACCGAGACCGGCGCACCCAACGCAGGCTACAAGACCTGCCCGGAGTGCTTCACCGAGGAAGCCCTGCAGCTCTTCATCGACCGTCTGCGCCCCGTGGTGCAGTATGCCGAAGAGGTGGGCGCGGTGATCGCCATCGAGCCTGTGTGCCGCCACATCGTCTCCACCCCGGAGCGTGCCAAGGCCGTGCTGGACGCCATCGACTCCCCCAACCTGCAGATCATCCTGGACACGGTGAACCTGCTGAACATGCACAACCACACCCGCATGGATGAGCTGGTGACCCAGTCCATCGACCTGTTCGGCGACCGCATCCGCATCCTGCACATGAAGGACTACCAGCCTGTGGAGGGCGCAGAGGACGTGAAGTCCATGGCCTGCGGCACCGGCGTGATGGACTACACCCGGCTGCTGGCCTTTGCCCAGGCGCATCCCGGCCTGCCCATGACCTTGGAGGACACCGTGCCGGACAATGCGGTGGCAGCAAGACAGCACCTGGAAAACGCAGCAAAATAAGCAAGCAAAAAGGAAGAGGCTCGACCTCTTCCTTCTTTTTTTATCGGCCATTCCACGGCACAAGGCCGCGTACTGGCTACACTTCGGCCAACGCAAGCGTTGACCTCGTTAGTCGGGGCGAATCGCCCCTCCCTTTTTTATTCCACAACAGCCACAGCCTCGATCGCCTCGCCATAGTCCGGCGCAGCCGTGGTCACCGCATCTTCCTTGCGCAGGAAGGCGTTCAGCTCCTTCAAGCGGCTGATGCGTCCCTGCACCCGCAGCCCGGTGAGCGCCTTGGAGCGATACCTGTCAAACAGCGCCCGAACGCCCATGGTCACGGGGATCGCCGCCCAGAAGCCCGCAGCACCCGCCACAGCGCTGCCCACGCCCATGGCCGCGCCCGTCTTGGCCATGCGGAAAGCGCCGTCCTTCAGCCCGGTGACCCCAGGCTTGCGGCCCAGCAGCACCTTGGTGCCTTCCGTGGCGGCGATCACCGCAAAGGGCAGCGCGCTGCACACGGATTCCCCCAGCTCTGTCAACAGGCCCGTTTCCTCCAGCAGACCGCTGTCGATGGCGATCTCGTCCATATAGGTCAGCCCGGTGGCAATGGTATCCACCACCGTGTCCCGCTGGCGTTTTTTGTATTCCTGCACGATCTCAGCGTAGGTCTTCATGCATCCTCCTGCTTATGGGGCGAATAGATTCAGTATGGTCACCAGCAGCCAGGTGCCGCAGGCGATGGACACCAATATCGTCAGCTGCTGGATCAGCCCCAGGTGCTTCTTCTGGCGGCTTCCGGCCTTGTTTTCCATGGCGGCCAGGCGGCGGCTCATGTCCTCCAGACGGCGGTCAGTGTCCCGCTGGTTCTCGCGGATGGCGCTCTCCAGCGCCTGCACCTCGCTCACCACGCGCTGGGCGGTGCGGTCGTCCTCCCGGCGCAGTTCCTCCACGCTCTGGCGCAGCCGTGCCTGATCCTCGCACAGCCCCTCGGCCACCAGCGTCATTTCGGCGGTGAACTGCTCCACCAGCTGGGCGGTGGAATCACCTTTCACGGCCTTCAGCGCATTGTTCCACAGCTGCATAGGCTTGGACACAGTCTTTTCCTCGGACACGCCGCTCCCTCCCTGCTTGGTTTTATTCTATTATACCACACTTCCTGCAAAGTGCAAATCACCGTCTTTCGTTCATTTTTGATTGATACTTGACTTCACTCCGGGATTATGCTATCCTTAACGCGACTGAAAACGTTACCAAGCCCCACAACAGGAGGCGCACCATGAAAATATACACCATCAAGGATATTGCCCAGAAGGCTGGCGTAAGCGTGACCACGGTGAGCCGTGTGCTGAATCACCGTCCCGACGTGAATCAGGCCACCCGCGAGAAGGTGGAGCGCGTGATGGCTGCCTGCCATTTCGTTGGCAATGCCAATGCCCGCGGCCTGAAGCAGGTGGACAGCGACCTGGTGGCCATCATCATCCGCGGCCATCAGAATCCCTTCCTCAATGCCCTGGCCGAGGCCATGCTCCAGCACACCAAGGACTGCAAGGCCGCCTTCCTCACCGAATACATCGATGAGAAGGCCGATGAGTTCCAGACTGCCCTGCGCCTTCTGCACGAGAAGCGGGTCAATGGCTTCATCTTCGTGGGCAGCCGCATTGACGAGCGCGCCCAGGTGCTGTCCGGGCTGGATCTGCCCATGGTGTTCACCACCGTGAACGCCTCCCAGGCCGATCTTTCCCGGGCTGCCTCCGTGTCCATCGACGACCGTGCCATGGCGCGGGAAGCCGCCGGTGTGCTGCTTTCCCGCGGACATACCAAGGTGGCGGTGTTCGGCGCCAGCCGTGCCGATGGCGACAGCCTTTCCCAGCGCTACAAGGGCGTGAAGGACGCCTTCCACGATGCTGGCCTGACCTTTGACGAAGGCCGCTATGTGGAGACCCGCTTCTCCCTCCAGGGCGCCTACGACAGCGCCAAGGCCTTCTTTGCCGAAAAGCCCGATACCACCGCCGTGTTCACCATGAGCGACATCGTGGCCATGGGCGTGATCCGCGCCCTGCAGGACATGGGCAAGCGCGTGCCCGAGGATGTGAGCGTCTTTGGATTTGACGGCACAGATATGGGGAAATACTTTATCCCGAGGCTCTCCACCGTGGAGCAGCCCGTGGAGGAGCTGGCCGAGCAGAGCGTGCTGGTCCTCACCGATATGCTGGAACACCAGGTCGCCCCGCGCCATGTGGTGGTGGAAGCCACCCTGCGGCTGCGGGAATCCGTGAAATAATCCACTCGTGAAAGGACGTATACTTTATGCGCCAGAGCGGTATCCTGATGCACATCTCCTCCCTCCCCGGCCCCGGCGGCATCGGCAGCCTGGGACAGGAAGCCTTTGACTTTGCCGATTTCCTCCACGCCAGCGGCATGAAGCTGTGGCAGGTGCTGCCCATGGGACCCACCGGCTATGGCGAGTCTCCCTACCAGTCCTCCAGCGTGTTTGCAGGCAATCCTATGCTGATCTCCTGCGCCCGCCTGAAGGAGGAAGGCCTGCTGGAATACGAGCCGGAGGAGGAATTTTCCCCCGCCCAGCTGGACAAGATCGACTTCCCCGCCGTGCGTGAAAACAAGGAGAAGCTCCTGCGCCGCTGCTTTGACAAGTCCGAGTGCAAGCTGGAGAAGGAGCTGGCCGCCTTCGTGCAGGAGAACGCCTGGGTGAAGGACTTCGCCCTGTTCACCGCCATCAAGAACCACTTTGGCGGCGCCATGTGGACGAAGTGGCCGGATCACGACATCGTTGTCCGCCGCAAGGAGTGCCTGGTGTTCTACCGCAGCCAGCTGGCCATCGAGGTGCGGTATCACATCTTCTGCCAGTATCTGTTCCAGCGCCAATGGAGCGCCCTGAAGAAGTATTGCAACGGCCTGGGTATTCAGCTCTTTGGCGATATGCCCATCTATGTGGCCGAGGACAGCGCCGATACCTGGACCCACCCGGAGGTGTTCCAGCTGGACAAGAACCGCCTGCCCAAGCGGGTGGCGGGCGTGCCGCCGGACTACTTCTCTGCCGATGGCCAGTTGTGGGGCAATCCCCTCTACCGCTGGACGTACCTGCGCCTGCGGGGCTATGACTGGTGGGTGGAGCGAATGCGCCACATGGCAAAGATGTATGATGTGATCCGCATCGACCACTTCATCGGCTTTGCCAACTACTATTCCATCCCCTACGGCGCACCCAACGCCCGGGGTGGCAAGTGGGTCGTCGGCCCCGGCAAGAGCCTGTTCCGTACCTTCAACAAAAAGCTCCCCGGCATCAACATCATTGCCGAGGATCTGGGCTGCCTGTCCGACCGTGTCTTCAAGCTGCTGGACTATGTGAAATATCCCGGCATGAAGGTGCTGACCTTCGCCTTTGGCGGCGACGACGGCAACCCGCATCTGCCCGCCAACTATGCCACCAACTGCGTGGCCTACACCGGCACCCACGACAACGGCACCGTGCTGGGCTGGGTTTCCACCCAGGACGAGAACACCCTGAACCACGCCAAGCGGGTGCTGGGCTTTGACAAGCCGGAGGACGCCCCGGAAGCCTTTATCCGCGCCGTGATGGACTCCAAGGCCGATACCGCCATGTTCCCCATGCAGGATATTCTGCACCTGAGCGGCTCTGCCCGCATGAACCTGCCCGGCACCATCGGCGGCAACTGGCTATGGCGTATGCTGCCCGGCGCCGCCACTCAGGAGATCGCCCAGCATCTCCGCGAACTCAACAACACCTATCACAGGGGGAAGAACCAAGCATGATGACCACCACCGAACTGATTCAGCAAACCGAAAGCATCCTGCTCACCCAGGAGCATACCACCCTTGACAAGGCCAATGCCATCCAACTGCACAACGCCCTGTCCACCGCCGCCATGCAGGCCCTTGCACCCACCTGGGTGAAGTGCGAGGAAGCCCGCGCCGGCAAGCGCCAGGCTTACTATCTCTCCTGCGAGTTCCTCATGGGACGCATGGTGTACAACAACCTGTATTGCCTTGGCCTGCTGGAGGAAGCCCGCACCCTGCTCGCTCAGCGAGGCGTTGACCTGGCCACCCTGGAGGACATCGAGGACGATGCCTTCGGCAACGGTGGCCTCGGCCGCCTGGCTGCCTGCTTCCTGGACAGCGCCGTGACCCACAATGTTCCCCTCACCGGCTACGGCCTGCGCTACCGCTATGGCCTGTTCAAGCAGAGCTTTGTGGATGGCCGCCAGCACGAGGAGCCGGACGACTGGGCGAAGTTCGGCGATCCCTGGAGCATCCGCCGCCTGGATCAGGCCGTGGTGGTTTCCATGAAGACCGGCGATGTGCTGGCCGTGCCCTACGATATGCCCATCATCGGCTACGGGGCTGAGAATATCGGCACCCTGCGCCTGTGGCAATGCGAGAGCCTCCACGAGATCGACTTTCCCCTGTTCAACCAGCAGAAGTATGCCCAAGCTGCTTCTGACAAGAACAAGGCCGAGGACATCACCAAGTTCCTCTACCCCAACGATTCCCGCCGGGAGGGCAAGCAGCTGCGCGTGAAGCAGCAGTACGTGCTGGTCAGCGCCTCCATGCAGGATCTGTTCCGCGCCTACAAGGCTCGCCACGGCAGCGATTATTCCTTCTTCGCCGCCGAACACGCCGTGCAGCTCAACGATACCCACCCCGTGATGGCCATCCCGGAGATCATCCGCCTGCTGATGGCCGACGGCCTCACCTTCGAGGAAGCCTTCCTCATTGCCCGGGACACCTGCTCCTACACCAACCACACCGTGATGCAGGAAGCCCTGGAAAAGTGGGATCTGCCCCTGCTGGCCTCCGTTTGCCCAGAGATCGTGGACATCATCAAGAAGATCGACCTGCGCTTCAAGGCGGAAATGGCCGAGAAGGATGCCCCCATCAGCGCCACCCGCTGCATCATCTGGCCCAACCAGTGGAACAAGCGGGTGAAGCAGGTGCATATGGCCCAGCTGGCCGTCTACGCCACCCACACCACCAACGGCGTGGCCGCCATCCACACCGAGATCCTGAAGGACGATGTGTTTGCCGACTGGTTCGCCCTCTACCCCGAGCGCTTCCAGAACAAGACCAACGGCATCACCCAGCGCCGCTGGCTGGGTCTGTGCAACCCGGAGCTGACCAGCCTCATCGCAGGCAAGATCGGCACCGGCTTCCTCACCGACCTGTATCAGCTGGAGAACCTGAAGTCCTTCATCAACGATGACCTCTGCCGCGATTTCATTGAGGTCAAGCAGGAAAAGAAGCGCCAGCTGGCCGCCGAGATCGCCCACATGGAAGGCGTGGTGCTTGACCCCACCATGATCTTTGACGTGCAGATCAAGCGCCTGCACGAGTACAAGCGTCAGTTCATGAACGCCCTGTCCATCCTGGGCATCTACTACCAGCTGAAGGAGGGCAAGCTGCCCGATTTCACGCCCACCGCCTACATCTTCGGCGCCAAGGCCGCCCCCGGCTACGACCGCGCCAAGGCGGTAATCCACCTCATCAACATGATCGCCGACACGATCAACGATGACCCCGACACCTGCGACAAGCTGAAGGTGGTCTTCGTGCAGAACTACAATGTTTCCTGGGCGGAGAAGCTCATCCCCGCCGCCGATGTGTCCGAGCAGATCTCCCCCGCAGGCACCGAGGCCAGCGGCACCGGCAACATGAAGCTGATGCTCAATGGCGCTGTGACCCTTGGCACCTTCGACGGCGCCAATGTGGAGATCGTGGAGCAGGCCGGTGTGGAGAACAACTACATCTTCGGCGCAACGGTGGAGGAGATCAACGCCATCAAGGCCACCTATGATCCCAAGGCCATCTACAAGGAGGATAAGCTCCTTGCCCGCTGCCTGGATGCCCTCATCGACGGCACCTTCCCCGATGAGGACGGCGCTCTGGCCGAGCTGCGCACCTCCCTGCTGGAGGGTGCCTCCTGGCACGCCCCGGATCACTACTTCGTCCTGAAGGACTTTGCCTCCTACATGGACGCCAAGCTCCGCGTTAATCAGGATTACAAAAACAGCCTTGCCTTTGCCCGCAAGTGCCTGATGAACGTAGCCTCCGCTGGCAAGTTCTCCTCCGACCGCACCATTGCCCAGTATGCCAAGGAGATCTGGAAGGTTTGATCCCTGTATTCTCAAGGGGAGCGGCAGCATCGGCCGCTCCCCTTTCCGTTTTTCAAAAACCGTTCTTCGGTTTTTTGCGATTTAGCTCTTCCGTTTTTGTACAAAAGGGTGTATAATCGTATTGTCATTTTTTTCACCGGCATTATTTAGGAGGATTCTTTCATGGCCAATTATGTTCTCAGCTGCTGCTCCACGGCCGACCTGTCCAAGGAGCATTTTGAAAGCCGCGATATCCACTATGTCTGCGCCCACTACCAGCTCGACAACAAGGACTACTTGGACGACCTGGGTCAGTCCATGCCCTTCGACAAGTTTTATCAGGCCATGGTAGACGGCGCCGACACCCGCACCTCCCAGGTAAACGCCCAGGAGTTCGAGGCCTACTTCACCCCCTTCCTGGAGCAGGGCCTGGACGTGCTGCACCTGGCGCTGTCCTCCGGCATTTCCGGCACCTATAATTCCGCCTGTCTGGCCAAGGAGAGCCTGGAAGCCAAGTTCCCCGGCCGCAAGGTGAACATTGTGGACTCCCTGGCCGCTTCCTCCGGCTTCGGCCTTTTGATGGATAAGCTGGCCGACCTGCGGGACGAGGGCATGTCCCTGGACGAGCTGACCGCCTGGGCCGAAGCCCACAAGAAGAACCTGCACCATTGGTTCTTCACCTCCGACTTGACCTTCTTCATCAAGGGCGGCCGCGTGAGCAAGACCTCCGGCTTTGTGGGCAAGCTGCTGAACATCTGCCCCCTGCTGAACGTGAGCCACGAGGGCAAGCTGATCCCCCGCGAGAAGATCCGCACCAAGCGTAAGGTCATCACCGCCATCGTCGATCGCATGGCCCAGCACGCCGATAACGGCACCGACTACGCCGGCAAGTGCTACATCAGCCAGTCCGCCTGCTACGACGACGCCCGCGCCGTGGCCGACCTCATCGAGGCCCGCTTCCCCCACCTGAGCGGCAAAGTCGAAATCAACCACATCGGCACCACCATCGGCAGCCACACCGGCCCCGGCACCGTCGCCCTCTTCTTCTGGGGCGATGAGCGCGTGGATTAAGGAGACGGGCCAGAGGAGGCTTTGCCTCCTCTGGACTCCACCACGAAGGGCCATTCGGCCCTTTCGAAACCCATCCTGTGTGAGCATACAGGATGGGTTTTCCTTTGGGGTCACGGCGCAAATACGGTTGCGCCGCGACGCGGAACACAAACTAAGCCTCCCTCCCCGAGGGAGGTGGCAGCCGCTTGCGGCTGACGGAAGGAGTGGTTCTGCCGCTTGCTCCATCACGCAGCTTCTCTATCCAAGTGTAGGGGCGATCTGCGATCGCCCGCCCGTGCCACACTCTCAATTCATAATTCCTAATTCGTCATTTATCATTCCAAAAGAGCAGCCCTTCGGCTGCTCTTTTGTCATTTCACCAATATTTCATTTCCGTCCTGCCTGACAATCAGATGCCAAGTCTTGTCCGAATTGCTTTCTCCCGCGAACTTGTCACCATCCCGGTGCAAATGGTACTCCGTCCCATCCGCCAGTACGCACCGTGCTGCTTCACTCGGCTGAAACCAATGCAGCGTCACCCGGTCGGCGTCATCCGCATCGGTGCGGCAGTCATCCACACCAATGGCGATCACGCTGTTCTCCCTGGCCAGTACGGGCATGGCGTTCAGCCCGCGGATGCGCCGCATCCTGCCGCTGATGCACTCCCCCGTGGCCAGCTCCGTCCATGTGCCATCCGGCAGCTGGGCGTCGATGCACCCATTCTCGCCCAGGGGTGCCACCAGCAGGTCGTTGCCCAGCAGAAAGCAGTCCTCCAGCGGCGTCACCGTGCTGTTTTGGCGTAGGTATGGCAGCAGGCTCAGCTGCAAGCACACGTATTTGCGCAGCACATTGCCCGGCAGCGCCTCCTGCCCGGAAAGATGCCGCAGCACGCCTTTGATGGGCAGGGGCAGGCCCTGCATCACGGCGCTGGAGGCGCGGCGCAGAAAGTCCTCCCGCGTGCCGCTGTCCTCAAAAGCAGGATGCTCGTCCGTAAAGCCTTCAAAGGGGATCAGCTGCTTTTCCAGCAGTTCCCGTACCATGGTTTCATCAGTCACGCCGTCCCTGGCGATCCACAGTCCAAACATTGCATTCACCCCATGGCATTATACACCCTTTTCCGTCCCCTGCATAGGTTGATGCAGACGGCAGAGCAGATTTTCCACAAGCCTGCCGGGAAAGGAAGTGAAGCATCCATGCCTGATGAGAACTACCTGAGCATTCAGGGCGTGTCAAAGCAATTTGACAGCGGCGGCAACGCGCTCTCCGCCATTCAGGATGTGAGCTTTGATATCCCCAGAGGCGCCTTCGTATCCATTCTCGGCCCCAGCGGCTGCGGCAAATCCACGCTGTTCAACATCATTGCCGGGCTACTGCCGCCCACCGCAGGTGACGTGCGCCTGGACGATACATCCATCATCGGCAAGGCCGGACAGGTAGGCTATATGCTGCAAAAGGATCTGCTCCTGCCCTGGCGCACCATCGAGGACAACATCACCCTGGGGCAGACCCTGCGCGGCACGCCCCGGCGCAAGGCTCGCTCTGCCGCCGCTCCGCTCATCGCCCGCTGCGGGCTTGCCCATTTTGAGAAAAAGAAACCCCACCAGCTTTCCGGCGGGATGCGCCAACGAGCTGCGCTTTTGCGCACGCTGCTCACCGGCAAGGATGTGCTTTTACTGGATGAACCCTTCGGTGCGCTGGACGCCATCACCCGGCTGCAATTGCAGATGACCCTCATCGACGTGTGGCAGGAGACCCGCAAGACCATCCTCTTCGTGACCCACGATGTGGAGGAAGCCCTGCTGCTCTCCGATGAGATCATCGTCCTCACCGAGCGCCCCGGTCGTGTCCGTGCCCGGCTCAGCGTCTCCCTGCCCCGCCCCCGCACCCCGGATATGCTGGCCGACCCCGAATGGATGCAGCTCAAAGCCCAGCTCATGACCCTTCTCCTGCGGGAGGTGAGCGCCTCATGAAAGCTGCCTCCATCACCTCCGGCGTGCAGCAGGAGAAGCAGGTGGGCCGCCGCGGCGTGAACCTGTGGCGCTGGGGCTTGCTCGTTGGCCTCATTGCCCTGTGGGAGCTGGGCGCGCGCCTGGGCTGGCTGGATGCCTTCTTCTTTTCCAGCCCCACGGAGATCTTCCGCACCGCCGTCACCAAGTGGCGCACCGGCGATCTGTGGCGGGATATTGCCTACACCAGCGCCTCCACCCTGCTGGGCTTCGCGCTGGGTACCATCATCGGCTCGCTGATGGGCCTGCTGTTCTGGTTCAGCCGCCGTGCCGCCCTGGTGGCCGAACCCTGGCTGGTGGTGCTCAACGCCCTGCCCAAGCTGGCTTTAGCGCCGGTGCTGGTGATCCTCTTCGGCATCGGCTTTTCCTCCAAGGTGATCCTGGCCTTCCTCATGACTGTGATCACCGCCGCCATTTCCGCCTGGAGCGGAGCCAAGGCCGTGGATCCCGCCCTCACCACGCTGCTGTTCTCCCTGGGTGCCAAGCGCCGCCAGGTGTTCACCCTGCTGGTGGTTCCCTCCGCCATGCCCTGGATCATCTCCGGCCTGCGGGTGAACATTGCCCTGAGCATGGCTGGCTCCATTGTAGGCGAATTCATTGCATCAGACCGTGGTCTGGGGCGTATGATCGTCTATGCAGGCACCACCTTTGACCTGAAGCTGGTCTGGGTCGGCGTGGTGGTGCTGTCCATCCTCTCTGTTCTGATGTACCTGGCGGTGGTGCTGCTGGAAAAGCTGCTGTCCCGCCGCTGGTCGGCAGAACAAACGACTAACTGAACGGAGGTCATGCCCATGAAGAAGCTCCTTGCACTGATGCTGACTGCCCTGCTGCTCTTCTCCTGCGCCGCAGCCGAGGAGGCGCCCAAGCAGCTCACCGTGGCCGAACCGGTCCACCTCATCGGCTACCTGCCCCTGTACGTGGCCATCCACGAGGGCTACTTTGCCCAGGAAGGTCTGGACGTGAATGTGGTGCAGGCCACCGGCGGCGCCCATGTGACCGCCGTGGTCTCCGGCGATGCCTTTGCGGTCATCGGCGGCGTGGACTCCTGCGCCCTGGCCAATGAGGGCAATGCCGACCCCATCATCGGCATCGTGAACTGCGTGAACCGCGCCAATGTGTACCTCTTTGCCCGCAAGGGGCTTGCGCCTGCCTCCGACAGCGATGCGGACATGGCCGCCTTCCTCAAAGGCAAGAGCATCGTGGCCGGGCGCTTCGGCGGCTCCCCCAACCTGCTGACCCGCTACCTGGTGCAGCAGGTCGGCCTCGACCCTGACAAGGACGTGACCCTCATCGAGAACGCGGACGCCTCCACCGTTACCGCCATGCTGCAGCACGGCCAGGGCGACATCGGCAACGGCGGCGAGCCGCAGATCATGGAGGGTGTTACCGCAGGCATCTGGGAGGAACCCTTTGTGAAGTTCCCCGACCTGGGCGACTACGCCTACTCCGTCATCGGCGTGAAGAAGTCCACCATTGAAAACGACCCCGACACCTGCCAGAAGTTCGTCCGCGCCATGATGAAAGCCCTCAAGGCCGTGCAGGAGGATCGCGCCCTGGCCGAGCGCATCCTGGAGAAGGAGTTCTCCACCCTCACCGCCGAAGGCCGCGCCGCCGCCCTCGACCGCGCCTATGAGGATCACCTGTGGAGCGTGGACGGCATCATCAGCCCCGAAGCCGTGACCATGACCATGACGGTGCTGCAAGCCTCCGGTCTCTTTGAGAGCGAATACACCTACGAGGACGCGGTGGATATGCGCTTTGTGAAGCAGGCCAGCGCCGAATAAACCCATCGACCACATTTTGCAGGCATTTTTGAAAAAAAGTGCTTGCATTTTCTTTTGTGCTATGATATAGTATATTGCGTTGACCGCATGGGATTATAGCTCAGTTGGTTAGAGCACCACGTTGACATCGTGGGGGTCATAGGTTCGAGTCCTACTAATCCCACACAAACCGCTTGATGATTCAAGCGGTTTTTTTGTTAAACAAACCGCCTTGGGAACATCTCGCTCCCAAGGCGGTTTTCATTTTTGCGTTAAATTTTCTCCCCCGAGGCCTGCATGTACACCGCCAGCATCCTGGCCACAAAGAACATGATGGCGTACTCGTCCTCCTGCCAGATGCGCAGGTTGTGGGGTTCGGCACAGATCAGGTAGCCAAAGGTCTCGTCCTGGATGCCGATGCGGATCATCAGCACCGTTTCAAACTCACGCGTCCGGCACAGTTCAAACATGCTGGGCGACTTGGCCGCAATGTGCTTGATCTCGTTGGTGGTGTAGATATCCTCCTTGATCAGCTTGTCCAGGTCCGTCACTTCGCCCAGGCTCTCTCCTGCGCTGACATTTCTGAAGCAGCCGTCCTGCCCCACATAATACAGGTCGGATATCCGCATATCCTCATGCAGGATGGCCAGCATGGCCTTCAGCTTGTCCGACAGCGCCGACCGGGAGTCGAACCGGCTGGACAGGTCGTGGAAAATATGATAGATCCCCCTGCCCGCCAGCGCCTGGATGGAGATGTCCTTGTGCTTCGCCTCCACATAGATGATGTGGCAGTTGCGTCCCTTTGTCTTGCCCCGATACAGCGCCTTGTCGATCAGGCTGAACAGGGTCGCATAGTCCTGGGCATTGTCGGGGAATACCGCGCAGCCGATGGTTCCTGTCACAAAGGGTTCGCAGTTCCCCAGATCGATGTTCTTCCGCAGCACATTGTAGTCGGAATACATGCCTGCAAAGAAGTTCTTGATCTCGTCATACTGGTGATCGCGGAAATTGATGATCAGGAATTCATCGCCGCCATATCGGCCTGCAATGCCGTAATCCTTAAGATACTTTTCCAGGTCGCCGGCCAGCCCTGCCAGCACACCATCGCCGATCTTGTGACCATAGGTATCGTTGATAAACTTGAAGTTATCCAGATCCAGCAGCGCCAGCGTAAACGGAACACCGTTTTCGATCAGATGCTGGATGAATCCGATCATATATTTCCGGGAAACAAGACCCGTCAGGGAATCAACCACATTGCTTGCATCGCCCGACCTGAAAACTTCTTCAAAGTACGGATACTTTGATAACCGATCCTTGGTATACATACTTCCTCCAAACAAAAGAGCTTCTCCGCCCGATTATCTGCT
Source organism: Clostridia bacterium (assembly GCA_017936765.1). Lineage (GTDB taxonomy): Bacteria > Bacillota > Clostridia > Christensenellales > Aristaeellaceae > UBA11524. The sequence goes on from JAGBEX010000037.1 coordinate 41,428, forward strand.
GTATGTTCGTGTCTGAAAATGTTACTATGATTATATCATATGAAGGCACCCTTTGCAATGTTCCGATTTTGATTTGTTTCCCGAAAAAAATCGTTGTTCAGGGCAACGATTTTTCTTGCCTTTCCTTTCCCATGGTGATACAATACCCCTAACCAACACAACACCATATTTTTTTCCGGAGGGATCACACATGAGCAACTATCGTAATTTCAAGCTCGTGGTCTATTTTGTGGCGGGCGGCACCCAGAACACCACCCGCGAAAAGCTGGAGGCCGACCTGGCCTTCTTTGGCAAGCATATGCGCCTGGACAAGGTTTATCTGGAACCCTTCCGCTCCATCTTTGCCGATGAGAAGCAGGTGGAAATGTGCAAGGCTGTGTTCGAGGATCATGGCATTGAGGTGGCTGGCGGCATCACCACCACCATCGACGACCTTCCCGGCGAAGAACCCAAGCAGCGCATGTTCAACACCTTCTGCTACAACGATGAAAAGATGCTGGCTACCCTCAAGGAGGTCTCCACCTTCCTGGGCCAGCATTTCAACGAGTTCATCATCGACGACTTCTACTTCACCAACTGCACCTGCGAGGCCTGTCGCGCCGGCCGCGATGCCTACAACAAGGCGCATGGTATCACCGATGGCTCCTGGCAGGGCTACCGCCTGGATCTGATGCAGCGGGTCAGCAAGGAGTACATGATCGCCCCCGCCAAGGCCGTGAACCCGAACTGCTCCATCACCATCAAGTATCCCAACTGGGCTGAGTCCTTCCAGGAGACGGGCTACAACCCCGCCCAGCAGCGCACCATTTTCGATAATATCTACACCGGCACCGAGACCCGCGACCCCATCACCACCGACCAGCACCTGCCCCGCTACCTCAGCTACTCCCTCATGACCTATTTTGAGAATATGTGGCCGGGCCACAACGGCGGCGGCTGGTTCGATCACTACGACCTGCACATCACCGAGCATTACCTGGAGCAGGCCTACCTCACCGCCTTCTCCAAGCCCAAGGAAATGATGATGTTCTGCTTCCAGTCCCTGACGGACACCATGCACATCCCTGCCCTGGGCTATCAGCTGGACAAGCTGGATGCAGTGCTGGATCATTGCGGCAAGCCCATTGGCATCCCCTGCTACCTGCCCGATAACTGCCAGGGCGAGGACAATGTGCAGGACTTCCTGGGCATGGTGGGTCTGCCGGTGATCTGCACGCCCTACTTCCCTGCTGAAAGCGCGACCATGCTCCTCACCCGTTCCTCCGCCTGCGATCCCGACATCGTGGATAAGCTGGAGAAGTACGTGGCCGAGGGCGGCAAGGCGCTGGTGACCCACGGCTTCCTGCAGGCCACCATGGATCGCGGCATTCAGCGCATGACCTCCATCCGTTTCGGCGGCCGCAAGGTGATGACCGCCGACTTCATGGTGGAGCAGGTGCGCAACATCATGCACCACCGGGTGATGCACTATCCCCACGGCAACAAGCCCATGCTGCTGGAGGTGCCGGAGCATCGCAACAACGCCACCTGGGCGCTGATCAAGTCCGTCTGCGGCAATGAAAACTACGGCGTGATGCTCCAGGATACCTACGGCAAGGGTCAGCTGATCACCCTCACCGTGCCGGATGCCTTCACCGACCTGTATCATATGCCCGAGACCGTGCTGACCCGCATCCGTGCGGAGTTCCCCGTGGGCGGCGTGTATCTGGAGGGCGGCGCGGAGATCAGCCTCTTCGTGTACGACAACGATACCTTCATCGTCTACCCCTATGTGGATAACGGCGTGCAGCCCAGCACCATCAAGCTGCACATCATGGGCGAAGCCAAGGCGCTGAAGCTGCCCGTGGAAGGCCGGGAGATCGCTCCCCTGTACACCGATGCAGCGGAGACCGTCTTCGAGGTTCGCGCCATCCCAGGTCAGTATGTGCTGTACCAGATCATTCGATAATCCCACACGCAAACGGCTCCGGATCACTCGATCCGGAGCCGTTTCTTATACTCCCAGCAACCGCCTTGCGTTGCCGCCCAGGATATCCGCTTTCTCTGCATCCGTCAGCGGCAGCGCCTTGATCTGCCGCAGGCTCTCCGCCTGGTCTGCCCAGGGACTGTCCGTGCCAAAAACCACCCGCTGGCTGCCAAAGGCGCGTACCAGCTGGCAGAAGCCTTCTTCATCCAGCATGGGCAGCTGTTGCGGCGCATAATAGCCCGGCTCCAGCGGCGTGATGCTCCCCAGGGAGAAGGCGGTGTCGATCATGGCGCTGGTGTCCGCCAGGCAGTCCGCCACCCGTTCCCAGTTGCGCCAACCGCCCATGTGGGCGCAGATCAACCCCACGTTTCCCGCCTGCTGCAAAGCGCGGCGGGTCATTTCCGGGGAGCAGCGCACCACGCCGGGAAAGCCAATGTCGTCCCCCGCGTGCATCACCACGGTCAGGCCCAGCTCGCCAGCCTTGGCCAGGATGCGCACGAACCGCACATCATCAATGTCCACACCCTGATACACCGGGTGCAGCTTCACGCCCTTCAGCCCCAGGGCAGCCATGCGGGTCAGCTCCTGCTCCGCACCCTCCATCTCCGGATGAATGCACCCGAAGTAGATCAGCCCATCCTTCCCCGTCAGTTGGGCAGACAGGTCGTTCATGGAAGCCACCTTCACCGGGTTGGTGGCCACCGGCAGCACTACCGAGCAGTCGATCCCCGCCCGGCGCATGGAAGCCCGCAGACCGCCCATGGTACCATCGGAAAAAGCTGCGGAATGGCTGGCCTGCTGCAATTTGCCAATGGCACCCGCGGCGATCCTGTCCGGAAAGGTGTGGGTGTGGAAATCAATCACCATGCAAAGCATCTCCTTTATGAATGTAGTGTAAATCTGCCCGCCGCCCCTGTCAAGAAAAGAAACAATTTAGATACAATCCATATCGTTGACTTATCATGTCCCGGCTGGTAAAATAATGGTCAAATGTACAATACAAAGGAGATTATCACCGTGCTGCTTACAGATTACTTAGAGCGTAACGCCAGGCTTTACGGCATGGAAACCGCGCTGGTGGAGATCAACCCCTCCGAGGAGCGCGACAACGCCGTGACCTGGCGTGAGTTCAACCTGATCGAAAGCGCGAATCCCGATGCCCCCTACCGCCGTGAGCTGAGTTGGCGCGCCTTCGACAGCAGCGCCAACCGCTTTGCCAACCTGCTGCTTTCCCGCGGGGTAAAGCGCGGCACCAAGGTGGCTATTCTTTTGATGAACTGCCTGGAGTGGCTGCCCATTTATTTCGGCATCCTCAAGGCTGGCTGCATCGCCGTTCCGATGAACTTCCGCTATTCCAGCGATGAGATCAAGTATTGCCTCGACCTGGCCGATGTGGAGGTGCTGGTCTTCGGTCCCGAATTTGTGAGCCGCATGGACGCCATCCAGCAGGAGCTGGGCAACCTGCGCTTCATCTTCTATGTGGGCAAGAACGGCCCCGACTACACCGAGGATTGCCTGCGGTTGACCACCTTCTGCTCCTCCGCGCCGCCGCCCGTAGCGCTGTGCGAAAAGGACTACGCCGCCATCTACTTCTCCTCCGGCACCACCGGCTTCCCCAAGGCGATCCTGCACAACCACCGCGCCCTGGCCTATTCCTGCGAGGTGGAGCAGGCCCACCATGGCCAGCAGCACGATGACGTGTTCCTGTGCATCCCGCCCCTGTATCACACCGGCGCGAAAATGCACTGGTTCGGCTCCCTGTTCTCCGGCAGCAAGGCTGTGCTTCTCCGCGGCGTGAAGCCCGAGTGGATCCTCCGCGCCGTGAACGACGAGCGCTGCACCATTGTGTGGCTGCTGGTGCCGTGGGCGCAGGATCTGCTGGACGCCATCGATGCCGGTCGCGTGGAGCTTGACCACTACTACCTGGATCAATGGCGGCTGATGCACATCGGCGCACAGCCCGTGCCGCCCAGCCTGATCCACCGCTGGATGAAGCTCTTCCCCCACCACCAGTACGACACCAACTACGGCCTTTCCGAGTCCATCGGCCCTGGCTGCGTGCATCTGGGTGTGGACAATGTTCACAAGGTGGGCGCCATCGGCAAGCCCGGCTACAACTGGGAGGCAAAGATCGTCTCCCCCGCCGGACAGGAAGTGGAGCAGGGCGACGTGGGCGAGCTGATCGTTCATGGCGACGGCGTGATGCTCTGCTATTACAAGAACCCCGAGGCCACCGCCGAGGTGCTCCGCGATGGCTGGCTCTACACCGGCGACATGGCTCGCATGGATGAAGACGGATTCATCTACCTGGTTGACCGCAAGAAGGACGTGGTCATCTCCGGCGGCGAGAACCTCTACCCCGTGCAGATCGAAGATTATCTCCGCGGCTTTGACAAGATCAAGGATGTGGCTGTCATTGGATTGCCCGACGCGCGTTTGGGCGAGATCGCTGCGGCGATCGTGGAGATCAAGGAAGGCATCAACTGCACGGAGGAGGAGATCAACAAATTCTGCGAGGGTATGCCCCGCTATAAGCGCCCCCGCAAGGTGATCTTCGACAAGGTACCCCGCAACCCCACCGGCAAGATCGAAAAGCCCGTCCTGCGCGAAAAGTATTGCCACGGACGTCTGGTGGAAGCACAGATCAACAGCTGATCTTTGCAGATAAAGTAGCACTTGTAGTACGGAAGGAGAACTGCACATGGATCTGTTCATCAAAATTGGTATGCTCGTCGTTTTCTTTGCTGTCACCATAGGCATCGGCCTTTACTGCCGCAAGCACGCCACCGATGTGAATGGCTTTGTGCTGGGTGGCCGCAGCGTTGGCCCCTGGCTCACCGCCTTCGCCTATGGCACCAGCTATTTCTCCGCTGTGGTGTTCGTGGGCTATGCTGGCCAGTTCGGCTGGAAATACGGCATTGCTGCCACCTGGGCGGGCATTGGCAACGCCCTGCTGGGTTCCCTGATGGCCTGGGCATTCCTTGGCCGCCGCACCCGCGTGATGACCCAGCACCTGGACAGCGCCACCATGCCCCAGTTCTTCCAGCGGCGCTTCAACAGCCCCGCGCTGAAGACCGCCGCCTCCGCTATCATCTTCATTTTCCTCATCCCCTACACCGCGTCCCTGTACAATGGCCTCTCCCGCCTCTTCGGCATGGCCTTTGACATCGACTACAGCGTGTGCGTGATCGTCATGGCCGTTCTCACCGCCGTCTACGTCATTGCAGGCGGCTACATGGCCACCGCCATCAACGATTTCATTCAGGGCATCATCATGATCGTGGGCATCGTGGCGGTGATCGCCGCGGTGCTGAACAGCCAGGGCGGCTTTATGGAGGCGCTGAACAAGCTGGGCCAGGTGTCCGACCCCACCGTGTCCGAAACCCCCGGCGTGTTCGCCAGCTTCTTCGGCCCCGATCCCCTGGGCCTCTTGGGCGTGGTGCTGCTCACCTCCCTTGGCACCTGGGGACTGCCCCAGATGGTGCAGAAGTTCTACGCCATCAAGAGCGAGCAGGCCATCAACAAGGGCTTGATCATCTCCACCATCTTCGCTGCCATCGTGGCGGGCGGCTGCTACTTCCTGGGCGGCTTTGGCCGTCTGTTCGATGTGGACGTGGCCACCCAGGGCTTTGATGCGGTGATTCCCACCATGCTCTCCGGCCTGAGTCCCATCCTCATCGCCGTGGTGGTGGTGCTGGTGCTGTCCGCCTCCATGTCCACCCTGTCCTCCCTGGTGCTGACCTCCTCCTCCACCCTCACGCTGGACTTTATCAAAGGCCGCATCGTGAAGGACATGGACGAGAAGAAGCAGCTGAAGGTCATGCGCGGGCTGATCGTGGTGTTCATCGCCATTTCCGTGGTGCTGGCCATTTTGCAGTACAAGTCCAGCGTCACCTTCATCGCTCAGCTGATGGGCGTCAGCTGGGGCGCGCTGGCCGGCGCTTTCCTGGCTCCCTTCCTCTACGGCCTGTACTGGAAGCGCGCCACCCCCGCCGCCGTGTGGGCAAGCTTCATCTTCTCCACGGTGGTCATGCTGGCCAATATCTTCGTCAAGTCTTCTTTCCCGGCCGTTCTGCAGTCCCCCATCAATGCGGGCGCCTTCTGCATGATCGCCGGATTGATCATCGTCCCGGTGGTGTCCCTCGTCACCCCCAAGCTGCCGCAGCAGCACCTTGATCAGGTGTTCTCCTGCTACGACCGTCAGGTGCTGGTGACGGTGAAGGATTCCATCGGCGACCAGAATAACTAAGGAGGTTCCTCCATGAAACAGCTCATGCTGGGCAACGAAGCCGTTGCCCGCGGACTCTACGAAGCCGGATGCGACTTTGTTTCCAGCTATCCCGGCACCCCCTCCACGGAGATCACCGAGGCCGTGGCCAAGTATCAGGAAGTGTATGCCGAGTGGGCGCCCAACGAGAAGGTGGCCATGGAGGCTGCCTTTGGCGCGTGCCTGGCTGGCAAGCGCAGCTTCTGCGGCATGAAGCACGTGGGTCTCAACGTGGCCGCCGATCCCCTCTTCACCATCGCTTATACCGGCGTGAATGCTGGCATGGTCATTGGCGTGGCCGACGATGCGGGTATGCACTCCTCCCAGAACGAGCAGGACTCCCGCCACTACGCCCGCGCCTCCAAGATCCCCATGCTGGAGCCTTCCGACTCTGCCGAAGCCCTGGCCTTCACCAAGCTGGCCTACGAGCTTTCCGAGCAGTTCGACACCCCGGTGCTTTTGAAGATGTGCACCCGCATCGCCCACTCCCAGTCCGTGGTGGAGACCGCCGACCGGGTGGAAGCATCCAAGGCCTACGAGAAGAACCCCCAGAAGTACATCATGATGCCCGGCAACGCCAAGCGCCGCCACCCCGTGGTGGAGGAGCGCACCAAGGCGCTCTCCGCCTGGGCTGAGGATTGCGCCATCAACCGCGTGGAAGAGGGCAGCGACCACAGTCGCGGCATCATCACCTCCTCCACCTCCTATCAGTATGTGAAGGAAGTCTGCGGCGACAAGTATCCCGTGATGAAGCTGGGCATGATCTGGCCTCTACCGGAGAAGAAGATCCGCGACTTTGCCGCCTCCGTGGACGAGCTGGTGGTGGTGGAGGAACTGGACAGCTTCATCGAGGCTCATTGCCTCTCCCTGGGGCTGAAGGTCAAGGGCAAGGATACCTTCCCCTGCATTGATGAATTCTCCCAGAACCTGGTGGCTGCCAAGCTGAACGCCGCCGTGCCGGAGACCGGTGCCAAGGTGGCTGACGCCATCCCCGCCCGTCCCCCGGTGATGTGCGCAGGCTGCCCCCATCGCGGTCTGTTCTACACCCAGGCCAAGAACAAGATCACCGCGCTGGGCGATATCGGCTGCTACACCCTGGGTGCCGTGCCGCCCCTGGGCGCGCTGGACACCACCATCTGCATGGGTGCCTCCATTTCCGGCGCCCACGGCTTCACCAAGGCGCAAAACGGCGCTGGTGACAACAAGACCGTGGCCGTGATCGGCGACAGCACCTTTATGCACAGCGGCATCACCGGCTTGGTGAACGTGGCCTACAACGAGAGCAATGCCACCATCATCATTGTGGATAACTCCATCACCGGTATGACCGGCCACCAGCAGAACCCCACCACCGGCTTCAACCTCAAGGGCGACCCCTGCACCAAGATCGACCTGGAGACCCTCTGCCGCGCTGTGGGCATCCGCCGCGTGCGGGTGGTGGATCCCTACAACCTGGCCGAAACGGAAGCCGCCATCAAGGAGGAGCTTGCCGCCCCCGAGGCCAGCGTGATCATCAGCCGCCGTCCCTGCGCCCTGCTGAAGTACGTGAAGCACAACAAGCCCGTGCGCGTGGAGAGCGACAAGTGCCGCTCCTGCAAAATGTGCATGAAGATCGGCTGCCCCGCCATCTCCATGAAGGACGGCAAAGCCACCATCGATAACACCCTGTGTACCGGCTGCGGCGTGTGCCAGCAGCTGTGCAAGTTCGACGCCATCCAGGCCGCAAAGGAGGATTGACCATGCAGACGAAAAACATCATGATCGTGGGCGTGGGCGGCCAGGGCAGCCTGCTGGCCTCCAAGCTGCTGGGACGGCTGCTGCTCACCAAGGGCTATGACATCAAGGTTTCCGAGGTCCATGGCATGAGCCAGCGCGGCGGCAGCGTGGTGACCTATGTCCGCTTTGGCGACAAGGTGTATTCTCCCGTCATCGACAAGGGCGAGGCTGACTACATCGTTTCCTTCGAGCTGCTGGAGGCCGCCCGCTGGACGGAATACCTGCGCAAGGGTGGCAAGATCGTCACCAACACCCAGCAGATCAACCCCATGCCCGTCATTACCGGCGCTGCGGAATACCCCGCCGACCTGGTGAGCAAGATGCAGGCCGAGGGCATCCAGGTGGACGCCTTCGACGCCCTGAAGCTGGCCGAAGAAGCCGGCTCTGCCAAGGCCGTGAACATCGTTTTGATGGGCCACCTTTCCCGGAACTTTGATTTCACCCTGGACGAGTGGCTGGAAGCCATCGAAAAGTCCGTGCCTGCCAAGTTCCTGGAAATGAACAAAAAGGCTTTTGTTCTCGGACGAGAAGCGTAATACATCTATCATCTTACAGAAGGAGGACTGACCCATGCCAAATTATTATCAGCCTGAGATCGAAACCGCGTCCCGCGAGCAGATCCTGGCCTGGCAGAACGAGCGTCTTGTCAAGCAGGTCCAGCACGTGTGGGACAACGTCCCCTACTACCGCCAGAAAATGGAAGAGAAGGGCGTGACCCCTGCGGACATCCAGTCCGTGGCCGACCTGCACAAGCTCCCCTTCCTCACCAAGGCCGACCTGCGTGATGCCTATCCCTATGGCCTGATGGGCAAGCCCAAGTCTGAATGCGTCCGCATCCAGTCCACCTCCGGCACCACCGGCCGCCGCGTGGTTGCCTTCTACACCCAGCACGACATCGACCTGTGGGAAGACTGCTGCGCCCGTGCCATTATGGCTGCTGGCGGCACCAAAGACGATGTGGTGCAGGTAGCCTATGGCTACGGCCTGTTCACCGGCGGCCCCGGCCTGAACGGCGGCTCCCACAAGGTGGGCTGCCTCACCCTGCCCATGTCCTCCGGCAACACCGAGCGTCAGCTCCAGTTCATGACTGACCTGGAGGCCACCATCCTCTGCTGCACGCCCTCCTACGCCGCTTATCTGGCCGAGTCCATCCAGGAAGCTGGCCTGCGCGACAGGATCAAGCTCAAGGCCGGCATCTTCGGCGCCGAAGCCTGGAGCGAGGAAATGCGCCACGACATCGAGCAGAACCTGGGCATCAAGGCCTACGATATTTATGGTCTCACCGAGACCTCCGGCCCCGGTGTGGCCTATGAATGCTCCGAGCAGACCGGTATGCACATCAATGAGGATCACTTCATCGCCGAGATCATTGACCCCGAGACCGGCGAAGTCCTGCCCGAAGGCTCCAAGGGTGAACTGGTCTTCACCTCCATCACCAAGGAAGCCTTCCCCCTGCTGCGCTACCGCACCCGCGACATCTGCGTGCTGACCCGCAAGCCCTGCTCCTGCGGCCGCACCCATGTGAAGATGTCCAAGCCCATGGGCCGCAGCGACGATATGCTCATCATCAAGGGCGTCAACGTCTTCCCCTCCCAGATCGAGACCGTGCTGCTGGAGCAGGGCTATCCGGCCAACTACCAGATCATCGTGGATCGCGTGAACCATTCCGATACCCTGGAGGTCATGGTGGAAATGGCGCCCGACAAGTTCTCCGACTCCCTGGCCGAGATTGCCGAGCAGGAGAAGAAGCTGGTAGCCGCCCTGAAGACCATGCTGGGCATCTATGCCAAGGTACGCATCGTGTCCCCCAAGAGCATCACCCGCTCCGAGGGCAAGGCCGTGCGTATCATCGACAAGCGCAAGATTTAAGGAGGCGACAACATGAGCGTTCATCAGATCTCTGTTTTCCTGGAAAACCGTGCCGGTCAGCTGGCGCAGATCACCCGCCTCCTGGCTGACAACGCCATCAATATGCGCGCCATCAACATCGCCGAAACCAAGGACTACGGCGTGCTGCGCCTCATCGTTGACGATAGCGAGAAGGCCACCAATGTGCTGCTGGGCGCAGGCTGCATCCTCAACATGACCCCCGTTACCGTGGTGGTCGTCCCCGACGAGGCCGGCGGCCTGGCCACCGTGCTGGACGTGCTGGCCGAGGGCAATATCGACGTGGACTATATGTACTCCATGTTCCCCCATGCCGATAACAAGGCCTGCATGGTCTTCCGCCTCAAGGACGAAAACGCCTTCATCTCCCGCCTCACCTCCCACGGCCTCCACGTCGCCACCAAAACAGAACTCGGCCTGAAATAACCAGAGAGGGCTCTGCCCTCTCTGGACTCTCCCGCCCAAGGGCGCTGCCCTTGGGAATCCCGCGAAGGGCCGTTCGGCCCTTTCGAAACCCATCCTGTGTGAGCATACAGGGTGGGTTTTCCTTTGGGGTCACGGCGCGAATACGGTCGCGCCGCGACGCGGTGAGAGTAACTAAGCCTCCCTCTCCGAGGTGAGCGATGCGAGCGTCGCCAGTGGCGACAAAAAGCGAGCTGAGCGAATCAACCGAAACAAGCGAGCTTGCTCGCGCCGATTGAGGTTGCGGATAGGTGGCAGCCGCTTGCGGCTGACGGAAGGAGTGGTTCTGCC
>JAGBEX010000038.1 GCA_017936765.1 Clostridia bacterium
GGCAGAACCACTCCTTCCGTCAGCCGCAAGCGGCTGCCACCTATCCGCAACCTCAATCGGCGCGAGCAAGCTCGCTTGTTTCGGTTGATTCGCTCAGCTCGCTTTTTGTCGCCACTGGCGACGCTCGCATCGCTCACCTCGAAGAGGGAGCCTTAGTTACTTACCCCGCGTCGCGGAGCGCCCGTTGCGCTCCGTGACCCCAAAGGAAAACCCATCCTGTATGCTCACACAGGATGGGTTTCGAAAGGGCCGAACGGCCCTTCGCGGGATTCTTAAGGGCAGAGCCCTTAAGCGGGAGTCCAGAGGGCAGAGCCCTCTGGTCACTTCGTGCGCTCGAGGTAGTCTTCGTAGCTGCAGAGGTAGTCGGCGATGGTGCCGTCCTCTTTGATCTCGATGATACGGTCGGCGATGGTGGTGACGAACTGGTGGTCCTGGCTGGTGAAGATCACGTTGCCGGGGAAGTTGATGAGGGCGTTATTCACGGCGGTGATGGATTCCAGGTCCAGGTGGTTGGTGGGCTGATCCAGCATGATGAAGTTAGCGCCGGAGAGCATCATGCGGGAGAGCATACAACGGACCTTTTCGCCGCCGGAGAGGACGGAGACCTGCTTATACACATCGTCGCCGCGGAACAGCATACGACCCAGCAGGTCGCGCATATCGCTTTCCAGCATATTGCTGGGGCAATACTGGGCGAACCAGTCCAGCATATTCTTATCGCAGTTATCGAAGTAGGGGCCGTTGTCCTTGGGGAAATAGCTGGTGGAGATGGTCACGCCCCACTTGGCAGAGCCGGAATCGGCCTCCAGCTCCTCGGCCAGGATGCGAAACAGGGCGGTCTGCGCCTGCTCGTTGGGGCCAACCAGGGCGATTTTCTGTCCCTTGGTCACCAGGAAGCTGACGTCCTTCAGCAGCTGCACGCCGTCCTGGCTGTAGTTGATGTTGCTGACGGTGAGGATGTCCTTGCCGGCCTCGCGGTCGGGGGAGAAATTCACCCAGGGATAGCGGCGGGAGGAGGCGGGCATCTGCTCGATGGTCAATTGATCCAGGAGCTTGCGGCGGCTGGTGGCCTGCTTGGCCTTGGACTTGTTGGCAGAGAAGCGCTGGATGAAGTTCTGCAACTCCTTGATCTTGTCGTCGCGGCGCTTCTTCTGATCCTTCATGATGGACTGCATCAGCTTGGAGGACTCATACCAGAAGTCGTAGTTGCCCACGTACATCTTCACCTGGCTGAAGTCGATATCCACAATGTGGGTGCAGATATTGTTCAGGAACCAGCGGTCATGGGAGACCACGATCAGCGTGCCGGGGAAGTCCATCAGGAAGTCCTCCAGCCAGGCCACGGAGCGGTTGTCCAGGTTGTTGGTAGGCTCGTCCAGCAGCAGGATGTCCGGATTGCCGAACAGCGCCTGCGCCAGCAGCACCTTCACCTTTTCGCCGCCCTTCAGGTCGCCCATGAGGGTGTAGTGCATATCGGCGCCAATGCCCAGGCCGGTGAGCAGGGTGGCGGCATCAGACTCGGCGTTCCAGCCGTCCATTTCGGCAAACTCGCCTTCCAGCTCGGCAGCGCGCTCGCCGTCAGCCTCGGAGAAATCGGGCTTGGCGTAGAGGGCGTCCTTTTCCTTCATGATGTCGTACAGCCGCTGGTTGCCCATGATAACGGTATCCAGCACGGGATAGGCATCGTATTTGAACTGATCCTGCTTCAGGGTGGACATACGCTGGTCGGCAGGATAGGTCACAGAGCCGGTGGTGGGTTCCAACTCGCCGCTCAGGATGCGCAGGAAGGTAGACTTGCCCGCACCATTGGCACCAATGATGCCATAGCAGTTGCCGGGCATGAATTTCAGGTCCGCACCGGCGAAGAGCTTCTGACCGCCGAAGGTCAGGGAAACATTGCTGACTGTAATCATGAAGTACTCCTATATTGATCGATGGTTATTTGGTTTGCACCATCTCTTATCATACCACACTTTGCCGGGAAAAGAAACGGGGAAAACAGGTATTTTCGGGGAACATTATGCACAAAAAAGGACTGCGGTATTCTTCCGCAGCCCTCAAGCTTACTTTGTGTTTGCCTTCCACCAGATGGTGACCGCCGCCAGCCCCAGCAGCAGGATGCTCAGCCCCAGGTGCAGTCCCCACAGGCTGCCCAGCTGAAGCGCAGGCGTAGCCAGGTAGCCAATGGTACCCGCCAGGCCGGTCACCGCGGTGATGATGGGGGCGATCCACTGCTTCTGCATGAACAGGCACATAAACAGGCTGACGGCCGATCCCACCAGCAGCACCACAGGGCCAGCCACCATCTTGCCCACGGTGAAATCGCTGCCCAGATAATTCTTCAGGTAGGTGGTCACAGCTTTGTTATCCTCCGGGAACCAGACATACGAGCTGATGGAGGCGCTCATTTCTCCATCCTGCCAGAAGGGGACAAACTGGGTGATCAGCAACAGCACCAGCACAAGGGCGCAGGCAAAACAGCCAATATTCACACGGGTAATGGATTTCTTCATGGATCTCGCTCCTTTCCTTTGTACAGGCAAAGGATAGGCGCGGAATATAAACTGAGCATGAACAATCCAAGAACAAACTGTTCACAAAGGGAACAATCTGTTCTTGACTGCTTCCGAAATAATTACAATTCCTCGCATTCCTTCATCCACAGGGCGGACTGGGCGTCGCTGGGCATGAGCCAGTCGCCACGGGGGCTGAGACCCACGCTGCCCACCTTCACGCCATCGGGGCAGCAGTTGCGCTTGAACTGCTGGGTGAAGAAGCGGCGGTAGAAATTCTTGAGCCACTTGAGGATGGTGGCGTCGTCGAAATCATCCTTGAAGGCCATGCGGCACAGGGCATACACCTTGGCGGGGTTGTAGCCATAGCGCACAGCGTAGTACAGGAAGAAATCATGCAGCGCGTAGGGACCCACCAGATCCTCGGTCTGCTGGGCGATGTTGCCCTGCTCGTCCGGGGGAAGCAGCTCCGGGCTGATGGGGGTGGACAGGATGCGCTCCAGCACCGCCTTGCTTCCGGCAAACTCCGGCGCTTCGCTGACGGTTTTCACCACCCAGCGCACCAGGGTCTTGGGTACGCCGCAGTTCACGCCGTACATGCTCATGTGGTCGGCATTGTAGGTACACCAGCCCAGGGCGATCTCGCTCAGGTCGCCGGTACCCAGCACGATGCCGCCAAAGTCGTTGCAAACGTCCATCAGCACCTGGGTGCGTTCGCGGGCCTGGGCATTCTCGTAGGTCACGGAGTGGTCGCTTTCCGCATGGCCGATGTCCTTGAAGTGCTGGCGAACCGCCGCGTGGATGGGGATCTCCCGCTGGGTGATGCCCAGGGTGGTCATCAATTCCAGCGCGGATTGATACGTCCAGTCCGTGGTGCCGAAGCAGGGCATGGTCACGCCCAGGATATTGGTGCGGGGCAGCCCCAGCAGGTCAACAGCCTCCACCGCCACCAGCAGCGCCAGGGTGGAATCCAGCCCGCCGGAGATGCCGATCACCGCCTTGCCGCCGGTGATGGCCATGCGCCGCGCCAGACCCTGTGCCTGCAGGGAGAAGATCTGCTGGCAGCGCAGGGTGCGTGCTTCCTTCTCCGCAGGGATGAAGGGCTGCTTGCTCACCTGCACATCAGGCTGCACAGCGTCTTCCAGCAGCAGCTTGCCCCAGATCAGCTCCTCGCTGACGGGAGCATTCACCATGGCCGCGCTGTCGCCAAAGGCGGCGCTGCGCATCCGGTCGGCGCGGATGGCATCCAGGTCGATATCCGCGGTGAGCAGATAGTTCTCGGTGATGAACTCCCCGTTCTCCTTCAGCACATGGCCGCAGCTGGCCACCAGGCTGTGACCGCTATAGACCAGATCGGAGGTGGACTCGCCACAGCCCGCATTCACATACACATAGCCACACAGGCAGCGGGCGGACTGCTGCGCCACCGTCTGCTGGCGGAAGGCACGGCGACCCACGATCTCATTCATGGCGGATAGGTTCACCATGATCTCCGCCCCGGCCAGCGCCAGGGTGGTGCTGGGTGCCATGGGGGCAAAGAGATCCTCCCCCACTTCGATGCCGAAGGTCACCCCATCGGCGGAGGTGAAGGTGGTGTAGCGGCTGAGCTGCCAGTCCTGCCCGGCGATGGTCACATAGCCCTCTCCCGCAGCGCGGAAGTGGCGCTTCTCCGGCAGGAAGGTCTGGGGAACCACGCCCTCGACGCCATCGCTGGACAAAACCACCGCGCAGTTGTACAGGCCGCCCTTGCCCTGCAGGGGCGCACCCACCACGGCGGTAATGCCCTCGGGGCAGCCCTCCACCAGCGCCATCAGGCCCTGCTGAACGCTGTCCAGCAGCGGCTTTTGATAAAACAGATCACCGCAGCTGGCACCGGTGAGGCTCAGCTGGGGAAACACCACCAGCGCGGCCTGCTTTTCCCTGGCCTCTGCCAGCTTGTGCAGATGCTCCTGCACGTTTTTTTCTACATTGCCCAGGTGCAGGTGCGGCACCGCTGCCGCAACGCGAACCAATCCATTCATGCTTCATTCCTCCTTAAAAGGCAAGCAGCTTGAAACGAGGCTTTCCGTTGTTGATCTCCAGCAGCGCCATGCGGCCATCCGCTGCGCTGCCGGGATTCAGGAGCAGCGTTTGCCGCTGCTCCCAGAAGGGGCGATGGGTGTGGCCAAACAGGGTGATGGAACACCCCTTCTCTCTGGACACATCATCGATGTAGGAATACTCGGACTTCACATGGTAGCGGTGGCCGTGGGTAAGGAACACCTTGGCCCCGTCCAGGTTCAGCACCATATAGCTTTCCAGGCCGGGAACGCCCACGTCGCAGTTGCCGCCCACGCCGTACATCAGGGCGTATTCGTCCCGATTGCGGATGAACTTCTCCAGCCGCATGAAGTCGTAGGCACCATCGCCGCAATGCAGGTAACAGTCCACCGGGCCGATATCCTTCCAGCATTGCTCCAGCATCCAGCGCACGTCGTCATCGTGGCCGTGGCTGTCGCTCATCACCAAACAGCGCATCACTCGTGCAGCTCCTTCATGATCTCCAGCATCTTCTCGCAGGCGCGGGCGCGGTGGCTCACCCTGTTCTTGTCCTCCTGGGAGATCTCCGCAAAGGTCTGGTTCAGCGGCTCGTAGAGGAACAGGGGATCATAGCCGAAGCCGCCGTTGCCCCGCTCTGCCTCCAGCAGCACGCCGGGGCAGGAGCCTTCGGCCACCAGGGCTTCCTTGCCAGGGATCTTCAGGGCAATGGCGCACTGGAAGGCGCAGTCGCGGTCGGTCTTGCCGTTCATGCGGCGCAAAAGCAGCTTGTTGTTGGCATCGTCGTCGCCATGCATGCCCGCATACCGGGCAGACAGCACACCGGGTTCGCCGTCCAGGGCTTCCACGGTCAGGCCGCTGTCGTCCGCCAGGGTGGGCAGACCGGTAGCCTCGCACACCGCCTCGGCCTTGATGATGGCATTGCCCGCAAAGGTGGAAGCATTCTCGTCGATGTCCCCATGGAAGCCCGCGGCGTTCATGGACACCACGGTGTAGTAATCGCCAAAGATGTGCTGCAGCTCGCGCAGCTTATGCTCGTTGCCGCTGGCCACCACCAGGGCAGGCTTGGGAGCGATGTGCCGCGCCCGCTCGCCCAGGGCATCCCGCTGGGCCTGCATCAGGTTTTCAATGCCCTTCTTGCCATAGGCCATCAGGGTGGCCAGCTCATCGGGGGTAAAGGCACGGCCTTCGCCGGTACCCTGCAACTCAATGAACTCGCCCTTCTCGTTCATCACAAAGTTCATATCCACATCGGCGCGGCTGTCCTCCTGGTAGCACAGGTCGCAGCAGGGCGTACCCTCCACCACGCCGCAGGACACCGCCGCCACCTGATGCACAATGGGCGAAACCAGCAGCTTGCCTTCCTGCACCAGCTTATCCACGGCGCAGGTCAGCGCCACCATGGCGCCGGTGATGGACGCGGTGCGGGTGCCGCCATCGGCCTCCAGCACGTCGCAGTCCAGGGTGATGGTGCGCTCGCCCAGGGCCTTCATGTCCACGGCCTGGCGCAGGCTGCGGCCAATGAGCCGCTGGATCTCCACGCTGCGGCCATCCTTCTTGATGCCGTCGCGCTTCTTGCGCTGGCTGGTGGAAGCGGGCAGCATGGCATATTCCGCCGTCACCCAGCCCTGACCCTTGCCCTTGAGGAAGGGCGGCACCGTTTCCTCCACCGAGGCGGTGCAGATCACCCGGGTGTTGCCCGTGGCGATCAGGCAGGAGCCTGCCGCCGTGCGCACAAAATCAGTTACAATCGAAACCTCGCGGGGCTGATCCGCGTTACGTCCGTCAAATCGCATAAACACGACCTCCATCACATATCTATCCTGTGTAGTTTTCTCCCCGAATATGGGGGTTTCCTGCTCCAAAGCATCAAATTCGTGTTCAAATGCCACCGCAGGATGGTATCCAAAAAGAAGGTTTTGCCCGCGGCATGGCGAATATATCCTATGTTTATCGTTGACCCCTGAACTTATAGAAAGGATTTGCCCCGTGAAAAAGCTTATCGAAAAATACTTCACCGATGTATGGAACGTCCCCAATGTGCTGACCATGCTGCGTATGCTGCTGATCCCCGTGTTCGTTGCCCTTTATGTTGCCGGACACACCAAGCTGGCGCTTATCACCTTTATCGTTGCCAGCCTCACGGATCTGTTGGACGGCTACATTGCCCGCAAGTATCACCTGATCACCAATTTCGGCAAGCTGATGGACCCCCTGGCCGACAAGCTGATGGTCTGCACCGCGCTGATCTGCCAGGGCGTGCAGGGCATCATCCCCTGGTGGGCCATTGTGATCGTGATGGCCAAGGAGCTGCTGATGGTCTTCGGCGCCTGGTTCATGCTGAAGAACAATGTGGTGGTCTACAGCAATATGCTGGGCAAGGTCGCCATGTGCGCCTTCGTGGCAGCGCTGGTGCTGAGCTTCTTCCATGCCGAGTTCATCACCCTGGGCTTCCCGCTGGACAGCATCATCCTCTACATCGCCGTGGCCCTCACCCTGCTGGCATTGGTGGAATACACCCGCGCCGGAATCAAAACCCTGCAAGCAAAAAAGGTCGGCTAAGCCGACCTTTTTTAATTCGGAATGCGTAATTCGGAATTCGGAATGTAGAAAGTGTTCCTGTGGCTCGAACCACAAACTTAATTCCGCATTCATAATTCATAATTTCTTTAGTGTTCCGCCCAGTCCTTCGCCCGCTCCACGGCCTTGTGCCAGCCGGAGAGCAGGTTCTTGCGCTGATGGGCCTCCATGCCGGGGGTGAAGGAGGCATCCTGCTGCCAAGCCTGGGCGGTTTCCTCCAGGGTGGCATACACGCCCACCGCCAGGCCAGCCAGCAGGGCGGCACCCAGGGCGGTGGTCTCCATCACCACGGGGCGCACCACGGGTACGTCCATCACATCGGCCTGGAACTGCATCAGGAAGGCATTGGCGCTGGCGCCGCCGTCCACCTGCAGGCGGGTGGGGGTAAAGCCGCAGTCCTGCACCATGGCCTGCATCAGGTCTGCAGATTGATAGGCAATGGCCTCCAGGGCGGCGCGCACCACATGGGCGCGGCCGGTGCCGCGGGTCATGCCCACCAGGGTGCCGCGGCTGTATTGATCCCACCAGGGTGCGCCCAGGCCGGTAAAGGCCGGCACCAGATACACCCCGCCGGTGTCCTTCACCTGCTGGGCAACGCTCTCGCTCTCCGCTGCGGTGGAGAGCATTTTCATTTCGTCTCGCAGCCATTGGATGGTGGCGCCGCCCATGAACACGCTGCCCTCCAGCGCATAGGTGGGCTTGCCGCCAATGCGCCAGGCCATGGTGGCCAAGAGGCCGTTTTCGCTGCGGATCAGCTTGTCCCCGGTGTTCATCAGCATAAAGGAGCCGGTGCCGTAGGTGTTCTTCACCATGCCGGGCTGCAGGCAGGCCTGACCAAACAGGGAGGCGTGCTGGTCGCCTGCCATGGCTGCCACGGGAATGGCGCAGCCCAGGACGCTCTCGTCCAGCATTCCGATGACCTGGCTGGAGTCCACCACCTGGGGCAGGCAGGCGCGGGGGATGTCCATCAGGCGCAGCAGCTCATCGTCCCAGTCCTGGGTGGAGAGGTTAAAGAGCATGGTGCGGCCTGCATTGGTGGCGTCCGTCACATGGGGATGCCCCTGCACCAGGTGCCAGGCCAGAAAGCTGTCCACCGTGCCAAAGCACACCTCGCCCTTCTCGGCACGTTCGTGCAGGTTCAGCCGGTTCAAAAGCCACGCCAGCTTGGTGCCGGAGAAGTAGGCATCCGGCACCAGCCCGGTCTTGTCCCGGATCACCTGGCTCCAGCCCTGAGCCACCAGCTTATCCACATCGTGGGCGGTGCGGCGGCATTGCCACACAATGGCGTTGTGGACGCACTCCCCCGTTTTGCGATCCCACAGGAGCGTAGTTTCCCGCTGGTTGGTGATGCCGATGGCCGCAATGTCCTGCACGTCCACGCCGGACTTCTTCACCGCCTCACGCAGGGCGGTGATCTGACTGTTCAGAATGTCGTGGGGATCATGCTCCACCCAGCCGGGCTTGGGGAAGATCTGCGGGAACTCCACGCCGTGAGCCGCCAGCATACGCCCTGCGGTGTCGAACACCACCGCCCGGGAGCTGGTGGTACCCTGATCCAGCGCCACCAAAACCTTTGCCATGGTTAAGCCTCCTTTTGTTCAACGCAAACGCCCGCCAGCCAACAGGCCAGCGGGCGGCAGCGGGCTTTCGCCCTCTGGCTCGTTTGTGATTATTCCAGGGTGATGCCGTAGATGAAGGACGTGTTCTTGCCGGTGGTGCCAATGACCAGCGTGTTGCCATACACCGCAGGAGAACCCTCGATGGTGCCTTCCACCTCCAGGGTGTGCAGGATATCGCCGGTGAGGCCTTCCATCAGGTACAGGGTACCCTTGCCGCTGGCCTGGATGATCCAGCCGCAGCCGGCCTCGTCATACACAGCCACGGGGGAAGAGTAGCTGTAGCTGTCCAGCTGCTGCGCCCACACGATCTCGCCGGTGGACTTGTCCAGGGCGATGGTCACGCCCTCGGCCGCGGTGGCATCCTCATCAAAAATGTTCTGCGCGCCGGCCTTGGACACATTGCTCAGGGTGAACACCACCAGGTCGCTCAGCTCGTTCTGACCCACCAGGGCAGAAGCCATGGCGCCGGTGATCTTCTTGTTCTTGGTGTTCTTCTGGCTGCCGACCTCCACCGCCCAGCTTTCCTCGCCGGTCAGGGCATTGAAGCGACGGATGGTCACATTGCCCTTGCCGCGGTTCTGCAGGGTGTTGGCGGTGTAGAGCCACAGGTCGCCGTTCTCATCAAAGTCCAGGGAGATGGCCGCCTCCACCTGGTCGCCGGTGTTCACAGCCCACACGGTGGTGAGGGTGGAGGTATCCACGCAGCGCAGCAGGCCGCTCAGGTCGGCATAGAAGATGTACTGGCCATAGGCCGCCATGCTGGATTCCACCGAGGTGGTCTTGTCCGCCTGACCCTTGGACTTGGACTTCATGGCGATGGTCTCAGGCTCGATGGCGATGGTGCCGGCGTTGTAGTCGAACTCGGTGTTCAGCTTGGTGAGGTACACCATGCCGTTGGTGCTGGCGGTGATCAGCGTGTCGCTGGCGGGGTCGATCAGCGCAGAGGTGTCGAAGGCGCCGCGGCTATAGTAGTAGGGGCGCTTCATCTTGCCGTCCATGCCGTCGATCATGTACACCTGCTTCTGGGTCAGCAGATCGTAGAAGCGCAGGCCGATGTCGCCGGTACCCTTGGCCATGCTGCGGGCAAACTGGCCCACCGTCATGATGGGATAGCCCAGGGGATGCAGACTGGGGGTACCCTTCATGGGATAGCCCACGTTGATGGCCTCGCGGGTGGGCAGGCCGTCGGCCAGGTCAAGGAAGTAGATCTTGCCGTCCATACCGGCCACGATGACTTCCTTCAGGGCCTGGGTGGCACGCTTTTCCTCCACGATGTTGGAGGCATTGCGCACCTCGCGGCTCCACTTGATGATGGCGGGCTGGCCCGTCCAGCCGATGCCGTAATAGGTCTGGTCGGCGCCCTTCACGCTGCCAGCCTCAGCCGTCCACTTCAGGGAGAGGGTGGAGATATCCTCCACGTGGCCCACCGCCGCATTCTGGCGGAAGGCGTCGCCGCGGTAGGTCATCACGCCATAGGGCTGGGTGATATAAGCGCCAGCCTCGGGCATTTCCACCACGTCCTCCACGGGACGGTCGTAGCTTTCCAGCTTGTTGGAACCATTGTAGATCACCGTGGTAGCCACCAGAGAGGGATCGGCACTTTCCGCAGCTTGAGCCACCGGCTTGGGCGTGGCGGCAGGTTCCTCGGTAGCCTCCACCGTCGGCTCGGCGGTGGGTTCAACGGTGGGATCCTCGGTAGGTTCGGGGGTGGGTTCTTCCGTGGGCGCCATGGTGGGGGTGGCCGTCACTTCCATGGTGGGGGTCACCACCGGCTCCTGGGTAGGCGCCTCGGTGGGTTCGGGGGTGGGTTCCTGGGTAGGCTCACTGGTCACCTCCACCGTCGGCTCGGCGGTGGGTTCCACAGTGGGAACCTCGGTAGGCACTTCGGTGGGAACCTCAGTAGGTACTTCCGTAGGCTCCACGGTGGGGACCTCAGTAGGCACCTGGGTGGGTTCAGCCGTGGGATCGATCACCGCAAAGGCGCCGATGTCCGCCGTCTGCTGGGGCGCGGCGATCTCCAGCAGCTGGGTCTTGCCGGTATCCAGCCAGTTTTCGCCGTCCTTGATCTGCGCCTGCACCAGGCCGTTATAGCCCTCGGCCAGGGACAGGTTCAGCACCCAGATGCGGGAATCCGCATTGTCCATGGCCACGGAGGTGGAGGTGGGCAGCGGATTGCCCTCGGCATCCACCACGCGCACGCCGGAAACATCCATGGTGGTGGTCAGCGTGAAGGCGATCTCCTGGGGCGCGGTTCCCTGGGTGGGCGCTGCGGAGAAGTCCATGGCCTGGGCATTGGACACAGGCTCCTTCTCCTCGCCGCTGCCCAGCAGGCCGGAGAGGGTGTTCACCACGCTGGCCTTCACCTGGCCAAGGCCGCTGTCGCCTTCGGGAATGAGCAGGAAGCCCAGCACGATCAGCGCCAGCACCAGCACGATGGCCACCAGCGTCACCAGAAGCTTATTGCCCTTTTTCTTCTGTTGCTTTTCAGCCTGCTTGAATTCCTCGTTATACTGCGTGTCCAGCTCCTCGAAATCCACGGAGCGGCGCACGCGGGGCTGCTCACCCACCTGCAAGGGCTGACGCTCGCCCAGGGGCTGGCGCTGGCTGTAGCCAGGCGCGCTGATGGGGCGGCGCACACCATTGCTGCCGGGGGTAAAGGGAGCAGCGGGCTTCTCGGGTACGCGGGTCAGCACGGCAGGACGCGGCACACCCTGGGAGGGCGTCTCCCTCTGCTGGGGAGCCTGCACGCTGAAGCGGGTGGTCTGCACCCGGGTGGTCTGCTCGCCGGGCTTGGCAGAAGCCTCCTGCTCGGCAGGCTGCTGCACCTCGGCCTCCTGCGTGGTATGATACTTTTCCGAGCGGCGATGGCGCACAGGTGCGCTGGTCGCTTCCACCGGGGGGATCACTCGCGTCTGCTGGTCGTTTTCAGACTGCATATTGTTCTGGTCGTTCATATGATCACTCAACGTTCTTACTCCTTTGCACAGAAGTTCACTAACTTATTATACCGTAAAATTTCGATATCTACAAGCCTTATTCCGCGTTTGTTGTAAAACTTCGGCAAAAGAAATAACATATTTTCTTTACATGGCCTGTTGCGCTGCCTCTTCCTGCACCAGCAAGTGGAGCATGGCCTCGTCCACCGCCGCGCTGGCCTGTAGGAGCCGTTCCACGTCCCCCGCATCCCATGCGCGCTCTGCCAGGCGCTGCAAAAGCTGATAGCTCACCGCCGCATCGTTTTTCATGCTTTGCCTCCTTCGGTGTATTCACGCTCATCATACCCTGCTTTTCACCCCGTTTCAACAGCGAAGGCTGACTAATCCTGTCGAATGCTGTCGAATGGGCAGGTTTTCCTCCGAAAATAGCCTGCAGGCGTGTGCCTTTGCATTTTCCGCATTCCGTGCTATAATGGGTGAATCTC
Source organism: Clostridia bacterium (assembly GCA_017936765.1). GTDB lineage: Bacteria > Bacillota > Clostridia > Christensenellales > Aristaeellaceae > UBA11524. The sequence continues at coordinate 12,171 of JAGBEX010000038.1, forward strand.
CCGGAAAGGATTGATCCCATGAAGCAACCTGTGGTGCTGATCCCCATTGATACATATGACGAAGACCAGGTTTACACCGCCGTGCGCCAGGGCGTGGAGCTGCTGGGCGGCATGGAGCAGTTCATCCGCCAGGACGAGAAGGTGCTGCTCAAGCCCAACCTGCTTGCCCGCGCCCTGCCCCAGAAGGCCATCACCACCCATCCGGCGGTGTTCGGCGCCGTGTGCAGGCTGCTGAAGGACCAGGGCTATGCCCATGTGTCCTATGGCGATAGCCCCGGCAACCCCACCACCACTCCGGAAAAGGCCACCGATACCTGCGGTCTGGCGGCCGAGGCAGCCAAGCACGGCGTTCCCCTGGCGGATTTCAACGGCGGCTCGGTGGTGCATTTCCCGGAAGGCCACACCGCCAAGAGCTTCTATCTCTGCCACGCCGTGCAGGAGATGGACGCCATGATCAACATCTGCAAGATGAAGACCCACGCCCTGGAGCGCATCACCGGCGCGGTGAAGAACCTCTACGGCTGCATCACCGGCGTGAACAAGGCCACCGGCCACGCCCACTACCCCAACAGCGACGTATTTGCCGATATGCTGGCCGACCTGAACCTGTGCGTGAAGCCGCGCCTGCACATCATGGACGGCATTGTGGCTATGGAAGGCAACGGCCCCAGCTCCGGCACGCCCATCAACATGAACGTGCTGCTCTTCTCCGCCGATGCCGTGGCGCTGGACAGCGTTTTCGCCGGGCTGATCCACCTGGATCCCGCCGCCGTGCCCACCTGCGTCAGCGGTGCAAGGGTCGGCGTTGGCACCATGAACTATGACGAGATCGAGATCATCACCCCCTCCGGCACCCTGACCATGGAGGAAGCCCAGCAGAAATACGGCAACCCCGATTTCGACGTATTCCGCGGCGTGATGAAGAAGGGCCTCCTGCCCAAGGTGATGCCTCTCCTCCCCTTCCTGCAGCACCGCCCCAAGGCCGACATGAAGAAGTGCATTGCCTGCGGCGTCTGCGAGGAAAGCTGCCCCGTGCCGGAAAAGGCCGTCCGCGCCGGTCACGGCCAGAAGGCCAAATACGACTACAAGAAGTGCATCCGCTGCTACTGCTGCCAGGAAATGTGTCCCGCCAAGGCCATCGAAGTCTACCGCAGCCCCCTGAACAAGCTCCTCGGCGGCAAGTGACCAGGGGCGCTGCCCCTGGACCCCGCCAGAGGCTCTGCCTCTGGACTCCGCTTAAGGGATTTCATCCCTTAAGAATCCCGTTCGGGGGGTGTGCGGCTTTTGGGTCTCCGAGAAGGGGTCACGGCGCGAATACGGTCGCGCCGCGACGCGGGCAATGGAGCGTATATAAAAGACTGATCCGATTTCTTTTTCGGATCAGTTTTTGTTTACTTATGCTATCCAATGGAAAAGGCTCCGGACGAACCGGAGCCTTAACTGCATGGGGTAATTAGCCCTGCTTCTGCTTGTGCTTGGGATTCTCGCAGATAACCATGACCTTGCCCTTGCGGCGAATGATCTTGCACTTTTCGCAGATCGGCTTCACAGACGGACGAACCTTCATGTTCTGTTACCTCCTTATGGTATCCTTGGTTGCACGGGGCGCTGACAAGCAGCACCCGCCAGTTGGCAAATCTTAGCCCTTGCTGCGCCAGGTGATCCGGCCACGGGTCAGATCATAGGGAGAGAGCTCAATGGTGACTTTGTCGCCGGGGTAAATGCGGATGAAATTCATACGCATCTTGCCGGAGATGTGCGCCATGATCTGGTGGCCGTTGGGCAGCTCAACCTGGAACATAGCGTTGGGAAGGGCTTCTACGACTTTCCCTTCCATTTCGATGACGTCGCTCTTGGACAACTTCAGCCCTCCTTGCACAGCGGCTGGTCGATTTCAAGCCCGTTGGCCTTGAGGAACTTCCTCAGGTCGCTGTCCAGCAGCTGCCGGGATGCAATACCCTCGGCAACGCCTTCCATTACATAGGGCTTGGGATGCAAATGCTTGACTTTCTTTTTCTTGGGGTGGTCCAGCTTGCGGGTCAGGCCGTCGGCCATCATCACAAATTGCTCGTCCACCACCTGAAGGATCACGAAGCAGCGTCCCGCGTCGCGTCCCTGTCGGGACTGGACAGCGCGACCAATTTCAAAGGGAAGCCGCTCCATCAGTCCTCCTCCTTCCAGACAAAGCCGGGAAGCGTGAGGATCTCAGGCAGGCCGTCTTCCGTGATCGCAATGGTGTGCTCGTAGTGAGAGCAGAGGGAGCGGTCGCGGGTGCGATAGCACCACTCGTCGTCATCCACGGTCACACGCCAGTCACCGGCGGAAATCATGGGTTCGATGGCCAGGGTCATGCCCTTGCGCAGCCGCAGGCCGCGGCCAGGCTCGCCAAAGTTGTACACGGCAGGATCCTCGTGCATTTCGCGGCCGATGCCGTGACCCGTCAGGTCGCGGATAACGCCGCAGCCGTGATCCTCCGCCCAGGTCTGGACAGCGTGACCGATGTCCCCCAGGCGGTTGCCCACAACAGCTTGACGCACGCCCTTCCAGAAGCACTGCTCGGTGATTTCGATCAGGGCCTCTGCCTGGGCAGAAATCTCGCCAACACCCATGGTAAATGCGCTGTCAGCCTGCCAGCCATCCAGGATCAGACCACAGTCGATGGATATGATCTGGCCTTCCTTCAGGATCTGATCCTCGGAGGGGATGCCATGCACCACCGCATCGTCGACAGACGCGCAGATGGAGGCAGGGTAGCCCTGATAGTTCAGGAAGGAAGGAATGGCATGGTTTTTCCGGATCAGCTGCTCGGCATATACATCCAGGGCAGCGGTGGAAACACCGGGCTTCACAGCTTCGCGCAGCTTCTGCAGCACCTCATAGAGGAGTGCGCCCGCTTCGCGCATTTTCCCGATCTGATCGGGATTTTTCAAACTAATCATTACTTGACCCCTAAAGTTTCCATGATGGACTGGAAGATCACGTCCATGCCCTGCGCGCCATCGATGCGGTGCAGCAGGCCCTTCTCCTCATAGAAGGAGACCAGGGGGGCAGTCTGATCGTGATAGACGGTGAGGCGGTTGAGAACAGTCTCGGCCTTGTCGTCATCACGCTGGATCAGCTCTTCGCCGCAAGCGGCGCAGGTGGTCTTGCCATCCAGCAGGGAAATGTGATACGTCGCGCCGCACTTGAGGCACACACGGCGGCCGCTCAGGCGGTTGATCAGGTGCTGGTCGTCCACAGCCAGTTCGATCACGGAGTCGATGTTCGCGATGTGCGTCAGCGCCTCCGCCTGGGGAACGGTGCGGGGGAAGCCGTCCAGAATGTAGCCATTCTGGCAGTCTTCCTGAGCCAGGCGGTCCTTCACGATGTCGATGATGACCTCGTCGGGCACCAGCTTACCAGCGTCGATGTAGGATTTTGCTTTCAGACCGGTGGGGGTCTGTTCCTTGATCGCACGGCGCAGAATGTCACCCGTGGAGATCTGAGGAATGTTCAGTGCAGCGCAGATGCGCTGAGCCTGCGTGCCCTTGCCGGCACCGGGAGGTCCCAGAAAGATGATATTCATTCCGGCGCTCCTTTCAGAATCCTTGCGCGAGTATTTGGCAGGAATATCCTGCCTTATTTGTGAAGCAACCATGCACCGGCACCTGTTGCGGCGCCGGTGCATGGCCTTGAGCAGCTTACATGAAGCCGCCGTTTTCCATATCCATCTCGATGCCGCGGACGCTCATCTCGCCCTGAATGGTGCGGATGAACTCCAGAGACACGCTCACGCCGATCAGAATGGAGGAAGCCGCGAAGGGCACCATGGCATTCAGGCCAGCAGTCAGCAGCGTAGGAACGGCAGCCAGCACGGCCAGGAACAGAGCGGCAAACAGGTTCAGGCGGTTCACGGTGTTCTGCAGGTACTTCTGGATGTTCTTACCACGAGTACCGGGGATCACCGCGCCCTGCTGCACCAGCTGCTCGGCCTGCTTCTTGGGGTCGAAGCTGATGGAGGAATAGAAGAAGGTGAAAGCGATGATCAGCAGAGCGGAGATAATCATATACCACACGCTGCCGCTGTTCATGTAGGTCATCCACCAAATGTAGGCGCCGCTGGAGGTACCGCCGATCAGCTGGATCAGGGTGCCAGGGAACGCCAGGAAGGAGTAAGCGAAGATCATCGGCAGCACGCCCACGGAAACGACCTTCAGGGTCATGTGGGTGCTCTGGCCACCGTACACACGGCGACCCTTCACCTGCTTGGCGATCTGCAGGGGGATCCGGCGCTCGCCCAGGTCGATGAAGGTCACCACGACCGTCATGACCAGTGCCACGATGATGATGCTCAGAGCAGCGATCCAGGCAGAGGCGGTGCCGGTGGTGATGGCGGTGGAGAACAGAGAAATGATGCCGTTGAACAGGTTGGAGATGATACCGGCGAAGATCAGCAGGGAAATGCCGTTGCCAACACCCTTGTCGGTGATACGCTCGCCGATCCACATGGCCAGGGCAGTACCGCCAGCCATGGAAACGCCAACCAGCACATAGTTCAGCCAGCCAGCCTTGATGTAGCCCAGGCCAGCCACCAGGCCGATGGCCTGCACGGCAGCCAGAGCAACAGTTACATAGCGGCTGATGCGCTGAATCTTTTCGCGGCCGCCCTCTTCATCACGAGACATGCGCTCCAGCGCCGGAATGGCGATGGTCAGCAGCTGCATGATAATGGAGGCGTTGATGTAAGGCGTAATACCCATGGCCATGATGGTCATCTGGGAGAACGCATTACCAGTCATCATGTTGACCAGCTCCAGCAGGGGCAGGTCAGAAGCAGCAGAGGACATGACCTTGGCCGCGTCCACGCCGGGGGCGGGGATAACGCCCACCAGGCGATAGAGCAGCAGCATCAAGAAGGTGTAGATCAGCTTCTTGCGCAGGTCTTCGATCTTCCATACTTTACGAATAGATTCCAGCATGTCAGATCACCTCGGCTTTCCCGCCGAGAGCCTCAATCTTTTCCTTAGCGGAGGCGGTGAACTTGGCAGCCTGAACGGTGAGCTTCTTGGTCAGGTCACCGTTGCCCATGATCTTCACGCCATCCAGAGTCTTCTTGATGATGCCGGCCTCGATCAGGGACTGGGCAGTTACCACATCGCCGTCGTTGAAGATCTCAAGACGCTCAACGTTGACACAGGCATAGTCGGTGCCAAAGATGTTGGTGAAGCCGCGCTTAGGAACGCGACGATACAGGGGCATCTGGCCGCCTTCGAAGCCGGGGCGCTTGCCGCCGCCGCTGCGAGCCTTGGCGCCCTTGTGGCCCTTACCGGAGGTCTTGCCCAGACCGGAACCAACGCCACGGCCCAGACGCTTTTCAGCGGTGGTGGAACCGGCAGCGGGGTGCAACTCGTGCAGTTTCATTGGGGTTTCCCTCCTTTACTCGTTGACTTCTTCAACCTTCACCATGTGCTTCACGGCGAAGATCTGCCCGCGGACGCAGGCGTTATCGGGCTGAATCACGGTCTGGCCGACCTTCTTCAGGCCCATCGCAGCCACCGTAGCCTTGTGCTTGGGCAGGCTGGCGATGGGAGACTTGATCAGGGTGATCTTAAGCTTCATCGTCATATCCTCCTTAGCCCAGCAGTTCTTCCACGGTCTTGCCGCGCATCTTGGCAACTTCCTCAGCGCTGCGCAGCTGCTTAAGCGCTTCCAGAGTGGCCTTCACCATGTTGATGGGGTTGTTGGTGCCGAAGGACTTGGTGCGGATGTCCTTCACACCAGCCAGCTCCAGCACAGCGCGGGCAGCGCCGCCGGCGATCACGCCGGTACCTTCGGGAGCGGGCAGCAGCACAGACTTGGCAGTGCTGAAATAGCCGGTGGATTCATGGGGAATGGTGGTGCCGTTGAGGGGCACATTCACCAGGTGCTTCTTGGCAGCCTCGGTAGCCTTGCGGATAGCCTCGGGAACTTCGGCAGCCTTGCCCATGCCGCAACCGACGCGGCCGTTCTCATCGCCGACCACGACCAGAGCGGAGAACCGCATATTGCGGCCGCCCTTAACGGTCTTGGACACGCGATTGACAGCGACCAGACGATCCTTGAATTCGCTGACCTGTTCGTAGCGTTGCATTGCGTGTGTCCTCCTTCTCTTAGAAATCGAGTCCGGCTTCACGGGCGCCCGCGGCGACTTCCGCCACGCGGCCAGTGTAGACATAGCCACCGCGGTCGAACACCACGGCCTTGATGCCAGCCTGGACAGCACGCTCGCCGATCAGCTTGCCAACGAGCTTGGCAGCACCCTTCTTGTCCAGTTCATTCAGCTGAGCCTGAATGTCCTTCTCCAGGGTGGAAGCAGCACACAGGGTCTTGCCGGCGACATCGTCGATCAGCTGAGCCTGGATGTGCTTGTTAGAGCGGTACACAGACAGACGCGGCATATCGGGGGTGCCGCTGATCTTCTTGCGGACGCGGGCATGACGGATCACGCGGATCTCATTACGGTCACGCTTCTTGAACATTTGCAGTCACTCCCTTTCTTACTTCTTACCGGTCTTGCCTTCCTTGCGGCGGATATGCTCGTTCTGATACTTAATGCCCTTGCCATGATAGGGTTCAGGCTTACGCACAGCGCGGATGTCAGCAGCAAGGTTGCCCACGACCTGCTTGTCGATACCCTTGACGATGATGGTGTTCGCGTTGGGGGTCTCGAAGGTCACATTTTCGGGGGCATCGATGATCACGGGGTGGGAGAAGCCGATGTTGATGTTCAGCTTCTTGCCGCCCTCGGCAGCGGCGCGGTAGCCGGTACCAACCAGCTCCAGCGTCTTGGCGAAACCTTCGGTCACGCCAACGACCATGTTGTTGATCAGGGTACGATACAGACCGTGGAAAGCACGGTTCTGCTTCTTATCGTTGGGACGCTCAACAGTCAGGACATTGCCCTCCTGCTTCACGGTGATCTCAGCAGCAACCTTCTGGGTCAGGGTGCCCTTGGGACCCTTCACCGTCACCAGGTTGTCTTCGCTGACAGTAACCGTCACGCCCGCAGGAACAGTGATCGGAAGTCTTCCGATACGAGACATACTTTACACCTCCAATGACGTGTCGGTTATTACCAGATGTAAGCCAGCACTTCGCCGCCAATGGCGTTCTTCCGTGCTTCCTTGTCGGTCATCAGACCCTTGCTGGTGCTGATGATGGCGATGCCCAGGCCACCCAGGACCTTGGGCAGCTCTTCGCAGCGCGCATACACACGCAGGCCGGGCTTAGAAATACGCTTCAGACCCGCGATAACGGGAGTCTGCTTGCCGTTGACGTACTTCAGGGTAATCTTGATCTCGCCCTGCAGGCCGTCGTCGATGTAGTCCACAGCCTTCACGTAGCCTTCGTTCAGCAGAATCTTGGCGATGGCCTTCTTCGTGTTGCTGGCAGGCAGCGTCACAGCGTCGTGCTTGGCGATCTGTGCGTTGCGGATGCGGGTGAGCATATCGGCAATGGGATCATTCACAACCATGATGGTACCTCCTTCCGTTCTGTTCCCCGCTTACCAGCTGGCCTTGCGGACACCGGGGATTTGGCCCTTGTAGGCCAGCTCTCTGAAGCAGATACGGCATACACCGTACTTGCGCAGCACAGAGTGCGGACGACCGCACAGGCGGCAACGGGTGTAAGCGCGGGTGGAGAACTTGGGGGTCCTCGCCTGCTTGAGTTTCATACTCGTCTTAGCCACTTGATTTTTCCTCCTTCAATTACGCCTGCGCAAAGGGCATGCCCAGCAGTCGCAGCAGCTCCATGCACTCCTCGTCGGTCTTGGCAGTGGTGACGAAGATCATTTCCATACCACGGATCTTCTCAACCTTGTCATACTCGATTTCGGGGAAGAGCAGCTGCTCCTTGATGCCCAGGGCGTAATTGCCGCGGCCGTCGAAGGCCTTGGTGCTCACGCCGCGGAAGTCGCGCACACGGGGGAGCGCAACGCTCACGAGCTTGTCCATGAACTCTTCCATGCGGGCGCCGCGCAGGGTCACCTTAGCGCCAACGGACTGACCTTCGCGCAGCTTGAAGTTGGCGATGGACTTCTTGGCCTTGGTAACCATGGGCTTCTGGCCAGCGATGGCGGTCAGCTCATTCACAGCCACCTCCAGGGACTTGGCGTTGTCCTTGCACTCGCCCAGACCCATGTTGATGACGATCTTTTCCAGCTTGGGGATTTCCATGACGTTCTTGTAGCTGAACTTCTGCTGCAAAGCAGGAACAGCCTCGGCCAGGTACTTTTCCTTCAAACGGGTAGCCATTTGGCTTTTCCTCCTTTATCAGTCAATTTCCGCGTTGCACTTCTTGCACACGCGAACCATCTTGCGGGTGGCCTTGCCGTTCTCACCAGTCACGGTGGTGACCTTGTGAGCCACGCGGGTGGCCTTGCCGCACTTGGAGCAAACCAGCATCACGTTGGAAGCATCGATGGGAAGCTCCTTCTTGATGATGCCGCCGGGCTGCATCTGGTTGCGGGCCTTCTGGTGCTTGGTAGCAACGTTCACGCCCTCAACGATAACGCGGCCGGTCTTGGGGAAAGCGGCAGTGATCTTGCCCTTCTTGCCCTTGTCCTTGCCGGAGATGACAACGACCTGATCATTAGACTTAACGTGCATATCGTTTTACCTCCTTACAGAACTTCGGGAGCCAGAGAGACGATCTTCATGAAGTCCTTCTCACGCAGCTCGCGGGCGACGGGTCCAAAGATACGGGTGCCACGGGGCATCTTGCTGTCGTTGATGATGACGGCAGCGTTGTCGTCGAACTTGATGTAAGAGCCATCAGGACGACGCTTGTTCTTGCGCATACGGACGATAACGGCCTTAACCACATCGCCCTTCTTCACGGTGCCGCCGGGGGTGGCGCTCTTCACGCTGGCCACGATGATGTCACCGATGGAGCCATCGCGACGGAAAGAACCGCCCAGCACGCGGATGCACATGATTTCCTTGGCGCCGGAGTTATCGGCTACCTTGAGTCGCGTTTGCGGCTGAATCATACGGTTTTTCCTCCTTGTTGGAATCGGGAAGTGGAAAATGCTTCCCGCACATCGATAGTTGGAGCGTCATTCAGCGCTTTTGGCCTTGGGCCCTTTCA
>JAGBEX010000039.1 GCA_017936765.1 Clostridia bacterium
ATGCAATTGTGCAGGGCAGCCCTCTCAGTCAGCGCAAGCGCTGACAGCGCCACAATTCGGCATTGTCGTTCAGCCAGCATAAGCTGTCTGAACTCTGTGCCTCATTGGAACGTCAGGCTGCTTCATCCGCCACTGGCGGCACAGCCTTACGTTCCTCCCGGAGGGAGAGCCAAGATATTTTCCTCGCGTCGCGGCGCAACCGTACTTGCGCCGTGACCCCTGCTCGGAGACCGCCAAGCGGCGCCATCCCCGAAAGGGAGTCCAGAGGGTCGAAGACCCTTTGGTGGTGGAGTCCAGAGGAGGCAACGCCTCCTCTGGTAGGGCTTGCATTGCGAGGGAGAAACATGGTATACTGTATAATGCGTTCGTATAGACACGGGCGGGTTAGGAGACTATTATGATTGAATTTTTGAAGAAGCTGATGGGCGGCGGCAATGATGCGCAGCTCAAAAAGCTACAGAAGACTGTGGACGCTGTGGAGGCGCTGCAGGATGAATATCGCAAGCTGACGGATGAGCAGCTGCGGGCGAAGACTGAGGAATTCCGCGCCAGGCTGCAGAAGGGTGAGACCGAGGACGACATTCTGCCCGAGGCCTTTGCTACTGCCCGTGAGGCGGCTGCCCGCGTGCTGGGGATGCGTCCCTATCGGGTACAGGTGCTGGGCGGCATTGTGCTGCACCAGGGCCGCATTGCGGAAATGAAGACCGGTGAAGGCAAGACCCTGGTGGCCACCCTGCCGGCGTATCTGAACGCGCTTTCCGGCAAGGGCGTCCATGTGGTGACGGTGAACGACTATCTGGCCCGCCGCGACAGCGAATGGATGGGCAAGGTGCATCGCTTCCTGGGGCTGAGCGTGGGCTTGATCGTCCACGACATGGACAATGATGAGCGCCGCAAGGCCTATGCCTGCGACATCACCTACGGCACCAACAACGAGCTGGGCTTCGACTACCTGCGCGACAACATGGTGATCCGCCAGAAGGATCTGGTGCAGCGCGGCCACCACTTCGCCATTGTGGACGAGGTGGACTCCATTTTGATCGACGAGGCGCGCACGCCTTTGATCATCTCCGGCCAGGGCGAGAAGAGTACCGTCCTCTACGAAAAGGCTGATCAGGTCGTCCGCACCATGAAGCGGGACGAGCATTATACCTATGACGAAAAGAAGAAGGCTGTCGTTCTCACCGACGAGGGCGCCCAGAAGGTGGAGCGCTCCTTCGCCATCGACAACCTGAACGACCCGGAACACGCCGAGCTGAACCACCACATCCATTGCGCCCTGCGCGCCCACGTGACCATGAAGCGGGACGTGGACTATGTGGTGCAAAACGGCCAGGTGGTGATCGTGGACGAGTTCACCGGCCGCTTGATGGTGGGCCGCCGCTACTCCGAGGGTCTGCACCAGGCCATTGAGGCCAAGGAACACGTGAAGGTGGAGCGGGAAAGCAAGACCCTGGCCACCATCACCTTCCAGAACTACTTCCGTATGTACTCCAAGCTTTCCGGCATGACGGGTACCGCCAAGACGGAAGAAGCCGAGTTCCAGGGCATCTACGCCCTGGACGTGGTGGAGATCCCCACCAACAAGCCCAATATCCGCCAGGATCTGGACGACATGGTGTACAAGAATGTGAACGCCAAGTTCGCCGCCGTGCTGGCCTCCATTGAGGAGCATCACGCCAAGGGTCAGCCGGTGCTGGTGGGTACCGTCACCGTGGAGACCAGCGAAATGCTCTCCGCCCTGCTGCGCCGCCGCAACATCCCCCACGAGGTGCTGAACGCCAAGAACCACGCCAAGGAAGCGGAGATCGTTGCCCAGGCGGGTCACTACGGCGCTGTGACCATTGCCACCAACATGGCTGGCCGCGGCACGGACATCCTGCTGGGCGGCAACCCGGAATTCCTTGCCCGCCGCGCCATGCGCCAGGAAGGCATCGATGATGAGATGATCGAGGCCGCTGTGGGTCACAACGAGAATGTGACCGAGGAAGTGCTGGCCGCCCGCGAGAAGTATCAGGCGCTGCACGCTTCCTTCAAAAAGCAGACCGACGCCGAGCATGAGCGGGTGCTGGCCACCGGCGGCCTGCACATCATCGGCACCGAGCGGCACGAGTCCCGCCGCATCGATAACCAGCTCCGCGGCCGCGCTGGCCGCCAGGGCGACCCCGGCTCCACCCAGTTCTTCATCTCCCTGGAAGACGACCTCATGCGCCTGTTCGGTTCCGAGCGCATCGGCCTCATCGTGGATCGCCTGGGCCTGAAGGACGACGAGCCTCTGCAGGCGGGGATGCTCACCAAGCAGATCGAGTCCGCCCAGAAGCGCATCGAGGGTCGCAACTTTGAGGCCCGTAAGCACGTGCTGGAATACGACAACGTGATGAACCGCCACCGCGAGGTGATCTACGGCCAGCGCCGCCGGGTGCTGATGGGCGAGAACGTGCGGGAGAACATCATCGGTATGTCCGCCAAGCTCATCGATGCCGCCATGGCTCGCTTTGCCGCCACCGAGGACGGCGACGACTGGGATTGGCAGCAGCTCACCACCTTCCTGGAGACGCTGTGCGTGCATCCCGGCACCATTGAAAAGCACAAGCAGATGGTCATCGCCGACGAGGACAAGGCAGGCTTTATCGACCTGCTGAAAGAGGACGCCCGCGCCTTCTATGAGGAGCGCGAGACCCTGCTGAGCGAGATCGGCGTGGATATGCGCGAGTTCGAGCGCGTGATGCTGCTGGGCAGCGTGGATCGCCGCTGGATGGATCACATCGACGCCATGGATCAGCTCCGCGACGGCATCGGCTTCCGCGCCTACTCCGGCAAGAACCCCATCACCGAGTATCAGATCGAAGCTGGCTATATGTTCGAGGAGCTGAACAACCTCATCCGCGAGGACACCGTGCGCCGGGTCTATCAGGCCAGGGTGGAGCGCACCCCCGAGCGTGTGCAGACCGCCAAGCCCGTGGAAGCCCGCCTCTCCGATGGCCCCCGCCAGCCCCGCCGCGTCAAGGCCTCCGAAAAGGTCGGCCGCAACGATCCCTGCCCCTGCGGCTCCGGCAAGAAATACAAGCAGTGCTGCGGTAATGACGCGGAGTAACGCGTTTCGCCTCCGGCGACCAGAGAGGGCGCTGCCCTCTCTGGACTCTCCCGCCAAAGGGCCCTTCGGCCCTCTGGACTCCCCTTCGGGATGGGCGGTGCTGGGTGATCTCCGAGAAGGGGTCACGGCGCATAATGGATGCGCCGCGACGCGGGGGAATATCTTGGCTCTCCCTCCGGGAGAGCTGGCTGAGCGAAGCGAAGACTGAGAGGGCTGCGCTGCTTGCCCCAACATGCCGCTTTTCCCCGCACCTGCCACAATACACAGAAAGCTGGAACAACAATGATTGGATTCTTGTAACGGGTTGGACTTTGTAAAAGACGAGGTATCCGAAGGTTTCCAAAGGGCGATCGGAAAGCCCTTTGGCCGCCTCCGCAGAGGCGGAATCTCTTTGCAATATGAATCAATCTGTTATAAAGAATGAGAGGTAATTACAATGCTGGAACTGGAACAGTATGCCCAGGACATCGAAGTGATCCGCAAGTCCCTGCTGGCCGCAGGCGACGCGCTGCACATTGACCACATCAAGGAACAGATCGACGAGCTGACCGAGGAAATGAATCAGCCCGAATTCTGGAACGACACCGAGCGTTCTTCCAAGGTGAACCAGAAGCTGGGCCAATTGAAGAACAAGGTGGAACACTACGAAAAGCTGCTCTCCTCTGCCGATGACATCGAGGTGATGATGGACCTGGCCAAGGAGGAGAACGACCAGGATATGGTGGACGAGGTGGGCCAGGAGCTGCAAAAGCTCCGCGAGGCTGCCGATGCCCTGGAGCTGGAGACCCTCATGCGCGGCGATTACGACGACAGCCCCGCCATTCTCTCCCTCCACGCCGGTGCTGGCGGCACCGAGGCCCAGGACTGGACGCAGATGCTCTACCGCATGTATACCCGCTATTGCGAAAAGATGGGCTTCACCGTGAAGGTGCTGGACTACCTGGACGGCGATACCGCGGGCGTGAAGTCCGTCACCTTTGAGGTCAGCGGCGACCATGCCTATGGCTACCTCCGCGGCGAGAAGGGCGTGCATCGCCTGGTGCGCATCTCCCCCTTCGACGCCAATGCCCGCCGCCAGACCTCCTTCTCTTCCCTGGACGTGTCCCCCATCCTGGAGGACGACGACGGCGAGATCGAGATCAACATGAAGGACGTCCGCGTGGATACCTACCATTCCTCCGGCGCTGGCGGCCAGAACGTTAACAAGACCTCCTCCGCCGTGCGTATGACCCACTTCCCCACCGGCATCGTGGTCGCCTGCCAGACCGAGCGCGACCAGGTGCAGAACCGCGCCACCTGCTTGCGTATGCTGCGTTCCAAGCTGCTGGAACTCCGCGAGCGCGAGAAGGAACAGCAGATGGCCGACATCAAGGGCGAAATGAAGAAGATCGAGTGGGGCAGCCAGATCCGCTCCTACGTCTTCCAGCCCTATACCATGGTGAAGGACCACCGCACCGGCTTCGAAGTCGGCAACATCGACGACGTCATGAACGGCAACCTGGAAGGCTTCGTCACCTCTTACCTGAAGATGCAGTAACCAGAGGAGGCGTTGCCTCCTCTGGACTCCACCAGCAGGGGCGTTGCCCCTGCACCCCACGAAGGGTCTTCGACCCTTTCGAAACCCATGCGGGGATGGCCAACACGGTGGTCTCCGAGCAGGGGTCACGCCGCGCAATGGGCGCGCCGCGACAGAACGGAAGGCTGCGCCGCCAGTGGCGGAAGCAGCAGCCTGGAGTTCCAATGAGGCACAGAGTTCAGACAGCTTTGGCTGGCTGAACGACAATGCCGAATTGAGGGGCAGCAGCCAAAAGCCTCCCTTGTGTAAAGGGAGGTGGCAGCCGCTTGCGGCTGACGGAGGGATTGGGCACCACTTGCTCCAACATCAAACTTCCTTTATGCATATGGATATGATGACACCACGCAAACTCCTTGCCGCCTTGTGCGGCATTCTGCTTTCCCTGGCCTCCGCGCTGGCGCTGCTGGCCTTCCTGCTGGATGGCATGGGCGGTTCCGCACCGCTGATGCACGCCCTCATGCAGCGCCATGCTCCGCCGGAAGCCACCGGGCTGCCCCAGGAACACTACCCCGCCATGGTGGAGATGATCACCGATTACCTCTCCGGGCGGGAGCAGGATTTTCAGTTTTCCTTTACCGATGGCGAGGGCGTCCAGCGCCAATGCTTCCACAGCCACGAGCAGCAGCACATGGCGGATGTGAAGGCGCTGTTTGACCTGTGCCGCGGGGTGCTGCTGCTTTCGGTGCTGGCGCTGTTGGCGCTGGGTGGCGGGGCGTATACCCTGCGGGATCAGCGGCGGCGCATAGCGCAGGGCTTTCTGGCCGGGGCGCTGGGGGTGCTGCTGGTGGTGGCGGTGCTGGTCGTGTGGGGCGTGGCGGACTTTGAGGGGCTGTTCGTGCTGTTCCACCGCCTGTCCTTTTCCAACGACCTGTGGCAGCTGGACCCGCAGACCGACCTGCTGATCCGGCTGATGCCCCTGAACTTTTTCATCCACTATGCCGCGCTGCTGGGCGGCACCTGGCTGGGTGGGTTAGCGCTGTTGGCGCTGGCGGCCCGGCACTTATCCAAGAGGTGGAAACGATGACCTATGAAGAAGCGGCGCGCAACACCGTATCGCGCCTGAAGAACCAAGACAAGGTGCGCATCCTGGCCCTGGAGACCTCCTGCGACGAGACCGCCGCTGCGGTGATCGAGAACGGCCGCACCATTCTGTCCAACGTGGTGTTCAGCCAGATCGACCTCCACGCCCTCTATGGCGGCGTGGTGCCGGAGATCGCCTCCCGCGCCCATGTGGAGGCCTGCGACCGGGTGGTGGATCAGTCGGTGAAGGAGGCGGGCATGACCCTCGCCGACGTGGACGCCTTTGCCGTGACCTACGGCCCCGGCCTGGTGGGCGCGCTGCTCACCGGCGTGAACTGCATGAAGGGTCTCAGCTACGCGCTGAACAAGCCCCTCATCCCCGTGAACCACATCGAGGGTCACGTTTCCGCCAACTACCTCACTCACCCCGATTTGACGCCGCCCTTTGTGTGCCTGGTGGTCAGCGGCGGCCACAGCCATCTGGTGCAGGTGACGGACTACGGCGAGTATCGCCTGCTGGGCCAGACCATGGACGATGCGGCGGGCGAGGCCTTCGACAAGGCGGCTCGCGTGCTGTGCCTGCCCTATCCCGGCGGCCCCCGCATCGATGCCCTGGCCGAGGAGGGCGATCCCCACTACCTCACCCTGCCCCATCCCCATCCCGACGGGCGGTATGACTATTCCTTCTCCGGCCTCAAGACCGCCTTCCTCAACGCTGCCCACAAAATGGAGCAGAAGGGCGAGGAGCTGCCGAAGGCGGACATGGCGGCCTCCTTCCGGTATGCGGTGGTGTCCTCCCTGGTGGAAAAGGCCGTGCTGGCCGCCCAGGAGACCGGCACCAGGTGCCTGGCCATGGCGGGCGGCGTATCGGCCAACCGCCTCCTGCGCCGCATGATGCAGGAGGAATGCGACAAGGCGGGCATCCCCCTGTACATGCCCAAGGTCTCCCTCTGCACCGACAACGCCGCCATGATCGGCTCCGCGGCCTACTACCGGCTGCTGCGGGGCGAGGTGGCCGACCTGACGCTGAATGCCCAGCCCTCGCTGCGGCTGGTTTAACGGAGGTATACCAATGAAGAGCAAGAGCATCTGGCAGGCGATCAAATTCACGCTGTTCTCCATTTCCGCAGGCATTGTCCAGGCGGGCAGCTTTGCCATCCTCCACGACGTGCTGGGGCTGGAGAGCTACTGGCTCAGCCATGTTCCCTCCCTGGTGCTGTCGGTGATCTGGAACTTCACCTTCAACCGCAAGTACACCTTCAAGCCCACCGGTACCGTGAAGCGGGATATGCTGCTGGTGGCGCTGTATTACCTGGTGTTCACCCCTGCCTCCGCCATGTGGGGTACCTGGCTGGAAAAGCTGGGCCTGCACGACTGGCTCATCGAGATCATCAATATGCTCATCAACTTCGTCACCGAGTTCCTGTTCCAGAAATTCGTGGTCTACCGGGAGAAGAAAGATTAAGATTTTCTCATTTTCTTCTCATGGAAACCAACTGGAAGCGCCACGGCAAGCGTGATATCATACAGCCATGGAGGTTGATTGATGATGTTACGCGTACTGACCTGGCCCTTCCGTGTGGCCGCTGACCTGGTGGGACTTCTTCTGAGCCTGGCTGGCTCCATGATCGGCCTGTGCATTGGCTTTGTGATCTGCTGCCTGGGCGTGCTTTTGTGCCTGACGGGCATTGGCATGATCGTGGGCATTCCGCTGGCCATCTTTGGCGGCGGGCTGATGCTGAAGAGTATTTTCTGACAGAGGAGAAAGCAATCAGATGAAATACCTTGCAGGCGGACTGTTTGTAGTCTTTTTCCTGATCTTGCTGTATCTCCTCTTGCGTATCTGGCTGGAGGGACGCCGAGAAAGAGTTGCTCCTCGCGATATTCCCGGCGAGGCGTTTCCGGAAGAGATGCGGGATAATGCGTTGCGTCCCCTGCGACAACTAAACGCCTATTACGAAAAGCGTGATCCTGAACTGGCAGATGCCTGCATCGACGAAACGATCTTGCCGGATGAGATGCTGATTTTAGGCACCAATCCGGGGGAAATCTTTCATGGCAGAAAGTGGACAAGACATCTGCTGCAATGCGATTGGAAATACTGGGGGCAGCTGTCGCTGAATGTAGAGAGAACCGCTCTCAGTCGAGTGGGAACTGCCCTGTACTTCGCTTTGCCGGCTCAGGTCAAGCTGGATATCTGGCGCTTCCGTATCCCCATCAGGATCACAGGCATCCTGGAGGAAAGGGAGGGGCTGTGGTATATCAGCAAGCTGCAGTTTATTAACAATCTGAACACCGCCTGGGTGATAGGAACATGGATTGCAGCACTGGTGTTGGTGGCCAGTCTGCTTCTGTTCGGCTTTGCGCTGCTGCTGTCAATCTGATGCTGGGATTGCAACCATTCAGCTTTTGCTGCCTCCGGGCAGCTCTTTTTTTGCCGCAATCGTTGCACACACAACCGTTTTGTGGTAAACTGACCTCACTACATGAATTGGAGGTCATCCTGCGATGGCATCGAAAGTTTACTATTGCGACCTGCGCACCCGCCACGGCGAGACCCTGCTGCAAAAGCTCCGCCGCCTCATCAAGACCGCTGGCATGGATCAGATCGACTTCGACGGCAAGTTCACAGCCATCAAGCTCCACTTTGGCGAACTGGGCAACCTGGCCTTCCTGCGCCCCAACTACTCCAAGGTGGTCGCCGATTTTGTGAAGGAGCTGGGCGGCCGCCCCTTCCTCACCGACTGCAACACCCTCTATGTGGGCAGCCGCAAGAATGCCCTGGATCATATGGACACCGCCATGGAGAACGGCTTCAGCCCCATGTCCACCGGCTGCCAGATCATCATTGCCGATGGCCTGAAGGGTACCGACGAGGCCTATGTCCCTGTGGACGGCGAATATGTGAAGGAAGCCAAGATCGGCCGCGCGGTGATGGACGCGGACATCTTCATCAGCCTGAACCACTTCAAGGGTCACGAGGGTACCGGCTTCGGCGGCGCGCTGAAGAACATCGGCATGGGCTGCGGCTCCCGTGCGGGCAAGATGGAAATGCACTCCGCCGGCAAGCCCTATGTAGATCAGGATGCCTGCATCGGCTGCGCCATCTGCCAGAAGAACTGCGCCCACGATGCCATTACCATCGAGAACCGCAAGGCCAGCATTGACCACAGCAAGTGCGTGGGCTGCGGCCGCTGCATCGGCGCCTGCCCCAAGGATGCCACCCGCCCCGCCGAGGACGAGAGCAACGATATCCTGAACTGCAAGATCGCCGAATATTCCCTGGCTGTGGTGCAGGGTCGCCCCCACTTCCACATCAGCCTGGTCATCGACATCAGCCCCTATTGCGATTGCCATGCCGAAAACGACCTGCCCATCCTGCCGGACATTGGCATGTTCGCCAGCTTTGATCCCGTGGCGCTGGATCAGGCCTGCGTGGACGCCTGCCTCAAACAGCAGCCCATCCCCGGCAGCCGCCTGGACGAAATGCCCCATATCTGCGACGACCACTTCATCAACAGCCAGCCTGCCACCGACTGGCGCTCCCAGCTCGCCCACGCCGAAAAAATCGGCCTCGGCACTCGGGAGTACGACCTTATCGAGATGCGATAAGCAGAGGGCGCTGCCCTCTGCACTCCCGGTCAGGGCTCTGCCCTGACAACCCGCCCAAGGGCTCTGCCCTTGGGAATCCCGCGAAGGGTCTTCGACCCTTTCGAAACCCATCCTGTGAGCATACAGGGTGGGTTTTCCTTTGGGGTCACGGCGCAAATACGGTTGCGCCGCGACGCGGAGGAAGTAACTGAGGCTCCCTCTTCGAGGGAGCTGTCGCCGCAAGGCGACTGAGGGAGTGGTTCTGCCGCTTGCCTCAATGCGTTACTTTCTTCGCACCTGTAGGGGCGATCTGCGATCGCCCGCCGTGCCACACACTCAATTCATCATTCCTAATTCATAATTCATCATTTCAAATTTCTAATTGCTCTGCGAAATACTGGAGAAAAACTTGCATTATGCCGTCTTGTGTGTTAGATTGAAAACGTATTTTACAAGCGATGGAGTGATCATTCATGCCGAACTTTAATCTGACTGATGAAGTGTTCCAGGGTGCGGCGGCACAGTTCCCCACGCCCTTCCATCTCTACGATGAGGCGGGCATCCGCCGCAATGCGCGGGCGCTGAAGGCCGCCTTCTCCTGGTGCGAGGATTTCCAGGAGTATTTCGCTGTGAAGGCGCTGCCCAATCCCACCGTGCTGCGTATTTTGCAGGAGGAAGGCTGCGGCGTGGACTGCTCCAGCGAGACCGAGCTGCTCCTGTCCGAGGCCCTGGGCTTTGCTGGCCGGGACGTGATGTTCTCCGCCAACAATATGCCTCCCCAGGAGTTTGAACACGCCCGCGCCATGGGGGCGTATGTCAACCTGGACGACATCACCCATATCGATATCCTGAAGGAGCATGGCGGCATTCCGGAGTGCATCTGCTGCCGCTATAATCCCGGCGGAGATTTCAAGATCGGCACCGCCATCATGGGCAACCCCGGCGATGCCAAGTACGGCTTCACCTATCCCCAGCTGCAGGAGGGTCTCAAGCGGCTGAAGGAGCTGGGTGCCAAGGAGTTTGGCCTCCATGCCTTCCTGTCCAGCAACAATACCGACAACAGCTACTATCCCACCCTGGCCAAGATCCTCTTCAAGTGCGGCAAGGATCTGGCGGAGGAGACCGGGCTGAAGCTTGCCTTCATCAACCTCTCCGGCGGCGTGGGCATCCCCTACCGTCCCGAGCAGGAAAAGACCGACATCATGCAGGTGGGCGAGGGCGTGCGCCAGGCTTACCAGGCCGTGTTCCCCAACGGCGGCGTGGCCATCAAGACCGAGCTGGGACGCTGGATGACCGGCGACCAGGGCTGGCTGGTGACCCATGCCACCCACCACAAGGACACCTACAAGCACTACATCGGCGTGGACGCCTGCGCCGTGAACCTGATGCGCCCCGCCATGTATGGCGCGTATCACCACATCACCGTCTGCGGCAAGAATCACCTGCCCTGCGACCATGTGTACGATGTGGCTGGCGCCCTGTGCGAGAACAACGACAAGTTTGCCATCGACCGCGCCCTGCCGGAGATCGCCGAGGGTGACCTCATCGTGATCCACGATACCGGCGCTCACGGCTATGCCATGGGCTACAACTACAATGGCCGCCTCCGCTCTGCCGAGGTGCTGTACAAGGAGGATGGCTCCTACCAGCTCATCCGCCGCGCCGAACGCCCGGAGGACTACTTCGCCACCCTGGACATCGATCCCGTGGCCGCCAAGCTGAACCTGAAGTAAGGAGAAACCGACATGAAGTGGCTCATTGCCTCGGACATCCACGGCTCCGCCTACTGGTGCGAAAAGCTGCTTGCTGCCTACAAGACCGAGGCGGCTGATCGCCTGCTGCTCCTGGGCGATGTGCTGTATCACGGCCCGCGGAACGATCTGCCGGAAGGGTACGCGCCCAAGCAGGTCATTGCCATGCTCAACGCCATGAAGGAGGATATCCTCTGCGTTCGCGGCAACTGCGAGGCGGAGGTGGATCAGATGGTGCTGGACTTCCCCGTGCTGGCGGACTACGCCCTGCTGTGCGAGGGCACCAAGCTGATCTACTGCACCCACGGCCATGTGTACAACAACGCCAAGCTGCCGCCCCTGCGCAACGGGGACGTGCTGCTCCACGGCCACACCCACATCCCGGCCTGGGAGGATCACGGCAGCTACCGCTACCTGAACCCCGGCTCGGTGAGCATTCCCAAGGAAGGCAGCTGGCACGGCTATATGCTGCTGGAGGACGGGAAGTTCATCTGGAAGGACTTTGAGGGGAACGTGCAGCACGAGATGGAATTATAAAAAACATGCACCGCATGATGGATTTCATGCGGTGCCTGTTTTTGTTCACAGCCTCCTGATGGGGAAGCACATATAGCCTTTCCCTGTGGCGGGGTCGGTGAAATCATGCACGGCACCAGCCAGGGTGATGCCCTGCTGCGCCAGGTGGGCCAGGGTGTCGGGGAAGGCGGTGGGGGTGCTTTCCACCCGCAGGTATTCGTAGCCGGGAATGACCCACTTCGTCCAGCCAGCAGGAGGCTGGGCATCGTCCGCGCACTCGGCGCCTGCCAGGTAGAGGCCCTGGGTGAAGCCTTCCTCCCAGGGCTGGAAGCTGCGGGAGAAGTCGCTCATGGCGCCCCATACGCCCACAAGCTGGCCGTTTTCCGTCTTGGCCAGGGGAGCGATCTCACCGAAGTGACCGTTGGCATCCTCCCACAGGCGCTGGATGAAGCCTTCGCCGTCGCGGGTGGAGCCTTCCTTGCCGATGACGGTGAAGGCGGGCTTGATGATCCTTTCCATGGCTTACACCCTTCTTTCCACCGGGAGCCACAGCTCCGCATAGTTTTCCTCCGGGGGCGTGTAGTATTCCAGGTTGCAGTTCCTGCCCAGCCGGTAGTCCTTGCAGGCGGGGAGCCACTCCTTCCACATGCGGGTGTTCACGTCCTGCAGGTTGTCCATCCGGCAGGGGAACACCGCCCAGGTGCCGGCGGGGAAGGTCACGGTCTCGTATCCGGCGGGGATCTCCCGCCAGGGCTGGTAGACGTCGGCAATCAGGTACTTGAAGTTGCGGCCATCGGCATCGATGCAGGCACCGAACTGGCCGCAGACGTGGCGATTGTCGCTTTGGAGATACTCGCCCCAATAGGGTGGGATCTCCTGATAGGAGGTCTCGTTGTTGAACATTTTGCCGATACCCATCAGGGTAAAGGCGGGCTTTTCCACGATCCTGTATTCCAGCATAGTTCCGCCCTCCAATGAGAGATTGATGCGCAGGGGCGAAAAGGCGGTGAGCTTGGCGCCCTTCTCCTTTGCGGCTGAAGGGAGGATGCCGTGGAACTTCTGGAACGCCCGGGCAAAGCTGTCGGGCGAGTCGTAGCCGTATTTCAGCGCCACATCGATGACCCTGGCATCGCCGTGGGTCAGCTCCTGGGCAGCCAGGGTGAGGCGGCGGCAGCGGATGTACTCCCCCAGGGTCACGCCGCACAGGGCGTGGAAAATGCGCTGGAAGTGGTACGCGGACACATAGGCCTTCTGCGCCACGTCCTCCACCAGAATGTCCTGGGTGAGATGCTCTTCGATGTAGCTCAGGGCGCTGTGCAGGCCGCTGATCCAGTCGGGCATGGGATCACTCCTTTCAACAGGGTCATGATACCATGGCGGGGTGCGTCCTGTCCCGACAATTTGTGCGGAAAAGCGTCGGTCACATGGTCATGGACATGTTGCGGATGCGCTTGTAGTAGCCCCAGATGAGCAGCACCGCAGCGCCGATCCAGGCCATGATCTCCGCCAGGTAGATGCCCCACTCGCCGATCAAAAGGGGCAGCAGCAGCGCGCCGCCGATGCGCATGAACAGCTCCACAATGCCGCTGATCATGGGGATGAAGGTATCGCCCAGGCCCTGCAGGGTGGAGCGGTACACAAAAAGCATATACAGGGCAATGAGGCCGCTGCCCATAAAGATCAGGAAGCGATAGCCGTAGGTCAGCACCTGCTCCACAATGGCGGGATCGTCCTCGATGAAGAGCCTCAGCATGGGCTTGCCCCAGATCAGCACGATGGAACCCATGATCAGGGCCAGCACGGCGGCAATTTGTACGGACTTGCGCAGACCCAGCTTCACGCGGTCCAGCTTGCGGGCGCCGATGTTCTGCCCCGTGAAGGTACCCACCGCGGCGCTGAGGGCGGTGCCAGCCAGCTCGATAAGCCCCTGCAGGCGACCGGCGGCGCTGTAGCCCGCCATGAAGATGAAGCCCTGGGCGTTCACCACGCCCTGCAGCACCAGGCCGCCCACGGAAATAATGAAGTTCTGGAAGGAAATGGGGATGCCCAGCCGCATGAGGCGGCCGGTGACATCACGGGTGAGGCGCAGGTGGCTGCGGGAAATGCGCAGGATGGGCAGGCGCAGCACGGAGACCAGGCAGATGATGCAGCTGATGCCCTGAGAGATCACCGTGGCGGTGGCCACACCCACCACGCCCCAGCCAAAGCCAGCCACGAAGAGGATGTCCAGGGCAATGTTGCACAGGGCGGCGCTGGTCATGGCGATGAGCGGCGTGCGGCTGTTGCCCACCGAGCGCAGGAAGCCCGCCAGCAGGTTGAAACCCATCACCACCGGCAGGCCGCCGAAGACGATCCGCAGGTAGATGCAGCTCAGCTCATAGGTGTCCGGCGGGGCATTCATCAGGGTCAGTACCGGGCGCAGAAGCAGCTGGGCGACGATCTCCAGCACCACCACCACGATGACCGAGAGAGTCAGGCTCTGGCCAAGGGAGCGGCGCAGATCCTCGTGATCACCGGCGCCGAAGCATTGGGCGATCTGGATGGCAAAGCCCTGGGCAAGACCCATGGCCAAGCCCAGCATGGTCCAGTCCAGCCAACCGGCGGAGGACACCGCTGCCAGGGCGGTGACGCCCTCCACGCGGCCGACCACAAGGGTATCCACAAGGGAATAAAGCTGCTGGAAAATATTGCCCGCCAATATGGGCAGCGTGAAAAGCAGGATCAGCTTGGTGGGGCTGCCCTGGGTCATGTCCTTGGTACGGGATGCCATAGCGCGGATGCTCCTTTGCTGCGAAACAATACTTCATGACGCTATTCGCGAAGCGGCGGGGGAATCCTGCTGAACGTCGTGAAAAAAGTTTTTCTTCGGGTTTTATTAAGATTTTGTGACGATTAAGGCGGAAATTTTACAAAAATGTCTGTACAATTCATGATTTTTAAGGTAAAATAAAAACTGGATCCAACTACGGATATTATAAGAAGGAGTTTTGAATGATGAAACGCCTGTTTTGCCTGATCCTGGCCATGATGCTGCTCCCCATTCTGCCCGCCTTTGCCGAGGAGAACACCGCCGGCGGCCTGGAATTGCAGGAGCTGCTGGACTGGGCCGAGGGCTACAAGACCCGCGCCCTGAATGCCCAGCCCCTGAACGATCCCACCGCCCCGGAGGCCTTTTCCGAGGATGGGTACGAGTTCGTTTACGAATTCGCCACCCTGTACATGGATCGCCCGGAAATGACCGAGGACAGCGTGCTGAAGAACCTGGTCATCACCGCCTGGGGCGAGGCTGGCCCCCGCAACACCAGCGTGGATATGTATTCCAGCGAGGTGCTGGCGGCCTATTACAACGAGAATGAAAACCTGGCTGGCGACAGGGACTTTGCCGCCCTGTATGTGAGCAACCTGATGCCCGCAGGCGCTGCCTGGGCCTGGGTGCAGCGCGACGGCCAGCGGATCATGGCCATCCAGTATGCCGTGCATGACCAGCTGGCCACCGGCGGCGAAGGCTATACCGATGCGGGCGTGGTGTACACCTTCCAGAGCGACCTGGTGGCCGCCATCCGCGCCTATGGCCTGGATGCGGTGATCGACGAGGCTGACGTGCTGGACAACCTGACCAATGTGCAGGCCGTGATGGACGAAACCGGCTATGTGCAGTTCCCCGTGAGCTACACCGGCACCGACCTGACCGCCTTTGGCCAGAGCGACGTGAGCTTCGCTGGCATCGACTTCCTGGGCCTGACCCCTGATTCCGCTGCTGCCGCCCTGGGCGAGTGCCGCGAGGATCTGTGGATGGAGGACGACACCGGCGAGCATCTGCGGATGATGGAGTTCCCCGGCTGCGAGATCACCTTTGTGTATGATGCTAACAAGCAGAACCCCCGGGTGGAATCCCTGGCCATCATGCAGGATGGCCTGGAAGGCCCCCGCGCTGTGCGCTACGGTGACTCCTTCGCCAGCGTGCTGAACCGCTTCCGCCACGGCGAGGGCGAATACGTTGACCTGCACGAGGTCCTGTATGGCGATCCGGCTACCGATACCTATGGCCTGGCGGAATACGGCACCGATGCCTCTGCCACCCTGCGCTATGCCTTCCAGGCCGCCAGCGGCCAGAAGGTGGTGCTGCACATGAACTTCGAGTTCCTGGAGCTGCACGAGATCCTGCTTTATATCAACGATTGATCCACACATGGAGCATGAGAGGTGAACCCCATGAAGATCGACCTGACCTGCCCTGCCGAACTGTGGCGGTATGAACTGCCCAGGGAGGACTACCGCGCCTGCGACCTGATGATGTACAACCTTGCGGACAAGATGATCACCTCGGTGGAGGTGACGCTGATCCTGTTTGACAAGGCCGACGAGGAGCTGGCACGGCTGATTTATCGCGCCCATGACCTGCATGGCGAGCCGGGCAAGACCTTTGGCATCTCCGTTCCCGTGGAGGAGGACGCTTCCCCCGCCACGGCGGAAGTGGTGGTGGAAAAGGTGTGGTTTGGGGATAACAGCATCTGGCGCCGCGGAAAGGCCGCCATGACGGAATACACCTCCAATGCCCTGCCCAACAGCCGCTCCCTGGAGCTTTTGCGCTATGCGGCTGGCCCCGCTGCCGTGGGCTTCCCCCAGGAGCAGGACGGATTGTGGATGTGCGTGTGCGGCCGCCCCAACGCGGACTATACCGAGTATTGCATCCGCTGCCACAAGGAAAAGAAATATGTGTTCGAGCAGTATTCCCGCGAGAACATCGAAAAGCAGGCCAACCAGCGGGAGCAGCAGCTGGCGCTGAAGGCCAAGGCTGCCCGCGAGGATGCTTCCCGCCTGCAATTGCAGCGAGAGGCGGAGTATACTGCCAAGAAGAAAAAGCGCCGCAAGATCACCATCGCGGCCATCGCCCTGGCGCTGTGCGCCGCCCTGGTGTATGTGGGCGTGTTCCACGTGCTGCCCTATGTGAACTACCAGCAGGCGATTCAAGCCATGGAGGGCGGAAAGTGGCAGGAGGCCGAGGCTGCCTTTGCCGACATGGGCGATTACCTGGAAGCCGAAGGCTATGTGAAACAATGCCAGTACCTGGCGGCAAAGGATCAGATGACCAGCCAGGACGAGCAGGTGGTGCTTGCCGCCCGCAATGCCCTGAGCAAGCTGGGTGAATACCAGGACGCCCCCGCCCTGGTGCAGCAGGCGGACTATCACCGTGCCGCGCTGCTGATGGACGCCGGCCGCCTGGCGGAAGCCCGGGAGGCGTTCATTCAGCTGGGCGACTATGAAGAAAGCGCCGCCAAGGCCACCCGCTGCGCCTATCTGATGGCGGATGAGCTGCTGCAAAATGCCGACTACCCCGCCGCCCGGGAGGCCTTTGCTGCCTTGGGCGACTATGAGGATGCTGCCGACAAGGCCAGGCAGGCGGTGTATCTGCCGGGCAAGGCTGCCCTGGAAAAGGGCGAACTGGACGAAGCCCTGGCTCTTCTGACCCGGGTGCCGGACTATGCCGACGCTGCCGAGCTGCTCAGCCAGCTCCACTACCTGTATGGCGTGAACCTGCGGGATCAAGGCGACTACACCGCGGCGGGGGAGAAATTCCTGCTGGCGGGCGACTACGCCGATGCTGCCGACCAGGCCAACGGCTGCTTCTACGCCCTGGCTGATGCGGCCATGCAGGGCGGCGACTACATCAGCGCCGAGGCGCAGTTTGCCAAGATCCTGACCTATCAGGATGCGGCGGAGAAGCGCAACGCCTGCCTCTACGCCCTGGCCACCGACCGGATGGACGACCTGGAATTCACCCTGGCGCGGGAATACCTGGCTCAGCTGCCGGAGGACTATCAGGACGTGGCGAAGCTGCGCCAGGAGTGCTGGTATCAGCCCGCCGAGAAGGCCTATGACCGCAAGGACTATGCTGCTGCCGTGGAGGCCTACAGCCAGATCCCCGGCTACCGGGATGCGGACAAGCAGCTGAACAAGGCGCGCTATCGCCTGGCCAACAGCCTGGCCGATGCTAAGGACTACGCTGCCGCCATTGCCCAGTATGAGCTGCTGGGGGATTACAGCGACAGCGTGAAGAAGCTGCGCGTCGCCCGCTACAACCGCGCCAACGAGCTGCTGGCCTCCGGCGACTATACTGGCGCCCAGGCGCTGTATCAGCTGGTGAATGGCTACAAGGATACCGAGGACAAGCTGGCGGAGATCGACTACATTCAGGCAGATAGCCTGCTCACCGCCGGTGACTATGCTGCCGCCCGCCCCTTGTTTGTGGCGCTGGGCGAGCATTCCGATGCGAAGACCAAGGTCAAGGCCTGCGACTACCTGGCCGCCGCTGCCCTGCAACAGGAGGGCAAGCTGCTGGAGGCCGCGGAGCTGTTTGCCACCATTGCCGACTATGAGGACGCCCAGGTGAAGTCCGGCGAGGCCTATTACGCCCTGGGGCAGGCCGCCCTGAAGGACGGCCGCAGCCTGCAGGCGGCGGAATACTTCACCCTGGCCGGGTCTGTGCAGGATGCTGCCCAGCAGGCCGAGGCCATCTACGACCAGCATTATCAGGGTGTGGCGCAGCAAGCCCAGGAGGCCATGGACAATGGCGAATATGCGCTCACGGTGCAGCTGCTGGGTCAGCTGGATCTCACCGCGCTGCCGGAGAAGTACGCCTCCCTGCAAAACACCTGGCAGCAGGCCAACTATCGCGAGGCCGAGCGCCTGCTGGATGCAGGCGACGCCTATGGCGCGCTGCCCTACTATCAGGCCATTCCAGAATACAAGAACGTTTCGTCCCGCCTGGAAAAGCTGTGCTACAAGATCATCGGCACCTGGCAGACAAGGGATGGCGAGTATTACATCTTCCGGGAAAACGGCACCTGCGCCATGGCCGGGGAAGAGCTGCTCTTCAACGTGGACAGCTATGCCATGAGTACCGGCACAAAGGATGAGGGACTGCTGATCACCCACCGCATTTCCTCGGTGATCGGCAATGAAGCCGTGCTTTACGACCTGCGGGACGGCACCGCCAAGGCCATTTACCTCACCCGTGCCGAGCTGCCTGAGGCGGCTGACGAACCCACCGCCAGCGTGGAGGTCGTGGACGAATAATGAAGCGCGAGGCTTATGCGCCCTCCGCCAGGCACATCCCGGAGCTGAACGGCCTGCGGGTGCTGCTGGTGTTTGTGGTGGCGTGGTATCACTTCTGGCAGCAGAGCTGGCTCACCCCCCATGTGGGCAGCTACTCCCTGGACTATCTGGTGCGCTCCGGCTATATGCCGGTGGACGGCACCATTCTGCTCAGCGGGTTTCTGCTGTTTCTGCCCTATGCCCGCAGTATGCTCCTGCACGAGGCCGTGCCGGACAGGCGCTGGTTCTATCGCCGCAGGGTGATGCGCATCGTTCCCAGCTTTTACTTCATTACGCTGGTGATGCTCTTTGCCGTGGCGCTGCCCTGGGGACTGTATTACTCCCCCAAGAACATGGTGAAGGACGTGTTCATGCACTTCACCTTCACCTTTACCTTTGACCCCTACACCTACATTTCCACCCCCATCGGCGTGGCTAGCTGGACCCTGGCCATTGAAATGCAGGCGTACCTGCTGTTTCCCTTCATCGCAAAGGCGGCCATGCGCAAGCCCGCCGCTACTCTGCTGGGTCTGACGGCCACCGCCTGGCTGTGGCGCGGCTGGTGCCTGTGGGCCTTTGTGGATTACGGCATGGTGGTGAACCAGCTGCCCTCCTTCCTGGATGTGTATGCCCTGGGCATGGGCGGGGCGCTGCTGTATGTGAAGCTGACCCAGCTGTGGCAGAAGGTGAAGCGCCCCCTGGTGTGGGAAACGCTGGCCACCGGCCTGGTGGCGGTGTGCCTGGTGCTGCTGGAGAAGCTGCTGCGCGCCCAGGCCTACTACAATGGCAACATTCAGGCGGGTCAGATGATCCACCGCTTCCCCCTGGCACTGCTGCTGGCGGTGCTGGCCGTGGCGCTGCCCTTCACGGTGCTGCCCCTGCGGAAGCTGATGGGCAACCGGGTCATGGGCTTCCTGGCGGGGATCAGCATGAACTACTACCTGATCCATCAAAACCTGGCTGTGCATTTGAAGCGGCTGGGGATCCCCTATTCTGAGTTCGAGCTGCCCAACCAGGCGGGCGACCTGCCCTGGCAGCAGCAGTACACCGCGCTGTGCTTTGGGCTATCCTTCCTGCTGGCGGTGCTGGTGACCTATCTGGTAGAAAAGCCCTGTGCGCGGCTGCTGAAGCGGTTGTTTGAGCAGCGGGATGCCCGGCGCAAGGCGCGCTACGCCTCCGCAGCGCAGGCCGTGGCCGATGACCTGCAGCCCGGGGACACGGTGATCTTGCACCTGCCCCAGGATGCCGAGGCAGCGGTGATGGACGCCCTGGGCGACAGGCCGAAGGTGGTCGTGAAGGAA
Organism: Clostridia bacterium; assembly: GCA_017936765.1. GTDB lineage: Bacteria > Bacillota > Clostridia > Christensenellales > Aristaeellaceae > UBA11524. The sequence goes on from JAGBEX010000039.1 coordinate 19,945, forward strand.
GGCCTGGGCGTGGGGAAGATGGACATGACAAGGCAATAAGAGAAGGCTCCCTCGGGTGAGGGAGCCTTGCTTTGTTGCTAACGCCAAAAGCCTCCCTCTCGAGGGAGGTGGATTCGCCGTTAGGCGAAGACGGAAGGAGTGGTTCTGCTGCTTGTTGCAAAGCATTGCTTTCCTTTGCAACTGTGCGGTCATGCAGCGTCGTTCTTTTCGTCTCGGCGAAAAGAACCAAAAGCCGCCCGGGGGCGCTGAATTGAGCCTGTTTCGCAGCGCCCCCGGACCCCCTTACCCGCCATGGGGTAGCAGCCTCATCGGGGTTGCCCCACCATCTTCCTCGCGGGGGCGTCCAGTTTCGCGATGGTCATCTAAGCGGTTATGGATGCCTATCGCGCGGCATTGGCTCGCGCTCTGTGCGCAAGTTTGTTGTTCCGGTGTGCAGTAACCAAAAGGCTCCCCTGTGGGGGGAGGGTTTTTAAGGAACCATTTATCCAACAACAAACAAACGGGCATCCGACATTCGGATGCCCGTTTGCTTATGTGGTCCCCAAACGCAATGCACCGGAATGGTGCGTATAATTGCGCCCTCCTGAAATGGTGGGGAAATGAGTTTTCGGCTGCTCGATAAATTGAGATTTGTCAGTTCAAGAAAGCAAGTTGAACAATGATGAAAATCAATATTCCCATTATTCCGCCCAATGCGGCGAACTTGTATATTAGGCGTTTGCGATATTCTTTTCTAAAATACAAACGAAGATTCTGCTCTGAAAGATGTTTGAAATCTTGCTCAAGCATTTTTTCTCCATAATAGAACTCGTTAATTGAAATTTCCAAAGCATTACACAAAGAATCCAAAATAGTATAGTCAGGCAAAGTTTTTCCGTTTTCCCATCTGCTAACAGACTTTGATGATACCCCTAAAATTTCACTCAGTTGTTCTTGTGTAAGATTTTTTTGTTTTCTGCATTCTGCAATGAATTTTCCTGTTTTTTCTTGATTCATAATCAGTCTCCTTTCTTGATTTCCAAGAACTATTATACAGAGACTCTCGAATATTAACAGGACATAAGCTGAGAATAGCCAAATTCAAGGTTACATTTTCATTCTATCATAGTAGAAGAAGGAACCGCAAGCCAGTTAAGGCCCACGCTTCTGTTATTTACATAATGGCATGTGAAGGATAAATCCTTCCTTTCTATCCCTCACGTTGTAAAGGGAGGCTTTTTCGCCTGCTCCTTACAGGGTGATGGTCTCGCCGGGCTTCACGTTGTAGCGGTTGCCATTGGTATCGAACCACAGCTCCAGGTCGGTGGGGTTGTGGACGGTCTGGCCGTCGGCAGAGAACACCAGGCGCTGGAAGGCCAGGTGGTAGCGGCAGATCTCGATATTGGTGGCATACCAGATGTCCTCGTGGCCGCCCATTTTTTCGGCAAATTCCTCAATGACGTGCCAGTTGTTGTCGGCCTCGAACTCGTAGGAATGGCCCCACAGGTAGAACAGGCGGCTGCCGAAGGGGAAGTCCTCCTTCAGGAAGCGATCGGCCAGCTCCATCAGCTTGGGATCGCCATGGTGGCAGGTGGCGCCCAGACGCAGCCAGTCCTGGGGCATGGAGAAATCGTGGGTGGAATGCACGGTGCGGCTGTACAGGATGCCGCAGGCGCGCAGGGTGTCCACCACCTTGTCGTTATAGGTGCCGAAGGGGTAGGCCATGCCCTGGATGATGCCGCCAAAGTCCCGTTCCAGGTTCACACGATCCTCGTGGACCTCGTGGACGATCTGCTCAGGGGTGCATTCCACCAGAGAGGCGTGGGTCAGGCAATGGACGGCCACCTCATGCTCGCCCTCGCCATACAGCAGCTTGGCCTGGGACAGGGGCATACGGCGGTGGATGGTGCCTTCGGGGTACTCGGTACCTTCGGCCGCCCAGCAGCCAGAGTTCAGGTTGAAGGTGCATTTCAGGCCGTGCAGGTTCAGGATGGAGATCAGCTCCGCATCCTGCTCCACACCGTCGTCATAGCTGAGGGTGAGTGCCTTTTTCAGTCCGCCGGGAAAACGCATGAACATGGTTGGTTCCTCCTTATGCTTCGATCAGCGCGCGCAGCGCCATGATGTACCCATAGAATCCAAAGCCCACGATCTGCCCACGGCAGGCGGAGGCCGTTATGGACTTGTGGCGGTATTCCTCCCGGGCGTGGACGTTGCTCATATGCACCTCAATGGTGGGCAGGGGAATGGAGGCCACCGCATCGTGCAGCGCCACGGAGGTGTGGGTGTAGCCGCCGGGGTTGAACACCACGCCGTCCAGGCCATCGAAATAGGCCTTTTGTAGCGCGTCGATCAGGTCACCCTCGTGATTGGACTGCACAAAGCGCACCTCCACACCCAGGTTTTCCGCTTCCGCACGGATCTCTTCCATCAGGTCGTCGAAGGTGGCGGCCCCGTAAACGCTTTTTTCCCTCAGTCCGGTAAGGTTGATGTTCGGGCCATTCAAAACAAGGAAGTGCTTCATAAAAGCTTCAGCTCCTTCATCAGGGTTTGGGTCAGGTCGGCGGGCATGGGATAGCCCTGCCATAGGCTTTCGGCAGCCACTGCCTGGTCGATGAGCATATACAGGCCGGTGCAGGCCGGCACGCCCGCCGCCTTGGCCGCAGCGGTGAGCAGGGTCTCCGGCGGGTTGTAGATCACATCCACCACGCCCTTCGCCCGCGCCAGGATCCCCGGCAGCGCCGCCTGGTCAATGGGGCAGGGGTCCTTCTGATACAGCATCCCGGCGGGGGTGGTGTTCACCAGAATGCCGGAGAAGACCTCGTTCAGCCGGGCGTAGTCGATCTGCCCCTCTCCCGGGTGCCGCGATACCACGGTGACGCTCTGCGCACCCATGGCCGTCAGCGCCGCCAGGGCGGTCTTGGCCGTGCCGCCGCCGCCCAGCACATAACAGGGCTGTCCGGCGGGGTCGATGCCATAATGCCGCAGCATGGCCGTGAAGCCCAGCACGTCTGTGTTGTGGCCGCAGACCTTGACGCCCTTCACCACGGTGTTCACCGCACCGATGGCCTGCGCCGCCGGAACGATCTCGTCCAGCAGGGGCATGACCTCCTGCTTATAAGGGATGGTGACATTGAACCCGTCCAGCTCCTGGATCAGCCGCCGCACGGTGGGCACAAAAGCATCCCTGGGAATCTCGATCAGGCGATAGTCCGCATCGATATGCAGCCGCTGAAAAATGGCCTCGTGGATCGGCACCGACAGGCTGTGCCCCAGCTTTTCGCCAATGAGGGCATAATGGTTCATGGGGATCCCTCCTATATATGGGTATTATAGCCCTTTTTGGGGGAGTTGTCTATTGGATGCGGGCGGCCTTCTATTGTCTTTTTCTCGTTTGCGGTGTATAATCAATTTGGGAAAATATATTGTAGTCCATCCAGCGACGAAAGCCCTGGATGATACGAAGGTAATATGAACGATGTGAAGATCGAGATCCTGCTGGCAAGCTATCAGGGTGCGAGGTTTATCCGGGAGCAGATATGACGATATCTGCAAACAGGATAAAAGGAATTAGTGAGAACGAGGGAAGAGAATCAATTGTGTTGATAAATTTGCAAATTAATGTTATAATATAAATCTCAAAGCTAAATCAACAAATCGCAGAACTTACACAAATAATTGCCTTAAAGGAAAAAGAAAACTGAGCGAAGAAGGGAGACGCAAAATGAAAGGCATCATCCTTGCCGGCGGTGCCGGCACGCGTTTGTACCCCCTGACCATGGTTACGTCCAAGCAGCTCCTGCCCGTTTACGACAAGCCCATGATCTACTACCCCCTCAGCACGCTGATGCTGGCGGGGATCAAGGATATCCTCATCATTTCTACGCCGGAGGATACACCGCGGTTTGAGCATCTGCTGGGTGACGGCAGCCAGTTTGGCGTGAACCTCAGCTACTGTGTGCAGCCCTCGCCCGATGGCCTGGCGCAGGCGTTTTTGCTGGGTGAGGAGTTCATTGGAGATGAGGCCTGTGCCATGGTGCTGGGCGACAACATCTTCTATGGCAACGGATTCAGCAAGATTCTGCGGGCGGCGGTGGAAAACGCGGAGCAGAATGCTCGCGCCACGGTGTTCGGCTACTATGTGAATGACCCCGAGCGCTTTGGTGTGGTGGAGTTCGACGAGAATGGCCGCGTGATCTCCGTGGAGGAAAAGCCCAAGCAGCCCAAGAGCAACTATGCCATTACCGGCCTGTATTTCTATCCCAAGGGCGTCAGCGCCATGGCGCATGGGGTGAAGCCCTCTGCCCGCGGGGAACTGGAGATCACCACGCTGAATGAAATGTACCTCAACCAGGGCGATCTGGATGTGCAGCTGCTGGGCCGCGGCTTTGCCTGGCTGGACACCGGCACCATGGATAGCCTGGTGGAGGCGGCGGATTTTGTGCAGATGGTGGAGAAGCGCCAGGGCATCAAGATCAGCGCGCCGGAGGAGATCGCCTATAAGAATGGGTGGATCACCAAGGAGAAGCTGCTGGAGTCCGCAGAGCGCTATGGCAAGAGCCCCTATGGCGCGCATCTGAAGGCCGTGGCAGAAGGAAAGGTGCAGTACTGATGAAGAAGATCGATACCAAGCTGGAGGGTGTGTGCATCATTGAACCGGTGGTGCATGGCGACCATCGCGGCTATTTTATGGAGACCTATTCCACCAAGGCCTTTGCGGACATCGGCATTGATACGGTGTTTGTGCAGGATAACCAGTCCTTCTCCTCGCAGAAGGGCATCCTGCGGGGCATTCATTTCCAGAATGCTCCCATGGCGCAGGCCAAACTGGTGCGTGTCACCAAGGGCGCTGTGCTGGATGTGGCTGTTGACCTGCGCAAGGGCAGCCCCACCTATAAGCAATGGGTGAGCGTGGAGCTGTCGGCAGACAATAAGCGTATGCTGTATATCCCCCGGGGCTTTGGCCATGGCTTTGTGACCCTGACGGAAAACGTGGAGTTCTGCTACAAGGTGGACAATCTCTACTCCAAGGAGTGCGACCGCGGCATCCGCTACAACGACCCCACCATCGGCGTGGACTGGGGCGAAGTCAACGAGTCCCTCCTCTCCCAGAAGGACACCACCGGCCCCATGCTCGACGACAGCGACTGCAATTTTGTGTACGAGGGGTAACCAGAGGGCGCTGCCCTCTGGACTCCCGGCAGGGGCGCTGCCCCTGCACCCCGCCCAAGGGCGCTGCCCTTGGGAATCCCGCGAAGGGACTTCGTCCCTTTCGAAACCCATTCGGAGGTAGCCATATAGGCGGTCTCCGAATGGGGTCACGGCGCATAACGGATGCGCCGCGACGCGGGGCAGGCGACTTCCGCTGCCATAGTACACAAAAATATGCCGCAGGCTATGCGTCGCGGCGCGACCGTATTCGCGCCGTGACCCCTGCACAGCGCAGCGTAGCTGCGCCACAACCAAGCAACACTACCCCGAATGGGATTCTTAAGGGTCGAAGACCCTTAAGCGGAGTCCAGAGGCAGAGCCTCTGGCGGGGTCGAGGGGCAGCGCCCCTCGCGTCCCCTTACGAAAGGAGAACAGCTATGACGATCATCGTGACTGGCGGTGCTGGATTCATTGGTTCCAATTTCATTTTTCATATGCTGGAGAAGTATCCGAAGTATCGGATCATTTGTCTGGACAAGTTGACTTATGCGGGCAATCTGTCCACGCTGGCGCCGGTGATGGACAATCCCAATTTCCGGTTTGTGAAGGCGGACATCTGCGACCGCGAGGCGGTGTTTCAGCTGTTTGAGGAAGAGCATCCGGACATGGTGGTGAACTTCGCGGCGGAGAGCCATGTGGATCGCTCCATTGAAAACCCCGGCGTGTTCCTGCAGACCAACATCATGGGTACGGCCACGCTGATGGACGCCTGCCGCAAGTATGGCATTCAGCGCTATCATCAGGTGTCCACTGACGAGGTGTATGGCGACCTGCCCCTGGATCGCCCTGACCTGTTCTTCACCGAGGAGACCCCCATCCACACCTCCAGCCCCTATTCTTCCTCCAAGGCGGGCGCTGACCTGCTGGTGCTGGCCTATCACCGCACCTTCGGCCTGCCCGTGACCATCAGCCGCTGCTCCAACAACTATGGCCCCTACCATTTCCCGGAGAAGCTGATCCCCCTGATGATCGCCAACGCCCTGAACGACAAGCCCCTGCCCGTGTACGGCACCGGCGAGAACGTCCGCGACTGGCTCTATGTTACCGACCACTGCAAGGCCATTGACCTGATCATCCACAAGGGTCGCGTGGGCGAGGTGTACAACATCGGCGGTCACAACGAGATGGCCAACATCGACATCGTGAAGATCATCTGCAAGGAGCTGGGCAAGCCGGAGAGCCTGATCACCTATGTGGGCGACCGTAAGGGCCACGACCTGCGCTACGCCATCGACCCCACCAAGATCCACTCCGAGCTGGGCTGGCTGCCGGAGACCATGTTCAAGGACGGCATCAAGAAGACCATCCAGTGGTACCTGGACAACAAGGAGTGGTGGGAGACCATCATTTCCGGCGAATATCAGCAGTATTACGAGAAGATGTATGGGAACAGGTAAGTTCCTGCAATGAAAAACGGCCTCCCGCTTTCCTGAAAAGGATGCGGGAGGTTGTTTTGTTTATGGAATCAGGCCAGGCACTTCTCCAGCAGCACCAGCTGCACCCCATCGATGCCGTTGAACACGCAGGGGACGATACCGATCTCCGCGTAGCCCAGCTTTTTGTAGAGGGAGCGGGCGGCGGTGTTGCGGGCGTTGGTGTCCATGCGGAGGAAGGGGCAGCCGTGGGCGCGAGCGTAGGCCTCATAGAAGGCGACGAACTGGGTGCCGTAGCCGTGGCCGGCGGCCTGGGGATGGATCACCAGGGTGTGCAGCACCATCACCTGCTCATCGGGGGCGGGGTATTGCCAGGGTGCGCCCTGGTAGACGTCCACCTGCTGCTGGTTGATGATGGCGGCGCCCACCACCTGGCCATCGGCTTCGGCCACGAAGAGATCCCCGCGGGCCAGGGAAGCCTCGGCAGTCTGGCGGGTGGGGTAGACGCCGCGGATCCAGCCGATGGTGGACAGTCCCTGCTCCTCGGTGGTGTGGATGGCATCGTAGATATCAGCAACGGCGGCGATGTCGCCGGGGGTGGCGGGACGGATGTGCATGGGCATTCCTCCTGGTGGGTGGGATGAGGAAAGTATACAGCAAAAGGGTGGAAAAATCTACAAAAATCATTTGAGGAAATACGATAATCCAGCGGGGTGATTCGTCTATATAGGTGCAAGGAGGTGAAACACATGAGCAATGTCAAGGGCCCTGACGGCGCTCAGATGCGGGAAAAGGCATTTGAGGAACTGGTGAAGCAGCACCAAACGGCGCTTTTACGCACCTGCTTTCTCTACCTGCGGGATCGGTCGCTGGCCGAGGACGCTGTGCAGGAGACCTTCCTGAAGGCGTACCGCAGCATGGGGAGCTTCAGGGGTGAAAGCAGCCAGCGGACGTGGCTCATGCGCATTGCCATGAACACCTGCCGCGATTTGAGCCGCTCCGGCTGGCTGCGGTTCCATGACCGCCGCTACACCCCGGATATGCTGCCGGAGGCCAGCGTCCCCTTCGAGGAAGAAGAGGAAGACCTAGTGGCTGCCGTGATGCAGCTTCCCCGCAAACTCCGGGAGGTGATCCTCCTGCACTACTACCAAGGCATGAGTACTGTTGAAAGCGCCAGTTCGCTGGGCATAGCACAATCCTCCGTATCGGGGAGGATGAAGCGCGGGCGGGAAAAGCTCCGCGCCATACTGGAAGGGAGGGAACCCCATGCGTGACGATGAACTGAAGGCCAAGCTGCCTGCAGCCGTGGACAAGCGGCTTTCGGCGCTGGAGGGCGATCCCTGGCTGGCTCGGCGAATCATTCAAGCCGAGAGAGGAGATCGACCCATTGTGAAAAAGAAATTGTCCGTGTCCTTTGCATTGATCCTTGTGTTGACGCTGCTGACCCTCAGCGCTGCGGTGGCGCTGGTGAATTCCAGCATCGCCGGACAACTGTTTGGCTCTCAGGAGCAAGCACCGGAGGCGGTGCTGGAGGCCATCCATACGCCCCAGGTAACCGCAACGGCAGAACTGGGTACCCTGACCATGGACGAGTGGCTCTATGATGGCAACGGCCTGCACACGTCCTTCACCATGCACAATCCTACGGGCGAGCCGCTGCTGTATACCCTGGACGGCATCTGGCTCAATGGGCAGCGCATCAGCTACAACCACTTCCGTACCGATGGCGCCGGGGATTCCGGCTTCCTGCTGGGCGGCGCGGTGGACGGTGTGACCATGCCCACCAGTCAGAGCCTGTATAACCTGGGCGAAGAGCTGTATCAGTTTGACGAAAACGGCAAGTTTGCCGGCATGATCCCCCTGCCAGAGGGCAAGGGCAAGCTGAAGGTCTCCGTGGCGGTGTGGGAGCCTACCGCTCCTGTGGAGCTGGTGGACTACGACCAGTTTGAAGGCTATGACGAGACCCAGACCAAGGATCACCTCACTGTGGACGACAGCGGCTTTTCCAGCCTGTGGCTGTTTTGTCCCAGGGAGTGTCACCGTTCTACCACCGCCCTGGACATTCCCTCTGCTGTGTATGCTCAGGTGTACAAGGAGCTGGGCTGGATGGAACTGAAAGACACCATCGATGTGGAGATCGATGTGAACCTGACCAAGGCCGACCTGATCCGCGCCATGCCCAAACAGGCGGAAATTCAGGTGGACGACTGCCGCTTGGTCTTTACCGAGTTTGACATGACCCAGTCCGGCGGCGTGATCGATGGCTGGGTCTATGGCGAGGTAAACGCCGTAAATACCCTGATGGAGGGCGGTCTCCATGTGCTGGACGCTTCCGGCACGCTGCTTTCCAGTGGCTGCTGGTGGAACGACCAGGACGAGAACGCCGAAGGGATGCACTTCCACATCAACCTGGCTCCCATGGCGGGCGAGCTGCCCGGCAGCATCCAGCTGGTCAGCATGAAGGACATCGATGTGTATGAGCATGTGGCGACAATAGAACTGAGAAAGTGAATAAATCAAAACCACCGACTTGATCGGTGGTTTTGATTTGCTACGCTTACAGCAGCTGAATATTTGCCTTGTAGCAGGCCTCCACCACGTCCTTGGGCCACAGGCTGGCCTGCACCTCGCCCACGTGAGCCTTGCGCAGCAAATACACACACATGCGGCTCTGGCCGATGCCGCCGCCGATGGTCTGGGGCAGCTCGCCGTTGAGCAGCGCCTTCTGGAAGGGCAGCTCGGCTCGCTCCTCGCAGCCGCGGATGGCCAGCTGCTTGCGCAGGGTCTCCGGGTTCACGCGGATGCCCATGGAGCTGACCTCCAGGCTGATGTCCAGCAGCGGGTCATAGAGCAGGATGTCGCCGTTCAGCGACCAGTCGTCATAGTCGGGGGCGCGGCCATCGTGGATCTGGCCGCTCTTCAGCGCGCCGCCCACGCCCATCAGGAACACGGCGCCGTATTCCTTGGTGGCCAGGTATTCGCGCTCCTTGCCGGTCTTGTCCGGGTAGCGATCCTCCAGCTCCTGGCTGGTGACGAAGGTGATGTGATCCGGCAGTTCCGGCTTGATGTGGGGATAGTGGGCGCACACATAGCCCTCGGTCTTGCGCAGGGTGAGGTAGATCTTCTCCACGATCTCCCGCAGGAAGGCCTCGTTGCGCTCCTCTTCGGTAATGATGCGCTCCCAGTCCCACTGGTCAACGAAGATGGAGTGGATGTTGTCGGTCTCCTCGTCGCGGCGGATGGCGTTCATGTCGGTATACAGGCCTTCGCCGGGCTTGAAGCCATAGGTCTTCAGCGCCTGGCGCTTCCACTTGGCCAGGGAGTGGACGATCTCCACCATTTCGCCGGTCTCCAGCACGTCAAAGGCCACGGGGCGCTCCACGCCGTTCAGGTTGTCGTTCAGGCCGCTCTCGGGGGTGACCATGATGGGGGCGGACACACGGGTCAGGTTCAGCTGGCGGGAAAGCTCCGTTTCAAAAAAGTCCTTCACCAGCTTGATGGCGATCTCCGTGTCCCGCAGGTCAAGCACCGGGTTGTAATCCTTGGGGATGATCAGTTTCATTCGGCTACCTCCGGCGTGTTTTCAGTATTTGCCATGTTATCGGGGATCCAGGGCATCAGGAAGCAGTTCACATAGTAGGAATACTTGCCATAGTTGCCGCTGGAGGGCTTGGTGACCGGGATGGAATAGTCCACGCAATCGCTTTCCGGCAGGGGATAATCTTCCTCCGGGATCACGCTCAGGTTGGTGGACTTCTTGTCCTTGGAGTTGACCTCCACGTTCATGTCGTAGTCGCGGACGTACATTTTCACCCGGCTGGACATATTGCCCTCCAGGGTGGTGATGCGGAACTTGCCGCCGCCCAGCTCCACCACGTCATACACCAGCGCCACGTGGATGGTCTTGTTGAAGGAGCAGCCGTACACCAGCAGGAAGCCGGGCTGGGGGATGTTGGTGGAGCGGTTCATCATCTGGTAGCCGCGAAGCAGCTTGCCCACGCTGGCTTCCTTCACATGCACGATGCCCTCCACCGGGCCTTCCTCCATCACCTGCAGCTGTTCCATGGGGATGCCCTGTTGCAGCATACACCAGGTGATATAGCCGCCGCACCAGCCAAAGCCAATGCCCTTGCCGCGCCACTCGGTATACTTGTTCACCTGCTTGAGCTTCTTACCATTCAGCTCCTGCCACTCGCTGTAGGCCAGGTCCAGCACCTGCTGGATCTCCTCCGGGGGCTTTTGCACCGTTTGGGTGATGGCCACCGGCGGGGGCGTGGGAGTGGACTTGGCCGCCATGGCCGTGGGGGAGATGATGCAAAGGATCAATGCGATGCTCAGGCACCGCAGGAGTTTTTTCATCGTTCGTGCCTCCTTCAGGCAAAATACTTTTCTATTATAGTACCGAATGCAGAAAAAAGAAAGCCCAACCCTGTAACAGTTACAAGAAAATACAAAAGCGTGCATCCTTGCCAAGCTTTCGCCGGCATGGTATAATAAAAACAAATTGCAGGCTTTTGTTCATTGGAGGCATTGTATGAAGGTATTGGTTACAGGCATTGCAGGCCAGCTGGGCTATGACGTGATGAAGCGCCTCTCCGCCCTGAATATCGAGGCCAAGGGCGTGGACTATCAGGACTTTGACCTCACCGATGGCGAGGCCGTGATGGCCGCCGTGCGCAGCTATGCCCCGGACGCCATCATCCATTGCGCGGCCTACACCGCGGTGGATCGCGCCGAGCAGGAGCCGGAAAAGTGCGCCGCCGTGAACGGCATGGGTACGCTGAACCTTGTCCGCGCCGCCCTGGCGGTGGACGCCAAGCTGCTCTACGTCTCCACCGACTATGTACTCAGCGGCGATGGCGACCAGCCCTACGAGACCAACGCCCCCTATGGCGCCAAGAACGTCTACGGCCTCACCAAGGCCCAGGGCGAGGAAGCCATCCGCAGCCTCATGACCCGGTACTTCATTGTGCGCACGGCCTGGGCTTTTGGTATCAATGGTCGCAATTTTGTAAAGACAATGCTGAATATTGGAGATGAACGCTCCGAGGTAAGGGTTGTGAATGACCAGTTCGGCAGCCCCACCTACACCCCCGACCTGGCTTGCCTGCTGTGCGACATGATCCAGACCAACAAGTTCGGCATCTACCACGCCACCAACGAGGGCTTCTGCTCCTGGGCAGAGTTTGCCGCCGAGATCATGCGCCAGGGCGAGCGCAACTGCACCGTGACGCCCATCCCCACCAGCCAGTATCCCACTCCTGCCAAACGCCCTGCCAATTGTCGACTGAGTAAGTCTAGCCTGGATCGCAACGCCTTTGCCCGGCTGCCTGCTTGGCAGGATGCTTTGGTGCGCTATATGCAGGAGCTTGCCCAGCAGGGAGTTGAATAAGTGCGTCCCAAAAGGGCGGAGCCGGTATGTATGATGTAAAGGAAGTTATATTCTACATATTATATTATGGCTGCGGTTCGTTTGTGGTGAATGATAGCGGTGGTGAAGGATAAGATCTTTCATAACCGCTATTTTTATTGCGAAAGGAGGTGTACACACGAACAATGAACATGAATCCGAGCGGACTATCTCCCCACATAAAAACGGTAACTACTACTTTCGGATAGTACGCCACCTTTGCAAGATGCTCTGGTTTGGTGCGTTCCCTTGCTATGAAAATGACTTCCTGTCGTAGTTTCTATTTTGCTTAGTGAACCAATGGTTATTTGTGCAGGAACCACACGCTGCCCATGAAGCCCGTCGGGGCGATCTCGATCTCACAGGAGAGTGGGTCAGGCACGGCGTTCACCAGCGTGGTGCTGACCGCTAGACACAGCTCGCGGGGAGCCGCGCTGTTCTCAGGCAGCGCCCACCGATATGGCGGCGCGATCCGCTTGCCCAGGCTCTTGCCATCGCAGAACAGCTCCATGGCTTCCGTGGCGTTCTCCAGCTGAACGCAGGCGGCATTGGCAGGGGACGCGAACGCATACCGGATGCATCCGGCAAACCCGGGATATTTCCGGTCAACATCATACAGCTCAGCGGTCTCGCCACAGCTTTCCCAGCCATCCGCATTGTATGCGCAGCGGCTGATGCGGTAGCTGCCAGTGTAGGCTGTTTTTCCGGCGTACTGCGGCTCCGGCTCGCACAGCTTGGCAAGGCTGCTGTCCGACGTTTCCACCCAGATAACGGTTTCCAGCGGTGCAAGGTGCTGATGCACAAGGGAATCCGCGGCATACAGCTTCTGTGCCATGGCATCGTAGCGAAGGACGGCGCATCCCTTGGTGAACGCCACCTGCACATCCACAGCGTTCTTCGCGGACGAATTCTGGAACATATGAATGTCCATGCCGTTGTGATGATAGGAGTACCGGCGAAGCTCCGCTTCATGGTCAGCAGTGATCCGCAGCGGGTCTGCTGCCACGGCCATGTGTACCATCTGCTCCTCCGGAATCACCGGAAGTTCTTTCAGCTCTGCCAGTGGACTGCCGTCCCAGCGCAGGGGCTTGCCATCTACGAAAAGCACCTTGGCTCTGGCCTCGTGCAGCCTGCGCAGCACAGCGGCAGAAGCCGGGTTCATGTGCGCCGCTTTGCCCACAAACAGATGCCGATAGGACATACTGCCCACCCGAATGCAGCCGTTCTCAACAGCGGCATTCTCCAGGTCATCCAGGCAGACTACATGGTACGGAATCTGCTTGGACATGAGTGCCTTGCCCAGCTGATAGAAGGGCGTGGTATGACCCAGCCAGTCGGATTCCGCCTCGAACAGCACCGCGTTTTCGATCATCGGAACGCCGCCGCTGAACAGGTGGCTGAGCCGGTTCATGTAACTGAACAGCACCGACATGAAGGGGTACTGCGGGTGATTCCCCTTCGCCCAGAAATGGGGCGGACAGTCGGGATCGGGGAAAGGATTATCGGTGAAAGCATGGGGAACAAAGTGGTTCAGGCCGCCGGTCAGCATATGGTCGGCCATCCACTTCATCAGGGTAACACCCTCGCTCCAGCCGTACGCACCGAAGATCTCGCACACGGAGCGTCCCCTGTGCCGGGGTTCCTGGTGGGCCAGCGAATTGGCCAGCTGCGCTAGGCCGTAATGGTAGAAGTCGTTGTCGTTGGTGACCCTGTCCGGCAGGAGGCAGTTCAGCACGATGTCAATGCCGGTCATGTCCTGGGGCCGCAGCGCCCGGAAGAAATGCGCCGCGCTCTGGCCGATGCGCATACAGCCTGGACCGTCCTCCACAATGTGGCCGATGTACTCCACGCCATGCGCCCGGCACCAGTCCCCCAGCTGACCGGAGAAGTACTTGCCGTACAGCTTGGAGAGGATGTCCATATACTTGGCGCGGACGGCTTTCTCCAGCCCGGCACGGGTGCTTTGCTGGCCGAAGAGCAGGGGCAGCAGACTTTCAGTCTCGCCGCCGAACTCCTCTTTCAGCAGCTCCAGCACCTCTTCTGTCCAGGGCAGCGGCTCGCTGTTTTCGCCGGTACGATCCACCGACCCATAGCCCCTGTCCGCCAGGTTGAAGAAACCCGGCTCGTCCGAAAAGAAGCCGCAGATGGTGCTGCCGAAGTAGGGCGCGTAGTGCTGATAATGCTTCTCATACACCTCATCAATCAGGATGCGCACCGAGTCCGGGTTCAGCAGCGATACGCCGTCTCCCAGCATGGCAGCGGTGTGCAGCTTGCTGATCAGCACGAACACGCACCAGTCGCCCTCCGGCAGATCCAGATACAACCAGCCGTTCTCCACCTGATCGGTGATCACCGTTGCAGAGTCGATCAGCATCCGCCCGTCTTGCTGGTACATCTTCGCCAGCACAACGCACTCCAGCCGATCCTGATACTTCTCCATGTCATAGCTTCCGTTGCGGGCAGCGAAATCAGTGCTGTGGGTGATGTCCAGCTTCGTGCCTTTCTGTGGCCCTGTAACGGTGTAGTGCTTTTCCACCAGGCTGATCCGCTTCAGGTGCCGGGGCTGATTCACCACGCCGCCATTGGCCATGCCGGTGGGAAAGTGAGCGTCGTCCAGAATCCACACCTTCATGTTCCGCTTCACAGCTTCATCCAGCACGATATCTACGTCGTGCCACCACCGCTCTCCGGCAAAATCAGGGTGCGGCCGGGCTTCCAGGCATACCGCGCCAATGCCGCTTTCATGCACGACCTGCATCAGACGGCGCAGCTCGTTTTCCGGCGCGCCGTGCATCCACACAAAGGGCAGGATGTAGTTTTCTTCCTTCCCGTGCAACACGTCCAGCAGTCTATTCTCAGCCATTCTATCGCTTCCATTCCGGCATATTGTATAAAACCCCCAGAGCCGGAACATTCCAGCTCTGGGGGTTTTATTGGGATTACGCCAGGTGACCCTTGGCACGGATCACGTCGATCACGCCGTCCACATACTTTTCGCAGACTTCGTCGCTCTCGGCCTCCACCATCACGCGGATCACAGGCTCGGTGCCGCTTTCGCGCACCAGGATGCGGCCGGTGTCGCCCAGCTCCTCGGCCACCTTGGCCACAGCAGCCTGAACGTCGGGGTCGTTCTGGGCATCGGGCTTGCTCTTCACGCGGACGTTCTTGAGCACCTGGGGATAGAACACCACGGGGGCAGCCAGCTCGCTCATGGGCTTTTCCTTGGCCAGCATGACTTCCATCAGCTTCAGGGCGGTCAGCAGGCCATCGCCGGTGGTGGCGTACTTGGTGAAGATGATATGACCGGACTGCTCGCCGCCGATGCGGTTGCCGTAGGTCACCATGTTCTCATAAACGTACTTGTCGCCCACCTTGGTCTTGTCGTACTCAATGCCCACCTTGTCCAGCGCCTTGTACAGGCCGAAGTTGGACATGATGGTGGTGACCACCTTGTTGTTCAGCAGCTTGCCGCGCTCCTTCATGTACAGGCCATAGATGTAGAGGATGTGGTCGCCGGTGACCACGTTGCCCTTCTCGTCCACGGCCAGGCAGCGGTCGGCGTCGCCGTCGAAGGCGAAGCCCACGTCCAGCTTGTTATCCACCACATACTTCTGCAGATGCTCGATGTGGGTGGAGCCGCAATCGGTGTTGATGTTATAGCCATCGGGATCAGCATTGATCACATAGGTCTTGGCGCCCAGGGCGTCGAACACAGCCTTGGCGATCTGCCAGGAAGCACCGTTGGCGGCATCGATGCCCACGCGCATATCCTTGAAGCTGTACTTGGACATGGAGATCAGGTAGCCCACATAGCGGTTGCGGCCAGCCACATAGTCCACCGTGCGGCCGATCTCATTGCGCTCGGCCACGGGAACCTCGATTTTGCCGTCGATGTAGTCCTCCACCTTCAGGATGGTCTCCTCGTCCATCTTCTCGCCATTGCCGTTGATCAGCTTGATGCCGTTGTCGTAATAGGGATTGTGGGAGGCGGAGATCATGATGCCGCAGTCGAAATCATCCACGCGGGTGATGTAGGCCACGGAGGGAGTGGTGGTGACGTGCATGATGTATGCATCCGCGCCGCTGGCCATCAGGCCGGTGCAGAGCGCATACTCAAACATATAGCTAGAACGACGGGTATCCTTGCCGATGACCACCTTGGCCTTCTTGTTCAGGCGCTTGCCATAATACCAGCCCAGGAAGCGGCCGATCTGTACCGCATGTTCAAAGTTCAGATCCTTGTTGGCCTCGCCGCGGAAGCCGTCGGTGCCGAAATACTTACCCATGTTAACGCTCCTCCTTGTGGATGACTTCGCCGTTATTCTTCCAGATGGAATTGGCAGGCACCACGCCCCGCACGCAGGAGGTGGGGTACACATTGCTGTGGCAGCCCACCACCGTGCCGGGATTCAGCACGGAGTTGCAGCCGACTTCCACATAATTGCCCAGCATGGCGCCGAACTTCTTCAGCCCGGTCTCCACCTTTTCGCTGCCGTCGCGGACGACCACCAACGTCTTGTCGGACTTGACATTGGAAGTGATGGAACCGGCGCCCATGTGGCTGTAATAGCCCAGGATGGAATCGCCCACGTAGTTATAGTGGGGCGTCTGCACATGGTCGAAAAGGATCACGTTCTTCAGCTCCACGCTGTTGCCCACCACGCAGTCGGCA
Organism: Clostridia bacterium; assembly: GCA_017936765.1. GTDB lineage: Bacteria > Bacillota > Clostridia > Christensenellales > Aristaeellaceae > UBA11524. Next base: position 36,590 of record JAGBEX010000039.1, read on the forward strand.
CCCACCAGGGCGCTGCCGCGGATGAACGCGCAATGGCGCACCTCGGTATTGGGACCGATGATGCAGGGCGCACCCAGATAGGCCGTGGGGAAGACCTTGGCAGTCTTATGCACCCACACCTGGGGTTCCCGCTCCTCATACTCTTCCGGATCCAGCTTGGCGCCCAGGGCGATGATCATATCCTTGATACCCTTCAGCGCCTCCCAGGGATAGGTGAACTGGGAGAGGTAGTCTTTTGCAAGCGTATGCTCCAGATCATAAAGATCGGCGATCGTATACATTTCTTACAGGCGCTCCTTCTTTTCGATATCCAGGAAATACTTGTAGGTGTCCACGGTCAGCTCGCCGCAGGCAGCCTCGTCGCAGGCGATGATGGCGCCGTTGTGCATCTGCAGGGCAGAGCAGGTCCACTTGTGGCTCACATTGCCCTCCACCGTGGCGGCCAGGGCGCGGGCCTTGTTGTGGCCATTGATCAGGATCAGCACTTCCTTGGAATCGGTCACCGTACCCACGCCCACAGACAGAGCCATGGCAGGCACCTTCTCCGGATCGTTATCGAAGAAGCGGCTGTTCACGATGCGGGTATCGGTGGTCAGCGCACGCAGACCGGTGCGGGAGCTGAGGCTGGTAAAAGGCTCGTTGAAGGCGATGTGGCCATCCACGCCAATGCCGCCCATGAACAGGTCGATGCCGCCATAGGAGGCGATCTTCTCTTCGTAGCGGGCGCATTCACCCTCGGGATCGTCGGTCATGCCGTTGAGGATGTTGATGTTCTCGGCCTTCATGTCCACCAGGTGGTTGAAGAAATTGTCATGCATGAAGTACCAGTAGCTCTGGTCATGCTCCTTGGGCAGGCCCAGGTACTCGTCCATGTTGAAGGTCACCACATTGGCGAAGGAAACCTCGCCCGCCTTGTTCTTGCGGATCAGCTCCTTATAAACGCCGATGGGGGAGCTGCCCGTGGGCAGGCCCAGCACAAAGGGACGCTCTTCTTTATGGTTATTGATCTTGGCCGCGATGTAGTTCGCCGCCCACTGACACATCTTGCTGTAATCGTCCTGAATAACAACGCGCATATTGATATCCTCCTCTTTCTTGGCTGCCGCTGCAACCGCATAAGGCTACAGGCCTTCCCCCGCCAGTGGATGAAGACCCCCATTCCAGCGTTTCCCGTGGAAACACATATGCGTTTTTCAGTGTCAAGAGAACCTCTGTTGCGGTGTTGGATTCCGCTTTTTGCTTTCTCTCTGTCGGCCCACCGTGGGTATGCCCTGCACACCCCAGCCGTGGCAGCATCCGCCGAGTCTTTCGACAACTGCCAATCCTCGTCACCCATGCGGCTTCTTCCGCAGCTCTGCCGCCCCGTGCCGGAACCTTTATCGTTCCGGCGGCAGCACAGCCCGACCTTCTGCCGCTGAGCCTGGCGCTAACAGCCCTCCACCTTCTCCTTTCCGGAGCAGCTGCTTTACATATGTTATTAAACCACAAAATGGCATAGAAATCAAGTCCAGGCGGTCTTTACTCCCGCACCAGCGCCGCAAAAGCCGCCAGATCCTCCTCCCGCACCAATTTGATATTGTTGGTGCTGCCCTCGATGAAGTTGATGTCGTACCCCAGGTTGTACAGCAGCATCGCGCAGCAGGACTCCATCAGCGGGTGCCGGGTCTGTGCCACCTTGTCGAACACCTCCCGCAGGAGGGACAGCCGGTGTGCCTCCGGGGATTGCAGGGCCACCAGGGTATCGCGGTTCACATACTGCGCCTTTTTCCCGGAGAGATTGAACTGCACATAGTCCTTCATGGCATGGCAGATGGTGGCGCTGCCCTTTTCGGCACAGGCCTGGAGCAGGGTGGAAATGGTTTCCGGCCGTACCATGGGACGGGTGGATTCCTGGATGATCACCACATCCCTGGGGGCATAGCGTTCCCGGATATGGTCAAAGCCATTCTTCAGCGAGGCAATGCCCGTGCTGCCCGCGGGGATCAGCCCCTTCAGCTTGGTGATGCCGAACTGGTCGGCATAAGCCCTCACAATGCCTTCCCAGCCCTTGAGGCACACCACGTAAATATCGTCCACCGCCGGGTGGCGTTGGTAGACCTCCATGCAATGCACCAGAATGGGTTTGCCATGCACGTCGATGAACTGGCTGGGGATGTTCTGCCGGTTCCGGCCAGACTTGCCGCCGGCCAGGATCAGCACCACATTCTTGTTGCGCCGGGTGGGGGAGGTTTCCGGCACGGCGTTCACCGCAGGCGCCGGGGCATAGCCTGCGATCAGCGCCTCCACGGTGGTGTCCAGCACGTCTGCAAAGCGCTGCAGCTTCCGCTGGGACACATCGTTCTCCCCGGACTCGATCTTGGCAATGGTGGAGCGGGTCTTGTACCCCATGGCGTCCGCCAGCTCCTGCTGGGACATCCGCAGCTCAAACCGCCGCTTTTTGATATTCGCACCCACGGGCATGGAAAATCACCTCTGCTGTATCTGATGCGTATATTATAAATCAACAAGCGTTGATTTGCAAGGAAATTTCAGCTGGTTTTGTTGACTTGCATGGTGATTTTTTATACAATGCCCATGCTGCGGTATGAATGCCGCAGTCACTTACGCGAAAAGAGGTAATCCTGATGAAAGTGATCATTTTCAATTCCGGCCTTGGCAATCGCATGGAGGCCTTCACGCAGCATAACCACAAGTCCATGGCGCGCCTGAAGAACGGCGAAACCATCTTCCACCGCCAGCTGCGCCTGCTGATCGCCGAGGGCGTGACGGATTTCATCATCACCACCGGCCCCTTTGAGGAGCAGCTCAAGGCCGAGGCGGCTGACTTCCCCCAGGCCAACTTCACCTTCGTCCGCAACGATATCTACATGAAGACCAACTATATCTATTCCATGTACCTGGCCCGGGAATACATGGACGACGATATGATCTTCCTCCACGGCGACCTGGTGTTCAACCGCCGTCTGGTGCATGACGTGCTGGCCTGCAAGGAAAAGAACACCGCCACCGTGAACTTCAAGAAGGCGCTGCCGGAGAAGGACTTCAAGGGCCGCGTGCAGGATGGCAAGGTGCTGGAGGTCTCCATCAAGATCTTCGACGAGGACTGCTTCGCCTTCCAGCCCTTCTACAAGCTGGAAAAGGCTGCCGCCTCTGCCTGGATCGGCAAGGTGGTGGAGTTCATCCACAAGGGCGAGGACAAGTGCTATGCCGAGAACGCCCTCAACGAGATCTTCCCCGCGCTGAACATCCGTGCCTTCTCCTACGATGGCTACTACATCGACGAGATCGACAACCTGGACGACTACGCCCGCGTTACTGCGGAGATCCTGCCCTTCGACAAAGAGGACGAGGCCTATTTCGGTTAATGTAAGGAGGAAAGCCCCATGACTTCCCACACCTACGGCTATACCCCCAAGGAATACAGCAAATTCAAGGAATTCGCCTGGAAGATGCTCATCAGCTTCGGCCTGACCTATATGTTCTTCTATAACGGCCGACAGAACATCAACCTGGTGCTGACCCAGATGGCCGAGGGGCTTGGCTCCACCACAGCGGCCATGGGCGTGGTGTCCTCGGCGCTGTTCTGGTGCTATGCCTTCGGCCAGCTGATCAACGGCCGCCTGGGCGCCTACTTTGGCTACAAGCGCTTCATGATGTTCGGCGTGGCGGCCTCCGCCATCCTGAACGTGATCATCTCCTTCCAGCACTCCATCCCGGTGATCGCCGTGCTGTGGGGACTCAACGGCTACTGCCAGTCCATGGTGTGGTCCAATGGCGTGGGCGTGCTGAACAAGTGGTGGCCCAAGGAAAAGCGCGGCTTTGCCTCCGGCCTGGCCACAGCCTTCTCCGGCGTGGCGCAGGTGGTGACCTACCTCACCATTCTGGGCTGCATGGAGCTGAACCCCGATTGGGGCTGGCGCGCCGCCTTCCGCTATCCCATGATCCCCATGGTGCTGATGCTCATCGCCTTCGCGGTGTTCTTCAAGACCAAGCCCGAGGACATCGGCCTGAAGCCCTTTGAGGAGATCGACCAGGAGGCCGCCCAGCGCGACGCCGCCCTGGAAAAGGAGATCAGCAAGAAGGGCTACCTCTACCCCTACAAGGTGCTGTTCTCCGAACCCAAGGTCATTGTGTTCTGCCTGATCTCCGCCATTGCCGGTGTTGGCCGCTATGGCCTGCTGACCTGGATCCCCACCTATTTCACCGAGTCCATGGGCCTGTCCATCAAGGAGGGCATCTTCTCCGCCATCCTGCTGCCCGCAGGCCAGGCCTGCGCCATGTTCGTGTTCCCCTTCATCACCGATAAGGTCTTCAAGGGCAAGCGCGAACCCATGCTGGCCCTGGCTTCCATCGTGACCTTCATCGGTATGCTGGCCTTCCCCTTCATCAAGAGCCAGGCGCCCGCCTCCCTGATGCTGCTGTTGGTGGGCATCTCCGGCATGGTCACCGGCGTGATCTGGGCCGTGGCTGGCGACATGGGCGGCCGCGCCTTCTCCTCCACCATCGTGGGCATCCTGGACTGGGCGGTTTACATGGGCGCCGCCATCCAGGCCAGCGCCTTCGGCTGGGTGAAGGACTCCTTCGGCTGGCCCGCCGTGTTCATCACCATCGGCGTGTTGTACATCGTGATGCTGGTGCTGACGCTGCTGGCGCGCAAGATGAAGATGACCAAGGTGTAAGCAACAAGAAGGATTCCCTGTTCAGTTCACAACGGATGATAAGATCGCGGTATCTTATTGCCGGGTTATACATTTCATAAACTGTGTTAAGTTCATTGATTGCTACGCAAACCAGATCAAAAGAAAGAACAACGTTTTCAAGAAACTAATTAAGGCTGCTGGAATCTTATATATTCCTGTATACCCAATTCCTCTAACGGGCTTGAAGGGATAAGCCTGGCTTCGTGGTTGGATTGCGAAGAATCAAAAAGAAAGGAAGGAAAGCAAGAGCTTGCACCGTAACCTGTCCTATGCATGGATGGTAACTTACCTCTCTGTCCGTTACGGTGTGGAGAGCCAAGAGGTTAAGGAAGCCTTGAAGAGTAAAGCTCTGTCTAAATCGAAGGATGTCTCCTGTGTCTTTGCAAAGACCTACTTCCTGAATAAAGTGTCCTGAGTGTCAGAAGTACACTGAAGAGAACGAAGAACGTTCGAAACCGGTTGTAGTCAAGTGGAAATAGATGGATTTACGGACTGCGAACACATTGTACCTATTTGATATGGATGGGTTGAGTAGAATCTTTATCATTATTGGCACAGCGCAGTTTTTTGGATGATCTATTGCCACTTCGTTTTTTTTGTTGTATAATAAATATGAGTAGATACATGTATCTACTGGGTGAAAATGGCGGACATATTGATAAGGAGTTGCGAGCATTCTTTTCAAGGAGGAAAGAGAACAGCTTATCATAGTCCAAGTAAATTGCTTACCCCCGAAAACGATTTGCGACGATGGAGAGAACATAAACATCGTGACGGTTTGATTTTCCTGAGCATTGTCGAAAAGAGAAATGTATGGGAGATATCATATAGAATAATCTAGATTATAGAAATAGCAAAGCTTTGATTTCAAAATGGAAGAGAAATTATAAGCATAGGGGGTGTATAATTAGGAAGGATAATGCCAGATATGGATAAGCGACTATGCCATGTTTTGCTGGTTTATCGGGATATGATCCCGTCTATTAGGCTGTGCGGCCATGGTCAAATGCAATGGCTGGCGAAAATGAAGCATATAGAATATCGTGCAACACCGATAGCTCGATTGAAGCAAGCGGAGATTGACTGGGCCGATGTCGTGTTATTGGGGCGGCTGGACAACTGGTTTGAGCTACAGGTTGCGTATCAGCTTCATCATGCAGGAAAATACCTGATTTATGTCATGGATGATGATTTGCTGAATGTCCCGCAAGGTTTGGGTGTGTCAGCATATTATCGAAATGAAAAGGTAAAGCGGCGCATACGGAAAATGATAGATATGAGTCAAGCAGTATTGTCTACATCAGCAGTAATTTTGGAAAAGTACGCTAAGACTGGTGTAAAAAAAGCCATTCTTACCGATGGGTATTTGATGGGAAGCGGATGCAAGGGGGTGAGACAAGGAAAAGGAGAAATAAGAATCGGTTTCGCAGGCTCGGCGGATCGCCTGGTAGACGTTGAACGGATTCTGGCAGCTTCATTATTCCGGATAAAAGAAGAGTATCAGGAGCGGGTTCAGTTTGAGTTCTTTGGTGTACAGCCAAGCTTTGCAAAGGGAATTGGTGCCAGAATGATACCGTATACGGATACTTATGAAAATTATCGTCATAAGTTGATGGAAAGGAATTGGGATATCGGGTTGGCGCCCATGCCTGATACAGAGTTCCACGCATGTAAATATATCAATAAGTTTATTGAATACGCTTCGGCGGACATAGTTGGTGTTTTTTCGAGGGTAAAACCCTATATACGCATGGAAGACACACCGGATATAGCGGTGCTGTGCGATAACAATGAAGAAAGCTGGTATCAAGCAATTAAGGCGTTGATAGATAATCCGGAGAGGTGTTATCAGATACGCGAGAAGGCTTGTAAATATATCCAAGAAAGATTTGTGCTTGACGTGGTAGCGGTGCGTTTGAAAGAAGATATGCAGGACGTATTTGAATTTCGGGCACCAAAGTTGCGACGACGAAATCCTTTGTTTTTTTTGAGAACAGCAGGGACGCTTTCTAGAATGGCAGATATACTAACAGTATACGGATGGGAAACGATTCCACGGGCTATTCGGAAAATCAAGCGCAATATGTGCAAATGAAATGTGTTACCATCAGATGCAAAACGCATTTGAGAATAAAAGCAAAGTAACGAAAGGGAGAGTTGCGATGTCTATTCAGGTATTAAAGCCTAAGTTTCATGTTGATGAGTGCCTTGAAGCTGTTAAGGAATGCTTGGAAAAAGGTTGGACAGGAATGGGTTTTAAGACTGTGGAGATGGAAGAAGAGTGGAAACGCTACACAGGACATAAATATGCGTATTATCTGAACTCCAATACAGTTGGATTGCATCTTGCTGTTCAGATTCTGAAAATGCAGAATAACTGGCAGGATGGCGACGAAATCATTTCTACGCCGATCACTTTTGTATCTACCAATCATGCAATTCTATATGAAAATATGCATGTAACATTTGCAGATGTGGACGAATATCTCTGCCTTGATCCGCAAGATGTGGAAAAGAAAATTACGGAGAAAACGCGAGCTGTGATTTTTGTTGGTTACGGCGGACGCGTTGGCCAGTTGGAAAAAATAGTTGAGATCTGCAAAAAGCATGGGCTTAAGCTCATCTTGGATGCAGCTCATATGAGTGGCACACGTGTAAACGGAGTTTTCCCTGGCACGTGGGAAGGTGTGGATGTGACGGTATATTCTTACCAGGCGGTTAAAAATCTGGCTACTGGCGACAGCGGAATGATCTGTTTCCAGGACGAAAAAAGTGATAAGATGGCACGTCAAATTGCATGGCTGGGCATTAACAAGGATACCTATGCAAGAGCAAACAAAGGCACGTATTCCTGGAAGTATGATGTGGATTACGTAGGGTATAAGTATAATGGTAATGCCATCATGGCTGCAATTGCTCTTGTTCAGTTGAAGTATCTGGATGAAGAAAATGCGCGTCGTCGAGAAATCGTGAAGATGTATACAGAGGGATTCAAAAACAATCCGCTGATCAAAGAAGTGCCGGCTCCGTACGCGGATGAATGCGCTTATCATATCTATGAACTGATTGTGCCAGACCGCGAAGCACTTCTTGACGAACTCGCGAAGCACGATATCTATGGTGGCGTACACTATCGAGACAATACTGAATACAGCATGTATAAGTATGCAAACGGAACTTGCCCTTACGCTCATGAAGTTAGCCAGCACCTGATTACGCTGCCGCTTCATATGTGGTTGACCAATGAAGATGTGCAGAATATTATTGATGTAGTAAACGGGTTTGTGAAGTATGAGTGAGAAAAGGCTTATTGGAGAAAAAGCGATTCTTCGCTCAATTACGATGGAGGATACTCCATTAATCGTAAAATGGCGTAGTTTGCCATCGGTATACAATCATCTGTATACGCGAGGCCCATTGTTAGCAGAACAGCATATTAAGTGGATGCAGACAAGGGTGATGACTGGACAGTGCCATCAGTTTATCATTGAGGATGCAAAAACGGGTATGCCGGTTGGAAGTGTGTTTATAAAAAATATTGATTATGAAAGCAAAAAAGGTGAATATGGTATCTTTATTGGAGAAGAGGCGGCACGTGGAAGGGGAATTGGCAGTGATGCGGCTCGGCTGATTCTTTCCTATGGCTTCAAGGAAATCGGTTTGAATAGAATCTATCTGTCGGTCTTTGCAAAAAATCGTATTGCAATTGAAAGCTATAAGCGTGCAGGATTCCGTGAGGAGGGAATGCTACGGGAAGACTACTATGCAGATGGACAATATGATGACATCTTGCTGATGAGTATTCTTCGGAAAGAGTGGGAGAAGGCAGAATGAACAATAGTGCGGGGCAAGCGGAGCGGAAAATTAGCGTGCTTGTGATCTATGCAGGGTTGATACCAAGTGTCGAAATTAGTGTGCTAATTCCGCTCCGTTACCTAGCACAGCAGGGAAAAATCGATTTGGTTGCAGGGGCAGCAGGAGAGTTAAATCTGAAAGCAGTGCTTCCGCAATGCGATTTGGTTGTTTTCTCAAGGTGCTGTATGCCGCATGAGTACATTGTACTAGATTATGTACGGCAGCTAAATATTCCTTATGTTTACGATATCGATGATAATTTCTTTCGACTTGCAGAGGCGAAAGAACCGACTCAGATGTTTTTGCAGCAAGAAGGCGTTTTGGATAACTTGCGAGCATTTATTTCGTATGCACAACTTGTAAAAACAGGATCCGAGCAGCTCAGGCAAGATATGCAAGCATACAATCGGAACATAGTTATTCATCCGTATGTATTTGATTTTGAACTAATCTCCGAGCGAACTCCTTTTTCCAAAGATGAAGAAGGAAAAATTGTGATTGGCTATGCGGGGTCACTTGTGCATAGCAAAGATTTGAAGAACATCACTGATGCGCTGGCGAGCATTGCACGAAAATATGCCCCCCGAGTTCGATTTGAGTTCTATGGAGCAAAGCCAGAGCAATCGGGTAAGTTGGATCCCAAATTACTAGAAATATCCACATTCATTCGGTATCAGCCAGATTATGCATCCTTTATTCGGGATGTTTCAGGTAGAGGCTGGGATATAGCTTTAGCGCCGCTGGCGGATAACATTGCTAATCGTTCCAAAACAAACAATAAATACCGGGAATACGCTGCTTGTGGAATTGCTGGTGTTTATTCGAATATGCCTGTATATCAGTCCTGTGTTGTAGATGGAGAAAATGGGATGCTGGCAGATTATACATGTCAAAGTTGGACAGAAAAAATAGAGGAGCTGATCTGCAACGAGGAATTGCGCAAAAGAATAACCTCGAATGCGTATTTGGATGTAAGAAAGAATAACCATATCGACGCAGTAGCAAGAAAATGGTATGAGGACATTATTCTTCCATACGCATTGGACAAAAAGAGATATTCAATTGAACTAAGAAAGAAGCAATTACGTAAGCTGAGAACAGTATATACATTGAGACAATATGTGAATATGTCAGGGAAAGGAAAACTACAACTTCTGATAATAGGGATTAAGAGTCTAGCGAAAAAAATGTTGAGGGAAAAAGGTGTAAAAAAATAAAAGAAATTCTAAGTCGAGAAAAGTAACAAGGATAACGGAAAACAGAAAGGAAGAAGTGTTTTGATTACATATTTTAAGAATATTTTTCAAAATAGGAATCTGATTCTTAGTTTTGTTCGACAAGACCTGAGGGCAAGGTATCGCCGAAGCGTTCTGGGTATGTTATGGGCAATTCTAACTCCCTTAGGTATGACGGTGATTATTGCATCGGTATACTCTTTGCTTTGGAAGTCGGATATCCACTATTTTGTACCTTACCTTTTTTCCGGACTTACACCATGGTCTTTTTTATTAGCCTCGTGTGATGCAGGTGCTATGTCGTATATTGCTGCAGAAGGATATATTAAGCAGCTGCCAATTAAATTAGAAATATTTCCGTTGCGAGTTGTTTCTACCGCATTTATAAACAACCTCATGTTTGGTTTGTTGGCATATTATATAGTTGTAATCTTTCTTGCTCCGGAAATGATTACACTGTGGACGCTGATGGTGTTACCGGCAATGTTGTTGTTTTTTGTATTAGCAGTTTCGTTGGCTACACTTGCAGCAACGGCACAGGTATACACTCGCGACTATGCACCAATGCAGAGCTTGGTGTTTCAAGCGTTGTTTTATGTGACTCCAATCCTATATGATTATACGATGTTTGACCAAATGGGCTATGCGTTCATATATGAAATCAATCCGATTTTCTATTTTATCCAGATTATGCGGGATGCTTTAATGGGAAGGGCTCCGAATGGTCAATATTGGATGATTGCCGTACTGATCGCGACAGTAGTATTTTTGTTATCGCAGTATGTGTTTAACAAAACGAAGAAGAAGATTGTTTTCAGATTGTGAGGTGCAAAATGGCTAGTATTGTACTGGATAATGTTAATCTGGATTTTAAGCTTTATCAGCCTAAAGGCATAAAAGACATACTGGTTTCCCGCGGAAAACAACAGGAAGAAGTGCAAACAGTGCACGCCTTGAAGAATATATCCCTCTCATTGAAAGATGGCGACCGCTTGGGGATCATTGGTCACAATGGTGCTGGAAAAAGCACACTTCTAAAAATGCTGGGAGGAATATATACTCCTACAAGCGGAAGTAGAACGGTTGATGGGAAAACCACTTGCTTGTTTGAACTGGCTACCGGGTTTGAAATGGAAGGCTCAGGGTATGATAACATTGAATTACGTGGATTAATGCTTGGAATGAACCCGAAGCAAATCGAAGAAAAAAAGAAGGAAATTGCCGAATTCTCAGAGTTGGGCAGCCATCTGTACAGACCTGTGAAGTATTATTCATCCGGTATGTTTTTGAGACTGGCTTTTTCTATATCTACGGCTCTTTCGCCTGAAATTCTGCTGCTGGACGAGGTGGTTGCAGCAGGTGATGCTGGATTTATCGAGAAAGCAAGTAAACGGTTGAAAGATATGATCGACGAAGTAAATATCCTCGTTTTTGTTTCGCATTCGATGCCACAGATATGCTCTTTCTGTAATAAGTGTATTTGGATGTCACAAGGGGAAATAATTCATTATGGCGATTCTCAAGAAGTAACCAATATGTATTTGGAAAGTATGCTCAGAGGATGAATGCAGGGTGTGAAAGACTGAGAATTGTTTGTTTACAATGGCGAGAAACGAAAAACTGAGAAAAAGGAGGAGAAAAAAGTAATAGGAGCCAATGAGTTTAACAAAGATGAAAAGGTGATGCATAGTAAATCGCTTAATGAAAATCTGCTTGTAAGTATTATTCTGCCATCATATTGTCGAGGCAATAATGGAATGTAGAAATAGAATTTCAGCTTTTATGGGAAAAGATATTTTGTTAATTGATTATCTGGGAGAATGAAAGGATCATGGATACAAAATTGGTGAAAAATAGTCCCTGTTTTCCGCAAGAGGAAAACAGGGATTTCGTCTGTCCTTCACCCCTTCACCGCCCCTCCCGTGATCCCCTCCACATAGTACCTCTGCAGCGCCATGAACAGCGCCGTCACGGGCAGCGCCACCACCACGCCCCCGGCGCAGAAGCGGGTGAAGTAGCCCTGGTAGTCCGTGGTGTTGACCCAGCGGTACAGCCCCACGGCCACGTTGTAGCCCTCGGGGGCGCCAAAGGCCACATAGGAGGCGAAAACATAGTCCCCCCAGGGCGCCATGAAGGCCATCAGCACGGTGTAGATCACAATGGGCTTGGCCAGGGGCAGGATGATCCGCCAGAAGACCTGGAAGCGGGTGGCGCCGTCGATGCGGGCGGCCTCGTCCAGCGTGCGGGGGATGGTGTCGAAAAAGCCCTTGGCAATGTGGTAGCCCAGGCCGGAGGAGGCGGTGTACACCAGGATCAGGCCAGGGACTGCGCCGCCCTGGGTCAGGCCGAAGAGCTTCAGCAGGTAATACAGGACGATCATGGTGAGGAAGCCGGGGAACATCCCCACGACCAGCATCAGGTTCATGAAGAGGCGGCGGCCCCGGAAGCGCAGGCGGCTGAGGGCATAGGCTACCGAAAGCACCATGATGGTCTGGATCACCGCGCAGAAGAGGGCGATGGTCAGCGTGTTGGCAAACCAGCGCAGAAAGCCGCTCTCCGGCTGGAGAAGGAAGGCGTAGTTATCCAGCGTCCACTCCCTGGGGAGGACGTAGGCCACCTGGCCGCCGCTCTCCCCCCGGAAGGATTGCAGCACCAGCAGCACAAAGGGCGTGAGCCAGATCAGGCACAGCGCGGTGAGCAGCAGGTGTGCGCCCAGCTTGTTTTTCTTCACTGAAAGCCCTCCTCGTTGCGCACGGATGGGATCAGGTTGTACACGATGAGGTTCACCGCCGCGCACACCACAAAGACCATCACGCCCATCACCGCCGCCAGCTTGTAGTTGCTGTCGGTGACGGTCATCTTGTACAGCCAGGTGATCAGCAGGTCGGTGGTACCGGCGTTTCCGGCCAGGTCCAGGCTCAGGGGCATCCCCTGGGACAAAAGGAAGATCACGTTGAAATTGTTGATGTTTCCGGTGAAGCTGGTGAGCAGGTAAGGGCCGGTGATGAAGAGCATATAGGGCAGGGTGATGTGGGCATAGGCCTGGAGGGGACTGGCGCCGTCGATGCGGGCAGCCTCGTAGAGGTCGGCGGGGATGTTCATCAATATGCCGGTGGCGATGAGCATCACATAGGGGATGCCGATCCAGATGTTGACCAGGATGATGGTCACCCGCGCCCAGGTGGGATCCGTCCAGAAGGGCAGGGGCTGGGCGATCCATCCCCAGCGCATCAGCAGGCCGTTCACCAGGCCATCGGCGGCGAATAGCTTGGACACATAGAGCAGCGACACGAACTGCGGCACGGCGATGGTGGTCACCAGCAGGGTGCGCCACAGCTTTTTCAGCCGCACGCCGGGCTGGTTGATCAGCATAGCCACCAGCATACCCAGAAAATAGTTGAGGAAGGTGGCGAAAAACGCCCAGACCAGCGTCCAGATCAGCACCTGCCGGAAGGTGTAGGCATAGGAGGGCGTTTCCACAGCAATGACGGTGGAGGCCTCGAAGCCCACGGCCTGGCCGTCCGGGGCGAAGACCTCAAAGCGCCAGCCCTCGGGCAGCTGGGTGAGGGTGAAGTCTGCCTCCCCGGTGCGACTCAGCTCCGCCGCGGTTTGGGCGGCGGGCAGGTCATCGGTGGCGGCGGTGAGGATGTCCCCATTCCGGGCGGTGATGGTCAGCGTGGCGGCGTCCTCCGTGGCGGAGGTGATGCGGAAGCTCACCGGGGTCTCCCGGCTGGTGAGCAGGGTGGCGAAGTTCTCGCCCCCCACCCAGGTGAAGAGCTTCCCCGGGGGCTGGTGCTGGTGATCGTAATTGGTGAAGGCGATCAGCACCATGAACAGAATGGGCAGCACCGTGAACAGGGTGATGCCCAGGGTGGGCAGCGCCAGCAGGCTTTTGTGGAACTGCTCATCCAGCAGGGAGGAAAGATCGTCCTTTGCGGTGGGCAGGCGCTTGCCGCCCTCGGCCAGCTGCTGGGCGGTGTGGCATTGCCGGATGCTCACCACCCAGGTGTATGCAAAGGCCAGGATGAACAGGAGCGTCATCACCCCATAGAGCAGGATGAGGAAGGAGTGGTCGCCATACACGGTCACCCGGTCGATGCGCGTGGTCTCCACCTGCCCCAGGGTGCGCAGCCCGGAAAGATAATCCGCGCCGAAAAAGAGCATATAGAAAAGGAACACCGCCTGAAAGCCCAGGAACAGCAGCCCCCGCAGCCATTGCCCGTGGGCGAGGCAGCCAAAGCCCATCACCACAAAGGAGAGGCGGGTCTTCCAGTCGCCCCGGCGCAGGGCAAAGAGCAGTTGCTTCATGCCAGTTCCTCCGTTCAATGCCCGGTCACATAGCTGCCTGCGGTGGTCTGAAAGGTGGTCAACACCCGCAGCAGCTCTTCATCGGTGGCATGATCGTAGCGGTGGGCCAGGATATCCCCGCCCAGGGCAGCGGCCAGCGTCCAGTATTTATTGGGATACTGCCCCTGCACCACGCAATGCGCCCGCTGCGCCCGAAGCGCGGTGAGCGCCGCATTTGCCTGCACCTGGGGATGCGCCTGTGCCGCCACATCCGCCGGCCCCCATTGGATGGAAGGCTCCAGGTAGCGGGCCAGCTGCACCTCCCCGGAGGTGAGCCAGGCCGCCAGGGCGTCGCAGGCAGCCAGCTTGGCGGGGTCGGTCTGGGGCTTCACCCCCAGCAGCTTGTAGCCGGAAAAGCCGCCCAGCTGGAAGCCCTCCACCATGGGCAGGGGCGCGGCGGCGTAGTTATCTCCCAGCATGGCCTGCACCGTGGCCTGATCCCACACGCCGCCCACCATGGCAGCCATGTTGGTGGCCTGGGAGGCGCTGGCCCCGTTGACGAAGGCCGGGGAGCGCACCATGTTGATCATGGCCCGCAGCGCCCGCACACCCTGGGGCGAGGCATAGGTGCAGCGCATGGCGGTCATGTTGCCTGCTGCGTCGGCCTCGTAGGTCAGGGTGGCCCCTGCGCCAAAGAAAAACGCCGGTTGATACCAGCCGGAGGTCACGTCGAAATAGAACCCCCTGCCCGCCGCCTCGCAGTCCCGCAGGATGCTGGCCAGATCGCCGGGGTCGCTGACCACCGAGCGATCGTAATACAGAAAGTAGCCGTTGTCGGCGGTCATGGGGTAGGCGTAGGGCAGACCGCCCAGGGTCACGGCCTGCACTGCGCCGGGGTCGCTGCTGCGGCGCAGCGCTTCGATGTGCTGGGGAGCCACCTCCACCAGGGCATTGGCCGCCACCAGCCGCGCCAGCTGATCCTGGGCGAACACATACAGATCCGCGCCGGACTCCACGTCGGTGAGCATATGGTTGGCGGCATCGCCCTCGCCCACCGGCTCCACCACCACGGAAAACCCAGCAAACTGCGGCTGCGATTGCAAAAAGGCCGCTACCTGCTGGCGGGTGAAGTCCACCGTGTTCTCCGCCACCCAGATGCGGATCACCCCGTCGCCGCTCCCTGCGGCACACCCGGACAGGAGCAGCAGCACCCAGGCCACCATGACCCCGCGGAACCGTCTCACCGGCACACCTCCCCTGATTGCTTGCAGGGGATAATTTTTCCGGGCGGGGTGGGGAATATGCAGGCATAAGAAAAACTGCACAGCGCTACTGTGCAGTCAAGTTGATCCGATTCTTATTCCTCATGCCCCAGCTTCGGCTCGGCAAAGGTCTGCGCGTGGTACAGGCTGAAATGCCCCGAGAGCATGAAGCTCACCGCCGCGCACAGGCCAAACAGGGGCAGGTATTCCGCGCCAAACAGCTCGATGGAGAGCAGCGTGGCTGCCAGGGGAGCGTTGGTCACGCCGCAGAACACGCCCACCAGCCCCAGCGCTGCGCCCAGGCCGGGTGCCATGCCCAGCAGGGGAGCTACCGTGCAGCCCAGCGTGGCGCCAATGAAAAAGCTGGGGACGATCTCGCCGCCCTTGAAGCCCGCGGAGAGCGTCACCGCGGTGAACAGCAGCTTCAGCAGAAACGCCCAAGGATCGGCCTGGCCGCCCAGCGCCGCGAAAATCACGTGCATGCCGCCGCCGTTGTAGTCGCGGGTGCCAAGCATCAGGCTCATCAGCACCACCAGCACGCCGCCCAGGGCAATGCGCAGGTAGTCGTTCTTCACCACATGGCGGAAGGTTTTGCCGGAGATGTGCATCACCGAGCAGAACAGGATGGACGCCACCGCGCAGCAGATGCCCACCCCCACCGCCTGCAGCGAGGAGATCGCGTCCACCGCCTGCAGGCGGTCAGCCAGGTACCAGGGTTCCTCCGGCACGCCCACCAGCCTGGCCATCAGCGCGGCGGTGACGGCGGAGACCACGCAGGGCAAAAAGGCGCGGTAGTTGATGCGCCCCACCTCGATGATCTCGATGACGAACACCGCGGCGGTCAGCGGCGTGCCGAACAGCGCGGAAAACAGCGCCGCCATGCCGCAAAGCTCAAAAATGCGCCGGGAGTCGGACTTGGGGTGGGTCAGATCGCCCACATAAGCGCCCAGGCTGCCGCCCAGCTGCAGCGCCGCGCCCTCCCGGCCAGCCGAGCCGCCCAGCAGGTGGGTCAGCACGGTGGAAAGGAAAATGGCGGGGGCCATTAGCACCGGCACATGACCCTGGGTGCGCACCGTGGTGATGATCTCATCCGTCCCCAGGGACAGGGGAAGATGCAGCAGCCGGTACAGCCCGGCAATGAGCAGGCCGCCCAGGGGCAAAAGATACAGCAGAAAGTCGTGATGCTGCCTCAGGTGGGTCACACCCTCCACCGCCAGGGCAAACACCGCGCCCACCAGCCCGCACAACGCGCCGATCAGCACGCCGGTAACCACCCAGCGCAGGAAGGTGACGATATACAGCAGGGATGCATGGAGCTGCTTGCGAAGCATGATGAAAGACCTCGATCTTTGGTAAATTTTTCGGGAATAGTGTAGCACCGGGGGAGGCGGCGGTCAAGGGTTGTTTGATGCAAAAGAAAAACCTCAGTCTTACGACTGAGGTTATCCGTGGAGCATCACTTGACAAATCCGAACCAAAGGCCTGCTGGACGGCATCGAGCGAAATTGTCTCGGTGCCGTCCTTGTAGTTGTAGGTCATCACCAACCGGTCATCATAAACATACACGCTGTTGACGAAAGTGTCAATGATTTGTTTCTGATATTCCAGATCGTCGGGATCGCCATACTTGAACCGGCTGATCCACGTGACAATCTGCTCCTTGGTGAACCGGGGCTTTTGTAGCTGCTCCTGCAGGATGCTGATGTTCAGCTCCTCGCGGCGCGCCTCTAGATCCTGCAAGCGCTGTTTTGTGGATGGAGTAATGATGCCAGCCTCGATGGCGTTTAGCATGTTCTGAATGGATTTCTCGCACTCTCTCAGCTGCTGCTTCAGCGATGGCAGAAGGGTGCTTTCCTTGTTCTGGTAGGCATCCAGTGCGTCAGCAATGCGGTCGATCACGTCATCATGCAGCACGCGCGCGATAGTCGCTGTGACCACGGTGCGCTCGATCCAGCGCTTCTTGACGGCCTTCAGCGTGCATCCCTGCTTTCGCTTTGCGCCGCCGCACTTGTAGTAGTAGTGAACCTCGCCATTGCGACTCCTGCCGCTTTCACCTGCCAGCATGCGCCCGCAGTAACCGCAGAACAGCTTCGTGGTCAGCAGATATTCCTCGTCTGCTTTTGCACGGGCAGGCGCGTGGCGGTTGACCTCCATCCGCCGCTGCACCCGGTCGAATAGCTCCATGTCGATGATGACAGGCAGCTTGTCTGGAATGACGATCTTGCCATACCGGTATTCGCCGATGTATTTGCGGTTCTTCAGCACCGTGCCCAGGCTGCCGATCCGGAACGGCAGTCCCTTTGCTGTGCGGATACCCCGCTCATTGAGGGAAGCCACGATATCCGTCATGCTCTCCCCTTTGTCATACCGTTGGAAGATCTCCTGTACGATGGGCGCAGTGATCGGGTCAAGCTCCATGACGCCGTCCGGGCCCTTCCGCAAGCCCAGCGGCACCGTGCCGCCGTTGTTCTTTCCCTTCATAGCATTCTCCATCTGGCCGCGCTGGATTTTTACAGACAGCTCGGCGGAATAGTATTCGGACAGGCCCTCCAGCAGGGATTCCAGCAGGATGCCCTCGGGGCTGTCGCTGATGTTCTCGGTGGCAGAAATCACCTTGACGCCGTTTTTCTTCAGAATGTGCTTGTAGGTCGCGCTGTCATAGCGGTCACGGGAGAAGCGATCCAGCTTCCACACGATGATTGCATCGAACAGCCGCTTCTCGCTGTCGTTGATCATCCGCTGGAAATCCGGGCGGTCTGCTGTTCGTGCGGACATGGCGCGGTCGATGTAGTTGCCGATAATGGTGATGCCGCTGCGTTCGGCATAGGCCATGCACTCGCGCAGCTGGCCCTCGATGCTCTCCTCGCGCTGGCTGTCCGAGGAATAGCGGGCATAAATCACACCAGTCATGGGCTCACCTCCAATCTGTTGCATTCGGCATGTAGCCGGTCTTGACGTTGTGCAGGGCGGATGCTTCCAGCTTCTTCGCACGGCGTTTGGTCAGGTGATAACGACGGGCTGCCTCTGCATGGGACAAGGGTACATCATCACCAAATCCGTAGCGCACGCTGATCCAGGCATTCTCCCGCACGGACAGCTTCGCAACGGCTGCCTGGATTCGCTGGGTATTCTCCTTCTGCAAATAAATCCATTCCGGATTGTGTTCATAACTGCTGGCCTCCGGCGAGCATTTCTTGTAATCGCCCCATGTGGGCTCCTGCGGCTCATGGGCGATCTCCTTCTCTGCGCGAGGCAGCGCTTTGCGCAGGACGTCACGGATCGCATTATGGATGATCCGCCTCGCATAGGTCAGGAAGGTCGCATTCGTGCCCGGAGAATAAGTCTCGGCGGCTCGCAGCAATGCGATGGCTCCCTCTTGTGTGAAATCGTCAGCATCCATCCACAGCCCCGGATAACGCCCGGCATAAGCCAGCGCGATGCTGCGGATGAATGGATAGTTGGCAAGGTACAGCTGTTCAGCCGCTTGCCGGTTGCCCGCCTGATAAGCAAGGCACAGTTCTTCGTTGGTCATTTGGGTTTTCTTCATTGTCTTTTACCTGATTGAGAATTGAAAAGTATTGTAGCAGTCCCTTTTGGATTTGCCCAAGGGCAGCGGTCATCTGCTCGTTGTATGCTTCCGGCACCTCCATCATGGCCATAGCGCCCATGATGCCGCCGACAATTTGCTCCGGGGAGATCTGATGCAGGTCGATGCCGTCCTGTCCTTTAGTCAAGGTTTCGGTCATTTGCTGCATGGACTCCTTCGTGAGTGCTGTTGCCTGATGGGCGTTGTCAGGGCCGTCTTTCTTTATATCACGGACGATCTGCAAAAAGGTCTGCTGGATCGTGTCCAGTTCCGATACATGCAGCGGCTGACGCTGCGCTTGCAGCATATGGGCTGTGTCATATGCTGCGTACATATCATCTTTGTGGGCCTTGCCCTGCGTCAGCACCAACCCGCCGAGGGAGGACAGCATTTGGTTCTGCGCTGCGAGCCCTGACGCAAACAGCTCGTCCTTATAGGAGGACAACAGGCGTGTCAGCTCGCCGAACCGGGGATGCTCCAACAGCTCACACACAATCGCCGGATCGACCTTGTGCGTGTAGAGATTTCGTGCAGCCTGCACCGTCAGCCCCAGCTCACCGATGTCGTAATGCTTGCGATCCGGTATGTCGGTGTTACCCAACAGGAAATCGGTGGACACATTGAGGCGCTGGGCAATCTTCTGCAGGCTGGTATCAGACAACTTGTCCGTCTTGCCGCTCATGAAGCGGCTGAGGGTGCTTTTGTCGATGCTGATGGCATGGGCCAGCTCAGATTGCTTCAGATTATTAGCGCGACACAGGTCGCGGATTCTGTCCCGGACGTCGCCGGGAAGCCAGTTTTGAGGCATATCATCGCCTCCTTTCTTTGTTGTGGGGTATATACCTATCTTTCTGATACCTTTGATTCCGTCACAGCCACCTGCATGGCCTGGAGCTTCCGCAGGTGCTCCCGCAGGTTGTACAACGCTGTACCGATGGTGTCAAAGGCCGTGGCCGCTTCGGGCTGCTGATTATCACGTGCAAGGCTTTGCAGAGACAATGCATCTTCCTCATACAGTGTGATTGCCCCCTCCACCAGTAGCCGCATCTCAGATGCTGCATCGCTGGATTTCCACAGGTACTCATTCATATTCATGCATACACCAGCTCCGTGAAAATGACTTCTTCGACCTGTGCCTTTGCTGCGTTCATTTCAGCTACCCAGCGTATGGGATCGCGGCTCTTCAACTCCTCCGTGATGCCGCGCTGCTTCATCAGCTGGGGCATCATGGTGTCCAGGCGGTGCTGGGCAGCCTGGTCGATCTCCGTCAGGTGCCAGAACAGCTTGCCGCTCAGGACGAGCTGGTTCAAAAGCAGCTGCCTGTGTTCCATCAGGTAGGCACGGCGCATGCGACCGTACTTTCCTAAAGGTGTGGTAGGCTGGTCGCCAACAGTCAGGTTCGGGTAATAGTAGTCGCCATGTTTGATATAGGTCAGCTCTGTCATATATGTCCCTCCTCATGTTTATTTATCATTATATAACATTTCATTTCTGGTGCACGGTTGCGTTTCACTGTGAGCCCGTCTGCTGCACAACCTTCCACTACTATTTTGCAGAATGCAGACCAGCTTGTCAATTTTGCCGATTGGCTAATTTCGGACCGGGAACGTCACTTCTGCCCGAGTTGGTCAGAAGTTTTTAGAGTAAAGGAGCCTTCACGGAGCCCAATTCGTTATGGAAGTAAAATGTGTCTCAAATTGGGACACATTTCTGCTGCCACATATATGATAAAGCACCTCGTTGCAGGATTGCAAATAAGTCACCGGAGAAAATGAAAGAACTTCGTGCCAACTTGGCACGAAGTTCCGTAAAGTATGATGATGGTGTTAACTTCGCGCCAAGTTGGCGCGAAGTTAATGATCACATTTGCCAAAATATGTATTCGCGCAATCGAACTAAAGGTACTAATATCTATCTTTCATTACACGCAAGGTATCATACCTTATTTCATCTTAAATCCGTTGCATTCTTGCAACAGCAACGCTGCACACAAATGCACCAATGTATAAAACGCGTCATAGCACTCATTTTCAGAAAAACTCTCGTATATTTTAACAGATGAATCCTTCATCCGTTCCATTCAAACAGGTCGCAGCCATGCGGCCTGTTTTGTTTTGTTAAGCGCTTTAGCAAGAAAATAACCACCAGCAGAGCTGGTGGGATAAAGAAGCTTTAGCGGAAAAGAAACCTCCTTTGCTAAAATAGAAGCAGGTCTGGCAACCGCAACAAAAGCAAAGGAGGTTTGTCATTTATGACAAATGACAGTAAAAGTTTATCACATACGAAATGGAATTGCAAATACCATAAGTATTTGCCCCCAAGTACAGAAGGTTGGCAATCTATGGACAGATAAAGAGCGATATAGGAAAAATACTCAGGCAACTGTGTGAAGCGAAGAATGTGGAAATCATAGAGGCAGAAGCATGTCCGGATCACATACACATGCTGGTGAGTATACCGCCCCATTTAAGTGTAGCGCAATTCATGGGGTATCTGAAGGGGAAAAGCTCGCTAATGATATTCGACCGACATGCAAATCTGAAGTATAAGTATGGCAATCGATATTTCTGGTGCAGAGGATACTATGTGGATACAGTAGGACGGAATAAAGAAAAGATAGCAGAATACATTCGCAATCAGCTGCAAGAAGATGCCATGTATGAGCAGATAAGCATGAAGGAGTATATTGACCCGTTTACGGGTAGCAAGCATGACAAGGCATAAGAAAAGGCCGCTTTAGCGGCGGCCTGAGAAGTAGTTGCGATTGCCAGATTTTTCGATGCGTCTTTAGATGCTTGCCGGAACTAATGCCTTGAAGGCGCGGTGCATACCACCGGCTTAGCCGGTGGTTTTGATTCCGGAACATCACAATCGTTTCCCATTTATGGCTAACAGAAAGGAGCCCCATGCAGGAGAATCCCCGCACAGACAACGGCGCAATGGACATTCCTGATTATGCTATTCAGCGGATCGCCCGTTGCCTGCTGCCCAGATTGCTGGCTTACTTCGAATCTAAAGAAGGCCAGCGTGAACTTGCGTCCGGGAACAGCAATACCACAACTGATCATTCGGACGCCGCCCCGTGCATCCCGTAAGGCATTGCACACGACACACCCGCCACGGAGGTAACGATGGCAACTTATTGAAAGAGGATGACTTATGACCATAAACAACGAAACCAAACTGACTACCGAACAGAGGCTTCAGCGCAGCATTGAGCGCAACGAAGCCAAGCTGCAAAAGGCTGAGGAAAAACGCAAGCAGCTAAAAGAACAGCGGCGCGAGCTTGAAAAGCAAGCTTATGAGAACCGGCTGACAACCCGTGCGATCATGCTGGAGGAATTCCTTCAGGAGCCGGAGATCCTGACGAACGAGGATGTGCGGAATTATCTCGCGTACCTGTTCAATTATCCAGCCAACCAGCAGCGGCTGCAGAAGCTGATTGATGATCGCAAAGCGCAGCTGGCAGCCACTGAATGACCGTCACTCACCCCCATACGGCCACGCGGCAGGGATACGCTCCCTGCCGCCATTTTGATTGGAGAATAGATAATGAACAAGATAACCATTGAACAGAAAATCCAGTACACTGAAAAAGAGATTGCCCGACTGGAGCACCAGAAGAAAATCAAGCAGCACGAAGCAAAACAGCTTGAACGGAATCGCCGTAACCGCCGCATTTTCACACGTGGCGGCATGTTAGAACGCTTCATGCAGCGCCCGCTGCTATTGACAGACGATCAGGTGTACCAATTGCTGCAAACAGCGTTCAATACCGAGGCTGTTCAGACGATGGAAAAGGCGCTGATCAACGAGGCTGTACGGGCCGTGACCCAGGCTGCGGAGGACACAGA
>JAGBEX010000040.1 GCA_017936765.1 Clostridia bacterium
CCCTCCGGGAGGAACGTAAGGCTGTGCCGCCAGTGGTGGATGAAGCAGCCTGAAGTTCCAATGAGGCACAGAGTTCAGACAGCTTATGCTGGCTGAACGACAATGCCGAATTGTGGCGCTGTCAGCGCTTGCGCTGACTGAGAGGGCTGCCCTGCACAATTGCATAGCTGGTTTTTTATTGCTGCGTAACCCTCTCAGTCGCCTAAAGGCGACAGCTCCCCCAGAGGGGGAGCCAAGGCAAGGCTGGATGAAATGGAAAACTGCACCATGCGCCCTGCCGCTTATCCGTGCAAACTGTAGGGGCGATCTGTGATCGCCCGCCGTGCCGCACCTACCATCCAGCTGCTGCTTATTGCAAAACCCAGGAGGTGTCGGAGGCGCCGCAGCGCCTCTGACTGTAATCGTATCCGCCGGGTTTCCCGGCGGGGCGGGGCGTTTCCGGCTCTGCCGGAAACTTTCCTTACGCGGAGGAACGGCCGTGGACGGCGCTTGCGCCGGACACAGTGACGGAGCGCAATTCCTCACCAAAGTGGCTTTGCCACTTTGGTGACACAAAAACTTCCCGGCTCATCGCCGGGAAGCTTTTTCGTTTGTGCTTACTTTTTCTGGCCACCGGGCGCATTTTCATACGCGTATTCAATGGCCTTCTGGTGGTTGGTGTCCACGACCTTCGTGTCGCTGGTCATGCTGTTGGTAAAGTGCAGACACAGCTGGCCGATCATGTCGTTATCCGGGATGGTATCGCCATCCTCGTTATGCGGCACGCCATACAGCGAGCAGGCAAAGGTGCGGGTGCCAATGGTCACCAGGCAGGGACGGCGGTGCCAATGCTTCTTGGCGGTGATCTCGCTGGACTTGCTCACGCCGTAGATCTTGCACAGGCGGGCGGTATCAGCAGCGGTCAGGGTCTCGATATCAGCATGGTTGAAGCCGCTCCAGCGGTGCGCCCACCACACGATGCCGGTCTTCACGTCGTAGATCTTGTAGTTCGCGCCCTTGGGCCACAGCTGCTGGATGCCGCCGGTGAACCAGTCGATCTTCTCCGCCGGGTAGTGGGTGAAGCTCAAGTTGGAGCTGTCGCCAGAGCCGATCGGCACCGTGCCGAACAGGGCGTGCTGGGTCTGGGAACCGGCAATGCCGTCCACCGTCAGCCCCTTAGCGGTCTGGAAGGCGCGCACGGCGGCCTCCACCGCGGAGGTATAGCTGCTGGTCACGTCACCGGAGTAGTAGCCCTGGTTCTTCAGCTCTTCCACCAGGTTCTTCACGGCGGTGCCGCTGGAACCCAGCTTCAGGGTGGTGTAGCTGGCTTCCTGGCCGGAGGAGGAGGGCGGAGTGGTCACGATGGGGGCAAAGTTGCTGCCATCGGAATTGCACTCCATCACGCAGTCGCTGCGCAGATAGCCGTAGCCCACGGGGGTCTTGACGTAGTACCAGGTATAGCCGCTTGCGGCTTCCGTTTTGGAGTAGGAGTACACATTGCCCTTATCCACGCGGTTGATCACCGTACCAGCGGCGGTCTTGCGCAGGTTCACGCCATCGGCGGTAGTGCGCACATAGCCCGCGATGACCTCCGTCTGGGGCGTGTTGTTGGGGTTCTTGGCCGCCCACTCTTCGTATTCGGCGGCAGTCATTTCGTCCACGCAGGAGCCAAGCACCCACACCTCGGTGTTGCTGTAGATCACGCGGTACCACTTGGCGCCGCTCACCGTGGCGGTGGACTTGTAGGCCATCACCGTACCCAGCGCCACGTTGAACTTGGCGGTGGAATCCTTGGTAGCGCCCACGCGCAGGTTCACCTTGTCCAGGGTGGTGATCACATAGTTGGAGGTAGCCTCCACGGTGTCCTCATCCGGCACACCGTTGCCCGCCAGGTAGCTTTCCTGCTGGGTCTTGGAGAGCTGGAAGCAGCAGTCCTCGCGGATGAAGCCGTTTTTGCCTTCCACATTCACGGGATACCAGTAGTAGCCCTTGGCCTTCACCTTTGCACCAGTCATGGGCCACACGGAATTGCTGTTCACCTCGCCGATCCTGGTACCGGCGGCGGTGCGGCGCAGGTTCACGCTGTCCTTGGTCACCATCACATAGCCATAGGCGGAGGTGGTGGGCGGCGTGGTCTCGGTGGGGGGAGTGGACTCGGTGGGTTCGCTGGTCTCCGGCGCATCCGTCACGGAGGGATCGGAGCCATCGGCATTGCACTCCATCACGCAGTCGCTGCGCAGATAGCCGGTCTTGCCGGAGGCAGCCTTCACAGGATACCAGTAGTAGCTGCCGCTCTTCACCTTCTTGCCGGTCATAGGGACCACCACGCCCAGGGCGATCTGCTCCTGGGAGGAACCGGCGGGCTTGGTGCGCAGGTTGACCTTATCCTTGATGGTCTTCACATGGCCATAGCTGGTAGCAGCGGGGGGATCGGTCACCACGGGGGTGGAGCCGGACTCGATGTTGCTGCCATCGGCATTGCAGACCACCACGCAATCGCCGCGCAGGTAGCCGCGCACATTGTCCGGGGTCTGCACGTTGTACCAGTAGTAGCCGCTGTCCTTGGTCACATTGGCGATCATGGGCAGCACTTCGCCCTTGTTGATCTGGGTCACCACGGTGCCAGCGGGCTTCAGGCGCAGGTTCACGCCGCTCTTGGTGGTGCGGACATAGCCCACAATGGTGGGCGTGGTGGTGGTGCCACCAGTAGAGCCGCTGCTGCTGCCGGAGCTGCCGGGGGTAGCCTGCAGCTGCACGGTGTCCTCGCGGACATAGTAGCGGTTGCCCTCAAACTCCACGGGGTACCACACGAAATTCTTTTCCGTCACAGGGGGTGCCACCACGGCCAGCACCTCGCCGGTGTTTTCCCACTGGGCGCCCACGGTGCCAGCGGGGGTCAGGCGCAGGTTGGCAGAGGAAAGCACCAGCTTCACATAGCCATAGAGGGAGAGATCCGCATCGGGATCGGTGGGCGTGCCATTGGGGTCGCCGGTGGAAACCACCTGCAGGAACGTGGACATGATGTAGCCCACATCCCCCGCATAGCGCACCTTATACCAATGGTTGGTGTCGATCACCGGGGGGATGGTCAGCACCTCCACCACCGTGCCGCGATCCAGCTTGCGGATCATGTTGCCGCCCTCGGACTCGCGGAAGTTCACGCCGTCGTTGGTGATCTGTCCGGTGGCACCGGCATAGGCGTTGGTGTTGCTGCCCGTGGAGGTATCGGAAGAGCTGTCCTCCTCCTTGGCGGCATCCTCGGCAGACGTATCCCCGGTGGACGTGTCAGGCGCGGTGTCGGTAGAGGTATCGGCAGAGCTGTCCTCCAGCTTGCCGTTGGCCTCATACTCGACGGCCTCCTGCTCGGTCAGGGGGGTAAAGAAATCACCATGGATGTAGCCAATATAGGTGCGGGTGCTGCCGGGATCGGGATGCACCGCCTCCACATTATACCAGGTGATATCGCCGCTGGCGGTCACGTCCAGCACCTGGCAGACGTAGCCCGTGTCCAGCTTAAACCAGTATGCTGCGGAGGTGCTGGCCTTTTTGCGGAGCTTGACTCCATCGGCCGTGACCTTGCCATAGGCGCCCGCTGCCTGGGCAGAGCGATGCCACTCCTCCGGCAGCACAGACATCGCCATCAGCAATGCCAGCGTCAGCGTCACCAGTCGTTTTCCAAATTGCTTCATCTATGGTTCACCTCAGTCTCATTCGCGGTCTGGATAGACCTCACCTATTCAGGTACATCCATTCTATTACAGAATTATTACAATGTCAAGAACCTCGCGTTAATATTCTATGTTTTTTACAAGTTCGCGCTTATCCGCCCCAAATCCTGCCCAAAGCCTTGTATTTCGCCAAAAAACGCAGACCCCGGGGCCAGCGTCAGGCCAGCCCCGGGGAAAATATTTTTTCACAATTTACTGAAACAGCTTGTTCAGCGCCTCAATGATGCCCTCGGAGGTGAAGGTCGCCCCGGTCACAACGTCAACGCCCTCGCCCTTCACAAAGGGACCCTTCTTGCCAATGAACTGCGCCTTAAAGGCTTCGGTGTCACACAGGTCGCAAGCCGGAGGCACCTGCTTGCTCAGGTCGAAGGTCAGGGTGGCGATGGTGCCATCCGCATTCAGGGTAGCGGTCACGCCCACCTCGCTGTCCAGGAAACCGGGAGCAACGGCGGTCTGCTCTTCGACGGGAGCAGCGACTTCCTCCACCTTTTCCTCTCCGGGGAACAGGGTGTTCAGCGCGGCGATCACACCCTCGGAGGTGAAGGTAGCGCCGGTCACGATGTCGACGCCCTCGCCCTTCACGAAGGGACCCTTCTTGCCGATGAACTGGTTCAGGAAGTCCTCGCTGTTGCACAGGTCGCACACCGGGGGAGCCTGCTGGGTCAGATCCAGGGTCAGGGTGGCGATGGTGCCGTCCTCGTTCAGGGTCACGGCCACACCCACGTCCTTGCCCACAAAGCCAGGGGCAGCAGCGATCAGCTCTTCAGCGGCGGGAGCTTCTTCCACCACTTCTTCGGTGGTCTCCACAGCCTCCTCCACGCCGATGGCCGCATTGGCAGCCTTCACCACGGCCTCGGAGGTCATGGTGGCGCCGGTCAACGCATCAATGCCCTCGCCCAGGTCGGGGGTGGCCTTCTTGCCGACGAACTGGTTCAGGAACGCCTCGTCCTCGCCGCAGCGGGTGCCGAAGCCGGGGGTCTCGCTGGAGGAATCCACGGTGATGGCGGTGATCACGCCGTCAGCCACAGTCAGGGTCACGGTCACGTCGCTCTGGAAGCCACCAGCCGTGCCGGTGAAGGTCTCGCCAGCGGGGGTAGCTTCCGCCGCCTCGGCAGAGGCGGCCACGGTGGAAGAAGCATTGATGGCCTTCACCACGGCCTCGGAGGTCACAGTAGCGCCAGTCAGCGCATCCACATTTTCGCCCAGGGTGAACACTTCGACCTTCTTACCAATGAACTGGTTCAGGAACGCCTCGTCCTCCCCGCAGCGGGTGCCGAAGCCGGGAGTCTCGCTGGAGGAATCCACGGTGATGGCGGTGATCACGCCTTCAGCCACGGTCAGGGTCACGGTCACGTCGCTCTGGAAGCCACCAGCCGTGCCGGTGAAGGTCTCGCCAGCGGGGGCAGCTTCCTGCACGTCAGCATTCATGGCCACGTTGATGGCCTCCACCACGGCGGTGGAAGTCATGGTGGCACCAGTCAGCACGTCAACGTTCTCGCCGATGGCGAAGGGACCCTTCTTGCCAACAAACTGGTTGATGAAGGCCTCGTCCTCGGCGCAGCGGGTGCCGAAGCCGGGGGTCTCGTCGGCAGAGCCGATGCTCAGGGCGGCGATGGTGCCATCCTCCGCCAGGGTGATGGACACGTTCACGTCGCTCTGGAAGCCGGGAGCCGTGCCGATGATGTTGTCGGCAGGGGCAGGCTCAGCGCCGGTGTCGGCAGGCGCTTCTTCCGCAGGGGCAGCAAACTCGCCCGCGGTGACCTGGCCGTTTTCCACGGTCAGATTCACGGCCACCTCGCCCGTGTAGCCCTCCACAGGGGTCACCACGGCAGCGCCGTCGGCCTTCACGGCCAGGGCAGCGGTGTCGCCCTCGGCGATCACGGTGGCGGGAGCCTCGGCAAAGGTCTCTTCCGTCTCATAGAGCTTGTTCACCGCAGCAATAATGCCCTCAGAGGTGAAGGTAGCGCCGGACACGATATCCACACCTTCGCCCTTCACAAAGGGGCCAGCCTTGCCAATGAACTGCGCCTTGAACTCATCGGTGTTGCACAGGTCGCACACCGGGGGAGCCTGCTTGCTCATGTCAAAGCTCAGGGTGGCAATGGTGCCATCCGCGTTCATGGTAGCGTTCACGATCACGTCCTGACCGGCAAAACCGGGGGCAGCGGCGGTCAGCACATCGCCCACGGGTTCCACGGTCTCAGCCTCGGCGGGCTTGCCAGCGGGAGCGCCAAACTCCACCTGGGCGTTCTGGGATGCACCCAGCGCCACCTCGGCCACGCACTTCAGGCCCTTGTTGGTGGCAGCGCGCACAGCCTCGCTGGTGATGGTGGCACCGGAGAGCGCCTCAAAGGCGCCGCCCTCCACCGCGCTGATGCCGGGGAACTGCGCCTGGAAGGACGCATCCTTGGCACGGGCGCCGAAGCCGGGGGTCTCGGCAAAATTGGCGTCGCCAACGGAAATGCCGGTCACCACACCATTGGGATCCACGCCCAGGGTCACCGCCACGGGGCCGCCGTAGCCATTGCTGGAGGCAGTCACGCAGTAGCCAATGACCTCATCGCCGTTCTTGGCCGCATACAGGCTGGAGACCTCATGCTCGGCAGGCACGGTCATGATCTCATAGCTTTCGGCGGGCATCACAGCATTGAAGGCTTCCTTCAGGGCAGCCATGGCGTGTTCGGCAATGGGGCCGGCGGTGATCATATTGGTCAGGGCCAGCACCACAGCGGCCACCACCGCAATAATGGTCAGGATCAGAAACGCGGGGAGCTGCTTTTTCTTAGGCGCATTGTTTTCCATGAGTGTTGCCTCCTACGATTATTGTACCGGGATGTCCACCAGCATATTCAGCTGGAATGTATCGCTTGTTTGATGCTTGTACACCTGTCTGTCGCGGGTGATCAGCACCCCTTCGATGCCCTGCTCCGCCATCATGGCCAGCGCCTTTTCCCTGCCCAGCACGATGCAGGCCGTGGCCAGGGCATCGGCGTCCATGGAGCTTTGGCTCACGATGGTGGCGCTGCTCAGATCGCTGCGGGAGGGCAGGCCGTCCACCGGGTCCAGGATGTGGTGATAGGTCACACCGTCCAGGGTAAACTGTCGCTCGTAGATTCCGCTGGTGACCACCGAGCGATCGGTGGTGTTCACCACCGCCAGCACCGAGCCGCTGCCCCCGTCGGGATCCTGAATACCTACATTATAAGTGCTGCCGTCGGGCTTAGCGCCCAGCACATACACATTGCCGCCCAGGCTGAGGACCGCGCCGCTCACGCGCCCCTGCACCATTTTCGCCACCTGATCGGCAATATACCCCTTGGCAATGCCGCCCAGGTCGATCTCCATGCCCGCAGGCAGGGTCACGGTGTAGTTGTCCCCCAGGACGATGGCTTCATCGTTCACCAGGGGCAGGGCAGCGAGGCGCTGCTCCTCGGTGGGCATCCGGTTGGTGCCGCCGGTAAAGTCCCACATGGCTGTCATGGGGGCGATGGTCACCGCAAAGGCGCCGCCTGTCGTCCGGCTGATCTCCCTGGCCCTTTGCAGTATCGCCCAGGTCTCCGGGTCGACCTGCACCGGCTCGCCCCCGGCCTTGTTGATGCGATCCACATCGCTGCCCGCGATGGTCTTGCTCAGCAGGTTTTCATACCGGGCGCATTCCGCCCATATCTCATCCAGCAGGCTTTCCTCGCCGCCATAGAGGGTTACGGTCACCACCGTATCAAAGTAAAATCCCACACCGCTGCGCTTCACCGGGGGAGCTGTCGGCTCCGGGGCAGAGGCCTGCCCGCTGCAACCGCAAAGCAGCAGCGCCGCCAGCAGCAAAGCCAGCAGCTTTCCATGGGATGGATGTCGTTTTTTCATCGGATCCATGCCATCCATTGCTGATTTCATACCCATACGGATACATCATGGATTATACCACGCCCGGAAAAACCATGTCAACCGATTTGACCATATGTCACAAAACTAACAGGGAAAGCCAAAAAATTTTCCGAAAAACTGTTTCATCCCGGCGCAAATGGTGTATAATCAAAGCACCACAAACCCGCAAACAACACAAGGAGGATTACCGATATGAAGAACCTGAAGGGTACCCGTACCGAAGCTAACCTGCTGGAAGCCTTTGCCGGCGAGTCCATGGCCCGCAACAAGTATACCTACTTTGCCTCCAAGGCCAAGAAGGACGGCTATGTGCAGATCGCCCAGCTGTTTGAAGATACCGCCAACAACGAAAAGGAACACGCCAAGCTGTGGTTCAAGCTCCTGGAGGGCGGCTCCATCAAGGGTACAGCCGAAAACCTGCTCGCCGCCGCCGAGGGCGAGAATGGCGAGTGGACGGATATGTACGCCCGCATGGCCCGCGAAGCCCGCGAGGAAGGCTTCGACGACATCGCCGATAAGTTCGAGATGGTCGCTGCCATCGAAAAGACCCACGAGGAACGCTACCGTAAGCTCCTGGCCAACGTGGAGGGCGGCCTCGTCTTCTCCCGCGACGGCGATATGATCTGGGAATGCTCCAACTGCGGCCACCTCCACATCGGCAAAAAGGCCCCCGAAGTCTGCCCCGTCTGCGCCCACCCCCAAAGCTACTTCATGATCCGCGCTATTAACTACTAAGAGGCGCCAGAGGGCGCTGCCCTCTGGACTCCCGCTTAAGGGCTTTGCCCTTAAGAATCCCACGAAGGGCCATTCGGCCCTTTCGAAACCCATCCTGTGTGAGCATACAGGATGGGTTTTCCTTTGGGGTCACGGCGCAAATACGGTTGCGCCGCGACGCGGGGGCAGCGGCCAAAAGCCTCCCTTGTGTAAAGGGAGGTGGCAGCCGCTTGCGGCTGACGGAGGGATTGGGCGCCGCTTGCCCCAACGCCATACTTGTCCTCGCACCTGTCGGGGCGATCTGCGCCCGCCCGCACGCCGCACGCATCACCCAGCGTTTGGGCGTGCATAGCAAAACGCCCCGGATGTTTTTTCATCCGGGGCGCTTGATTAAATTTTATTCCGCATCCTTCTCAAAATAGATGGTCATGTTGACATCCTCAGCCACCGGATTCACCCACATCAACACATCGCCCTCGTAGAGCTGCACGGACACTGCCTCGTTGCTTCCGGGAATGGTGATGGACGCCATGCCGTTTTCCACCGTAACATTGCCTTCATCGGTCATCGGCTCCACGCCTTCCGTGGTTTCCTTCAGCGTGACCTTACCCTCCGCAATGGTGATCTCCATGGTGGTACCCATATCGGCCAAGGACATCCGCATCCCCAGGAAGTCCACCATGGTGGCACTCCACTTGCCGTTGTAATCGGCCATGGTGGCGTCGGTCTTGGCCTCGCCCAGCTCAATGCTCGGCAGCTCCACCTTTTCCCGGCCGAAGATCATGGACACGCCGTCCAT
Source organism: Clostridia bacterium (assembly GCA_017936765.1). Classification (GTDB taxonomy): domain Bacteria; phylum Bacillota; class Clostridia; order Christensenellales; family Aristaeellaceae; genus UBA11524. The sequence goes on from JAGBEX010000040.1 coordinate 9,103, forward strand.
CACGGCCACCAGGTTGCCATCAACACAGGTAAAGGTCTGGGGATCGTCCTGAATGGTAACCACCACATCCTGGTCATTCACCAGCCAGGTACCCACGTCCGTCTTTCCCACCACGCTCATGGATGCGGTGCTGTCCGCATTCAGGATCAGGGTCATTTCCAGCCCCATGGTGCCGGGGTGCAGCGTTATTTCATCATCCGCCATCTCGTTCAGGTACCACACACCCGTCAGGTTAGCCGTTTCCGCCAGGGCAGAACCCAGGCACAGCACCAGGATAAGCAGCAGCGCAGCAAGCTTTTTCATTTGATTTTTCCTCCTTATATTTTACTTTACCTTTTCAAAATAGTAGGTGATCAAAAGGTCATCGATCATTTCCAGCTCAAGCATGATCCTGCCGTCCTCCAGCATTTGCAGCTCAAGATCCTCCTGCCCCACGCTGCCGAACACCGTCAGCGTGCCGCCAAGGAGCATACCATAGCCGGAACGCTGGTTGACCTTTCCATCTTCCTTCTTGGCGAGGGTCGCATACCTGCCGTCCACGGTGAGGCTGATCTCATATTTCTCGTCCTCCAACGACATTTCCATACCAGCAACGGAACCGCGGGTGGCAAGCCATTTGCCGCTGAAATCGCTCAGCGCGGCGGCTCTTTTCACCTTGGTGCTGGTCACCTTGTCAGCGTCGCGCACAAAGACCATTCCAAAGCCGTCTTCCTCCGCCGTCAGCGTACCGTCCTCGAGGGTGAGGGTGTCCGCCTCGCCGTCGGAAAGGAGCATCACTTCATCATCCTTTGCCGCCCAGGTGAACTCCTGCGGCTCTTCGCCGCTCATGTTCAGCGAACCCGTGCCGTCCGCGTTCAGGATCAGGCTGGCTTCTGCACCCATGGACATAGGGTCGAAGGTAAGCTCCTCCATCTTGATCGTTTTGAGGTACCACTTGCCGCACAGGCTGGGATCCACCTCGCCCACCAGGGTATCCTCCGGCTCGTCAAGCAGCGCTTTCAGGGCTTCCACCTCGGCGGTCAGCGCAGCGAGCTGCTCGGTCTGGCTGGTGATCTGCGTCTGCAAGGCCGCAAGCTGCTCCTTGTGGGCATCCACTTCAGCCTGCAGGGTGGTGATCTTCGTGTCACGATTGGCGATCTCCGCCTTCAGCGCAGTGATCCTCGCCTTCAGGGTGAGCATTTCGAGCTTCATCCCTGACAGCTGCTCCGCTGTTGTGTCCTCGGCAAAGCCGACGCCTGTAACCATCATCAAGGCGGCGAGAAGGGCGGCTGCAAGTCTTTTCATCATGGCGTTGACCTCCTGTCGCTTTTTCTTCATTATACCGCATATCCTTGCGCGGTTCAACCAAAACCTGCCATCAAAACACCAGCTGCACCAGCAGCATATAGCACACCGTGCCGCCGGCGATGGACAGCAGCATCTGCCGCTTCCACAGGTGGAGCGCCGCCACCACTCCGATGGCGATGGCCTCCGGCAGGCCGTGGGGCGCGGAGAGCAGGCTCACGTTTTTCAGGCAATACACCACCAGCAGGCTGAACACCGCCCCCGGCAGCACCTTGCCGATGTACTGCACATACCGGGGCGTCTTTTTCCCTGCCGGGAACACCAGGAAGGGCAGGAAGCGGGTGAGCATGGTACCCAGCGCCACCGCCGCAATGGTCATGATGTGCTGCACCACCGTCATGCCGCCTCGCCTCCCTTCTCCAGCCGGGGACGCAGCAGCGTCAGCGCCAGCAGAATGCACCCCATGGCCGGAATGATGAACCCATCCGCACCGAACAGCACCAGGCACATCACCGAAATGCCCAGTCCCGTCAGCGCGCTGGTGTGATCCTTCTCTTTCAGCCAGTTTTCGATGAAGATCACCACAAACATGGCCGTCATCACAAAATCCAGACCCTCGGTGTTAAAGTTCAGCACCATGCCAAAAAGCCCGCCAATGGTGGCGCCCAGCACCCAGTAGCTCTGGTTCAGCAGCGTGACAAAGAACATGAACCAGCTCCTGTCCACCCCTTCCGGCGGCTGAGCCGTGCAGTTCACCGAAAAGGTCTCATCGGACATACCAAAGATGAGGTACAGCCGCTTCAAGCCGGGGATCTTATACTTTTCCAGCATGGCCAGCCCGTAGAACAGGTGGCGGGCGTTGATCATCAGCGTCATCAAAAAGGCCTGCACCGGGTTGAACGCCCCGATGAGCAAATTGGCGGTAACGAACTCCATGGACCCGGCGTAGATGATCATGGCCATGCACATGGGATACACAAAGCTGAACCCCAGCGAACCCATGTAAATGCCATAGGTCATGCCCAGGAACAGAAACCCGGCCATGATGGGAATGGTGTGGGGAAAGGCAGCCTTCAATGCGCGGCGCTTCATGAGCGGCACCTCTTTAGTCAAACAATCCCTGCCATTGTAACATGATGGCAGGGATTGTTCAACTGGTTGTAATGTTTGTGGGCGGAAGCTGTTGCGCCCGCACATATCACAGGCGAGAAAAGAATAAAGCATATCCGCAAAACCAGGAAAACGCACAAATCCCCCGCAGGGCAGAAGGGAGGGACCCTGCGGGGGGCGAATCGAGGCTGTCTTTTGTGTCGCTTGTCTATGAAATTACTTCATGAACCAGGTGGAGATGTAGCCGATCTCGCCTTCCACATCCACCTTGCACCAGTCGGTGCCATGCTCCAGTACGGTGATCTGCGTTCCCACCGGCACGGTGCGGAGGATGGAGGCATTCAGGCTGGGGCCGGAGCGGAAGTTGACGATCTTGCCGCCGTTGATGTTGATCAGGGTGGCGGTGTAGGGCTGGGTCTCGCCGGTCTCATCGGTGACCTTGAGGAACTTGGCCATCATGTAGCCGATCTTGCCGTCCTCCACCTGCACCTTGTGCCAGGTGGAGCCGGGCTTGAGGATGGTGACCTTCACGCCGTTGCGGTAGTAGTCCAGCACCTTGGCGTCCAGGGAAGCGGACTGGCGCAGGTTCAGCACCTGGGTATCACGGGGGTTGTTCACCAGGGCGATCTTGCCGGTGGAAGAACCGGTGGAAGAAGAGCCGCCGGAGGCGAAGCTCAGGTACTGGGTGGCCATGAAGCCTTCCTGGTCGCCCACGCTGACCCGGGACCAGGCAGCGCCCTTCTGCAGCACGGTGACCTTGGTGCCGGGCTTGTAGCTGGTGATGATGGCGCCGTCCATGCCGGGTTCTTCGCGCAGGTTCAGGCCGATGCCGGTGTTGGTGCGCACGGTGGCGGAAGTTTCCTTCTTCTCGGTGGAGAGGTACTTGGCCATCATGTAGCCGCTCTTGCCGTTCACCTCCACCTTGTGCCACTCATCGCCGGATTCGACGATCTCCACCAGCGTACCGGTGGGGTACTGGCCCAGCACCTTGGCGGTGAGGGAGGCAGTTTCGCGCAGGTTCAGCGCGCCGCCCTGCACCAGGGCAGACTGGGCGGTATCGGCCAGGGCCATCATGGGGGCGAGGCTCATGGCAGCGGCGGCGGTCATGCCCGCCAGCTTCTTCATGGTTTCGTGTTTCATGGGGTTTTCCTCCTTTGCTTTGTGTAAGCCCTGCGGCCTACAACCATCAAACGGGGGAATCCAACCCTGAAATGCAGGGAAAAACTGTTATAATCCAACGCTTTGCGGCTTTTTGGGCAATGCTGGAAGCCCTGCCCTGATCGTCCATTGTGTTGCGGGGAAAGCTATGCTATAATATGGTTACAAGCTCGTTGGAGGTCGTTGACAAATGAAGCATATGAATCCTTTGATGCGGGACAACCATAGCCCCAAGAAGTTCATCACCATGGGCGAAATCATGCTGCGCCTCTCCCCGCCCAACTATGCCAAGATCCGCATGGCCAACAATTTCGATGCCAGCTACGGCGGCTCCGAGGCGAACATCGCCCTGGCGCTGGCCAACCTGGGCGTGGACAGCACCTTCTTTTCTGTGGTGCCGAACAACTCCCTGGGCAAGAGTGCCGTGCGTATGCTGCGCTCCAACGACGTGCATTGCACACCCATGATTCTCTCCACCCCCGAGGAGACCCCCACCCATCGTCTGGGTACCTACTACCTGGAGACCGGCTACGGCATCCGCCCCAGCAAGGTGATCTACGACCGCAAGCATTCAGCGCTGACGGAGTACGACTTCTCCAAGGTGGATCTGGACGCGCTGCTGGAGGGCTTTGACTGGCTGCACCTGTCCGGCATCACCCCGGCGCTGGCGCCCAACTGCCGCCAGTTCACCCTGGATATGCTCAAGGCTGCCCACGCCAAGGGACTCACGGTTTCCTTCGACGGCAACTTCCGCTCCACCCTGTGGACATGGGAGGAAGCCCGGGACTTTTGCACCGAATGCCTGCCCTATGTGAATATCCTCCTGGGCATCGAACCCTATCACCTCTGGAAGGACGAAAACGACCATTCCCAGGGCGACTGGAAGGACGGCGTTCCCATGCAGCCCAGCTATGAGCAGCAGGACGAGATCTTCCAGCACTTCATTGCCAAGTATCCCAATCTGCAATGCATTGCCCGGCACGTGCGCTATGCTCATTCCGGCAGCGAAAACAGCCTGAAGGCCTATATGTGGTATCAGGGTCACACCTTCGAGAGCAAGCTGTTCACCTTCAACATCCTGGATCGCGTGGGCGGCGGCGACGCCTTTGCCTCCGGCTTGATCTACGCGTATATGTACGGCTACAAGCCCATGGATCTGATCAACTTCGCCGTGGCCTCAAGCGTGATCAAGCACACCATCCACGGTGATGCGAATATCACCGATGATGTGAAGTCTATCCGCAATCTGGCGAATATGAATTATGATATCAAGCGGTGATGCGCAATTCATTCTTGGCTCCCCCTCTGGGGGAGCTGGCAGCGCTTGCGCTGACTGAGAGGGCTGGCCTTGCACAAAAGAATTGCAGGATGGAATCGCAGCGCAGCCCTCTCAGTCGCCTAAAGGCGACAGCTCTCCCGGAGGGAGAGCCAAGAGAAGACCCACAAAAAACCGGACGGGATTAAATCCGTCCGGTTTTTCTATGCAATTTATCCAGCCAGCGAACCACCTTTTCCCGGGGCAGGATCCAGTTGATGAACAGAGCGATGGCCACGCCGATGCCCGTGTCCAGCATACGGTCCAGGGAGTAGCTGATGTAGGTGTTCACCGGGGTGTTGAACAGGATGATGCACAGCACCACGCCGCCGGGCTGCACCGCGCCGGGCCAGTGGAAGGTCTGGCTCACCAAAATCAGCGCCACCACGCCGGCAAACAGGAACAGCAGCATGGGCAGGTGCTTGCTGCCGTCCGGGTAGAAGATGATGTACAGCCGGAACAGCAGCATACCCAAGAGGCCCCCGATGATGGTGCCGAAGAAGCGGTTGCCGCCGTTGAGGCGGGAGTTATCCATGTCGCTGCCCACGCCGAAGATGGCGCCGATGCAGGCAAAGGTGGGGTTGCGCCCCACAAGGAAATACAAAAGCGCGCAGAGGGTGGCCGCCAGGGCGGTTTTGATGTTGCGCTGACCTACGTGCAGATGCAGGTGATACTTGCTCAGATCCATGCCGTTCCTCCATTTCATTGGCAAAACACGGGGTCTATTATAGCACGGAAATGGCGGGATGCAAGGTTTTTCCCTGTTTTTTCGACAAATCACAGCAAGAGGTCGATCTCCTCCAGCAGGGCGTCCAGGTTTTCGTCGGAATACTCGATCTCCGAGGAATAGAGCCGCGCCAGCTCCGGCAGGTCGTTTCGCAGCATACGGCGCAGGAGCTGCCACATCAGGGCGCAGTAGGCCACGCGGCCCTGCACATCGCTGTCCTCCAGCGCCCCGGCCAGGTGGCGGAAGAGCAGGTAGACCATGAGCTGCTCCAGGGGGATCTCCCAGAGGGGCGAAACGGGCTGCTCCGGCTCATGGAGGCGTTGCAGCACCTGCGCCCAGGTATCGTCCAGGCGCTCCAGATCCAGCAAAAAGGCTGCCCAATGGGCGTAGTCTACCGTGAGATTGATACCGCAGGCGTGGAGCATGTTCTCCACCCGCTGCACCATGGGCAGGGAGCGATCCTGCACGATGGCGAAAAGCTTGTCCCGGAAGGCAAGGAAGGCCGCGTCCGGCTCCTCCGTGCCGCCGTCGTTCTCCAGGGTGAGGAAGCCCACCGGCTCCTGCCGGGTGAGGATCAGCTCAGCCGCCGCCTCGCAGCACAGGCCAAGCCCCATTTCCGTTCTATCGGAAAGAAAATTGCGGAAGCGGGGATGGTCGGCGCAGATCTGGCAGAGGCAATCCCCTCCCAGGCCGATGATCAGGTCGCACAGACCCTCCTGGTTCAGGAAGGGGCAGCGCTCGTTTTCACCCAGGCGGAAGCAGCCGTTTTTCCGGTCGATGCTTTCCCGCAGGCGGTCCCCCAGCGCGCCCTCCACCTGAAGGAAGCGCTGCATGGAGGCTTCGTCCACGTCGATCTCCCAGCCGATGCAGCAGCTATGCTGGCAGGCTCCGGCAATGCAGCGGAAAGCCGGGTAGTAGTCCGGCACGATCAGCTTCATAGGGTCTCCAGCTTCTTCTTCAGCTCGGCCAGGTGCAGGGCTTCCTCGCCGGCGATGCTGGTAAAGGCCTCGGCGATGGCGGGGTCGGTGCATTTTTCTGCAAAATTCATGTAGTTATCCACAGCCTGCTGCTCGCTGTCCGCGGCGAAGGCATACAGCCCCTGCAGGGTGGCCAGACCCTTGGCCCGCTCCAGCTCCATTACCCCGCCGGGGAAGAGCATCTCTGCCGCCATGGCCTGGGTGAGCATACGCTCTTCATGTTCGCTGGGGGGACAGGCGGCCTTCATGGCGGAGAAGCGGCGGAAGTGTTCCTTCTCGTCGCTGAGGATCTCCTGAATGCCTGCGCGCACCTGGCTATCTGACGCCAGCATCAGCGCCCGCTCGTACACGCGGATGGCGCGGCGCTCCATCTCCACGGCCACGCACAGCGCCTGCTGCTCGTTGCGAATGATCATAAGGCAAACCTCCTGTTATGCACAGAATTATCCACAAAGTTATCCACAAGTGTTTATAAATACATGAATATGCACCGGTTTATCCACATTATCCACAGGTTTTCCACAGCTATTGGGGATAATTCGGGGCAAAAAGAGCGTGAAAATAGGAAAAGAGGTAGTTCGGCTATGGTTCTTTGGGAGGTGTCGGAGGCGCCGCAGCGCCTCTGACTGAAATCGTATCGCCCGGCTTTGCCGGGCGGGCGGGTCGTTTTTCGCTTTGCGAAAAACTTTCCTTACAGGTCGGAACGGCCGTGGGCTTTAGCCCACAGTGACGACCTGCAATGCTCACAAAAGTGGCTTTGCCACTTTTGTGAAGAAAAAAGCAGGCTCTTGCGAGCCTGCTTGCTTGTGGATTACTGCTTCTCGGCGAAGTACTCGTTCAGCTGATGCACCAGCTCGTCGCAGTTGGCGCCATGAGCCATGCAAGCCTGCTCGATGGTCTCGGACACGGCGTGGGGGCAGCCCAGGCAGTGCATACCAAACTCCATGAAGATGCGGGCGGTGTTGCGGTCAGCATTCAGCACCTGCGCCAGGGTCATGTTCTTTTCAACCGTCATGGTAAAAATCATCCTTTCCGTTGGTGTATGGTCATGATACTGCAAGAAGGCAGGTTCTGTCAAGATGCAGGAAATGGGTTTGTGGGTGGAAAAAGCTGCAGCATCAACGGAAAACTTGTTGATATTCTTTCTGGATGATGGTCCCCTTGCCATCGCAGGCAGCGCAGTCCTTGGGACAATCCACCGACTGCCCGTACAGCCGATACACGCCGGAGCCGTTGCAGGTGCCGCATTCGCCATGAATGCAGTAGGGACAGTCCTTTTCCACCTCCACCCACACCCAGTCGCTGTTGGGAGCGGTGGTGATGATGGGGTCGTCAACAGGCTTTGCGGTGGGCTTGGGTGTGGGGGTGGCCAGGGCGGGAGCGTAGTCCATGCCCTGCTGGATCATCAGCATCACCGCACCCTGATACTGGGGGAACATCAGCGCATAGCGGCCGCTGGCGTCCTCCAGGCGGTAGGCGGGCTGGCCATCCACGGTGGTATAGCGGATGGTATAGCCGCTGTGCAGCGCCTCCATGATCCAATCCGCCATGCGGTTATCCGTGCGGGCGTCCCGGGGATAGACCCACACGTCGCACACATAATCCGGGCTGTACTCATAGTCTGCCATTTGCTGCTGGGGGCTGACGTCCAGTACATCGCCTGCATCCGGCAGCACCTGGGCGCTGGCGGTGGTGCAGAGCAGCAGGCAGAAAAGTAGAAGCAGTATTCGTTTCAAAACGATCACCTCGCTACTTGTTTTGTTCGCCGGGGAAAGGAAAAACCCTCTTTCCTGGGGGAAAGAGGGGGAAATGGAATAACCTGTAGGGGCGATCTGTGATCGCCCGGGCGCTGGGGATGGTGCCAGCTGGGTGGTAAGTGCGGCGTGGCGGGCGAACACAGTTCGCCCCTACATATGCTTGAAAAAGGAAAGCGTTGAGGCAAGGGACAGAACCAGAGTGAAGCTCGGCAGCTCCTTACAGCACCGCGATGTCCTTCAGCAGCATCCGCTGGGGGCCGTCGTATTCGCCGGAGACCCCGGTTTCGGTGGAGAGGTTCATGCTGGAGAGCGCCTCGGAGAGCTTGGCGCTCATGGTGATGCCGGTAACAGGCACGGTCTTCTCGCCATCGAAGTAGTAGGCCAGGCGGATCTCGCCGCCGATGTAGTCGTTGTACAGGTCAAGCTGCAGGCCGGACATGGACACGATGTCCAGGCAGGGCTGGCGCTTCATGTCGGCCATGGGCAGGGTGCCGGGGGCCACCTGGGCGCAGCGCAGGGAGCCGCTGGGCTTTTCCACGTTCAGGTACTGGCCAAAGCGGCTGGCACCGAAGTAATTCTTCACCACACCGTTTTCGATGAGGCAGGTGTCGGTCAGCGCCAGGCCGTCGTCGTCAAAGCAGGCGGACTTTTCGCTGCCTTCCACCACGGCCTTCAGGGTCAGGGTGAGCTTATCGCCGGTGCCGTCCTTCTGCAGGTCGTCGCCCTGGTGGTGCAGGTTAGCATGGCTGTACACGGAGGCGTAGTTCAGGTCCCAGGCCAGCTCGCTGATCAGCTCGCTGATCTCGAGGGGACGCAGGATCACGTTCACGGTCATGGGCACGGCGGGCTTCACGGCCTCGCTGCGGGCCTTGACCTCCTGCATCTTCTCGGCGATCTCCGCGGTGATCTTCGCCGCATCGAACTGGGTGAAGCGGTAATCCTCGTACAGCTCCACGGATTCCTTCTCCGTGGTGAAGGTGGGGATGGCCTCGATCATGGCGCGGTGGGTGACCTGCGTCTTGTCCACGCCACGGCTGTTCAGCACGCGAACGGTATCGCGGTAGAGGAAGATCTCGCAGGCGTTGATGGAGCCGCCGGGCAGGGTATCTGCGGCAAAGACTGCATCGGCGATTTTCACGCCCAGCTCCTTCATGTCGCAATCCTTCATGTTGGTGGGCAGCTCGGCGGTCACCTCGCCTGCCTCGGGCAGGTCATAGGGCTGGTTGGAGACCAGCTTGGCCCGGGCCACGGCGGCCTCGATCTTGGCGGCGATGTCCGCTTCCGTCATGGACTGATACACCGCAAAGGTGGAATCGCCCTTGGCGCCGTCGTGATCCACATACACGGTCACGCTGGTGGAAACGGTGTCCGTGGCGCGGACGGTCTCCAGGCTCTGATGCACAAAAAACAGTTCATAGGACAGGGTGGCCTTTTCTGTGATGCGCCATCCATTCACGTGCTGGTTCTTTTCCAGCAGATTCTTCACCGTCATCATCCCAGCTTCACCCTCACTTTCAGATTGGGGCCGCCATCGGCCACGCGCACCCACTCCTTGTAGCCCTTGCCGCACATACCTGCGCCAATGACCTTGAACTGGTCGCTGACCATGGAAATAGACTTCAAAAGCTCCGGCACAGAGCCGCTCATCACCACGGGGGAAACATAGTGGTCGGTCAGCTTGCCGTCCACGATCTCGATGCCGTATTCCGCGGTGCATTGGATCTGCCAGTTCTTGGGGTCTTCCATGCCGTTGTTGGTCTCAAAGAGCATATAGCCGTGCTTGATGGAGGCGATCATGTCCTCCAGTTTGTCCTTGCCCGGCTCGAAGAAGGTGTTGGTCATGCGGGAATAGGCCTTGCGCTTGTAGGAATCCCGGCGGCCGTTGCCGGTGGGATCGGTACCCAGCTGGGTGGCGGAGGCCAGGTCGCTGAGGCCGGCCACCAGGATGCCGTCCTTGATGATCTGGGTATCGTGGGCCAGCACGCCGTCGTCGTCGAAGAAATAGGACGCCACGGAGTGGGTGGCGGCGGCGCCGTCGTGCATATTGGTGATGGGGGACGCCACATACTCGCCCATGCAGTTCTTGGCCAGGGCGCGATCCTTCACGAACTGATCCATCTCCACGCCATGGCCGAAGGCCTCGTGGGCGATGAGGCCGGAAATGGAGCTATCGGTGATGACGTCATACACGCCAGGCTCGATGGGCGTGGCCTTGGCCAGGTGCCGGGCAAGATCCACCACCTCATCGGTGTTGTTTTTCAGGTTGGCAATGATGCCCGCCAGGTTGTCAGCGCCCTCGCCATGGCGCGCCTGCACCATCTTTTCACCGCCGTAGACCACCATCAGGTAGCCATTGGCCCAGGAATAGTGCTGGCTCAGCTGGCGATTCTTGGTGACGAAGAGCTTGGACACCACATAGGGCTGGATGGCCACCATGGCGTTGAGGATCTTCTCGTCCTTGGCCTGCAGTTCCTTGCCCAGCTCCTGGCAGATGCCCAGCAGCTGCTCATCGGTATACTGGTCAAAGTCGCTCTCCCGCACAAAGTCCTTCACCATGGGTTCATCGGCCACGGCGGCAGCGGAGATCATGCGGCCCTCCAGGGCAGGATCGGCCTGCACGGCGGCGAGGATCTTCTCCGCCAGGGCGGCCTTGTCACCGGAGATATCGTCCAGGGAGTATTCATAGAAAGCCTTGCCATCGTGCATCTTCACCACAAAGCCGCACTCCCCCGCGCCGTCCTGCACGGCAGAGGAGCGGCGGTCAGCGCGGATCATGGTGGCGTGGACGTCCGTTCCCAGAATGCTGACATACTGGAAATGCTTGCCCAGGGCTTCCACCAGCGCAGCGCAGTTTTCCCGCTGCTGGTTCAGATAAGCAGAAAAGGGCATTGTGTTTCCTCCTATATGATCAATTTTCTCAGTTCAAAACTGAATGCTGTTATTATACACCAGATGGGAGGAAATGTCGATACAACAATATGGGTTCCTTTGGGATGGGAGAGAACGCGGGCGTAACACAAAGAACTACTGACTTATTTCAGTTTTCCGCGTTTTCCCGGTTTTTTCTTGCCAAGATGTTTTTCCTTTGGTATAATAAACGGTACGATTGCTCCGCGGGAAACCGCGATTATTTTGGAAGGAGTCTTGGTCATGAAGAACATTACCTCCGCGCAGCTGCGCGAAATGTTCCAGAAGTTCATGGAGTCGAAGGGGCATCACCGCATCCAGTCCGCCTCCGTGATTCCGGAGAACGACCCTACCGTGCTGTTCACCACCGCCGGTATGCATCCCCTGGTACCCTATCTGCTGGGTCAGAAGCATCCCGCCGGTACCCGCCTGACCGACGTGCAGAAGTGCATCCGTACCGGCGATATCGACGACGTGGGCGATCCTTCCCACCTGACCTTCTTTGAAATGCTGGGCAACTGGTCCCTGGGCGATTATTTCAAGAAGGAAATGATCCCCTGGAGCTGGGAGTTCCTCACCAGCCCCGACTATCTGGGCCTGGACAAGGATAAGCTGGCCTTCACCGTTTTTGAGGGAGACGAGGACTGCCCCCGCGACGAAGAAGCCGCCAATATCTGGCGCAGCCTGGGCGTGGCCGAAGATCACCTGTTCTTCCTGCCCAAGGAGCATAACTGGTGGGGTCCTGCCGGTGTCACCGGCCCCTGCGGCCCCGATACCGAGATGTTCATCATCGTCAAGGAACCCTGCGGCCCCAACTGCTCCCCTGCCTGCAAGTGCGGCGCGTATCTGGAGATCTGGAACGACGTGTTCATGCAGTATAACAAGCAGGCGGACGGCAGCTTCATTCCCCTGGAGCAGAAGAACGTGGACACCGGCATGGGTCTGGAGCGCACCATCTGCGTGCTGACGGGCAAGAAGTCCGTTTACGAGACCGACGCCTTTGCCGACATCCTGGCCAAGATCGGTGAACTGAGCGGCAAGGTGTACCTGGCCAACGACGAGGACACCAAGGCTTTCCGCATCGTGGCTGACCATATGCGTACCTCCACCTTCATCCTGGGTGACGACCGCGGCGTGTCCCCCTCCAACACCGACCAGGGCTACATCCTCCGCCGCCTGATCCGCCGTGCTGTGCGCTATGGTATGCAGCTGGGCATGGGCGAGGGCTTCACCGCCGAGATCGCTCAGGTGATCATCAACCAGTACAAGGAAGTGTACCCCGAGTTGGAGCGCAACGCCGCCTTCGTGCTGGAGCAGCTGAAGCTGGAGGAAGGCCGCTTTGCCCGCACCCTGAAGCAGGGCGAAAAGGAATTCGACAAGGTGTACAACAACACCATGAACACCAAGGCGCTGCTGGAAAGCATCCTGAACGCCGAGGATAAGGTGGCCTGCGCCCAGGAGAACGCCAAGACCAAGAAGCTGCGTCCCTCTCCCGACATGATGCCCATCATCGAGGCGGCCAATGCCGGTGACGAGGCCGCCCTGGTGGCTGCCCTCAACGCCCGCATGGCCACCCTGGATACCCTGGACGGCCGCAGCGCCTTCAAGCTCTACGATACCTTCGGCTTCCCCATCGAAATGACCATGGAGCTGGCCGCTGAGAAGGGCCTGAAGGTGGACGAGGCGGACTTCGCCGAGCGCTTCAAGAAGCACCAGGAGCTGAGCCACCAGGGCGCCGAGCAGAAGTTCAAGGGCGGCCTGGCTGACCACAGCGAGGAGACCGCCAAGCTGCACACCGCCACCCACCTGCTCCACGCCGCCCTGCGCAAGGTCCTGGGCGACGAGGTTGCCCAGAAGGGTTCCAACATCACCGCCGAGCGTCTGCGCTTCGACTTCTCCTTTGGCCGCAAGGTGACCCCCGAAGAGCTGGCCGAGGTGGAAAAGCTGGTGAACGAGGCCATCCAGGCCAAGGCGCCCATCATCTGCGAAGAGATGACCGTGCCGGAAGCCAAGGCCAAGGGCGCCATCGGCCTGTTCGAGAGCAAGTATGGCGAGAAGGTGCGCACCTACAAGATGGGCGAGTTCTCCTTCGAGATCTGCGGCGGCCCCCATGCCGAGAACACCGGCGATTTGGTGAACTTCAAGATCCAGAAGGAAGAGTCCTCTTCCGCTGGCGTGCGCCGCATCAAGGCTGTTATCAATAAGTAAGCGGAAATAATTATTGCAGCAAGTCGTAAAAAGCGGCTTGCTGCTTTTTTCATGGCGATGCGTTCCTTTGTAATTGTGCGATTATGTAGCGCTGTTCTTTTCGTCTCGGCGAAAAGAACCAAAAGCCGCCCGGGGGCGCTGAATTGAGCCTGTTACGCAGCGCCCCCGGACCCCCTTACCCGCCATGGGGTAGCAGCCCCATCGGGGTTGCCCCACCAGCTTCCTCGCGGGGGCGTCCAGGAACGCTATGGTCGTCTTGACGGCCATGGACGCCTATCGCGCGGCATTGGCTCGCGCTCTGTGCGCGGGTTTGTTGTTCTGGGTGCGCAGGAAAGCAGCTTGATCCGCGTCGCGGCGCAACCGTATTTGCGCCGTGACCCCTGCTCGGAGATCACCTGGCTGGGCATCCCCGCACGGGTTTCGAAAGGGACGAAGTCCCTTCGTGGGATTCTTAAGGGCAAAGCCCTTAAGCGGAGTCCAGAGGCAGAGCCTCTGGACCCGTCCTCCATGTAAAATGAAATTTATTGGACTATTTTATCGATATGTGGTATAATTGAGGGTATGAGTATACTACAGAAGGGAGGCAGCATTATGCGGCTGAAAAAGCTGGAGCTGTACGGCTTCAAGTCCTTTGCGCAGCGCACGGAGATCGTGTTTAACGAAGGCATCACCGGCATTGTGGGTCCCAATGGCTCCGGCAAGAGCAACATTGGCGATGCTGTGCGCTGGGTGCTGGGTGAGCAATCCGCCAAGACCCTGCGCGGCGCCAGCATGTCCGACGTGATATTCAACGGCACGCAAAAGCGCAAGCCGCTGAGCTATTGCGAAGTCTCCCTGATTTTCGATAACGACGATCGCGCTCTGCCCATGGACTATGCCGAGGTGATGGTCACCCGCCGGGTGTACCGCAACGGTGAGAGCGAATACTACCTCAACCGCACCGCCTGCCGCTTGAAGGACATCATCGACCTGTTCCGCGATACCGGCATCGGCAAAGAGGGCTATTCCATCATCGGTCAGGGCCGCATTGACGAGATCCTTTCCCGCCGTGGTGAGGATCGCCGCCAGATCTTCGAGGAAGCTGCGGGCATTGTGAAGTTCAAGGCTCGCAAGGAAGAGGCGGACAAGAAGCTCCAGCGCACGCTGGAAAACGCTGCCCGCGTGGACGACATTCTGGAAGAGCTGAACCGCCAGCTCAAGCCCCTGGAGGAACAGGCCAGAGCCGCCAGAGAGTACATCGAGCTTTCTGCCGAACTCAAAATTCTCGACCTGAACCTGTTCCTTGTCCGCTCTGACCGGGCCAAGGAGCGCCTGGCCGAGCTGGACACCGAGCTGATGAACCTCCGCGCCGTGCTGGACGACACCGAGGTCGCCCTGGCCGAAAAGACCCAACTGCGGGACGCCCATCAAACGGAGATCGCCCAGCTGGAAGAGAAGATCACCGCCGCCCGCAATGGCCTGATGGCCTGCGCGGAGTCCGTTCACGAGGCGCAGAACACCCTTTCCGCCCTGAACAGCCGCCGGGAAACCCGCCAGGAGAACCGGCAGCGCATCCTGGACGAGCAGAGCGACAGCCAGCACCGCTTGCAGGAGCTGGACGACCTGTTCACCCGCAGCGAGGGTGAGTCCAACGCCCAGGAAGCCCTGGTTCAGCAGGCCGAAGCCGCCCTGACCAAGGCCAAGGCCGACGCATCCTCTGCCGAGGAAGCCGAAGCAGCCGCCGACGAGGCGCTGGAAGCCCACAAGGCGGCCATCATGAACGCCATGAATCGGCTCAACGCCGTGAAGAACGACCAGACCCGCCTGAAGACCATGCGCTCCCAGATGGAAGCCCGCCTGGCGGAGATCAGCACGTCCACCGATGCTCTGAAGGAAGAAGATATCCGCCTGGCGCTGGCCACCGATGAGGCAGGGGAGCGCCTGCAAACCGAGAAGGATCACCAGCAGGTGCTGGCCGATGCCCTGAAGGCTAAGCAGGATGAATTACAGGTCTCCGACGCTGCGCTGATCCAGATCCGCAATCAGGCCGAACAGCTATCCTCCAACCTGCAAGCCGCCCAGAGCCGCCAGAAGCTGCTGGTGGAAATGACCCGGGAAATGGAAGGCTACAACAACTCCGTTCGCCGCGCCATTTCCTATGCCAAGGAGCGCCAAATCACCGGCGTTCGCGGCGTGCTGGCGCAGCTGATCACCGTACCCCAGCAGTATGAGACTGCCATCGACATGGCGCTGGGCTCGGCGCAGCAGAACATTGTGACCGATAACGAAAACACCGCCAAGGAGCTGATCGGCTACCTCCGTCAGAACCGCCTTGGCCGTGCCACCTTCCTGCCCCAGACCACCGTGCGCTCCAAGCTCCTGAACGACAAGGAGCGCCAGGCGCTGAAGCTCCCCGGCTGCATCGGCATCGCTGCCGACTTGGTGAAATGCGCGCCGGAATATCGCGGCATCATCGAAAATCTGCTGGGGCGCACCGTGATCGCCGATAACCTGGATCACGGCATTCCCATCATGCGCGCCGGCAACCACACCTTCCGCCTGGTGACCCTGGAGGGCGACGTGATGCACTCCGGCGGCTCCATGACCGGTGGCTCCACCCAGTCCAAGATGGTGAATCTGCTGGGTCGCGAGCGCGAGCTGAAGGAGCTGACCCAGCGCCTGCAGGAAGGCAAAGCCAAGCTGGACGCCCTGCGCAACGAATTGCAGCAGGAACAACTGAAGAAGAACGGCCTGAAGCTCTCCGTGCAGGAGGCCACCAACGCCCTGCACCAGCAGGAGATCGCCGTGGCCCGCGAGACCGAGCGCGAGGACGCCTCCCGCACCGAGCTGAACAACCACCGCGCCCGCATGGAGCAGACCGAGCTTGCCACCGTGCAGCTGCAGGAGTCCATTGAGCAGATCGACCAGCAGCTGGAGAGCATCAGCCTTCTCAGCGGCGACGCACAGCTGGATCAGACCGCCATGGAGGAAAAGACCGCCCAGCTGCAACAGGCGCTCTACACCGCCCGCCAGCAGGCTGCCGAGGCCTCCGACCGGGTCATGACCCGCACCCTGCAGCTCAGCGACCTGCGCCACCAGCTGGACATCCTGCACAAGGATACCACCCGCTACGAGCAGGATCGCAGCCAGATTCTCCGCGAGATGGAGCGCCGCACCGAGCAGCTGGCCGCCATGGACGACATGGATCAGCAGGACCTGGCAGAGATCGCCCACACCACCGCTCTGGTGGAGACCCGCCAGCTGGAGCAGCGCCGTCAGGAGCAGGTGGCACAGTCCCTGGAAACCCGCCGCGCCGCCACCCAGGAGAAGCTCCGCGACGTGCTGACCGACATGGAAAACCTGCACCAGGTGCACAACAGGGACGCCGACCGTGTCCACCGCACCGAGCTTGCCCGCTCCAAGGTGGACAGCGACCTGCGGGTCATGCAGGATCGCATCTGGAACAGCTATGAGGTCACCTACGCCGGAGCCGAGGAGTTCCGCATCACCGAGGGCTTTGACGTGGTGGAATCCGACCGCCGCGCCGCCCAGCTGATGAGCCAAATTCGCGCCCTGGGCAATGTGAACGTCAACGCCGTGGAGGAATATGCCAATACCAAGGAGCGCTTCGACGAGCTGACTGCCCAGCAGGAAGACCTGCGCCAGGCCGAAAACGACCTGCGGGAGCTGATCAACCGCTTGCTTGAGCAAATGGAAACCACTTTTGTGGATAATTTCAGCAAGCTGCAAGTATACTTCTCCGAGACCTTCACCCGCCTCTTCGGCGGCGGCAAGGCTGAGCTGACCCTGATGGACCCCAGCGACCCGCTGAATTGCGGCATCGAGGTCAACGCCCAGCCCCCGGGCAAGAAGCTCCAGCTGCTCTCCCTGCTCTCCGGCGGCGAGCGCGCGCTGACCGCCATCGCCATCCTCTTCGCCATGCTGAAGCTGAAACCCACCCCCTTCTGTATCCTCGACGAGATCGAAGCCGCCCTGGACGACGCCAACATCGGCTACTATGCCGATTACCTCCAGGAATATAGCCAGGGCACCCAGTTCATCGTCGTCACCCACCGTAAAGGCACCATGGAGCGCTGCAACGCCCTCTACGGCGTCGCCATGGAGGAACAAGGCGTCTCCAAAATGGTCTCCGTATCCTTGCAGGACTATAAGGAGTAAGGGGCGTTGCCCCTTAACCCCACCAAAGGGTCTTCGACCCTCTGGACTCCCGCTTAAGGGCTTTGCCCTTAAGAATCCCACGAAGGGTCTTCGACCCTTTCGAAACCCATGCGGGGATAGCCAACACGGTGGTCTCCGAGCAGGGGTCACGCCGCGCAACGGGCGCGCCGCGACGCGGAGGAAGCTTCTTCCCCGCGTACCTGTAGGGGCGATCTGCGATCGCCCGCACGCCACACACATCGCCCAGCCAGCTATCCCGCGCACCCAGAACAACAAACTTGCGCACAGAGCGCGAGCCAATGCCGCGCGATAGGCGTTCATGGCCGACAAGACGACCATAGCGTTCCTGCACGCCCCCGCGGGGGAAGTTGGTGGGGCTACCCCGTTGGGGCTGCTACCCCATGGCGGGTAAGGGGGTCCGGGGGCGCAACGAAACAGGCTCAATTTTGCGCCCCCGGGCGGCTTTTGGTTCTTTTCGCCGAGACGAAAAGAACGACGCTGCATGACCGCACAGTTGCAAAGGAAAGCAATGCTTTGCAACAAGCAGCAGAACCACTCCTTCCGTCTTCGCCTTACGGCGAATCCACCTCCCTCGAGAGGGAGGCTTTTGGCTGCTCCCCCTACATCTGCACAGCCAAGCTTCGCGCCGAAGCAATCATCAAAAACCCCTTTATCAACACCCTTTCCCATCCACACCCTGTTAACTCTGTGGATAACCCACCAAAATCCGCCACAATCTTCCCCCTGAAAGAAGGAATCATTTCCCCATCCATGGAATATAATCATGAAGGAAAAAAATACTCCACACATCAGGTGGAAAAAGTAACCCTATATCCACAAAACATCCACCCCAAAAAGTAAGCAGGTTCCCCAGTTGGAACCCCTTATCCACAGTTTTCACACCCCCTACTACTACTGCTGATTATTATATAATATAGAAGAAGAACCAAGAGAGGATGATCCCATGCTTATCACCATGAACGCCCAGGATCTGCTGGACGGCCTGAATACCGTGACCCGTGCGCTGGCAGCAAGACCTGCCAAGCAAATTCTCGAGGGCGTGCTGGTGGACGCCAACAGCGATGGCATCACCCTCACTTGCTCCGATGGCAGCCTGTCCATTGAGAGCCTCCTCACCGGCGATGTGAAGGAACCCGGCCGCGTTGTGCTGCCCGGCAAGCTCTTTACCGAGCTGGTGCGCAAGCTCCCCGGCGGCACCGTGACCATCAAGGTCAACGAGAACCATTCTGCTTCCATCCGTTGCATGAATTCCAAGTCCAACCTGGCCGGCATGAACCCCATGGAATATCCCGAAATGGCCGAGGTGGACGCTGGCACCACCGTGAAGATCCCTCAGAATAAGCTGCGGGAAATGATCAGCCGCGTGGTGTTTGCCATCGCCACCGACGAGAGCCGTCAAATTCTCACCGGCTGCCTGCTGGAGGTCACCCAGGCCGAAGCCCGCATGGTGGCGCTGGATGGCTTCCGCCTGGCCATGCAGAAGGTGTTCCAGCCCTTCCAGCTCCCCGCCGGACAGGAGACCCTGAAGGCCGTGATCCCCGGCCGTGTGCTGAACGAGCTGAGCAAGATCCTCCTGGACGAGGAAGAATTCTGCACTCTGCTCATCGATAAGACCCGTATGCAGGCCACCTTCGGCAATACCCGCCTGTCCACCGTGCTGCTGGCGGGCGAGTACATCGACTATCGCAAGATTTTGCCTCCCGCCTTCAAGACCCAGGCCAAGGCAGACCGCTCCCAGGTGCAGAATGCCATCGACCGTGCCAGCCTCATGGCGCGCGAGGGCAAGAATAACCTGATCCGTATGTCCTTCAATACCGAAGGCCTCACCATCACTTCCAATGCCGAACTGGGCGATGTGCTGGAGGAAATGGAAGCCTCCCTGCAGGGCGACCCCATCGAAATCGCCTTCAACGCCAAGTACATCACAGACGTGATCCGCAACATCACCGACGACGAGCTGTGCATGAAGTTCAACAGCAACGTCAGCCCCTGCGTGGTGGTTCCCCAGGAGGGTGACCAGTACCTGTACCTGATCCTGCCGGTGCGCGTGTTCCAGTAATATGATCATCGAAAGCTTGAAACTGCATGATTTCCGGAATTATGAGGAGCTGACCCTGGCTCCTCATCCGGGGATCAATATCCTTTTCGGACAGAACGGCTCCGGCAAGACCAACTTGTTGGAAGCCGTTCATTATTGCGCGCTGGGCCGCAGCCACCGCACCTCCATCGACAGGGAAGTGGTGCGCAAGGGCGCGGCCATGGCGGCCTGTGGCGTGCAGGTGCGCAAGTCCGGCCTGAAGGTGGATGTGGCCGTCAAGCTCACCCCCGGCGAAAGTCGCAAAAAGCAGATTTTCCTTGACCGCAAGCGGGCTGACCGCATCAGCGACATGATGGGCAAGCTTCAATGCGTCATTTTCTCCCCGGAGGATCTGATGCTGGTGAAGGAGGGACCCTCCGTTCGCCGCCGCTTCCTGGATATGCTGCTCAGCCAGCTCTCCACGGGCTACTTTGTGGCCTTGCAGCAGTACAACAAGGCCTTGGAGCAGCGCAACGCCATTTTGAAGGAGATCAAGAAGGGTGCTCATTGCGACGTGGCCATGCTGGACGCCTTTGAGGAAGCCATGGCGCGGCCTTGCCAGACTATCGTCACCATGCGCCACAAGGTGCTGGAACAGGTAGCCGCCTGTGCAGCGGAGAAGTACCGCGCCATCAGCGGCAGGGAGCAGGAGATTTTTTCCATGCGCTACGTCTGCTGCCTGCACAGCCTGGAGGACATTCCCGGCCAGGTGAAGGCGCAGCTGCGCAAGAACCGCCAGGAGGATATGTTCCGCGCCACCACCACCTTCGGCATCCACCGGGAGGATATCGCCCTCACCCTATCCGGTCGGGAGATGAAGCTCTTCGCCTCCCAGGGGCAAATCCGCACCGCTGCCCTAAGCATGAAGCTCGCCCAGCTGGAGGTGTTCCGCCAGCAAACGGGGGAGGCACCCATTCTTCTTCTGGATGATGTGATGAGCGAGCTGGACATGACCCGCCGCACCCGCCTGCTGGAGGAGATCAGCGGCGTGCAGACTTTCATCACCTGCACGGACGAAAGCGACCTGGAGGGCTGCCGCGAGCGCCGCAGCTACCACGTATCCATGGGTGAAAATGGAAGCGCCGCCATCAAGGAAATCAGCCAGGGCGAACAAGTGCATAGAACTCCGGTGGAGATCACCGACCCGGATTTCACCTGATTGCCTGATTTTGTCACAAAAATCGGGCATTTTTCGTCCCGCCGTGAAAATGAAAATCATTTTTCTTTTTAGGGATGGATTCGTTGAAGGACGCATTTGGACATTTTGGACGGGAAATAGCGCTTTACCCGTTGTAAATAAAGGCATTCAGATATATTGATTATAATAAAAATATAAGTATTATAGAAAACCGCTTGTTTCACGTGAAACACTATGGTAAAATCGTGTTGGAGGTGATGATATGCCCTGGACGAAGGAACAGCAGTCGGCCATCGATGCCCGCAACCATACCATACTGGTCAGCGCCGCCGCTGGCTCCGGCAAAACCGCCGTGCTGGTGGAGCGCATCGTGGGACTGATCCGCGAAGGCTACCGGCTGGATCGGATGCTCATCGTCACCTTCACCCGCGCCGCCGCGGCAGAAATGCGGCAACGCCTGAATCAGCGCATCGCCAAGGAAGCCCAAAGCGACCAAGAACACATGACCCAGGCGCTGGATGACCTGGAGGCCGCCGAGATATCCACCATCCACGCTTTCTGCCAGAAGATCATCCGAAACGATTTCCAGGCCGTGGGCGTTGACCCCCTGACCCGCATCTGTGATGAGCAACAGCAGCAAACCCTGTTTGAACAGGCATTCTGCGATGCCATGAACCAGCTGTTGGACGAAAAGGACAACGCGGACTTCCAGGCCTTTGCGGACAGCTTCGACCAGCAGGAGATCCGCGACATGACCGGGCGGCTGTACACATTCCTCATGTCCCTGCCGGAGCCTTTCGCCTGGCTGGACGCACACATCGCCAGCCTCAATCAGCAGCCCTACGAGCATCACCCCTGGTACCTGACGCTGGTGAATCACTCCGCTCTCCAGCTGGAAGGCCTGCAGGCGCTGCTGCTGACCCAGCAACGGATGTTTGCTGAACCCGACGCCGTGCCTGCCTTGCAGGAGACCTGGCAGGCGGATCATGAGCTGTATGAAAGGCTGATGAGCCTTGATGCCGGTTCGCCGGAGGTGATGCGGGAGGCCCTCAGCACCGCAAGCTTCAAGAAGGCGGCAGTGTGCAGAGGCCTCACCGAAGAGCAGAAGGAGTGGAAAAAGCGCTACACCAAGCTGCGCGACCAGATGAAAGCCCTGGTGAAGGACACCGCGGAGAGCCTGACGATCGATTCGCAGCGGCTGAACATGGAGCTGGGCATGATGCAGCAGCATTTGCGTGGCCTGGCAGATTTGGTGAAGCGCACCCAACAGCATTTTGCGGCAGCCAAGCTCCAGCAGAACGTGGTGGATTTCAACGATCTGGAGCAAATGACGCTGAGCATCCTGCGGCAGGAAGCCTATCGCGCCAAGCTGCAGCAGGATTATGACCATATTTTTGTGGACGAGTGCCAGGACGTGTCCGCCGTGCAGGATGCCATTTTACAGAGCATCCACGGGAAACGGAGCTGCCTGTTCATGGTGGGCGACGTGAAGCAGTCTATCTACCGCTTCCGTCTGGCCGACCCGACCCTGTTCCTGCACCGGATGCGCACCTTCTCCGATGATGAAAACGCCCGGGAACGCCGCATCTTCCTGCAAAAGAACTTCCGCTCCCGCGCTGCTGTGCTGGACGCCACCAACCGGGTTTTCCGCAAAACTATGCTGGCAGACGTGACGGAGATCGACTATCTGCCGGAGGATGAACTGATTCCCGGCCGGGAGACCGAGGACGACCCCGCCGTGGAGATCCACCTGCTGGACACCACCGCAGATGAAGATGAATCGGTGAAGGACCTGGAAGCAGAAAGCCAGGTGCTGGTGCAGCGCATCAAGTTCCTGCTGACCCAATCCTTCGAGGACAAGGGCGTCCGCCGCCCCTTTCAATACCGGGACATGGTGATCCTGCTGCCCAAGGTGGCGCGGGTTGGCTCTGCCCTGGCCGAGCTTTTGCAGCAGCAGGGCGTGCCGGTGTATTTTGATGGCGCGGAAAGCTACTTTGGCTTGCCGGAGATCAAAACCATCACGGCGCTGCTGAGCGTGCTGGACAATCCCATGCAGGATGTGCCGCTGCTGGCCACGCTGAAAATGACCCCTTTCCGCATGACCGACCAGCAGCTGGCCGATGTGCGCCTGTGCAAAACCGGGCGGGACGTGCCGTTCCACGTGGCCTTCCAGGAGTGCTGCCAGCAGGAGACGCCCCTGGGGCAGAGGTGCAGCGCCATCTGGCAGCAATTGCAGGAGTGGCGTTTCCGGGCAGAGATCATGCCCATCAAGGATTTCCTGTGGTACATCCTGCGGGAAAGCGGCTTCTATGCCTCCTGCGGTGCGCTGCCGGAGGGAGAGCTGCGCCAGGCCAACCTGCGGCTTTTGTGCCAGCGGGCCGCGGAGTATGAGGACAACGGCGGCGTCACGCTGGGTGGGTTCCTCAAGCAGATCGACAGCCAGCAGCAGGCAGGAGACAGCCGCAGCGCCAAGACCCTGGGCGAAAGCGAAAACCTGGTGCGCATCATGACCATCCACAAAAGCAAGGGCCTGGAGTTCCCCGTGGTGTTCTGCCTGCGCATGAGCAGCAAAATACACCTGCCCCGCCGCACGGGTCTGAAAATGCACAGCCAGCTGGGCGTGTGCCTGCCCTATGTGAATCGGCGGCTGAACATTCGCCGGGACACCCTGGGGGACGAGGCCTTTGAAGTGCAGCGTCTGATGGATGAAAAGGCCGAACGCGCCCGACTTTTATACGTGGCCATGACCCGCGCAAGGGAGCGGCTGATCCTTATCGGCTGCGCCTCGGCAGAGGGAAAAACCAACTGGAAGATCCCCCACAGCGCCTATCAGATCTGGTCGGCATCAAGTATGCTGGACTGGGTGATGCAGGCTGTGGAAAGTGAACAATCCACAGGTTATCCACAAGACGCAAACCCTTGGAAAATAAGGGTTTGGAGCAATTTTGCAGCGCAAGCTGTGGATAAAAACAGAGTTATCCACAGCCTGGCAAAGTGGCTTGATTCCGTGCTTTCCGTGGGGGCTGTGGAACAAATGGGGATAGAGTGGGAGGGCATCTACCAGCAGGTCGAAAACACCCCCCTCAAGACCTCCGTCAGCAGCCTGTCCAAAAAAAACGTGCTGCACGATCCCATGCCCCTCACCGACAGCGACGAGGACATGGAGGACAAGCGCCAGCCGGAGGAGATCATCTCCCCGCTGCGCCTCAGCGACCTGCCCGCCCGCCCGGCTTTCATGGAAGAAAAGCGCATGACCGGCGCTGAGCGCGGCACGGCCATCCACCGGGTGCTGTCTCTCATCGACCTGCAAGCCCTGGACGGCAACATCAGCGAAGGCCTGTGGCAGGAGCTGCACCGCCTGCAGGAGCTGGGGTGCATCACCCAGGACGAAGCGGACGTGATCAGCCACCGCAGCCTGACGCAATTCTACCAAAGCCCCATTGCCCAGCGAATGCTGCAAAGCCAGCAAGTGCGCCGGGAGTGGAGCTTCAACCTGCGCATGGAGGGCGACACCCTCTTGCAGGGCGTGATCGACTGCGCCTTCCTGGAGGATGACGGCTGGGTGCTGCTGGATTATAAGACCGACCGCATCGACGACGAGGAGGCATTCATCCAGCGCTACGCCATGCAGCTGGAGTGGTACGCCCGCGCCCTGGAGAAAATCACCCAAACCCCGGTGAAGGAAATGTGGCTCTATGCCCTGGGCAAGGCCAAGGCGTACCCCGTGCCGCGGCAGTAAAAAGGAGTGTTTCACGTGGAACAAAGACGAATGGACTATCACCTGCACACCCTGCACTCCATGGACGGCAAGCAAACCATGGACGAGCTGTGCCAGAGCATGGTGGAAAAGGGCGTGGAGGAGATCTGCCTCACCGAACATATTGAACCCGGTCACCCCGGGGAGGGCATCGACGTGCCACCCATCTGGGACGTGTGGTTGCAGGAAGTGGCCGAGTGCCGAACCAAGTACCCGCTGCTGACCATCCGCACCGGGGTGGAGATAGGCGATAACCCTCTGTGCCGCCACCAGACCAAGGCCTATCTGGACGAGCTGCCCCTGGATTTCCGCCTGCTGAGCCTGCATCTGGTCAATGGCATCGACCCCTATGATATCGACAAATATTTTGCCGGCAAGACCCGCGACCAGGCTTACCGGGAGTATGTGGAGGCCAAGGTGGAGTCCATCACCGACTGGCTGGATTTCGACAGCGTGGCGCATATCGGCTATGTGGCCAAGTATTCCGCCTACACCGGGCCGGAGCGGGCGCTGGTGTATCAGGACGCACCGGATGCCTTTGACACCTTGCTGCGCTATGTGATCGACCACGACAAGTGCATCGAGATCAACACCTCCGGCTATGCCACCACCGGGGACTTTCTGGCGCATTCCACCATCGTGAAGCGCTACATCGAGCTGGGGGGCGAGCAGTTCACCTTCGGCAGCGACAGCCACAATGTGGACAGGAACTATGCCGACATCGAACGTGCCAAGGATGCGGTGCGCGCCATGGGCGGGAAGTATCAGGCCAGCTTCTGCCAGCGGAAAAAGACCCTCTACCGCATCTGATCATGTGGTGATACCCCTGTGCAAATAAAGTGGAATTAGGGACAAAAGTGGGTTTTTACCGCAAAAATGAACCAAAAAAGTAATAAAAAATGGGTTTTTGTTGCTGAAAATATGAAAAAAGTTTGACAAAAAGGGTTAATCGTGGCATAATGGCATGGATGAGCCAGCACCGTCTGCCCTTGGACGGTCTTTATTAATAGATACCTTTTCCTGACGCCGGAGCTTTCCGGCCATTCAAGGAGGCGCTCATTCCATGGAGCAACTGCTCGATATCACCTATTATCATCACAGCGGGTTTTCCGCCGCGCTGGATGACACGCTGCTGATCTTCGATTATTGGACCGGCGAGCATGGGGAGCTTCCCTTTCCCAAGCGCATCACGCCGGAAAAGCTGAAGGACTTCAAGGAGATCGTGGTGTTTGTGAGCCACGAGCATCCGGATCATATGGATCCCGAGGTGTTCGAGTGGCGCAAGGATCTGCCGGTGACCTACATCGTTTCCCACGATATGCCGGTGGGTACCCGCGGCAAGCGCATGGCCCCCGGCGACAGCTACACCGTGAGCGAAAACGTGAAGGTCCGCGCCTTTGAGTCCACCGACCTGGGCGTTTCCTTCCTGGTGGACTTGAAGGGCATCAAGCTCTTCCACGCCGGAGACCTGAACTTCTGGCATTGGCGTGAGGAATCCACCCTCAAGGAGATCGAAGAGGCGGATCAGGACTTCCAGCAGGCCATCATTCCGCTGAAGGACGAACCCATCGACGTGGCCTTCTTCCCGGTGGATCCCCGCCAGGGTCGCCTGTTCGATGCGGGCGCCAACACCTTCATCCTCAGCGTGAAGCCCCGTTTGCTGATCCCCATGCACTTCTGGGGCAGGGCGGAGATCGCGGTGGAATTTGCCCGTCGCGCACGTTGCCGCGAGACCGAGGTGCTGGCCATGACCCGCTATGGCGAGCAGATTCGCCTGCAATTCGAGGACGACGGCTATCTGACCATCCACCTGCTCAGCGCCCCGGAGGCGGTGCCTGCCCCCAAGGTGAGCGAGCTGCCTGTGGATGCCCAGCCCACCGGCGAGGCGCAGGTGAATTTGCAGGGCTACGAAGAGAACGATCCCTTCATCGAGACGGATCTCCCGGTGAAGATGGATGAATAAAGGAAAAGAACACCTGATGTCAGGTGTTCTTTTCTTATGCCTCCAGCGTCCATCCATGGTCGCCGTGGTAGATCATTTGCTTTGTCATGCCCCCATCGATGCACAAATTCTCCCCGGTGATGAACCCCGCTCGCTCCGAGCAGAGGAACAGCACCGCGTTGGCAATGTCCATGGGGTCGCCAACGCGCCCGGCGGGCTGCTGCACCGCATCCGCACCGTGATACACCGTGTAGGCCGTGTCGATCCAGCCAGGGGAGATGCTGTTCACCCGCGCCCTGCCTGCCAGGCTCACCGCCAGAGCGTGAGTCAGGGCTGCAATGCCGCCCTTGGCAGCGGTGTAGCTCTCCGTTTGGGGCTGGCTCATGCGGTCGCGGCTGGAGGATATGTTGATGATGCTGGCCCCCTGGCTGAACACGGGCAGGAAAAGCTTGGTGAGGTAAAACGCCGCCGTGACGCCAACGTTCAGCGCTTGGGTGAAGTCCTCCCAGGTGCAGGCATCGATGCCCTTCATCATGGGCGGGGCGTTGTTCACCAGCACGTCCACCCGGCCATGCTCTGCCATCACCTTGGCCGCGAAGGCCTCCAGGGTAGCCTTGTCGCCAATGTCCCCCTGGAAATACCCGCCCGGCAAAACGTCGATCATGCACACCTTGGCGCCCGCCTTTTCAAAGCACTCGCAAATGCACTTGCCAATGCCCATGGCGCCGCCGGTGACCACGACCACCTTATCATCAAAGCGTTCCATTGCTGCACCTCGTCAGATGATCTTCTTGCACTCCATGTAGAACCGCTTCTCGTGGGCGTGACCCATGGAGAAGGTCTTGCGGGGCAGGGTACCCAGCTGCTGAATGGCGCTGAAGAAGCTGCCCTTGTCGATGGGCGGCACCAGGAAGCCCACGCAATGGTCCTTCTGCGCCAGCTCCCGCACCACGTCATCGCCGTGGATGTAGTCGATCTCCGCCTCCGGGTGGCGGCGCAGGTAGTCGTCCAGGTAGCGCTGCAGGGTGTCCACGGGGATGGCCCCATCGGGGTTGGTGATGGCGGCGGTGATCTCCATGCCTCCATACAGCACCTGCACCTGCTGCTCGCCGCTGTCCTCGCTCAGGTCCATGCCGCGCTCATGGCAATACAGCGTCCAGTCCTGCATCAGTTCCGCACCGTTCACATTCATCAGAATGCGGTGGATGGGTTCAAAGTTCAGGGCGTCGTCGTGGATGTTCTCCACCTCGCACAGGGCAAAGCGGGCGGGATGGTTCTCCTGCTGCTGGGCAGTCAGGCTGGGCTTGAGGGCTTCCCAGGCTGCCTTGGCGGTGGCCAGGGAGTGATTGCCGTCGCCCACGGCAAACAGCAGGGGATCCGCGCCCTGGCGCTGCTTCACCAAGTCCAGCGCCTGGGCAATGGCGGCGATGTCGCTCTCGCTCTCCACCGCCCAGCCCCGCAGGTGACCGCCCTCCTTCATCAGCGGGAAGTCATAGAGGGGGCGCAGGGTGTCCCGGCGGGCATAGAGGGGCTCGATCACCGACTGCATGGGGTCGTCCACCAGCATCATGATGTGGCTCATCTCAATGGCCGCGCCCTGGCGGATGGCCAGGCGGGCAGGCAGGCGGGCGGCAATGGTCTCCTCGGTGGGGCGCACCAGGGGCTTGGCGCCCTTGGTGTAGTCATACTGCTCCAGGTCCACCGCGCACACCAGGCCAATGCGCTGGCCACTGAGGGTAGAGCGCTCCACCAGCACATAGCCGCAGGCCACGGCCTCCTGCAAAATGCCCTTTGCCAAATAATCCACCATGGTCTGGTTGATCACCGGCACCCGGGCCTCCGTTTCGCTCAGGTAGCACTCTGGCAGCATCAGCCGCAGGGTCGAGGGCGCGTCGCCTACCTGCAGCGCCACATCCTCCCAGTATTCCGGCTGGGAGGTATACTGATCGCAGGCCACGCAAGCCCAGGTGGTGGGATGCACATCCTCCCGGGGCAGGAGGATGCTGGCGGGGCAGATGCCGATGTTTTTCATTGCAAACATTCCTTTCGGTTGCATAATTGATGGTCAAGCGGTTCATCCTGTGATTATCAACAAGGAGGAGGGTTTTTATGATCGATACGATCTCCCTGCTGCTGGTCATCGTTGGTGCGGTGAACTGGCTTTTGGTAGGCATTTTCCAGTTTGACATTGTGGCCTGGCTTTTCGGCGGCCAGGGCGCGCTGATCAGCCGCATCATCTACACCATCATCGGTGCAGCAGGTCTGTGGTGCATCTCGCTGCTATTCAGGGATAAGGACAGGGCAAAGATGTGATAAAAGCGGAGGATGATCCTCCGCTTTTTAGCATACATGGACATGGGGAAAAACGCAAGGGATTACGGATTTGAAGCACGAAGAAAAACAAAGATCATTTCTCCAGGCTCTTCATCACCAGCTGATACTCCGTATTCATCGCCAGCGCCGCCGAAAGGTCATGATTGATCTCCGCCGTCAGCGTTTCGCCCTCAAAGGTTACGCCCTCGTAGGAGTCCTTGGGGAAGAGCTGCACCGCCATCTGCCCGCCCAGGGCAAAAATGTGGGAGGAAACCAGCGTCTGGCCATGGTCCTGCACATCGGACAGAAACACCCTCGCCATGGGGTCGTAAATGCTTCGCATCATGTCATTGGTGAAAAATTCATAGGCGTCCAGCTGGCTCTCCTGCTGGGGGCAGGCGCTGGAATAGGCACCTGGGAGGACTTGGAGGATACTGTGCGTGGTATCATCGCCGCCAATAAAGTTGATCGCAGCGCAGTCGAGAATGTAGGCCAGGGGCTTGCCCTCCAGGCAGCAGACGGTGATGGCCGTCTGATCGTCCCACACATAATAGTAGAAGCTATCATACTGCTGGCGGCTGATGGTAAAGGACAGCAGCGTACCGGGCATACCCTCCACATAGGCCAGCTGATCGGCGGCATAGACCACCTGATCGATGCTCAGCACATCACCCATGCCGTTGAAGAAGGTCTGCACCTCCTGGGGCATGGCATTCTCCGCCACGGCAGGCAGGGAGGCGAGAAGAAAAAGGGAGCAAATAAGAGAAAAAAATCTTTTCATTTTTGATGACCTCCTCTGAGTTATGTGGTAAAACAGAACAATATTTGCAACAATCATTGCATAGAAATTAATTTATTTTATTCTGCTGCTATATCATCTGTCAAGACATTTTGAGTTTTTCCTAAAAAGATTAGTAATGTTGTTGCATCAATCAATTACTTTCTCAAAAAAAGCCGAGATCAAGATGGATAAGAAAAACAGGAAGATAGTAAATAGACTTAATATAGTAAAAAGAAAAGGAGTCCTATTGAAAGTAAATGTATGTTGTGATAAAATAAAACTGATATTGTATGTCATTTTGAAGAAACGGATGTTCTATATATTAGTTCGCGATGAAAGGAGAATGCACATATCGGTACAGCTGTTTTCGCACAACATGCAGGCGTATAAGGCAGCGAAAGAGATGCTGGACAAGACGTACAAGGCGGCAGTCATTCATCCGACGGGTACGAGCAAGAGTTATATCTCCTTTATACGGGTGAGGAGAATCTGGGGAAGCGTTATATATGGTTCTCTCCAAGTGACTATATATTCGGCGTTTAATAGAAAAACATCCTTCGCGTTGTTACGGATTATCATGTGGACCAAATTGTCTTTCTGACCTACGCTCGCCTCATGCTGATGAAAGATGACGAGCTGGCTGCGCTTCTTCCTTACGACATGATCCTCGATGAGTTTCATCGCTGTGTCGGAAATCATTGGGGGAAATGGCATCGAGCGTCTGCTACATATGTATCCGGATGATAAGCTGTTTAGACTTTCCGCAACGAAAAATCACTATCTGGACGGACAACGCGATATGGCAGAGGAGATGTTTGAGGGTTGTATTGCTAGCAAAATGACACTGGGCGAGGCGGTTGTTCGCGGGATTTATCCGGCACCGGTATATGATTGATGAGGAAAACATCCTTGCTTTTGTTTCGCATTCGATGGGAAAGATGTACTCATTCTGCAATAAGTGCATTTGGATGTCGAACGGGGAGATAATCAAAATTGGAAATCTTTCTGAACTGTCAAAAAAGTATGAAGCATATATGTATACTCAAAAATATATGATATAGGGAACAGGAAAAAACGAAATGCGGGAGAGGAAAAAAATATGCAAAAAAAGATAACGATCATACTGCTTCTTTTGGGCAGACCAGAGAAGCAAAATGAGGATCTGCATAGAAAGATGGAAGTGATGCAGAAACTTAGCAGTCAGGCCCAAATTATTGTGGCGGGTGACGGACCCATTTGGAATGCATGTCCGCTTATTCAAATGATTCCGACAATGGATGGAATCGTATTTGTGCATTGTGATCAGAATCAAGCATTTCCTGCCAGCGTGATCAATACTGCTTTGTCACACGTAAAAACAGAATACGTGATGTTTTCGTTGCTGAAAGACCCCGTGGAGAGCCGTCTGGAAGCATTTTCTAGCGCGATCGAAGAGTATGAAAAGCAGCACAAGGAAGAAACAGAAAATGATAAACCAATATTCTATATCAACTCGACGGCAGAAGAATATTTGCCAGCTCCGTTCGTGAATTGGTTCAGCTACGACCGAATGCAGAATAACGAGCGGTGTTTTGGTTTGGGTATGACATGTACACCCTTGTCGGTAATAAATCACATGGGTGCATTTGATGAGTCGCCGCTTCTTTTGGAGGAGATTGAACGATGGTTTGCGTTGGCGATTACAAAGCAGCAGAACCTTCAGCAGGCAGGAATAGAGGAAATCGCATATCCGTCTTTATACGAGTATCCGCTGCATAATCATTTGACATATGCCAGAGATTTGGCGCGGCGATATGCGCTGTATTGTCATGGAATCGCGGCGCCGGAGAGAACTGCGCAGCAAAATGCGATTGCATTTGCGAACGATTGCAACGAGCAGGATGCGGTGCTGTATGAAAGAATTACCGGCATCAGAGCCAACGAAGATACGCGCTATACGTCTAAATATCGAATTCTTATTCTGGGCGGAGTTTGGGAATATCATCATAATCAGATTTGTTTTTATAATTATATTGAAAAGCTTTATGGACAGGGTTTCGCAACATTTACAGCTGCTTATGAATACGACACTCCGGCAACAGCTGCACTGAACTATGATCTGGTGATCTTCACGAGAACAAGAAGTGAGAATGCCTTGAAGATCATGAAATTCTGTCAAGAACGGAATATCCCAACGCTATATATGATCGACGATAATTGGACGTCAATAGCCAAGGATCATCCGGATCAGGGCGAGATTTTTATGCCGGGCAAACCGGATTATGATCATTTCATTGAAGCGCTTGGTTTGTGCAAAGCGACATGGCTGTTCAATGATATCCTGAAGAAAGACATATTACCGTACACGAATTGTGTGAAAAAATTCCAGATTTCTGTGAATCCAGATTTGTTTAGTGCAGAGAATCCCCGTGAACGGAAGGATGATGAAATCTGCATTGGATTTTCTGGAAGTATGCGGTTTGATGATGTGGCATTCAGGGCATTGGCGCGTTATGCGAGAAGAAACAAAAAAACAAAAATTATTCTGCTGGGTGGCTTATCAAAGGAACAGGAATTACTCTTTAAAAACATACGCTGTGAAAGAATACCGTTTATGGGGTATAAGGGTTATGCAAAGAACATTGCCAGACTGAATCCAGACTTGTTGATAGCGCCGCTGCAGGATACGCATACATCCCGGTCAAAATGCTTCAATAAATATGTTGAAAGCGGCGTGGTGGGTATAGCTTGCATTTATTCACATGTGCCGCCGTATACAGATGTTGTGAAAGAAGGCGTCAACGGATACTATGTCGAAGAGGATACGGAAGATGGATGGTATAATAAAATCTGTCAGGTTCTTTCCGATATTCCTACGCTGAGAAAGGTGCAGCAAAATGCAAAGGCGGATGTAATGGAGAATTATTCACTTGAGAGGGTTTGCACGGCCTTTGTTTCAAAGATTCAGGAGGTTATTGAGGAGGATGAAATCGGCGATGATTAAGGTTGCGTTGGTTTCACAGTCCCCCGGTTTTGCGGGTGGAGAGAAAATGTTGTATGAATTGGCAAAGCTGCTAAAGCAAACCGGATACTATGAACCGCTAATGTTTATTCCGGATGATGGGGCAACCGTTGCCCTGCAGATGATTTGCGAAAAGGCGAAGATTCAGACGGTTTCATTTCGGGCATCTCAATGGTATGTATTTTATGAATCAAACCAGTTGCATGAGATCAACAGCAAACTTGTAAAAGACAAGGCTATGCTGATGGACTTGTATTTGCGCTATGATGTGGGATTGGTGATAATCAATACCTTGACGAATCTGGCACCGGCGATGGCTGCTCATGCACTTCAGCTGCCGACCTGTTTGTGGATTCATGGGATTCTTGACAGTTATTTGCTGCCGTCGGGAGATCTCAGACTTCGACTTTTGATTGATCGATATATTATGAATATCTGTGATCAAGTGGTATGCTGCTCTGAATGGACACAGAATTACTATGGACCCCTGACACAAAAACCGATTCGGACAATCTTCAACTGGATAGAAGGAGCCAACGGCGTATCACCGATTTCAGATACAAAATTATTTGTTTGTCTGAATACATTTGATCAGAACAAAGGTGTGGAAACGCTTTTGAAGGCAGCTCAAATTTTGAAAAAGAAAAAATATGAATTCTTGATCAAATTATATGGAACAGGTGAAGAAGAAGCGAGACTGCGAAAGTTTGTTCGAAAAAACGATTTGGGAAAGCATGTCGAGTTCTGTGGAAGAACAAATGACGTAGATAAGGTTTATCGGGCATGTTATTGTCTTGTTCAGCCGAGCTATATTGAATCATTTGGACTTACTGTTGCAGAAGCAATGTCATATGCCAGGCCGGTTATTGCTGCAAAAAACGGCGGAGCAGAAGTTGTTATGAAGGATCGGGAAACAGGATTGCTGGTTCCCAAACGTGATGAATATGCGCTTGCACAGGCAATGATGCAAATGCTTGAAAATCCGGAAATGGGCAGCCAGATGGGAAAAAAAGGAAGAAAGAGATATGAGGAATTATTCTCTCCCGAACAAGCAAAAACAAGTTTCATTCAGTTGATTGATGAAATGCTTGCAGATCGCAAGAAGCCTTCTTGTGTTGACTTGCTTTTGGATGACACATGGGAATATCTTTTTTCGAACGCATCAACACCTGTTGTGCCGTCAAATATCGGATTGTTTCCTGCAACAGTTCGAAAGAGCTATAAAGAAATTGATAGCAAACAACTTGCATTCTCAAGCAACATAAGGAAAAAGCGCGTATATCGAGTCCATTGCAACAAAGAATCTTTTTCAGAAATCAGGATATGTATCGACACGCTTGGAAACAAGCTCGATGGTCATATGAAGGTAAAAATCAAGAATGGAAAAGATGTCAGATATGGCCTGCTTGATTTGAAGACATATGTTCCCGATTATTGGACATGTATTCAATTTAAGCCTATGAATGATGTGTTTGGAAAATTGCTTACAATCACATTGGAAATTGACTATCAGGATGATTCGGCATATGCAGGTGTATTTGAGAATGCTTCGAAAATCACAGTTCTAACGAAGATCATGAGGAAGCTAAATCTGACATATGTTATCAAGGATCTGCTGTTTGTAGATTTTGAATAATCCAAGGATTTGCAAGAAAAAGGAATCGCATAAAAGGAAACATTCTTGCTGGCGGCATCGGCACGCGCTTATATCTGCTGACGATGGTCACGAGCAAGCATCTCCTGCCAGCCTATGATAAGTCCATGATTTATTATCCTTCATTATCCCGTAAGCATGATTGATCGTCGCTTTTGCTATATTCATTTTTTCTTCAGTACGCCACCCCTCTGTGGCAGCAAGAATGGCGATGTGGTTTGCGCCAGGAAATTTGGCTTTCGGTTTATTGTTACGCTCGTTCTTCCTATTAATTGAGAAATCGGCAATGGAGTCATACTGCAAAACTGCCGCGAGACGCTCCAAAGCAAGCGACAATTCTTATGCAAAGACCGGAATGTCCTCAGAGGTCTTTGTCATGGCAAGAATATTGGCAACGATTGCACGATTGCCGCCGCAGAACCAGTTTTTGTGTGGTGCTGAGATTGCAGGTATTAGCAGAGCCGTGATTGCTTTTTGAATTGCCGGATTGCTTGCTTTTACACCCAAATTCAGCAGTCCGCCAATATGGCAGTCTATTCCATTAATACCGTGCAGCTTATGACCGAACCATCCGTCCATGTGCTGTGCAGAAAAATGTTTCTGCGTGTATGCTTGAGAAAAGATTTCATTTTGAAGCGAAATCATAAAGGGATCATGAATTGAAGTGCCAAGCATATCACGGTGGACAAGGTATTTTGTGCTGGAACAGGCGTAGGTGAGGAGATAATCCATTTGTCTTTGAAAGCAGTGTGACATACTTTATACTCCCTTTTTACATACGTCTGGTTCCTGCTCGTCGGCATAGTCAAATCATCCCAAAGTGCCTCATTGCGTCCTCAATCACCTTTTACTTCGCCTCCGGACACTGCGGCACCCTGCCGCCCTACGACTTGGGTACGGTATAGCACTCCCGCTCAATGATCCCGTGCTTCTGCTTCACCTGCGCGATGTACAGGCTGCTCACCTTCAGGCCGCTGTGCTCCAGCACATTCCTTGATCTCCTGATAAGTAGTCTTGCTCTCTGCGCTGGTGACGTCCAGCTCATCCATCTCCAGATCAATGTCGATATGTTGCGGGGTATCGAGTTTGGACAATAGTGCAACACACTCCACCCCGCTGGTCCACGCAAACATGTCCACTGGCTGCACCTTTTCCAGCTGATAGCCCGCCTCCTGCAGCAGGGCGGCGTCCCGGGCCTGGGTGGCCACGTTGCAGCTCACATACACAATGCGCCGGGGGGCGGCCTTGGCCATGGCGTGGATCACCTTTTCGTCCAGGCCCTTGCGGGGCGGATCCACCACGATCACGTCCGGGCGCAGGCCTTCGTCCACCAGGCGGGGCAGCACGTCCTCGGCGGCGCCCACACGGAAATCCGTGTTGGTAATGCCGTTGCGCCGGGCATTCTGCTTGGCGTTGTCGATGGCCTGGGGGACGATCTCAATGCCCAGGGCGGTTTTGCAATGCCGCGCCATCATCAGGGTGATGGTGCCAGCGCCGCAGTAGACGTCGCAGAGGGTATCATCGGGGGTGATGTCCGCAAAGTCCAGCGCGGTTTGGTACAGCACCTCCGTCTGGCTGGGGTTTACCTGGAAGAACGCAGCGGGGGACAAATCGAAGGTCAATCCGCAAAGCACGTCCTTCAGGGTGTCCTGCCCGGCCATGGTGCGGAACTTCCGACCCATGATCACATTGGTCTTGTCCCGGTTCTCGTTGAAGATCACGCTCACCGCGCCACGCTGCATCAGGGCTGCGGCCAGCTCCTTTTCCTTGGGCAGGGAGGTGCCGTTGACCACCAGGGTCACCATGGCCTCGCCCTGGCGGTTCACGCGGATCACAATGTGGCGCATCAGCCCGGTGTGGCTTTCCTCCACATAGGGGGCAACGCGGTTTGCCCGCATCCAGTCCAGCACGGCCTCGCACAGCTGGTCGGCGGGAGGCATGGCGTTGGGGCAGCGGTCGATGGGGATCAGCGCGTGGCTGCGGGGGGCGAAGAACCCCACCCGGGGCGCCTCCGCCGTGCCGCCCACGGGCAGGGCGGTTTTGTTGCGGTAGGCCGAGGGATCGGCCATGCCCAGCACCGGCGGCACGTCGATGTCGATATGCCCGATGCGCTGGAAGCAATCCTTCACCTGCTGGCGCTTGGCCTCCAGGGTAGCATCATAGCTCATGTGTCGGCAGGAGCAGCCGCCGCAGCGGGGATAGGCCGGGCAGTCCGGCTCCCGGCGGGTGGGGGCGGGGACTTCCGGCTTGCCCTCCAGGCGGCCGAAGGCGAAGCGCTTCTGCTCCTTCACAATGCGCACGGGGGCGGTCTCGCCGGGCAGCATTCCGGGGACAAACACCGCCATGCCTTCGTGGCGGCACACGCCCTCCATGTCGGCGCCCAGGGCCTGGGCGGTGAGGGTCAGCACATCGTTCTTCTTCATGGTCATCCTGCCTTCTGACTTTAATATAGGTATGGTATCATGTTTTGGGGGATTTGGCAACCAAAGGAGGCGTTGCCTCCTCTGGACTCCTCCACCAAAGGGCCGTTCGGCCCTCTGGACTCCCAGGCTGGGATGACGGAGGTACGCCGTTTCAGCAGGGGTCACGGCGCGAATACGGTCGCGCCGCGACGCGGAGGATGCAGCAGGTGGTGCTGCTGCACCATCGCATATCCCCCACGGGGAGTATTCCCTCGGCAAGGCTTCCACAACATACAGAACTGCATAAAAATTTCAGAAAAACTTGCGAAAAGCCTTGAAATTCCTTGCTTTGTCTGTTATAATCTTTAATCGGCACATCCTTGCGATACGCAAGTGTATCGCCATAAGTCCAAGAGGAGGTGAAAATGATGAATAGGTATGAACTGACCTACATCATCGATACTGCGCTGGAGGAGACCGCTCGTAAGGAACTGATCGAGAAGGTGTCCGCCCTGATCGCTGCTAACGGTGGTGAGGTGGAAAAGGTCGACGAGACTTGGGGCAAGCGCCGCCTGGCGTATGCCATCAACTACAAGACCGAAGGTTGGTACGTGCTGGTGACCTTCAAGGCTCCCGCTGACCTGCCCAAGGAACTTGAGCGTAACCTGGAGATCTACGACAGCGTTCTCCGCTACCTGGTGGTGAAGCTGGTCGAAAAGCGCAGCAACGTGAAGCCCCGCGCTGCCCGTCCTGCCGCTCCCGTGGCCGCTCCTGCCGAGGAGGCTGCCGTTGAGGCCGCTCCCGCTGTGGAAGCCGCTGAGTAATCGACTCCAAGAGGAAAAAGACGATGAACAAACTGACGATCATCGGCAACCTGACCCGTGATCCCGAACTGCGCACCACCCCCAATGGCTACAACGTGTGCGACTTCACCGTTGCGGTGAACCGCCGCCGTGGCCAGAACAACGCCAATGGCCAGCCCGAAACGGATTTCTTCCGCGTGACTGCATGGCGTCAGTTGGGTGAAAACTGCGCCAAGTTCCTGGCTAAGGGCCGCAAGGTTTGCGTCATGGGTCCCGTCAGCGCCCGAGCCTATCAGGCCAACGACGGTTCCACCCGCGTTTCTCTGGAAGTCACTGCTGAAGACGTCGAATTCCTGTCCAGCCGCAACGACGACCAGGCCGCCGGCAGCTACAACGCCGCCCCCGCGCCCAGCGTCACCGCGCAGAACAACGGCTTCACCGCCGTGGAAACCGACGAACTTCCCTTCTAATACGCTTAAGTTTAATGAGAGGAGGCCATCCCAATGTCTGAAGAACGTACTGAGAGAAGGCCCCGTCCGCGTGGAGGCCGTCGCCCCCGCCGGAAGGTGTGCAGCTTCTGTGTGGATAAGGTCGAATACATCGACTACAAGGACATCAACCGTCTGCGTCGTTACATCAACGAGCGCGGCAAGATCCTGCCCCGTCGTATGAGCGGCAACTGCGCCAAGCATCAGCGTCAGCTGAGCGAGGCCATCAAGCGCGCACGTGCCATCGCGCTGCTGCCCTTCACGGTGGACTAATTCCGCTAATGAAGTACCCCCTGAGCCGAAAGGTTCAGGGGGTTTTTTGTATTTCCACAGGGTTTGGTGAAGGGGAAAGCCCTCTCAGTCGCCTGAAGGCGACTGAGAGGGCTGCGCTGCTCAAGCTTTCCTCGCCACCAGCAAAAACCTATGCGTCACGCCGTCAATGCTCCCGCCCCGGTCGATGATCTCCTGTGCCGCAAACAGCCTATCCCGGCACCTCTCCACCGAGAACCCCGGGAACTCCCATTCGATAATGCGGGCAAACCACACCAGCGCGCCCACATCGAAAAACCGGATGGGCGGGAAGGCCTCGCGTCCCTCCAGAATGGTGAAGCCCGCCTGCTCAAACTTCCCCCGGGCAATGTCCAGGTACTGCTCCGGGAATGCCATGGGCGTGCCGGGGAGCAGCAGCTCCACCAGCTCCCGGTCGTTCTCCGCGCCCACCTGCTGGGTCACAAACACCCCGCCGGGCTTCAGCACCCGGAAGATCTCCGCCGGGTTGAAGTCCCCGTGCCGGTTGATCACCAGGTCAAAGCTCCCGTCCGGCCAGGGCAGCGCGCCGCTGCCATCTGCCTGGCGGAAGTCCACCCCCAGGGGGAGCAAGGTGTCTTTGCACAGCTGCACATTGGGCGGGTACGCTTCCGTGGCCGCCAGCAGCTGGCATGGATGCCCCAGCCCCAGCAGGAACTCCCCACCCCCGGTATCGATGTCCAGCAGGCGGGTGTCCGGCTTCAGGTGTCGCAGCACCACCGCCCGATAGTCCCAGGGCAGCCCCTCACCCTCGGTGTACTTCCCCTCGATATGCGAAAAATCCCACCCCTTGATGTGGGCAATGCGCTCTTCCTCCAGCCAATGCTGGAATAATTCATTCCGTTCCATGATAACTACTCCTTTTCGTTTTCATTAGTTACGAATCGGTGCAGTCAACTGATAACAAGCCTACTCGATGCAATCTGCTATCAGATTCTGAACTGCACCGAGAAATTAATTCGTTTCATGGTCATCCCTCCGCTTCTATTATAGAAGAAACAAGCAGCAAGTGCAACACACTCCATTCCGCATTCCGAATTCATAATTCCGAATTTTTGACATATCCTATCCTGTGTGGTAAAATGGGACTGGAAACGTTTCCAATCAAGGAGGCAAGCCATGCAGAACGGTACGATGCTCCAGGGCTTTCAATGGGAGCTGCCTGCGGATGGGCGCTGGTGGCGGCAGCTGTGTCGCCGCGCTTTTGCCCTGCACCGGCAGGGGTTCACAGCCATCTGGCTGCCCCCGGCCACCAAGGGCAGCGGCGGCAGCACCGATGTGGGCTATGGCGTCTATGACCTCTACGACCTGGGCGAGTTCCTGCAGCGGAAGACCGTCCGAACCAAGTATGGCACCCGCCAAGAGTACCTGGAGGCCATCCGCGCCCTGCAAGCCGCCGGCGTGCAGACCCTGGCCGATGTGGTACTGAACCACAAGATGGGCGCGGATCAGCGGGAGACCGTCACCGTTATCGAGGACGACCCGGAGCATCGGGACATCCCCGGCACGGTGGAGCGCACCGCCAATGTGCATACCCGCTTCACCTTCCCCGGCAGAAAGGGCAAGTACAGCGACTTTGTGTGGGATCATACCTGCTTCACCGCCGTGGATTGGGACGAAAGCACCAGGCAGAACGGCCTCTTCCGCTTCAAGGGTAAGGAATGGATGCCCGACGTGGACGGCGAAAAGGGCAATTATGATTACCTCATGGGTGCGGATGTGGACATGGGCAGCGCCAAGGTGCTGGAGGAGCTGCACCGCTGGGGCAAGTGGTTTGCCGACACCACCGGGGTGGACGGCTTCCGGCTGGACGCGGTGAAGCACATCAGCGCCGCCTTCTACCGGGACTGGCTCCCGGCCATGCGCCAGCACACCGGGCGTGAGCTGTTTGCCGTGGGGGAGTACTGGCAGCACAACGTGACGCCCCTGCTGCATTATCTCACCCAGGTGCAGGACGCCATGTGCCTGTTCGATGTGCCGCTGCACCAGCATTTGTTCGAGGCCTCCCGCGGCCAGTTCGACATGAGCAAGCTGTTTGAAGGTACGCTGGTGGGCTGCAGGCCGCACCAGGCCGTGACCTTTGTGGACAACCACGATACCCAGCCCGGCCAGTCCCTGGAAAGCTGGGTAGAGCCTTGGTTCAAGCCCGCTGCCTATGGGCTGATCCTGCTGCGCTCCTTCGGCTACCCCTGCGTGTTCTGGGGCGACGTGGCGGGTATCCCCACCCGGAAGATCCCGCCCGTGGCCGCGCTGCCGCTGCTTTTGCGCCTGCGCCGTACCCATGCCTATGGTCACGAACACGACTACTTCGACCACCCGGAGATCATCGGCTTCACCCGGGAAGGCGATGCCGATATGCCCGGCAGCGGCCTGGCATTCCTTTGCACCAACGGCGCCGGCGGCGAAAAGCGGATGTATATAGGAAAAAACTTCGCCGGACGCACGCTGCATTGCGTGCTGGGCGGCCAGCGGGATGTGCGCATCGATGGCGAAGGCTGCGGCGTGTTCCAGGTGAAGGAGCGCGGCGTGAGCGTCTACCTGCCCCGCATGACTGCCGCGGAATATTTGCGCTACAACCAGAAAAAAGTGGCGGAATTTGCCCTGGAAAGCCGCCGACAGGCGCTGTGGATGGCGCAAAAAGGAGCAAAAACCAGCGGAAAACGCAACGGTTGATGTACATTCCGGTCAAACAGACACCAGAAGCAAATGTTTTTGAATCCATTACGACACAAGGCTTTGGAGTTCGTAAAAAACCTCAAAAAAATTGTAAAAGGGTGTTGACAAACCGTTTGAAATTTGGTATTATATCAAAGCTGCCTCGCGAAAGCGGGACGGCGGATGAACCTTGAAAACGATACAGAATTGACAAACGCAAGTAAGAAGAGACAGATGATTCCGAATGAGTTTGTCTGGCAGCGGAAGCTGTTGGATGAGATAAAGGATTAAACGCAAGAGTTTGATCCTGGCTCAGGACG
>JAGBEX010000008.1 GCA_017936765.1 Clostridia bacterium
CTTCGTGGGGAATCCAGAGGGGCAAAGCCCCTTTGGCGGTGGGAGTCCAGAGGGAGGCAGCGCCTCCCTCTGGTCACTGCACGTACTCCATGACGGTTTGGCCGTCGGTGAGGGCGCGGTCTTCGCGGTCGGCGAGTTGCTGGTAGGAGAGGTCTTCGGAGATGGAGACGGATTTGTCGCTCTTTTCGAGGACGGTGACGGGGGTTTTGACGATCTTCATGGTGGCGGAGGACATAAAGCCGCCCCAATCGTGCTGGATGAGGTAGACGTAGTGGTCGTTCTCCTGGCCGCGCAGGGCGCTGGGGGGCAGGAGGGTGGTGGCCTTCTTGGCGCGGTAGGTGATGTTCACGTTCACGCCGCCATCGCTGACCATGCGGCGCACGGCGGTGGATTCAGGGGTGAGCATTTCCTCCGGCAGAAGGATGTACAGGTGCGTGCTGCCGTCCGCCTCGATGCTGGTCTTTTCCACCTCGGTCTTGATGGTCCCCAGCGCATCGCTGTCGATCTCCGCGCGGGTGCCATCGGCAATGCTGCGCTCCACACCGCCCAGGGGAGCGCGAAGCACAGGCACGGAACCCTCGGCGCTCATCGCATAGGCGGGCTTGCCGCCATCGTAGACCGCACCTTCTTCCACGGCAATGGAAACAATGTACCCATCCCGGGGCGCCACCACCTTTTCCAGCGCCGACATGGTGGCGTGCAGCTCGATCATCTGCTGGGTCAGCTCATCCATGGCCTTGATAAGGGCGTTGCGGTCGTTGATGTACTTGAACACATTGTCCTTTACCCGCAGCTTTTTGTCCTCCAGGATCTCATAGAAGGCAGCGGACGCAGCCTCATAGGTGCTTTGCAGCACGCTGACGCGATCCACCGCCAGCTTGAGAGTGGAGGGCGCGTCCCCGGCCAGCACCAGCTGCTGCGCCCAGGTGGATGCCTCCCCCGCCAGCACCAGACCGTGCTGCTGCGCCAGGAGGCGGGCAGCGTATTGGGCGTCGGTCAGATCGTCCTGGGCGGAAAGCATGGCATCATAGAGTTCGTTCTGCTTGCTTTCCTTGGAAAGCTTGCGGTTGGCAATGTCCAGGTCGATGAGTTCCTTCGCCTTGGCATCGTAGTCCTTCCGCAGCTTTTCCATGTCCTCTTCATAGCTGGGCGCCTGGGCGGTGAAGATGGTCTCCCCCGCCTTCACATAGTGGCCGGGCTTGACGTGGACGGCCTTCACGGTCACGTTCAGGTCGGCGGCTTCCTCCACGGTGATTTCTTCCGTTTTGGGAAAGTGGATCTCGGCGTGGAAATTCATCTTTTCTTCAAAGCGACCGGTGGATGCGGTGATCAGCTGCACCTTG
Organism: Clostridia bacterium; assembly: GCA_017936765.1. Classification (GTDB taxonomy): domain Bacteria; phylum Bacillota; class Clostridia; order Christensenellales; family Aristaeellaceae; genus UBA11524. The sequence continues at coordinate 1,344 of JAGBEX010000008.1, forward strand.
GGGGTGGTGATGGTCTGCACGGTGCGGGCGAAGAACATACACAGCGCCACCAGCACCGCCAACACAATCAACCCCCGCAGGGCGAACTTTTTCAGCTTCATGGTGAGAGACCCTCCTTATTTCAGCTCGCTGAGCTGGATGCCCGCCACAATGTCCTCCTGGAAATACAGGTAGATGAGCAGGGTGGGCAGAATGTAGAGCGCGGAACCGGCAAAGGCCACATCGGCTCCCTCGGTGGAGATCTGGTTGAACATCACCGAAAGGGGGCGCAGGTTGGGGCGATTGGCCAGGTAGATCAGGGGCTGCTCCACCATGTTCCAGCAATCCGCAAAGGACAGCGCCGCCGCCGCGCCAATGATGGGCTTGCACACCGGCAATATCACATGGATGTACCCCCGCACCGCGCCCACGCCATCCACCATGCCGGCCTCCAGCAGCTCGCCGGGCAAGCTGACCATGAACTGGCGCAGAAGAAAGATGTAGAAGGGCGAGAAGCACATGGGCAGGATCACCGCCCATATGGTGTCCATCAGGCCGAGCCAGCGCAGCACCATCACGCTGGGCGCCATGGTGACCTGGAAGGGCAGGATCATCAATACCAGAATGCAAAAGAAAATCAGGTCCCTCCCCCGGAAGGTGAAGCGGCTGAGGGCATAAGCCGTCAGGGGAACGATGACCCCCTGCCCCACCAGGATCGCTCCGGCGTACATGGCCGAATTGCAGAACAGGCGCAGGTAGGTGGGGTCCTCAATGAAGATCTTGTAATACTGCCGCAGGGAAAAGACCGCAGGAGAATAGAGAACGTCCAGCCACTCTTCGGCATCATAGCTGCCCCGCTGGTTGAGGTAGGCCTCGATCTCCCCCTTGGGAAAGAAGGAGTAGAGGAAGGTGAACACGATGGGGAGCAGGATCAGCGCGCACAGCGCTGTGAGGATCAGCATGGCCACCCAGCCGCTGAAGGAGAGCCGCCCGCTGCGGCGGATACGTCTGCCCATGGGGAGCCTCCTTTCAAGTGTTGGGGGAACGGACGGCCTTGCTCGCATACATCATCGCAAAGAGAACCATCACGCCAATGGCGAAGAGGTAGGCCGCCGTCGTCACATCCTGATATTCCAGTTTGGCAAACTTGTTGTTCATAAAGTGCTGCAGGGTGTAGATCTGTGGCGTGGGGTAATCGCCGCCGATGAAGTAGGCCTCCTTGAAGATCTTGAAGGCGTTCACCCAGGCCAGCACAAACACCAGGAACGCGGTGGGCAGGATTTGCGGCAGGGTGATGCGGAAGGCCTGCCGCCACCAGCCCGCGCCCTCCAGGGAGGCATACTCATACAGGGAGGGATGCACCGCCTCCAGGGCGGAGGCGAACAGCACCACCGAGAAGCCCACGTTCTTCCATATATACATCAGCACAATGGGAACGCGCAGGGCGGCTTCCTCCAGCCAGAGGACGCGCTCATAGCCCAATTGCACCACCAGGCGGTTGATCACGCCGCCGTAGTCGAACATCAGCGTCCAGATCAGCAGCATGGCGGAGGTGGGCATCAGGTACGGCAGGAGCAGCACATTGCGGAAGGGGATGGAGCGCTGCTTCAGGATCTTGAGCATGGCAGCCAGCATAAAGGCCATGAGCCATATGGCCGGAGCGCAGAGCAGGGACAGCTCCCAGGTGTTCTTCAGCCCCAGCTGAAACATGGGATTCTGGCTCACCCGCTGATAGTTGGCCAGCCCCACAAAATTGTTGGCAAAGGTGCCATCCATCAGCGAGAAATACACCCCGCCCACCAGCGGCACCACATAAAAGGTCATCAGACCCAGCAGCCCCGGCAACAGCAGCAGCCAAACGATCTTTTTGCGATGGAACACCCCATCGTCTCCCTTCCTGCAGGGTCATCCCTGCATCAATAATCTTCCATCTGCATCATCATGATCTTGTTGTCAGCATCGCGGATGAACTGTTCCAGCTTGATCTGCCCGGCCTGATAGCGGTCCATCAGCGTGCGCAGCTCCGGGGACACGCTGTCCTGGGTGCCGCTGAGGAAGGTGGGCTTCTTCACATACATATGGGGAACGATCTGCTCGTTATAGCGGGCGATGGCCTCGGCAGAGATCTCCCAGCGCTCGGTGGACTTGTATTCCTCGTTCCAGGCCTTCTGCTCGTCGATCATCATCTGAAAGTCCTTCTTTTCGGCCTCCGGCGCCTCGGCCAGCTGTGCCTCCAAACGCTCCATGGCCTTCTCCATGCTTTCCAGGTTCCTCTGATAATACCGGTTCTCCACCGGCTCCTTCAGGTCGGCAAAGATGGTATAGGCATTGGTCGTGTTGTTCTCCGGCAGGCTCTGCAGCTTGCACAACAGCAGGTTCTGCGCCTCGGTCATGTTGGCGCAGCGGGGATTGATAAACGCCAGCTCCAGCTCCACACCGGTCACATAGTCCGTGTCCGGGGTGAGGGTCATGGGGATGAAGGTGCGATACTTGTTATCCGTGTCAAAGCTGCCCACCACGGTGTAGTTGGGCATCAGCAGTCCCTGACGGTAGCCCACCTCGTCCTCGTTTTCCAGGTTGGCACCCCGGGTGAGGTCGTCGGTGTGCATGGCCTCCAGGGCCTCCAGCATGGCACGGAATTCCGGCGAGGTGAAGCGCACCTGCTGATCCTTGGCTGTGCAGTAGTTCAGGTAGCCCTCCACCATGTAGTTCAGCAGGGCGGCCTTGTAATCATCGGTGTACTCAATGAGGGTATACTGGGGATATTCCTCCACCCACTCATCGTTCCAGCGGGTGGCGAACTGGCACAGCTCCACATAGTTGGTGGGGATATCCTCGATAGTCAGCCCCATGTCCTCCATGACGCCATTGGCCACATACCAGCCATCGAAGCTGTAGGCATACAGCGGAATGGCATAGAGCTTGCCGTCCTTCATCACCGCATCCCGGAAGGCAGGCTGCATCCGCTCCACATAGGCCATCAGCTCCTTGTTGCCGGACAGGTCGGCGCAATAGCCCTTCTCCATCAGCTTGAAGAAGCTGGAATAGCCGGTATTCATGCGCAGCACGTCCAGGGTGTTGTCGCCGGAGACCATGGCCTGGCTGATCTGCTCCAGGGATTCGTAATACTCATTCATGGTATACACAGGCACCTGGGGATATTTGCTGGTGAAGGCCCGGGTGCCGCTATCCATGTAGTCGCCGTACACGTTCAGATACACATCGCTCTTGTAGTCCAGCGACATGGTGCGGCCCGTGACCTGGTTGGGACAATCCACAAAGGTGCTGCCCACCACCGCCAGGTTGTAGGTCCAGTCAGCAGGGATATACCCCACCTGCTGGGGCTTGCCCAGGTCCACCATGGCCATGATGCGGCAGTTCTGCACATACACCAGGGCATTCAGCGCAGAAGAATACGTCACGTAGGGTACGCTTTCCTCCGGCATTTCGCCCATGGCCTGCACCGTGTCGGCAGCGGGATCGTAGAGATTCAGCGTCGCCTTGCGCATCTCTCCCTTTTCGGCGTCATAGGCGTTCATTTCGTCACGGCAGATCACCACGGCCTTGCCGTCCTTCCACTCGGCAACGCGCTGGGGGAATTCCACCTTGCTGCGCTTCACTTCACCGGTGGTCAGGTCGATCACCAGCAGGCGGTTGTCCTGCATTCCTTCATCGGTGTAGTCCTCTGCCAGATACAGCAGCTTGCCGCCCGCCGCCGCATACTGGTTGGCAGACAGCAGGTACTGATAATCCTCGCTCTTGTGGTACATCAGGGAGGTGTCCTTCAGCTGCGCCACGTCCTGATAGACCACCTTGCCACCCTCCACCGTCATGGTGAAGATCTTGCCATTGTAGCCGTTCATGCCCATCAGGCGCTCCCCGTCGGAGAACATCAGGCTCAGGGCGTACTGGGGATCCACCTGTCCGTTGGCCTTCTCATCGCCCTTGATCACGCTTTCTACTTCGTCCAGGGAAGAATAGTAGCCTGCATAAAACAGGTTGTCCGCCAGCTTTTCCGCCCGGGGCATATCTTCCTTCCAATAAAACAGCTCATGCCCCTCGGTGCCGTTCATCAAAAGATACAGCGTATCCCCCACCACGGCGCGGGCTGTCACGCTGCGCCACGCCTCCTCGTCCTGGGGTTCCTCCAGAATGGTGGCGTCCACCGCCAGCGCACCGGAAAGCGAAGCGCACAGGCACATCAGCATCAGCAAAGCAGCTATGATCTTCTTCAACATCATCATGTCCTCCATTGTCGGTATGGCAGCAGGCAAAAGCGCCTGTATCATCCATGCAACGGAACACATGGGCATTTTCTTCCATATTTGTTAAACTTGTTACAACTTTTTGTGAAGCACAAAAAAGCGGACGGTGCATTGCTGCATCGTCCGCTGTGAAAGGACATATTATTTGCTGGAGTAGTTGGGAGCTTCTTTCGTAATAGAGATATCGTGGGGATGGCTCTCAGCCAGGCCAGCGCCGGTGATCTTGATGAACTCGCTGTCCTTGCGCAGGGCATCGATGGTGGGAGCGCCGCAGTAGCCCATGCCAGCGCGCAGGCCACCCACCATCTGGTAGATGGTATCGGCCAGGGTTCCCTTGTAGGGTACGCGGCCTTCAACGCCTTCAGGCACCAGCTTCTTGGAGTTCTCCTGGAAGTAGCGATCGGAGGAACCAACGGCCATGGCGCCCAGAGAACCCATGCCGCGGTACACCTTGAAGGAACGGCCCTGATAGATCTCCATGGCACCGGGGGATTCCTCGGTACCGGCCAGCAGGCTGCCCAGCATAACGCAGGAACCACCGGCAGCCAGCGCCTTCACGATGTCGCCGGAATACTTGATGCCGCCGTCGGCAATGACGCGGATGCCGTGCTTGTCGGCTTCCTCGGCGCAGTCGGCCACAGCGGTGACCTGGGGAACGCCGATGCCAGCCACCACGCGGGTGGTGCAGATGGAGCCGGGGCCGATGCCCACCTTCACGCAGTCAACGCCAGCGGCGATGAGGTCGTGGGTAGCGCCAGCGGTGGCCACATTGCCGGCAAAGAGCTGAATGTTGGGATAGCGGTTGCGGATGGCTTCCACCTGGCGCACCACACCCATGGAATGGCCGTGAGCGGTATCGATGGAGATCACGTCCACCTTGGCGTCCACCAGGGCGTCGATGCGCTCGAACACGTCCTTGGTCACGCCCACAGCGGCGCCGCACAGCAGACGGCCGTGGGCATCCTTGGCGGAGTTGGGATACTTGGTGTTCTTCTCAATGTCCTTGATGGTGATCAGGCCGCGGAGGTTGCCCTCATCGTCCACGATGGGCAGCTTCTCAATGCGGTGCTGGGCCAGGATCATCTTGGCCTGCTCCAGGGTGGTGCCCACGGGAGCGGTGACCAGGTTCTTGCTGGTCATGAACTCGTGGATGGGGCGGGAGTAATCCGTCACAAAGCGCAGGTCGCGGTTGGTGAGGATGCCCACCAGCTTGCCGTCGCGGGTGATCGGCACACCGCTGATGCGATAGCGGGCCATGAGGTTCTCGGCATCCTGGATGAGATGCTCGGGGGAGAGGAAGAAGGGATCGGTGATCACGCCATGCTCGCTGCGCTTGACCTTGTCCACCTGAGCAGCCTGCTCCTCGATGCTCATATTCTTATGAATGATGCCCAGGCCGCCTTCGCGAGCCATGGCGATGGCCATGCGGGCGTCGGTCACGGTATCCATGGCAGCGGACATCATGGGGATGTTCAGCTTGATAACAGGAGTCAACTGGATGGACAAATCCACATCCTTGGGCAAAACCTCGCTCTTGGCGGGAACCAGGAGCACGTCGTCGAACGTCAAACCTTCCCGAACGACCTTCTGCAGCATGGGCGCATCCTCCTTAAAAACCTATAAGATTAACGATGATTGTAGCAAAATGTACGCCATTTTGTCAATGGCTTTTCCGACGAATTTCACCCCAGATGAGCAATCTGCATTGTATACATTCACAAACGCAAGAATCTGTGCTATAATAACGTTAGATAAGTGACTCCGTTCCATTTCTACCATTTATTTATTTGAAAGCGAGGGATCGGCATGACAAATCTCGTGATCACCATTGGCAGACAGTTTGGCTCCGGCGGACGGCAGATCGGCAGGCTCCTTTCCGAAAAGCTGGGCATCCCCTACTACGATAAGGAAATCCTGGCCGAGGCCGCCAAGGAAAGCGGCCTCTGCGAGGAGATCCTGGAGCATCACGACGAAAAGCCCACCGGGTCGCTGTTGTTCTCCCTGGTGACGGGGGTGCAGATGCACGGCAACCTGGGTGGCGCCTACATGGATATGCCCCTGAACCACAAGATCTTCCTGGCCCAGTTCGACGCCATCCGCCGCCTGGCCTCAGAGGGCGGGTGCATCATCGTTGGTCGCTGCGCCGACTATGTGCTGCGGGATAAGCCCAACGCTGTGAAGCTCTTTGTGAAGGCCGATATGCGCCAGCGCATGGAGCGGGCGGTGGCCGTCCACGGTGTGGACATCGCCAAGGCCGAGGACTATGTGCGCAAGATGGACAAGCAGCGCGCCAGCTACTACAACTATTATGCCACCAACACCTGGGGCGATGTGAACAACTATGACCTGTGCCTGGACACCGGCAAGCTGGGTATCGAAGGCTCGGTGGAGCTGATCATGGACTATGTTGCCCTGCGGGAAAAGGCGCTGAAAGGAACGAAATGACATCCATGGTAAAACGCTTATGCGCCCTGCTCTGTGCGCTGCTGCTCCTTCCTGGGGCAGCTTTGGGCGATATGATCTGGCCTGAACCCCTCACCCCCGGCCAGCAGAGCCTGAAGGCTTATGTGGATCGGGTGAACCAGAACCAGAGCCAGCAGAACCGCGGCTGGGTGAACTCCATTTTTGAATGCTATGCCACCTTTGCCGTGCTGGGCATGACCACCCTGGACATGGCGGAGATCCCCGAGGGTGTGGAGCTGTCCTTCACCCTGGAGGGCGACCACCTGGATACCCTGCAGCTGCGGGTGAACGACCCCACCCGCTTCGCCAACCTGGCTGCCAGCTGCATCCAGGCCGCCAGCCCCACCGCCATCACCCTGGAGGATGCGCTGAAGGACCCCACCGCCTATGCCAACAAGGCCATGAAAAACCCGGTGAACTCCTTTGAGGACGAGATCATCGACCTGAACGGCATGACGCCCCGGGTGTACTACGCCTATTATCCCAACCAGTACAGGGACGGCGTGAACTGGCTGCAAATGACGCTGATCTTCCCCCTGCCCGGTGCCGGGGACGCCGCTGTGTTCACCACCGAAACGCCCCCGCCCATTGACCAGGATGCCGAGCATCCGGTGTATGATTACGATGGCGGCACGCATTTCGAGATCTTCACCACCCCCACGCCGGAGCCGGATTCTCCGGCGATGGAATAGTCACGCAAAGGGATTTCGCCTCTGCGGAGGCGAGGAGGGAGCTTTCCGATCGCCCTCTCCACCCCTTCGAGACGATTGGTAATTTGTTTTCCATAGCAAAAGCCCGCGCTTCACATTCACATGAGGCGCGGGCTTTTATCATGCACAGTTATCAGTCCAGCTGGCTCACCAGCAGGGAAAGATCCGTCAGGGAATTGGTCAGCTCGGTCTGGAGGTCTCCGGTCTGCATACCGGTGATCAGCTTGTTGGAGTAATCGTCCAGCAGGGCGTAGAGCTGGGTGAACACATCGTTGTTCACCAGATAGCCGCCTGCACCCTGCAGGCCAACGTTCAGCTGGTTGATGGTATCCATGGCGTAGAGGTGGCTGCGGATGCGCCCCAGGGTGGCAGCGGAGTTGGCGCCGGCGGTGCGGCTCAGGGAGCTGGTGAGGGACAGGGCATCGTTGCACTCAGTCTGGATGCGGCGAACGAAGGTGGTGTGTGCCTCGGACTGGAAGCCCATGGCGCGGCCGCCGAAGATGGACAGCAGGATGCAGGCCACGGCCAGCAGCACCAGAACAATATTGCGGATGCGATCCTTCATGCGGGGAGTGGCGCTGGTCTGCATCCCCTCGGCGCGAGAAGTATAGCGATGATACATGGTTTTCCCTCCTGTTAGGGGCGTAGTGACGCAGATGTTCCCATCTGCTATGGATATATTACCACTTTTGTTTCATTTCGTAAAGGGGGACACGCACTTTTTTAACTTTTTCGACGCATTTCGTGCGCAATATGCAGTATTTTTTCTGTTTTCCGGGGCAACCTCTTGTGTATCAGGAGGAAAAACGGCATGATGCGCACCCTATTATCCCTTTGGCTGCTCCTTCAAACACTTTTCACTTCTTTTCCCACCGAAAGCCGCACCGTATTCGCCATGAAAACCGGCGTACTGCTGCGGATGCACGTGGTTGCCCAGGACGACACCGCCGAAATGCAGCGGGTGAAGCTCTGCGTGCGGGATGCGGTGCAGGCCGCCTATGCCGCCGCCCCCGATCAGGGCGGTACCATGCTCCAGCGCACCCAGGCGCTCTTGCCCCAGTTGACCCAGGCCGCCCAGGCCACCGCCCGGGCAGAGGGCTTTGACGGCCAGGTGGCCGTGGCCATCGAGACCCTCCCCTTCGACCAGCGCAGCCTGGATGGTCTCACCATTCCCGCTGGCACCTACCCCACGCTGATGATCCGCCTGGGGAACGCCCAGGGGCGGAACTGGTGGGGGCTGATCGACCCGGAGCTGGCGCTGCAATGTGCCGAATTGGATGGCGAGTTGCCCTGGGACTGGAGCCTACACGGGTTTCTGCGGGCGCTGCTAGGGGATTGGTGGGAGGTGATGGCCCATGAGTAAGCTCCGGCGCATAGCCGCGCTATGCCTCACGCTTTTCCTGCTGCTGCCCGCCATGCAGCAGGGCAGCGCCGCCGTGGTGGCCTGGGGCAGCCGTGGCGAGCAGGTGCGGCTGATCCAGCAGAAGCTGAAGAACTGGGGCTATTTCACCGGCAGCGTGGACGGAATCTTCGGCCGGGAGACCTACGATGCGGTGACCTGGTTCCAGCGGCAGAACGGCCTCACCGTGGATGGCCGCGTGGGCAGCGCCACAGCGGCGGCCATGGGCATATCCCTCACCGGCGGCAGCATCTCCGCAGGCACCTACCGGGAAAAGGAGATCGAGCTGCTCTCCCGGCTGGTGAACGGCGAAGCCCGGGGCGAACCCTACATCGGCCAGGTGGCGGTAGCCGCCGTGGTGCTGAACCGGGTGCGGCACGATGCCTTCCCCGACACCATCAGCGGCGTGATCTTCCAGACCGGCGCCTTCGATGCCGTGTGGGACGGCCAGTTCGACCTGGAACCCACCGCCAGCTGCATCCGCGCCGCCCGTGACGCCCTCAACGGCTGGGATCCCACCGGCGGTTGCATCTACTACTATAACCCGGTCACCGCCACCAACCGGTGGATCCGCACCCGCGCCGTGCAGCTCACCATCGGCAAGCACGCCTTTGCCATTTGAGGTGAATGGATGAAGAAATATCTGACGATCACCATCGCGGCAGGGTTGGCCTTTGTGCTGGTGGGGTTCATGGCCTACCAGTCCCGGCGCATCACCATGCTGGAAAGCACCGTGGAGGAAACCTACCTCAGCGCCCTGCGTCAATCTGCCGAGGAGGCCGCCGCGCTGACCCTGGCCCTGGAAAAGGCGCAGCTCACCACCGATGCCGCCCACACCGTTCTGCTGCTGCACCACATTGGCCAAACGGCAGGCAGCGTGCAGCAGCACCTGGCCGCCCTGCCCGTCAGTCCCCAGTTGCAGCCTGTGCTGCGCTTTGCAGGGCAGCTTTCGGCACGCTCGGAGGCATGGCTGGAGGAAGTGGCCGCCACCGGGCGGCTGGCAGACCGCACCCAGTTGGAGCAGCCCCTGGCGGTTTGCTCCCAGCTCAGCAGCCAGTTGGCCCTGGCAGAAAGCGCCGCCGACCTGGAGAAGTTGACCCTGGCTGCTGATCTGTCCCAGGCTTCCGCGCCGCGACCCCTCGGCTTGCCCCAGGGGGAGATCACCCAGGAGGAGGCCATCGATATCGCTCGCAGCTTTGTGGGCGACAGCCGGGTGGAGGCTATCCACGCCGCTCCCGGCACCAGCGGCACGCTGGCCGCCTATGGGGTCACCGTGCAGACCGCCGACGTGCAGCTGAACCTGGAGGTGACCCGCCAGGGCGGCAAGGTGCTGTGGATGATGCCGGAAACCGCCTCCTTCCCCATCACGCAAAGCCCCCATGCTTGCCAGCAGGCCGCGGTGGATTTCCTGGCGCTGCATGGCTTCGGCGCGGTTTTGCCTGTGCATCACCAGATATACGATGGACTCTACGTGGCCAGTCTGGTGCCTGTGCAGCAGGACGTGCTGCTCTACCCGGATCTATTGCGGGTACAGGTACGCATGGACACCGCCGAGGTGGTGGGGCTGGAGGCCCACAACTACTGGCTGAACCATGTGCCGCGCAGCCTGCCCGTGCCTGCCCTGTCGGCATCGGCTGCGCAAGCGCTCGTGGCCGACCATGCCCAGGTGGAAAACACCCGCCTGTGCCTCATCCCCCACCAGGATGCGGAGGTGCTGTGCTATGAGATCACCGCCACCCACAACGGCGAGAACTACCTCATCTACATCGATGCGCAAAGCGGCCGGGAGATAGAGCTGCTGAAGACCATCACCATTGAGAATGGTTTCCTCACCGCCTGACCCGAAAGGAGGATGCCCATGGAACGCTTCGGCACGCCCATCCATGCCCTGGACCACCAGCCCCGCCCCGGCGAGCGGGAGAGCCGTTTCCCCCAGCCCAAGGATCGCACCATGCACCGCCCAAAGGAGGATGCTCATGTTTGACAAAAACGCCAAGCCCTCGCCCCAGCGGCAGCGCCAGCTGGACCGCTACAAGCAGCTGGTGGAGCGCCTGTCCCCCAACTCCGATATGGGCAAGGGGTTATTCCGCGCCTACTGGGTGGGCGGCGCCATCTGCGCCTTCGGGCAATTTTTGCAGGAGGCGGGCAAAATGTGGCTGGGCATGAACAACACCGCCGCCAGCACCTTTTGCTCCACGGTGCTGGTGCTGCTCACGGCGCTGCTCACCGGCATCGGCGTGTGGGACAAGATCGGCCAATACGCCGGAGCAGGCGCCTTCGTCCCCATCACAGGGTTTGCCAATGCCATGGTGTCCCCCGCCATCGAATTCCGGCGGGAAGGCCTGGTGCTGGGGTTGGGTGCCAAGCTGTTCACCATTGCCGGGCCGGTGCTGGTGTGGGGCATCAGCACATCGGTGGTGGTGGGCATCATCTATGCCATATGGCCCTGGTAGGAGGGATCGATCATGCAAGGAACCATTGAGCTGCGCCATCGTCCCCGGCTGTGCATGGGGGCGGCCATTGCCGGAAAAAAGGAAGGCGAAGGCCCCCTGGGCAAAGGCTACGACCAGATCATCGAGGACGACCTTTTCGGCGAGGAAAGCTGGGAGAAGGCGGAGTGCCGCTTCTTTTACACAGCGGCGGACACCTGCATCCGCAAGGCCGGGCTGACCCATCAGCAGGTGGACGTGATGCTGGGCGGCGACCTGCTGAACCAGATCACCTCCGCCTCCATGGCGGCGCGGGAGCTGAAGATCCCCTTCCTTGGGCTGTACGGTGCCTGCTCCACCATGGCCGAGAGTCTGTGCATCGGCGCCATGCTGGTGGATGCAGGCCATGTGCGCACCGCCCTGTGCGCCGCCAGCAGCCACTTCTGCTCCGCCGAGCGACAGTACCGCTTCCCCCTGGAATACGGCAACCAGCGCACTCCCACCGCCCAATGGACGGTGACAGGCTCCGGCGCCAGCCTGCTTTCCTCCGACGAGCGGCTTCCCACCATTGCCCGCTGCACCCATGTGACCATTGGCCGGGTCACCGACCTGGGCATTGCCGATGCCAACAACATGGGCGCGGCCATGGCTCCCGCCGCCGCCGATACCCTCACCCGCCACTTTGCCGATACCTGCCGCAGCCCTGCCGACTACGACCTGATCATCACCGGCGACCTGGGGCGGGTGGGGCACGACATCCTGATGGAGCTGATGAAGGAGCGGGGGCATCCGCTGATCTTCGAGCGCTACATGGACTGCGGCTTGCAGGTCTTTTCCCCGGAGCAGGACGTTCACGCCGGGGGCAGCGGCTGCGGCTGCTCGGCCATTGTGCTGAACAGCCACATCCTGGCACGGCTGAAGGCCGGGGAATTGCAGCGGGTGCTGTTCATGGCCACGGGGGCGCTTTTGTCCACCACCACCTGCCAGCAGGGTGAGACCATCCCCGGCATTGCCCACGCCATTGTATTGGAGGGAGACGCTTCATGCTCTGGAACCTGCTGAAAGCCTTTGTGGTGGGCGGCGCCATTTGCACCCTTGGCGAGGTGCTGGTGCTGAAAACCAAGCTCACCCCCGCCCGCATCCTGGTGGGGTACATCGTGGCCGGGGTGCTGCTCAGCGCTGTCGGCCTTTATGCGCCCCTGGCGGAGTTCGCCGGGGCAGGCGCCACCGTGCCCCTCACAGGCTTCGGCCACGCCCTGACCAACGGCGTCAAGAAAGCCGTACAGGAGATCGGCTTCATGGGCGCCTTCACCGGCGGGCTGACCGCCACCGCCGCAGGCATCGCCGCCGCGGTGTTCTTCGGCGCGCTGGCGGCGCTTTTGTTCAAGCCGAAGGCAAAATAACACAGTACACGAAGAAAACTTGCATTTTGCCTCCTTTCAGAGTACAATGATGATGATTTATTATGTCATCATCATCCCATCTGGCAAACAAGGAGGTTATCAGGGAATGAGCTACATTCTTATGACGGACAGCGACAGCGATCTGCCCTTCGCCCTGCAACAGGAGATGAACATCCCCGTGGTGCAGATGCCCTATATCCTTGAGGGTAAGGAGTACCTGGACGATCTGGGGCAGTCCATGGACTACAAGACCTATTTCGACAAGATGCGCAACGGCGCAACGCCCACCACTTCCGCGCTGAACGAGACCATCTACCTGGAATACTTCGAGCCGATCCTGCAGGAAGGCAAGGATCTGCTTTTCATCGCCTTTTCCAGCCAGCTCAGCGGCACCATCAACGCCATTTACGCCGCCCGGGAGCAGCTGATGGAAAAGTACCCCGAGCGTAAGTTCACCGTGGTGGACACCCTGTCCATTTCCGGCCCGCAGACGCTGCTGGTCATCAAGGCCCACGAGATGTACATCACCGGTGCTTCCATGGAGGAAGTGGCCGCCTGGCTGGAGGAAAACAAGCTCCGCGCCCAGGCCTGGTTCACCGTGGACGACCTGAAGTACCTCAAGCGCGGTGGTCGTGTGTCCCCCGCCGCTGCCGCCATCGGCACCCTGCTGGACCTGAAGCCCATCCTCACCGAGACCTGCGAGGGCAAGCTGGCCGCCGCCGAAAAGGTTCGTGGCCGCCGCAAGGCCATGAATTTCATTGTTGACAAGGCCGTTGAAAACATCGAGGATCAGAAGGAGTCCATTGCCCTGCTGCTCCATGCCGATGCCCCCGAGGACGCTGCCCGCCTGAAGGAACTGGCCCAGGCCAAGCTGCCCGAGCTGACCATCCGCATTGAAAATGTCGGCCCTGTGATCGGCGCCCACGCTGGCCCCGGCACCCTGGCCCTGTGCTTCATGGGCAAGAAGCGCCCCATGTAAAACCCACACCATTTCAGAGGAGGCACCGCCTCCTCTATTGCGTATCAACAAAGTGGCAGAGCCACTTTGTTGAGGAATTGCGCTCCATCACTGTGTCCGGCGCAAGCGCCGTCCACGGTCGTTCCTCCGCGTAAGGAATGTTTCCGGCAGAGCCGGAAACGCCCCGCCCCGTCGGCAAAGCCGCCGGATACGATTACAGTCAGAGACGCTGCGGCGTCTCCGACACCTCTCAGGTTTTCAACAAACTGCAGAGGAGGCACCGCCTCCTCTATTCTGTCTTTTGGCTTGCAAAGGAGGCAACACCATGCAACCCATGAATCTCCACCAGATGCCCTACACCTGCCGTGGCTCCTACATGGTGCTTTCCCATGTGGTGGAAAACTATCAGGGGCGCGGCAACAGCGAAGGCCTGTATCTGCGCACCATCCACAACTCCGCCAACACGCCGCTGATCGCCAAGGTGTCCCTGCAGCTGGAGGGAATGGGTGACCCGCAGCTGGACGGCACCGCGCTGCACTTTGATGGCACCGCTGGCAGCCTCCGCTTCTGCTTTGCCGATGCCCAAACCCTGCTGATCCAGGGCAGCGCAGGCGCAGGCCTCCAGCTGGACTTTCTCACCGAGTGCGGCCCCTATGACTACATCTACGAATTGGAGCATCATGGGCAGACGCTGTACATGGCCAACTGCTACAAAAACAACAACCGCTACCTGATTTATGTGCAGGAGGGCTGCTGCCAGCTGGATCAGCGCTGGGAGGAAAGCAGCTCGCTGTATTCCCGGCTGAACATCGGCGGAGAAAAAGGCTTTCTGTGCATGGTGAAGGAGATCGAGACCGAGTGGGATCAGCAACTTCCCCACTGGGACTTCGATGCCGCCCGCCAGAGAACGGAGCAGGATCTCCAGGCCTATCTGGCGGATATGCCCGCCCTTGCTCCCGCCTATCAGCAGATGGGGCACATGGCGGGATATCTCAACTGGAGCAGCATCGTTCGCCCGGATGGCTTCCTGAAGCGGGAGGCCATGTATATGTCCAAGAACTGGATGACCAATGTGTGGAGCTGGGATCATTGCTTCAATGCCCTGGCGCTGGCCTATGGTCAGCCAGAGCTGGCCTGGGACGAGTTCATGATCATGGCAGACTTCCAGGATGCCTCCGGCCGCCTGCCGGACAGCATCAGCGACAGCAAGATCATCTGGAACTACTGCAAGCCCCCGGTGCATGGCTGGGCGCTGCGCCGGATGCTGCGCCACATGACCCTCACCGCCGAGCAGACCCGGCAGGCCTATGATTTCCTGGACAAATGGACTTGCTGGTGGATGAACTACCGCCGCCACAATGGGCTGTATTACTACAACCACGGCAACGACTCCGGCTGGGACAACGCCACCGCCTTTGCGGTGCTGCCCCCGGTGGCCACGCCGGAATTGCAGGCGGATATGATCGTGCAGATGCAGGTGCTGGCCGACCTGGCTGCCCATCTGGGCATGAACAGCGAGGCCGCCCGCTGGCAGCAGGAGGCACAGGCACACCTGGCGCTGTTTCTGGATAAGTGCTTCCGCAATGACCTGCCCGTGGCCATCCAATGCAGCACAGGGGAGATCGTGGAATGCCAGAGCCTTTTGCCCTATGAGGTGCTGGTGCTGGGCGAATCCCTGCCCCTGCGCATCCGGGAGGCCATCATCCAGGTACTGAAGAGCGACAGGTTCCTCACCGCCCATGGCTTTGCCACCGAAAGCCCTGCCAGTCCCCTCTACAGGGACGATGGCTACTGGCGCGGCCCCATCTGGGCGCCCAGCACCATGCTGCTGGTGGACGGCCTCGACCAATGCGGCGAAATGGACTTCGCCCGGGAGATCGCCCGCCGGTTTGCCGATATGGTCTGTCTGAGCGGCTTTGCCGAGAACTTTGACGCCAAGACCGGCGCCGGGCTGCGTGACCTGGCCTACACCTGGACGGCCAGCGTGGCCATTGTGCTGGCCAAGGATTACCTCACCGATCAGGAAGGATAAGCGCTTATGTCTCTGCTGTTCATTGGTTCCACCGTGGCGGATGTGATCATCCGCACGCCCCGCCTGCCCTACACCGGGGATGATGTGAACATCACCTCCCAGCAGGTGTCCCTGGGCGGCTGCGCCTACAATGCCTTCCACGCCGCCCGCATCACCGGGCTTGGGGAGTGCGTGCTGTTTTCCCCGGTGGGAACGGGCATCTGGGGGGATTGGGTGCGCGCTGCGCTGGCACAGCGGGGCGTGACCACGGTCATCCCCCCGGTGGATGCCCCCAACGGCTGCTGCTATTGCCTGGTGGAGCCGGACGGCGAGCGCACCTTCCTGTGCGAGCATGGCGCGGAGTACGCCTTCCGGCCGGAGTGGTTCCAGGCGCTGCCGGAGTTCGACGGCGTGTACGTCTGCGGGCTGGAAATCGAAGAGCCTACGGGCGAGGTGATCCTCCGCTGGCTGGAGCAGCACCCGCCCCGGCGGCTGTATTTTGCACCGGGGCCGCGCATCCTGCACATCCCGCCGGAGAAAATGGCGCGGCTCATGGCGCTGGGTGCGGTGTTCCACCTGAACGAAGCGGAAATCTGCCACTTCACCCGCTGCGAAGAGGTTTCCCAGGCCGCACGGATGCTGCACAGTCTGACGCAGAACGATGTGATCGTCACCCTGGGCGACCGGGGCGCCTACGTGCTGTCCGCTGAAGGCGAGGCCATCGTCCCCGGGGTACCCGCCCAGGTGGTGGATACCATCGGTGCCGGGGACGCCCACATCGGTGCGGTGATGGCACACGAAACCGCCGGGCTGCCCCTTGCCGAGGCCGTTGCCCGCGCCAACCGCATTTCTGCCGCCGTGGTGAGCCAATCCGGCGCAGAGCTGACCCCCGAAGCCTACAAACGATTATTGGAGGAATGACCCATGAGCATTGCCCATGTCCGTGACTATCTCAAGCAATTCGGTGCCGATGGCCGGGTGATGGAGTTCGAGGTCTCCAGCGCCACGGTGGAGCTGGCTGCCCAGGCCCTGAACTGCGAGCCCTGCCGCATTGCCAAGACCCTCTCCTTCATGGTGGGGGAGCAGCCCATTCTCATCGTGGCGGCGGGGGATTGCCGCATCGACAACCGCAAATTCAAGGAGACCTTTGCCGCCAAGGCCAAGATGATGACCGTCGAGGAGCTGGATCGCTTCACCGGGCTGCAGTTCGGCGGCGTGTGTCCCTTCGGCATCCCGGAGAACGTGACCATCTACCTGGATGAAAGCCTGCGCCGCTTTGAAACGGTGTACCCCGCCTGCGGCTCCTCCAACTCCGCCATCGAGCTGACCCTGCCGGAATTGGAGCAGTTCAGCCATGCCAAGGCCTGGGTGAATGTGGGCAAGGATCCCGCTTGATTAAAGAATCCTCATGATTTTCTAATCATTCTCCCCTTGGAAGCCCCCTTCCATTATGGTAGACTGCTAAGCGTAGGAGGAATGAATCATGTTGGATCTTTTGCTTTTTCCCTTTAAGCTTATCCTGGGTCTGCTGGAAGGTATCTTTGGCTTCATTGGCGGTATGATCGGTATGGTGTTCGGCCTTATCGGCGGCTTTTTCGGGCTGGTGGGCGGCATCCTGGGGCTGGTGATCAAGCTGAGCCTCATTGGCTTGGCCATCGGCGTGGTGGTGGAGTTCGTCCGCCGCCACAGGGCGCAGAAAACCGAGGATGAACCCCAGGAGGAAGAGTTCATCAGCTACTACGACAAAGACGCAGTAAAGTAAGTGCAAACACGAGCGGAGGCTGCATTGCGGCCTCCGTTTTTGTATGGTATAATATTGTAAATTCGTTTTGAAGAAGGTGACCCCATGGACGCGCTGATTTCCAAATGGCATCAGGAATTGGAGCTGTTTTCCGCCATCAAGCCGCTGATCATTCTGGAGGGCAATGTGCTGGATCAGTACCGCTACCCGGTGGCCGGTTCCATTCCGGAGGACGAGCTGGTTCCCCTGCCCCGCTATCTCCACGGCTACCTGACGGATAATGGCTACAGCCAGGTGGCGTTCTATTCCAATCTGATGGGCTTTATGAACCCCTATGCTCCCGGCATGGTGGAGCAGTATGCCCGTCTGGCGGGTGTGCAGGCGCAGGAGGGTGTGATCCCTGCGGAGTTCAAGGGCAACAAGGCTGATACCGCGCCCAATATCATCCGCCGGGTCATGACCCAGCAGAAGGCCGCCACCGCCACCGTGCTGGAGCTGGCCAGCCACTACATCGTGACCCCGGAGCGCATGGATCAGCACGACGTGAACAGCTTCAACCTGCTGATGCAGTCCGCCCTGTCCGCCGCCACGGTGCGCACCCCCATGGGCAAGAGGCAGAACCTGCTCATCATTCTGGTGAACAAGCTCAACGACCTGCCCGCCTGGTTCTACCTGAACAACCCCGTGTGCAAGGTCATCAACCTGGAAGCGCCGGATCGCGAGGAGCGCAAGCGCCTCATCAGCGGCAACGCCTTCGCCTCCTTCTTCGACAGCACGGTGTACCGCACCGATATGCCCTACTACGAGCAGCACCCCGAAGAGCTGGAGCGCCTGCGGGAGAAGTTCGTGGGTCTCACCGAAGGGCTGACCTTTACCGAGCTGGACGCCATGCGCCGCCTGAGCAAGCAGGAATGCACGCCCATCCGGGAGCTGTGCAGCATTGTTGATCTGTACAAATACGGCATCAAGGAGAACCCCTGGGAGCTGCTCTCCATGGACAGTCTGCGCAACGCCAAGCAGGACTTCGAGAAGCGCATCAAGGGGCAGAATGCCGCCCTGGAGCGCACCCTGGACGTGGTGAAGCGCGCCGTGACCGGCATGAACGGCCTGAGCAGCTCCTCCACCGCCAAGCCCAAGGGCGTACTCTTCTACGCAGGCCCCACCGGCACCGGCAAGACCGAGACCGCCAAAGCCCTGGCCGAGAAGCTCTTCGGCGACGAAAGCGCCTGCATCCGCTTCGACATGAGCGAATACGGCCAGAGCCACTCCGACCAGAAGCTGATGGGCGCACCTCCCGGCTATGTGGGCTACGAGGCTGGCGGCCAGCTGACCAACGCGGTGAAAAAGAACCCCTTCGCCATCCTGCTCTTTGACGAGATCGAAAAGGCGCACCCCTCCATTCTGGACAAGTTCCTGCAAATTCTGGAGGACGGCCGCATGACCGATGGTCAGGGCAACACGGTGTATTTCTCCGAGACCATCATCATTTTCACCAGCAACCTGGGCATCTACGTGAAGGACGCCCTGGGCAACCGCCAGCCCAATGTGACCATGGACATGGACTATGGCGAGGTGGAGAAGCGCGTCCGTGCCGCCATTGAGGAATACTTCAAGCTGGAACTGGGCCGCCCGGAGATCCTCAACCGCATTGGCGAAAACATTGTGGTGTTCGACTACATCCGCCGCGAGGCTGGCGAGGCCATCCTCCGCGCCCAGGTGGACAAGATCATCCGCCGCATGGAGGAGCAGAAGGGCATCCGCATCAGGATCGAGGACTTCGCCTACGAAAGCCTGAAGGAAGCCGCCCTGTTCGACCTTAGCAACGGTGGCCGCGGCGTGGGCAACCAGGTGGAAGCCCTGCTGATCAATCCCCTGTCCCGCTGGCTGTTTGACAACGAAGTACTCAGCGACGCCGATGTGCTGATCGAGGGCTTTGACGTCACCGCCAAGCCCCCCTGTGTGCGCTGCAAAGTGATGGAGGATCACCATGCCTGAGAATCTGTATAACCTTTCCGATATCGTGGAAGACCTGTGGGGTGCCTCTGCCCAGATGGAGGAAAAGAAGCCCGCTGCGCCCCAGCAGCCGGTATACCAGTCCACCTTCCCGCCCTTTGAGCAGCTGTGGAAAACCGCCGACGACACCGTGGACTGGACGGACGCTCTCGCCCACGACAGGCCCACCGACGGCCTCACCTCCCAGAACCTGTGGAGCTTTTTCCACCAGCACGCCGAAAAGGTGCTGCAGGGCGACACCGCCGCCTATGTGGAGGTGCTGCAGGCCGCCAATCCCCTGGGAGATCTGGCCGCCTATGCCCAGTCCTTCGACGTGGAGACCCTCAATGCCGATCAATTGCAGGTGAGCTTCCAGGCCAAGGCCGCCTATCTGGGCAAGTCCGAAGGCGAGACCCGCCGCTACCTGTGCGCGGTTTCCCTGCGCATCGCCCGGGACCTGATGGCCCTGCTCCCCGTGCGGGAGGTCATCGTGCTGGCGCAGCAGGAGGGTACCACCCTGCTGGACGTGGCCTTCGACCGGGGCGAATTGCAGAAGGTGCGCTTCTCCTACATCGACCCGGTGGCCTTTGTGACCGCCTGCGGTGGCAATTTTGTGAAATAGGTGGATTCAATCCCCACCAAAATGTTTATAGTATTTCAGATGATACGATCGACAAGGAGGCATCGCCATGGATCCCAAGTCCCTGTTCAAGATCACCTATGGGCTTTACCTGCTTTCCGTGCGGGAAAACGAAAAGGACAACGCCTGCATCATCAATACCGTGATGCAGGTGGCCAATGATCCGGTGCGCGTGGCCATTTCCGTGATCAAGCAAAACAAGACCCACGAAATGCTGGCCTCCACCGGTGTGTTCAACCTTTCCCCCATCACCACCGAGGCAGACTTTGCCCTCTTCCAGCGCTTTGGCATGCAGTCCGGCCGGGACACCGACAAGTTCGCCGGTTTCCCCCATGTCGCCCGCTCTGCCAACGGCCTCACCTACCTGACCCGCATGGCCAACGCCTTCATCTCCTGCAAGGTGGTGGACACCATGGATCTCGGCACCCACACGCTCTTCATTGCCGAGGTCACCGATGGCCAGGTGCTTTCCGAGGGCTGGGCCTGCTCCTATGCCTACTACCAGGCGGACATCAAGCCCAAGCCCGCCAAGACCGTGAAGCGCAGCTGGGTCTGCTCCATCTGCGGCTATGTCTACGAGGGTGACGAGCTGCCCGATGATTTCCTCTGCCCCCTGTGCAACCACGGCAAGGAGGATTTCCAGCTGGTGGAAGCCTCCACCTGATGCACGCAAAAAACCGCCAGCCGACGAATCATGTCGGCTGGCGGTTTTTGTGTATTAGTCCAGGAAATCCTCGCGGAGTTTCACCTTGAAGTCGCGGGCAATGGCGCGCAGCTCGTCGTCCTGGATGGTCTGCAATTCCGGCAGGCCGGTGGACTTCTGCAGCACCCAGATCTGGGCGGCCTTTTCGATGGTGTGCATCAGGCCGAAGGTGATGTCGAAGTCCGGGCCGGAGGCGAACAGGCCGTGGTGCGCCCACACGGCGGCATCGTATTCCTCCATCTTCTTGCAGGTGGCCAGGGCGATGTCCGCGCCGCCGGGAACCATCCACGGCACCACGCCCACGCCGCCGGGGAACACCACCGGGCATTCCGTGGCGCTCTTCCACAGGGCGCGGGTGAAGTCGCGGTCAGTCAGGGGCAGCACGAAGGTCATGGCGATGATATTGGCCGGGTGCGCATGGTAGATCACGCGATGCTCGCCGTTCGTGGCCTTGGCGCGGACGCAATGGTTCATGTAGTGGCTGGGGAACTCGCTGGTGGGCTTGCCGCCGTTGACCAGGCCCCAGCGGATGCGGTAGCTTTCGCCCTTCTCGTTGATCTCCACCACGCAGATGGAGTCCTCGGGGTCGGTGATCACATTGCGGAAGAACTTGCCGCTGCCCGTGGACAGGAAGAACTCCCCTGCCAGGTTTTCGCCGGTGACGCCCATGCCGACCCAGGGCCGGGGCGTTTCGTCGAAGAAGGGCGTCATTTCGGCCACTTCTTCCTTGGTGAGGCGGTAGGTCAGGTTGCCGCCGTTGCGCTCATGCCAGCCCTGGAGCCAGCCGTCGTTGGCCATGCGGATGTATTTTTGCACGATGGTGATGTCGGTCATGCTCATGCGTTTTTTCCTCCCTGTTGTTACAACTCGTGTGTGCCGCTGTTTGCAGGAGCTTCGCTCCCGCAAAGGCGCTTTCGCCTGGGGCGCTGCCCCAGACCCTGCCAGAGGCGCCGCCTCTGGACTCCGCTTAAGGGGCGGTCGCCCCTTAAGAATCCCGTTTTATTTGCGCTGCAGCTGGACGTCCTTTTCATACTGCTGCACCTGGGGGAACCACTCGCCATCGGCGGGTACGCCGCAGCGGCGGCAGTATTCATTCCAGATCTCGCCAAAGGGCAGGGTCTTCATTTCCTCCTGACGCACCATCAGCTCAGTAAACTGATCGGTGTCCTGCAGCTTCTTCAGTTCCTCATGGGGGGTGAGCAGCGCCATCAGCAGCGCCTTCTGCACATTGCGGAAGCCGGTGACCCACGCGCTCACGCGGTTGATGCTGGCGTCGAAGTAGTCCAGCGCCATATGCACACGACCCTCCAGGCCGCCGCAGCGCACGATCTCCTTGCAGATCTCCTTGGTCTCGTCGTCCAGCAGCACCACATGGTCGCTGTCCCAGCGGATGGGCCGGGTGATATGCAGCGCCAGCTCCGGGAAGAAGGCCAGCAGAGCGGGGATCTTGTCGGAAACCACCTCGGTGGGATGGTAGTGGCCGTTGTCCATCAGGGGGATGCACTTGCCGGGGTTCATGGCGGCATAGGCCAGGGCGTATTCCGCGCTGCCCGCGGTGTAAGCCTCCACACCGATGCCGAAGACCTTGCTCTCCACGCAGGGCTTGACCTTGTTGAAGTCAAAGGGTTCGGAGAGGATCTCGTCCATGGCCTCCTTGTAGCGCACACGGGGGCCAAGGCGGTCGGCGGGGATATCCTTGAAGCCGTCGCCCGTCCAGATGTTCATGATGCAGGGCTGACCCAGCTCCTCGGCCAGGTACTGGCTGATGCGGATGCAGGCCTTGCCGTGGTCGATCCAGAAGCGGCGGGTCTCCTCGTTGGGAGAGGACAGGGTCAGCGGATCGCACTTGGGATGGGAGAAGAAGGTGGGGTTGAAGTCGCAGCCCAATCCGCGCTCCTTGCAGAAGTCCACCCACTTCTTGAAGTGCTTGGGTTCCAGCTTGTCCCGGTCTGCCCAGCCGGTCTCTTCGTCAAAGATGGCATAGCAGGCGTGAAGGTTCATCTTCGCCGTGCCGGGGCAGAGCTTCAGCACCAGGTCGATGTCCGCCATCAGCTCTTCGGGGGTGCGGGCGCGGCCGGGATAGTTGCCGGTGGTCTGGATGCCGCCGGTGAGGGGCTTGGAGGGATCGGTGTCAAAGCCGCGGACGTCGTCGCCCTGCCAGCAATGCAGCGCCAGGGGTGCCTTTTTCAGGGTCTCCATGGCCTTTTCCACATCCACACCCAGGGCTTCGTAGCGGGATTTGGCGTATTCGTAAGCGTTCATTTATTTTTCCTCCTTTGGTTCAAAGGTGAGAATATCAAAGCTGTCCGGCAGCGCCCTGCGGAAATCCGCCAGCGTGGCGAACTCCCCTGCGGCGATCATCTGGGAGGCCAGGTTGCCCAGCGCCGTAGCCTCGGTGGGGCCAGCATAGACGGGCAGACCGGTGAGGTCGGCGGTCATCTGGTTCAGCACGATGTTCTGGCTGCCGCCGCCCACAATGTTCACGCTGGTGAAGGTCTTCCCCGTGATGCTGCTCATTTCCGCAATGGCGTTTTTGTAGCACACCGCCAGGCCCATGGTCACCGCCCGCAGGATGTCCGCAAACTCCTGGGGCTGCGGCGCGCCTGCGTCCTTCAGCGCCTGCTTCACTTCCTCCAGCATGTTGGCCGGGGCCAGGAAGCGGTTGTCCGTGGCGTCCACACAGGCGGGGTAGGTGGAGCGGGCGGCCATCTGCGCCATTTGCGCAAAGGAATGCACCTCGCCGATCTCCTTGTAGATGCATTGCAGCATCCACATGCCCATAATGTTTTTCAGGAAGCGGGTGGTGCCGTTGTAGCCGCCCTCATTGGTGAAGCCAGCGGCCAGGGCGGAAGCATCCGTCACCGGGGTTTGCAGCTCCGTACCCAGCAAGCTCCAGGTACCGCTGGACAGGAAGGCCGCCCGGTCGTCCCGGGCAGGCACGGCCATGTAGGCGCTGCCCGTGTCGTGGGTAGCGGGCAGGGTGACCTGTGCATCATAGCCCACCTGGGCTGCAATCTCCGGCAGGAAGCCGCCCAGCACAGCGCCGGGCTGCACGATGGGCGTGCGGAACCACTTCTCCGGCAGACCCGCGGCGCGGAGGATGCGCTCCGACCAGCTGCGGGTCTTGGCATCGCACAGGGCGGTGGTGGAGACGTTCGTCCACTCGTGGGCCTTTTTGCCCGTGAGCCTATAGGAAAGATACTCCGGCACCAGCAGGAAATCCTCCACGGTGTCAGCGTATTCGGGATGCTCCTTCAGCACCGCCATCAGCTGATACACCGTGTTGAAGGGCTGCTTGGCAATGCCGCAGATGGCGAAATGCTCCTCAAAGGGCAGCACCTTTTCCAATACCAGGTCGATGCCCTCGGTGCGGCTGTCCCGGTAGGCTACCATGTCGCCCACGTCGCGGCCCTCAGCATCCAGCAGCACATAGTCCACCGCCCAGGTGTCGATGCCGATGGAATCAGGCGTGAAACCTTGCTCTCCTGCGGCCTTCAGGCCCTTCACCACATGGGCGAAAAGGGCTTCCTTGTCCCAGGCGAGGTGGCCGTTTTTCATTTCGGCTCCATTGGGAAAGCGGTAGACCTCCCGGGTCTCGATGCGCCCATCTTCCAGCCAGGCGGCAATGTGCCGTCCGCTGGAGGCGCCAATATCAATGGCAAGATAGATCTTCTTCATCCTGTCACTCCATCAAAAACATCTGCTGCAGCTTGGGCTGCGCACCGGTCACCGGATCCATCACCAGATCCAGCACATCCTCCATGTACACGTTCCAGCGATCCACAATGGGGCTGCCCGCCTGGGTCTTCTCGGCAAACTCGATGCCCTTTTCGCATTCATAGTAGCCAAAGAGGATATCCCCATCCGACCAGATGGTGTAGTTGCGGATGCCAGCGCTTTTCAGCAGCTCCACCATCTCCGGCCAGATCTCGTCATGGCGCTTTTTGTATTCCTGTTGCATACCGGGCTTGATGCGCCCCATCCAGGCAAATCGTTCCATATGCTTACCTCCTTACCAGTCCTGCATGACCTGCTTGAGGTCGATGGTGCAGACCTGGGCAATGCCGTTTTCATCAGGATTGCTGAACAGCACCATGTCCCCCGCCCGATTGAAGGAGGGGTGCTGGTGGTCAGCGCCGGTCTTGCAGGAGCCGGTGGTGGCAATGAGCTTCTGCTTGCCGGTGGCACGCTCGATGAGCACCACGCCCTCCTGCACGTTCACGCCCAGATAGCTGATCCTGTCCGCCACCAGCCACTTGCGGTCGCGGCTCAGGCAGGGGTGGAGCAGCTGCTCGCTCTCCGCCGCCTGGTCGAAGTGGCGGCCGTCCTTGTCGCCGATGAGGATGCGCCCCCGCAGCTTCATGAAGGCCATTTCCGTGCCGTCCGCCGCCCACACCTCGTGGGTGATCCACTCGTTGGGATGCTCCACATACCAGGGGCGCACATAGCCTTCCTCCACATCGCACATGAAGGTGCGCTGGAAGGCGTCGCCCTCCGTCTCGTGGATGTAGAAGATCAGGTTCTCGTCCGTGGGGCAGATCTGGGCATGACCCAGGCGGTAGTCGCTGAGGTACACGATACGTGCTTCCTGGCCGGGATCCAGGATCACCAGGGCGTAGATCTTGTTGTCCAGGTGATAGCTGCAGGCGATGCGCCCGGTGTTGGCGCTGGTCAGGTGACCGGTGATCTTGCCGCCAGCGGGCAGATCGCCGATCTTGGTCATCTCGTTGGTGTTCAGGTCAACGGCATACACCTCGGTCTCGTTCTTGCAGGTGTAGGCCACGTTCTTCTCCCTGTCCAGGGCAAAACCGGCGTAGGCCTTGTCGGTCATGAGGGTCAATTCGCCCGTCTCCACATCGGCGCGGTAGCACTCCAGGCCGCCCTCCACGTCCTTGTTGAAGTAGAAATACTTATCGTCCACCGAGAAGTTTTCGGTGGTGAAATACAATTTGGCATTGCGCTCCGGCCCCTCGGTGTAGCGGCGCACCTGATAGCCGGTGATGGGATCGCGATACTCGACCATGGTCGTCCCTCCGTTTCGATCTATGGATAAGCAGATTCCTGGTTGATTCTATTGGGATGATTCGCCGCCGCCATTTTCATTCCCTGCGCAGTGGTTGTTTTTGCATCAAAATGTTGCTTTTTTGGGAAGTTTCCGACCATATCCTATGGTATAATATGCTTAGCAGATTGTACGTTAACATGAAAGGAGTCCATCCTTATGCCTACGATCTACATCATTGGCGATTCCACCGTGGAAGACAACAAGCCGCCTTTCCGGGGCTGGGGCTGGGCGCTGCCCGAATACGTGGCTGGTGGCGTTCAGGTGGCCAACCATGCCATGAGTGGCCGCAGCACCCGCAGCTTTGTGGATGAGGGTCGCTTCGATCCCGTGCGTGAGGGAATGCAGCCCGGCGACGTGCTGCTGATCCAGTTCGGCCACAACGATGAGAAGGACGACGCGGAGCGCCACACCGACCCCGACGGCAGCTATCAGGACTTTCTGCGGATGTACTGCCGCACCGCCATGGACAAGGGCGCCCTGCCCGTGCTGCTCTCTCCCGTGAGCCGCCGGATCTATGTGGGCGGCGGCAGCCTGCTGTATACCCACGGCGCTTATCCTGCCGCGGTGAAGAAGGTGGCGCAGGAGCTGGGCATCCCCTTCCTTGACCTGAAGATGGCCAGCCGGGAGCTGTACCTCTCCGGCAGCGAGGAGGACACCGCCAAGCTGTTCGTTCGCCTCCAGCCCGGCGAGAACCCGGACTTCCCCGATGGTCACGACGACAAGACCCACTTCAACGCCGAGGGCGCGAAGAAGATCGCCTCCCTCGTGGCGGATATGATGCGCGCAGAACCCCGTCTCCAGCGCTATATGAAACACCCGAAAGGAGCTGCTACCATGGATTACAAAGCCATTGCCGACAAAGTTCTGAATATGCTGCAAAATGCCGACGGCAACGATCCCTCCCGCGGCCACCTGACCATGAACAACTGGGAGTGGCCCACCGGCGTCGCCCTCTACGGCATCTACAAGACCTATCAGCAGAGCGGCGACAAGGCCATTCTGGATTACCTCACCGCCTGGTATGACGATATGCTCTCCCGTGAGCAGAAGCCCCACCGCAACGTGAACACCGTTGCCCCGGTGCTGACCCTCACCTGCCTGTATAACGAGACCAGGAACCCCGCCTACCTGCCCGTGATCGAGTCCTGGGCCAAGTGGGTGCTGGAGGAAATGCCCCGCACGGAGTTCGGCGGCTTGCAGCATTGCACCGTGTGGAACAAGCACTATGAGCAGCTGTGGTGCGATACCCTGTTCATGGTGTGCCTGTTCCTGGCCAAGGCGGGCGTGGTGCTGGGAAGGCCCGAGTGGATCGACGAGGCGGAATACCAGTTCCTGCTGCACATTCGCTACCTGCAGGATAAGATCACCGGCCTGTTCTACCACGGCTGGACCTTCGACCGCCGCCACAACTACGCCAATGCCAAGTGGGCCCGCGGCAATGCCTGGTTCACCGCCGCCGCCATTGAGCTGAAGGACATCACCGGCCGCGACAACGCCGCCATGCGCATGATCATCTCCGCCTGGGAGGATCAGGTGCTGGCGCTGTGGAAATATCAGCGCGTCAACGGCCTGTACACCACCCTGATCGACGTGGAGGAAACCTACTGCGAGACCTCTGCCACCGCCGCCATCGCCTATGGTGTGATGAAGGGCGTGCGCATGGGCATCCTGAAGGATCAGAAGTACGTGGAAATGGGCAAGCTGGCCGCCCAGGCCGTGCTGGATCAGATCGACGATACCGGCGCTGTGCAGGGTGTTTCCGGCGGCACGGGCATGGGCTATAACCTGCAGCACTACAAGGACATCATCGTCACCCCCACCGCCTATGGTCAGGGTCTGACCTTCCTGATGATCACCGAATTGATGCAGGGCGTTATTAAGCTGTAATCCTCTTCTCTCTCCTTTCCCGGCACGGAGCATACCGTGCCGGTTTTTTTGTTGCAGCCGTTTTCCCTCGCACACAAAAACCGGAGTCCTTGCGGACTCCGGCTGTTTTGTTGCCTGTGAATTACTTCTTGGGCAGCTTGGTGGTCTGACCAGCCTCGTAGGCTTCCAGACGCTCGTCGATGATCTCCTGATAGCCGGCATCCAGGTATTCCTGGCACAGCTCGGCGTAGAGAGTGTCGAACTCGGCGGGATCGCACTTCACCAGCTTGGCGTAGAATTCCTGCCACTTGGACAGCAGGGTGGCGCTGTACTCGGACTCGGACTCGATGGCCACGGCGAAGATGGGATCGGAGTAGGCATTGCCTTCTTCAGCGATCTTCTTCAGGTTGTAGTAGTGGTCCAGCATGGGCTGATAGAAGTCCTGGGGCAGGCCCTGGGGAGTGATGGCCTTGATGGAATCTTCGATGGTACCCACGACCTTGGAGGCGTGGATCAGGCAAGCCATGTCGATGTTCATGTTGTGGTTCAGCATACCATCGCCCATGTAAGCGCCGTCAACAACGGGCAGGCCATCTTCGCCCATGACATAGGTGGTGCCTTCGATGCCGTTCTCCAGAACGAACAGGTTCTCGGGCTGGATCATCCACTCCATCAGCATCCAGGCAGCCTTCAGCTGCTCTTCGGTGGCGTAGGAAGAGAAGCCAACGATCATGCCGAAGGGGTTGTCAGCGCGGTTGCGGGCGGTGGCCACGCCTTCTTCTTCCACAGCGTAGGCAGAAGCGACGGCCAGCTCAGCATTGGGGTTGTTCTCGTAGAAGGCCTTCAGCCAGTCCACGTTGGCGGCCATGTAGCCAGCATACTGGTAGGTCTTGCCATTGATGAAGTCAGTCTGCATCTGGTCGGCAGCAGCGCCGGAGGTGTTCTCGTCCAGGTCGAACTCAGAGGAATACCAACCCATGTGATACTCGTTGTTCAGACGCTTCAGCATACGCTCGGTGGGCTTCCAGGTCATGGAAGCAGTACCCAGGGAGCAATGCTGCGCCCACTCGGATTCCACCAGGTCAGCATCGTGGAAAGCGAAGTTAGCCACGTAGGCAGCGGAGGGAACGCCCAGACCCAGAGGAGCCTGGTCGGTCAGACCGGCTTCGATGATCTTGTTGATGGCGTCCTTATGCTCCTCATAGTTGGCAGGCACATGGTCATAGCCCACGGCGCGCAGCCAGTCCATGCGGACGTAGGTGATGTAGGTGTAGGTGGTGTTGTAGTAGGGACGCTCGGAGAGGACGAAGTAGGTCTCACCGTTGATGTCGGTGTAGCCCAGCTGGTTGTTTTCCACCATCTTGCCGTAGTAGGTGGGAGCAACAGCGGCGAACTTCTCCAGGTCGATGACCTGCATGGCGCCGTCGGTGGCCCACTGGGCAACCTTGGGATAGTCATACTCCATCATGATGGTGGGGGTCTGCTTATCAGCGATGAGCAGGTTGTACTTGGTCATGACGTCGCCACGGGGGATGGCCACGTAGTTCACGTCGATGTTCCACTTGTCGCCGAACTCCTTCTGGATCCACTGGGTCCAGTAGTTGTCGTCAACGGCGGGATAGCCAGCCTTGCCGCGGTCGTACACGGGAACGGTGATGGTCACGGTCTCCTCGAAGGGAGCCCAGGCGGCCATGCCGGTAGCGGCTTCAGCATTCGCCACGGCGAACATGCTGAGGACCATCACCAGCGCCAGGATCATGGAAACGATGCGCTTCATAGTTTGTTCCTCCTAATTTGATTTATGATAATGGCGAGATCCAACAACCGCCACTATTCCATGGGAATTATGAATTCGGAATGCGGAATTCGGAATTGAGAGTGTGGACGGCGGGCGATCGCAGATCGCCCCTACAGGTGTGCGAAAATGCAACTTCCCCCGCGTCGCGGCGCAACCGTATTTGCGCCGTGACCCCTTCTCGGAGACCACCCTGCAACACTCACCCCGAAAGGGAGTCCAGAGGGCCGAACGGCCCTTTGGTGGTGGAGTCCAGAGGAGGCAACGCCTCCTCTGGCGCGTCCCTTTAGCCCTTCACGGCGCCGATCATGGCGCCTTTGACGAAGTATTTTTGGACGAAGGGGTAGACCATGATGATGGGGAGGGTGGCGAACATGATGGTGGCGGCCTGGAGAACTTCCGGGGTGGAGACCACGGCGGCGTTCTCGGAGAGGCTGATGGCGTCGGAGCCGGAGGACAGCACCATGTTGCTCAGCAGGTACTGCAGGGGCTGCAGCGCCTTGGTGGTGATGTAGTACTTCGCGTCCGCGTAAGCGTTCCAGCGGCCAACGGCGTAGAACAGGCTCAGCGTGGCGATGATGGGCTTGGACAGGGGCAACACGATTTTGAACAGGGTCTGGAAGTGGCTGGCGCCGTCCAGCTTGGCTGCCTCGTAGAGGCTTTCGGGAATGGTGGACACCAGGAAGGAGCGCATGATGAGCATATTATAGGGCGAGAAGGCCAGGGGCAGCACCAGCACCCACATGGTGTTCAGAAGGCCCAGGCTGCTCATCAGCAGGTATTCCGGGATAAGGCCCGCGGAGAAGTACATGGTGAACATCAGGAAGAAGGAGAAGAAGGAGCGACCCTTCAGGCCCTTGATGCTCAGGGGATACGCCGCGCAGATGGTGACGATCATGCCGATGAGGGTGAACAGCACCGTGACCAGCACCGTGTAGCCCATGGAATAGGTCAGCTGGCCATCCTTGAAGATGGATGCGTAAGCATCAAGGTTGATGTCCTTCGGCCACAGATAGACCGCCTTGGACAGCACGGCCGTATTGGAAGAAATACTCTTGGCCGCCACATGGATGAAGGGCAGGATGCAGGTGAGGGAGAGCAAGAGGATCACCAGCGCGATAACAAAATCGCTGACCCGGACGCGGTTGATGCCCTTCCAGAGGGAAGGCTTCTTTTCCTGCACAAGTTTTGATGTGTTCTGCATGGATGCATCCCCCTTTCCTTACAGCAATCCGTCTTCGCCCAGTTTTTTGGAGACCCAGTCGCTGCCCAGCACCAGCAGCAGGCCGGTGAGGGACTGGAACAGACCCACCGCCGTGGCACGGCTGAAGTTGGCGCCCGCCAGGCCCTTTTCATAAATGTAGATGGCCAGCTGGTACTGGAATTCCTTCACCTGCACGTTGCCGAAGGCATCCAGGCGCTCGAAGTTGGAACCCATCACGCGGCCCAGGTTCATGATCAGCAGGGTCACCATGGTGCCGCGGATGCAGGGCAGCGTGACGCTCCAGATCTTGCGCCAGCGGCCCGCGCCATCGATGGTGGCAGCCTCATACAGCTCGGCATCGATGCCGGTAATGGCGGCCAGGTAGATGATGGAACCCCAGCCCATGTTCTGCCACACGCCCAGGAGCAGGTAGGTCACAGCCCAATGCCATTTTTCTGTGAGGAAGGGTATGCCCTCCTCGATCCACCCGGCGTTCTTCATCAGAATATTAATGAGGCCGGTCTCCGGCTTGAAGAGGTTCAGCGCCACCGAGGCAATGATGACCCAACTCAGGAAGTGGGGCAGATACAGCACCGTTTGCGAGATCTTCTTGTAGCGGGGGAAGCGCAGCTCGTTGAGGAGCAGCGCCAGGATGATGGGTACCGGGAAACCAATGGCCAGGTCAAGGAAGTTGAAGGCCAGGGAGTTGCGCAGCGCCCGGTGGAAATCCTTGTCGCGGAAGATCTTCTCGAAGGTCTGCCAGCCCACCCAGGGACTGCCGTCAAAGCCCTTGGCGGGCTTGTAGTTCATAAAGGCGATCCGCAGGCCGGGATAGGCTGCATACTTGAAAATGATCACGAATATCACGGGGATCATCAGCAGCAGATAAAGCTGCCAGTTATTGCGGAAATAGACACCAAACACCCGCCGCTTTCCCGGACGGTTGATCACAGCCTTCTGTGCCATCGCCATTCCTCCCGAATGATAAAATCAGACCATAAAGATCATATTGTCCTTTTTCGCATTCATCATTGCCTATTTACATTATATCGAAATTTCTTGCGCATACCTACTACAAAGCAACTGCAAACTGCCCAGAAACGACCATTTAAGCACATTTTCCGGCTTGTTTTTCTTGAAAAATATGCTATACTGGTAATGAACAGGTCAGAAACGACATCAGAAGGGAGTGTGGATGGACAAATGGCGCGCAACAAGCACAACGTCGTTGAATACCGCATATACGAATTGCCCCTGGACTTCCCCGTGCTTTGCCTCACGGGCGAGAGCTGGCGCATTTCCGATGTGCCGTCCAACCGGCTCCACTTCCACAACTGCCTGGAGATCGGCTTCTGCCACACCGACAGCGGCACCCTCACCTTTGAGGATGGCGCCATTCCCTTCACCGCAGGCGATGTGTTCATCATCCCCCGCCATGTTCCCCACACCACCTGCTCCGCTCGGGGCTGCAAGAGCATGTGGAGCTACCTGTTTGTGGACTTCGACGCCCTGGCGGCCGATGTGCTGCCCTCCGGCGACGCCTATGAGAACAAGAGCCTCTCCCGGCTGGGCAAGTATTTGAAAATCACCGCCAAGAGCGACCCGCGGCTACACTTTTTGTGCAACACCCTGCTGGAGGAAGCCAAGAAGAACGACGCCGAAGCCCAGCAGATGATCCGTCTCTATTCCCTGACCATGGTGGCCGAGCTGCAGCGCCGCAAGCTGGAGGAAGGCAAGCCCACCGCCAAGAACAGCAAGGTTTTCCCGCTGAAGCCCGCGCTGGAGTACATCCACGATCACTACACCGAACCCTGCGATGCCGAGACCCTGGCCAACCTGTGCTACCTGAGCCAGACCCACTTCCGGCGGCTGTTCCTCTCTTGCATGGGTTCCACCCCGCTGCAATTTGTGATCTCCACCCGCATCTATCAGGCCTGCATCATGCTGGTGAACACCGATGAGCCTGTGCTGAGCATCGCCCAGGCCGTGGGCATCTCCTCGGTGTCCAGCTTCAACCGCAATTTCCAGCAGGTCATGGGCATGAGTCCCCGGCAGTACCGCGAATCTGCCCACCGTCCCAGCCCGCGAAAGGGGTCCATCCTCACCTACCGCGGCTGGATGGTACCGGAAAAATAAACAAGCACGCAAGACGCCCCGATTCCATAACGGAATCGGGGCGTTTGCATTACAGCTTTATCAATTTGGTTTCCATGGGTGCCAGCGAGACCTTCACCTCGCCCTTGGGCGTGCTGATCACCGCATCGGTGGCAGCCTCCGCATTGTTGAACACCAGCAGCGTGCCATCTGCCGGATACCAGGCGGTCTCCACCATGGCGCTGTCGGACAGGTACAGCTCTTCGGCCTTCATGCCGGTGAGGTGCATCAGCAATTCCAGCAACATGCGGTTGCTCTCCTGTCCCACCCTGAAGTCGCTCATGTACACGCCCACACCCTTGCCGAAGCGGTGCAGGGTCATCTGCGGAACACCCTCGCGGTCGGCCAGCACCTGGGCAGTACCATCGGTGAGGTACAGGCCCTTCTCCTGACCCAACGTTTCCTTGTGCAGGGCAAAGGGAGCATCCTGCACATCATACTGCCAGCGGCCATGGCACACCCGGGCGCCGGTATCCTTGTCGATGCCCAGCACCTGCGCCATGCGGAAGAAGGTGTGATAGCCCGCCACCGCCGAGGGTTCCTTCACGCCGATGAACGCGCCGCCCTCATGCACAAAGCGGGTCAGTTCTTCCACCAGCTTGTCGCTCTTCCAGGCATCGCCGCCGGACCAGGCGTCCCCGGCGCAGCCAGCGTTGATCACCACGTCAATATCCTTGAGCGCACCATTCTCCACATCCTCAAAGCTGAGGTACTTCACCTCCACCGGCAGGCCGGAAAGGGCTTCGTTGATGTGGATCAGCGCGTGCTTGTCCGTTTCGTGGAAGTGACCGGACAGCGTCCAGGAGCGCAGGCTGCCCCAGGTGTGGATCACCGCCACCCGGCACTTGCCCGCCAGGGGCGCGCCGTGGCTGTGCAGCTCCTTGATCCTGCGGAAGTCGATGGCCATCTGCTCAACGGCGTCGTTGAACTCCGGGAAGCCGATGGTCAGGTGCAGGTAGCCGCCCAGGCCGATGCGATCCACGCATTGCCGTGCCAGGGCGCGACGCACATTGCGCCAGTACATCCAGGCATCGTGGGCCGGATCGCCGCCCTCGGCAAAGGTGGGCAGGCCGCCCAGACCCACCGGGAACAGGTAGGGATGGAAGCGGATCTCGTGGGTGGGAACGTCCACATTGGCGCACAGGCGGCACTCAAAGCCGGAGAACACGCACTTGATCAGGCCATCAAAGCCCACTTTACTGAAATACTTGCCATAGGGTTCCATGCCCACCCAGCTGTCATCGTAGAACACATAGGCCTGCTTGCCGTGCTTGTGGATGATATCCACCAGCACCTTGGCCTTTTCCGCCACGAATTTCTGGATGAAGGCCATGTAGTCCCGCTTGGCCCTGGTGGGGGGCATGTGGGTCACCTGCAGCTTGCGCTGGTTGATGAAATCCTCCGCCGTGAGGGCGTAGCCGTACTCCGCCTCAAAGGCCTTCAACGCCGCAGGGCTGACGGTGAAATCATAGCTTGCCCAGTCGGTGAAGAGGCTGCGGTTGCGCATATCATCGCCAAAGAACCAGGCGAAATTGTAGAACAGGCTGGTAAGGCGCACCACATTGGTGGAAGGATTGGCCACGCACCAGTCCTCCAGCCATTGCTGGAGATAGGCCCAGGCCTCCTCGTTCCGGGGGTCCAGCTGGCGCAGATGCTCGCTGGTCCAGCTGTTGGTGGTGTGGTTGTACATATTGATCTCTTCCCAGATGCGCCAGCACAGGAAGGACACCGTGTACTCATGCCAGGGGGTGCAGCCGGTGATGGTCACCTGGCCATCGGCATAGCACCACTTCTCCCGCGGCATCTCCGCATTGGCGGTGCGGTCGTACACCTGCCAGTAGGGCATGGCATCGGGGGAATCATTCAGCTCGAACTGCTGGGTGAAGTACCCCTTCATGGGGTCGATCACCAGTTCATCGCCCTGTGCCACCACCGGCTGCGAGCAGAGGAAGGCCTGCTGCTGGCTATCCGGGTGCTGGGCGGCAAAGGCGTTGTGCTGGCGGATGATGCATATGGTGGAGTAAATGCTGTAGCCCGCCTGAATGATCTCATCGGAGAGCTTGGTGCCATCGCTGTCGCGAATGACATCAGCGCCCCACTTGCGTGCCAATTCCAGCGTCAGCTGCTCATAGCCAGCCTCGCCCGGCAAGGTGAATCCGCCCTGTCGATACTTCTGTTCCATATGCCCACTCCTATCGGGTTTATTCTGCTGCATATCAGGCGGCGCGCCGCCCTGTGATCGCAGGCAGGGCCTGCGTTGCATTCAAAGTCAAATTCGGATCGGAACCTGTTGCATCCTTCTTAAGTGATAACAAAAGAATGAAAATGAACACTTTTTGCTCGGAAAAAGGTAGGGTTTTTTTACAAAAGGGGCTGCCGGGGGTACCGGCAGCCCCATGGGGTTGGCAAAAGGGAAATTACTTCTGGGCAGCGGCGTAAGCAGCGTTGTACTCTTCGATGATCAGAGCGCCGCCCTCGTCGTACCACTGCTGCCAGGCAGCCTTCAGCTCGTCCTCGTTGATGATGCCGGCGATGTACTGGGTAGCAGCGTCGGTGAGGATCTGCTTCAGCTGGGTGCCGAAGGCCACGTTGGTCTCAGACACGAAGGGATAGCAGGGATCGGAAACAGCGTAGGGAGCCAGTTCCTGGTTCAGCTGAGCATAGCGCAGACGCAGATCGCTCTGGCGCAGCGGCACGCACAGGTCACCGGGCAGGTTCATGCCCAGCTGGTTCAGGCTGTGCTGAATGGTCTGCACCTGCAGGGACATATCCTCGCCGGAAGTGGGGTTGGTCAGGCGATAGCCGTCCTCGTCCAGCCAGTAGGTCACGTCGGCCAGGCCCCAGTTGACCAGCATCTGGCCTTCGGCGCCATTCACCCAATCCAGGAACTTCATGACCTTGGGCAGGTCTTCTTCCTTCACGGACTTGGTCACAACGATTTCACCGGAGAAGCCAGCGTTCTGGGGCCACACAGACACGGTGCCGTCAGCCTTGGCGATGGGGCCGCAAATCTGGAAGATCTGCTCGGTCACGCCAGCGTTCTTCTCGAACCATTCCTGCTGACGATAGCCGTTGTCCATGCAGTCAAAGCGCATGAAGGCCTTGCCGGTACGCTCGATGTTGTCCCACTGAGTGGAGTCGATGGTGGCGAAGTTGGGGTCGATGCCGCCGATCTCGCGCAGGTGACGCAGCCAGCTCAGGCCTTCCAGGTAAGCAGGATGCTGGTGGGCGGGGTAGATCTTGCCATTCTCGTCGATGCCCCAGGTGTTGGGAGCGCCAAAGGCCACGGTGATCACGTTGATGGTGCCTTCGGTGTAGGAACACATATTCAGGGCGTAGGTGTCGTTGCTGTACTTGGCCAGGGCTTCCGCCAGCTCGGTCAGGTCGTCCAGGGTCTTGACTTCCTTGTCGAAGCCCATTTCCTTGGCGATGTCGGTGCGGTAGTAGATACCGGCACGGGGGTAAGCACGGGTACGATACACACCATAGATGCGGCCATCGATGGAGATGTTGTTGTACACGCCTTCAGAACCAGCCAGGTTGGGATAGGTGGCGGTGTCCTTCACGTAGTCGGTCAGGTCGTGGAAGGCGCCAGCGCGGGCGTTGTTGATCATGGTGGTGCCGCGGCCGTCGGTCATGACGATCAGGTTGGGCAGCACTTCGTCGGTCATGGTGGTGTTCAGGGCATCACCATAGGTGGAGTTGGCAGTCCACTTGATGTCCAGGCGGACGCCGGTCTTTTCCTCGATGGCCTTCAGCACGGGGTTATCCTCGGCCTGGAAGTCCACGGTGGGGTAGAAGTCGGGCAGCATGACGGTGAGAACAAAGGGTTCTTCGGCAGCGGCGAAGCTCATCACAGAGAGCATCATGACCAGCGCCAGGAACAGGGAAACCAGTTTCTTCATGGATGTATCCTCCTTTATTATTGTTCAGCAGCGTTGTCCGCCGCTTAAAACCAAACTTGTCACATCCCCCGCGTCGCGGCGCGACCGAATTCGCGCCGCGACCCCCGCTCGGAGACCGCTAAGCAGGCCATCCCCGAAAGGGAGTCCAGAGGGTCGAAGACCCTTTGGCAGGAGTGCAGAGGGCAGCGCCCTCTGCCGGGGTCCAGGGGCAGCGCCCCTGGTTAGCCCTTCAGAGCGCCCACCATAACGCCCTTCACGAAGTACTTTTGCAGGAAGGGGTAGACGCACATGATGGGTACGGTGGAGACCACGATAACAGCCATCTTGATGGACTGCTCGGGCGGCTGGACGAACTCGGGATCCATGGCTGCCATGTCGCCAGCGGAGGCGTTGGACAGAATGATGATCTCGCGCAGCAGCACCTGCAGGGGCCACTTGTCGCGGGCGCCGGACATGTAGATCATGGCGCCGAAGTAGGCGTTCCAGTGACCCACCGCGTAGAACAGGCCGAAGGTGGCCAGCACCGGCAGGGACAGGGGCAGCACGATCTTCCACAGGATGCCCAGGTCGTTGCAGCCATCGATGGCCGCGGAGTCCTCCAGCTCCTGGGGAATGCCCTGGAAGAAGTTCTTCACGATCATCATGTTATAGGCGCTGATAGCGCCGGGCAGCAGCACGGAGAGGTAGCTGTCCTTCATGTTGAGGATGTTGGCGATCACGATGTAGCTGGGGATCATGCCGCCGGAGAAGAACATGGAGAAGATGACCATGTTCAAAAGGCCATTGCGGCCACGCAGGCGGGTCTTGGACAGGGCGTAGGCCATGGTGACGGTGAAGAACAGGTT
This sequence comes from Clostridia bacterium, assembly GCA_017936765.1. Classification (GTDB taxonomy): domain Bacteria; phylum Bacillota; class Clostridia; order Christensenellales; family Aristaeellaceae; genus UBA11524. The sequence continues at coordinate 38,871 of JAGBEX010000008.1, forward strand.
GATGATGGTACCGCACACCGTGATGAAAATGGAATTGCCAAAGCCGTTAAGGATCTTGTTGGAGGAGAAGATGTACTTGTAGGCGTCCAGCGTCACGTCCTGGGGGATGATGAACATGGGGCGGGTGGCCAGCTCGTACTCGGTGGCAAAGGATGCACCGATGATGTAGATGAAGGGCAGGATGGTGGTGAAGGCCACCAGGGTGAGGATCACGTAGTTCGCTACGTCGAAGACTCGGCTGCCCACGGTGGCATTCTGGCCAACAGGGCCGGAGGAAATCTTCATTTTATTTTCAGGAGTAATCGCAGTCTGTGCCATATTCGCTTTCCTCCTTTCTTAATACAGGCCCTGCTCGCCCATGAGGTGAGCGATCTTGTTGGAGCCAACCACCAGGATCACGCTGACCACGGACTTCATCAGACCCACGGCAGAGGCGTAGCTGAACTGGCCCTGCTGCAAGCCCTGCTGATAAACGAACACGTCCAGCGTTTGGGATGCGCTGCGGTTGAGGGAGTTGGCCATCAGGATCAGGTGGTCATAGCCGGTATCCAGCACGCTACCCATGCGCAGGATCAGCATCAGCACGATGGTGGAGCGGATGGCCGGCAGGGTGATGTGCCACAGGCGGCGCAGGCGTCCGGCGCCGTCCACCATGGCAGCCTCGTAGAGCTGAGTGTCCACGTTGGTCAGGGCCGCCAGGAAGATGATGGTGCCCCAGCCGGTCTCCTTCCAGATGGTCTGGCCGATGATCATCCAGCGGAAGGTATCGGGCGAACCCAGGAAGTTGATGGGCTTGCCGGTGAGCATCTCCACGGCCTTGTACACGATACCGGAGGTGCCGAACAGCACCATGGTGATGGAAACCACGATCACGATGGAGATGAAGTGCGGCACATACAGGAAGGTCTGCAGGAGCTTCTTGTAGCGCAGGGAGCGCATCTCGTTGAGCAGCAGCGCCAGAATGATGGGCGCCGGGAAGTAGAACACGATGTTCATCAGGGAGAGGATCAGCGTGTTGCTGAGGTAGCGCGTCCAGGAGGGGAATCTGAAGAAGTACTGGAACCACTTCAGGCCGACCCACTCGCTGCCCAGCACGCCGGAGAAGGGCACATAATTCTCAAAAGAGATCACAATGCCCCACATGGGCAGATACTTGAAGATGATAAAGTAGATCAAGCCGGGAATCAGCAGCAGATACAGCCAGCGGTCGCGGATCAGATCCGCACCCAACCGTCTCCAATACTCTTTTCCCGTTCCATGCATGGCCTTCTGTTCAGCCTTGGTGGTCATGGACGCCTTCCTCCCTCTTTGCTTTGTGCTTTTTTTCACCATTTCAGCGATGATCAAATCCGAAAAGCAGCCATCGGAATAACTGATTCGTGCTTTTTATCGCTCATTGCTTGTTTTTATGATACATAAACCGGCCATTTTGCACAAGAGGAAACGGCGTTAAGGGTCGTTTCTGGGAAGGTCACCGTCTTTTTTGCACAAAATAGCGGTACTTTGACCAAAAGAAACAAGGCGCCCTGTATCGGACGCCCTGCAAAATTCACATCAGAAAAGCTTCACGCTCTGCCCGCCGGGGATCTCGTGGATCTTGCGTCCCACCCCCGGCAGCTCCACCTGGATCCACACGCTCTGGGCATTGGGATTGTAGACCCAGTCCCCTGCAGCGGTGTATTGCAGGCGGGAGGCATCCTCCATATAGTCTACGATCTCAATGTTCGTGGCATACCAGATATCGTCCCGGCCGCCGATGAATTCGCAGAATTCCTCCATCACGTGCCAGTTGTCCCTGTCGGTGAACTCGTAGCTGTGACCCCACACATACATCATGTACAGGTACTGGGTCTTGAACAGGTCGGCAAAGGCGCGGGCCTTGTCCATCAATTGGCCATTGTGGTGGCAGGTGCCGCGCCACTCCAGAAAGTCCTCCGGCATGGCGAAGGTACCGCTCACCGGCACCACGCGGGCGTGCTTGATGCCCAGGGCAGGCAGCATGTTGATGATGTCCCGGGAATAGGAGCCGTTGGGGTACGCCAGGCCCCGCACCGGGCGGCCGATGAGATCCTCCAGCCCCCGGCGGTCGGCGATGATCTGCTGCGCCACCTGCTCCAGGGGGCAGCGGGCAATGGTGGGATGGGTGTAGGTGTGGCAGGCCACCTCATGGCCTTCGTACAGGGTCTTGTAATCGCTGAAGGGAACGCGCTTGTCGTCCCAGTCGATACCCGCATTCAGGTTGAAGGTACCCTTGATGCCATGCTTGTTGAACAATTCCACCAGGCGGTAGTCCTCCTGGCGGCCATCGTCGTAGCTCATGGTCAGCACCTTGTGCTTACCGCCGGGGAAACAGGTGTAGATCACAGGCAAACGGAACATATCATTCTTCCTCCTTCACAGGCAGCCAGGGGTACACCTGGCGGAAGTCCATATCGGATGCATAGTAGAACGAGGGATACACCGGCTGGTTGTAGCAGTTGTTCTGCCAGGCAATGCCGCAGCGGTACTGGGGATCGTGCATCATGGTGGGCAGCTTGTGGGGGGTGACATCCGTGGTGGTGTAGATGCGGATGGCCGTGCTGTCCTCGGTGCGGAGCAGCAGCTCCTCGCGGAAATCGCCGAAGATATCGCCGATCAGGCAGGGATTGCCCTTGGTGCCGTTGTTGGTCAGGGTGCCTTCCGGCTCCAGCACCACGCCCCGGCGCAGGTCGCACACCCGGCCGGTCTTGTGGCTGTGCAGGTAATCCGGGGTGTCCGTCACCTGGGTGGTCAGGTCGCCCATCCAATAGATGCGGGCGTTGGTGGAGGGTTCCGGGGCGTCCAGGCGGTTGCCCTTGCAGTCGAATATGCCCTTGGACCACACCTGCAAGCCCCGCACCTCCGGCAGCACGTCGCCGATCATGCAGCGGCCCAGGTCGCCCTCGTGATACTCACCAAAGCGCACCTTGCCCGTCTCTGCATCCCGCAGGGCAAAGCCGTAGGGTGCATGGCGGCCTTCCTCGAACACGTTGAAGATCTCCATGCCCGGCACATCCGGGTCAATATCAGCCACGTGCATGGAATCGCCGTGACCCAGCTTGGCCAGGCGGCCATCGGGCAGGCGATCCATGGAGCTGTACAGCAGCGTGCCGTCATGGTCGATGCAAGCCGCGCCGTAGATGATCTCCATGCAGCCGTCGCCGTCCACATCGGCAGCGGAGAGGCTGTGGTTACCCTGCCGCGCCAGGATGCCATACACCGGGTCGGTGCCGTCCTGGGCGTCGCCAGGGGTGATGACGAAGGGATTCTTCATGGGCAGGAAGCCGGAATCGATGCTCCAGCGCAGCTCGTGCCTGCCGCTGCGCAGGTCATAGGCCGCAATGCAGCTGCGGGTGTAGTAGCCGCGGCACACGATCAGCGAGGGATGCACCCCATCCAGGTACGCCACGCCGGAGAGGAAGCGATCCACCCGGTTGCAGGGTTCGATGCGGTTCCAGGCATAGTCGCCCCAGAGCAGGCCGTCGTCCACGCGGGGGAAGGGGAACGGAATGGTCTCGATCTCGCTGCCGTCCCCGGCGAACATGGTCAGGTATTCCGGCCCTTCGTAGATGAAGCCCTCGAAGGCCTCCAGGTGGTTCTTGGGGGAACGGGCGGGAGCAAACTCGGTGATGAAATAGTCCGTCAGGGCTTCCGCATCCGCCTGATTCAGCGGATAGGCATAGCGCTGCTCAATGCCAAAGCAGGCTTCCAGCGTAGCGGGCCATTGACCCCGCACCACTTCAGGATGCTGATGCCAGCCCATGAACATATCCACCACATGGGCGCGGTAGTCCGCAGCGGAGCAAACATAGTTATCCTCATGGGTCACGCCCGCCGCCACGTCGCTTTCCGGCATGGTGACGTAGAACTGCCGCTTGATGGAGCCATCCGCATGATACTGGGTCATGCAGGTGCCGGGGGCAGTCTTGACGGACATCTCGGCCTTGCCGTCGCCGTCGAAGTCGTAGACCATGAACTGGGTATAGTGGGCGCCTGCGCGGATGTTGGGACCCATGTCCAGTCGCCACAGGAGCGTGCCGTCCAGCTTGTAGCAATCGATGATGCAGCGCCCGGTGTAGCCCTTGATGGACACATCCTGGCTGTTGGTGGGATCCCACTTGACGATGTACTCATACACGCCGTCGCCGTCCACATCACCCACGGACATATCGTTGGCCGTGTACTCAAAGGCCTGACCCGCCGGGGTCACGCCGCCCTCGGGCTTGCGCAGGGGCAGGTCAAGGTAACCCTTCTCCCACACCTGAACAGCGGCACAGGGACTTTCCCCAGCCACCGCCACAGCATAGGTATCGGCTTCCGTTCCGGCAGCGTCCAGATAGTTGGTGCTGGAAGTCACCAGGGCGATCTTCTCCCCGTTGCGGTACACCTCAAAGTCCGCGCCGATGATGCGCTGCTTGGTGCTGCCCTGCACCTCCTGGCGCAAAAGCCGCCAGCTGAGGAACACACCCTGTGCTGTTTTCACTGCCACCAAGCCGCGCTCCAGCCTTTCCAATTGGGGCTGGGGCAACACCGCCACCGGGGTGGTGATCACCTCCGACTGCGCCAGCACCCGGCCATCCGCCGCCAGCGCGGAAGCGCAGAGCCGATAGGGGCGGTCTGCCACGCGGGGGAAAAGGCACTCCGGCGCGGCACAGGGAATGGCCTTGTAGTTCGCTATCGCAGTCTCCCTGTCCGACCACAAAAGCGCATAGGAGGCCGCCCCCGGCACCGCGTCCCAGGCCAGGCGCAAACCCTTGTTATCACAAGAAAGCAATTGGATCTTCATCGCTTATGACCTACTTTCTGCTTCGTGTTTCTTACATGATATCATCCAGCGCGGCCAGCGCACCCACATAGATGCGGAAGCACTCCGTGAGCTTGCGGATGGCCACGGCCTCGTCCCGGCCATGGGCGTGACCATGCCCCTGGGGCAGGATGGCCGACCAGTCCTCCTGGGTGCCGGGCATCCCGGGGCCAAAGGAGATGGCATTGGGAACCACCCGGGAATAGGTGCCGCCGCCCATGGTGTAGGGCTTGTCATCCCTGCCGGTGGCTGCCTGATACACCCTTTGCAGCACCTGCACCCGGGGATCCTCCACCGGGATGTAATAGGGCGCGCTGTTGCTCACATCCGTCACCACAGCGCCCCGGCGCTGCCAGTCTGCCAGCAGGGCGGCCTCCAGGGTGAGGCCATTGGTGGAAATGGGATAGCGGCAGTCCGCGCTGAGGATCAGCACCCCATCCACCAGATGCGCCACGCCGTACACCAGCGTCAGGTCGCCGGAATCCTCGTCCCGGCAGGCCACGCCCTCGCTCTGGCCAAAGGCATCGGCGGTGAGTTCCGCCACATGACGGATGGTCTGGGCGCAGGAGCCAGCCAGGAAGCCCGCCGAGGCCAGCACATCCGCCAGGCGAAGGATGGCGTTGTCTGCGCCCTGGGGGAAGGCCGCATGGCCCGCCCGGCCCGTGGCGGTGATCCGCGTGCCGCCCTCGCAGGCCTCGATGGTCACCGACGCCCGCAGGCTGCCATCGGGCTGCATAATGGCCTGGGCCACGGCATCCGGGGGCAGCGCCACGGTGCAGGTGGCCTTGTCCGGGATCACATTGCGCACGGTGCCTGCATCAAAGGAGAGCAGATTGCCCTCGCAGGCAAAGTGCAGCTCCGCATCGATGCTGCCCTTCTGCCCATAATTCACCGGGAAGCCCGCATCCGGCACCAGGGACACCCGGGGGAAGGCCATGCCGCTTTCCTTCAGGTATTGCATGTCCTGCATCCCGGTCTCCTCGCTGGTGCCGCAAATGAGGCGCAGGCCGTGCTTCATCGGCCAGCCGATCTCCCGCAGGAACCGCATGGCGAACAGTCCCGCAATGGCCGACCCCTTGTTGTCGTCCACGCCCCGGCCGATCATCACGTCCTGCTCCGGCAGATAGGCCGCGCCAAAGGGCGGGTACACCCAGCCCTCTCCCGCAGGCACCACATCCAGGTGAGCGATGATGCCAATGGCGTCCTCCCCGCCCCAGCGGATGGAGCAGGCACAGCCCTGGTGATCCTCCACCTGAAACTGATAGTATGCACCCCGCGCCATGGCATGGTTCAGCATATGGCGGCAGTCCGGACCAAAGGGCATCCCCGGCACGGCCAAGTCCTCGCGGCTCACCGAGGGAAAGCTGACCCAGGACTGCAATTCCCTGATCATTTCCTGTCGGTGCGCCTGGATCCATTCCTCTGCGCGGTTCATCAACTCCACATATTTCTTCATCCATTGCTCCCCTTTTATCTATGGAATATGCAGCTGTTTGAACGTTTCTTTGCTGTTGCTGGCAGATTTCGACCCCACATTGCCCATTCCCTGCCCCCATGCGGCAAATGGTCATTTTTGCGCGGAATGTAGTCTAATCTGTGAGGAGGAGGGCGCCGCTTGTGTGCTATGATGCAAGTAAAGCAACTGCTGTAGCCAATTCCATAGGAGGTGCCATGATGAACAAGAGGGAACGTGTCCTTGCCGCCATGAATAACCAGCCGGTGGATCGGCCGCCGGTGGGCTTCTGGTTTCATTTCCCGGAGGAAGAGCAGCTGGGGCAGGCCTGTGTGGATGCCCATCTGCGGTATTACAACCATGTGGACGCCGACATCGCCAAATTGATGTGCGACGGCTATTTCGATTACCCCAACCCCGTAGCCAAGGCCGTGAAGGAAGCGGACGATTGGTTCGCCATGCAGCCCCTGGGGGCGGAGAGTGATTTCATCCGCGGCCAGGTGGAGCGCGCCAAAGCCGTGAAGCAGGGATTGACCAGCGATTGCCTTGTCCTGTACAATGTGTTTGCACCCTTTTCCTCCATCCGCTTCGGCACCAGCGATGAATTGGTGATGCGCCACCTGAAGGAGAAGCCCGAGGCCATCCTCTACGCCCTGGACGTGATCGCCCAAGACAATGCCCTGCTGTGCGAGAAGCTCATCACCGAGGCAGGCATCGACGGCGTTTACTACTGCGTGCAGGGCGGTGAGAAGGATCGCTTTACTGCGGAGGAATACCGCCGCCTCATCACCCCCAGCGACATGCAGGTGCTGACCCATGCCAACCGCTTCTCCGCCACCAATGTGCTGCATTGCTGCGGCTGGGCAGGCATTCCCAATCACCTGGAGGTGTGGCAGGATTACCCCGCCGCCGCCATCAACTGGGCCTGCTTTGTGGAGGATATGGATCTCACGAAGGGCAAGGCTTTCTTTGGCGGCAAGTGCGTGCTGGGCGGCTTCGACAACCGCGCCGGGAGCCTGATGAACACCGGCAGCAAGGAAGACATTCAAGCCTATGCCCGCCAGCTGGTGCAGACCCACGGCAGCACCGGCATCATGATCGGCGCCGACTGCACCCTGCCTGCCACCATCGATCCCCAGCGCATCCAATGGGTCATCGATGCAGTGAACGAACTGGAATGATCAACTGATATACAAGGAGGTACCACCATGGACTACATCGCCAGCGAAAATCGCTACGACAAGATGCAGTATCGCCGCTGCGGCAAAAGCGGCCTGATGCTGCCCGCCATCTCCCTGGGCCTGTGGCACAACTTTGGCGACATCACCCCCTTCGGTGTGCAGCAAAGCCTGCTGCGCACCGCCTTTGACAACGGCATCACCCACTTCGACCTGGCCAACAACTACGGCCCGCCCTATGGCGAAGCGGAGCGCAACTTCGGCATCCACATGCAGCGGGACTGGAAGCCCTACCGCGATGAGCTGGTCATTTCCACCAAGGCGGGCTACGATATGTGGAAAGGCCCCTATGGCGACCACGGCAGCCGCAAGTACCTGATCGCCAGCCTGGATCAGTCCCTGAAACGCATGAATGTGGACTATGTGGACATCTTCTACCACCACCGTCCCGACCCGGACACCCCCATCGAGGAAACCATGGGCGCCCTGGAGCAGATCCTGCGCAGCGGCAAGGCCCTCTACGTGGGCATCTCCAACTACAACGCCCAGCAGACCAAGGCCGCCATCGACGCCCTGGGCACCCACCTGCTGATCCACCAGCCCAGCTACTCCATGCTGAACCGCCACATCGAGAAGCCCATGGAAGGCACCGGCAGCCTGACGGACGTGCTGCGCGCAGAGGGCGTGGGCTGCATCTGCTTCGCTCCCCTGCAGAACGGCCTGCTCACCGGCAAGTATCTTACCGGCATCCCTGCCGATTCCCGCGCTGCCCAGGATCCCCGCTACCTGAAGCCCTCCTCCATCACCGAGGAGAAGCTGGCCGTCATTTCCAAGCTGAACGACCTGGCCCAGGCCCGCGGCCAGAAGCTGGCGCAGATGGCCCTGCAATGGGTGCTGCGCGACAGCGTGGTGACCTCCGCCCTCATCGGTGCCAGCCGCCCCCAGCAGATCATCGAGAACGTGGAAGCCCTGAACGGCCCCGCCTTCACCGAGGAAGAGCTGAAGCTCATCGACAAGATCGTGGGCTAAAGCCTGCAACACAAAAGGAAAACCACCCTCCATGGGTGGTTTTCCTTTTGCCCGTATGGCGTTAATCCTCCAGATTTTCGATCAGCGTCAGGCTCTTGATGCGCCATTGGCCGTTTTCCTTGGCCAGCACAGCGCGGTATTTGGCGCTCTGCCAGGCGGGCGGGTACACCGCATTGGCACCGCGCTGCGCCACAGCCTCCTCCGCCTTGGAGCCTTTGATGCGGCCATCGATGCTGGGGATGCTCTCGGTGATGTCCACGCGGGCGGATTCATCCCAGGGCCAGACCCAGGTAAAGTCCATGCTCAATCGGTGGTCGATACCGCGGATGTCGTAATCCTTGTAGGGGGACTGCCCCTGCTTGGTAACGGTCAGCGCGGTGTCCCGCTCCAGAAAGCTTTGCTGGAAGTACTTGGTCAGCTCCTTTTCGTCCTCCTGCAGCATCACCACCTGGGCGCGGCGGGCCATGCCGTCCTTCAGCACGATGTAGATGTTGGTGGCGTTCATGGCATAGTAGAAGGCTACCACCATCATGCCCAGCACCAGGCACACCACCAGCAGGCGCGAGGCGAGATACCATACCGTTCGGCGCAGATGCTTCATGGCGCCCACATCCTTCCTCTGTGATGCTTATACAACGAATCGCCCACCGGGATTTATCCCAGCTGTGCCAGCTCTTCGTTGACCTTGGCTTCCGTGGCGGCCATAGCCTGCAGGGTCTTGTCCATCAGGGTATCCAGCTCCCAGCCCAGCATTTCCGCGCCCTGGCGGATCACATCACGGGAGCAGCCGGCAGCGAACTTCTTATCCTTGAACTTCTTTTTCAGGCTGGAAAGCTCCATGTCCGTGCAGGACTTGGAGGGGCGCATCTTGGCCGCCGCGCCAATGAGGCCGGTCAGCTCGTCGGCTGCAAACAGCACCTTTTCCATCTGGTGTTCCGGCGTCACCTGGCTGCACAGGCCATAGCCATGGCTGCACACCGCGTGGATGAACTCCTCCGTAGCGCCCGCCTCTTTCAGCAGCTCCACGCACTTCACGCAATGCTCCTCCGGCCAGCACTCAAAGTCGATATCGTGCATCAAACCCACCAAGCTCCAGAAGTCCGCGTCCTCGCCATAGCCCTGATCCTGGGCATACCAGCGCATCACGTTTTCCACCGTCAGGGCGTGGAGCAGGTGAAAGCTTTCCTTGTTGTACTTCATCAGGGCTTCCAAACCCTGCTGGCGGTTCATTCCGGCATTCATGGGATGGTCTTCCTTTCTTTACAGGAGCTTAATCAGCATGGTCTTCTGTTCGTCCATTTCCACCACCACCAGGTTTTCCTTCTCCAGCTCCTTCATCACATCGGAGAAGCGCTTGAAGCCGATGGTGCGCTCGTTGAAATCGGGATAGGAGGTGACGATATCCGCCTTGAGGATGGAGGGATTCACCCGCTCGAAGCCGCCTTCCTTGTAGGCCTTCAGCTGGGCGGTAAAGGCTTCGCGCCAGTTGTCGCGGGTCAATTGGGGAACGCCCTCGCCGGACTCCACGGGGGAGTTCAGGCGCACCATCACGTTGAAGTTATCGTTCTTCACGTGCAGGTTGCCATACTTACCAGCCAGCTTGAGCAGCAGCTTGTAGAAGGTGGCGCAGCCGTAGGCCTTCTCGTTGAAATCAGGCCGCAGGCGGAGCAGCACACCCTTCAGCTCGCTGGCGTACATCTCCTCGGTGTTGGTCTGCTCCTGCAAAATGGAGCAGAGCAGCTTGTTCAGCTCGTTTTCCTCCAGCAGCTCCTCCGCATTGGCGTTGCCCTTGCGCTTCTTGCCCTGGGTCACGCTGCGGCCGCCCACGCTTTCCAGAAACTGAAACTCGTTGCAGGCGTTGATGAAGATATTGCTGGCCACCTCGCTTCGGCTGATGCCCAGCACGAACTTGCCCATGGACTTCAGCTTACCCACCAGGGGCGTATAATCGCTATCGCCGGACACGATGCAGAAGGAGTCGATCAGGTCGTTGGTATAAGCCACGGACAGGGCGTCGATCACCAGCTGGATGTCCGCATTGTTCTTCTGGGAAATGCCGTAGCGCAGGGAAGGCACCACCGTGAAGGTGTTGCTCAGAAGCACTTCTTTCAGATCGGAAAACCGGTCGGTATAGCCATAGACCTTGCCCAGCAGGATGTCACCGCGGATCTTGACCTTTTCCAATATGCTGTTCAGCGTGGCCACCTTGGCGCCGCAGTTTTCCAGATCAACAAAAATCGCAAATTTACTCAAAGGGAACCTCTTTCTGTTTGATAAAATCAATACTGCAAAGGCATTCTACCTCCAGTATATGACGTTAGTATACCATTGATTCCTGCAAATTGCCACACTTTTCTGGACAAACGGCGGGATAGGGGGTAAAATAGAACCCAAGAACACCAAAGCAGGAGGCTCCTATGTTGACTGATCCCAAGGTTTCCGCGTGCATTGTGCTGTATCATTCCCCGGATACGGTGCTGGATACCGTCCAGTGCCTGATGGATTCCGACCTGCCCATCGACCTGTATGTGGTGGACAATTCCCCCGAGGATCCCATGTCCGAGCGTATCCGCTGGCAATGCCCCGGCGCGCACATCCTGCCCCAGACCAGCAACCTGGGCTTCGGCCGTGCCAACAATGTGGCGCTGCCCCTGCTGAAAAGCCGCTATCACATCATGGTGAACCCGGACGTGACCTTCCCGCCGGACCTGATTTCCCGCATGGTCGCTTATATGGACGCCCACCCGGAGATCACCATCCTCACACCCCGCGTATTCAACCACGACGGCACCGAGCAGTTCCTGCCCAAGATGCAGCCCACCATCAAGTACCTGCTGGGCGGCAGGCTGGAAAAGCTGGGCGGCCCCTTCCGCCGCTGGCGGCGGGAGTTCACCCTGGCCGACCAGGACGTGGCCACACCCATCTCCGTGGGCTTTGCCACGGGCTGCTTCCTCATGATCCGCACCAGCGTATTCCGCCAATTGAAGGGCTTTGACCCCCGCTTCTTCCTCTACCAGGAGGATTCCGACCTGAGCCGCCGCGCCATGGCCATCGGCCCCATTGTGTACCATCCTGAGATGTGCATCACCCACGCCTGGGCGCGGGAGAACACCCGCACCCTGAAGGGCAACCTGCGGCAGGTGACCTCCATCTTCAAGTTCTTTATGAAATGGGGCTGGAAATGGTGAAGACGATCCAGGTGCTTCTGGCCTGCTACAATGGGGAGCGATTCCTCCCCCAGCAGCTGGCCTCCCTGCAAAGCCAGGATGACCCCTGCTTTTCCGTGCTGATGCAGGACGACGGCTCCACCGACGCCACCCCTGCCCTGCTGCAAGCCGCCTGCGCCGACAGCCGCTTTCACCTGGCCGCAGACAATGGCCGGCACCACGGCGCCATTGGGAATTTCCTCAGCCTGATGCACCAGTCCACCGCCGACTATGCTGCCCTGTGCGATCAGGACGATCTGTGGGCAGCGGAGCGGCTCTCCCGCTGCCGAGCCGCCATGGAGCAGGCCGAAGCCCGCTACGGTGCGGACACTCCCCTGCTGGTGCATTCCGACGCCCGGCTGGTGGATGCCGATGGCCACACCTTGCAGGAGAGCTTCTTTGCCCATCAGGGCTGGGACAAGACTGCCGTGAGCCTTCCCCGCCTGCTGGTGCAGAACAACGTTACCGGCTGCACCCTGCTGATGAACGCCGCCCTGCGCCGCCTGGTGGTGCAGCATGGCGACCCCCGCCAAATGCACATGCACGACTGGTTCATCGCCCTGACGGCGGCGGCCTTCGGGCAGATCATTTTTGTGGATGCGCCCCTGGTGAACTACCGCCAGCACGGCGTGAACGTGATGGGCGCCAGCCAGCAGACGCAAATGCAGCGTGGTGCCAAGGCCCTCTCCCAATGGGAGAAAGGCAAGGCCCGCATCGCCCTGACCTACACCCACACCCGCGCCTTCCGCGACGCCTATGGTGATGCGCTGCCCCCGGAGGCACGGCGCATCGTCGACGCCTATCTTGCCACCGAAAGGATGGGCAAGCTGCGCCGGGTGCTGACCGTGCAGAAGCTGGGCTGCGCCATGCAGAGCAGCGTGACACGGCTGGGACAGATGATATTTGGGTAAATGAAAAACGCGCTTATGGCCGCATTGCCGTAAGCGCGTTTTTGATTACATTACATCCTTCATCAAATCATACATCATGATCCCCGCCGCGATGGCCGCGTTCAGGGATTCCGCGCCGCCGCGCATGGGCAGCTTCACCCGGTGGGTGGCGGTGGCCTTCACCTCGTCGGAGATGCCGTTGCCCTCGTTGCCGATGATCAGGCAGAACTTCTCCCCCACGGGGCTGCGCTGGTAGAAGGGTTCGCCGTCCAGCTGGGAGGAAATGATGCTGTAGCCATCCTCCCGCAAGTCGGTGAGGTAGCCCGGCAGGTCGCTCGTCACCACCATGGGCATACGGAAAATGCTGCCCATGGTCGCCCGCAGGGTTTTGGGGCTGAACACATCCGCGCATTGTTCGGAGAGGATGATCCCCTCCAGCCCGGCAGCGTCTGCCGTGCGGATAATGGTACCCACATTGCCGGGATCCTGCACGCCGTCCAGCGCTACCACCCGGCCACCCAGCCGGGCGCTGCGCTGCACCTGCACCACGGCGGCAATGCCCTGGGGCGTTTTGGTGTCGCACACGGCAGCCAGCACGTTTTCCGGCAGGGCGTAGGTGGGGATACCCTCCGGCAGGGTAACCTCGCTCAGGCGAGCTTCATCCACCAGCACCGCTTCCACCTGGAAGCCGGAGGCCAGCGCTTCCTCCACCATTTTGCGGCCCTCTGCCATAAAGCAGCCCGTTTCCCTGCGACCCTTGCGATCCTTCAAGGATTTCCACAGCTGCACCTTGGGGTTTTTCAAACTGGTTATGCGCTCCATACGCTTTCTCCTTGCATCAGTTGGTTCCGCGGAAGCCCTTGCCGATGATCTCGCCCGTGTTCATGATCAGCAGGAATGCGCTGGGATCCACCTGCTTCACATATTTGCGGAGCATAATGGCCTCGCGGCGGTTCATCACGGTGAGCAGCACGGTGCGACCCTGATGGGTGTAGGCTCCCTCGCCCTTCATCTCGGTGGCGCCGCGGTGCAGTTCCTTGGTGATGTAGTCCTCAATGGGCTTGGGGTTGGCGGTGATAATGTGGAAATACTTATGCACGTTGATGTTTTCCAGCACCATGTCCACCAGGACGCTCTTGATCAAAAGGCCCAGCACAGAGAACAGGCCGGTCTCCATGCCGAAGGCCACGCAGGCCATGAGGGTGATCACGCAGTCGGAGAGCATCAGCGCCTTGCCGATGTCCAGGCTGGTGAACTTGCGCAGCACCATGGCCACAATGTCCGTGCCGCCGGAGGACGCGTCCAGGTTGAACAATATGGCAGAGCCTACCGCCGGCAGCCCCACGGCGAAGATCAGCTCCACCAGGGGCTGGCTGGTCATGGGCTGCGCCAGGGGGATCACCCGCTCCATCACCCAGATGAAGCCGCTCATCAGCAAACTGCAATAGCAGGTGCGCACGCCAAAGCTGCGGCCAAACACCGCAAAGCCAACAATCAGCAGCGCCACGTTGATCACCATCACGAAATCGCCGGGGGTGATGCCGGGGAAATAGTGACCCAGGATCACCGAAATGCCGCTGACGCCGCCGGTGGAGAAATTGTTGGGGAACTTGAAGAAATACACGCCCGCCGCCAGCAGCAGCGTACCCAGCGTCATCAGCAGCCATTCCTTCAGCTGCTTTTGCACTTCCTGCTTCATGGTTGATGCCGACCTTTCTTATTCGGGTTGGACGATCTGCCGCAATTCGCCCAGGCAAGCCGCCAGGGCTGCCTCCGGCTCGGTGCCGGTGGCAAAGTGCCGCGCCGCAGCGCTGCGGATGGCACGCTCCCCATCGGCGGTGATCATGCCATAGCCGTCAAACACATGGCCGTAGAGCAAATCGCAGGCCTGGGGGAACACGCTGCGGAAGGCCGACAGGAACCGCATGATCAGCAGCTCCGGCGGCATATGCAGGGGTGCGCTGGCCCGCAGGCTCTGGGGAGCCATGGGCGCGGTGGTATGCACCTCCGTCAGCCGGGCAAGCCCCAGCACCACCTCCGCCTTGGGGACGGAGCTTTGCAGGATGCGCATACTGCGCACGGGGTGATCGCCGCTCATTTCCAGCCGCACAAACTGCGCCAGCGCGGACTTGATATGCTCCGGCATGGCACCCATCAGTTGGCTGCCCCGGCCAGCAAGCACATAGGTCATTTCAGCAGGGAGGTAGTCGTTGAGCAGCGGATCCCGCCGCACCTGCTCCTGGGCCAGACCGCTGATGGCCAGCATGGCCGCAAAGGCCTGCAGCACCAGCGCCTGGGTCACCGTGGTGCGCCCCTGATTGAAGCGGATATCCATGTGACCCGACAGCGCCGCCCCATGCTCCCGCAGGCATTGATCCAGCAGGAATCGGCACTTCTCCACCGCCTTGCGCCCATGGGCAGCGCGGAGCTGCTGCGCCAGCAGAAGGATGCTGCGGCGGGCGTTTTCGTCCCGCATGTCGGAGAAATCGCTCTCCAGCACGCCGGGGGCTTGCATCAGGCCATCCAGCAGCATGGACTGCACGCCCAGGGGCAGGCTGCACCGCACCGCAGGGCGATTCATGCCCCGCAGCCACAGCGCCAGCGAGGCATCGCTGCTGCCCACGTCCAGCACCACAAAGCCGCCCCGGATGCCGCCCTCGCCCCGCAGATAGGCGCCCAGCGCCGTGCTTTCGTCTGCATGGGCAATGCTGCGCTCCCCCAGTGGCAGGCCGCATTCTTCGGCCACCACCGGCGCCAGGGAGGTGATCTCCTGCCACAATTCCCTCCGGCCTTCCGCCGCCATGCTTTCCGGCAGAGCGATGCGCCAGGCAATGGAGGGCGCGCCCTTCAAAACCGCCGCCAGCGAGGCCGTCAGCATGGCCTGGTGCAGCATCAGCCGCCGCGCCCTGCGGGAAGGCTCGTCCACGCTCCACTTCCAGGCGCTGTGCATGGCCTTGGCATCCCGCCCGGCCAGGGCTTCGCAGCTTTCCGGCATCAGGATATGCCCATCCACCAGGGGCAGGGGTTCTTCCTTCTGGCTGAACAGCTCCACCGCCGCAGGCAGGATGGGTCCCAGGGGCGTGGCGGGCAGGAATTCCTCGGCCAGGGCGGCTGCCTTGCCGCCCCGCAGCAGGGTGCGCACCAGCCCAGGCACCCGCACCATGTCCTCCCCCACGCCCTGGCGCAGCGCCAGGGTGATGCCCGCCGCGCCCACGTCCATCAGGGCCAAGGCTGGCTCGGTCTGGGCAGAGCGGCAGGGCGGCAGGATGTTGGGCAGCGCGCCCAGGGTATTGCCGCCCTCGTGCAGGGCGATCATCTCCGGGAAGGTCTCGGTTTTCAGTACCGAGAACAGGCGATCCTCCGTGGTGCGCCATGCGCCCTTTTGCAGCGCCGACGCCCGCAGCGTACCGCCGTGGATGTACACATAATACGCCCGCCAGCTTTCCTGCGGCAGGGGGAGGCAGGGCCACACCGCCACGGTGGGCGCTTCCTCCGGGTTCAGGCAGCGGATGTCCTCCGGGGCGTAGGTGCGCTCCAGCACCACCATTTCCGCCCCCCGCAGGGCAAAGGAAGCACACACGCTTCCATTTTCCATGGGACGGAAGGTGAAGCTCTCCATCACCAGCCGGTTGCCCGCACAGGCGGCCATGGGCATAGAGAGGGGCGGGATCACCGCGCTGGCAGGCTCCGTTTCGCTGCCCTGCAGTACGCACAGGCGGCTCAGCACCGCATCGCCCAGGGCATTCCAGGCAGCGCCGGGCAGCAGGCACAGCTTATCCGCAAAGGGAGATGCCATAGCCTCGTCCATGTCCGCGCCCAGCGCCTCCTGCCACAATAGCTTCGCCACGCCATCGGCAGACCAGGGCCATTGCAGGTGCAGGGTCTCCATGGGCAGCGGCACACCAGCCTGATGGCCGATCTCCTGGGCCAGCATCCGCACCGCAGGCAGCAGCGCCCGGTCGTCCCGGTGTTCCTCCAGCCAGGTGTTCACGCCTGCCGCCAGCTGCTGCCGCCAACGGGGAGAATACCGCTCCAGCATCTGAATATCCCGCGCCACGGCCTCCGTCACGCCGTCCTGGGCGATATCCTCGCAGAAGGCGGCGCTGTGGCTGCGGGCAAAGGCTTTGCCGTGATAGGTGTACACATATTGGGGCGCATCGGCTTCGATGCGTTCCTCCAGCGAGAGCGCCTGCAACAGCGGATTGCCCGCCACCACATAGGTGCAGCGCTGCGTTTCAATGCCCGGCACCTGGCCCAGGATGGCCTTCATCCGCAGCGCCAGGCTGGCCAGTCCGGCACCGTCCTGATGGGCAACCGTCTGGGCGGTTTTCAGCCCAGCCTGGGTCAGCCCGGACAGGAAGCGCTGCACAGCGGCGTCGCCCTGCTGGTTCAGCGCGCTGAGCCGTCGCAGCAGGATCGCCCTGTCGCGCTCATTCAGCTCCTCGGTGGGATCGTGGAAAACGCCGTCGTACCAGAAGACGCGCTCCGGCAGTTCCAATGCAGGCAGCTGCGCGGCGGGGATCACCCCCACCTGCGCCGACAGGATGCCCAGCACCTGCTGCTCCCACAGGATCAGCTGCACCGGCTCTGTCAGCACCGCCGCCGCGAAGCCGGAGGACGCAGGCTGGATGGTCTTCACCTGCACCTGGGGCAGCCCCCAGGCATCTGCCAGGATGCACAGCGCCAGCAGACCCCGCCAGCTTTCCTCGTCCAGCTGCGTCTTGCGGGGGGCGGCCAGGCTTTTCAGCGCCGCCAGGGGGGCGGACACAATGCCCACACCGCTGGACAGCTCAATGTCCTTCTCGTCGGGGAGAAAGGTCATTCCCTCAGCCATCACCGCACCTCCTTTGCCACCGTCAGCATCACATCCCGCAGCAGCGCCGCCACCGGGGATGGGTATTCCTCTTTGGTCTTCATTCGCCCTGCCAATTCGCTCAGGGTGCTTTCGCTGCCCTTCACCGGCAGCAGCAGGCCACCCCAGGCGTCCTCCGCCTCCGCCCAGAGGCGCTTGGCGTTCTTGTCCTCCTGGGCGGGCAGAGCCGCTAACTTTTCCAGGGCGGCAGGGTCGAAGAGATTGTTCTCCGGCATGGTATCGTCCATGGCGACCTCCGGCGGGTTGCGTCGCACACCGGCCTTCTTGGCCTTTTCTCGCTCCAGGCGGGCAATGAGCATACAGGCGTCCACCTGCGCCACATAGCGCTCCATGCGCTGCAGCTTGGTGCGGGCGGTCTCGATGCGGTATTGCTCCTCGCTGGTGGCGATAAGCGCCGCCTCGTCGATGCGTCGTGCCGCCTCGGCAGCCTGGGTGTGCAATTCCTCCGAGCGCGCCTTCAGCTCCCGCTGGATCTCCTTCATCATCAGCAGCTGTGCCGCGCCGCCGATGCGCTGGTTCAGAGGCAGCTGTGCCTCTGCCAGCGCCTGCTTGCGCGCCTCGATCTGCTGGAAGACCTTCTGCATCTTCTCGGCCTCGTTGTCCTCCATGTCGTGGCGGTGGACGGTTTTCTCCTGCATGAGGCCGTTGCTCTCCGCCTCACGGAGCATCATTTCCAATTGTCCCGCGGTCTCGATATACTGCCGATAGTTGTCCTCTGCGGCCTGTCTGGCCTGTTCCATGGCGCTGGTGGAGCGCAGCAGCGGAGGCATATTCCGCAGCATTTCGCCCATCCAGGCGGTGTAACCGCCAAGCAGCGCCATCACGTCGTCCAGGTCGGCCAGCACGGCCTGGCGCTGGGGTTCCTCCAGCTTCTGTGCCTGGCGGAAATACCCCGCATACCAGCCGATCATCTTGTCCCGCAGCCACTTGGGCGAGACCAACCCCCGGCGGATCACCGGCTCGAAGGTCAGGCGGAAGGCGGCCGCGGCTTTCATCAGGCTGCCGAAGCACACGCGATAGGCACCGGGGAAGCTCTCCCACCCCAGCTTGCCGGAGGCGACCCGGTAGGTCATCAGCCCCGTGGCGGGGGTTTCCGCGCGGAAGTAGCTGTCCCCGCAGCAGGCCGCCAGCCAGGCCACCAAGTTGGCCGCCTCCGGAGACGCGGAGGCGCAGTCGCTTTCGCTGCTGCCCAGCACATACACGGTTTCCCCATGGGAAAAGCCGTTCAGGGCAGCTTCTGCCCGCTGATGAGCGTGGCTGTCCTGCCCCGCATAGGGCATCAGCAGCACCGAGGCCACCTGCCTGGGTGCCAACCGCCGGGCGAAAGCATCCATGCCCGCCGCGCCCCAGCCATCGGCCAGGCTGCCAGCAAGCACAATGCGCGCATCCTCCGGCAGATCGGCCAGGGGCGCATCGTCTTTCATCAGCGCAGCAAACAGCGCCCGCGCCGCGCCATCGCAGCCGGAAAGATCGCCGTCCAGGTTCTGCGCTGCTTCCTTTTCGGAAAACAGAGCGCGCCGCAGCAGCGCATCATCACCCTGGGCAGCCCAGCTGTTCAGGGTGGACTGGGGCAGCTTGTCCGGCCAGGTGCGCAGCTGCAGGGAGGCGGTGAAGCCCAGCCGCTCGCCGGGCAGCTCTGCCATGCGGGCGCGGAGGCGCTCGTACTGCTCAAACAGGCGGGAGGTGCGTTCCACCGCCGCTGCCGCCGCACCATTGCACACCAGCAGCACATCCGTTTCGCCCGACCATGCGCCCGCGCAGGCAGCATAAACCACGGCCTGCGCCACATCGCAGCCCGGGATGCCAAACAGCACCATCACGCGCTTCATCCTTACACCTCCGCTGTGAAAAAGGCGCGGAAAGCAGCTCTCCGCGCCTGAAATGCATTAGTCCACGTAGCCCTTGGGGTTGGCGCTCTGCCAGCGCCAGGAATCCCGGCACATATCCTCCAGGGTCTTTTCCGCCTTCCAGCCCAGCAGCTTCTCCGCCTTGGCCGGATCGGCATAGCAGGCGTCAATGTCACCGGGGCGGCGGGGAGCGATCACATAAGGCACCGGCACGTTGTTCACGCTGGTAAAGGCATTCACAATGTCCAGCACGGAATAGCCCACGCCCGTGCCCAGGTTAATGATCTCGCAGCCGTTGGTCTTGGCGGCATAGTCGCAGGCCGCCACGTGACCCTTGGCCAGATCCACCACATGGATGTAATCGCGCACGCCGGTGCCATCGGGGGTGTTGTAGTCGTTGCCGAACACGCTCAGCTGCTTCAACTGACCCGCAGCCACCTTGGTGATATAGGGCATGAGGTTGTTGGGAATGCCGCTGGGATCCTCGCCGATGCGGCCGGACTCGTGGGCGCCGATGGGGTTGAA
>JAGBEX010000009.1 GCA_017936765.1 Clostridia bacterium
CTACCTCCATGTTGTAGAACTTGACCTCCACGCCGTAGAGCAGCGTGTCCTCGTTAGCGGTGCCGGGGGCCACCTTGTCCAGCGCGTAGATCATTTCGATAATACCGTCGAGGATCCGCTTGGGCAGCACAAGGCTCAAATCGCCGGGAGTTGCCTGCAGGGTGGGAGTGATGAAGGCCTTTTCGATGCGGCTGGGGGTGGAGCGCCGCCCGCGGATCAGGTCGCCAAAGCGCTGCACGATCACGCCGCCGCCCAGCATATTGCTCAGCCGTGCGATGGACTCGCCGTAGCCGTTGGAATCCTTGAAGGGTTCGGAGAAATGCTTGGCCACCAGCAGGGCGAAGTTGGTGTTCTCGGTCTGCTTGGCGGGGTCCTCGTAGCTGTGGCCGTTCACGGTGATGATGCCGTTGGTGTTCTCGTTCACCACCGCGCCCTTGGGATTCATACAGAAGGTGCGCACCTTGTCGCCATACTTCTCCGTGCGGTAGACGATCTTGCTCTCGTAAAGCTCGTCCGTCAGGTGGGCGAACACGGCGGCGGGCAGCTCCACGCGTACGCCGATGTCCACACGGTTGGATTTCGTGGGGATGTCCAGCTCCTTGCACACGGTCTCCATCCACTTGCTGCCGCTGCGGCCAACGGAAATGATGCAGTCCTTGCAGGTGTAGGCGCTGTCGGCGCATTGCACCTCATAGCCGCCCTCGGTGATGGCCACGTGCTGCACGGGGGTATCGAAGAAGAAGGCCACCTTGTCCTGCAGGTAGGCGTAGAGGTTCTCCAGCACCACATAGTTGATGTCCGTACCCAGGTGACGCACCGAGGCATCCAGCAGGTGCAGGTCGTTCTGGATGCACAGGGTCTTGAAGCGGGTGCCGGTGGTGGAGTAGAGCTTGGTGCCTTCGCCGCCGTAGCGCATGTTGATCTCGTCCACATAGCGCATCAGGTCCAGCGCAGGCTTTTTGCCGATGTACTCATACAGCGTGCCGCCGAAATCGTTGGTGATGTTGTACTTGCCATCGGAAAAAGCACCCGCGCCGCCAAAACCGCTCATGATGGAGCAGCTCTTGCAGCCAATGCAGGTCTTGATCTTGTCGCCATCAATGGGACAGCGGCGCTTGTTCAGCGCATGGCCAGCCTCGAAAACGGCTACCTTCAGTTCAGGCTTGAGACGGGTCAGCTCGTAGGCAGAAAAGATGCCGCCAGGGCCGGCGCCGATGATGATCACGTCAAAATTCATAATGGCCTCCACTTATCCAGGAAATTTGGGGCTGTCCACGCCCTTGTAGGGCAGATGAACCGCGAAAATCTTGCCAGCGTGAGGTTCGTCGTCCTTGCCGACGGCGGCGCTGGTGATGAACAGGGTCTGCATATCTTCACCGCCGAAGCAGCAGGAGGAGCTTTGGCTGGCAGGCACGGTGACCTTGGCCAGCATTTCACCGGTGGCGGGATCGTAGCGTCCCACAAAGCCGCCGCCCCAGTGCGCCACCCACAGCATACCCTCGCTGTCCATGGTCATGCCGTCCGGCAAGCCGTGGGCAGGGTCGATCTCAACGGCAATGCGCATATCGCTGAGGGTCAGGGACTCGGCATCGAAGGTGTACTGCTCCACCCGGCGGCGGGGGGAATCGATGAAGTACACCGTATCGCCCTTGAAGGCCAGGCCGTTGGCACAGGCCAGCTTGTCCAGCAGCTTGGCGCAGCGCCCATCGGGGGTAACGACGAACAGTTCGCCCTTCAGCACGCCATCCACCTGGTCGGCTGTGCCGCACCAGAAGCGGCCGTCCGGGTCGCACTTGCCATCGTTGGCGCGGGTGTGGGGATCAAAGTCGGGGGAGGGGAGCTTGCTGATGTGGGTGCCATCGCTGCTGCGCAGATAGATACCGGCAGCCAACCCCATGATGAACCCGCCCTTCTCCCGCAGGGCAAAGCAGCCGATGTTCTGGGTCAGGCCAATGCGGGTGCGCACGCCGGTGGTCATGTTCAGGCTGTGAAGGGCGTTGTTCATGATGTCCACATAGTGCAGGGTGTTGCTGTCCTTGTCCCACACGGGGCCTTCGCCCAGCAGGTGGCGCTGGTCGATGAGGATCTCTGCCTTGTACAATTCCATGCAAAACGCTCCTCCTGGCGGATGATCTCTAATAGCATCATACCATGAAACGAAGCATTTGTCCATGAAAAGACCCTGCATTTGCGCACAAAAAAGGAGGCTGACTTGCGTCAGCCCCCAATTGGTTAGCCAGTAATCGGATTACTGAGCCTTCCAGGTGTTGTACTGGTTCTGGAACTCGGCCAGGCAGGTCTGGAAGCCAGCGGCGTCCAGGTCAGCCTGATACTGCTCGATGTAAGCTTCAACGTCAGCCTCGGGCACGCCACCGTTCTCCAGCACGAAGCCGTACTGATCGAACAGAGCCTGGCAAGCAGCGTACTCAGCCTCAACGGGAGTACGGTCGAAGCGGAAGCCAGCAGCGCAAGAGGTCAGAGCGCCGCCGTTGAAGTCAACGTACAGGTCAGCCTTGTTGTCGGGCTCGACAGCCAGAGGAGTCACGATGGTAGCGCTGGCAGACTCCCACATGGAGTGGTTGTACAGCTCGCTGGACTGGGTCACGTGCTTGATGGTCTGGCCTTCAGCCTGGGTGTAGGTGAAGTCTTCGCCTTCGATGCCGAAGGTGTACATGTCAGCCAGCTTGGAGTCGGTGTACAGCAGGCCCATGAAGTCGATGGCGGCCTTGATCTTGGCTTCGTCGCGAGTGGTCACGGCGTAGCAAGAGCCCAGAGCAGAGGTGGAGTGAGCATAGTTGTTGGTAGCGGGCTGCATCACAACTTCCTGCTGATAACGAGCGTTGGCCTCAGAGTTGTCGGGCAGGTCAGTCCAGTAGGTCAGAGCCCAATCCTTGGACTGGGTGGTGGTGTCGGTGGTAACCTTGTTCACGTCGTCTTCGTGCAGCAGGCCCATCTCAGCCCACTTGCCCATCAGCTTGCAGTACTCGACGTACTCGGGGGTAGCCAGGGTGTTGATAACTTCGTTGGTTTCGCGATCCACAGAGAAGAAGTTGGTGGAAGCGTCAGCAGTGAAGAAATCGAAGCTGTCGATGTTCCAACGATAGAACAGAGCGGTCTTCTGGGTCAGGTAGGGATACTTGATGCCAGCTTCCTTGGCCTGGATCAGCATGGGCTCGGCGTCAGCCAGGGTCTTCACAGTGGTGATGTCCCAGCCAAACTGGTCAACCAGCTCCTTGCGGAACATGAAGTTGTAGCCTTCCACGTTGTCCTTGTAAACGGGGATGAAGTAGTTGCGGCCGTTGTACTTGGTAGCTTCCCACTGGCCTTCAGCCATGGAGGCGTACAGGGGGGTGCCCACCAGGTAATCGGTGATGTCGGTCACAGCGTTGGCGGGAACCAGATCGTTGGTGCCGATGGTGGCTTCCCAGGAAGCGGTCCACAGCAGGTCGATCTCGTTGTTGGCCAGGGCCAGCTTGGCCTGGTCTTCGTACTCGCCGGCGATGTCGGTCAGAACGATCTGAACGTTGATCTTGTCAGCGATGTAGGCGTTGATGGCATCTTCAACCTTCTTCACCTGAGCCTGATCGGGCTGAGCCAGGTTGAAGGTCTTGCGCCACACGTTGATGGTCACCTTGTCTTCGGCAGAGGCCACGGCCATCACAGACAGCAGCAGGCACAGAGCCAGCACCAGAGAAACGAGCTTTTTCATGGTTGGTTTCCTCCTATTAAATATTTATTTCCTAATATCCCTCACACAGAGATATTGAGAAACCGAATGGGGTAGGGGATTAGCCCTTCACGGAACCCACGGTCAGACCCTTGATGAAGTACTTCTGGAAGAAGGGGTACACGACCATGATGGGGCCGATAACCACCAGAACGGTGGCCATGGTTGCGGAATACTGGGGAATGGCACCGCCCATGGCGGCACGAACCGAGGCAGGCACGTTGGTGTTGTTCAGCAGGAACGAGATGTTCTTCTGGATGTTCACCAGCAGCAGCTGCAGGGGCTTGAGGTTATCCTTGGAGATGTAGAGCAGGGCGTTCTGCCAGTCGTTCCAGTAGGTGGTGGCCAGCATGAAGCCCACAGCAGCCAGAGAGGGCTTCATCAGCGGCAGGGTGATCTGGAAGAAGGTGCGGTAGTCGCCGGCACCGTCGATCTTGGCGGCTTCCATCAGCTCGTTGGGAATGCTGTTGGCGATGTAGGTACGAAGAATGATAACATTCATCGTGGTCATGCACAGGGGCAGGATCAGCGCCAGCAGGTTGTTCTTCAGACCATAATACTTGGTGAAGATCATGTAGCCGGAGAGCTGGCCGCCGTTGAACAGCATGGGGATCAGCAGGAAGATGGAGAGGAACTTGCTCAGCCTGAAATCGCGGCGGCTGATGGAATAAGCATACATGCTCATCACAAACAGGCCGAAGAGGGTACCGAAAACAGTAACGAAAATGGTCACGCCGTAGGAAGTGAACAGCTTGTTGCCGTACTTCAGCACGGAGTTCATACCGGACATGGACCACTTTTCAGGCCAGAAGGAGAAACCGTTCTGGTTGATGGTCATTTCGTCGGTAAAGGCGGAGATAAAGGTCAGCAGGACGGGAGCAAAGCAGAATACTGTGAACGCGAGAACAAAGAAGGTAAGGATCGTTTGACCCACGACCTGCTTGCCGTTCAGCCGCTTGCCGTTATGGATCTTCATGGGCTTCTTGGTTGCCATAGCAGTCATCTGTCTCTCTCCTTCCATTAGAACAGGGCGTTTTCAGGCTCGATCTTACGGACCATCCAGTTCGCAAAGAGCATCAGCAGCAGGCCGACAATAGACTGGAAGAAGGAGGTAGCCGCCGGGAAGCCAAAGTTGGAACTCTTGAAGATCTGACCCAGCACGTAGGAGTCGATAACCTGCGTGGTAGAGTACAGAATGCCGTTGTTGCGGGTGACCTGGTAGAACAGGCCGGTGTCGGAACGCATCACGTTACCAACGGACAGCAGCAGCATCACGGTGACCATGGGGATCAGGGAAGGAATGGTGATGTGGCGGATCTGCTGCCACTTGTTGGCGCCGTCGATGTCGGCCGCCTCGTAGAGGGTGGTGTCGATGCCAGCCAGCACGGACATATACAGCACGGAGCCGTAGCCGGTGTCCTTCCAGATCTTTACGATCAGCAGGATCCAGGGCCAGTAGGCAGCCTTGGAGTAGAAGCTGATGTTCAGGCCGAAAGCGTTGTTGATAAGGCCGGTGTCCTTGGCGAGGAAGGCGTACACGATGAACTGCACAGCCGCGTAGGAGATAAACACGGGGATGATCATCAGGGTCTGCATCACCTTGGCGCCGCGCTTGAGACGCATCTGGTCGATGGCGATGGCCAGGGTCACGTTCAGCAAAGTACCCACGGCGGTGAACAGTACATAATAGAAGATGGTGTTCTTCGTCATGGTGATGAAGGTCTTCCAGGACTGGATCAGGAACTGGAAGTTATCCAGACCGTTCCAGGGGCTGGCGAAAATACCCAGGGCATAGTCGAACTTCTTGAAGGCCATGACCAGACCGGCCATAGGAACATACATGATGAAGAACAGGATCAGGAAGCCAGGGAGCGCCATTACAACGTGCGCTCTGTTTTTCCATGTGTTGCTGAAAAAGTCCCTCACGGTGTCATCCCCTTTGTGTGATTGATGCGATTTTCAACGAAACCGTATTCTAACGATTATGGAGGAAAGCGTTCGATCTGCTTTCCTCGTCATGACTATGCTATCACCTTTTTATGCAGATTGCAAGTGTTTTTTTTAGAAAAATTGGCCATTTCTTGTGCCTGTAATGTTTTTTTACCCAAGTTTTCGTTGAAATGTCCTGCATTTTTACGCGTTTTCAAGAAATTTACGAAAACGTATTCGTTAAAGTTTTTTCTCTGTTTTAACGCTTGCGTGCTGCAGCAAGCGGGGCGCAAAAGCCAGGCACAATCAGCAAAGGTGCGTTTTGCGTGGCGAGAAAATACAACAGAAATACAATGCGGATAGATATATATAAGTAGTAGAAATCCGAAATAAGGCGCAGGTTTGCCTGCGATTCCCCATGGATCGGCACCGTGTGGGGTGCGGTGGCCTCCGGGATGCCGCGGTTTTTGTGTAGGCAGCATAAAGAAAACCTTACATTTATGAAATAATCTGAAAAAAGCTTGATTTCAACGGGCGTTTTGGGTAAAATATCATCGTATTTCCTATTTAATGTTCGTGTTTTGCAACATCGGGCATCAATTTGTGAAATATGCAAACACATCCTGTTACCACAATACAAGAGGAGGACAATCACCATGAAAAAGTTCGTAGCCCTGCTGCTCGTGCTGACTCTGTGCCTGTCTGCCTGCATCTTCACCGCTTCCGCTGAGATCGCGGACGTGAAGCTGGGCGTCATCCTGCTGCACGACGAGAACTCCACCTATGACCTCAACTTCATCAACGGCGTGAACGACGCTGTGGCCGCCCTGGGTCTGACCGAGGAGCAGGTCATCATGAAGCGCAACATTCCCGAATCCCAGGAATGCACCGACGCTGCTCTGGACCTGGCTGACGAAGGCTGCACCATCATCTTCGCCAACTCTTTCGGCCACGAGACCTACCTGCTGGACGCTGCCAAGCAGTGCCCCGAAGTGCAGTTCTGCCACGCCACCGGCACCATGGCTCACACCGCCGGCGTTGAGAACTTCCACAACGCTTTCGCTGCCATCTACGAAGGCCGTTACCTGGCTGGCGTTGCCGCTGGCCTGAAGCTGAACGAGCTGAAGGAAGCTGGCAAGCTGAAGGGCGAGAAGCCCCTGATGGGCTACGTTGGTGCCTTCACCTATGCCGAGGTTATCTCCGGCTACACCTCCTTCTACCTGGGCGCCAAGTCCGTTTGCCCCGATGTGGAGATGAAGGTGCAGTTCACCGGCTCCTGGTATGACTACAACGAGGAGAAGAATGCTGCCACCGCTCTGATCGCTGCCAACTGCGACCTGATCTCCCAGCACGCTGACTCCATGGGCGCTCCCTCCGCTTGCGAAGACGCCAACATCCCCAACGTGTCCTACAACGGCTCCACCGTGGCTTCCTGCCCCAACACCTTCATCGTGGCTTCCCGTATCGACTGGGCGCCCTACTTCCAGTACATCGTGAACCAGGTCGCTGCTGGCGAGAAGATCGACGTTGACTGGACCGGCACCATCGACACCAAGTCCGTTGTGCTGACCGAGATCAATGAGCAGGCTGCTGCCGCTGGCACCGCTGCCAAGCTGGAAGAAGTGAAGGCCGAGCTGCTGGCTGGCACCCGCAAGGTGTTCGACACCGCCACCGAGGGCTTCATCACCGTGGACGGCGCTGCCCTGGCCTCCTACATGGCTGACGTGGACACCGACGATGCCTTCACCCCCGACACTGAGGCTGTGGCCGACGGCTACTTCCACGAGTCTGAGTATCGCTCTGCTCCCTACTTCGATGTGCGCATCGATGGCATCGAGCTGCTGAACCAGATGTTCTAATTTCAATCCCACAGTTTTTTCTCAACGCTTGGACTGCTGCTCCCCGGGGTAGCAGTCCAAGCAGTTTCTGCACTTATTCGGATACGGAGGGTATACCGTGGAAAAGAAGATCGCTCTCTCCATGCGCGGCATTACCAAGCGCTTTGGCAGCGTTGTAGCCAATCACAATGTGGATCTGGACGTTTACGAGGGTGAGATCCTCTCCATCCTGGGTGAGAACGGCTGCGGCAAAACCACCCTGATGAACATGATCTCCGGCATCTATTTCCCGGACGAGGGCAAGATCTACAAGGACAACAAGGAAGTTGTCATTCGTTCTCCCAAGGATGCATTCGACCTGCGCATCGGCATGATTCATCAGCACTTCAAGCTGGTGGATCTGTTCACCGCTGCCGAAAACATTGTGCTGGGCATTGATGAAAAGGGCCAGCACAACCTGAAAGCCGTCAATTCCCGTGTTTCCCAGATCGCTGAGAAATACGGTTTCCATATCGATCCCCAGAAGAAGATTTATGATATGTCCGTCTCCGAAAAGCAGACGGTGGAGATCATCAAGGTGCTGTACCGCGGCGCGGACATCCTGATCCTGGATGAACCCACCGCTGTTTTGACGCCCCAGGAGATCGACCGCCTGTTCACCGTGCTGCGCCGCATGAAGGAGGACGGCAAGTCCATCATCATCATCACCCACAAGCTGCATGAGGTGCTTTCCGTTTCCGACCGGGTGGCCATCCTGCGCAAGGGTGAGCATATCGCCACGGTGGATACCTGCGACGCCACCGAGAGTAGCCTGACCGAAATGATGGTGGGCAAGAAGGTGACCCTGGACATCGACCGCAGCGAGCCGGTGAATGTCCAGCCCCGCCTGGAGGTGAAGAACCTCACCTGCATCGACAAGGAAGGCCTCCATGTGGTGAAGGACGTGAGCTTCACCGCCAACAGCGGCGAGATCCTGGGCATTGCGGGCATTGCTGGCAGCGGCCAGAGGGAGCTGCTGGAGGCCATTGCAGGCCTGCAGCCCATCGCCAGCGGCCAGATCATTTTCACCAATCCCAAGAAGAACAAGCCCGTGACCTTCTTCCACAAGTCCATGAAGCGGGTGAAGGAGCTGGCCGCCAAGGACGCCTTCCACGACAAGGAGGGCAAGCCCATGCGCCTCAAGGGCATGAGCAATGGGCAGATCAAAGCCCAGGTGGAGGCGGGCAACGTGCTTTTCCGCGAGGACGAGATCATGAATCTGCGCGGAAAGACGCCCCTGGAGATCCGCTCCCTGGGTGTGCGCCTGTCCTTTGTGCCGGAGGATCGCCTGGGCATGGGCCTGGTGGGCAGCATGGGCATTACCGATAACATGATGCTGCGCAGCTACCGAAAGGGTCACGCGGGCTTTGTTGACCGCAAGAAGCCCAGGGAGCTGGCAGAGGATATCATCAAGGAGCTGGAGGTCTCCACCCCCGGCGTGAACACCCCTGTGCGCCGTCTCTCCGGCGGCAATGTGCAGAAGGTGCTGGTGGGCCGCGAGATCGCCTTTGCCCCCAAGGTGCTGATGGCCGCCTATCCCGTCCGCGGACTGGACATCAACTCCTCCTACACCATCTATAACCTGCTGAACAAGCAGAAGGAGAATGGTGTGGCCGTGATCTTCGTGGGCGAGGATCTGGACGTGCTGCTGGCGCTGTGCGACCGCATTATGGTGATCAACTCCGGCGCGGTGACCGGCATTGTGGATGCCCGCAGCGCCACCAAGGAGGAGATCGGCCTGATGATGACCCAAACGGATACCGCTGCAAAGGAGGCTGCCCAATGAGCGAGCAAAAGAAGACTTCCGTCCATGAGCCGCTGTTCCACCTGGCCAAGCGCACCAATGTGAACCCCCTGCGGGCGACCCTGATCCGCATCGCGGCCATTGTGCTGGGTCTGGTGGTGTGCGGCCTGGTGGCCTTTCTGCTGATCGAAAAGCTGAACCAGAACCCTGGCAAGATCGGTGATTTCTACAACTGCTTCATCAAGGGTTCCTTCAGCACCGAGCGCAAGCTGTGGAAATTTCTGAAGAACATGGCGGTGCTGCAATGCATCTCCCTGGCGGTGACCCCGGCCTTCCGGATGCGCTTCTGGAACATTGGCGCCGAGGGACAGACCCTGATGGGCGTGCTGGGCGCCATCACCATGGCCTTCTACTTTGGCGGCAAGGTGCCCGAGTGGCAGCTGCTGATCATGATGTTCATCGCTGCGCTGATCTATGGTGCTGTGTGGGCGGTGATCCCTGCCCTGTTCAAGGCCAAGTGGAATACCAACGAGACCCTCTTCACCCTGATGATGAACTATGTGGCCACCTATGTGGTAAGCTACTTCCTGGTGATCTGGGTTCCCAGCGGCTCTTCCACCCTGGGCAAGCTGAAATACGGCAAGCTGCCGCCCCTGCCCTTTGGCAACCAGTATCTGCTGATCATCCTCATCGTGCTGGTGCTGACGGTGCTGCTCTACGTTTACCTGAAGTACACTCAGCAGGGCTATGAGATCTCCGTGGTGGGCGAGAGCGTGCGCACCGCCCAGTACAGCGGCATCAATGTGCAGAAGGTCATCATCCGCACCATGGTGGTCTCCGGCCTGCTCTGCGGCGTGGCTGGCTACCTCATCGGCTCCGGTCTTGACCAGAGCGTGACCACCGAGTCCGTGGGCGGCCAGGGATTCACGGCCATCATCGTGTCCTGGTTGGCCAACTTCAACCCCATCATGATGATCGTCACCTCCGGCCTGATCTCCTTCCTCAACTCTGGTGCCGCGCAGATCTCCCAGGATTTCAACGTCAGCGGCGCCCTGCCGGACGTGATCGTGGGCATCATCCTGTTCTTCATCATCGGCTGTGAGTTCTTCATCAACTACAAATTCGTCTTCCGCAAGTCCGCCGGAAAGGAGGCTGCCAAATGAACGTCTGGCTGAATTTCCTGATCGAGTCCCTGGCCTTTGGCGCGGTGTTCATGTATGGCTCCACCGGTGAGATCCTCACCGAAAAGGCTGGCCACCTGAACCTGGGCATTCCCGGCATCATGTGCATGGGCGGCGCTGGCGGCTGCCTGGTGCTGAACCTCATCGGCCCCCTGAACCTGCCCCCCTTCCTGGTGATCATCCTGGGTATGGCTGGTGCGCTGGCCATGTCCATGCTGATGGGCCTGATCTACAGCTTCCTTACCGTAACGCTGCGCGCCAATCAGAACGTGACCGGCTTGGCGCTGACCACCTTTGGCGTGGGCCTGATGAAGGTGATCTTCAGCAAGCTGGATCCCACGGTGTATCTGGTTGGCCCCAAGAAGATCTTCCGCTGGCCCTTTGCCGGCCGCACCGATGCCCTGCAGTATCTGGGCGTGCTGTTCTTTGTGGGCGTGGCCATTGCGATCATCGCCTCCTGGGTGCTGTTCCGCACCAAGGTGGGTCTGCGGCTGCGCGCCGTGGGCGAGAACCCCGGCACCGCCGATGCGGTGGGCATCAACGTGACGAAGTACAAGTACCTGGCCACCTGCATTGGTAGCGGCATCTCCGGCCTGGGCGGTTTCTACTGCATCATCGACTACATGGCCTCCCAGGAGGCATACCTGAGCCTGGAGGCCTTCGGCTGGCTGTCCATCGCGCTGGTGATCTTTGCCCTGTGGCGTCCCCACATGACCATCATCGGCTCCACGGTGTTCGGCTTCCTGTTCAGCTGCTCCAGCTACATTGCCAACATCGAGGGCATCACCGTGACCATGGCGGCCAAGCCTCTTCTGAAGATGCTGCCCTACCTGGTCACCATTCTGGTGCTGATCGTGACCTCCATCCGCAACAAGCGGGAGAACCAACCCCCGGCATCCCTTGGTCTGGCCTATTTCCGCGAAGAGCGCTAAACGCGTTTCAACAAAGTGGCGGAGCCACTTTGTTAAGGATTTGCGCTCCGTCACTGTGTCCGGCGCAAGCGCCGTCCACGGCCGTTCCTTCGCGTAAGGAAAGTTTTCAGCAAAGCTGAAAACGCCCCGCCCCGCCGGGAAACCCGGCGGATACGATTACAGTCAGAGGCGCTGTGGCGCCTCCGACACCTCCTGAGGTTTTTGAAAAAATGACCCTCTGCATGATGCAGAGGGTTTTTGCGTGTCACTTTTTGCGGGGCAGAACCTGGGACTGGGCGATGGGATGCACGTCCACGCCGTTCCAGCGGTAGTCGTATACGCCCACATCCTCTGGCTTCAGGGCGGCGAACTCGCTCTCCATGCCAAGAATGCGGATCTCGCTTTCGTCCACCTCTACGATCACGTGCAGGGGATCCTTGTAGAACAGGTTCTCCACCCGCGGCGGGTCGCCGCCCCACCAGCAGAACTGGGAGGCGGAGCTGATGGTGTAGTAGGGGACGCCATTCACCCATTTCAGGTCGCTGCCGTGGTCGTGGCCGTTCATGCACAGCAGGATGTCCTTGCCTGCAAACAGCTTTTGCACGTCCTCCTTGTTGGCAATGCCCCGGCGGGCGAAGGGGTTCACCAGGCTCATGTGGGAAAAGATGATGTACTTCTTCCCGTCGGAGAGCTGCTGCTCCAGCCAGGTCAGTTGCTCCTGGGGCAGCACCGGGTAGAGGGAAGGAATGCGCTGCTTGTTGGGGAAGTGGAACTCGCCCGCCTCGCTCTTCCAATAGCAGGTGTCCAGAATGATGAACTTGTACCCGCCTGCCTCAAAGGCCTCGTAGGGGCGTAGCTTGCCCAGAAAACGCAGGGAATCGGCAATGTCCCAGTCCTGCACATCGTGGTTGCCGATGGTGTGATGCACCGGAATGCCGCAGCTGCGCAGCCTGTCCATCACAGGGGAGTAGCTGTCCGTGGGGAAACACAGGTCGCCCAGGGACACGATGAACTCCACCTGTTCCTCCTGGGCGTGGCGCAGAATGGTGTCCAGGCGCGCAAGGCCATCGGTGCAGTCCTCCAGGTGCAGGTCGCTGAAAACGAGGAAACGCAGCATGATTTGCCTCCTTTGGTCGGTTCAAGGCGGTGGATAGAATAAACATTGATTCTGCAACGGGGGAGGGAAACCCTTTTTTCGGGGGACCGAACGAAGAAAACACAGGGCGGGAAGCGATGCAGCGGAACCCTTTTTTGACTAATCCGTCATCACGCGGTACAATAGGATCGAAGCTGCGCAGATGCACAGGCGGGGAGGCAGGAGAGATGTACTACAAAAACGCCAGAATCTTTTGCAGCTGCCCGCGCCAAGGCAGCCTTTGATGCCGGGGCGACCCATCTTACCCATCTGTACAATGCCATGCCAGCCGCCGGGTGTTCATGGCAGGACAGGAACGATAAGGCCCGTGGGGTCAAAAAACTGCCTCGGAGATTTCTCTCCGGGGCAGCGCTGTTATCCGCATCATCTTATGGCAGCTGGCTTTGATTCGTTCAGTTGGGGCTGATGGTTCGGATGACCTCGATGTTGGCATACTCTGAAAGATCGTTCACGATGTCCTTGTAGGCGATTTTCTTTGGCATATCAAGCGTGTAGAGGTTGGTGTACACCTTCTCCTTGCCCTTGCCCTTTTCCTTGCTCTCAATGTGGAAATCCACGTCGATGACAGTCACGCCCATCTTTTCAAAATAGGCGTTGATGAAGGGGATCGTTTCGTTGCGGCGGACGAACTGGACCTCAAGATTCTTGACCGTGTTCACCCGCACCACCCGCTGCATCAGCGTTAAGGTGGTGATCACGATCAGGCAGCCTGCCACGGCAAGCACATAGTGTCCCATGCCTGCGGCCAGGCCCAGGCAGGCCGTACACCACAGGGAAGCGGCGGTGGTCAGGCCAGCGATCTTCTTTTGGGATACGAGGATCGTGCCAGCGCCAAGAAAGCCGATGCCGCTGACCACCTGAGCGCTCAGGCGACCAACGCTGAGGGCAATGCCGCTGGAGCTGTTAAGGCGGTTCATTTCCAGGGTATCCGCGATATTCATGCACTCAATAATAGCGATCAGCGCCGCGCCAACGCAGACCAGCACATGGGTGCGCATACCCGCGGGACGATTCTTGTGTTCGCGCTCAATGCCGATGGCACAGCCTATTACCACGGCCAGCACAAGTCGCAATGCCATTTCTAACCATGTCATTGATTGACACCCTCTCATCTATGCAAACTGGAACGGTTCAACTTATATAAGTAATTTTCTCCAAGCGGTGGCTGATTTCCTGCTTGGGGGAGAGGCGGTCAGCGAAAACAAAAAACATTCCAGTGCCGGAAACAACACTGGAATGCGGGAATACGATGTGCAATTAGCGCTTGGAGAATCATAAGAGAACGATTGTTCTCATGCGCAAAAACGGCGCAAAGTCAGTAAAATCAAGGGGTTCAGACTGTTAAGTCGCTCACAACAGGAGGCTCAGGACTCACTTTGTTCCCTACTTGTTGCCTACCGATAGCAGCCCAGGGCTATGCATGACAGCAGGTAGGGAGTTTGTTTCTTTCTTGCGTTTGCAATGACAGAAGATAGATGCAGAAACTAAACGTCTCTTATTGTACTTCATCTAACCAAGTCCTGCGCAGCCGCTTCCGGCAGCTGAACGCCAGCAGCGTCGCCGCACCGTACCAGGAGATGATGCCAGCTGTGTAAACACCCCACTCACCCATGAACAGAGGAAGCACCAGCGCACTGCCGCTGCGCATGAAGAGCTCCAGTACGCCGCTGAACATGGAGGTGACCGTATCGCCCAGTCCTTGCAGGGCGGAGCGCAGCACAAACAGCAGATACAGCGCGAACAGGCTTGCGCCCATGAAGCACAGGAAACGGTAGCCGTAGACCAGTACCTGCTCCACAATGGCCGGATCATCCTGAATGAACAGGCGCAGCAGCGGTTTGCCGCAGAGAATGACAGCGCCACCGATGACAAGCGCCATCAGTACAGCAATCTGCACGGATTTGCGCAGCCCCAGCCTAACGCGATCCATCTTCTTCGCTCCGTAGTTCTGCCCGACGAATGTGCTCACAGCACCGCGCAGGGCGGTTCCGGCCATTTCCATCAGGCCCTGCATGCGGCTGGCGGCGTTGTAGCCCGCCATGAAGATAAAGCCCTGGGCGTTCACGACGCTCTGCAGGATCAAGCCGCCCACAGAAATGATCAGGTTCTGGAAGGCAATGGGAAGTCCCAGCTTGATCAGGCCGAAGGACACATCTCGGGACAGACGAAGATCACTGCGGGACAGCTTGAAAATGGGCAGCCTCAGCACAGCCGCCAGGCAGATCAGGCAGCTAAGCGCCTGGGAAATCAACGTAGCAATGGCGACGCCAGCCACACCCCAGTGGAAATATACCACAAAGAGCACATCCAGAAGGATGTTGCAGATGGCTGAACAGGTGATGGCGAACAGCGGGGTACGGCTGTTTCCAACCGAGCGCAGGAATCCGGAGAACAGGTTGTAGCCCATCACCAGCGGGAGACCGCCGAAGACGATCCGCAGGTACAGAAGCGTCAGCTCATAGGTATCGGCAGGGGTGTTCATCAGCGTCAGCACAGGCCGCAGAGCGAACTGGGCGATGATCTCCAGCGCCGTCACCACCGTAATTGCCAGCACAATACTGTGCCCGGCAGCCCGGCGCAGACCGGCGTGGTCGCCTGCGCCGAAGCTGTGAGCGATCTGGATGGCGAAGCCCTGGGCAAGGCCGAGGATCAGCCCCAACAGCGTCCAGTCGAGCCAGCCAGTAGAGGAAACCGCCGCCAGCGCCGTCACCCCTTCGGCACGGCCCACCACCAGGGTGTCCACCAGGTTGTACAGCTGCTGAAGAATGTTGCCCGCCAGTAGCGGCAAACTGAACTGCAGAATCAGCTTTGTCGGGTTACCCTGGGTCATGTCTTTGGTGCGGGATGGCATAGGACGGATGCTCCTTTGATTACAGTAAATTGTTATCACTGCCCAGGTTATAGGGGCAGATGTCACGGCAGCGATGGCAGGAAATGCGCCAGATTTCCTTTTCGGCATCATCGCCAAAGGCATAATCCCAGCACGTTTGCTGTGCCATTTCCGGTGAAGCCAGGGCATTCACCGGGCAAGCATCCACGCAGAGATTGCAGTTGGTGCAGATGCTTTCCAGCAGCGGGTCTGGTTCCAATTCTGCTTCTGTCAGCACTGAACCCAGCCACAACATGCTGCCGAATTGCGGTGTAATCAGCAGTGAATGCCGTCCAATGGTTCCCAACCCGGCTGCCTGGGCCGCGTGCTTCTGGGAGATGATGGAGCGCCAGCGTCCCGTACGGACATCCCGTTCGCTCTCGTTGGTGGGAATGGGGAGTGCAAGGGCTCCGCGCTTTTCCAGCCCAATGCACAAATCCAACGCGATGGCATCCATTTTCGCAGTGATGGAATTACGGATGCGGGTGTAAGGGACGGGCGTAGGGCTCTTCAGAGCCGCCACAGGAAAACGGATCCCCATGGAGATCACGGAGCGGCAGGTGGGCAGTACATCCAGGGGATGATACCCTTTGGGCGCGTCATCAAAACGATCAATGCTGGCTATACCGCACAAATCAGCTCCCAGCTCGTAGGCAAGCTGCTTGACTTCAAGGCTCTTCATCAGTAACGTTCCTCCTTTGTGGTCAGGTTCCCTGTGCCAGCAGAGCGTTGACCTTTTCCAGCGTGGGAGGGTTCAAGGGCAGTGGGAAGGCAGTGATGGCCACGCCGGAGCAGGCAGCGGCAAAACGCACGGTTTCCTCGTCGCTCATGCCGTGGAGCAGCGCGTACACGCAGCCGGCCTTGTAGGTATCGCCGGCGCCCAGGGTGCTGCGCACGTCCACCTTGAAAGCGGGCATATACTTCATGGGCTGAGCTTTACGGCCGTAATACATGCCGTTCTCACCAGCGGTGATGATGACCAGACCATCCGTATTGGCGGTCAGAAGCTCATACACTTCTTCCAGCGTGTGACCCTTGTAGTCGCCGTCCGTGCATTCGTGGGAAAGCACATTGATGGCGGCGTGCTGGTGCAGGTAGGTATCGTGCTTGCAGTCAATGGTCACGTAGGGCTTACCGTGCTTCACGCACAGCTCGGCCACCATCTGGGTGGATTCCTTGAAGTAGGGGTCAATGCCTACCACCTTGCAGTCGATGATGTCCTGCTCCTTGGGATCGTTCCAGCGCTTCTCGCCGGATTCATACAGGTGCTGGAAACGGCCCATGGGGGTGCGGTAAGCGCCGGCAATCAACACATGATCCACCAAGCCCTCCCACTCCGGGTCAAAGTACACGGAGGACAGATCCACGGTCTTGTCGGCGTAGAAGGAGCGGATCAGCTCTGCGGGCTCCTGACCGATGTGGGTGCCGTCTATTTTCACATTGACGCCAAGGGAAGAAAGCACCGTAGCCGCCGTGCCGGTTTCGCCGCCGGGAAGGAAGTAGCGGGCGAGGATCTCGCTGTAGGAGTCCGGCTGGGGAAATTCGCCCTTCAGCAGGAAAGAATGGGTTCCGAGAATCTGACCATGGAGATAGACTTCAGCTTTCATGGTATAGCCTCCTGATAACGATCTTATTTTCACAGGGATGCCCCTGCAATGGACGATGTGCGAGCAAGTACCTCCTGGCACCAAGAATACAGCAGGGCAAAGGCCCCGTCAAAGTCAAACGGTTCTCCATTTGCGAGGGCAATTGCCGTTTCCAGCACCAGTCTGTCCTGCCCCGTCAGGGATGCCAGCAATTCTTGTTTGGTACCAATGAATCTGTCTGCTTCCAGATAATGCAGGTTTTGCAGGATGAAGAAAACCTGTTTGTAGGTTCCCGGCAGCGCCGCCACACTTCTTTCTGAGGGAGCATGGATATAGCGGTGGCATATCTCATGATACAGATTGCCAAGGCTCATTTTCACAAAAGCGATGACGTCATGCTCCGTATACGACGGAACCAGATCAGCCAGCATACCGCAATAGTCCTTGGTGGTATTGAGCAGGTGGCAGATCTCCATCGGATTCCAATGCCGCAATTCTTCTGCACCGCAAATGAAGCCACAGGATTTGTTCACTTCAGGCAGAGAAGCAATAGCATTCCGGTAGACATTCAGATCGGCAACGGTCATTTGATCGATAACCACCATGACATCAATATCGCTGTGCCCGGTGGCCTCGCCCCGCAGATAGCTGCCCTGTAGGCCCACATAGAGCAGACGATCCTGGAAGGCTTCCTTCAGCAGCACAATCAGCGATGAAATGTATGCATCAGGTTGAAACACGGCTATTCCTTTCTTTCCGTAGTTGCAGTGTCATTTCGCATTGCCATTGACCTGACGGATATATTCCTCCTTGGGGATCATAGGGGCTTCCAGCTCCGTGATGGTCTGGGCAGAAAGCGTCAGTGTTGCAGCATATTCTTCGCCTGCCTTTTGAAAGCGGGCCAGCAAAGGCTCGGCAACAATCGCGGCTTCCGGTACATTCAGTATGGGCGTTTCCGGTACGCAGACCATATCCGGGCCACCGAAGCACACTTCGCACATCTTTTTCAAGCCATCAAAATTGCCGTCCCAGTCCGGGAACCCGCAGCCGCAGATGACCAGCGTGTGCATCCAGGAGAAGTCCGCCAGCGCCTCGTGACGGACGGATCCATCCGCCTGCTGAACCATGCTCATCTTCACCAGCGGAATGGTGCGGTCAAGCACCGCCTTCAGATGAGAGGGCATACCGTAGCAATACAGCGGGAAGCTCCAGATGATCACATCGGCGCTGCGATACAGGTCGAGAATCGCATTCTGGTCATCATGAATGACGCAATGACCATCCAGCCGCTGCCAGCAGCCGAAGCATCCCCGGCAGGGCGCAATGTCCTTTTCAATCACGTTGATGATATGTACTTCGTGTTCCTGTCGCCTGTTCAGACCCTTCAGGAAAGCGTCTGTCAGGCGGAAGGTATCGCTTTTCTTCTTGGGACTGCCGTTCAAAACGAGGATTCTCATTTGTCCTCTCCTCCCGGATCGCTGGAAATCAACGTTTTTTGCATGTTCCAGTCCGTCTCCTGCTGGTTGATCGCAATAAAGTACCGGACAAACCTCTCAATGCGCTCCATCACTTCAGCCTCCCGGTCCGGTTCACGGGTATACAGATGCACCAGAGAGGTGATGGGCGATGTGAACGCGAACGCGAGCATGGCAGGGTCTGATTGCTTCAATAGTCCGTTTTGCATCATCTGTCCAAACATCACCGCGAACATGTTGGCAAGTCCCTCCAGGAAATGCTTGGTAGCCAGTTTGCATACCCGCGCATCGTGGAACTGCTCTGTCAGAAGCAGCTTTCTGGTCAGCTGAATTTGAGGATCGCGGATGGTAAAGCCGATCAGTCGCATGGTCAGCGCAACCAGCTCCTCGCTGCTCCTGGGCGTAGGCGGCAGATTGCTCATGGAGCCGAAACGGGCGGCATAGTAGGCTTCCATCTTATCCAGCAGAGCATTCCAGATGGCCTCTTTGCTGTCGTAGTGCTTGTACAAGGCCGACTTGCTGAGTCCCAGTTGTGCGGCAAGATCACGCAGGTTGGTGCCACGATAGCCGTTTTCGGCAAACATGATGAGTGCTTCGTTCAAAATACGGTCTTTTGTTGAGATTTCCATGATGACCTCCATATAGCGCGTCGGGGTGACCAATCGGTCACCCATATTATAGTGACCAAACGGTCACCTGTCAAGGAGGAGTTTCATTTTCTTGCGGAGCATCCGAAGATATATCAAACACATCATTCATCAGAATAGCAAAGGAGCGCTGTGTACACAGCGCTCCAAGTTATACAACTGTTATTTGACCGCCACGGCCACCACAGAACAAGGCGGCAGCTTCACCTGCAGTTTGCCGTTTGTCACCTGTGCTGTCCACGGCTGGATCGTCACGTCCTCCGGATGATTGAAATCATTGAAGGCGTGCGTATCCGCCGTCAGGATCCGTGCCTGCGTCTCGTGGGCGTCAAAATGGCAAAGATCGCAGTCAATCTGCACTTCCTCCGTCAGGGAACAGTTGGCGAGGGTCAGGGTCATCACGCCCTCCTTGATGGAGACCGAACTGGATACCATAGGCGCTTTATGGGCTTCGTCTGCCTTGTCTGCATCGGTGTAGCAGTACACCGCCGTGCCGCCCTGATGCTCCTTGTACAGGTCAAATACATGGTAGGTGGGCGTTTTGACCAGCTGCTCGCCGTCCGTGAGCAGAATGGACTGCAGCACGTTCACCGTCTGGGCAAGGTTGGCCATCATCACACGCCTGGCATGGCGGTTGAAGATATTCAGGTGGATGGCTGCCACCAGGGCGTCGCGCATGGCGTTTTGCTGGTAAAGGAAGCCGGGATTGGTGCCGGGCTCCACCTGATGCCAGCAGCCCCATTCGCCGATGATCAAGCCGATCCGGTTCTCCGGGTCGTAGCGGTTCATGATCTCAGTGTGGCGGGTCAGCAGCTCATCGCAGAAGAAGGCGCTGTCCATGGTGGCATAGTGGAGCGCGTCGTCAAAATCCGTGGCAGAGTCCATCTGCGGATGGATGGGCATGGTGTAGTAGTGTAGGTCGATGCCCCCAGCCAGCGGATAGCCACCCCAGCCCTTCGAGAGGGACTTCATCATCGTTTCCATCCAGCCGTAATCCGCAGAGGACGGCCCGCAGGCAATGCGGCACAGGCGGTTGCCGTTGTGATCCCGGCAGAAAGCGCCGAATTTGCGGAACTCCGCAGCGTAGGTCTCTGCGCTCATTTCGCCGCCGCAGCCCCAGTTTTCATTGCCCACACCCAGGAATTCCACCCTCCAGGGCTCGTCCTGGCCGTTGGCCCTGCGGGCTTCAGCCATGGGCGTCCCTACAGCGGTCATGTATTCCACCCACTCTGCCATTTCCTGCACGGTGCCGGAGCCCACGTTGCCGTTGATATAGGGCTTTGCACCGATTTGACGGCACAGCTCCATATATTCATGAGTACCGAAGGAGTTGTCCTCGATCACGCCGCCCCAGTTGATGTTCACCATCTTCTTGCGGTTTTCCCGGGGGCCGATGCCGTCCTGCCAGTGATACTCCTCGGCAAAGCAGCCGCCCGGCCAGCGGATGGTGGGTACGCGGATCTGCCGGAAGGCCTCGACCACGTCCTTTCGGATGCCTTTTTCGTTGGGGATGGGGCTGTCCTCGCCCACGAAGATGCCGCCATAGATGCAGCGGCCCAGATGTTCGGCAAAATGGCCGTAGATCTCCGGACGGATGGTGGCAATCACATCCTTTGCGTTGACCAGCATGGCAATATGCTTCATCGGGATACCTCCTTGACTGATGTTCTGTACGCTCATTGTATCAGCTTGACAGACGCAAAACAATGATTTATCCTATGTGCATACTGATGAATCCTACGAAGGGGGAACCGGTCATGCTGCACTTGCATGCCATTGGTATGGACATCCATCATCACGGGGCTTTCAGCATTCAGCGTCCCCACGGTTCCGGCGACTGGCTACTGGTGATCTTCAAGACGGATGCTCTGCTGACATTGGACGGCAAAGAACTCCCCGCCGCCCCAGGCAGCGCTGTGCTGTTTAAGCCCGGACAGCAGCAAATGTACCGGTCTGTTACCGGGGCATACATCAACCATTTTCTTCACTTCATCGGAGACGAGGCTGACGATTTGTCCGCACTGCCCTGCGGAAGGATGCTGACGCTCAGCAATTTGCGGGAAGTAGAGGAATTGATGCAATTGCTGTGCCGGGAGCAGGTTTCACCCTCCGAACAAAAGGACACATGTGTAAACCTGCTGCTGCAATTGCTGTTGCTCAAGTTGTCCGATGGATGCACCAGCCGCAAGCCGACGGCGCATGGTGCTCACGTCGCACAAATGAACATGTTGCGTGCTGACCTGTACGCCAATCCCGGGAAATACGCCTCTGTGACTGAGATGGCGTCTGCCGCAGGGCTGAGCCTGTCGTATTTCCACCAGCTGTACCGGGAGCGGTTTGGCGTCAGCTGCTATGAGGATCTGCTGGCTGCCCGCATGAATGCCGCCCGGTACTATCTGCAGCATACTGAACTGACTGTCCGAGAGATTGCAGCCCTGTGCGGTTATGAGAACGATGTGGTGTTCATGCGGCTGTTCAAAGGACGCTTGGGTGTGACGCCTACGGAGTACAGGGGACATATGTAACACAGCAGCCAATGCTCCGGGAGCGTCACATACATCGGTGACTTAGTGCAGTTACATGATAGCATTTCACGGCGAAACACCCCTTGACAAATCGAATCACATTGAATTCGACTTTGAGTTTCTTTCGGTTGGCATACACTTTTTCGAACAGAGCAATACAGCCATGCAAAACAGGCGAAAAAAGCCCCCCTTTTTCACGAAATAAACGGAATAAAAAAATCCTGCAAAACATCCCGGCCCCGAGCGTGAGTAAAAAGCTCAAGCCCGGAACCCCTTGCAAATCAAGGGATTCCGGGCTTTTCGCATGCCTATTGAGTACAATTTGTGTACAAAATGCAATATCAGTCAGCATCACAGGAAGGCATTATCCCTTCACCGCGCCTGCCATAACGCCTGAGATGATGAACTTCTGGCAAGCCAGATACAGGACAATGATCGGGATGATCGCCAGCACCAGCATGGCCATCATCGCACCCATATCCACCGAACCGTAGCCTCCCTTGAGGTACTGCACGGCGATCGGAATCGTCTTGTACTTTTTGATGTCCAGCACCAGGTAAGGAAGCAGGTAGTCATTCCAGATCCACATGGCTTCCAGAATGGCGGTAGACACATAGGTGGGCTGCAGGATGGGCAGCACGATGGAGAAGAAGGTACGGGGCGGCGAGCAGCCGTCAATCATCGCACTTTCCTCAATGGCAATGGGACAACTCTTCATGTATCCAGAGAACATGAACACCGCAAGGCCAGCACCGAAGCCAAGGTATATGATCACGATGCCCAGAGGGGTGTTCAGGTGGAGTATGTTCGCCAGCTTGGACAGGGTGAACATGACCATCTGGAAGGGCACGACCATGGAGAACAGGCACAGCGCATACACACCCTTGGACAGCTTGGAGGTCACGCGGTTGATGTACCATGCTGTCATGGAGCAGAACAGCAGGATCACAAATACGCTCAGGATCGTGATCAGCAGGCTGAACCAGAAGGAATGGAGGAAATCCGTTTTTTCAATGCCCGTGGCGTAGTTCTGCGTGCCGACGTACATCTTGTTCCACGTCTCCGTGCCGGGCATCGGAACCGTGAAGGGC
Source organism: Clostridia bacterium (assembly GCA_017936765.1). Classification (GTDB taxonomy): domain Bacteria; phylum Bacillota; class Clostridia; order Christensenellales; family Aristaeellaceae; genus UBA11524. Next base: position 22,719 of record JAGBEX010000009.1, read on the forward strand.
GCACGGGAAATGTAAGCCTTCTTCTTGAAGCTGTTGACCAGCATGATAAACAAAGGATACACATATGCCAGGGAAATCAGGGAGAAAACCAGCGTCAGAATGCTGTTGAGGATCCGGGTGCCTCTTTTAAGCGTGCTTTTCTGCTTTGCCATTACTGCTGCACCTCCTTGGAATGGGTCAGCTTCTGCTGGAGAAGTGCAATGGCCACCACGATGATGCAGAAGACCACAGCCTTCGCCTGACCTGCGCCAGCCCAGCCGGTACGGCCATAGAAGGTGTTGTAGATATCAAGGGCCATCAGACGGCTCTCCGGAGGCATACCGTTGGTCAGTGCCAGGTTCTGGTCAAAGAGCTTGAAGCCGTTGGTGATGGTCAGGAAGGTACAGATGGTGATGGAGGGCATCAGCATGGGCAGCTTGACGAAGCGCAGTGTCTGCCATGCATTGGCGCCGTCGATGGAGGCGGCCTCCATCAGTTCCTCGGGGATGGACTGCAGGCCGCTGATGTAGATGATCATCATGTAGCCCAGCTGCTGCCAGGTCATGACCAGAATCAGAGACCAGAAGCCATACCACTCGTTGGTCACGATGGTTACGCCATATTTGGCCAGCACGCCGTTGATGAGCACCTGCCACAGCCAGCCAAGCACAATACCGCCGATCAGGTTAGGCATGAAGAACACCGTACGGAAGATGTTTGTGCCGCGGATGCCGCGCACCAGCAGGATAGCGACCGTCAGGCCCAGTATGTTGATGATGACCGTGGAAACGACGGAGAACAACGCTGTGTACCACAGCGAGTGGGTGAAATAGCTGCTGGGATCGGTAAAGGCAAGCACGTAATTGTTCAGTCCTACCCAGACAGCATCATTGACGGTCGTGAATTCGCAGAAGGACAGATACAGTCCCCAGACGAAGGGGATCAGAAAACCAATGGTGAAGGCAGCCATCGTGGGAAGAATGAACAGAGGCCACCATTTCTTCAAGGCTTTTTCCATACTGGTTTCATCTCCTTTGCTATGGTGTGGCAGCGCCCGCATCGGGACCGCATATGAAGATACGCTTGCACATGCCCTCATATGGGGCTCCGACAACGGGAGAATGCGCGGCAGACCGATCAGGGTCTGCCGCGCAGGGGACTAAACAGGGATTACTTAGCAGCAGCAGCCTCAGCAGCCCAGCCATTCACGAACGCATCCACAACCGCAGACCATTCGCCGGTGCCCTGAGCATAAGCCAGCAGAGCGACGCCAACGCCGTTCTTCCAGTTCTCAGAGGGCATGGTGGGGAAGTTCCAGGACACGGAGGTCTTGCCAGCAGCGATGTACTCATCAGCAGCAGCGATCAGAGCGTTGTTGGCAACATAGCCGTCGTCGAAGGACTTGAAGGGGGTCAGGAAGCCCATCTTGTTGGCGATGGCGTCACGGCCAGCGTCAGAGGTGGTGCACCACTCCAGGAAGGCGATGGTGGCAGCCTGGTCTTCCGCGGAAGCCTTGCCATTGACGCACCAGTAGTTCTCGGAACCGGTGCACAGGCCCTGATTCTCTTCACCCTCAACGCCGATGAAGATGGGCAGCATGCCCAGCTGCTCGTCGGTCATGCCCTCGTTGATGCAGTTGCCGTACTCCCAGGTACCATTCTGATAGAACACAGCATCGCCCAGCACGAAGTCAGCCAGCGCGTCGGAGCCGGTCTTGGCGCCGATCATGGAGGGCTCGCAGGTGGCGTTGTTGATGTACAGATCCCAGATCTTCTTGTAGTTGTCCAGATAGGTGCCCTTGATGGCGTCGGTATCGCCGATGCCGTCAGCCTGGTACTCATAGTAGATGGGCATGTTGGCCAGGTGGGTCTTGAAGCGCCAGTCGGAGGAAGAATCCATGCCGGCGGAGGTGAAGGCACCCATGATGCCCATCTCGTCCTTGCGGGCCTGCATATCTTCGACAACAGCCTTGAAGGTTTCGAAGTTGTTGATCTCGGCAACGTCAGCGATCTTGGCATTCTCCAGGCCGATGTACTTGGCCATCAGGTCCTTGTTGTAGATGATGCCGTAGGTCTCGATAACGTAGGCAATACCCACAACGGCGTCGCCCTGCTTCAGGACGAAGTCGTCGGACTTGACGTTCTTGTACAGCTCGGTACCGGACAGATCAGCGCAGTACTCCTTCCAGGTAGCCAGACCCTTGGGGCCGTTGACCTGGAACAAGGTGGGAGCGTCTTCCTTGACGATCTCGGAAGCCAGGGTCTGCTCGTAGGTGCCGGAAGCAGCGGTCACGACGGTGACCTGAACGCCGGTCTCAGCGGTATAGGCCTTGGCCAGGTCTTCCCACTGCTGAGCCTGTTCGGGCTTGAAGTTGAGGTAGTACACAGAGCCGGTGGACTCTGCAGCGGCGAAGCTCAGGCAGGACAGAACCAGCGCCAGAGACAGGACCAGAGAAACGATCTTCTTCATAGTTAGGTACTCCTTTACGTTTTTCTATGTAAAGCGCCGTAGCGCTTTGCACCAGGGTTATTCTGCCGCTTCGGGCAGAGCATTTTCCTCCGCGGCCGCCCTTTCGGTCAGGGCAGAGCGGCCGTAGCGGATACAGGTCGCAGTGATCTCCTCCAGCATCTTCTCATCCAGCTGGCCGGGTGTCAGCCGCCACTGCCAGTTGCCGCCAAGGGTGGAAGGATGATTCATGCGGGCAGAATCATCAAGCCCCAGATAATCCTGCATGGGAATGATGCAGTATTTTGCAGCGCTGCGCATCACCAGAGCAATGAGGGATTTGTTCAGCAGCCGCTTGGGGGTGTGATGATCGCTCAGATAGTCGCGCACCAGCTTCATTTCGGCCCGGGTGATGGCATCCAGCCAGCTCACCAGGGTCTCATTGTCGTGGGTGCCGGTGTAGGCAACGCAGTTCTCCCCATAATTATGGGGCAGATAATCGCTGGCAGAGCCAGTATCCCGGGCGTCGAAGGCAAACTCGAGCACCTTCATGTTCGGGAAGCCGCTTTCCTTCACCATTTCGCGGACGGAATCGGTCATGTAGCCCAGATCCTCGGCGATCACTTCCGCATCTCCCAGCTTTTCCCGGACCGTACGGAACAGGTCCATCCCGGGGCCCTTTTCCCACCAGCCGTTCATGGCGGTATCCTCGCCGTAAGGGATGGCGTAATAGGCGTCAAAGCCGCGGAAGTGGTCAATGCGGGTCACGTCGTAGAGCTGGAAGCTGTACCACAGGCGGGTGCACCACCACTCATAGCCGGTAGACTTGTGATAATCCCAACGGTAGAGCGGATTGCCCCAGAGCTGACCGGTGGCAGAGAAGCCATCCGGCGGGCAGCCCGCAACAGCAATCGGCTTATTCTCCTCGTCCAGCTGGAAAAGCTGCGGATTGGCCCATGTATCGGCGCTGTCCATCGACACATAGATCGGGATATCGCCCACGATGCGGATGCCCTGCTTGTTGGCATAAGCCCTGAGCTTCTTATACTGCTGGAAGAACTTGAACTGCATGTACAGTTGGAATTCGACATCAAAGTATAATTCCCTGCGATAATAGTCCAAAGCATTTTTCCAGCGCAGGCGAATGTCTTCCGGCCATTCGCTCCAGCTCTTGCCGCCGAAGTAGTTCTTCAGCGCCATGAACAGCGCATAGTCGTTCAGCCACCACCCGTTTTCAACGATGAACTGCTGGTACGCTTCATCCTGATATACATTGCTCCGCTCATAGGCTTTGCGCAGCAACGGGTAGCGGTTATGGTAGAGCTTCTCGTAATCCACCCGGGTAGGATCGGAACCCCAGTCTGCGGCCTCGCACTCCTCCCGGGTGAGCACACCTTCCTCCACCAGCGCTTCCAGGCTGATAAAGTAGGGGTTGCCGGCAAAGGTCGAGAAGGACTGATAAGGTGAATCGCCATAACTGGTGGGATGAATCGGAAGGATCTGCCACAGGGACTGGCCTGCTGCCTTGAGCTGATCCACAAAGTCGTATGCACTCTGGGAAAAGCAACCCACACCGTATTCAGATGGCAGGCTGGTGATCGGCAGCAGGATACCAGCAAGCTTTTTCGTCATAGGGATGCTCCCTTCCATGCGTACCATGGGATATCGCATATCTGATTTCAGAAACTTTCTGCAATATTTGTATCACACTTTGCACAAAGTTGCAAGAGGATTCAAGAATGTTTCTGCTTTTTATGCAAAGCTAACAAAACTCTCTTATTCGAAATCGTTTGAAAGTGTTAAATTTAAGTTGTTTCCAAATTTGATTTGACAAAAACCAGGTAAGCGAATACAATGGTATCAATGAAACGCGTGCAGAAATGATGAGTCAAGGAGAGAAAGCATGGCTGTTACAATCAAGGATGTTGCCGCTCTTGCGGGTGTTTCCCCCTCCACCGTATCCCGTGTGTGCAACGATCACCCTTCTATCAGCGCTGAAACCCGTGAACGAGTCCGAAATACCATGAACAAGCTAGGCTATGAGCCCAGTGTGTCGGCCCAGCAGACGGATCAGCGGCTGCGTATGGTCAGTGTGCTGCTCCCGCCCTCTCCAAAGGAAGCCTACGAGAATTCTTTTTATCTCCAGGTAATCCGCGGAATCAGCCAGGTGTGCAACCAGCGCCAGGTGGCCTGTTCGGTGATTACCGGCAAGGATACGGCAGAGATGCTTCAGGCGCTGCAGGCAATGAGTCAAAGCCGGCAGAACGACGGTTTCATCCTGCTCTACAGCCGCAAGGACGACCCCGTGGTGGACTACCTGTGTGAGCAGGGCCTTCTGTATGTGCTTGTTGGCAAGGAAGAGCAAGGCTCCGGGCAAACCATCTGCATTGACAATGA